>DDSZ01000043.1 GCA_002344205.1 Opitutaceae bacterium UBA2377
CCGACGGCCAGGGAAACTCCCCTCCACCCCGTCCGCCAAGCGCCGCACAATGACGCCAGCGGACACGATTTCCTCGTGCAGTGCCTTCATCCGCCCTGCCTGTCGGGAGCCGGTCAATCCCCGGCCGCGGATCGGTAACGCGCCACCACCCGATCCCCCGCCAGCAACTCCAAGCCAGCCGCGGTCCGCCGCCAACCGGTGACTCCCCGCAGCATCGCGGTGTAGTCGCGCTCCAGCTCCATCAAGTCGGCGGGACCGGCCATCATCGTGCTCATGAGCTGACCGAATCGCAAAACCGGACCGTTCAATTCATAACCGCCGCCATAGCTGTTCACTCCGGCGTGACCGGACACCCGCTGCGCGGCGGGATCGAGCCGCAGCGTGGGATGCCGCGGGTTGTTCGCCGGAGCCACCGCCGTGCCGTTCAATTCCACCAACATCCACGTCACCCCTTCCGGCGAAGCCGGTGCCGCCCCGCGCTCCATTGTCCGCGACTGACAACCCGCCAACGCCATCCCCAATGCGATCACGCATCCGAACCAGCAGCCAAAAAATCGCTTCATGCCAAGACCCTGCTCCCCTTCGCTTGCAGACACAACCCCGGAACAGCCGATCCGCGCCGGTGATGACACGGTCGCGGTTGGGACTGGGCGATATTGCGTTGTTTCCGGAACCGCGGCGCTCCATCTGTCGTGTCCATGCCTACCCCCAAGCCGCGCCGCGTCCACTATGTGCCAAGCACCCATTGGGACCGTGAGTGGCATCAGCCGGCCATGGGATTCCGCCCGGGCTTGGTGCGCCTGCTCGACCGCGTGATCGCCGCGCTGGAGTCCGGCGAGCTTCCCGGACCTTTCCAAACCGACGGCCAGTCCATCCTCCTTG
This sequence comes from Opitutaceae bacterium UBA2377, assembly GCA_002344205.1. Taxonomy (GTDB): domain Bacteria; phylum Verrucomicrobiota; class Verrucomicrobiia; order Opitutales; family Opitutaceae; genus UBA2377. The sequence continues at coordinate 883 of DDSZ01000043.1, forward strand.
AGGACTACCTTGAAATTCGCCCCGACCGGCGGGCCCGGGTCGAAAAACTGGCCCGCGCCGGCCGGCTCGCCGTCGGCCCTTGGTATTCGATGCCCGACGAATTCACCGTCTCGGGCGAAGCCATCATCCGCAACCTGCTTCTCGGCCGCACCCAAGCGCGGGCCTTCGGCGCCACCCCCGCGTGCACCGGCTATGTGCCCGACATGTTCGGCCACAACAGCCAACTGCCGCAGATCTTCGCCGGCTGCGGCATCAACGCGGTCGTCCTCTGGCGCGGCATCAACCACGATACCAAGCGCAACTTTCTCTGGCGCGGCGCCGACGGCACCGCATTGCCCTGCCACAAGTTCGCCCGCCAGGGCTACGGCACCTACCAGGCCCACGTGGGCCGCGCCCACGAGCCTGAGCGGGTAATCGAGGACGACCCGGCGGAATTCACCCGGCTGCTGGAAAAATTCCTCGCCGAGGAGGCGGCCGCGACGGACGTGGATGCGTTGCTCCTGCATGATTCCTGCGACCATCAGGAATGGAGCCCGCGGCGCCATGCCCTGCTCGTTGCGGCGCTCGCCGGCAGCCAGCGCTACGAGCTGGTCCATTCCTCGCTCGACGATTACGCCCGCGAACTCTGCGCGCAACGGCAACGCATCACCGGCCGGCTGGAGGGCGAGCTGCGCGACCCGGGCCGGGCGGTCTGGGGCGAGCAGCCGCTCGAAGCCTGCATGCAGTGGGTCATCCCCGGCGTCCTCTCCAGCCGCGTGCGCCTGAAGCAGGCCAATGCCCGTTGCCAGTCGTTGCTTTGCCAGTGGGCCGAACCGTTCACCGCCTTCGCCACGACCGCGCTCGGCACGGAGTTTGCGCCCGGCTTCCTTGATCTCGCGTGGCGGCTGTTGCTGCAAAATCACGCGCATGACTCGATCGACGGCTGCAGCGTGGACCAAGTCCACAAGGACATGGATCATCGCTTCGACCAGGTGCGCATCATCGCCGATCGCCTCACCACCGAGGCCACCCGACAGTTTGCGGCCTCCGTCGCCGGCGACCTGCCGGACGACGCACTGCGCGTCACCGTGTTCAATCCCCTGCCCCGCGATTTCGCAGGCGTGACGGAAATCACGCTGGAAATCCCGACCGCCTGGCCGTGCTTCAACGAGTTTTTCGGCTTCGAGCCCAAGCCCGCGTTCCGCATCCACGGGCCCGACGGCCGTGAGATTCCCTATCAGCGGCTCGGCCAGACCATGAACCGGATGCGACCGCGTCTGCGGCCGACCAAATTCCCGGAAAACGTGCATCACCATCTCGTCACCGTCGCCCTCGCCGTTTCCATCCCGGCCGTCGGCTACACCACGCTCACCGTGCGCGCCGCGAAGCCCGACACTCCCACGCGCCACCCCGCGGTCCCCGGATTCGCCACCAGCGAGCGCTCGATGGCCAACGAACACCTCGCCGTGCAGATCGAGGCCAACGGCACGCTCACGCTTACCGACCGGCACACCGGCCGGGTTTACCGCGACCTGCTTACGTTTGAGGATCGCGCCGATATCGGCGACGGCTGGTATCATGGCGAAGCAGTAAACGACCAGATCTTCGCCTCCACCGCCTGCCGGGCCGATGTGGCCCTCGTGCGGAGCGGTCCGCTCCTCACGACTTTCCGCATCCGCACCGTGATGCCGGTCCCGGCCGCGTTCGACTTCAGCCGCATGGAGCGCTTGGAGCGCACCGCGGACCTCGTGATCGACAGCCACATCAGCCTGCGGCCGGGCCAGCGCCACCTCGAGATCGAGACCACCGTCCAAAACATCGCCGAAGATCATCGCCTCCGCGCGCTATTCCCCAGCGGCACCAAGGCAAAAACCTACTTGGCGGATACACCGTTCGACGTGGTCGAGCGGCCCATCGCCCTGCGTCGGGACAACCACGAATACCGCGAACTCGAGGTGGAAACCCGGCCACAGCAAAGCTGGACCGCCGTGCATGACGCGCGCCACGGCCTCGCCGTCGTCGCCGATGGCGGACTGCTTGAGACCGCGGTGCGCGATCTCCCCGGCCGACCCATCGCCCTCACCCTTTTCCGCGGTTTCCGCCGCACGGTCTTCACCGACGGCGAACCCGGCGGCCAGATGCCGGGCACACTCATGTTCCGCTACGCCTTGGTCCCGCTCATGGGCGCACCCGACCGCACCCGGCTCGGCGAACTCGGCCAGCAACTGGCCGGCGGTCTGCGCAACGTGCAACTGCGCGCCGCCGATCTCGCGATTTTCCGCAGTGAACGCACCGCGCCCGCCACCGCCGGTTGGTTGCGCCTCGAAGGACCGGCCCTCCTGAGCAGCTTGCGGCAGCTTGGTTCGGCCATCGAGGTGCGGCTCTACAATCCGCACGCCCGCCGCATTGTCGCGCGGCTCGTGCCCGCGCCAAACATCGCGCAGAGCGCGACCCTCACCGATTTCGAAGGCAACGTTCGCGGACGACTGCGCCTTACCCGCGGTCGGCTAGGTTTGTCACTCAAGCCCAAGCAGATCATCACCGTGCGGCTCGACCGCGGTTAAGCCGCATCGCGCCCGAAAATTCCCGCCGCCCCCGCCGGCCGCCGGCAAATCCGTCCATCTCGGGAATTGACGCGGATTTTGCGTTCCCGTTGCATGTCCGTCATGCACGCCTCCGCGACCGTTGATCCCAGTGTCAAATACAAGAGCATCGTCCTGAAGCTCAGCGGCGAGGTTCTCCGTGGTGGCAAATCCGGCGACCCGATCGACGCCGCCACCCTCGAAAAAACCTGCGCCCAGGTGAAGGAAATCCACGACCTCGGCGTGCAGGTCTGCGTCGTCATCGGCGGCGGCAACATCTTCCGAGGGCTCAACGGCGCCAAGCGCGGCGTGGACCGCACCACCGGCGACTACATGGGCATGCTCGCCACCGTCATCAACGGCCTCGCGATCATGGACTGCCTCGAAAAGATGGGCGTGAGCACCCGCGTGCAGTCGGCCATCCCCATGAACCAGATCGCCGAGCCCTTCATCATGCGCCGCGCCATGCGCCACCTCGAGAAGGGTCGCGTCGTCATCTTCGTCGCCGGCACCGGCAACCCCTATTTCTCCACCGACACCACCGCCGCCCTGCGCGCTTCCGAAATGCACGCCGACATCATTCTCAAGGCCACCAAGGTGGACGGCATCTACGACAAGGACCCGAAGAAGCACGCCGACGCCGTCAAATACGACGAGATCACCTTCATCGACGCGCTCAAGCAGCGGCTCAACGTGATGGACTCGACCGCCTTCTCCCTCTGCCTCGACAACAACGTGCCCATCCTCGTGTTCGACCTCAACGACGAGCATGCCATCCGCAAAGCCGTCCTCGGCGAGAAGATCGGCACCCTCGTCCACGGCTGAACCCCGGTGCCATGCGTGCCGCGTCGCGGCACGCCAACCGAACATCAAAATTCAAAATCGAAAATCCCATGAGCCATCCCGCGATCACCGAAATGCAGGCCAAGATGAAGAAGGCCGTTGATTACACGCTGCACGAGTTCAGCGCCATCCACACCGGCAAGGCCACGCCCGCCATGGTCGAGACGGTCATGGTCGAGGCCTACGGCACCATGACCCCGCTGAAGCAGTGCGCCGCCATCTCCACGCCTGATGCCCGCCTGATCCAGGTGCAGCCCTGGGACGCCAGCATCATGAAGGCCATCGTCAAGGGCATCCAGGAGGCCAACCTCGGCTTCAACCCCGTGCCGGACGGCAAGGTTGTCCGCATCCCTCTCCCCGAGATGAGCCGCGAGCGCCGACTCGAGTTCGTCAAAACCGCGCACAAGCTGGCCGAAGACGGCCGGGTGCATGTGCGGAATGTCCGCCGCGATACGATGGACGCCCTCAAGAAGGCCCAGAAGGCCGCCGCCATCACGGAGGATGATCTCAAGCGTTTCGAGAAAGACGTGCAGCACGCCACCGACGCCGCGATCAAGGAAATCAACGACCATCTCGCGCACAAGGAGAAGGACCTGCTCACGGTTTGAGCCGCCGCCGGGCCCGGCGGGGCCGGCCTGCCTGTTACCCACTCATCCCGTGCCCTCCGTCCCGAAAAGATCCCATCCCCGCCGCGTCGTCGTCAAACTCGGCACCGGGGTTCTCACCTCGGGCATCGGCCAGCTCGACACCGCGCGCATCGCCGCCGTCTGCGCCCAGATCGCGGGCCTGCGCGCCCGGGGCACCGAGGTCATCGTCGTCTCCTCCGGCGCGGTCGGGCTCGGCATGGGCCGGCTCGGTTTGAAAAAGCGCCCGGCCGATGTCGCCAAAAAGCAGGCCTGCGCCGCCGTCGGCCAGAGCCTGCTCATGCAGACGTGGCAGGCCGGCTTCGCCCCGCACGGGCTCACGGTCGCGCAGGTGTTGCTCACGCATGAGGACCTGCGCAGCCGCGACCGCTATCTCAGCGTAAGCAAGACCCTCGAATCGCTCATCGCCTACGGCACCGTGCCGGTCATCAACGAAAACGACACCGTGAGCGCGGCAGAAATCCAGGCCCTGCTGAAATTCGGCGACAACGACACGCTCTCCGCGATGGTCGCCAGCTTTACCCACGCGCAATACCTCTTCATCCTCTCCACCGCCCCCGGACTCATCGACCTCCGGGGCACCCACCAGATCGTGCCGGTCGTGGAGAAAATCACCCCGGAGATCGAGGCCATGGCCGGCGGCACCACCAGCGAGACCGCCGTCGGCGGCATGACCTCCAAGATCGCAGCCGCCAGGCTCGCCACCCGTGCCGGCTGCGGTGTCTTCATCGCCGCCGGCGCCGAGCCCGACATCCTCCCGCGCCTCCTCGCCGGCACCGGCCCCGGCACCTTTTTCGTGCCCAGCGGGCTGCCGCTCGACGCCCGCAAACGCTGGCTCGCCTACTTCCAGCGCCCCACGGCCACGATCTTCCTCAACGAATGCGCCGTGCCTGTGCTGCGTGAGCAGGGCCGCAGCCTCCTCGCCGTGGGTGTGACCCACGCCTTCGGCGAATTCGCCGCCGGCGACGTCGTCAACATCGCCGGGCCCGACGGCACCGTGATCGCCCGCGGCCGCACCACCTACAGCCACGACCAGATCCCCGACATCGCCGGACGCAAGGGTGACGCCGTCGCCGCCCAGTTCCCCGGCCGCAAACGCCTCGAAGTCGTCCACCGCAACGACCTCGTGCTCCTCTGACCATGGCCCACTCCCTCCGCCCGATCAGTGATGCCGATTATCTGTGGCTCTGGTCGCTCAAACGGGAGACCATGCGGACCTACATCGAGCAGACCTGGGGCAAGTGGGACGACGACTGGCAGGCCGAGCGGTTTCGCCAGAATTTCCGGCCCGATCACGTGCAGGTGATCGTGCTCGACGGCCAGGACGCCGGCCTGCTGCACGTCGTGCGCAGCCCGGAAGAGATCCGGCTCGTCAACATCCAGATTTCGCCGGAATTCCAAAACCGCGGCCTCGGCACCACCGTCATGCACGGCTTGCTCGCCGAAGCGCGCACCGCCGGGCTGCCGCTCCGCCTGCAGGTCCTCAAGGTCAACCCCGCCCGCCGGCTCTACGAACGCATCGGCTTCGCCGTCGCCGCCGAAACCGAGACCCACTACCAGATGCGCTGGACGCCGTGAGACAGGTTGTAGGGCGGGATCTCCGAATCCCGCCATCATGCACCAGCGATTGAACAAGGCGGGATACGGCGATCCCGCCCTACAATTCCCCGACCACTCCCGATCCTAGCTTGCCCTCCACCCTGCGAGCGGCCTCCCTCCTGTTGCATTCATGGATTTCGAACTCGACGCCTCGCGCCCGGCCGCCGGCATTCCGCCAATCGACTTCCGCGCGCTGCTGAATGACGAGCAATTCGCGGCCGTCACCGCCCCGCCCGGGCCGCTCCTCGTGCTCGCCGGCGCCGGTTCCGGCAAGACCCGCACCCTCACCTACCGCGTCGCCTACCTGCTCTCCCAGGGCGTAAAGCCCGGCGAGATCCTTCTGCTCACCTTCACCAACAAGGCCGCCAAGGAGATGCTCCACCGCGTGCAGGATCTCACGGGCGTCGAACCACAGCGTTTCTGGGGCGGCACCTTCCACTCCCTCGGGCACCGCGCCCTGCGGATCTACGGCGAGGCTATCGGCCTGCCGCGCAACTTCACCATCCTCGATGCCGACGAGTCCGAGTCTCTCCTCAAGCAATCCGTCGAGGCCGGCGACAAGACCTTCTTCAAGGACAAGACCCACCCGCGGCCCGGCCCGTTGTTCAGCGTGCTCTCCCTCGCCCGCAACACCCAGATCCCCCTGACCGCGACCGTCACGAAGAGTTTTCCGCAATACAACGACCTCGCCCACCGCTTCGGTCCCTTCGCCGAGGCCTACGCGAAGCGCAAGCGCGAGCAGAACGTCGTGGACTACGACGACCTGCTGGAGCTCTGGCTCCGGCTGCTCAACGAGGCGCCGGAGGTCGCGGAGTATTTCGCCCACCGTTTCCGCCATGTGCTGGTGGACGAATACCAGGACACCAACACCATCCAGTCGCAGATCGTGGACAAGCTCGCCGGCCACCACTGCCTCATGGCCGTGGGCGACGACGCGCAATGCATCTACTCGTGGCGCGGCGCGAATTTCGAGAACATCATGACCTTCCCGGATCGGCACCCGGGCACCGTCATCCACCGCATCGAAACCAACTACCGCTCGACGCCCGAGATCCTGAACTTCGCCAACGGCGTCCTCCTCGCCCAGCCCAAGGGCCGGCATTTCGACAAGGAGCTGCGTGCCGCCCGCGGCCATGCGCAAAAACCCTTCGTCGTGCAGGCGATGGACGACCGCGAGCAGGCCGAGTTCATCCTCAAACGCATCCGCGCCCTCACCGAGGACGAGGGCGTCTCGCTCAACGAGATCGCCATCCTCTACCGCTCACACTTCCTCGCGCTTGAGGTGCAGCTCGCCCTCTCCCGCGCCGGCGTGCCCTACCAGATCACCAGCGGCGTAAAGTTTTTCGAGCGCCAGCACATTAAGCAACTCGTCGCCCTCCTGCGCTTCGTTTACAATCCCAGCGATGCGCAGGCCTGGGCGCGCATCGCCGTGCTCCTGCCCAAGATCGGCGAGAAGGGCGCGCAGAAAATCTATGACGCCGCCCTCGACCACGCCCGGCTCATGCAGAAGGACTTCATCGACGTCCTTCCCAGCGACGACGTGAAGAGCAAGGTCGCCAAGGACGCCCGGCCCGACTGGGAAAATTTCTGCGCCTCCCTCTCGCAGGTCGCCGACATCATGCGCACCGCCCGGCCCGATGCCACCGTCGAGATCGCCATCGACGGCTGGTATGGCGACTACCTCAAGGGCGCCTTCGCCGACTACGTGGACCGCCTCGATGAATTGAAAGCCCTCATCGGCTTCGCCAGCCGCTTTGAGGAGATGCAGGACATGCTCGCGCAGATCGTGCTCCTCAACGGCGAGACCAGTGACCGTCAGGTCGATCCCGACGCCGAAGCCGTCAAGCTCACCACCGTCCACCAATCCAAGGGGCTGGAGTTCGACATCGTCTTCCTCATCGGCGCCGCCGACGGCCAACTGCCCACTCGCCGGTCCATCGAGGCCGACGACATCGAGGAAGAGCGCCGCCTGTTCTACGTCGCCGTCACCCGCGCCAAAAACGAACTCTACATCAGCTACCCCAAAGTCGCCTCCCGCGCCGGCCCCGGCGGCATGTTGCTCGAACCCTCGCGCTTCCTGAAGGAACTCCCCTCCGATCTTTACGAAGTCCTCCGTATCAAGCGCAGCTTCGGGTGGTGAGCTGTAGGGCGGGATCGCCGTATCCCGCCCCGGCCTCGACGCCGCCGGACCGAGCCCCGCGGCCCATCAACCGCCTCATCCCGCAACCCCGGGTTTGACGTCCCCCGCGACCTCGTCTCTATTCCCCGCATGAGCACAGTGCAGGAAATCGAAGCCGCCATCGAGCGGCTCGACGTTAAGCAGCAGATGCAACTGCTGCACGACCTGCCGGCGAAGCTGAAGATTTCGCCGGAGGACCTCGCCGCGCTCAAGAACGCCGAATCGGCCTTTGCCTTCTGGGACAATCCCGATGACGCCGCCTACGACCAGCTATAGGCGCGGCGACGTGGTGTTGGTGCCGTTTCCCTTCACGGACCTCAGCACCACGAAACAGCGTCCCGCCTTGGTCGTTTCGCCCGATGCTTGGAATGCCTCGCAAGCGGACGTCATGCTGGTGGCCATTACCTCACAGATTTCGCCTCAATCCGGTTCGGGCAGCCTGCCCCTTGAGACCGCCGACTGGCAGGCCGCCGGCCTGCCCAAGCCCTCGCTCATCCGCCCGACCAAGCTTTTCACCATGCACCAAGGCCTGATCCGCCGCTCCTTGGGCCAACTGCCCGAATCAGCGACCACACGGGTTCTGGCCGAACTCAGGAAATTCCTGTCCTGATCATCACCGGGCCGTGAAAAGCATTGGAAAGACCACAATGATTAAGCCCCCGGTTTTTGTCGCCGAGGGCTATCAAACCAATTTGACCAGCCTCAACGGCACCACGCTGCCTGACCTGAGCAAGGTCGAGGCCCGCCCGTTGAATTGGGGCGGTGCCAGCCAAGGCACCGGCCGCTAAGCCACCGGGCGTCAGCCTGCGTTCCTGCGACTCACACCCAAGACCGTCCGCGAAGTCGCCGAGAAACGGCTTGCCGTAACGTGATACATATAACCATCCGCAGACTAGCTCTACCTAGGTCTAGTCGCTCTACTTACGTAGCTTCGGCACCCGCAATACCGTAGATTTTCAGTTCATCTGCCGTTGGCACCCGAAATTCATTATTCTCCAACTTAATATCAATTATGCGAAGATCGTGAAACCTCGCGTCATTTTTAATCCTTGCAGACCAAGTCACATGAAATGGAAGAAAAAGCACCTTGCCGGATGCGGATGAAATACCTCCGAACGAGGCAGGTGTGGGCTCTTCATGGTATGGTCGAACATAGCGAACCACACTTTTCCAGTGATACAACTTATCTCCTTCAATTTTTATAAAATCTGGCTTTCGTATCCAAAATACTCCTTCTCGAATCGGTTTAAACTGTTTGTCGCCGCCAAAAAGTGAACCGAATGAAAGCAAGCTCCTGTCTTCAGATTTTGTTACATCATCAAAGTAATCCTTAAAATCAGCCTGCAACCGTTCACGCAGTTTCTCTTTAACGTAGAGACACGTGCCATCATCTTTCGTATAAAATCGCTCCCGCGCTCGATTCAGTATCTTAGAGATAAACTCATTCGTTAGCTTCTCTTTTGTTAAAAGTAGATAGCTTTCAAACTCCTGAACGCTCTCATAGACTGCAAATCTACCATCAAATTTAAGCCTACTATTTGCGGTAGTTCTGAGTATGTAATCATTGCACAAAAAAGCTATGTTAATTTGCCGAGTATCTCTCATCACAAAATCACATACTGTTTCAAGAATCAGCGCATCGCGAAATCCTTTCTCTACCTCGGGTTGCTTTGCATCAGGCAAAAACGTCGCATTTCTCCAAATTGCATCCTGAGCCATCTTAACCCAATCGATCTTGGAAGCAGGTAATGGTAGTATCTCAGCATCTTTATCTCGCGCCCATTTCATAAACTTTTTTTCAATCTGAGCACGCAGATTATCAGCTGTGATACGAGTGGATTTCTTTGAGTGAGTTATTGCTGAAATTTTAGCCAAATTATCTTCGGTTTGGCGCAATATCTTGTGACAAGATGTGTAATGTTGAAAGAGCAGTTCACCGCGAACTGTGTCCGGTAGATACAATGCCAGATCAAACTGGCAAGATACCTTGCTCCAGAATGCTTCAAAACCTGGATTCGCTATAGGTGCCTTATCTTCACACCACAAAATATTGGTGTCGCAGATTACAGCATGAGGAAGCGGTTTACCTTTAAGTATTCGTGCCATACGCCAGCACTAGGATTAGGTATCATAAATCCGTGCCCGATCAAGTCATCTATCCTATGCGATCTGGATCGATCCACAGACGTCACGTTCTTGATTCTTGGCCGACCAAGCCGCCCGCCAACAATCTGTTTGTCTCCCCGCAGCCCATTGGATTTGTTCCTCCCATGCCACGCAAGAGCATTAAAATCATTGAGTAAGTCCGCCGGTGCCTTACGGGGATTGCCGAATCAAAGTGGTCAGGCATCACCATTAACCTTCGCGCAAAAGCAGCATGATCCGGCTCAGCAGGAGTCGATCGAAGGAGTCAGGTTTTAAGAGTCGATCGAAGGAGTCAGGTTTTAATGTTTAGTGTGCATGGCGTGGCTGTCTCACGCTCCCACCATACCCGTCTTAACGTCCCCGGATCGCTGGTAATGGGCCGCGATCACTCCGCTGGGTAGCACCCTACTCACTCGACCATAGCGAATGCGGCCGGAATCGTGCCGTCGGCGAACAACTTCGTGCCCGTCCCGAGCGTCACCGGATGTATTCACGGTGTAATTCGTCGCCATTTCACGCTCCCTTCATCATCCTTTCACACACCTTCGGCATCCTGAACGGACATGAAATCCAAAGACTATCTCATCGTGGCGCTCGCGCCCTTGGCCGTGCTGCTGATTCCGCTGATTGGCAACATGACCGTCGAGGGCTGGAACTGGACCGGTTCCGACTTCGCTTTCGGCTGGGTGATGCTTGCCGCCACGACCTTCGTCTATCGTCTGCTGGCCACGCGCCGGCCGGCCAATCTCACCTACAAACTTGGCGCCGGTCTCGCGGTCGCCACCGGATTTCTCATCACGTGGATCAGCGCCGCCGTCCAGATCATCGGAGACGACAACCCCGGCAACCTCCTCTATCTCGGTGTGATCCTGACCGGGCTGATCGGCGTCGGGCTCGCCCGCTTCCGTCCCACCGGCATGGCCATGGCCGCCTTCACCACGGCCGCCGTCACCTTCCTCGTGCCGGTGATCGCGGTCACCTTCTGGCCGGCTGACTTTAGCCCGGGTGTGTCGCAGGTTTTCATGCTCAACGGATTTTTCGTTCTCATGTTTATCCTCTCCGGGCTGCTGTTCCGTCATGCCGCAAACCAGCCCATCGGCTCCGGCTCGACCGCGGCCGCCTAGCCCAAAGATCCTGACCGTTCAGAGTTAACCACGGATTACACGGATGGCACAGATGCAGTCTCTTATCCGTCTCCATCCGTGTAATCCGTGGTAAAAATATCCCCGAGACCAATCTGCGCGATCAGGACGTCTCTTGCGGAAAATCAATTTCGTTCCAAGTTCCGGACCATGTCCGCTCCTTGGAAAAAGAAAGCCCCCGCCGAAACCGGTCCGAAGACCAAGCTCACCCCCGCGAGCATCGAGTGGGCGCGCGCCCGGGCGAAGGCCGCGGGCCGGCGCTACCCCAATCTCGTGGACAACATGGCCGCCACCCGCCGCCAGGTGGAGCAGGAGATGCAGGCCAAGGGACCGGGCTTTCTGCGCAATCTCTGAGCCGGCCCGCCGGCGGGCTGCCTGTGCGCCAGCGCAGTCCGGCTTGGCCCAAAAGGTCTATTCCCATCTCCAAGGTTGCACTCAATCCGGGCTGTGCTCTCTGTTTTCTCCTTACCGCCATGTCCACTTCCGTCGAAAACGTCGTCATCATCGGCACCGGCTGCGCCGGCCTCACCGCCGCCATCTACGCCGCCCGCGCCAACCTGAATCCGCTCGTCCTTGAGGGCCCCCTGCCCGGCGGCCAGCTCACCACCACCAGCGAGGTGGAAAACTTCCCCGGCTTTCCGCACGGCGTGGACGGATTCCAACTCACGCAGAACATGCGCGAACAGGCGCAGCGCTTTGGCACGCGTTTCGAGCAGGCGCTGGTGACCTCGGTCGATTTCACCAGCATGCCGCGCAAGCTCGTCCTCGACGGCCGCACGATCCTCACGAAAACCGTGATCATCGCCACCGGCGCCTCGCCGCGGCTGACCGGCGTGCCCGGCGAGAAGGAACTCTACGGCGGCAAGGGCGTGACCACCTGCGCGACCTGCGACGGTGCCTTTTACCGCAAGATGGAAGTCGCCGTCATCGGCGGCGGCGACAGCGCGGCCGAGGAGGCGCTCTTCCTCACGCGCTTTGCCAGCAAGGTTTATCTTGTGCACCGCCGCAACGAACTGCGCGCCTCCAAGATCATGGCCGACCGCGCCACCACGCATGAGAAGATCCAGATGGTCTGGGACAGCGTGCCGGTCTCCGTCGAAGGCGTCGAACAGGGGGCCGTCAGCGGCCTGAAAATCAAAAACGTGAAGACCGGCGCCGAGAGCGTGCTGCCGGTGAAGGGCATCTTTGTCGCCATCGGCCACATCCCGAACTCCAAGCCCTTCAGCCCGCCGCTGGAGGTGGATGAAAACGGCTACTTCAAGGCCGCGCCCGGTTCCCAGGTGCGGACCAACGTCCCCGGCGTCTATGTCGCGGGCGACTGCTCCGACCACGTCTATCGTCAGGCCATCACCGCCGCCGGCATGGGTTGCCAGGCCGCCATCGAGGCCGAGCGCTGGCTCGCCGAACACGGCGGATAATGAAAAACGCCGCCCACTTGCGTGGGGCGGCGTTTGAATTTTGCGCAGGTCGCGCGCGGGTTACTTGAGCTCGTCGGCGTGGAATTCCTGCCAACTGTCGAGGTCGTTGAGGCGCACGGCATCCTTCACGGCAGAGGCATCGTCCGGCAGACCGTTGTTGGCGAGCACGCCCTTGCGGGTGGCGTCGTCGTGGATGTAGCCGCGCACGGCGGCATTATGTTTCTCGACACTGGCCGCGTCGAGCTTCACGCCGGGCTGGGCCTTGATCCAGGCCTCGAACTGCGGATAGGTCGGGCGCTGGTCCTTAATGAAGGCGAGGACGGCATCGGTCTTCAGGCCGAGCGCATCAATCGTCATCTGGTCGTAGCCTTTGCCGCAACCGGGATAGCGGGAGTCGAGCTTGCCGCGGGCCGCGAGGGAGGCCTTGAGCCAGAGGCGGGGCAGATGGAGGACACCGAGCGGACCGGCGGTGCCGGAGCTGATGAGAGGAACAAACGTTGCCATGGATATAACGGGGTTGAGGGTTGTTGAAACAAACACTGAACCAGAAGCGGTTCGTCGCCAAAACAGCGTGTCGCGTCTGGAAAGGCAATGGGACTTTTCGAATTCCTGTGACATCGGCGCAAAAATCCTTGGCGCACCGGACCCGCACGGCATCGTGCGATAAACCCATGACGCCATCCTCCCCCGTTCCCATCTGGGGCCGCTACGAGCGGCTGATGCCCGCCGAGATCGAGGCCATCTTCGACCGGCACCCCGTCGCCTACCTGCCGTGGGGCGCATTGGAATACCACGGGAAACACGCCGCCATCGGACTCGACGGACTCAAGGCCCACGGGCTGTGCATCGAACTCGCCCGCGCCGCCGGCGGACTTGTGCTGCCGCCGGTCTATGTCGCCGCCAACACGATGAAGGGCGTCAAGGATCTGTCCTTCAAACGTCACTCGCTCGACTTCAGCGAGGCCACGCTCCGCGTGCTCGTGCGCGAACACCTCGACCAGCTCGCCGACGAGGGCTTCCGCGTAGTCTTCGTGCTCTGCGGTCACGTCGGCCAGCCGCACTACGACATCATCAAGGACGAGGCCGCGCAATTTAACGCCCGCCAAACCACCACCCGCGCCATCGCCACCTCCGAGACCGACCTGCTGCCGAAGGAGCTCGTCATCGTCAACCACGCCGCCCTCGGCGAGGTGTCGTTCCTCATGCACACCGATCCGGACTGCGTGGACCTTTCCCGCCTGCCCGTCGACCGCGTGCCCACCTTGGAACAGGACGCCGTCTGGGGTCCCGATCCGCGCCCCTCCTCCGCCGACAAGGGCCGCACCTACGCCGCCGCCTTCGTCGCCGCCGCCCAAAAGCTCATCACCGCCGCCCTCGCCTCTCACAAAACTGCGAACGGCTGAACGGTAGGGCCCGACCTCCGGGCGGGCCGCCCGGAGATCGGCCCCTGCCCTCACAATCCTCGCACATCATCCTGCTCCTCCCATGAAATACCGCTCCCTCGGCCGCACCGGTCTCAAAGTCAGTGAAGTCTCCCTCGGCACTTGGGCCTTCGGCTCGCCCTCGATCTACGGCTCGGTCGATTCCGGTGACGCCCACCGCGCGATCCGCGGCGCGCTCGATGCCGGCATCAATTTCTTCGACACCGCGCCGCTCTACGGGACCAAGGAGGCCGACGGCATTGCGGAAAAAGTGCTCGGACAGGCGCTCGGCGCCGACCGCGACCGCGCCCTCATTGCCACGAAATTCGGCCGCTACCACTCACGCGTCCACACCAACGAGTTTTTTGACGGCCCGTCCGTCACCTGGTCCGTGGAGGAGAGCCTGCGGCGGCTCGGCACCGATCACATCGACGTGCTGTTCTTCCACTCCCCCACCCATCCCGACAAGATCAAGGACGACGTCTGGGCCGCGCTCGACGGCCTCAAACGCAGCGGGAAAGTGCGCTTCGTTGGGCTCTCCTGCGGTTTCATCAAGGACACCGGCGCGATGACCCGCAGTTGGGCCGCTCAGGGTCGCATCGATGTCGCGCAGATCGCCTACAGCCTCACCTACCGCGAATGGGAGCCGATCATCGCCGATCTCGGCCAACAGGGCGTGGGCATCGTCGCCCGCGAATCGCTCGCCAACGGCTTCCTTGCCGGCGTGTTCACCAAGGACATCGTTTTCCCTCCCGGTTCACTCAACTCCCGCTATCCGCGTGAAGAAATCGTCGAGCGCGTCGAGCTGGCCGACCGCTACAAGGCTCTCCTCGTCCGCCGCGACGTGCCATCCCTCGCCGCCGCCGCCATGCGCTGGGTGCTCGACAACCCGCACACCTCGCTCGTGCTCTCGGGGTCCAAGAAACTGGAGGAAATCCTCGACTGCGCCGCCGCTTCCGACGCCACACCCTACTCCGCCGACGAACTCGCCCAAGCCGGCCGTCTGCACACCAAGGACTTTTCGCCGGCCTGAACCCGGCACCACGGTGAATCCACCGGCCACCGCCTACGCCGCCCGCATCGCGGCCTTGCACCGCGAGCTCGGCCTGCCCGCCGACTATGCCATCCGCCGCCGGCTCGCTTTGCAGCCCGAGGCGGATGAAGCCGCGTTGCTCACCATCGCCACGCCGCCCGACAGTCCGCCGGTGCGCCTGACGCCTCCGGCGGCCGCAGCTTGGACGCGACTGCGCCAATCCGCGCAAGCAGACGGCGTCGCCCTCGAACCGCTCTCGGGGTTTCGCAGCGTGAACCGGCAGGTCGAAATCATCCGCCGCAAACGCGACGCCGGCCAGCCGCTCGCCGCGATCCTCGCCAGCGTCGCCGCCCCGGGCTACAGCGAACATCACACGGGCCACGCGCTCGACCTCGGCACCCCTGGCGAGCCGGAGCTTGAGGAGGGATTTGCGCTGACCTCCGCCTACCGCTGGCTTCGTGATCACGCCCGGGACCACGGTTTCCACCTGTCGTATCCACGCGACAACCCGCACGGCATCGTCTTCGAGCCCTGGCACTGGTGCTGGCGGCAGGCTTGAACGGGGAACCGCAAAGCGGGATTTACTCGCCGACGGTTTCCAACCAAGCAGTGACGTGCTCAACGAACTGCTTGCACCCGCCGGTCTGGCCCACCCTTTGGTTTACCTGGGCATTTTCCTCGGCGCCTCGCTGCTCATGATGTGGCGGCTGGAGGCCATGCTCGACCATGGCCTCGAAGGCACCGCGCTCGGCACCCTGCTTATGCCCTACTGCTCGGGGCTGGGGAATCTGATTTTCGTCTGTTTGATGATTACCGGTCGCGGCGCGCCGGGCGAGGTGCTGATCAACAGCCTGGTCAACAACATCACCAACCTCACCCTGTTGCTCGGGCTGCCCGCGCTGTTTTGGGGTCTCGCGGTGCTGCCCGCCGCCGGCGCGGGCAAGGGCCGCAAACCGGCCAAAGGAGCGAAAGCCGGAACGACGGGCCAGCTCAACCGGCTCTCGCTGCTGCTTTCGCTCGCCGCCGCCCTGTTCTTCGCCGGTGCCGTTTGGGTGCTGGGCCAGGACGGCGAACTCGGCCGCACCGACGGGTTGATGCTCATCGGCCTGTTCCTGTTCTGGCAGTGCTTTCAGGTCTTCGATGTGCTCAAGCACAACGTGCGTCAGCGGGTCAGCTTCGGGTTCATGTTCTATCTCGATCTGCTCCTGGTGCTCGTCTCGGCCTACGGGCTCTATGCTTCCATCAGCTGGCTGGTGCAATGGCTGGAGGCCCGCGAAGGCGGCTTCATCAGCGGGGCCAATCTCGGGTGGATCACCGGCTGGCTCATGGTGCTGCCCAACGCCGTGCTCGCTCTCTACTGGGGCTGGAAACGCCGGGCCGACATCGTTTACAGCTCCCAGGTCGGCGACGGCCACATCTGCATTCCGCTGTGCCTCGGTCTGTTCGCGCTTTTCCGACCGCTGCCGCTCGGGACCTTGTTTGAGCCGGGCATGTTGGTGCTGCTCGGCGCCACCGTCCTGAACGGCCTGTCGCTGCTGCTTTTGGGCGGACTGCCTCGCTGGGCCGGTGCACTGCTGGCCGCCGGCTACGGTTGGTTTCTGTGGCAGGGACTGCTGACCGGGTGAGACCGGACGCGCGTCAGACAACCGGATCGGCCTGAAACTTCGCGCCCAGCTCGGCGAAGGGTTTCTGCGCATTCAGCCAAAGCGGATTTTGCCGGATCTCGGACATCGGTTTGGTCGTGTGATTGCAGAACAGGTAGCACGCCGGCCCGATCCGCATGCAGGCATCGAAATGCGTGCCGTCCGCCCCATGGGTGAAGACGAAATCACCCAGCTGCAGCGGCGTCCGGCCGACCTCGGTCTGGAGGGAATTGATGTCCGCCAGAAACCGCGCTTTGTAGGTGTCCGCCCGGGGGCCTTGGTAGGACAGGATCATGCCCGGGCCGCTCGCCAGCTTGACCAAAACCCATTCGTCAAAAACGACGCCTTGGTAGAGCGTATTCACGCGGCCGATGGTTTGGATGATCGCGGTGCGGGCTTCGTCGATGTTCATAACGTTGCGCAAATTGATCTGTCCGACGCACAGACATGCAATGACATAATTCTGCGACTGCGCTCCCAGCCGGATTCTTTTATCATTAAATAACAATTAATTACAAAACAGATCCGCACATTTTTAGAACAATTCTAATTATCACTTGCGATTTAGAACCATTCCAATCTGTTTAAACCCTCACTCTCATGCCTGACACCTCCACCGCCACCCCAGCGTCCCTCACGCAAACCCTCGCCGACAGCGGTTTGCGCGCCACCCCGCAGCGTGAAGTCGTGTTCAACGTGCTGTTGAAAAAGCGCGACCACCCCACGGCCGACGAGGTTTTTGCCCGGGTGAAATCCGAACTGCCGACCATCTCGCTCGCCACCGTTTACAACTGTCTCGAAACCCTCGTGCAATGTCGCGTGGTGCGAGCGGTGAACTTTGAGCGCGGACCCACCCGTTATTGCCCCAACCTGCGTCCGCACGCGCATTTTCACGACGAGCAAAGCGGCTCCACCCACGACATCGACCTGCCGCCCGAACTGCTCGAACAGGTGAAGGCCGTGCTGCCGCCCGGCTACGACGCCAGCGCCGTCGAGATCACCTTCCGCGGCCGTTCAGCCTCCTGAAGACCGCCGCAACCACCTCCCCCCTTTTTACGCACATGAGCCAACTCGAAATCAAGGACCTCCACGTCAGCATCGGCGAAAAAGCCATCGTCAAGGGCTTCTCGCTTACCATCAACAGCGGCGAGGTCCACGCCATCATGGGGCCCAACGGCACCGGCAAGTCCACGCTCTCCAAGGCGATCGCCGGCCACCCCGATTACACCATCACCGGCGGCGACGTCCTCCTCGACGGCCGGTCCATCCTCGCGATGCAGCCCGACGAACGCGCCCGCGCCGGGCTCTTTCTCGCCTTCCAATATCCGAGCGAGATCCCCGGGGTCACCATCGCCAACTTCCTCCGCGCGGCCGTCCAAGCGCGCATGGCCGAGGGCGAGGAACTCGACGCCACCGGCTACTACAAGCGGCTCTACTCGAAGATGGACCTCCTCAAGATCGACCGGAAGTTCACCTCCCGCGCGGTCAACGACGGCTTCTCCGGCGGCGAAAAGAAACGCTGCGAAATCCTCCAGATGGCGATGCTTGAGCCGAAGTTCGCGCTGATGGACGAGACCGACTCCGGCCTCGACATCGACGCGCTCCGCATCGTCGCCGAGGGCGTCAACGCCATGCGCGGCGGCACGCTCGGCATTCTCATGATCACGCACTACCAGCGCCTGCTCGACTACATCGTGCCCGACCACGTCCACGTCATGTGGGACGGCCGCATCGTGAAGAGCGGCGACAAATCCCTCGCCCTCGAACTCGAGGCCAAGGGCTACGACTGGGTGAAACAGGAACTCGCCAAGGCCTGAACCCGCCATGCCCGATCTCGCCGAAACCATCCTCCCCGAGGCGCCCGACGCCGCGGCCAATCCCGTCGCCGGCATCGACCAGACGAAGGGCGACTTCCAATACAACGTGGACTACGAGTTCGACGCCGGCACCGGCCTGACCGAGAACACCATCCGCTACATCAGCTCCGTCAAAAAAGAGGCCCCCTGGATCCTCGAGTTCCGCCTCAAGGCCCTGCAGACCTTTCTCAGCAAGCCCATGCCCACACACTGGGCCACAAAGGACCTCGACAACATTCATTTCGACAAAATCCGCTACTACCTCTCGCAGGGCCAGAAGCCCAAGCGCACCTGGGACGAGGTCCCCGACGACATCAAGCGCACCTTCGAGCGGCTCGGCATTCCCGAGCAGGAGCGCAAGTTCCTCGCCGGCGTCGAGGCGCAGTTCGACTCCGAGGCCGCGTATTCGAACGTCAAGGACATCGTCGCCAAGCAGGGCGTCATCTTCGCCAACTCCACCGAGGCGCTCCGTGAGCATCCCGAGATTTTCCGCAAGTTCTTCGGCAAGGTCATCCCCACCGGGGACAACAAGTTCTCCGCGCTCAACAGCGCCGTGTTTTCCGGCGGCTCGTTCATCTACGTGCCCAAGGGCGTAAAGGTCGCCCAGCCCCTGCAGGCCTATTTCCGCATCAACGCCGAGAACTTCGGCCAGTTCGAGCGCACCCTCATCATTGCCGACGAGGGCGCCGAACTCACCTACATGGAGGGCTGCACCGCCCCCAAGTTCAGCACCTCCACGCTGCACAGCGCCGTGGTCGAGCTCGTCGCCCTCAAGGGCGCGAAGATCCAATACATCACCGTCCAGAACTGGGCCAACAACGTCTTCAACCTCGTCACCAAGCGCGGCGTCGCCCACGAGGAGGCCACCATCAAGTGGATCGACTGCAACATCGGCAGCCGGCTCACCATGAAGTATCCCGGCGTCGTCCTCAAGGGCCGCAAGGCCCGCGGCGAGGTCATCTCCATCGCCCTCGCCAACGACGGCCAGCACCAGGACACCGGCGCCAAGATGATCCACGCCGCCGACGAGACGACCTCCAACATCGTCGCCAAGTCCATCTCCGTCGGCCAGGGCCGCTCCACCTACCGCGGTGTCGTCCACATCCCGAAGCACCTCAAGGGCTGCAAGAACAACACCGAGTGCGACGCCCTCCTCATCAACACCAACAGCCGCACCGACACCTACCCGGCCATCACCGTGCGCGGCGACGCCAACTCCGTGCAGCACGAAGCCAGCGTGTCGAAAGTCAGCGAGGAGCAAATTTTCTACATGCAACAGCGCGGCCTCACCGAAGCCCAGGCCATGAGCCTCTCGGTGAACGGCTTCGTCAACGACCTCGCGAGCCAGTTCCCGATGGAGTATTCCGTCGAACTCAAACGCCTAATCGACCTCGAGATGGAGGGCAGCGTCGGCTGAACGACGCCATTTTCGATTTTGGATTCCTGATTTTCGATTTCGGTCGGAAGCGGGCGCCCCAAATCGAAAATCCCAAATCAAAAATCGAAAATTTCCCGATGTCCGCCGTGCCCGACACCCACTCTTCCTCCGATTTCACCCAGGAGCGCTTCGCCGCGCATCTCGCCAACCGCAGCGACCTCCCGGCCTGGTGGCTGGAGGCGAAGAAAGCCGCCTGGAACCAGTATCTCGCCCTCCCGCTGCCCGCCCGCACCGACGAGCGCTGGCGCTTCTCCAACCTCAAGGGCATCGACCTCGCCGGTTTCGTGCTCCCCGGCCAGCCCGCGCCGCACACGCCGCACCTGCCGGACTTTCCGCGCGTGGCCGAGCTCACCTTCTCCAACCGCCAGATCACCGCGCGCACGGCCCTACCCGCCGATCTGCGGGAACAGGGCGTGATCTTCGCCCCGCTCGACGAGGCGCTCCGCGAGCACGGCGACCTCGTCCGCCGCTATTTCCGGAAACACCCCGTCGCCCTCGGCAGCGAGAAGTTCGTCGAGCTCAACACCGCCTTCTGCTCCACCGGCGCACTGCTCTACGTGCCTCGTGGGGTGGAG
This sequence comes from Opitutaceae bacterium UBA2377, assembly GCA_002344205.1. Classification (GTDB taxonomy): domain Bacteria; phylum Verrucomicrobiota; class Verrucomicrobiia; order Opitutales; family Opitutaceae; genus UBA2377. Next base: position 21,380 of record DDSZ01000043.1, read on the forward strand.
ATCGCCCTGCCCTTCGTCGTCGAGCACACCCTCGCCGGCGACCACATGGCCACCTTCCCGCACACCCTCGTCATCCTTGAGGATCAAGCCAAGGCCACCCTCGTGGAGTTCTTCGTCTCCACCGAAACCGAAACCGCGCACTTCGTCTCCGGCGTCAACGACCTGCACGCCTCCGCCGGCGCCCACCTCACCTACGTCGGCGTGCAAAACTGGTCCGACGCCACCCAGGCTTTCCACAGCAACAGCATCGCCGCCGGCCGCGACGCCCGCGTGTTCTCGCTCAACCTCCACCTCGGCGGCCGGCAGGCCCGGCACGAGTCGCACAGCCGCCTGCTCGCTCCCGGCGCGCACAGCGAGATGCTCGCCCTCACCGTCGCCCACGGCACGCAGGAGTTCGACCAGCGCACGCTGCAGACGCACGCCGCGCCGCACACCTCGTCCAATCTTCTCTACAAAAACGTCCTCCTCGACCAGGCCCGCACCATCTTCTCCGGCCTCATCGTCGTTGAACCCGACGCCCAGAAGACCGACGCCTACCAGAGCAACCGCAACCTCATGCTCAGCGAAGCCGCCGAAGCCAACAGTCTGCCCGGCCTGGAAATCGAGGCCAACGACGTGCGCTGCACCCACGGCGCCACCACCGCCCGCATCGACCCCGACCAGCAGTTTTACCTCGAGGCCCGCGGCATCACCCCGCAGCACGCCCACGAGCTGCTCGTCTTCGGTTTCTTCGAGGAGATCCTCGACAAGCTGACCGACGACCACCTCCACGCCGCGCTCACGCGGTTTATCCAGTCGAAATTCAAAAGCTAAGGCCCGCCATGACCCAGACCAAGGAACGCACGCTCACCCGCGAAGTCGCCGCCACGCAGATCCCGTCCGGCGACAAACACACCCTGCCCGCCGGCACGAAGGTCACCATCCACCAGACCCTTGGCGGCAGCTACACCGTGCAGACCGACACCGGCCTCTTCCGCATCGACGGCAGGGATGCCGATGCCTTGGGCGAACAGGCCACCGACAACACTGTGCAGGCGGCCACTCTCGCCGACGGCTCGCCCGATCCTGCGGCCGTTTGGACCCAGTTGCGCAAGGTTTTCGACCCCGAGATCCCGGTGAACATCGTGGACCTCGGCCTGGTTTACTCGCTCGACATCGAGAAGCGCGAAACCGCCGAAGGCGGCTACAAGGTCAGCATCGCGATGACCCTCACCGCGCCCGGCTGCGGCATGGGCCCGGCCATTGCCGAGGACGCCAAAGGCAAGGTCCTCCTCGTCCCCGGCGTCGCCGACGCCGAGGTCAAGATTACCTGGGAGCCACCGTGGAACCAGAGCATGATTTCCGAAGAGGGTAAGATGAAACTCGGCCTCATCTGAGGCGACCACCGTGAAGGTCGAGCTCCTTACCCTCTGCGACTACGCCGTGGCGGTGCCCGGCGGCAAGCTGACCATTGTCGGCACCTTCGACCGCCTGAACGTGCCCAAGCTGCCGCACCAGCAGGCCGCCTTCTACCTCGTCGCCAAGGTGCGTTTCGACCTCACCGAAGCCGGCGAAAAGCGCCTGCAATTCACGTTCACCGATCCCGACGGCAAACAAATCGGCGCGCTGCCCGAGATGAAAGTGCCGGTGAAGCTGCGTGAGGAGGATTACACCGCCGCGATGCAGGCCGTGTTTCGCATCGCCGGTCTGCCCCTCGCCCAAAGCGGCGACCACTCTGTCAACCTGCTCATCGACGACACGCCCGTGACCAGTATCTCGCTGACCATCCAGCTCGCCAAGCCCAAGGCGGGCTGAGCCGCGCTCCCGGTCTGCTCACGCCACAGTTCTTGCGCCGGCCAGCGCGTCTTCGAGCCCGGGCGATTTCTGCGCTTCCCTCACCGGGCGGCGCATCTAAGGTCGGGGCGTGATCCCCCTGTTTTCTACCCTGCTGCGCCGATTGCTCACGGCCGGCGCTCTTGCCCTCATTCCCCTGATGCTCGCGGCCCAGCCCGCCGAGGCCCCCGCCCCCGGCGTGGAGAACTCCGTGGTGAAGATATTCTCCACCGCGCGCTACCCCGACGTTTACCGCCCCTGGACCAAGCAACCCCCGCGCGAGGGCACCGGCACCGGTGTCATCATCGACGGCCGCCGCATCCTAACCAACGCCCACGTGGTCGCCTACGCCAGCCAGATCCAGGTGCAGGCCAACCAGTCGGGCGACAAATACACCGCCAGCGTCGAGGCCTACTCCACCGCGATGGACCTCGCCGTGCTCCGGCTCGAGGACGAATCCTTCTTCGACGCCCGCCCCCCGCTCCCCCGCGCGACAACGCTCCCCGGCATCAAGGACACCGTCATGGCCTACGGCTTCCCCACCGGCGGCACCACCCTCTCCATCACCAAGGGCATCGTCTCCCGCATCGAGTTTGCCGCCTACAACTACCCCGGCGCCGGGCTCCGCATCCAGATCGACGCCGCCATCAACCCCGGCAACAGCGGCGGCCCCGCCCTCGTCCACGACCAGATGATCGGCATCGCCTTCTCCCGTCTCGGCGGCAGCGACAACATCGGCTACATCATCCCCAACGAGGAGATCGACCTGTTCCTCGCCGACATCACCGACGGCCGCTACGACGGCAAGCCCGTCAATTTCGACGACTTCCAGCCGCTCATCAACCCGGGCCTGCGCGCCTTCCTCCGGCTCGACCGCACCACCGAGGGCGTCGTGCTGCGCCGCGCCGAGCAGCCTGCCGCGGACTACCCGCTCCAGCCCTGGGATGTCGTCACGCACATCGGCGACACCCGCATCGACAACGAGGGCATGATCATCCTCTCCGAGAATGTCCGCGTCGCCTTCAAATACCGCATCCAGCAGATCGCCCTTGACGGCCGGGTCCCGCTCACCGTCATCCGCGACGGCCGCGAACTCCAGGTGGACGTGCCCGTGGCCGCCGACCGGCCGCTCGTCGCCCCCTTCCTGCAAGGCGCCTATCCCCGCTACTTTGTCCACGGCCCGCTCGTCTTCTCCGCCGCCACCCAGGAATTTATCGCGGGCTTCAACAACTTCGCCCTGCTCAACGCGCTCACCTTTGCCGAGACGCCCCTGATCACCCGCCGCGTCGCCCGGCCGGAATTTCCCGACGAGGAGCTGGTCGTCGTCACCTCGCCCTTCTTTCCGCACCGCAGCACCAAGGGCTACAACAACCCCGCCGGGCGCGTCCTCGCCGGCGTCAACGGCGTCGCGCCGCGCAACCTGCTCCACCTCGTCGAACTCCTGCGCACGGCTGAAAGCGACTACCTCGAATTCACCTTCGCCGGCCAAGGCACCGAAACCCTCGTCTTCTCGCGGCAGGAACTCCTCGACATCACCGAGGATATTTTGAGCGACAACGACATCCGCGCCCAAGGCACCCCCGACACCCTCGCCGTGTGGCAAAACCGCCCCCAGCCCTGAACATCTCTCCCGCACCTGTCCAACCGGTAACCATCCGCCTCCCCATGACGCCTTCTCGTCCCGCCCAACCCTTCATTCGCCTCCTGCTCGCCTTGGTTCTGCCCGTGGTCGCGCAGTCCGCACCGGCTGAAACCCTTTTTCGCAATGTCCGCGTGTTCGACGGCGTCGGCCCGGAACTCTCCGCCCCGACCGATGTGCTGGTGCAGGGCAATACCATCGCCCGGATCGCCCCCGGGCAGTCTGCTCCCGGCGCCCGCGTGATCGAGGGCGAGGGTCGCACGCTCATGCCCGGTTTCATCGACGTGCATGTTCACCTCGTCTTCACCTCGCTGCCCATGATGCGGCTGCTCGCGCCCGACCTCACGCCCGCCCATGCCACGGAAGCCGCTGCCGCCGAGGCCGAGCAAATGCTGCTGCGTGGCTTCACCGCCGTGCGCGATGTCGGCGGCCCCATCTGGGAACTCAAGGCCGGCATCGACGCGGGCAAGTGGCGCGGCCCCCGCATCTGGCCTTCCGGCGCCACCATCAGCCAGACCTCCGGTCACGGCGATTTCCGCCTGCCGACCGAGCCCTCGCGCCGCTTCTCCGGGCAACCCTCCCGGGCAGAGCTGATGGGCGCCACCTTCATCGCCGACGGCCGCGACGAGGTGCTGACCGCCGTGCGCGAAAACCTCCGCTTCGGCGCCAGCCAGCTCAAGGTGATGTCCGGCGGCGGCACGGCTTCGGATTACGACCCGGTGGACGTCACCCAATACACTTTCGACGAGGTCAAGGCGGCCGTTGATGCGGCCGAGGATTGGAACACCTACGTGACCGTCCATGCCTACACCGACCGCTCCGTCCGCCGCGCCATCGAGGCCGGTGTGAAATGCATCGAGCACGGCCAGATGATGTCGGAAGAAACACTGGTGCTCATGCGCGACCGCGGCGTCTGGCTCTCGCTGCAGGTGCTCCGCGCCACCACGCCCGACATGGCGCCCCTGCGGGCGGCAAAGCGCCGGCCCGTGATCGAGGGCCAGCCCCGCGTCTGGGAGGCCGCCAAGCGCCTCGGCGTCAAACTGGCCTGGGGCACCGACTACCTGTTCGAGCCTGAGCTTAACGCCACCCAGAACGCCAACATGCTCGAGCTGCGGCAGTGGTTCACGCCGGCCGAACTCCTCAAGCTCGTCACGCACGACAACGCCCAGCTCCTCGCGCTCTCCGGCCCGCGCAGCCCGTATGTCGGCGAACTCGGCGTCGTGCGCGAAGGCGCGCTGGCCGACCTCATCCTCGTCAACGGCGACCCGCTGCAAAACATCGAGCTCATCGCCGACCCCGCCGCCAACTTCGCCGTCATCATGAAGGACGGCATCCTCGCCAAGGACTTGCCCTGAGCGGTTCAAATTAAACCGCGGCCGTCGCACCCGGGCGCGGCAGCGCCGGTAGGGTCCGCTCTCCGAGCGGACCGCCGCCAGCTCAGCCCTCATCCCAATCCGCCGGCGACGTAACCCGCTTCACTCAACCCGGCCGCCCAGTTCTTCGAGCCGGCGGGCGGTGCTCTCGATGTCTGCCACCAATTTTTCCCAGCGGACGCCTTGCTCGCTGCGCCGGTAGTCAAGATACTCCGCCGATTCAGCATCGCCCGACCGGGCGCGCAGCCGGGCGTTGGCCCCAATGATTTCCTCGAGCAGGTCGCGCTCACTGGTCAGCCGATCGAGCCGCACGGTCCACGCCAGCCGCAGCACGTCACGGATGCTGCGACCGTGAATCCAGGTGCGCAGCTCCCGATCGACGGTTTCCGCGCTGCCACCGCGTTTCGTCCCCATCAACCTGAACCGCAGTTCCTGCAACCCCTCGTCGAACTCGCGCCATTGCTGCTGGTCGAGCTGCGGCGTGCTCCGTGAACGCCACAGCGAAAAGGCGATGGCGGTGTCGGCCTTCACCACCCGGGCAAGGGGGTCGGCGGGCTGGCAACCCGCCGCACCCAAAGCGAGCAGCAGGATCATTAGCAGGGCGCGGTGTGGGTTCATAATTTTCAGCCGGCCGCGGGCACGAAGCCCCACTTCGCCGCGGAGAACAGTCCGCGGTCGCTGAGCTTGAGGTCGGGGATCACCAGCAGAGCCATGAAGGAGAGCGTCATGAAGGGCGCATCGAGCGCGGAGCCCAGTTGCTTCGCCCGCCGGTCGATCCCGGTGTAGCGCCGCGCCACGGCCCGCCCGTCGCGATCCGACATCAGGCCCGCGATGGGCAACGGCAGCACGGCGGATCGCCCCCGCCCCACCACGCTGAGCCCGCCGCAGTGCCGGATGACCAGGTTTACCGCCTCCGCCAGCGCAGCGTCGTCGCACCCCACGGCCACGATGTTGTGGGAATCGTGCGCCACCGAGGAGGCGATCGCACCCCCTTTGAGCCCAAAACCGCGGATGAAACCCACCGCCACGGGCGCGCGCGGGACATAGCGGTTGACGACGGCGAGCTTGAGGATGTCGCGCTGCAGGTCGGGCACGATGCAGCCGGTGACAATCCGCGCCGGCTCGCGCAAATGACGCGTCACCAACTGGCCGTTCAGCGCCTCAATGACGTTAAGTTGCAGGGAGGAATTTCCCGTCGTCACCCGGCAGGCGAAATCTCCCGCCAACCTGGGCTTCGCCTTGAACTTGTTGGGGGTCGCGCTCCGCTGCCGCGGCAACCGGCTGCGGCCGCCAGATGCCACGAGTTCCCCCCGCAGGTAGGTGCGGCGCACCCGGAAATTCCGCCAACCGTCCACCACGATGAAATCCGCCGGATCACCCGCGCGCAGCAGGCCCACTTCAAGGCCGTAATGCTCCACCGGGTTGACCGACGCACAGCGCAGCACATCGAATTTATTCGCGCCGGTCGCCAGCGCCCGCCGCACGTGCCGGTCAATGTGTCCGCCGACCAGCAGGTCGGGATGCAGGTCGTCGCAGCAGAACATCACGCGGTCGGGGTGCGTTTTCAGCAGGGGCGCGAGCGCGGCGAAGTTACGCGCAGCCGAACCCTCGCGAATGAGGATTTTCATGCCGGCCGCCAGCTTGTCCTGCGCTTCCGCCAGCGTGAAACACTCATGGTCGGTTGTCGGCCCCGCTGCGGCGTAGGCCTGCGCTTGGGCGCCGCGAAGACCGGGGGCGTGGCCGTCCACCTGCTTGCCGAGCCGCTGCGCCGTCGCGATCATCGCCCGCAACGCCGGGTCACCCGCCAGCACGCCGGGAAAATTCATGACCTCGGCCAGGTAGCGCACCTCGCTACGCCGCAACAGCCGCGCCACGGCCGCGGCATCCAGCGCGGCACCCGCGGTTTCAAACGACGTCGCCGGCACGCAGGAGGGCGCACCAAAATTAAATTTCAGCGGCGTCCGCCGGCCGTCGCGGATCATATGGAGCACCCCGGGTGCCCCGAGCACGTTGGCAATCTCGTGCGGGTCCGACACCGTGGCGACGGTGCCGTGGAGCACCGCCAGCCGCGCAAACTCCGCCGGCGGCAGCAGCGAGCTCTCGATGTGGATATGCGCATCCACCAGCCCGGGCATGATCAGTTGCTTTGCCCGCACGGTCGGATCTTCGCGCACGGCGGTGATCCGGCCCGCCGCCCATTCCACGCGGCCGGGAAAAATCCGCCGCCGGTGCAGGTCCACCACCTGTCCGGCGAGTTGTTGCCGCTTGATTGCCGCCATGGCCGCAGCTTGGTCGCCAAGTCTGCTCTGGCAACCCTCTTGCAAGCGGCCTGAGCCCGATTGCCCAATTGCCTCGTCAGCCCTTGCCAAAATGGACGACACCGCCCACGTTTTCACCCCATGCATTTTGACAACCTTCAGCCCGGACTCTCCGCCCCACTGCCCCGTCTTGACGATGAGGATGAGGACGAGGAGTCGGAAACCTCCCCGGCCAAGAAAGCGGGCGCACCCGTCGGGCTGCTTATCCAGAAGAAATTCCTCGCCCAGCGAAAGATCTTCCTCTGGGGCGCAGTGACCGATGAGACCGCCAAGGACATCACGGAAAAACTGCTCTACCTTGAGGCCGACGCGCCCGGGCAGGAGATTTTCTTCTACATCAACACCCCCGGCGGCTCCATCACCGCGGGCATGGCGGTTTACGACACCATGCAGTTGATCACCTCGCCGATCACCGTGATCGTCACGGGCATGGCCGCCTCCATGGGCTCCATCCTCCTCAGCGGGGCGAAGAAGGGCCGCCGCCTCCTCTACCCCCATTCGCGCGTGCTCATCCACCAGCCGCTCATCTCCGGCCGCTTCATCGGCCCGGCCACGGACATCAACATCCAGGCCCAGGAGATGGAAAAACTCCGCGCCGAGCTGAACCAGATCCTCGCCACCGCCTCCGGCCAGCCGCTGGAGCGCATCACGCAGGACACCGACCGCGACTTCTACCTCAACGCGCAGGAAGCCATCGAATACGGTCTCGCCGACCGTATCGTGGACAAGGTTTAAGCCCAATAGCTACGGCTCGGTGTTGGCCCGCGCCGTGAGCGCCGCCGCTTCCTGCTCCCAACGGGTGCTCTGCATCATGTCGCCGGCGAGCCGGGCGGCGCGGGCGGCTTCGGTGAGCCAAGTCTGCCGCAATTCCGGCGGCGGGTTGGCGGAGCCGAGCAACGCCTTGTAAGCGCCCACGGCAGCAGCCGGGGCTCCGTGCTGCTCCAGCAGCGCCGCCGCCTGTTGCCAAAGCGCCCACTCGTCGCTCCGCGCCGATGGCAGAAACGCGGCGAAGCCCAGCATGGGGGCGACGGCCTCGGGCTGACCTTCTTCCGCCAGCAAGCGGGCCAGCGCCACGCCCAGCGCGAGGCTCGGCTGCCGCCGCATTTCCTGCCGCGCGAGGTCCATCGCCTCGGCGCGCTTTTGCGCGGCGACGAGCCGGTTGATTTCGCGCAACGCGGCGTAGGCCCGCAGCGTGGCCGGCAACGTCTCCCGGCCGGCCCACTGCTCGGCCTGCTCCCGCGCAAAGGGCCGGTAGAGCGGATCACCGATCACGATGTTTTGCCAACTGAGCGCCGGGACCGCGTAGTAGGCGGCATCGCCCAGATTATGGCCGCGCGCCAGCATGCGCAGCAGCAGTTGCGGCTGGTGCATGAGCTCCAGGTAGGGCTCATACACCGCACCGCAGGTGACCGCCGCGCCGCGCGCCACCAGCGGACCGCACCAGCCGGTGGTGGTCGAGCGCAGGGTCTCGGCGGAATTGCTGTGGATGTGCAGCGCGATCGCCCCCGGTGCCAGGCGGAAATTGGGCAGCGTGAACGGCCCGTTGAGGTGCCGGGCATACCAGCCGAAATAAAGCGCCGGCGCATCAAAGCGCACTCCCGCCGGAAAGGTGCCCGGCTGCAGCCGCACCTCGGGATCGAAGTGCAGCTCGTCCAACTGCCGCGCCACCGCCTCCAGCCAGCGCTCGCCCTGCTTGTGCGGTCCGCGCACATCCACATAGGCCCGACCCAGCAATCCATGCCGCTCGGCGCTGATGGTCCGGTCGATCAATGCGATCACATCGGTGGCAGCCGGGCCGTCGAGCCGCGTCACCTTCACCAGTTGGGCCTGATCGAAACTGCCGGGACGCTCGTTCAGGAAAATCGGATTCCGCACAAAGGCGTTGATGTTGTAGTTGCCCGCGGCGAGCAGGCTGAGCTCGGAGTCCACCGACCCGCGATTGGTGCGGAATTCCGGTTTCTCCGTCATCGGCCGGGCTTCGGCCGCGAGCTGCGGGTCATGGCTGATCCGCAGCGGGACGCCCCGACAGATCACGAGATAGGAAATGCGGTGGCCCGACATGGCATACTTGATCCGCCCGACCTCGTCTTGCAGGTTCATCCTGATCGCGCTGATCCAATCTCGCGCCACCAGCTCATCCAGCAGCGGCTGCCAGAGGGTGCGGACAAATTCACCCCAACCGATCGTCTCCGCCGCCGCGAGCGACAGGGCGATGATGTTCTCCGCGGGCACCTGTCGTTGCGCGGCATAGTGCCGGGCGATGCGCAGCGAGTCCGGGTCGTTGGCGTTGGCGAGGATGATCAGGCGCGACGACGCCTCATCGCCGCTCGCCGCCGCGAACAGCGACAGGCCTATCCAGAGCATTCCGGTCCGCAGCCAGCGCATCCCGCCACTCTGAAGCCCCGGTGGCGGATTTCGAGAATACAATCGCACCCTGCCGCACTCAGGGCTGGTCCGCCCGTTGCCGGCGAACGCCCTCCAGCGCGGCGGCATATTTCCGGACCGCCTCCGCGATGGCCACGGCCACCTGCTGGCGGTAGGCGGGTGTGGCAATCTTCGCAGCCTCGGTGTCGTTGGAGAGAAACCCCGCCTCCACGAGGACGGCCGGGCATGAGGCCAACCGGAGCACCGCCAGCCGGCCGCGCTTGAGCCCGCGGTCGGAAGCCTTGAGCTCCCGGAGCAGTTCCCGGTGAACCTCGTAGCCGAGCAGGCTGTTCCAATGATCGTGGCGGTTGCCGAGATTGGCGATACCCACGGTGCTGTCGGCGCGCTCGGGATCGCTGTGCGAATACTGAAACTGCGGAGTGAGAGTATAAACCTCCACGCCCGAGACGCGGTCGGCACCGCTCTCCACCGAGTTGTAGTGCACGCTGATAAACAGATCGGCGTTTGTGCGGGCGGTCAGCGCGGCGCGGGCCTGCAAATCCTCGGCCTTCGAGCGCGCCAGTTGGCGGTCATCGCCACGGGTCAGTGCGACGGTGAAGCCCTGGGCCTCAAGCAGCGGCTTGAGCCGCAGCACCGTGTCGAGCGCGAGCGTCTTCTCATCCAACCCCAGCCGCCGGTTCTGCATGCCGGGATCATTGCCGCCATGGCCCGGGTCGAGCAGGATGGTTCGCACGAGCGGCAACTGCGCTTCGCCCGCACCGGGTCGCAGCAGGGGCGTCAGGAGTTTCTCCGCGTCAATCCTGCCCAGTTGCAACCGGCCTCGCGCCAGCCGCACGGGTTCGCCCAGGAAAATGCGCACGCCGTTGAGCCGGATGCCGCGCGTGTCCGCCTCCAGCTCGAGCTGATGCCAGGCGCTCTTGAGCGTGAGGGTCCGCCCGTCGGCCGCAGGCGAACCCGTGAGCCCGAAACGGGCGCCAAAGGCCGCGGCGTCGAGATACTCCAGGCCGGCGAGCCGGACGTTGGGGACCGGACGCGAGGGCGCAGCGCGATCAACCGCACCCAAGGCGGTTCCGGCCATGCCCATCAGCAGCCACGCCAGGACGTGGGCAAACTGGATGCAGGCGGGGCGCACGGGCGCTCCTCAAGCGCCCGCCGGCGACGCTTCGTCCTCGGTATCCGCTTCCTCGATGGCGAACTTCGGCTTGCGCTTGTTCACCGGCAGCGGGGTAAGCATGACGTTGATATTCCGCCCGATCAGCTTCGGCGGCGAATCCGGATGGCCCATGCCGGCCAGCTCGGTCACCGCGCGCTTCATCACCTCGAAGCCGATCTCGGTGTGGGCCATCTCCCGGCCGCGAAACTTGAGTCGCATCTTCACCTTGTTGCCGTGGCCGAGGAACTCCTCCGCATGGCGCAGCTTGGTGAAAAAGTCGCCGTCGGCGATGCGCGCCGTGAACTCGATCTCCTTGATCTTGCTGGCCGTGGATTTGACGTGGGAGGTCTTCTTCGACTCTTCGTAAACATACTTGCCAAAGTCCATGATCCGGCAGACCGGCGGCGTGGCATTGGGCGCCACCTCGACCAGATCGAGGCCGACCTCAAGCGCGAGGACGATGGCCTTGGCGGTGTCGATGATGCCAAGTTGCTTGCCCTCGGGGGAAATCAACCGCACTTGCGGGACCTTGATGCGGTGGTTGCGACGGATGTTCGCAAACGGGTCGACATTGCGACGCTGATAATAGCCGGAACGGTTGCCGCCGGCGGAAGGAAACGAATTGGCCATCAATTAGGTAGGGAATGCTGATCTGGGTCGGGGATGCTTCTCGCGCCTTAAGTCGCTGATGACAATAACTATTTAGCCTCCTTCAAACGCTGAAGCTTTCCCCGCACGAGCAACTGGCCTTGGCATTCGGGTTGGCAAACTTGAAGCCGCCGGCGATCAGCCGGTCCGAGTAGTCCACCTCGGTGCCCTTCAGGTAGAGGGCGGTCTTGCCGTCCACGAGCACGTCAATCCCGGCAGACCGCACCACGATGTCGCCGCGCCGCGGCTCGGGGGCAAACTTCAGCTTGTAGCTCAGGCCGTTGCAGCCGCCGCCGCTGATCGCGATGCGCAGCCAACCGCCCTGTTGTTCGCGGGCGATGAGCGCGGCCACCTTGCGCCCCGCCGCCGCCGTGAGGCGAACGAGGTTTTCATTACCCTCCCGCACGCCCTCGGGGAGGGCTTGGACGGAAGGGGCGTTGGGAGCCAAACCGGTGGTCATCGTCGGGCAGACTGGCACCGCGGGTGCAGCGGCGCAAGCGCGGCCGGGTCAATTTCCGGTCTTGGTCCGCAGGAGGTCGAAGCTGCGGCGCGGGTTGATCAGGTTGATCCGACCGTCCGCGCTGCGTTCGGCGCCGTCCATGATGAGGGCCGTGAGCGCGGCCACATCAAGGGAGGGATCGAGCGCGAGCAGTTTGCCGGCGAGGTTGGCGACATTGGGCGCGGCCATGGAGGTGCCAGAGTATTTCATTCGCTCGCCGCCGGGCAGCCAGCTCTCGACCTCGAAGCCGTTGGCGTGGACATCGACGTTGGCGCCGAAACTAGTGAACGAGGTTTCCTCGCCGGCCTGGTCCACCGCCCCGACCGTCAGCACGTTGGGCAGATCAATACCGGAAGGGATGAACTCCTCGAACGCGGCGTCGTTGTCGCTGTTGCCGGCCGCGGCGATGAAGAGGATCTCCGGCGCCTCGCGCATGGCCTCGGTGAGGGCAACACGGGCGAGTTCGAAAAGTTCGCGCGAAAGCTGGCGGCGCTCCTCGGGCGTGCCACCCGTGCCGTTGGCTTCAAAGGCGGCCTCGATGCCGCGCGGCGAACCGCCCCAGCTCATGTTTACCACCCGGACGCCGTGCTGCCGGAAGTAGGCCACGACCGCACGGGCGGCCGCGGCATCCTTCTCCGCCTGTTCGCGCGTCGGCACGTCGGGGATCATCCGGTGGTCAAAGGTCAGGCGCGCCGTGAGCACGCGGATGGCGGGATTGCCCGCCGCGGCGATGCCGGCGACGTGCGTGCCGTGCGTGTAGTTGCCGAAGAGGTTGAGGCTTTCGATGAAGGGCTGCACGTCGGCAGGGGCCAGGCCGGCGAGGTGTTGCCGGAGCGCGGCGGACTCCGGACTGTCGATGCTGGCCTGCAGGTCGAGCAGACCCTTGGTCCAGTTGCGGGCCGTGGGATAGAGCGCCATCTGCTCCTCGGAAAGCGCGACCAGCAGCTCCGGCACGGGGTTGGACTTCATGTCGTAGGCGATGCCATGGATGTCGTCCACGTAGCCGTTGCCGTCCGTGTCCGCGCCGTCGGCCTGTTCCGCGGGGTTGGTCCACAACTGGCCCGGCAGGACGGCCGGATCCAGGCCGCTGTCCCAGATGGCGACCACCACGGGAGTCAGGGTCGCATCGGGCGCGAGGGTGATGTCGCGCTCGGGCCAGATGTTGGGCTTTTCGACCTGGTTGGCCTCGATGATCGCCGCCAGCGCCGCGACCCGCTCGGCCTTGAGCGGCAGATAGTGGGCCACCGACACGCGCTGGTTGATCAAAGTCGTGGCAACATCGCCGCTGATGCTCCCGGCCTTGTCCACACCCGGCTGCAACGCGGCCTCCAGGTTGCCGACGATCAGGGCCTCGGAGATGATTTCCGCCGAGGCGCGGGCCGACTTGAGATTGTCCGCGACCACCGCCCACGGCAGCGATTGGAGCTTCGCCGCATAAATGCGGGCGAAGGCCGCGCGGAAGGCATCCTCCGTGGCGTAGTCGCCGCTCTCCCGCGCCGCCATGTAGCTGTCGGCGAGCAGCCCCGTCGTCAGCCGGCTGGCGGGCTTTTCCTCCATCTCCCGCACCGCGGCGAGCTTGGCCCGCGCCGCCACAAAATCGCCGGCGTGCAGATCCATGGTCATCAGCGTGAGCAGAATGCCCTGCAAGGTCGTGCGGTCGGCGATATCGTAGTCGTTGAGCAACTTTTCCAAATCGGCCCGCACCGCGACGGCGAGGCTGGCGTAAGCGTCATCGTTGGTGACGACGTCAGTCACCTTGCCCGAAAACTCGTAACTGAAGCGCGGGAGCTGGTCCTGCGAGGTGATGCGCGGCTTGTCCGCCAGCGCGGTTGCAACCAGCAGCAGGCCGGCAAACAGGAAACGGAGGGAGGGGATGTTCATGGTGCAGCTATGGAGTTAACGGCGGCGAAAAGCAATCTGCCGTCGGGCCACCGCCACGGCATTGGCAAAGCTGCGCGGGCTGGCCCGGCCGCGCCCGGCGATGGCAAAACCGGTGCCGTGGTCGGGGCTCGTGCGCACGAACGGCAGTCCGAGCGTGAGGTTCACCGCCTCGTCGAAATCCACCGTCTTCAGCGGCGCGAGGCCCTGGTCGTGGTAGAGCGCGATCACGACATCGAACTCGCCGTTCAGCGCGCGCGCAAAAAGCGTGTCGGCAGGCTGGCAGAGGGAAAGTCCCGGATACGCCGGCTGCATTTTCGCCAGGCAGGGATTCAGGAAATCCCGTTCCTCCTCGCCCAGCCGACCGTCCTCCCCGGCATGCGGATTGAGCCCGCAGACGCCGATGCGCGGGGCCGGCACGCCTTCCGATTTCGCCAGCGCATCCGCCGCCGTCACGGTTCGCTGCAACAACCGCGGACCGAGCAGTTGCGGCACCTCGACGAGCGGCACATGCCAGGTCGCGAGCACGACCCGCAGCCGGCCGCCGCAAAACGCCATCACCGGTTCCCCGCCCCAGCGGGCGGCAAAAAATTCCGTCTGCCCGGGAAATTCATAACCGATCGCCGCGAGCCGCGCTTTGCTCACCGGACCGGTGACGACGCCGGCAAACTCGCCCGCCGCACAGCCTGCGGCCGCGCGCTCCATCGCCGCCCAGGCCACCAAGGCCCCTGCCCCGTCCGGCTGTCCCGGCACGGCTACAAAATCCTCCGCCCCCACCGGGATTTTCTGCAATGCGGCCGGCAGCGTCTCCAGCCATCGCGCCGGGCCGATGACCGCGACCTGCGCCGCCTCGCCGGGCTGCGCGGCCAGCCACGCCGCGATGACTTCCGGGCCGACACCGGCCGGATCACCGCAGGTCACTGCCAGCTCAGCCGGCATCTTCGCCTCCATCCGCCGCCGGCCGCCGCGCCCGGGCAAAGCTGCGTTTGCCGCCGCTGAAAAACTCCAGGAAACGCCGCGCCTCGGGCGTGGTGAACCGCGGCTCCGCCAGCAAGCCGGCCGCCACCTCGCGGATGTTGCCCGGCGTGAAATAGACGCCGGCAAACGCCGTCTTGAGCTCCGCGATCGCCGCCCGGCCGAACCCGCGGCGCTTGAGGCCCACGACGTTGAAGCCGATCACGTCGTCGCGCTCCGCCACCATCGTGAAATGCGGCACATCGCGCGTGATCGCGGCGTGACCCGCCACCATCACGCCCTCGCCGATGCGGCAAAATTGGTGCACCGCCGCCCCGCCGCCCAGAAACGTGTGGTCGCCCACGCTCACGTGCCCGGCAAGCAGCGCCGCGTTGGCCAAGACTACGTCGTGGCCCACGGTGCAGTCGTGCGCGACATGGCTGGCGGCCATCAGAAAACAACGCTCCCCGATCACGGTGCCGGCGCCCGCATGGATGGAGCGGTTGATCGTGACGTGCTCGCGGATAACCGTGCCCGCACCCACGGTCACACCCGCGGCGGTGGCGCGATCGAACTTCAGATACTGCGGATCCCCGCCGACGACCGCGAAGGGATGCACGACCACGCGGTCGCCCAGCACGCAGTGCTTCGTCACGACCGCGTAGGCCTGGATTTCACAGTCCGCGCCGAGGCGGGCGCCCGGTTCGACGATGGCGGTGGGATGAATCACGGTGGCCATGGGGTCACTCCTTCGCCCGGCGCAGCGCCCGCTCCGGGAACATGTCGAGCTGCGTATCCTTCAGCAGATCGTAGTTTTTCATGAGCCGCATCACCTGCAGCGTGTCGCTCTTGGTGTAGTTTTGGTTCACCTCAATCTTGTCGAGCAGGTCGAGCAACATGGAACGGAATGAGATGATCGCATCCACGCCGCGCTCCTTCAGCAGCGCGATACTCTGCGAGCGGAAGGGCTCCGCCGTGGGCAGGCTCGGCAACACCAGCACCTTCGTCAGGTCGCCCTCGCCGGGCGCGGGTGCCGGGAAGAAACGCGTGACATTTTTCAGCACATTTTCTTCCAGGAAGCCGAAGATGTCAGGGCTGTTCTTGAGCATGTTCGGCGTGAACACGCCGGTGTGCCAGCCCTTCACCGCCACCACCGCCTTCTGGATGAAGGGCAGCTCGTTCGAGAAGAGGAAAAAGTCGGGGCGGCGCGCACCGGGTTGCCAGGCGGGATTGAAGACCAGCAGGTCCACTTCCTCGGTGCTCGTCTTGCGGCGCGCCTGCACCTGGTATTTTCGCAGTTGGCGCACGAGAAAGCCGTTCTGCTCGAAATACTCGCGGACAATGCCTTCGTCGATGGCGGCCATGGGATTGGGGAATTTTCGATTTTGGATTCTCGATTTTCGATTGGACGGACGGATACGGCACGAAACTTATAAATCGAAAATCCCGAATCGAAAATCGAAAATCACTCCGCTCCGATTTCGCGGAAACACGCGGCGGCAAGGTCCAGGGGCACCCCGTCGCGGGTGCCGGCCTCGCCGATCCGGTTCAGCACCACGAATCGCGGCAGGCCGCCGCGGACTTTTTTGTCGCGGGCCATGGCGGCGAGCAGGGCCGGCAGCGGCAGCGCGGCCCGCAGCCGCACCGGCAAGGCGTGGGCGGCAAGCACGGCCTCGATCCGCGGCGCGTCGGCCGGCGGCAGCGCGCCCAGCTTCACGGACAGTTGCGCGGCGGCATTGAGCCCGATGGCCACGGCCTCGCCGTGCAGGTAGGTGCCGTAACCGGCCACCTGCTCGATCGCGTGCCCAAAGGTGTGCCCGAGGTTCAGCAGCGCGCGGCCGCCCTCCTGGGCGAGTTCGCGTTCATCGGCCTCGACGATCCGGGCCTTGAGCGCACAGCAACGGCGGATGACTTCCGCCAGCCCGGGGCTGTCCACCGTCAACAGCCGGCGCTCAAGCTGCGCAAACAGCTCCGCATCGCCCAGCAGCCCGTATTTGATCACCTCCGCCATGCCGGCCGCAAATTCGCGCGCCGGCAGCGTGCGCAGCAGATCCGTGGCGATGAAGACCCCGCGCGGCTGGTGAAAGGCCCCGGCCAGATTTTTCCCGGCATCGAGATTGATGCCGGTCTTGCCGCCGACCGAGCTGTCAACCATCGCGAGCAAGGTCGTCGGCACCTGATAAAACCCGATGCCGCGCAGATAAGAGGCCGCGGCAAACCCCCCGAGGTCGCCGATCACACCGCCGCCCACCGCAAAGAGCACGCCACCCCGGTCCAGCCGCTGCTCGGCCAGAAACTCCAGCACCCGGCCCAGGGTGGTGATCGACTTCGCATTTTCTCCTGCTTCCACTGCGAGCATCGGCGCCTCGCCGAACATCTCGCCAAGGGCCTTGCCTTGGACCGCGCGCAGGTGTGCGTCTGTCAGGACAGCCACCCGGGCGCCACTCGCCTGAAGTTCGCCCACCAAATTCCTCAGTGCCGAACCGTGGTTAAGGCCAAAGCTGATTTCGTAACTTCGCTCACCGAGATTGACTGTGAGGTTTTCGACCACGCCTGATCGGAGCTCTTCTTTCGTAAAACGTCAACCCAACGTTAAATACGATATTTTGTCATATTATGTGAGATAAGGTCTCATTTTCTATTGTAATGAGAGTGCGTCTCATATTCAGTCATGCCGTTCGCCATGAAGCTTCGCATCCAAGCACTCACCCACCTCTCAATTTTGGCGGTCGCCTCGGCCGGCCTCGTTCACGCCGCGGATACCGCTGCTCCCGCAAGCGATGAGCCGTTGCTCCTCAACGAGGTCGCCATCATCGGCTCCAAGCAAAACATCGAGCGCATCCCCGGCTCCGGCGCCTTCATCACGGCCGAGGAATTCCGCGCCTTCGGCTACGATGACATCAACCAAGTCATCCGCCGCACCCCCGGCGTCTATGTCCGCCAGGAAGACGGCTACGGCCTCTTCCCCAATGTCTCCCTGCGCGGCGTCTCCACCACGCGCAACGGCAAGATCACCGTCATGGAGGACGGCATCCTGATGGCGCCCGCCGCCTACTCCGACCCCGCCGCCTACTACACGCCCAACACCGGCCGCATGAGCGGACTCGAGGTGCTCAAGGGCTCCAGCCAGATCAAATACGGCCC
The DNA here is from genome assembly GCA_002344205.1 of Opitutaceae bacterium UBA2377. Lineage (GTDB taxonomy): Bacteria > Verrucomicrobiota > Verrucomicrobiia > Opitutales > Opitutaceae > UBA2377. The sequence continues at coordinate 39,183 of DDSZ01000043.1, forward strand.
CGAGACCACTGGCGGCGTCATGAACTACCTTTCCACGCCGATCCCGGCGCGCGACTCCGGTTTCGTCTCCCTCAGCTACGGCTCCAACGCCGATTTTCGCGCGCAGGCCTGGTATGGCGGTCAGACGGACACTTCCTGGGCCACCCTCGGCTGGCTGGTTGAGAACGTCTGGCGGCAGACCGACGGCTTCAAGACCACCGCCGCCGCCACCGGCGGCGGCTACGCCGGCTCCCGCGACACCGGTTTCGAGCGCAACGAGCCGATGGTGAAGTTTCGCCTCACCTTCAAGAGCGCCGTCCCCCAGTCGTTGGAATTCAAATACGGCCGCACCGACATAGACGCCGACGAGACCTACCTCGGCCTCACCGACACGGACTTCCGCGCCGATCCCTTACGCCGCTACGCCGCTTCACGCTACGACCATATCAGCACCAAGCAGGAACGGCTCTCCGCCCGCTACACGGTGCAGCCCACGGATGCGCTGCGCCTGAGCCTCACCGCCTACAAGACGGAATTTGCCCGCAACTGGTATAAGCTCGACGCCGCCGGCGTCGGCCCCGCCGGCGGTTTCCTCAACCTCAGCGAGGCGCTCGCCGGCCAGTTCGGCGAACCCATCCTCAACGTCCTCAAGGGCGGCGCCGAGGGCCGCTTCCGCGTCCGCGCCAACAACCGCACCTACGGCGGCGAAGGCCTCGACGCGACCGCCACCTGGGACTTCACCGCCGGCGAAACCGCCCACCGTGTGGAATTCGGTGCCCGCTGGCACAGCGACTACGGCGACCGCTTCCAGTGGGACGACATCTACACGCAGGCCGCGGACGGCAGCGCCGTCCGCACCACCGCCGGCGTCCCCGGCACGCAGGAAAACCGCCGCGGCGAGACCGACGCCCTCGCGCTCTACCTGCAGGACCGCATCACCGCCGGCCGGCTCACGCTGACCCCGGGCATCCGTTTCGAGTCCATCGACTACAGCGACATCCGCCGCAGCACCGCCCCCGCGACGCTGAGCCAGATCACGGGCGTCACCGGCAAGACCATCGACTATTACGCCCCGGGCCTCGGCCTCACCTGGGCGCAGGACGACAACCTCACCTGGATCGCGGGCGTGCACCGCGGCGTCTCGCCCCCGGGCCCCGGCAGCAGCAGCAACACGCTCGAGGAGGAAACCTCCCTCGGCTTCGAAGCCGGCCTGCGTTACAACAACCGGCGCGACTTCTCCGCCGAGCTGATCGCCTTCCACACCGCGTTCAAGAACCTCATCGTCGAGCAGAACGCCGGCGGTGGCGGCGGCGCGGGCCAGACCAGCAACATCGGCAAGGTCAACACCACCGGCCTCGAGCTCGCCCTCGCCTACGACCCCTCGGCCGGCCGTGGCTGGACGGTGCGCAACCCCTGGAACCTCAGCTTCACCTGGACCCGCGCCGTGCTGGCCAACGACGTCAACGCCGTCGGCAACAGCGGCGCGGTTTCCGAATCCATCTTCTCCGGCGGCGCGAAGGGCAACCGTCTCCCCTACATCCCGCGCTACCAGATCGCCCTCGGCACCGGGCTCGAGTCCGGCGCGTGGGGCCTGTATCTGGATTCCTACTACCAGCCGCGCACCTGGGCCAGCGCCAACAACTCGCCCTTCCTGGTCAACCCGGACGCCAACGCCGCCGCCGGCCTGCAGCCCGCGCTCGACAGCCGCTACGGCCGCGTGGACGCCCACCTGCTGGTGGACGTCGCCGTGCACTACCGGCTGACGGAGCAGACGCGCCTCAAGCTCGCCTGCACCAACCTGCTCGACTGGGAATACATCTCCTCGCGCGTGCCGATCGGCCCGCGGCCGGGCGCGCCGCGCCTCGTGTCGCTCGGCCTGGAGCACCGCTTCTGATCTTTTCACCCGCCGCCGTCGGTTCCCTGGGGCTCTCCGCCACTAAGTTTTCTCGCGAAAACACAGGTCAAAATCACGGGGCAAGCGCCAGGCCGGCGGCGGGTGATGTCTTTTCCAACGCTCGTCCACCGGCCTTGTCCCCGAGCGACCACACCGCCCCTCCCGCCGCCGTCCTTGAGCGCAAGGACGGCCTGCTTGTGGAACAGGAGTTCCCGGGCGGCGTGCGCCACCGCCGGCTCCGGCCGGGATTGTGGCTGCATTGGGGCCCCGCCTTTCTTGCCACCGCTTCCTGTTTGCTGCCGGACGGCCTCGCCGCGGGCGCGCTTCACTTCGCCTTCTTCATCGAGGGCCTCTGGCAGGAAACCTGCCACGCCGCGGGCGCCCCGGCCGTCATCGCCCCGGGCACGATGGCCCTGCTCCGGGCGGATGCGCTGCACGGCTGCGCCGCGCGGTCCGCGCCCGCCCATCACGCGACGATCACCGCCTCGGCCCGCGCCTGGCAGGACCTGCTGACCGACGATGATTCGCGCGGCGCCCGCACCATGCGCGCGCTGGCGGAGGCCTCGGTGCCGCCGCAGATCACCCTGCCGCTGACACCGGCCGCGCGCTTCGCCGTCGAATCGATCCGCCGCTGCCCCTTTGTCGGCGCCAGCCGGGGCCTCGCCCTGGAGGCGCGCGCCAACGACATGCTCGCCGAGCTCATCACCGGCCTGAACGGCGCCGAAGCGGCCGCCGCGCCCGTTATCCTGCAGGACACCGAGGCACAGATCCGCGCCGCCGCCCGCCTCCTCGTGCACGACTTGGAAAATCCGCCCTCGCTGGCCGGGCTCGCCCGCGCCGCCGGCCTCAGCGAGTCCACGCTCAAGCGCGGCTTCGGCCAGGTCTTCGGCACCACGCCCTTCGGCTACCTGCGCAGCCGGCGCATGGAGCACGCCCGCCAGTTGCTCGCCCAAGGTGCCGCCACCGTGCTGGAGGCCGCGGCCGCGGTCGGTTACAGCAACCCGAGCAATTTTGCCGCCGCCTTCCGCCGCCAGTTTGGGGTCAACCCCAAGGCCTTCCAGCGCACCGCCGGCCGCTGAGGCCGTGACCGCCGGCAGGCGGAAATTGGCCGCCGGCGAGTGGAGCCCGCCCGCCGTTTCGGGTGATACTGGCCGCGCATGAAACGCCTCCTCCTCACCCTCCTGCTTCTTCAAGTTCCGGCCTTCGCCCACTCCATCTGGATCGAGCCCGGCCCGGCCGACGCCCTCGTGGTCCGTTTCGGCGACCTGCGCGTCGTGCATGAGGAATCGCCCGGCCGGCTCGACACCCTGCTGCAATCCGCCGCCAACGGGCTCGACGAAAATTTCACCGCCACCCCGGCCGCCGTCCGGCTTGAATCCGCCTGGCTCCGCCTCCTTGGCGCACGCGCCGGCCAGCCCGCGCTCTTCCAGGCCCAGCTCGCCGTTTACCGCGCGGAAAACCGTCCGGCCGTCCTCTACACCTATTACGCCCGCTGGCACGCCGGCACCGCGCGGCCCCGCACACCCGCGCTCACGCTCGACATTCTGCCCGAGGAAACGCCCGGCCGCTTCCGGGTGTTTTTCCGCGGCGAACCCGTGGCCGGCGTCAAAGTTTACCGCCACGGCGACCAGCACAACGAGGAGGCGCTCCTCACCGATGCCGGCGGCTTCGTGAATGTGCCGGTCCAGCCCGGCCTGAACCTCGTCACCGCCCACCACAACGAGGCGCTGCGCGGTTATGCCGGCGGCGTCGCGCATGACCGTATCGGCCACCTCGCCGCACTGTCGTGGCTCCAACCCGAATAAGCGCCGCCGCGCTGAACGCCATCAGGTGATATTTGGCCGGTGCCGGGTGGAGCCCGCGCCGGCCTTTTTGCGATACTGCTCCCTCGGACATGAACATCATCCGCCAACGCACCGCCCGCACCTTGATCTTCACCCTGCTCGCGCTCGGCGCCGGGGTGACCGTCCACGCCTCCGCCGATGCGGACACCGACAACGAACTGGTCCAGCTCGAGGAGTTCGACGTGGTCTCCGGCCGGGAAGCCATCCTGCTCCCGGCCCAGACTTCCACGCGCCTCGCGCTGACGATACGCCAGACGCCCCAGTCGGTCAGCGTCATGGACCGGACGCGGATGGACCTCGAGTCGCTCTTCAGCGTGGACGACGTGCTCAAGAACGTCACCGGCGTGCACGTGTCCTTCTACGACACGCAGCGTCCGCTTTATTTCGCGCGCGGGTTCCAGATCACGGAGTTCCAGGTGGACGGCATGCCGACCTACAGCGGCAGCACCAACCAGGAATACGACACCGCCCTCTACGAGCGCGTCGAGGTCGTCCGCGGTGCCCACGGCCTGATGACCGGCGCCGGCATCCCCTCCGCCACCGTCAACCTCACGCGCAAGCGGCCCGGCAGGGAGTTCGCCGCCGCCCTCAACGCGACCACCGGCTCCTGGGATTACGCCCGCGGCGAGGCCGATCTCACCGTCCCGCTGACCGCCGATGGCCGCGTGCGCAGCCGCTTCGTCGTCACCGCGCAGACCCGCGAGAGCTTCCGCGACCGCTACGCCGAGGACAAATTTGCCTGGCTCGCCACCGCGGAGGCCGATCTCACCGCCGCCACCACGCTCGGCGCGGGCTACCAGTTCCAGGACAATGATCCCACGTCACCGATGTGGGGCGTCATCCCGCGCTTCGCCGCCGACGGCTCGCTCGCCCACCTACCGCGGGCGACCAATTTCTCGACCAACTGGACCGAGTGGCAGCGCGACTCCGGCACGGCCTTCGTAAATCTCACGCAAAAGCTCGGCGACAACTGGGTCTTCCGCGCCGCCTACAACCGCACCGAGGGCAGCACCTTCAGCCTGCGCGTTTATGCCTCGGGCTATCCCGACCTCAACACCGGCGCCGGCCTCTGGCTGCTCGCCGGCGTCGGCGAGACCGAGGACACCCGCGACAGCCTCGACGTCTATCTCTCCGGCAAGTTCTCCGCCCTCGGCCGCGAGCACGACCTCGTGCTGGGCTGGAACCTGAACAACCTCGAGGCGTGGTCCCCGACCTACGCCTCCATCACCGGCGGCGCCCACTTCTGGCGCTACGACATCCCGGACTACCGCACCTTCAACGGCGACGCCCCGCATCCCACCCTGATCAAGACCGGCGCCAGCCGCATCTCGATCACCGACCAGAGCGGCTTTTATGCCACCACCCGGCTGCGCCCGGCCGAGCGCGCCTCGCTCATCCTCGGCGCCCGCCTCAGCTCGTGGGAAACCCGCGCCGACAACTACAACACCGCCGGCGCCTACACCAACACCACCGGCGCCTACGCGTTGAAGGACGAGGTCACGCCCTACCTCGGCGCCGTCGTGGACCTCAACGAGGTCTGGTCGGCCTACGCCAGCTACACCGACATTTTCCGGCCGCAGAATTACAAGGACAGGGACAACAACCTCCTCGCGCCCGTGCTCGGCACCAACCTTGAGGCCGGCCTCAAGGCCGAGTTCTTCGCGCGGCGCTTCCAGGTTTCCTTCGGCGTATTCGAGACCAAGCAGGACAACTACGCCGTCCGCGACAACACCCAGCCGCCCAACTCTCTGCCCGACGGCAGCTCCGCCTACCTCGGGGTGAACGGCACGAAGAGCGAGGGCTTCGAGCTGGAGATGACCGGCTACATCCGCCCGGGCTGGACCGCCTCGCTTGGCTATTCGCACATCAACACCAGCCGCCATCCGCTCGACCTCACCTACGCCAACGTTCCCGAGCACCTGCTGCGCTTCCACACCAACTACCAGTTCACCGGCGCACTCAAGAACCTCTCCGCCGGCATCGGCGTCAACTGGCAGGGAGAGGCCGCCGGCTACGGCATCAACCATCCCACCCTCGGCACCGTCACGGTCGAACAGGGCGCCTTCGCGCTCGTTAACCTCAACGCCAGCTACCGGTTCACCAAAAATCTGATGCTGACCGCGGCGCTGCGCAACGCCCTGGACAAAACCTACTGGGCCACCCTCGACTATCCCAACTACGGCGAGCCGCGCGCCCTCTCCGTCTCGCTGCGCTGGCGCTACTGAGCCGGAGCCATGGCCGCCGTCTCATCACCCGCACGTCACCGCCTCGGCATCGCCGCCCGCACCCTGGCGGCGGTCGCCGGCGGCTACACGCTCGCCGCCTTCACGACGACGGCGTTCGCGCTGGCGCTGCGCCTGCCGCGGTCGGAGGCGGTGATGGTCGCCACGCTGCCGAGCTTCCTGGTGTTCGCCGCGGCCGTGGTCTGGGCCTTCGCCGCGCGCACCGCGTGGCGGGCGTGGGCCGGCATTCTTGCGCCCACGCTGGCCGCCGCCGGGGTGACGTGGTGGCTGCACGGAGGACCGGGCTCGTGAAGGAAACGTTCCGCCAGTCCATGTCGTGGCTGCACACCTGGTCGGGGCTCCTCCTCGGCTGGGTGCTGTTCGCCATCTTCGTCACCGGCACGGCCACCTATTTCCGCTGGGAAATCACCCGCTGGATGCAGCCTGAGATCCGGCAGGCGGGCACGCCCTACGACGCCGCCCTTGCCGCCTGGCAACGGCTCGACACCGTCGCCGCCGACAGCCCGCAATGGTTCGCCGAACTGCCCGACGACCGCACCGCCTCCACGACGTTGTTCTGGCGGCACGCCGGCCCCGGCCGGCGCTTCGGTCGCGAGACGCTCGATCCCGCGACCGGGCAGCCGGTGGTCGCCCGTGACACCCGCGGCGGGGAGTTTTTCTACCGGTTTCATTTCCAGCTCCAGTTGCCGCATCCCTGGGGCCGCTACCTCGCCGGCGTCGCGGCGATGTTCATGTTCGTCGCGCTGATCAGCGGCGTCATCACGCATCGGAAAATGTTCGCCGACTTCTTCACCTTCCGGCCGGGACGCGCCCCGTTGCGGGCCTGGCTGGATTTTCACAACGTCACCGCGGTGCTGGCCCTGCCGTTTTACTTCATGATCAGCTACTCGGCCCTCGTGATCTTCATGACGATGTATATGCCGTGGGGCGGCCGCGTGCTGGCCGGACCGGAATCCGCCGCCCGCGGCAGCCGCCCCGCCGCCGCGGAGGCGTGGGGCGCGTCGGCTGATTTCGCCCCGATGCTCGTGCTCGCGCAGGAGGCCTGGGACACCGACCGGGCCGTGAAACGAATCGAGGTCGCCAACCGCGGCACGGACCGGTGCACCGTCACGCTCACCCGCGCCGACGGCCCCAAAATTTCGCTCAACGCCCGCGAGCAACTGCGCTTCGACGGCGTCACCGGCGCCCTGCTCGATCCCATGCCGCCCAACACCGGCCCCGGCACCGCCGTGCATGATGCGCTCTACGGCCTGCACCTCGCGCGCTTTGCCGGACCCGCCCTGCGGTGGTCGTTTTTCATCATGGGCATGTTCGGCACCGCGCTGGTCGCCACCGGCATGGTAATGTGGACCATGAAACGCCGGGCGCGCGGCGGTGCGGGCGTCGCCCTGGTAGAGCGCCTCAACATCACCGCCATCGCCGGCCTGCCCGTGGCCATCGCCGCGCTCTTCTGGGCCAACCGGCTTTTGCCCGTCGGTCTCGCCGACCGCGGCGACTGGGAGGTTTACTGCTTCCTGTGCGCGTGGGGCTTCATGCTGATGCACCCGCTGGTGCGGCCCGTGATGCACGCCTGGCACGAGCAACTGCGCCTTGGCGCCGCGCTGTTCCTGCTCCTGCCGCTGCTCGATGCCCTGACGGCCGGCACCTATCTGCGCGCCGCCTGGCAGCACCGCGATTGGGCGCACCTCGGCTTCAACGCCGCCATGCTCGCCTGCGGTCTGTTGCTCCACGTTGCCGCCGGTCGCGTGCACCGCCGGCTCGGCATCGCCGCCACCGCAACCACGGTGCCGGCCGCCGCTCCCTCCCGCGCATGAACCTCGCCGCCCTGCTGCTCACCTACGCCGGGTTGCTGGCCCTCGCGCTGGCGCGGCCACCGCACCGGCGGGCCGTGCTGCCGCGCGAGCCGGCGCACGGCTGCCTGCGGTTGTTGCCGCCGCTCGGCTGGCTCCTGCTGGCCGGCGCCGCCTGCCTGCTGGGATCGGACCTCGGCTGGCCGCTGGGGCTCGTGACGTGGAGCGCGGACATCGCCGGCAGCGGGTTCGCCCTGATCATGCTGCTGGCCTGGCGGCCGCGTCTGGCGCTGCTGCCGCTCGCGCTCGTTGTGGGCCTCCCTCTCTAGGCACAGGACACACTTCGTTCTCGTTCTCGCGGGAAAACTCGTTCTCTCTTCCCGGGTTTCCCCATGAAGAAATCCCACTTCCCCCGCATCAAGACGATCGCCTACGAAGGCCCCAAGTCCGCCCGCGCCCTCGCCTTCAAGCACTACAATCCCGACGAGGTCATCGACGGCCGGACGATGAGCGCGCACCTGCGCTTCTCCATCGCCTACTGGCACGCCTTCCGCGGCGTGGGCTCCGATCCCTTCGGTCCCGGCACCATCAACCGCCCGTGGGAGCGCGGCAAAGATCCCGTCTCCGTCGCCAAGGTGCGCATGGACGCCGCCTTCGAATTTTTCCAAAAGATCCGCGCGCCTTTCTGGTGTTTCCACGACCGCGACATCGCCCCCGAGGGCCGCACGCTCGCCGAGTCCAACCGCAACCTCGACAAACTCGTCGCCCACGCGAAGGACCTCCAGAAAGCCACCGGCGTGAAGCTGCTCTGGGGCACGGCCAACCTNNGCCGCCGCGCAGGTGAAGAAGGCGCTCGAGGTGACCAAGGCGCTCGGCGGCGAAAACTACGTGTTCTGGGGCGGCCGCGAGGGCTACGAGACGCTCCTCAACACCAACCTCAAGCGCGAGCAGGACCATCTCGCCCGCTTCCTGCACCTGGCGGTGGCCTATGCGAAGGAGATCGGCTTCAAGGGCCAGTTCCTCATCGAGCCCAAGCCGAAGGAGCCCACGAAGCACCAATACGACTTCGACGTCGCCAGCGGCATCGCCTTCCTCCGCACCTACGGCCTCGAAAAGCACTTCAAGTTCAACATCGAGACCAACCACGCCACCCTCGCCGGCCACACCTTCTCGCACGAGATCGAGGTCGCCGCCGCGCAGGGCATGCTCGGCTCGATCGACGCCAACGCCGGCGACCTGCTTCTCGGCTGGGACACCGACCAGTTCAACACCGACGTGCGCGAGCTCACCCTCGCCATGATCTCCATCCTCAAGGCCGGCGGCCTCGGCACCGGCGGTTTCAACTTCGACGCCAAGCTGCGCCGCCCCTCGATCGATCCGGAGGACCTCTTCCACGCGCACATCGGCGGCATGGATGCCTACGCCCTCGCCTTCAAGCTGGCCCGACGCATCCTCGCCGACGGCAAGCTCGATCAGTTCGTGGCCGACCGCTACGCCTCCTACGACACCGGCTACGGCCGCGACATCGAGAAAGGCCGCGTGGGCTTCAAGGAATTGAACAAGCTCGTCCTCACCAAGCTCGGTGAACCCAAGCCGAAGTCGGGCAAACAAGAATATCTCGAAAACTTGGTCATGCAGTATCTGCACGACTGATGGTCAAAGGCCGCCCTATCCGGGCGGCCTTTTTTATCCCTTGGCCGGGAACCATCCGCCCGCCCCGCTCTCCCACTTCGTTCCTGTTTGCCGCCTCACCCGGTTTCACTCTGATGCTCCTGCCATGAAAGCCTTTCTCCTCGCCGCCGTGCTGCTGCCATTTCTGGCCGGTTGCTCGTCGCTCTCCTCGCACAAGAACCCGGCCGTGAAGCTGGGCGATTTCCGGCGCTTTCACGTCGAGAAACGACTCTCCGACGACCGCGGCATCGACACCCTCATCGCGCGCGATCTGCAACGCCGCGGCTTCGAGGTCACGCAGGGCTTTCTCACCATGATGCCCGACAACGCCCAGGTCATCATCTCCTACGACGACCGCTGGGCCTGGGATTTCCGCACCTATCTCATCGAGCTCAACATCGCCGCCGTGGACGCCCACCGCAAAAAACTCATCGCCACCGGCACCCTCCGCGTCCCCGGCCCTCTCAGCCGCGATCCCGAGGCGGTGATCACCGAGATCCTCGATTCTTTCTTCAAGTAAGGGTGGCCGATATTAAGTCAGTTCAGGCCTAGTGGCCCGGCATTGACCGGCCCGATTACCTTGGTTGCCTTGGTCAGGTGAGCACGACTCCTCCATTCCGACCCGCCGGCCAGCGGATCCTTCTCGCCGAGGACGATCCCACCACGCGGCGCATCGTGAGCTTCAAGCTCGGCCGGGACGGTTACACCGTCGAGACCGCCGACAACGGCGAGCAGCTCCTGCAAATGGCCGCGGCCCGCCCGCCCGCGCTCTTCATTCTCGATCTCATGATGCCCATTCAGGACGGCTTCAGCACCCTGCTCAAACTCAAGGAGCAGCCCGCGCTGGCCGGCATCCCGGTCATCGTGCTCTCCGCCAAGAGCGACGAAGAGGAAGTCGTGCGCTGCCTCAACGCCGGCGCCGCCGACTACGTGGTGAAACCCTTCAGCCCCGAGGAGCTGGCCGTGCGCGTGGGGCGGCTGCTGAAAAAATGATCGCCCGCTTGGTCAGTGCGTCCGGCCGCCTGCTGCTGTGCCTGCTGGCTTTGGCCCTCGCCGCCCCGGCCGCCACCCGCGAGGCGGCGCTGGCGGCCCGCACTGCCGGCGATTACCCGCGCGCCATCGAGCTATTCTCTGCCCTCCTCACCGCCGCGCCCGACGACGCCGAACTGCATCTGCTGCTCGGCACCGTGCAAGGCTGGGCCGGCCGGTATGACGACGCACTCGCCACCCTGGCCCGCGGACTCGCCCTCGCGCCGGACGACACCGACCTGCAGCTCGCCCGCGGCCGCGTGCTCGCGTGGTCCGGCCGACTGGGTGAAGCCGAGCAGGTCTTCCGCGGGATCCTCGCCCGGCAGCCCGAGAATCTGGAAGCGCAGAACATGGTCGGCCGCGTGCTCACCTGGCGCAAACGCTACGAGGCCGCCGAGGCCGTTTACACCAATATCCTGGCCGTGGCTCCCTCCGATCTGGACGCGCTCGTCGGCCGCGGCGATGTCGCCCGCTTCCAGGAGCGCTACGACGAATCCCGCGGCTTCTACCAGCGGGCGCTCGCCGTGGATCCCGGCTCGGCCGAACTCGCCCGGCGGCTGGCCGCCATGCGCGGGGCCGGCCGCTGGCGTTTCGACGGCGGCTACGAACACAGTTTCTTCGCCGGCGACCTGCGCGCCGACTGGTCCACCTGGCACGCCGCCCTGCGCTACGCCGCGGACCGGCGCACCGGAGTCACCCTTGGCCTCGAGCACAGCCGGCGCTTTGGGCTCACCGACACGCAGATCACCGGCACGGTGGACCGGCGGTTTTCCGATGTCGCCACGGGTTACGTGCGGCTGAGCGCCACGCCCTCGGCAGATTTTTATGCCGAGCACATGCTCGCCGCCGGCGGCACCTGGCGGGTGCGGGGCGGCGAAGACACGGCCCTGCCCCTGTTGTTTCTCGCCGACTACCGGGCGGCTGCCTACGCCCCCGGCACTGCGCATTCGCTCTGGCTGGGCCTCACGCAATACCTGAACGGCCGCACCGCGCTCACCGCCAAGATCCTCACCACCCGCAACCTCAACCGCCGCTGGACCGACGGCTGGCAGATCCGGCTCGACCGCGAACCGGCCGACCACTGGCGCTGGCATCTCGCTTATGTGGACAGCAACGAATCACTTTCCAGCACTGTCATCGACTTCACCCGCGAACTCCGCACCCGGGCCGTCTTCGGGGGAATCTACTATGAGTTCAGTCCGGTCTTTGGAGTGCGGCTTGATCTGACCCACGAATGGGCCGGCGGGCTGCCCGACCGCAACGCCGTCAATGCCAGCGTCACCACCCGTTTCTGAATCCGCGCTCCTGGCCGTGATCATCGCGCTGTGCTGGGCGATGGCCGGCGGCGCCGTTCTGGTCTGGGGCGGGGTGTTCGCGGCGCGGGTGCGCCGCCTGCATCGCGACCGGCACCACGCCACGGCCGAGCACCGGCTCACCGGTCTCGTGCTGGACCACACCGCCCGGCCGCCGGCGGAGCGCGACCCGGCCGCCTTCGCCGCGTTGAAACCCTGGGAACGGGAAGTCCTGCTGCGCGCGCTCCGCCAGTTGATCGAGCAGACCAAAGGCCGTGAGCGCACGCAGTTGGTCGGCGTGCTGCGCGAGGCCGGCTTTCACCGGCAGGCGCTCACCGACCTGCGCCAAGGGTTCAGTCTCCGCCGGCTGCATGCAGCCAACCTGCTCGGCGATTTCGACGACGAGGAAAGCATCGTCGCGCTGCGCGGGGCGCTCGCCGATCGCGACGCCGCCGTGCGGCTGGCCGCCGCCCGCGCCCTGCTGCGGCTCGACCGCATCGACTCGCTCGCCGGCCTGCTGCGCGCCCTCGCGTTTTCCCGCGAGGATCCGCCGCTGATTTTGGCGGAGATTTTCGCCCGGCTGCCGGAGCGCCTCATCCCCGAGGCGGTGCAACTGCTGGACGGCGGGCTCCCGGCGGAGTGGACGCGCATGCTCGCCATCGCCCTCGGCCGCCGGCAGGTGAGCGGCGCTTACGACACCTTCACCGCCCTCCGGCAAAGCGCCTCGCCCCGTGTGCGCGCCGCCGCCTGGGTCGCACTGGCCGAGCTCGGCGATCCCCGGGCGGGCGAACTGGTGATCGAGGGTCTGCGCGACCCTGCGCCCGATGTGCGCCGCGCCGCCGCCCAGTGCGCCGGGCAGCTCGGCGGACCGGACGTCCTCGCGCCGCTCGCCGAGCTGCTCGCGGATGCCGACTGGAACGTCGCCTGGGCCGCGGCGCAGGCGCTGCTTCAGTCCGGCCCGGCTGGGCGCGAACTGCTCGAAGCGCACGGCCGCCACGCGCCGGACGGCGACACCGGCAAACAGGCCCTGCTGGAGCTGACCCCGGAGGCCGCGCCATGACCGAGGCTCCGCCGCCCTCCACCCTCCTGCTCGTCGCCACCGTCATCGGCTGGGGCGTCTTCGGCTTGGCGGTGCTGCAATACGGCATCTACACGCTGCAGACGGTCCTGGCGTTTTTCGAAATGAAGCGCGCCCGGCACGAAGAGCGCCGCGCCCAGGCCGGCTGGATGCTCGGCGCCAAGTCCGTGCCCGGCATCTCGCTGCTCGTCCCCGCCTACAACGAAGAGCTCACCATCGAGTCGAACATCCGCTCGCTGCTCACCCTGCGCTACCCGCGCTACGAAATCATCGTCGTCAACGACGGCTCGAAGGACGGCACGGCCGCGGCCGTGATCAAGGCCTTCGGCCTCCGGCGCACCGTTCTCCGCCGCCCCCACCCCGCCCCCTGCAAGCCCATCCGCGGCATCTACGCGCATCCCGACCTCCCCAACCTCCTCTTCATCGACAAGGAAAACGGCGGCAAGTCCGACGCCCTCAACGCCGCCATGAACTACGCGCGCCACCCGCTCGTCTGCGGCGTGGACGCCGACTCGCTCCTCGACTACAACTCGCTGCTCAAGGCCGCCCGCCCCTTCGTCAACCGTCCCAACACCCTCATCGCCGTCGGCGGCACCATCCGCATCGCCAACGGCTGCGAGGTCCACGGCGGCACCGTCGTCAACGAAAACGCCCCGCGCAAACTCCTGCCCCTCTTCCAGATCGTCGAGTATCTGCGCGCCTTCCTCATCGCCCGGCTCGCCTTCAGCCGGATGAACACCGTCTCCATCATCTCCGGCGCCTTCGGCCTCTTCAAACGCAGCGCCGTGCTCGCGGTCGGCGGCTACACCCACGGCACCGTCGGCGAAGACATGGAGCTCATCGTCAAGCTGCACCGCCACTACCGGGAAAAGCGCGAACCCTACCACATCCTCTTCATCCCCGATCCCGTGTGCTGGACCGAGGCGCCCGAAAGCCTCGCCGTGCTGCGCCGGCAGCGCACCCGCTGGGAACGCGGCCTTTGCGAGGTGCTGTGGCGGCACCGCGACATGATGCTCAACCCGCGCTACGGCCGCATCGGGCTCGTCGGCCTGCCGATGTTCGCGTTCTTCGACATCCTCGGCCCCTTCTTCGACCTCGCGGGCCTGCTCCTGTTGCCGCTCTTCTGGTGGTTCGGCCTGCTGAGCTTCGAGTTCCTCCTCGCCTTCTACAGCCTCGTGGCGCTCTACGGCGTCTTCCTGAGCATGATGGCGCTGGTGCTCGGCGAGGTGGCGCTCTTCCGGACCACCCGCAAGCGCGACATGGCCCTGCTCGCCCTCGCCGCCATCGTGGAGAATTTCGGCTACCGCCAGCTCAACATCCTCTGGCGGATGGAGGGCATCTGGCAGTTCTTCCGCAAACAAAAGGGCTGGGGCGACATGACCCGCACCGGTTTCGGCAAAAAACCGGCGCAGTAAATTTCCCGGCCGGCACGGAGGCCGGCCCTCCAGATTCAATTCCGCCAACCTTCCCGCGAATCACGCCGATGAACGCGGATTCATATTCCCATCCGGGATATCCGCGTCATCCGTGGCAAGGTCCGATTCCTCTTTTCCTGATTTCCACATTAGTTACCCCAGCACCCTGCGGATCGCCGCGTGCGCGAGCTCCATTTCGTCCTCGGCGCCGATGGTGATGCGGCACCAATCGAGCAGCGGCGCAAACGGCCGCGCCACCAAAATGCCCTCGGCGCGCATGGCCGCCTGAAACTCCGCGATGGGGCGGCCGGTCTGGAAAAACACGAAGCTGCCCTGCGGCCCGGCGTAGCGGCAGCCGAGTTCGTCGAGCACCGCGAGCAGCGCGTCGCGGCCGGCTTTCAGCCGGTGCCGCGCGGACTCGAGATAGTCCGGGTCCTCCAGGCTCGCGCGGGCGGCAACCACGCCCAGCAGGTTGGCGCTGCCGGTCATCAGCGGCCGCACGGCCTTCGCCAGCTCCGGTGCCATGACGGTGTAGCCGATGCGTTGGCCGGCCAAGCCGTGCAGCTTGGAAAAGGTCCTCGCCACCGTCACGTTGTGCCCCGCGCGCACGAGGTCCACGAGGGTGTTGCCCGCGAAATCGTCGGCGCACTCCAGGTAGGCCTCGTCCACAAAAACATGCGTGCGCTGCGCCTGCGCGATCACGAAGGCCCGCAGCTCCGCCGCCGGACAAAGCGTGGACGTGGGGTTGTTGGGATTGCAGACATACACGCACTTCGTCGCCGGTCCCACGGCCGCAGCCATCGCGTCGAGATCGTGCTCGAGCCGCGCATTCAGCGGCACAGCCACGGAATGCGCGCCCATGCGCTGCATCGCGCCGACGAACTGAAAGTATCCGGGCACGGCGCTCACGACTTCGCCGCCGTCCCGCCCGAGGTGCATGCCCACGGCCTCCAGCAGTTCACCCGAGCCCGCGCCGAGCAGGATATGGTCGGGCGTCACGCCCTCCTTGGCCGCGATCAGCCGCACCAGCTCCGGGGCGAGCGCAAAGGGATAGCGCCCCACCTCACCGAGATGCGCCTGCATCGCGGCCAGCGCGCGGGGCGACGGCCCGAAGGCATTCTCGTTGAGCGAAAGCTGCACCAGCCCCGGCGGCGTGACGCGGGCGGCGGGCACCGCAGGCGGAGCCGCCGGCAGTTGCCGGGCCAGAACGAGACCGGAGGTCGCGGCGGCGGCGGTCTTGAACCACTGCCGGCGGTTAAGGGAAGAAGGGATTTTCATGGACTTGTTTTTATTAACCACGAATGGACGCCAATACACACGAATATGAAACAACCACCCGATTCACCCGACAGATAGATGCTCTGCGTTCACCAATCACATTCGTGTGCATTCGTGGTTCAAGTTCAGCGCTGATTCCCGCTCTATTTCAACGGGTGATCCTCCAGCACACGCAGGGCCTGCAGGCGCTGGATCTCGCTGTCGAGCTGGCTGGCGGCCAAGCGGTCGAACTTCGAGCGCGGTGCCGGCGGCGCCGTGTGGTAGAGCCCGGCGAGCACCGAATCGCGCTGGCGCACGGTCTCATGCGTGACGCGGGCGGCACGGGCAATTTCCTCGTGCACGGCCCGGTCGTATTGGTTGGCGGTCCGCGCGATGTAGTTGTCGGCGCTCGCCCCGCTGCCGCTGAGCAGGTGAAAGTTTTGCAGCAGGATGTCGTTGGCGCGCCCGCCGAGCACGCGGATGTTCACGCCGGTGATGTAGCCGTCGGAGAGTGGCGTGAAAGCCTCGGACCCCGCCGGCACGGGCACGCCCTTGATGACGGGCAGCCATTTGGAGATCTCGGCGAATTTGGCGTTGGATTTGCGGCTGGTCAGGAAGCGCAGGAAATCAATCGCGCGCTCGGGGTGCTGTGAATTGCGCGTGAGCCCGAAAGGCATCGCGGCAAAGGTCGCCGCCTCGGAGGCGGGGCCGAGCGTCCACTCGCCAAACCGCGGATGATCGCGCGGAAACGGCGGCACCTGGAATGCGCCGACGGGGAAGTCGGCCTGCATGAGGATGCCGCCGGCATCCCAGGTCCCGGTGGCGAGCATCGCCGCGCGGCCCTGCAAAAACTGCATCATGCCGTCCTCCCGGCCGAGCTGCACCCAGCCCGGCGGCAGGTAGCGGGCGAACGCCTCGATGGTCTCCAGGCTCCGGCGCACCGCCGGCGTGTGCAGCGACCAGCGGCCGCGAGCGTAGCTGAGCATCGTCTCGTGCCGGGAAAACTCCAGGTCGCGGCCGTAGTCGAGCTCCAGCGCGAGCCGCTGCGTGACGGTGTTGAAGAGCGTGTCGGTGATCTTGGTGATGTTGAAGACCGACCCGCCCAGCGGCATCAGGGGCTCGCCGGTTCTGAGTGCATACTGTTGCAGGGCCTCGCAGAGCGCCACGAACTCATCGAAGGTTTGCGGGGGCCGGTCCCCGCCGGTGGCGGCGCGGATGATGTCGCGGTTGTAGAACACGCGCACGGTCACGAGGGTCGAGGGCGCGCCATAAAATTCGAGCAGGTTGGCGTTGTAGTAGTGGCCGAAACCGTCGGGCGCGGGCACAAGCTCCGCCGCGTAGGTGCGGCGCCAGGACAGGTCGCGCAGGTCGGGCTCGTCGGCGTTGTAGGGATTGGGCTCCTCCAGCCAGGCCGTGATCGGCGTGAAGTAGCGCGCGAGCATGTCGTCCGGGTTGTTGTAGGACGCCAGCTCGATGAGATCGGGCGCGGTGCCGCCCACGAGCTGCGTGCGCAGCCACTGCACCCACGCACGGCCGGGGATCGGCATCTGCTCCACGCGCACGTGCGGGTGCAGCGCCATGTAATCCTGCGCGATGGCGTCGAGCGCCTCGCGGACGCCGGGCTCAAGCTGCCAATGGGCGATGCGGATGACCTCGGTGCCGGGCGCCACGATCGTGCGGGTGCGCGCCTGGAACAGCCGCACCGCGGAATACAGAAAGGTGCCGGCCAGCAGCGCGATGGCCAGCCAGGTGAAGAACGGAATGCGCTTCATGGCGCGGCCTCCAGTTCCTGCATGCGTTCCGTGGCGGTGCGGTAGCGGTTGTCGGTGGGCAGAATCTCGGCCAGGAAGCGCCGGTAGTGCGCGAGCGCCTCGTCGCGGCGGCCCAGCGCCCGCGCGATCTCGGCCAGCTGGATCCGCAGGCCGGAGGCGACCAGCACATCGTCGGTGCCGATGGCATCGGCGCGCTGCAGCCACCCGTAAACCTGTGCGTCGAGCACATCGTAAAACAGCGCGGCACCGGCCAGGGCGCGGTAGTAGGCGCAGGCCGCCTCGGGCAGCTCCGCGCGGCCTGCGACCGGGGCGAGCGCCGCGGCTGCGGCCAGGCGTTCGGTGACGGTGAGTTCCGGGCGCTGGTAAAGCAGCACGAGCGCGAGCTTGCCCGCCGCGATCTGCGCCAGCGGGTGCGCGGCATCCGCCGCGAGCACCGCGCGGTAAGCAGCCTCCACCTCAGCCATGCTGCCGGCGCGGTGCAGGTGCGCGATGCGGGCCAGCAGGTAGCGCGCGTAGTGCGCCGGTTCGTCGTTGGCCTCCGTTGCCACCAAATCCCGCAACATGCTTTCGGCGCGGGCGATCTTGCCCGGGGTGACCGGCGGATGGTTGATGAGGCTCGCGGCCACGCCCAGCGCGTGCCGCCGGATATCGGCCGGCGGATTGGCCGCAAAGGCCTCGTGCGCATCCCGGAAAAGGTAGCCCGCCAGCAGTTGCCAGCCTTCGTCGGCCCGCACCAACCCGGCGCCGCACGCCAGCAAGCCGGCCAGCAGGCCTAAGCGGACCCTGCGCCGCAGGGAAATCATGGTAAATCGCAACATCACAGGCAGCCAACTCGTGCCGGTGCGTTTCGGCAAAGTCAACGCGTGGGCCGATTTGTCATGAATACTCAACGCTCGGGTCATGGGCGCCCTTGCCAAGCAGGAGCCGCGCCACGATGCTGCAGCTTTCCCATGGGAGCCTACGATTTTAACTTCGACCTGCCCGCCGGCGAGACCTTCGTCCCCCGCCCCGAACGCGTCCGCGCCCTGGAGGCGCTGATGCCCAAAGACAATTTCGCGCTCGCCCCGCGCGCCGACGACCGCGCGGCGTGGGCGCCCTGGGCGGACGATCCCTTCGGGCAGCGCGTGCTGAAACTCGCCCGCGAGCTGGCGGCCGAGCCGTTCCCGCCCTACAACAACGTCACCTGGCTCACCGGCCTCGAGCAGCAGAGCGTGACCGAGATCAACCGCGTCATGCCGATCGTCCGCAAGCGGCAGACGGTTTTTCTCCTGGCCGAGGCTATCTTCAACCGGGGGGAATTCATCGAGGTGATTTTTTCCGATGCCCGGGAGCTGGCAAAACTGAACACCTGGACGCATCCCGGCAACGATCTCAAGCGGCTCAACTACGACGGCAAGACGCAGGAGCCCGATCTGGGCACGGTGCATTTCGCCGAATCCCTTGCGCTGACCGACTACATCCTGGGCGACCGCCTGCCCGCGGCGTTCCGCACGCTCATCCGGGAGGAAACCAACCGCCGGCTCTTCGTCCCGCTGCGCGAGCGCATCGAATCCGGCCGCGACCTCTACTGGTGGCTCGCGGTGAAGCACAACTGGAACGCCGTCTGCCTCGCGGCCACCGCGCACGCCGCCACCGCGCTGCTGCCGGCCGCGGAGGAGCGCGCCTGGTGGCTGGCCTTTGCGCAGGGGCATGTGATCCATTTCCGCGACAGCTTTACCGACGACGGCCTCTGCACCGAGGGCGTGGCCTACTGGAGCTACGGCTTCATGCATTACATCTTCATGACCGAGCTCCTGCGCGTGGCGACCGGGGGCGCGACCGACCTGCTCGACGAGCCCAAGATGGCCCGCGCCGCGCGGTTCCCGCAACGCGCCGCGATCCAGCCCGGGGTTTACCCGACCTTCGCCGACTGCAACCTCGACGTGAAGCCGGTCACCTGGGCGCGACTCTGGGTGGACAACCGCCGCGGCACCCCGCCGTTGCCCGTCGAGCCCGTGCCCGCCGGCGTCGATCCGCTGGGCGAGCTGGGCCTCGGCCTGGCAACCGAAGCCGTCCTGTGGATGTTCCACACCCGCGACCCGCACCGGCCCGTGCAGGCCGCTTCCGCCTCGGCCCCGCGCGAGTGGTTCGAGCAATCCGCCCTGTTGATCTGCCGCTCCGCCCCCGCGACCACGCGCCGTTTCGCCGCCACCTTCCTCGGCGGCCACAACGGCGTGAACCACAATCACAACGACCTCGGCACCTTCACCGTCGTGCTCGACGGCCGCACGCTCATCCTCGACCCGGGACTGGAGGTTTACAGCTACCGCACGTTCAGCGAGCAGCGCTACGAAAGCCAGCTGCTCAATTCCTACGGCCACCCCGTGCCTCGCGTGGCCGGCAAGCTGCAGGAAGCCGGCCCCGAGTGGCGCGCCCGTGTCCTCACGAAAGAATTCAGCGCCGACACCGACCGCATGGTGCTCGACCTGCGCAGCGCCTACGACGTGCCCACGCTGCGGAAGCTGGAGCGCGAATTCCTCTACTACCGGCGCGGCGCCGGCAGCCTCACGATCACCGACCGCGTGGAATTCGCCGCGCCCGCTGCCTTCGAGTCCGCGCTCATCACGCTGGGCAAGGCGACGGTTGAGGGTTCAACCGTCCGCATCGCGGATGAGAAGGCGGCCGTCATCGCCGAGGTAAGCTGCGAAGGCTCCGTGCTGGAATTTGTCACCGACACCATCAACCAGCCGCCCCACCCGACCCGCGTGGCGCTGCGTTGTGCGGGCGACGTGCGCACAGCCGTCATCCGCACGGTCATCCGGCCGGTCTGAGGGACCGGTCAGATTCCCAAGGCAGACATCTATTTTGGCCTATGCCCCGTGGATAGGGACCGTTTATTCCCATAAATTACACAAAATAGAGCCCGGCATACATGGTTTGGGCCTTTTGTTTTTGTGGCGGCGGGACGTTATTCTGGTCCTGCCATGATCACCGACCTGCTCCAACTGAAGGATTTGGCGCCGCCGATGGGCGACCTCGCCGCCGAGGGCCTGATCGCGACCAACCGTGCGCTGTGGACCGCACCGCGGCCGGCCGAGACCGGAGCGCCGGTGCAGCGCATCATCCACGCCCGCACGCTGCCGTTGCACCAGCCCGCGCGGCTGGTGCGGCTCGGACTGCGCAACGCGCCCGGTTACCACAAATGCGGCAGCCGGCAGGATCTCGACTGGGTGAGCGCCGTGCGGCTGCTGGTTTTCCGCTCCGGGGAATGGCACCCGGTGCTGGAGCGCACGGGACTGCCCCGGCCGGAGGACGGCGTCATCCGTTGGTTTGAGCTGGGCGGAATCATCGCCGAAGGGGTGAGCATCGAGCTGTGCGGCTCGGGGACCGACGGGGCTTGGACGCCGTGGAACCTCGCCAACGGCGCGTGCGTGCTGGAGGGCGAGCTGCTCGCCCCGCCCGCCCCGCGGTGCGAACGCCGGCTGCACAACCTCAGCGTTGACCTGCGCAACCTGCCCGCGGGCGTCGCCGCGCGGCAACACGACGGCGAGGTGCGCTTTGAAACCCAAGCCTACACGGTCGGCTTTTATCTGGGCCGGCCCGGCTGCTCCTTTCTCACGCTGACCGGCGAGGATCCCACCCTGGCCGAGCGCAACCTGCTCTGGGTGCAGCCGGGCTTCTTCCGGCAGGGTCCGCGGCTGCACAGCGTCGGCACCGCCCCCGCGATGGACCCCACGGTGCGGTTCGACGCCACCGGCACCGTGTCCGTGCAGGGCAACACGATCACCTACGATTTTCACAGCGGCGGCCAGCACTACACGCTGACGTGGACCGCCACCGCCCGCGGCCTGCGCCTGCAGGCGCGCCGGGTGGCCGAGCAGACACAGGAGGCCTGGCAGAGTGCGGCGTGGACGCTGGCCCTGCGCAACAGCGTGGCGCCCGCACACACCCTCGCCCGCATCCTTCCGGAAGGCGAGACGGGCGGGGTCGCCCTGCCCGCCATTTTGCACCTGCCGCGCTTCGGCAGCCTGCGGCTGGAGACCGACAACCCGCTGGTCACGCTGCGCACCGACGTGGCCCGCAGCCTCGATTGCAGCACCGTGGAGGTGAAACTCGGCGAGCAACGGCTGCCGCACGGCACCTACCTCCTCCCGGCCGGACTCTTTGAGGCGGAGCTGACCCTCACTCCCGCCGTGCCCGCGGTCACGCTGCGGCCGGATGCACCCGCCGTGGTGCGCGCCGCCCTCGCCCGCACCGCGCACACCGCGCTCACCTACCGGCCCGACATGGGCACGCTCAGCAACAACGGCGCCTCCATGCCCTGCGCCATCTGCATGGACACGTGGTCGTCCTACATCTTCTCGCTCGGCGAAATCGTGCCGGGCCTCGACGCGGCGGAACTGCTCCGCACCTCGCTGGAACGCTGGCTCGACGGCGGGCAGAGCTACGCCGGCGGCCGCCTGCTGCAGGACGGACAGGTCCACGATGCCGAGGACGAATACCTCATGACCGGCGCCGCCGCGCTGCGCGGGCTGGCCGACTACCTCGCCCAACGCGCGACCCCGGAGTGGTTCCGCGGCCGGCTGCCGGCCATCCGCGCGCGGCTCGCCGCCATGCGCGCCCGTGATCTCGACGGCGACGGGCTCATCGAGAGCCCGTGGCGCACCGGCGTGAGCGGCACCGGCCAGTGGAGCACCTGCTGGTTCGACGTCATATCCTTCGGCTGGAAGGATGCTTTCGCCAACGCCATCCTCCATCCCGCCCTGCGCTCGCTCGCCGCGACCTTCGCCCGCCACGGACTCGCGGCCGAGGCCGCCGAACTCACCGGCTGGGCCGACCGGCTCCAGGCGGGTTACCTGCCCGCTTTTCTAAATCCCGCCACCGGCTGGATCGCCGGCTGGCGCTGCCGCGAAGACAAACTGCACGACCATGCCTTCCTCGCCGTCAACGGCGCCGCCATCACCGGCGGGCTCGTGCCCGCGCCGCTGGCCCGCGAAATCTGCGAACGCCTCCTGCGCGAGATGGCCCGGGTCGGCGTGCCGCCGGCCACCCACGGCCTGCCCGGCAACCTTTGGCCGATCCCCGACGAAGACCGCGCCGACATCATCCAGGGCTACCCGATGGGCTACTACCAGAACGGCGGCCGCACCCATGCCCAGGCCCGCCATTTCGTGATGGCGCTCTACCGCTGCGGCCTCACCGCCGAAGCCGACCGCCTGCTACAGGAGCTGTGCACCGGACTCGCCGAAGCCCGGGTGTTCGGCGGCAACCAGAGCGGCGTGGACTGGCGCGACTGGGACGACCGCCCCTGCGGTTACGAAGGTCTGCTCACCGACCAGTTCGGTGTGCTCGAGGCCGTTTTCGCCCGCTACGGCGAAAGCACCGGGGCAAACAATCCCACCGGCAACGAGGTGCCTGACCCGAGCCATTTGTCACCTATTGGGTGACAAACTGCCCGGGATGGTGCGCGGAATTCGGCTTTGCGCGACAGCGGGCCGCGGACAAGCTGCGCGGCAACATGAGTTCGCCGTCCGCTTCGTCGCCCCAAGGCCCGCAGGTCATCCTGCCGCCCGCGCAGCTTGGCTCCTACCTCGGCCACCCCGCCCCGCTCTATACGCTGTTCTTCACCGAGCTGTGGGAGCGCTTCTCCTATTACGGCATGCGGGCGCTGCTCACCCTCTACATGGTGGCGCCGCTGGCCGCGGGCGGCATGAACCTGCCCACCGGCAAGGCCGCGCTGATCTACGGCACCTACACGATGTCGGTGTATATGCTTTCCATCCCCGGCGGCATCATCGCCGACGGACTGATCGGTTCGCGGCTCGCCGTGCTGATCGGCGGTCTGATCATCGCGGCGGGGCACTTCTCGATGGCCGTGCCCAACGACTTCACGTTCTACCTGGGGCTCGTGCTGATCGTCCTCGGCACCGGGCTGCTAAAACCCAACATCAGCGCACTCGTCGGCCAGCTCTACGCGCCCGGCGACAACCGGCGCGACGCGGGCTTCTCGATTTTCTACATGGGCATCAATGTCGGCGCCTTCCTCGCGCCGCTCGTCACCGGCTTTCTCGCGCAGCACAGCGCCTTCAAGGAACTGCTTGCCCGCTGGGGCTTTGATCCGGCGCACTCCTGGCACTGGGGCTTTGGCGCCGCCGGGGTCGGAATGGTGCTGGGTCTGCTGGTTTTCATCGCCTTTGGCCGCAGCCTGAAGGAGGTCGGTCCGCCACCGCCGCGCGCGCCCGGCGCATGGCAAAAACCGCTCATCGCCCTCGTGGGCACCGCGGGCCTGTGGGCCGTCGTGTGGTGTTCCGACCAACCGGCGTTCGCCTGGCTGCGCTACGGTTTCGTCATCGTGCCGGCGGCGCTCATGGTGTGGTTCGGCTACTCGCGCAACCTGGAGTTCCGCCGGCTCGGTGCGGTGTTTTATTTCTTCATCGGCGCGCTCATTTTCTGGGCGCTCTTCGAGCAGGCCGGCACCTCGCTGAACCTTTTTGCCGACCGCTATACGGCCACCCATGTCGGCAGCGTCGAGGTGCCGTCCTCCTGGTATCAGTCGGCCAACCCCATCTTTGTCATCCTGCTGGCCCCGCTCTTCGCGCTGCTGTGGACCAAGCTCGGCGACCGCCAGCCGTCTAGTCCGATGAAGTTCACGCTCGGGCTGGTGTTCCTCGGCCTCAGCTTCGCGCTGATGATCCCGGCGGCCAAGCTCGCCATCGAGGGTCGCGTGAGCCCGCTCTGGCTGCTCGGCCTCTATTTTCTCCAGACCGTGGGCGAGATGTTCATCAGTCCGGTCGGGCTGAGCACGTTCACCAAGCTGTCCCCGCGCCACCTCGTCGGTCTCATGCTCGGCATCTGGTTTCTGGGCGGGGCGTTCGGCAACAAGCTGGCCGGTGTGCTCGCCTCCAAGTTCGGCGAGGGCGGCGAAGGCGGGCTCGACCAGTTCTTCAGCCAGCAGGCCGTCGCGGTGCTCGCCGTCGCCGTCGTTTTCCTCGCTCTCGTGCGCTGGGTCAAAAACCGCATGGGCGGGGTCAACTGATCCGCCATGAAAAGCTGGACCATCCTGTTCATCGCCGCCGCCTTTGAGATCGTCTGGGCGGTCGGCCTCAAATCCACCCACGGCTTCACCCGTTTGTGGCCCTCCGTCGGCGTGATCGCGGCGATGGCCGTGAGCATGTGGCTGCTCGCCGTCGCCGCCCGCGAACTGCCCATCGGCACGGCCTACGCGGTGTGGACCGGCATCGGCGCCGTGGGCACGGCGGTCATCGGCATGCTCGTCTTCAAGGAGCCCGCCACCGCCGTCCGGCTCGTGTGCATTCTGCTGATCGTGGCCGGCATCGTCGGCCTCAAGGTGTTTTCGAAATAGCCGCGCTCACTCGCGCCCGAGCGCGACTTCCAGCGCGGTCCAGCCGCCGGGGCCGACCTCGACGTTGTCCAACCGGCGCGTCGTGTGGCCCGCGCGGGACACAATCAGCGTGTAGCTCCCTGGTTGCAGCGGCCGCCACAGCCGGCCGAAACGCGCATCGCTGTGCCGGCGGTCCACGGTCTCGTTCTCGATCTGCGGTAGCCAGACCTGGGCCGCCAGCGGTTCGCCCGACACCGCGTCTCTCACCCTCACCGCGAGGCCGGGGCCGGCGGCGCGGGCGAGGAAGGCGCGCACGCCTTCGAGGTTGCTCGCAATGAGGTCGGGCACGACCTCGGGTGGAAAAACGTGCGAACCCTTGCCCACCTCGACGATGAGGTCGATCACGCCCTTGCGTCCGTAAAGCCACGCGTAGCTCTGGCTCGAAGGTCCGCCCGGCGAAACGGCGTAGGTGCCGCGGCCGTCCATCGTGCGGATGCGCCCGGCCACGGCCTCCGCCAGCGGCCGGATCACGGCATCGTCGGGCGCGGGCTTCCCATCCCATACCCACGGGTAAAAGATCACCTCGCCCTGGCTGTGGTAGGAAATCGAAAGCACGAAGGGCTGCATTTCCGCAAGGTGCCGCATGGCGCGGTTTTCCGCCTCGGAGAACGGATGGCTGCCGCGGTAGCTCACGCTGTCGGGATGCGGCGAACCGCCGAAGTTCCAGTTGAAATCGTAACCGCGGTTGGGGTCCACGCCTTCGGGATAAACGCGCGTGACGCCGTCGCCGTTCACGTCGCGGGCGTTTTTGCGCCAGCGCGGATCGTGGCCGGAAGTGACGATGTCGTGGCCGTCCACGTTGACGACGGGCACGAGCCAGATCTCCAGCGTGTCCATCCAGTGCGTGACCTCGGGATCGGCGCCGTAGTCCCGCACGAGTTTTTCCATCAGCGTCACCACGATCTCCACGCCCACGAGTTCGTCGGCATGGTGCGCGGCATTGAGCAGCACCGCGGGCCGGTCCTGCGGCTCCGTCGCACGGTTGGAGAGCCGGTAGGCATGGATCGGCCGGCGAAACTGCTGGGTCTCGCCGATCCGGACGCGATGGATGCGGTCCGGATGCGCAACCGCCAGCGCCTCGGCTTTGGCCACGATCTGGTCGTAGGTGTGATAGCTGGGATCGGGCCGCATGGCCGGGCCATAGAAACCGCGGCGGACCAGCGTGAGCACATCGTCGCTCTCCATCAGCACCGTGGCCTCGAGCCCCGCCGCGCGCATCTCGGCAAACTCGGCGGGCGTCGCCAGCGTGGTGACCGTGTCGTGGATCACGCTCAGCACCCGGTCGCGGTTGTAGGAATCATACGAATACGGGGCCTCGCCCGCGACCACGCCGCCGGAGGCGCGGAGTTCGGCCGGCACCTGCCGCAGCTCGACCAGCAGCGTGCGGGCGGATTCCCCGGCATGGCTGGCGGCCAACAGCAGGCCGGCCAAAAGGCAGGTTCGGCAAAAATTCATCGCCGGCGAAGTTGGGCGGCCCGGCGGTGAATGGCAATGGCCCGCGGTTATTTTCGCCGTTGCGCGAAAATCCGCCGCGTTCACGCTGCCCGCATGCCCGTCCGCGCCTGGTTTCCCACTCATATTTACTGCGAACCCCTGCAAAAATCCGGCCTCGCCCGGCTCAACGCCGATCTCGCCGAGGAATGCCGCCGCCTGCGCGACTTCGACGCCGCCGGCCGGCGGTGGTCGGCGAAAAATTATCCCGGCGGCTACACGAGCTACGCCTCGATGAACGAGCTGCATCGCTTCTCCAGCACCTTCGCCGCGCTGGAGCAAAAGCTCCTGCGCCATGCCCGGTCCTACGCCGCGGCGCTGGAGCTCGACCTGCGCGGCCGCACCGTGCGGCTGACGGACTGCTGGGTGAACATCATGCCGCCCACCGCCGCGCATTCGCTGCACCTGCACCCGCTCTCCTTTATCAGCGGCACGTATTACGTCGCGACTCCCGCCGGCTGCCCCGGCCTGAAGTTCGAGGATCCGCGGCTCAGTAGGTTCATGGCCGCCCCGCCCCGGCTCCCCGGCGCCAAACCCGCCCACCGCGCGCACGTCACCTACCCCGCCAAGGCCGGAAACGTGCTGCTCTTCGAAAGCTGGCTCCGCCACGAGGTCCCCGCCAACCGCGTGGACGCCGAGCGCATCAGCATCAGCTTCAATTTCAACTGGGCGTGACTTCGCCGCCGGGCGCTGGCGAAATCGCCGGAATCCGCTTGCTTGCACCATGCTCGTCATCCGCCGCCTCGTTGACCGCCGTCGCGCCTACACCGGGATCTTCCTCCCCGGCGAGCCGCCGCAAATTTTCCCGACCTCCGAGCACGAGCACGCGCGCATCCTCCAGATCTACAAGCAGGACCGCCCACACGAGGGGATCGTGAACGATTTTTCGGAATTCAGGCTCGGCACACCTCCGGCTCTGCCGCGCGAAAAATCCTGAGTTTTTCCCTTCCGCTGCCGGCCGCAGCCCCGCAAGCTTCCGGCATGAGCACACCGGGTGCACCGACCGAACCCAAGCGCCGCAACGTGCGGAATTTCTTTGCCTCTGTCCGCTACGCCATCGAGGGATTCTTCGCCGCGCTGAAGCACGAGCCTTCCTTCCGCGAAGGTCTCATCTTCGCCCTGCTGCTCACCCCGCTCGCGATCATCCTGCCCCTCAACGCCGTCTCCACCGCGCTGATGATCAGCGCGCTCATCCTCATCCTGATCGTGGAGATGATCAACTCCGCCATTGAGTGGACCATCGATTACATCCGCCCCGAGATCCATCCGCTGGCAAAACGCATCAAGGACATGGCCAGCGCCGCCGTCTTCCTGAGCTACATCAACTGCATCGTCATCTGGGTGATCATGCTGTGGCCCGGCAACGCCGTGTGGCAGCGCCTCGAGGGCTGGCTCGCGGACCGTTTCTGAATCACCGCAGCCGCGCGATCAGCCAGGCCGCAAGCGCCGCCATCCCGAGATTGGGCAGCCACGCCGCCAGCTGCGCATCCACCACCTGCTTTACGGCCAGGGAGCCGGCCAGATTCATCAGCAGGTAATAGAGAAAGAACAGTCCGATGGATTTTGAGACGCCCACGGCGGGATTCACCCGCACGCCGGACACGGCAAAGGGCACCGCCAGCGCGATCACGATGAGCGGCCCCAGTGTGTCGGCGATGAGCCCGTGGAAACGCACCGCATAGGGCACCGCCTTGGCCACGCGGTCGGACTCGTAGTAATCCAGCAGCCGACGCAGTTCGTAAATGGACAGATCGCCCGGCTTGCGGTCGATCAGCAGCATCAGGCCGGGGTCCTCGGCGTAATCCGCCCGCACCAGCTCCGTGAACGGCCGCGGCGACAGCATCTCGCCGGTGGCCTCGGAAAAAATCAGCTCGCGGCCGTCGCGAAACACCCAGCCCCGGCCGGGCTCGAACCACGCCTCGGCGGCCAAGATGCGCCGCTGCTCCCGCCGGCCGGCGCCCAGTTCCGAGACGGTGACGCCGTAGCCCCGGCGGGCATACTTGCTGTAGCGGTTGAAAAACCACATCCGCCCCTCCGGGCGATTGTCGAAGGCCACGCTGTAAACCGCCCCGATGCGGTCGGCGCTGAGCTTCTGCGCCTGCTGGCGGAACTGCAGCGTATCGCGCAGCTCCCGCGACTCCTGCACGGACCAGGGCACGACCCGCGCGTTGAGATACCACGACAGCCCGCAGGCCAGCACGCCGACGATCCACACCGGCGCCGTGATGCGCCACAGGCTGACCCCCGCCGCCCGCAGTGCGGTAAATTCATTGGCGCGGTGCAGCTTGCCGAGAGCGAAAAGCAGCGAGATCAGCAGCGCCAGCGGCAGCACCACCGCGAGGAAGCCCGGGATGGTCACAAAGAAATACCCCCAAAGATCGCTCCCGCGCGCGCCCAGATCCGTGAGCATGCGGAAGTCATCGTAGAGCACCTGCACGAACAGCAGCCCCACCGTGGCGCCCAGCACGAGCCCGAGGATGCCCAGCCACTCGCGCAGGAGATGTCGGTCGTAGAGGTTCAACGTGCAGGCATCAAAACGGACACCGGCCGCTTGGCAAAACCCAATCCGTCCGCTCAGCGCTTCTCTTCGGCGCTTGTCGCCGGCGGCGCCGGGGTCAGCGTCCACCCGGTCCAGCCGTAAAGCGCCGAGATGAGCGGATTCAGCAGGTTCAGAAACGCGAACGGCAGATAGGCGAGCGGAAACACCCCGAGCGTGGCGAACATGTAGGCCCCGCAGGAATTCCACGGGATCAACGGCGAGGTCAGCGTGCCCGCGTCCTCCAGGCAGCGGGAGAGATTCTTGGGGTGCAGCCCGGCCCGCCGGTAGGCTTCGCGATACATCCGCCCGGGCAGCACGATCGCGAGATACTGGTCGGAGGCGATGAGGTTGAGCCCGAGGCAACTGGCCAGCGTCGCGGCAATGAGGCTGCCCGTGCCGCGCGCCAGCCGGAGGATGGCGGCGGCAATCACGCCGAGCATGCCGCTCTTTTCCATCACGCCGCCAAAGCTCAGCGCGCACAGGATGATGCCGATGGTGCCATACATGCTCTCCATCCCGCCGCGCGTGAGCAACTCATCCACCGCCTCGACCCCGGTCGCGGACCGGTAGCCGGCATAGGCCGCTTGCAGCGCCTGCGCCGGCGACTGGCCCTGCGTCACGGCCGCCACAAGTCCGCCCGCAATGGCGCCCAGCAAAAGCGCGGGCAGCGCCGGCACGCGCAGGCACACCAGGCCCAGCACGAGCGCCGGCGGCAGCAGCAGCCACGGCGTGAGGTCAAACGCGAGCCCCACCCCCGCGGCTATCCCGGCCACCCGCTCGAGATCCACCGCGCCGCCGTAGCCGCGGCCCAGCAGCCAGTAAAACAACAGCGCCAGCCCCATGGCGGGACCGCTGGTCCAGAGCATGTGCCGCACATGCGCAAACAGTTCCACCCCGGCGACCGCCGGCGCTAGGTTCGTTGTCTCCGAGAGCGGCGACATCTTGTCGCCGAAATACGCGCCCGAGATGATCGCCCCCGCCACCATCGGTAGCGGCACGCCCAGTCCGGCACCAATGCCGATGAAAGCCACCCCCACCGTGCCGGCCGTCGTCCACGAACTGCCGGTGACCAGCGAGACCACCGCGCACACCGCACAGGCCGCCACCAGGAAATAATCGGGCGAGAGCAGCTTGAGCCCGTAAACGATCAGCAGCGGCACGGTGCCGCAGGCGATCCAGGTGCCGATCAGCATACCGACCGCGAGCAGGATCAGCACCGCGCCGAGCGAGAGCCGGATGCCGTCGATGCAGGCCGTCTCGATATCCGCCCACTTCCAACCCAGCCGCGCCGCCATCAGCGCCGCGACCGCCGTCGCCCCCACCAGCGGGATCTGCACGGGGATGGAAACCCGCAGCAGGCTCCCCAGAAACGGCGTCTGAGCGAGCGCGTGCAGCAACGGCCCGACCACGGGAATCTCCGGCGGCAGGCTGCCCAGATCAATCACCGCCAGCGCCAGAAAGACCACGAGGCAGCCCACGGGCAACAAGGCCTCGGTCAAGGTCGGGACTCGCGGTCCGCGGATGGAGGCTGGCATGCGTTTGGGCGGTTGGCGGCCGCGGTCGGCCGTCCCGCCACCCAAGCCGGCCGGCCGGCGTCATGGCAAACCCAAAGCCCGCCGCGCCGCCCGTGAAAAATACCCAACTTGGGATTTGCCGCGCACCGCCGGAGCGCTCTTCATCACGGTCCATGGCGAAAATACAAGAAGCCTGGAGTTCGCGGCTCGGCGTGATTCTGGCGGTGGCGGGCAGCGCGGTGGGCCTCGGCAATTTCCTGCGCTTCCCCGGCCAGGCCGCCCAATACGGCGGCGGCGCCTTCATGATCGCCTACTTCGTCTCGCTGCTGATTGTGGGCATTCCGATCTGTTGGACCGAGTGGACGCTCGGCCGCTACGGCGGCCGCTTCGGTTTTCACTCCACCTCGGGCATCTTCCACGCGCTGCTGCGCAAGCCTTGGGGCAAGTATCTCGGCGTGATCGGCTTCATCGTGCCGGTGATGATCTACATGTATTACGTGTATATCGAGGCATGGTGCCTCGGCTACGCGGTCAACGCCCTCAGCGGCCGGCTCAACGAGCCGGGGGTCAACTACAGCGAATTTTTCGGCCGGTTCACCGGCGCCAGCGGCGACGGCGTGGCCCTGCACTTCGGCCTCGGCGATGTGGGCATCTTTCTCGTCATCGTTTACCTGCTGAACTTCTTCTTCATCTACCGCGGCATCACCAAGGGCATTGAGACCGTCTGCAAATACGCGATGCCCGCCCTCATCGCCATCGCGCTCATCATCCTCGTCCGCGTGCTCACCCTCGGCACGCCCGACGCCACCAAGCCCGACCAGAACGTGATGGCCGGCCTGGGCTTCATGTGGAACCCCGGGGACATCGCCACGGGGCTGAAGAACCCCCAGTTGTGGCTCGCCGCCGCCGGCCAGATCTTTTTCTCCCTCTCCGTCGGCTTTGGCGTGATCATCACCTACGCCAGCTACCTGCGGAAGAAAGACGACGTGGTGCTCTCCGGGCTCACGGCCTCCGCGACGAACGAATTCTGCGAGGTCGGCCTCGGCGGACTCATCACCGTGCCGGCGGCCTTCATGTTCCTCGGCGCGGCGGGCATTGTCGGCCAGGGCACCTTCGGCCTCGGCTTCAACGTGTTGCCGGAAGTCTTCGCCCGCATGCCGGCCGGCCAGATGTTCGCCTCCATTTTCTTCCTGCTGCTCTTCCTCGCCGCCATCACCAGCTCGCTCTCCATGCTGCAGCCCGGCATCGCTTTCCTGGAGGAAGGCCTCGGCATCGAGCGCAAGGCCTCGGTCGCCCTGCTCGGGCTCGTCACCGCCATCGGCACGATGTTCGTGTGGTATTTCTCCGCCGACCTGAAGGCGCTCGACACCATCGATTTCTGGGTGGGCACCGTGATGCTCTTTGTGCAGGCCACCATCCTGATCATCATCTTCGGCTGGGTCGTGGGCGTGGAGAAAGGCTGGAAGATCGCCCACGAGGGCGCGGAAATGCGCATCCCCGATATCTTCAAGGTCATCATCAAATACATCACGCCCGCCTTCCTCGTGGCCATCTTCGTGATGTTTACCCTGAAAAATGTCTTCGGCTGGAACTTCTCGTTAGGCGCGGCGGAGTTCAACCCCACCGGCTACGTGCAGGATCTCGTGGGCGAAAAGCCAAACCACGTGGCCCGCCTCAGCGTGGGCCTGATCGTCATCATGACCATCTTTTCGCTCCTGCTCGTGAACATCGCGGGCAAGGTCTGGGCGAAACGCGACATCATCGAAAAGGAGAACCACTGACATGACCACCGGCGGCTGGATCAACCTCATCCTCTCGGTCGGCTTCGTAACCGTCCTCTTCGTCTGGTGCATCTGGCGCGTGCTGCGGGGCCCGAAAGACCCGGCCAAGCTCGCGCACATCGAACCGCTCGACGAGGACGAAGCCGGGCGGCGCTGAGCCGTCCCCGGCCTCGGCCGGAGCAACCGGCGCCCCCACCGGCGCGGCATGCTTGATTTTGCGGCCAAGGACCGTTTATTCACGGCCCTCTATCTTTACCCATGTCCACCATCACACCGCAAAAATTTGAGTTCCAGGCCGAGATCAAGCAGTTGCTCGATATCGTCATCCACTCGCTCTACACGGAGAAGGAAATCTTCGTCCGCGAGCTGGTCTCCAATGCCTCCGACGCACTGGAAAAACTCCGCCACACCCAGCTCACCGAAAAGGCCGTCTTCGACGAATCGGCGAAACTGGAGATCAACGTCACCACCGACGACAAGGCGAAGACCATCACGATCCAGGACTTCGGCATCGGCATGACGCGCGACGAACTGGTCAAGAACCTCGGCACCATCGCGCACTCCGGCTCCAAGCAGTTCCTCAAAGCCCTTGGTGAAGGCGGCGCCAAGAACAGCAACCTCATCGGCCAGTTTGGCGTCGGCTTCTACTCCGCCTTCATGGTCGCCAAATCCGTCAAGGTTTACTCGCACTCGTGGAGACAGGACGAGCCCGGCCATGTCTGGTCGAGCGACGGCTCCGGCAGCTACGAGATCGAACCGGCCGCCGACCTCAGCCGCGGCACCAAGATCGTCATCGAGCTCAAGGACGAGGCCGCCGACTTCGCGACCGACTGGAAGGTGAAGGAAATCCTCGAGCGCTACAGCGCCTTCGTCTCCTTCCCGATCAACCTTAACGGCAAACACACCAACACCGTCCAGGCCCTCTGGCTCCGCAGCAAGAACGAGATCAAGGATGAGGAATACACCGAGTTCTACAAGTTCCAGGCCCACGCCTACGACGAGCCGCGCCTCCGCCTGCACTTCTCGGCCGACGCGCCTCTGGCGATCAACGCCCTGCTCTTCGTGCCGAAGGAGAACACCGAGAAGCTCGGCTTCGCGCGGCTGGAGCCAAGCGTTTCGCTTTATTGCCGCAAGGTGCTCATCGACGCCAAGCCCAAGCTGCTCCTGCCCGAGTGGTTGCGCTTCCTGAAGGGCGTCGTGGACAGCGAGGATCTGCCTTTGAACATCTCGCGCGAGACGATGCAGGACAAGGCCCTCATCGACAAACTGAACAAGGTCATCACCAAGCGCTTCCTCAAGTTCCTCGAAGACGAGGCCAAGAACCGTCTCGACGGCTACAATGAGTTCTACGCCGAGTTCGGCATCTTCCTGAAGGAAGGCGCCGCGATGGACTTCACACACAAGGACCAGCTCGTGAAGCTGCTCCGCTTCGAGTCCTCCCTCACCGAAAAGGGCAAGACCACCTCCCTCGCCGACTATGTCTCCCGCATGGGCGCCGAGCAGAAGGAAATCTATTACCTCGTCGGCCCGAACCGCGCCGCCATCGAGAGCGGCCCCTACCTGGAAGGCTTCAAGGCCCGCAACCTGGAGGTGCTTTTCTGCTACGAGGCCGTGGACGAATATGTGATGAACAACGTCCGCGAGTTTGACGGCAAGAAGCTCACCGCCGCCGACCACGCCGACGTGAAGCTCGCCGATCTCCCGAAGCCCGAGGGCGGCCTCACCGAGGACCAGACCAAGGACCTCGCCAAGTGGCTCAAGGACACGCTCGGCGACCGCGTCACCGAGGTGAAGGCCAGCGACCGGCTCGTGGATTCGCCCGTGCTCGCGCTGAACGCCGACAAGTTCATGTCGCCCCACATGCGCCGCATGATGAAGGCCATGAAAAAGGACGAGGCCGACTCACCCCTGCGCGTGAACCTCGAGATCAACCCGCGCCACGCCGTCCTCACCCGCCTCCACACTCTCCATACCGAGTCGCCCGACAAGGCCAAGCTCGTCGCCGAACAGCTCCTCGACAACGCCCTCATCTCCGCCGGTCTGCTCGACGACGCGACGCCCATGGTCGCACGGCTGAACAAACTCCTCGAAAACATCTGACCCCTGTTCAGGTCCAAAAAAGGCCGGACACTCTTTGGTGTCCGGCCTTTTTATGTTTTCCTCCGGAAGCTACCCCCCGAACCCAAATTGTGGCCACGTGGCCACAATTCACGCCAGCGGGCGGATCGCCTCCAGCTCCTCCCAGCGGGCGAAGGCCGTCGCGTGTTCGCGCTCGATGGTTTCGAGCCGCGCCTTCACCTCGGCGAACCGGGCCGACTCCTGCTTGTAGAATACCGGGTCGGCCAGCTTGGCCGTGAGTTCCGCCTGCTCCTTTTCCAGCGCCTCGATGGTCGCGGGCAGGGTCTCCAGTTCGCGCTGCTCCTTGTTGGTAAGTTTCCGGACCTTGGCCGCGGCCGGGGCGGTTGCGCCCGCGCCGTTCGGCCTTGGCACCGGCCGGGCCGGTGCCGCGGCTTCCGCCGCGACGCGTTTCGCTTTTTCCGCCACCCAGTCCGAATAGCCTCCGATGTATTCCCCGATGCGGCCGTCGCCCTCGAAGACGAGCGTGCCGGTGACGACGTTGTCCAAAAAATCGCGGTCGTGGCTCACGACCAGCAGCGTGCCCTGGTATTCGACGAGCAGGTCTTCCAGCAGATCGAGCGTCTCGGCGTCGAGGTCGTTGGTCGGCTCGTCGAGCACGAGCACGTTGGCGGGCTTGGTGAAGAGCCGCGCGAGCAGCAGCCGGTTGCGCTCGCCGCCGGAGAGCACGCGGGCCGGCGTGCGGGCGCGGGCCGGCTCGAAGAGAAAATCCTGCAGGTAGCTGATGACGTGCCGCGTGCGGCCGTTGATGGTCACGGTCTCGTTGCCGTCGGCGATGTTGTCGGCCACGGTCTTGTCGCCGTCGATCTGCGCGCGCAACTGGTCGAAGTAAAGCACCTCGAGGTTGGTGCCGTGCTTCAGCGTGCCGCCGGTCGGCGCGAGCTGGCCGAGCAGGAGCTTGATGAATGTGGTCTTGCCCGCGCCGTTGGGCCCGATGAGCCCGACCTTGTCGCCGCGCGTGAGCACGGTGGAAAAATCCCGCACGAGCGGCGGCTTGCCCGGCCACGCAAAGGTGAGGTTCTCGGCCTCGACCACTTTCACGCCGGTGCGCCCGGCCTCGGCCAGTTGCATGGCCACGCTGCCCTGCCGCGTGCGGCGCTCGGCGCGCTCGGCCCGCATCTTTTTCAGCGCATCGAGCCGGGCGCCGGAGCGCTTGCGCTGCGCGCCGGGCTTGCGGCGCGACCACGCCTCCTCCTGCGCGAGCTTTTTGTCGAAGGCCGCCTGCTGGGTCTCCTCGGCGAGCATGACCTCCTCCTTGCGCACAAGGTAGGTGTCGTAGTCGCAAGCCCAGCTCGCCAGCCGGCCGCGGTCGAGCTCGACGATGCGGGTGGCGAGCTTGCGCAGGAAGGCACGGTCGTGGGTGACAAAGAACAGCGAGACCTTTTCCTCCAGCAGGAAGTTTTCC
Organism: Opitutaceae bacterium UBA2377; assembly: GCA_002344205.1. Classification (GTDB taxonomy): domain Bacteria; phylum Verrucomicrobiota; class Verrucomicrobiia; order Opitutales; family Opitutaceae; genus UBA2377. Next base: position 74,694 of record DDSZ01000043.1, read on the forward strand.
AGCCACAGGATGGAGTCGAGGTCGAGGTGGTTGGTCGGCTCGTCGAGCAGGAGCAGGTCGGGCTGGCCGGCCAGCGCCCGGGCCAGGAGCGCGCGCCGCTTCAGGCCCCCGGAAAGTTCCTCAAAGCGGGCGTCCGGCGTGAGCCCCACATGGGCGATGAGGTCCTCCACCCGCACATCGCGTTCCCAATCCTCCTCATGATGGTCGTCGTTGGGCCGCAGGCCGGCATAGACCAAATCGTGGACCGAGCCGGTGAGCCCCTCGGGGATCTCCTGCGTCAGCCGGGTATAGACCGCCCCGTTGGGCCGGAAAACATCGCCCGAGTCGGGCTGCATCTCGCCGGCGATGACCCGCATCAGGGTGGTCTTGCCCGCGCCGTTGCGCCCGAGCAGGCACACGCGCTCGCCCGGATCCACCTGAAAGTTCAGGTTCTCCAGGACCGCGGGACCACCGAAGCTGAGATTGATGTCGAGCAGGCTGAGCAACGCCATAAGCGGTCCAACGTGAACCGCCGCCACCCGCCGTGGCAAGCCCTGCGGCCGGAACTGTGCCACATCGAAACCCTTATTGGGGAATACCCATGATGAGACGGCGTCCGTGGAGAGGCAGGGGCCGATCTCCGAGCGGCCCGCCTTCACCAAGGTTTCGGCGGACAGGCCCGCCACGGATGCGCCAGAGGCACACCAAGGCTTGCTCGTCTCCGGCGAGTCGGGCCCTACTTTCTCCCCACTTCCTCAGGCCATCCTCAATGGCTACCCTGCGGGTGTCTCACGAGATGGCAGCAAGCAGTCTGATCGCGAACTAGGTCGGACACACGCCAGCCCACCGACCTACCCTGTAACCTGTGTCGGCGCTCTCACCCCACCGCCGTGGCCATGGGGGGGAGGAGACGCGCGGACGGCGGACGGGATCGCGGGGTGATGATGACCAGCACGCCGTTGGGGTCGCTCACGGCAAACGCCGCCGCCGGCCACGGGCCGTTCTCGGGCAGGTCTTCCGGGCGGAGCCCGGCCCCGCCCAACCGCAGCCTTTCGGCGCCGGCATCCGCCACCTCCAGCGTCAGCCAGATGCCGCGACCATTGGTTGCGCTCACCAGCTCCGCCGGCGCGATGCCCGCCTCCTCCTGCAGCAGCGTAAGCCGCGCCCCGCAGGGGTGAAACAACTGCACGCAGCCGCGGCTCTCATGCACCGTGCGAAAGCCGAGGTGCTCGGTGTAGAAATCCCACGTCGCAAACAGCCGTGGCGTGACCAGCCCGGTGTGCAAAGGCGACGGAAAGACCGGGTGTTCGTCCGGTGACATCACGACGGCGCCTCAGGCCTTGGGCGGGTTGCGCTTGTGGATCGCGAGCGAGTTCCCGTCGGGATCGGCAATGATCGCCATCCGGCACACCCCGCTGTCCATCGGCTCGATCAGGAACCTCACCGCCGCGGCCCGCAGCTCCGCAATGGCGGCGTCAAAGTCGGCCACTTCCAGCGCAATCGCGGGACCATCCGGCGAGGGTTTCCACTGCTCCCCCGACATGTTGGAGATGGCAAGCGTGCCGGGACCGATGTCGTATTCGATCCACGACTTGCCCTCGTGCTCGAAGGCGACGCTCGTCTTCAGTTGCAGGACGCCTTCATAGAAGGCGCGGGCGCGGGGAACATCGGTGACGGGGTAGCCGGTGAAGGCGATCTCGGTGATTTGCATGAGGGGATGAGGTGGAGGTTGCAGGCATCCTAACGCAGGAAGCTGACAACCCTATGTCAGGAGTGTGTCAGTTGCGGCACAAATTCTTCGCCATGACCTGTCCATCGCCGCGGCACATTCGCGTTTGCGACCCGGCCCATCGCCGACCCATGCTGGACACACCATGAACTTGGACTCGCTGCGCGACCTCCTCATCCGCTGGTGCCACCAAAATTCCGGCAGCGAGCACATCGCCGGGCTCGAGGCCATGCGCGGGCTGCTGGCGGCGGAGTTTGGCACGCTGCCGGATGCGGCGATTGAACACGTCGCTTTGCGCGACACGCCGGCCAAAGCCCTGCGCATCCGCGTGCGGCCGGAGGCCCCCGTCCAGTTTCTTTGCAGCGGCCACTACGACACCGTCTATGGTGCCGACCACCCGTTCCAAACCTGTTCGCAACCCGAAGCCGACCTGCTCCGCGGGCCCGGCGTCGCCGACATGAAGGGCGGGCTCGTCGTGATGCTCGCGGCCCTGCGCCAACTGGAACAATCGCCCGCGGCCCAAAATGTCGGCTACGAGGTGTTGCTCACGCCCGACGAGGAGACGGGCTCGCACGGCTCCGCGCCGGCGATCGCGGAGTCCGCCACCCGCCACCGCTTCGCCCTCGTCTTCGAACCTGCGCGCGCCAACGGCGACCTCGTGCGCTCCCGCATGGGCACGGGCGTCTTGACCCTCACCGTGCACGGCCGCGCCGCCCACGCCGCCTTGGTGCCAAACGACGGCCGCAACGCCATCCTCGCGTTATGCGAAATCCTGCCGGCCGCGGCGGCGCTGCCGGAAAAAATGCCCGGCGTGCTGGTGAATGTCGGCCACGTCACCGGCGGCGGCACGGTCAACATCGTGCCCGACCTCGCCCGCGCGAAGCTCAATGTTAGGATTACAAACAACGGGGATGACGACCGCATCCTTTCCCGGCTCCGGGAGATCATCGCCCCGCTCAATGTCCGCGAGGGTTTCCGTGCGGAAATCACCGGCGGTTTCGACCGCGGGCCAAAAGTCGAGACTCCCGCCGAGACCGCACTCTTCGCCGCGTGGCAGGGATGCGCCCGCGAGGAAGGCGTGACGCTGGACTGGCAGCACGTCGGTGGCGGCTCCGACGGCAACCTGCTTTCCGCCGCCGGACTGCCCAACCTCGACGGTCTCGGGCCGGTCGGCGCCCACCTGCACAGCGACCGCGAGCAGATCCGGCTCTCCAGCCTCGCCGAGCGCGCCGGCATCGCGGCAAGCTTCCTCATCAAACTCGCAACCGGCCGCATTCCCCCACCCCATGCAAAACCCCAAACGTGACTGGCTCGTGCTTGTCGGATTTTTTGTCGCTTCGTTTGCCGCGGCCGCCGCCGGCAGCGTCGCCACGGCCGCTTCGGTGCAGGAATGGTATCCCCTCCTGAACAAACCGGCCTGGAACCCGCCGGCCTGGATCTTCGGCCCGGTATGGACGCTGCTCTACGCGCTGATGAGTATCGCGGCCTGGCGCGTCTGGCGCCGGGAGGGCCAACCGGGAGCAAGGCTGGCGCTGGCGTTGTTTTTTGTGCAGCTCGGCCTCAACGCGCTCTGGTCGGTGCTGTTCTTCGGGCTGCGCGCCCCCGGTCTGGCCCTGATCGAAATCCTCGTCCTCTGGAGCTGCCTCGCGTGGCTGCAGTGCGCTTTTTGGCGGATCGACCGCCTCGCCGGCTGGCTCTGGCTGCCCTACCTGCTCTGGGTGTCCTTCGCCACCGTGCTCAACGCCAGCCTCTGGTGGCTGAACCGCTGAAACCGGTTCTTTCGCCTTTCTTCCAGAATTCCTGTAACCCAAACGGGCGGAACGGATACTCACCCCTCATGAAGCTCATCGTCATGAAAAAACTGCTGCCCTCCCTCGCCCTCGCCCTCGGCCTCGGCCTGCTGCTGCTCACCCCTCCCCTCGGCGCCGACGTCTCTCCGCTCACGCAGGCCGTCATGCAGGCCGCCCGGGAACTCCCGGCGGGCGGGTTCGTGCTCGCGGAATTGGCGGACGGCAAGACCACCTACGCCGCCGCCGGCCGGCCCAGCACCCGTCAGGACCTGCCACCCGAGGCCGTCATCTTTGAGATCGGCTCCATCACGAAGGTCTTCACCGGTCTCCTGCTCGCGCAGGCGGTGGTCGAGGGCAAGGCCGCGCTCGACGATCCCATCGGCAAATATCTGCCGGCCGAGCTCGCGCCCGATCCCTCCGTGGCCGCGATCACGCTCGGCCAACTGGCGTCGCATACTTCGGGCCTGCCCCGGCTGCCCGACAATCTCAACCCCGCGAACCCCGCCGATCCCTACGCGGACTACGATGCCGGTCGGCTTCTCGATTTTCTGGGCCGGTATCGCTTGGTAAAATCCGCGCCCCAGCCCGCCGCCTACTCCAACCTCGGCACCGGCCTGCTCGGGCATCTGCTGGCGGGCATCTACGGGATGACCTACGCGGAACTGGTTGCGGCCAAGATCACCAAGCCGCTGGGGCTCGACGACACGGTGATCGCGCTGAATACCGAACAAGAATCACGCTTTGCCCCGCCCCACTCCGGCAGCACCGCAGTTCTGCCGTGGGATCTAAACGCACTGGCCGGTGCCGGCGCCTTGCGCTCGACCGCCGCCGACCTCGCACTTTTCGTCGAGGCCCTGATGGACCCCGAGAGCCCGCTCGCCGAAGCCTTCGCGCTCGCGCGGCAACCGGTGGCACCCTTCGGCGGCAAAAGACAAATCGGCCTGGGTTTCATGATCGTCAGCCGCGACGGTCAGGACGTCTATTACCACGGCGGTGGCACGGGTGGCTTCCGCTCGGTGCTGGAGCTGATCCCCGCCACCGGCAAAGCGACCGTGCTGCTTCTGAACAACGATGCGCCCGAGCCGGCGGCCATCGTCGCGGCGGCAAACCGTCCGCAACCCGCCGGCAGCAGCGCCGCCGGTCGCGAGGAAACCGCCATCGCACCGGAGCAGTTGCACGCGTTCACCGGCGTGTTTGCTATCGACGCTCAGGGCCGGTTCACCGCCGTCGTGGATGCGGACGGGCGGCTGCGCATCCGCCTCACCGGCCAGCCGTTCCTGCCGGTGTTTTACGCCGGCCAAGACCGGTTCTTCGCGCGCGCGGTGGCGGCGGAGTTCCAGTTCAGCCGCGACGAGGCCGGCGCGATCACCGGACTCACGCTGCACCAAAACGGCAATGAAGTGCCCGCCACGCGCAGCGGCGAGGCTCCCGCCATCCGCTTCCCCACCGCGGAGGAACTCGCGCCCTGTGTGGGCCGCTACGAGCTCGCACCGGGTCTGATTTTCGACGTGACGGCACGCGGCGCCCAGCTCCTGGCCAAGCTCACCGGCCAGCCCACCTTCCCGGTCTTCAACACCGCGCCGGACCGTTTCGCCTACGACGTGGTCGAGGCCGCACTGACCTTTGAGCGCGATGCGGAAGGCAAGGTAACGGCCGTCACCCTGCACCAAGGCGGCCGCGACACGCGCGCCCCGCGGCTGGACGACTGAGCGGGCTGCGGTCCGCTCGGAGAGCGGACCCTACCGGCGCTGCCGCGCCACAGGAACGCGGCTGCACTATTTTGATATGCCCACACCTCAGCCGCGCGGCACCACGTAGCCCCACACGGCGATCCAGTGGCAGATGCTGCCGGCGAGCACGAACAGGTGCCAGACGGCGTGGTGATAGGGCAACCGTTTCCAAAGATAAAATACCGTGCCCAATGAGTAACAGGCTCCGCCTGCCAGCAGCCATTTCAGACCTGCGGGAGGCAGGGCGGCCAGCAGGGGCCTAAAAGCGATCAGCACCAGCCAGCCCAGACCGAGATAGAGCAGCGTGGAAAACAGCCGGAAGCGGCCGGCGAACCAAAACTTCAACACCATGCCCAGAACGGCCAGAGCCCACACCACGCCAAACAAGCTCCAGCCCCAAGGTCCGCGGAGGGTGACGAGCAGAAACGGCGTGTAGCTGCCCGCGATCAGCAGAAAAATGGCCGCGTGGTCGAACTTCCGCAACCGCTGCTTCAGCGCCGCCGGCCGGAGGGCGTGATAGAGCGTCGAGGCCGTGTAAAGTGCGACCAGCGACACGCCAAAAATCGCCGCACTGGTGATGTGCCACGCATCCCCGTGCAGGGCCGCCAGCGTCACCAAGACGGCGAGACCCGCCACACTGAGCATAACGCCCAGCCCGTGGGTAAGGCTGTTGGCCAGTTCCTCACGCGGGGTGTAGGCGGTGCTCATCATCCGGCCAGCATCAGTCATGGCCCCGCCCGCCGCAAGCCCGTCGCCAAATACCCGGCCCGCGGCACTCCTGTTTGTCATCTATTATATGACAAACAGACGTGGGCGCAGGGCCCAAAAAAGGCGGGGTTTGGAAAACCCCGCCTTTCAGCATCCGCGGCGAGGGCGCCGCGGCTCCAACGAACATGCCTTTACGGATTGTGGTCGATGGGATCGTCGGGCTGCTGGTAGCGAGTCTTGTAAGTCTGGTTGCTCGCGGCCTTCTTTAGGAAGACATCGACGGGCACGACCTCGACCGGCTCCGTAAGGCTGTCGAAGATCTTTTTGACCTTCTCGATCGTGTTGCTCTCGCGGATGTGGATGAGCATGAAATACGGACGCACCGGATTGAGCTGGATCAGCTCCTCCAGGTCGGCCGCCGCCTCCTCGATGGGGCGGTTCACGTCGAGGTAGTAGTCGTAGCTGATGAGCGGCTTGCCGTCGCGCAGGTCGAAGGTGCGCGCGCTGCCGTAACCGTTGATGAAACCGATGGCGTCGGGGAACTGCTCGTAGTAACCGTCCACGACCTCCTTGGTGAGGTCGGTGTTGCCGACGTGCCGGTTGCCCTCGGAATAGTCCATGATCTCCATGACGTTGAGGTCGAGCTCGGCCATGAGCTCACGTGCGGCGGCCATGAGCGGCGGGAATTTGTCCGCCGGGATGGATTTGGGATACATGTAGCCGGGACCGCTGAGGCCGCCGACGAAATAGTCGTTGGGCGATTTGTCTTCGTAGAAGAACTGGAGCGCCACCGGGTTGAGCCGCAGCCAGCCCATGAGGACCTGCCAGCCGTAGGGAATCTCGCCGCGGCCGGGCTTGGTCCACGTGCCGATGCCCATGGCGTCGGTCGCGAGGGCGGCGACGTAAACCTTGTTCTCCGCCTTGAGCGTCTCGCCGGGTTTCACGCTGTGGTTGTTCCGGAACTTGAAATCCGGCGTGAGCGGGATCTGGCAGGTGTAGGAGACGTTGGGCAGGTTGTGCAGACCTTCCATCTTGAGGCCGAGGTTGCCGGTGAGCGTGGTGTGCTGGCCCTCGGTGTCCTTGGCGTAGGAGTGCCAGCCGATGACGGTGCTCGTCGGGTTCTGGCGCTTGAGCAGGTCGGTCAGCAGGCCGAGCTCCTCGGGATGCGCGGGATTGGCCGAGAGATCGGCGCAGAAGGCGCGCTGCATGATGGCGAAGTCCGCGACACCGGGCTGCATCTCCATGCCGGCGTGGCCGCCGAGGACGGCGTAGTAATCGCGCGAGCAGCGGTCCCAGTATTTGTCCACCGCCCAGGAGTAGATCTCAAAGTCGGACTTGCCGCGGAAAATGCCGCGCAGGTCCTCGACCATCTTCAGGCCGTGCTTCTCGGCGAGCGGGATAAGCTCCTCGGAGACGACAATCGCGTCGAGCACGCCGGCGGCGGTGAAGGCGACATTGACGGAGGTGCGCACCGCGCGGTCCCAGACCACGTAGCCCTTGGCGTGCTTGGCGTAGAGCGCGAGCGCGGCGTCGGCATCGTTGAGGCCGAGGCGGTTGAACTTCGTGCCGTGCCGTTGCTCCATGAACGTGATCAGCGGGCGAACGGTCTCCCACTGCCAGTGGGTCGGATATTCGAGGTAGATGCGCGGGTAGTCGCGATTGGCGAGACCCTGCAGCGAGATGATGAGGACATTGGTCGGAATGTCGCCATCCATGCGCCAGTTTTCCGACATCGGGATGATGGTGGCCTCGGCCGGGGCGCGCTCGACGCGGGTCGGGACGGGCTGGGCCGGCGCCATCGCGGTGACCGCGAGGGCAAGAACAAGGGAAAGGAATTTTTTCATGGCGGGTGAAATCAGGGGTTCACGCGTTCGAAGACATAGACGACGGGCCGGTTGCGCGTGCTGCGCAGCTCGGTGAGGGTGAGCTGGGCGCCGTTGGCGGAAACCTTGTAGTCGCTGAGGATGTTGACCTCGCGGGGACCCTGCTGGGTGTCGAGCACGAGGTCGGTGCTCAGGCGCAGGAGCCGGCGGGCGTCGAGCCACTCGGCGCGGACCTTCTTGGTCTTGTCGCCGCCCATGTAGGCGCCGAGATGGCGGTTGTCGGGCCAGAAATCGGCCGGAACCACATTGCCGGGCGTGGCGACATTGACGGGGGTGACGTCCTCATACACGCGGCGTCCCCAGGCGAGCTTGCGCTTGATGGTGACGTCGTCACCGGCGATCTCGATGGTCAGGTCATAGGTGCGCCACGGGCTGAGCTCCGTGCTGCGCTCCAGGTTGATGCGCCAGACGCCCGCGATGGGGCTGGCGCCGGCGGCCGTGAGTCCGCCGAGCAGGAGGAAAAGAAGGAAGAAACGATGCATAGCAGCCCATACCAAGGCGCGCCGGCAGTCCGGTTCAAATCAAAAGGCCGAAAAAGCTCCCGCGGTGGGAATAATCAGGCCGGCGTGACCGCAAAATGGGTGGCGAGGTCAAACGCCGGTGAACCGGCGGGCCGGCGGCATTCGAGGTGCCAGACCGGTTCGTAACGATGGTCAATCGAGTCCTCCCGCTGCCGGATCTCCTCCGCCCAGGGCGCGCGCAGCGTCACCGTCCAGCCCGGCACCGTCAGCGTGGCGGACTTGGACGCGGCATCAATCGTCCACGAGCCGCGGGTGTGCAGATGAAACACCAGCGGCTGCGGCTCCCGCAGCTCACCCCGGTCGTGCACCGTAAACTCCGCCGGCGTCTCCGCCACGATTTCACGCCCGCAGCGGGTCATGACGTGCGCCCAGACGGGCGCTAGGTCGATGCGCGCCCGCAGGCGCCGCGCGTCGCCCTCCCCCTCCGGGATGATCGGAACCTCCGGCAAAGGCTGGCCGACCGGCATGCCGTCGGCGGTTTCGGGCGCGAGCACGTTGTGCAGGTGGGTGTGCTTGAGCGCGAAACCGCGGATGTCGTCGTAGCGAATCATGCCGCGGTCGATGAGCACCGGTAGTTCGTCGAGCTCGAGGGTGAAGGCGCCCTTGTCGAAGTGCGTGTGACTGGCCCGGGCCTTGCAGCCGCTGAGGTGCAGCCGAACCGATCTACCCGGCGAAATTTCCCGCCGGCTCGTAAGCTGGCCGGTGTGCGGCAGCACCCCGAACGTCGGCACGATGCAGGACGGGTCCGGAAGCTCCTCCGGTCCCGCGATGAACGCGAACGGACCGTCGATCATGTATTGCCGGTAATAGGTGTTGCCGCGCAACTGCAGCAGCGTCGCCAGGGCGATGCGGGCATAGACATCCTGCGGATAGCACGCCGCCAGCAGCGCGATGGCATCGCCGGTGAAGCGGTCGTTGCTGTTGTCCCCGTCGAGCAGCACGCCGCCGGGGCTCATGGCCGACATGACCGCCACAAAATGCCCGCTCTGCGCGAGCCGCGGCGGCAGCACCTCGGCGACGGGCCGGCTCCGCGCCCGCGCATAAGCCAGCAGGCCGGACAACACGGCGTGCAACGTCACGCTGAAATAGCCTACCCCCTCGTCCACCCCGCCGTCGGGCAGGATGTAGTTCGCCATGCCCTCCTGCATGTCGGCGTGCGCCTGCTCGACGTAACTGCGGACCCGCGGCCAGGCCGGTTCCAGCACCAGCCCGCCGAGGATGCGCGCCCGGCAGAACCACGGCCCTTGGTTGATGGCGTAAACATATTCCCACTTCACCATGTCGCGCTGGAGGATGCTCAGGCCTTTGTCCCAGATGGCCACTCGCACGAGGTCGCGCGCCCGCTCGGTGAGCGCAAAATGGAGCCAGTCAAACACGAGCGCGCAGGTCGTCACCGCCATCTCCTCGAGAAAGCAGCGCTGGTCCCAGGTGGACCCGCGCGCCCGGCTCTCGGCCGACTGGCACCAGTGCTTGGTATGCACAAAACACATCAGGAACCGCAGCGCGTGCCGCATCAACGCGCGGTCGTTGCGCACAAGGCCGACCAGCGCGCACAGCACGGGCTCGGCCATCCACGGGTCGAGCCCCTGCTCCCGCTCGCGCAGGTAACGATAGTCCGACCACGGCAGATAGTCGCCGATTTCCTTTTCCGGCTGGCGCGCCAGCGACTGCCGGGCGCGCTCCTCGATGATTTTGAAATGCCCGCCCCAGGTCGCACCCGCGGCGCGCGCGCGCAATCCGGGCAGATCGGCCTCGGCGAAAAGCAGGCCGCGCGCAAACTTCACCTCCGGCCACTCCGCCTCGGGCAGGATCAGGCCCGCCCAAGCCGGGTCGTAGGCCGGCCGGGCCTGCTCCAACCTTTCCAAGAGCATCGAGTCCGCCACGCCCCACCACTGCAGGCTGACCATCTGCGCACCGGGCTGCAACGCGGTGAACTCCGCCCGCACCGCCGTGGCCGGCGCACCCACCGGCAGGTTGAGCTCCATCCGCAGGCTGTTGCCGTGGATCGGTGCGCCGAGCGAAGCCCAGCCCCCGTCGCGACAGGCAAAAAATTCGACCGAGACCTCGGCCGGCACCACGACACAAAAGACATACCGGTCGAATCGCATCGGCAGTCCCGCCACCGGCAGACTGAAGGAGCCAGCCACGGCCCCGGGCGCGCAGTCGTCCCAACGCGCCTTGGTGCTGTCCCAGAAGTTGTCGCGCCTAAAATTCACGCCATGTCCGGGCGTGACGGTGAGGGGCAGTTGCGGCGCGATGTGCCCGTCGTGAAACGGCGCGAAGATGGATTCGGCCGGATTGAGCTCGAAGAGTTGCATGGGGAGGTGGGCCGGGAGCGGAGGCTGCCCGGCCGCCCGCCGAGGTCACCAACAAAAAAGCCTGCCGGCACAAGACCGAAGGGCACGACCCATTTAATAACCGCGTTTGTGACCCTAAGCCGTCGAGGAAAAATGATCCGCCTTCTCCGGCACAAGACCTCAGCTCCAACCTGACACCCAACGGCCCGACCCCATCCAGACTTGGACCCCATCCAGACTTCACCCTCAGACCGTCGGCACGGCTGCTTTCCTTAGCTGCCTCTCATGTTAGCTGACCCCATCAGCTTACCGAAAACGGGAACTGGAGAAATTGAGAGGTTAGTGCCAAGGATCAGCAGTCAGGCTATTTATCCTAACCCGAAACCACTGGTTTGCGAACTCTACTGCCTCATTTCTCTTCTGAGGGGATATTTTTATGCTAATAGCCCATATTCTCTCTTTCACAAATACATCATTCACCCAAGTGCCTTGCGCATACGCAATTAACATCCACTTCAGCGCAATAGATAGATCCTTCTCTACACCGTCACCAACTTCGTAGCGTGTTGCGAGTTCCATCTGTGCAGACGCATATCCCTGCTCTGCACTCAACTTGACCAAATTAAATGCTTCGGCGCATCTCTCTTTTTGCTCTTCAATACTTAAGCGATGCAGTTGACTGGCGCAAGTTATAGCATCGGCAAGGTGAAATTGCCCCCTTGGGTCCCCCTGTTGAGCACAAAGTCTAAACCATTTAATAGCATCCTCAAGGTCCTGTTGACTACCCGATCCAGGGTCGTCGTCTTCACCACAATACTTTTTAATATAAAACTCCCCCAGAAGGAACTGGCCATCGATATCACCCTCTACAGCGAGGTCTATCAAATCATCGATATTGAGGTGGCCAAATGGGGTCAGGCTTCGGGGTTTGGGTTTCATCGTAGTTTTTGAAAAGCTGAATCGAGCCAGCGTTTCCATGCGTTCACCTTGCGGCTGACTGCATGAAGGTTGCCCGGGTGCAGGATCGTGGCGAGCCAAAGATTGGTCACCGTGGGGCAAGCCTTCAGCGCCGCCGCAACCGGTAGCTCCTCCCGCCACACGGCTTCACACGCCTGCTGAATTTCGGCGGCCGGCCGAAGTGGCGCGGCGCCAAATGCTGCCAGAAGCCACCAAATTCACCACACGTCTCAGGTTGCGGACGGGCTGCGGTGCAGAGGAGCAGGTGGAGATTGAGGCAGAGTGGCGCGAGGAGCATGGGCACCAGACTGAGCGGCAGCTGCGTGAAGGGCAGCAGCGGAAATCAGACGGGGTCGATCTCAATCAAACCGCTTTATTTCGAATTAATTAGGATTGAATCCTTGATCGTCGATCGCGGTTTCTGCTCCTAAGCCTGCTCTTTAAATTTACAATTTACGGTCCGACCCCCGTCATTGGTCCGTAGGCCGAGCTGATCTGCCTAGAGGCTCAACTCGCCCTAGAAGCGGCCTTCAGCCACCGCGATCGTGGTCGCATCTTTATGGACATCCAAGCCTACATATCCTTGCTTCTGCTTCATGTGCTTGTCCTTGGCTTTGGTTGTTTCGGTTACACGCCACATCACTGCGGATAGGCGCTCCTCGAAAGCAACCCACGTCCTCCAAAGACGAGCACTCCTCTTTCTCTCAACTGCTTCATCGCAGCTATAATGCCTATGCCAAGGCAAAGAAAACAAGCGTGGCTGCAAGTTACCGCGGAATCCAATCCAGTTGACTACCTCGAGAAGATCCCGCTGTTTCTGTCCTCGGCTAGCGCAAATCCATTTGACTGGAAGTGGGTGACAATCGCCACGCATGCGGCGCTATACTCGTTTGCAGTATGTGCCGCTCAAGGAACCGATCCGTCAATTCTGGTAAGGAAATCGAAGAATGGTAAGGAGCGGTTAATGAGCTTTAGTAATGTTCTGCAGCGTTGTCAGAATTCTGCGTGGATGGATACAAGTTCTCCGCTTGTTCTTTCTCCTGACGAGAATAGGGCTATCGTGGACCTGCAGAAAACATTTCGAAACAATTTCGTGCATTTTACTCCGATGTATTGGTCGATCCATATCCCCCGTATGCAGACGATGGTTCGACACTGTCTCGAAGTGCTGGATCGGCTGACGCAGATTCCAAGTTACGCACACTTCACGCCCACCATGCGCCGCCGCATCCGGTCCAGCTTGTCGCGCTCTCGACGCGCCTTGAGTTTACTCGACAGCAATCAACCTAGGGGAGATCAGACGATGACAGGCAGCTGAGCAAAGCAGCCTCTCATGCTGCCTAACCCCGTTATTGAGTAGCCAACTCAGCGGCCGGCCGGCTCGAGCGCCGGCCAGCGGCGGAAGGCGGAGAATTTTGCCTGGGTCCGGTCGTAGGTTTCGCGGCGTTTCACGTATTCGGCGTAGTCCGTCACCTGTTCGGGATGCAGCTTGCTGTGCACGAGAAAATCGGCCTCGGGCGGGTAGCAGGCGATGTTGCCCTTTTCGTAGAACTCGGGGTTGGCAACACCCTCGGCATCGAGCGACTCGGGCCAGAGGCCGACGTTGTTCGGCACCTCGGCCGACTGGTAGCGCAGATCCACGCTCCAGCGGATGTGGTCGGAATAGTTGGGCGTCGAACAGTGCGGTGTGCGGTTGGTCATGAAGACCACGCCGCCGCGCGGACAGGCCGCGGTGATGGCCTTGCGCGGGTCGTCCGGCAGGTCGCTGTCCCGGATGACGAGGAACCCGGCATTGCCACCCGTGTGGTGCGTGGCCACCCTGCCTTGGTGCGTGCGCGGGAGGATCTGCATGCAGCCGTTTTCCACGGTCGCATCCACCAAGGGCACCCAGCAGGTGATGATGAGCGACTTGTCGCAATGCGACGCAAAGTAACCGCTGTCCTGGTGCCACGGCACGACGCCACGGCCGATGTTGGGCAGCTTGGGCCGGACGCGATAGACCGACGAGGCCACGATTTCCCCGGTGCCGAGCAGCGAGGCCACCTTCGCCAGCAGCTTTGGGCTGGCGATCACATCGAACATCTCGGGCGCATGGAATCCGCCGCCGCGCAGGCCCTCCAGGTGGCGCATGATCGCCTCGCCGTTTTCCTTGGAGTCGCGGTGCAGCGCGGCCAGCCGGTGGTCAAAATCGAGTTCCGCATGCAGGTTCGTGAGTTTGCCCTCGGCGTGCAACTGGCGGGCCTTGCGATCGATCTCCCCGTGCAGCTCCTGACGGAGCGGCTCGAGGTCGGCCGGAGCAAAGACGTCGGGCACAATGAGGTAGCCCTCTTCGTGGAAGAAACCGATTTGTTGCGGGGTAAGCGGCGCTGGGGAATTCATCAGCCCCAATCTGGCAGTTTTTAGGTTTTCCCGCAATGGCCTGCTTTCACCATCGGTGGTAAATAAACGCCCGGCTTCCGCCTTTGACCTCGCCGCCCCTAAGCCCACGCTGTGGGCGATGCGATTTACCGACCGAGTCGTCTGGATCACCGGGGCGTCCTCCGGCATCGGCGAGGCGCTGGCCCGGGCTTTTGCCCGCGAAGGCGCCCGGCTCATCCTTTCCAGCCGGCGGCCGGCCGAGCTGGAACGGGTGCGGTTGTCCTGCGCGCACCCCGAGCACCACCGGGTGCTGCCGCTGGACCTGTGCCGGCCGGCGGACTTTCCCGCGGCCATAGAGCACGTGCTGGACACCTGCGGTCGGGTGGACATACTGGTCAACAATGGCGGTGTGAGCCAGCGGGGGCTGGCCGCCGAGACCACGGCGGCGGTCGAACGCGCCCTGATGGAGGTGAATTATTTTGGCGCCGTCGGGCTGGCCAAGACCGTGCTCCCGCACATGCTCGCCCGGCGCACAGGCCACATTGTGGTCGTGAGCAGCGTGATGGGTTATCTCGGCACGCCGGGACGTTCCACCTACGCCGCGGCCAAGCACGCCCTGCACGGCTATTTCGACTCGCTGCGCGCCGAAGTCTGGCGGGAAAACATCAAGGTCACCCTCGCCTGCCCGGGCTATGTAAAGACCGCGGTCAGCGCCAATGCGCTTGATCTCCACGGTGGCCGGCACGCGGTAACAGACCCGACCCACGAGCGCGGCATCGCCCCGGAAAAATGCGCCCGGGCCATCATTCGGGCCGTAGCGCGAGGTCGCGAGGAAGCCACCTTCGGCATGGGCGGCCCGGAAATTTTCGCGATTTATCTCAAGCGCTGGCTGCCGTGGCTCGTGTCGCGGGTCGTGCGCCGGATGCGGGTGGCCGACAACAAAAAGACCGGCGGTTGAAACCGCCGGTCTGATCGGGGAAGTCCAAGGCCAATGGTTCACGCAAAGCTGCCGCCGCGGGAGAGGCCCATCGCCTTGCGGCGGGCGCGGCGGTCGGCGGCGGCGGCGTCGGGATAGCCCGCTTGCTGAAGCGCTTGCACTGCGCCCGCTTCGGCGGCGAGCACGGCCTCCGCGCGTGCGGGCGCGCCCGCTTCAACGGGCGTAAGCGCGGCGCCGGCCGCGCCGGCGGCGGCCTGAGCCGGTTGAGCGTCAACAAATGTGAGCGCGGGCGCGGCGAAACGAAAACGCGGGCCCGGCGCAATCACGAGACGCGCCACCGCCGGCTCTTCGCTGGCCTCCGGGGTCACCGTGGCGGCGTAATAGCCCTCCGAGCGCAGCCACGCCATGGCGCGCCCGGCGGCTTCCTCGGCGATGCGCTCGGCCTCAAACAAGGTGGTGGGGCGTTCGCGGTCCGGCAGCAGATCGAGAATAGCCTGCCGCGTCTCGCGCTCCGGGCCTTCGATCACCACGGGCGAGTCCGCCCAGGCTGGCAGAATCGGCACGGCGACGCCGAGGCCCGCGAAAATCGCGGCCGGGAGAACGGGAAGAACGCGCATCGCGAGTCGCAAAAGCCTGACCCGCGAAGCTCGCGTGCGGCTGGTTAAGGCTTCATCAACCATACGGGCGGGCCCTTACGCCCGCCCGGTTGGATTTGCCCATAATATCAATGAGAAAGGAACCGCACTCGCGCCTCAAGCGCAGTTACGGTTCGGTCATGCTCCGGCTTAGCCCCAGGGTCCGCGCTTGCGCGCGCCCCAAGGGCCGTCGCCCGGCTGCGGCGCCGACCGGGCGGGAGCCGCGGAGAACCCGCCCATTTTCATCAGCTGGGCGATGCGGTTGCGCGTGTTGGGGTGGGTGGAGAAGAGATTGTCCGCACCCTGGCCGGCCAGCGGGTTGATGATGAAGAGGTGCGCCATGGCGCGGTTACGCTCCGCATCCGGGTTCACGCGCTGACGAGCGTAGGTTTCGATCTTCTCGAGCGCGCGTGCGAGAGAGCCGGGCTCGCCGCTGATCTCGGCGCCGACGCGATCGGCTTCATATTCACGCGCGCGGCTGATCGCCATTTGCACCAGCGACGCCGCGATAGGCGCCAGCAGCATGATCAGCAGCCCCGCGATCGGATTGCGGTTGCCGCCGAAGAAAAACGCGAAGTTCGCCAGCATGGCCACGGCGCCGGCCACGGTGGCGGTGACTGTCATCGTCAGCGTGTCGCGATTCTTAACGTGCGCCAGCTCGTGCGCCATTACGCCGCGAATTTCCTCGCGCGAGAGCAGGCCGATAAGGCCGCTGGTGGCGGCCACGGCGGCGTTCTCTGGATTGCGCCCGGTGGCGAAGGCA
>DDSZ01000016.1 GCA_002344205.1 Opitutaceae bacterium UBA2377
CATCAGCCGCAAGCGCAAGCTGCTCGACAAGCAGAAGGAGGGCAAAAAGAAGATGAAACAATTCGGCCGTGTTTCGATCCCATCTGATGCCTTCATCAAGGTCCTGAAAACCAACTGAGGAAACCCGCCGTGTTCGGAATCTTTGCCTCACCCGCCCGCAAACTCCGGCAGTCCGCGGCCCATTGGTTGGAGCTCGCGGACAAGGTGCTGCATTTCCGCCGCGATATCCTGCCGGCCGCCGAGGTCGCGGAACTGCAGGCCCAGACGGCCGCCGTGCGCCGGCTGCTGAAGGAAAAGGCCGAGACGGCGAAGCTGAAACTCGGGCTCGAATCCTTGGAAGAGATTCTCCGCCGCACCGGCGGGCTGCATTACCCGAAAAGCTCGCTGGTCGAGAACGTCGAGTTTTTCCTCGTCGCCGCCATCGTGATCCTCGGCATCCGCACGTATTTCGTGCAGCCCTTCAAGATCCCGACGAACTCGATGTGGCCGACCTATTACGGGATGACGGCGGACAATTTCCCCCCGGAGACCAAGCCCGCTCCGGGGCTGGTGGCGCAGGGGTTGCGGCTGGCGGCGTTTGGCGCCCAGCGCCGTGAGGTCACGGCTCCGCGTGGCGGCGAGGTCAGCGCCGACTTCATCAGCACAAGCAACGGGCTTACGATGGCCTATACGGTCAAGCGCGGCCGGAACTGGTTTGTCATCCCAACGCAGGTCCGCGAATACACCTTTTATGTGGACGGCACGCCGGCGACAGTGACCGTGCCGCTTGATTTTCACGATTTCGACCGCGTGGTCGTGGAGACATTTTTCGGCGACCGCAAAGGCCTGTCCGATCATTTGCGCCGGCTGGAGCGCTCCGGAAAATCGGTGAGCCACAGCACGGTGACCCTCAACGCGCAGCAAGGCCTGCGGGCGCAGGCTTACCGGCTGCCCTTGGATCGCACCGTGGCGGCCGGCGATCCCATCATCCGCTTCGATATCCTGACGGGCGACCAGTTGTTCGTGGACCGCATGAGCTATCATTTTGTGCGGCCGGCGGTCGGGCAGGGGTTTGTCTTTCGCACCGGTCAGATTCCCGGCATCGGCCAGGAGCAATATTACATCAAGCGCCTGGTCGGGCTTCCGGGCGACACGCTAGAGATCAAAAATTTCACCCTTTACCGCAACGGCGCACCGATCACCGGCTCCGTGGCTTTTGAAAAGAACGCGCGGCAGGCCGACAGCTACGTCGGCTACCGCAACTATCGTGATCTGGCTGAAGGCCGCACTATGACCGTCCCGCCGGAAAGCTATCTGGCCCTTGGCGACAACTCGGCCAACAGCGAGGATGGCCGCTCATGGGGTTATGTGCCGGCCAAGGAAGCCGTCGGTCGCCCGTTGTTTATCTATTATCCATTTACGAAGCGTTGGGGTCCAGCACGTTAGATACTTATTATCGCACAATAAACATTATGTTCAATAATAATTGTGCATGAATTCTCCTTTGTTTAATTGGCTGCAGCAACGCTCGGCCGGGCTGCTTTTGCACCCCACCTCATTGCCGGGTGACCAAGGAATCGGCGTATTGGATGAGTTCGTGGATGCCTTGTTCGCCCTGCTGCGGGATGCCGGACTGCATTATTGGCAAGTCTGCCCACTGGGTCCAACCGGCTACGGGGATTCGCCTTATCAGTGTTTCTCGGCGTTTGCTGGTAATCCCTATCTGATCGATCTGGAGCCGCTGCGGAAAGCGGGCTTGGTGACGGCGGCCGAGATGCAGACGCTTCAAGCCCTGCCGCGCGAAACCACCGACTTTGGCTGGCTCTATGTGACCAAGTTCCCGGTGCTTTTCGCCGCCTATGAACGTCAGCGGCAAAAGCCACGCGCGCTGCCCTACGGGGATTTTGCGGCCTTTCAGGATGCGCACCGGCACTGGCTGCAGCCGTTTGCCCTGTTCATGGCGTTCAAGGACCACTTCAAGGGCCAGCCTTGGTGGGAATGGCCCCAGGCGGTGCGCTTCTTCGCCACGGCCAAGGACAACCCGCTGGCTGCGAAGCTGGCTGCCCGCGCCGAAGCCCACGCTTTCTTCCAATATCTGTTCTTCGGGCAGTGGCAGAATGTGCGCCGCAAGGCCCGTGCCCATGGCATCGAGCTGATTGGCGATGCGCCGATTTTTGTGGCGCGCGACAGTGCGGATGTCTGGTCCCGGCCGGAACTGTTCCAAGTCGATGCCCGCACCGGCCAGCCCACCGCCGTGGCGGGCGTGCCGCCGGATTATTTTTCGGCCGACGGCCAGCTTTGGGGCAATCCTCTCTACGCTTGGGAAAAGCATGCGGCCGAAGGATACGCTTGGTGGCTCGACCGCTTGCGGGCCAACTTCGTCCTTTGCGATGTGGTGCGCATCGATCACTTCCGCGCGTTCGATACGTATTGGTCCATCCCGGCGGATTCGCCCACGGCGAAGAACGGTGCCTGGAAATCGGGTCCGGGTTTGGATTTTTTCCGTGCGGTGCAGGCCGCCCTGCCGGCCTGCCGGCTCATTGCCGAAGACTTGGGTGACCTGACGCCGTCGGTCCACGCCCTGCGCCAGGCCACCGGTTTGCCCGGCATGGCCATCCTGCAATTCGCGTTTGGCGGCGAAAACACCAACACCTACCTGCCGCACAATCTGGAGGCCAACACCGTCGTTTACCCCGGCACACACGACAACGACACCACCGTCGGTTGGTATGCCAAGGCCCCGGAGAAAACCCGTGACCACGTGCGGCGCTACCTGCGCGTGGATGGACGGGAGATCGCCTGGGATTTTGTCCGCGCCGGCTACGCCGCCGTTTCAAATCTCGCGATCTTCCCCCTGCCCGACCTGCTCAGCCTGGACGGCAAGGCCCGCTTCAACACTCCGGGTGTCGCCGCGGGCAACTGGCAATGGCGCTGCACGATGGCGCAATTGGCGGCTTTGCATCGCGAAAGCGCGCCCTATCTGCGCGAACTCGGCGAACTTTACGGGCGGTCCTGAAGCAGGAAAGCGGCGATGCGCGGCACGACCTCGGTATTCGCATCGGCCAACACGTAGTGGCCGGCGTCGGGCAGATAAACCGTCTCAGCCTGTGGCAGCCGATGCCGCCACTCCGCGTAGAAATGATCATTGAAGCAGAAGTCCCGTCCGCCCCAAACGATCAGCGCGGGCCGGTTCGCCAATGATTGCAGCCCTTCGGCGGTCGCCGTGAGTGCGTTCCAAGTGGGATGATCCTGGGTCATCGGGATGTCTTTCACGAAAGCATTCACTGCCACCCGGTTTGCCCACGAATCATACGGCAGCAGAAATCCCCGCCGCTCGACCGCGCTGAGTTTGCGCCGGTGCATGGCCATCCAGACCGCGGGTCCGGCGAAACCGTTCAACCCGCGCACCACGAACGTGCCGGCGCCGCGCAGCTTGCAAAGTGCGATCCGGCGCGGGAGGTGCGGCGACGGGAAGGCTGCGGTGTTCAGGATGACCAGCCGGTCGATCAATTCCGGGTAGCGCGCCGCGAAACCGAATCCGATCGCACCGCCCCAATCGTGCACCACCAGGTGAACCTTGGTCAGCCCGAGTGTGCGCACCAGCGCCGCCACGTCATCAATGCGCGTGGCCAAGGTGTAGGGATAATCCTGCGGTTTCTCGGACAAGCCCATGCCGATGTGGTCGGGCGCGATGCACCGCCGGCCGGGGGCCACGGCCTGCACCAGCTCGCGGTAGTAAAATGACCACGTCGGGTTGCCGTGGAGCATGAGCACGGCCTCGCTCCCCTGCCCTTCGTCGAGATAACTCATCCGCGCCCCGCGTGGCGTGGTGAAGCTGTGCGGCGAAAACGGATAAAGCGGGCGCAGCCAGTCCGGGATGGTCGCGCTCATGGTTACCACTCCAAGGCAAGCATCAGGCAATTCAGGCCGCTGCCGATGCCCAACAAGCCCACCTTGTGTCCTTCGCGGATGGTCCCCGCCTCGACCGCCGCGCACAGCGTCGCGGGCAGTGCGACGGAGCCGGTGTTACCGAGCGTTTCAAATGTCGAATAATCCTTGGTGAGATCGAGCCCGAGCGCCTCGTAGAGTTTACGCCGGTGAACACTGCCGACCTGATGGCAAACAAAGCGATCGATCTGTGCGGCGCTCCACCCGGTCTCGGCCGTAAACTCGCGCCAAGTTTCCCGGGCGAGGTCGATGCCGGCGACCAGCAGCGCCTCGGAGTCGGTCTGCATCGCCAGCGAATCGGCGCCATGCGTATCCCCCTGGCACAATTCGCTGTGGGCCGTCGCAGCCCGGGCCACGCCGCCGATGAGCCGGTGGACGCGACCGCTGACGAGGTCCTCGTGGCATACCACCGCGCCGACCGCACCGGAGCCGATGGTGAGATTGGCGAAATACGGCTTGATGCCGTTGCGATCGAGCGGCTGTTCCAGGAGCGTCTGTAGGGTCTGTTCCACCAACGGCCGGCTGTTTTCCCCGGCCACGATCAACGCGCAGCGGATCTGGCCCGACTCGATCAATCCCGCCGCGACGGTCAGGGCGTTCAACAGTCCGAGGCAGGCATTGGAAACGTCAAAAATCTGGGCCGTCGGCGGCAGGCCGATCTTGCGGTGCGCAAAGGAAGCCGTCGCCGGCTCCAGCATGTCGCGGCTCACCGCGCAGTGGATGAACAGCTCCACCTGCTCCGCCCTGAGGCCGGACTTCGCCAGGGCCGCGCGGCCCGCGGCGGCGCTCGCATCGGACGGCCGGGTGCCGGCCGGCCAGACGCGGCGTTCGCGAATCCCCGTCATCAGCTCCAGCCGGCCTTCCGGCAGCCGCAGGCGTTCGTAGAGCGGCTGCAAGCGGCGCTCGATCTCCGTGGAGGAAAGCACTTCGGATGGCAGCGTGACGGCCAGCGATTCGATGCAGGTATGCCGGAAGCGCATGGTTCAGCGTTCGGGCCGCATCGCGAGGCGCACGATGTCCTTGTCGTAAAAATTGCTGCCGAGACCCGCGTCCACCACCAAGGTCGTGCCGTTCAGTCCGCTACTCCGCGGGCTCAGCAGGAAGAGCGCGGCATGCGCGACCTCGGCCGTGGACAGGTTGCGCTTCCGGAAGGTGAGCTTCTCGGTGTAAAGGTAGCTCTCCAAGTAGCCGGGGATGCCGGCGGACGCGCTCGTCTTGAGCGGCCCCGCGCCTACGACATTGAAACGCACTTCGCTGTCCGCGCTGAACGACTTCGCCAGAAACCGGCTGGTCGATTCGAGCGCGGCCTTGATCGGCCCCATGTAGCCGTAGTTGTCGGGCGTCACCGTCAAGGACGAGATGCCGATGGTGACGACCGAGGCGTTCTTCACAAGGTGTGGCTTGAAGGCCCGGGCCAGCTCGACCAGCGAAAACGAGGAGATCGCGGTGGCCTGAAGATAGTCAGCCCGTTTCGTTTCATGGAAGGGCTTGAAGCCCTCGCTGTAGTTGGCGAAGGCGATGGAGTGGACGAGACCGTGCAGCGGCCCGTGCCCGCCGACGGCAATCTCCGCGGCGAGCCGCTCAACCCCGCCCTCTTGCTCCATGTCGCAAACATAGACCGGCCGGCCGGCAAGCTGGGCCTCAAGCGATTTTTTGCGCGTCTCGGACCTGACGCTGTAAACGACCTTTGCGCCCTGCTCCTCCAGGGCCTGCGCGATGAACCACGCCACACTTTTGCGGTTGGCCACACCGACGACAACAAAGGTTTTTCCGCTGAGCTGGAGAAAGTCGGACATGTTTGTGGTCGGTGGCCGCGTGCTCAGACGGCGGGCTGGCCCTCGGGTGCTTTCCAGGCGACGGCAAATTCAACCGTCAGCACGCGGGTGCCGTCCGCCTTTTTGATGTTGCCGCTCATCATCGTGAATCCGCCCATCGCTTCCTTTTTCTTCACCTCGATGAGCGTCGTGTCGCCGGGATAGACCGGGTTGCGAAAGCGCACATCGCTGATCTTCGCGAGCAGCGGCACGCCCTCCCCCGGCTTGGCGCCGCCTGCCAGCGCCTGCTTCGCCATGTAGAGCGCACCCGTCTGGAAGACGGATTCGCACAGCAGCACGCCGGGCGTGATCGGCGCCCCCGGGTAGTGTCCGCGGTAAAAATCCTCGTCGGCCCGCCAGAGGCGCTGCGCCACCAGCACATCGGACGCTTCGCTCACGATCGAGTCTACGAACAAAAACGGCGGCCGGTGCGGGATAAGGTCGGTGACGGTTGCCATGGGCTGCATCAAGCCGGACGGTGGCCGGGCTGGCCAGATTGGAATTCAGTCGCCACCGGATTGAGACGTTTCAGCTCAAACAGCGCCTTGTCGATCTTGTTGGCGGTGATGACGCCGTAGTTGATGGTGCCGAGCCAGCCGGACATGATGATGCCCACGCTGCCGGCGTGATAGAGTCCGGGCAGTTTCTCCGGCAGGTCCATCGAGACCTTCAGGCCTTCGAACTTGGTGCCGAAGGAGGTGCCGTTCAGATGCGTCGTGTAATACTCGATGGTCCGGGGCGTGGCTGCCTCCATCCAGTCGATTTTGCCGCGCACATCCGGAATGAATTTCTCCAGGGCCGCGAGCGACTCTTCGATCAGTCGCTGCTTGTGCCGGGCGTATTCCTCGTCGCCGAGGTTTTTCCAGTCGGGGTAGCGGCCGTTCAGGGAGACCACGACCGTATAGCGATCCGATCCCGGGCGGGTGTCGGGATAATAGACCGAGAAGGTCCGGCTCGTCGTGTGAAAATTCACCAGTTCCTCGCTGCTGTAGTGCGGCGCGGCCGAGGTGAACACGAGGTCGCCGATATGCGGGATGCTCTCACCCTTCCGGATGCCGAAATACACCTGGCACGAACTGGTGTTGATGCGCACCGCCTCGGCCGCGGCCACATAATCGGCGGGAAAATGCTCCGCCCCGGCGAGCCGGAAGACGGTGTTCTTGATGTTTGCATTGGAGAGGACGGCCTTCGCGCGGATGACCCGGCCGTTGTTGGCCACGATGCCGCAGGCGACTTTTCGGCCGTCGCGTTCCTCGACGAGGATTTTTTCCACCAGCACTTTTTTGCGGACTTCTACCCCGTTCTTCGTGAGCTCGGCGACCATCTTTTTGATCAGGAGGTCCGAGCCGCCGCGAAAGGTGTAAACGCCGGCGCCCATGAAATTTGAAAACACGATACCGTAGGTGATCGCGGGATCCTCCGGCGTGGAGCCGTTGGCGTAGGTGATGGGCTCCATCAGCAGCCGGTGCACATCGGGCCGGCCCGGGAAGAACCGCTCAAACATCTGGCCGGTTGTTTCCGGGTTGTTGTCGTAGAAATTCATCGACCGGAGGTGGTCGTAGAACTTCTCGACGACCGCGGGATCGAGTTTGAACTGCTCCACCAAAACGCGCGTGTAATCCTCCCGGGTGAAGGTCGTCCACACGTCCATCTGCGGGTTGACGAAGCGGATGTCCTTCAGTTGCACGATCGAGTCGGCGATCTCCTTCGTCCAATATTTGCGGCAGCTCTTGATCATGCCGCTGGGGAAACCGTGGAGGGAGATGTCGAAGATATGCCCGCCCTTTCTCGTGAACCAGGTGGCCAGTCCGCCGAACTGGTAGTGATGCTCCAGCAGCAGCACCTTGTGACCGGCCTTGGCGAGGTAGTTGGCGCCGGTGAGTCCGCCCAAGCCGCTGCCAATGACGATCACGTCATACTCGTCCGCCGCACCTTTTAGCCAGTCGTAAGCCATGTGAAGGGTTCAGCGAAGCAAAGGCCGCCGCCCGCTGGCAAGGGGTTTTGCGTCCGGCCGCACGGCTTACTTGGTCAGCACGTGGTAGTTTGCCATCGAGATTCCGCTCAACATGGCGCCGACGATGCCGAGAAAGCCCTGGTCCGTCCCGCACAGGTAGAGATTGCCGAGCGGGGTGCGGCCGTCGCGAATCTTGGTCGGCGCGCCGTAGATCGCACCGTTGAGGTGGCCCGTGAATTTGGTGATCGTGCGCGGCGTAAACATGTCGGTCGCGACCGTGGCCCCGGCAAAGGCCGCCGGATCGGACGGCGGAAGAAACCGCCGCGCACTGGCGTGGATCGTTCCGAACCATCGCTTCTTTTCCGCCTGATACTCCGCCTCGGGCAGCCCGAACCAGTGCGCAGGCTCCGCCAAGCAGGTCACGCGGAAAATCCCCTCGGGCAACACACGGTCCGCGCCGTAGTCGAAATTATTGGGGATGCAGATCACGCCGCTGCGCGGGTCCACCGGCGTGGCCGGGCACGCATAGTCGAATTGCGGTGAATCGTTGAAAAACACGATCGTGTCGTCCCCCCACCCCAGCGCGGCCGGCTGGCGGTCGAGCACCGTGATCGTTTCCACGAAGGAATGGCGCCCCGGGCTGTGCCGCAGTTCGGGCCGGGCAAGCGATTCCTCGGGTCCGATTGCTCCACCCAGCATGCACAGGCCAAAAGTCTCCGGTGCGCCGATGGACGAGAGCACGTGCGTCGCGGTGATCTCCTCACCACTGTCGAGCACAAGCCGGTCCACTTTGTCGCCCCCAAACAGAATCTGGCGCACGCCGCACTTCATGCGCCGCTCGCCGCCGGCCTGCCGGTATTTTTCCTGCAAAACCCGCAGGATGACGCGCACCCCTTCAAACGGCCGGGCAAAGCCTTCCAGGAAAAGCGCCTTGAACATGATCACAAACTGACCGAACTCCATGTCGTGCTCCTGGGCACTGCCGTAATACATCACGGGGCAGAACAGCATGTCCTCCAGCAAAGGGTCGGTGAGATGTTGCCGCACCACGGTCCGGGCTGATTCCGGCTTCGCGTCGAGCGAGACGTCGTCGTAGCCGCGGATGAGCTGCACCAGCTTCCGAAAGCCGTCGATCTGCGCCGGGAAGGCGCGGGCGACCTCGGATTCAAAGACGGCAAAATCGTTGGTGAAGCGCAGGCTCGTCTCGCCCCGCGACCCGAAGGCGACCCGGCTCTGCTTCTGCTCGCACAGGGCGAATTCCTCCCGGTCGATCCGGAGCTGGCGCAGCAGCTTGGTCAGCGGCGTGCCTTTCACGCCCGGCCGCACGTAATTGGTCATCGCGTGGAGGCCCACGTCGTATTTCCGTCCGTCAATGCTGTAGAAGCTGTTCAGGCCCCCCACGGCGTTGTGTCGCTCGAAGATGCACACCTTTTTCCCGAAATGCGCCAGCCGGATGCCGGCCGCGAGGCCCGACATGCCGGCGCCGATGATGACGACATCGTAGTGGGAGCTGCTGTTCATGGGGTGCGGCGCATTGTCCGCATGGGTAATGTCGGGCGGCGGAAGCGGGCATTCAAGCCCGCCGGTTGCGGCCTAGCAAAAAGGCCGGGGTGTTCCCGGCCTTGTGGTCGCGGCGGTTCTGCCGTTTTCGGCCGACGGCTCAGCTCTTCCCGGCGAGCGCGTTGAATTTGGGCGTCAGGTATTCGGCGCAACTGTCCAGCGAGGCGAGCTGCATGTAGTCGGCCTCGGGCACCTCGATGCCGTGGCGCTTGCGGAGCTCCATGACGATATCAAGGAAGTCCATGGAATCGAGCTGGAGCTGGTCGCGCAGGCGCACGTCGGGCTTGACGTTGCTCAAGTCCTCATCGGGCGCGATGTCCGCGATGATATTGAGCACCACCTGTTTGCATTCGTCTTTGGTCATAGGTCGTTGGTAAAGGGCCGAATTAGGGGACAAATCGCCGAACAATCAATGTGGAATTTATACCCAGCATGCCGAAGGAATTGTTCAAAATCGTGTCCACCTTGGCGGCCTTGTGCGGCTGATTGAGGACCAGCCCGGGCAGATCGCACTTGGGGTCGAGGTGGTCCACGTTGATGGTCGGGTGAACCGTCAGATCGTCAAAGGACGGCAGGTTGCCGGCCAGTTCCAAGGCCCCGGCCGCGCCCATGCAGTGGCCGATGTAGCTCTTGGTGTTGTTGATGTGGGTCTCGGGGCAGTTTTCGCCGAAGACCGCGCGGATGGCCTCGCACTCCTGGATGTCGCCGAGCGGAGTCGCCGTCGCGTGGGTGTTGACGATGTGGATGTCCGCGGGCTGGAGCCCCGCCCGGACGAGGGCGCTGCGGATGCACTCGGTCTGGCGGACGGGGTTCGGCAGCACGTAGTCGCTGGCGTCGCTGTTGACATGGTAGCCGGCGATCTCGGCGTAGATTTTGGCGCCCCGCGCCTGCGCGTCTTCGAGCCGTTCCAAGGTGTAGAGTGCGCCGCCCTCGGAGATGACGATGCCGTTGCGGGCAAGGTCGAATGGCCGGGAGGCCTTGAGCGGATTCTCGTGGGTGGCGAGCGCGTTCTGGCTCTTGAATCCCGCGAAGATGCCGAAGGTGTGGATGCTCTCGCTGACGCCGCCACAGATCGCGAAATCCACCTCGCCGAGCCGCAGCATCTGCGTCGCGTGGATCAGCCCCATGTTGCCCGCCGCACAAGCCGCCCCGATGGTGTAGGCAGGCCCGGTCGTGCCGAGATTGAGCGAGGTCTCGCCCGCCGGGTTGTTGGCCACGGTGCGGGGGTTGTGGTAGTGCGACCAGAACTTCGTGTCGTAGTTGAACTTCGAGATGTTGTAGATCTCGTTCTCCGTCTCGACGTTGCCGTGCTCGGTGCAGCCGATGTAGATGCCCACGCGGTCCTTCGGCAGCGTTTCAAAATTCACCCCGCTGTCGGCAAGAGCTTCGCGGGCACAGTAGATGCTGATGCTGCCGGCCCGCGTGCCCACACGCACTTCCTTCTTTTTCTGGTATTTCAGCGGATCGTAGTGGCAGACCCCCGCGAGCTGGCTGCCCATGTAGCGGATTTCCATGCGCTCAATGCCCGCTTTGCCGGCGAGGAGATTGGCGCGAAACTCGGCCAGCGTATTGCCGTTGGGGGCCGTCAGACCGACGCCGGTGATCACAATGCGGGAGGGCTTCATCACTTATGAAACGAAAATCGCTAGCCATCCCCGCCCCGAAAGCAATACAACGCTCCCGAAATGAACGTTCTTGTCGTTGGCGGCGCCGGTTACATCGGAAGTCATTGTGTCCGGCAGCTCCTTGCCGCCGGCCACCGGCCGGTCGTGCTCGACAATCTGGTCTTCGGGCACCGGGCGGCGGTGCCGGCCGATGTCCCCCTCTATCCCGCCAATCTTGGCAATGAGAAGGAGGTCGGCAAAATCCTCCGGAAGGAGAAGATTGAGCTCGTCATGCACTTCGCGGCCTACGCCTACGTCGGCGAGAGCGTGACCGACCCGCTCAAATACTATTTCAACAACGTCGCCGCCACCCTGCACCTGCTGCGCTGCATGCTCGGCGCCGGGGTAAAAAAATTCGTCTTCTCCTCGACCTGCGCGACCTACGGCACACCGGAGAAGATGCCCATCACCGAGGACACCCCGCAAGTCCCTATCAACCCCTACGGACAGACCAAGCTGGACATGGAAAACACCCTTAAGGCGCTGGCCCGCGCCTACGGGCTGAGTTTTGCCGCCTTCCGCTATTTCAACGCCGCCGGTGCCGCGGCGGACGGTGCCATCGGCGAACACCACGATCCCGAGACGCACCTCATCCCCCTCGCGTTTGACGCCGCCAGCGGGGTCAGACCGCCTTTGCAGGTGTTTGGCACGGACTACCCCACCCCGGACGGCACCTGCCTGCGCGACTACGTGCACGTGGACGACCTCAGCCGCGCGCACATCGCGGTGTTCGACAAGCTGGCAACCCCGGGCGCGGCCCTTTTCTACAATCTCGGCACCGGCAAGCCCACCTCGGTGCTCGAGGTCATCAAGGCCGTGGAGAAAATCTCCGGCCGCAAAGTCCCCTACGTCGCCGCGCCCCGCCGCGCCGGTGATCCGCCCGCCCTTTACGCCGATGCCACCAAAGCCAGGACCGAACTCGGCTGGGTCATCCGGTATCCCGATATCGAGTCCATCGTGGCCACTGCTTGGAAATGGCACGAGGCCCACCCGCAAGGGTATGCCGCGCCGTAGTGCGCGTGCGGCAAGGCTGAATCGTCGTTGCGCCGGCTCAAATGATGAGCCGGTCGCAACGACTGGATTCGCTCCGCAATTCTGCCGCAGTGCGACCGGGGTTATTCCGGCAGGCCTGATTTGCGGAGGTAGCGCACGTAGTCGGAGTCCGGGCCGAGGAAGATCGTCGTCTTGCTGCCGATGGAGCGGCTGTAGCTCTCCAGCGAGCGAAAGAACGAGAAGAACTCGGGATCGGCTCCGAAAGCTTCGTTGTAAACGCGCGTGGCCTCGGCATCGGCTTCGCCGCGGATCAGCTCGGCGCGGCGCTGGGCCTCGGAGCGGATCTGGGCAAGGAGCTGCTGCGTTTGACCGTCGATCTGGGCGGCTCGACCCTGGCCCTCGGAGCGGAATTGCTCCGCGATCCGCTGGCGTTCGGCGATCATGCGCTCGAAGACGCGCTGCTGGACGGATTCGACGTAGTCCACGCGCTTGATGCGGATGTCCACCAGCTCGATGCCGAGGGTCGGCATCTGCGCGCGGGCTTTTTCCAGGATCAGCTTGGTGAGTTCCTCGCGGCCCGAGGCGACCCGCTGCCGCAGGATTTCCTCGTCGGTCTCGCTCACGGCCTGGGCGCGGGCGAGATCCTCCTCGGATACGCGCCAGTCCTTCGAGCGCACGATTTCCAGCAGATCGGTGGCCGAGATCTGGTCGCGCACCACGGAGTCGAGGATGTCGTTGAGCCGGAGGGTGGCACCTCGCTCGTCGCGGACGCGCTGCATGAACAGCAGTGGATCGGCGATGCGCCAGCGGGCGGTGGTGTCCACGGAGATGAACTGTTCGCCGCGGGTGGGAATCTGATTCGGGTCTCCATCCCAGGAGTAGAGCCGCTTGTCGAAGCGTCGCACCTCCTGGATGAAGGGCGTCTTGAAATGCAGGCCCGGCGTGGTCACCGGGTCGCCCACGGGCGCGCCGAACTGGATGACGATGGCCTGCTCGGACTCATCGAGGGTGTAGGCGGCGGAAAAGAGCACGAAAGCCCCGATGCCCAGCAGGATGACGAAACCGCCAATGGCGGCAGAAAAACGGTTCATGGTTATTTTCCTCCGGTGGAGCCGCCGAGAGGCTGGCCCAGGTTGAGCAGAGGCAGGGGCGAATTTGCGCCCTCCTCCATGATGTAAACCGGCCCGGCCTTGGGCAGGACGTTGTCAATCATCTCCAGATACAGGCGTTGGCGCGTGATCTCCGGCGCGCGCTTGTATTCCGTGAGGATCGCCGAGAAACGGCCGGCCTCGCCCCGCGAGCGGTTGACCCGCTCCGCGCGATAGGCCTCGGCCTCGGCGATGATCTGGCTGGCCTGACCCTCGGCGCGTGGGATGACCTGGTTGCGGCGCTTTTCCGCCTCGTTGATCAGGCGCTCGCGCTCCTGCTCGGCCTGGTTCACCTCGTTGAAGGCGGGCTTCACCAAATCGGGCGGGGTCACGTCCTGCAGCTCGATGGTGTTGATCTGGATGCCGAGGTCGAAGCTGTTGAGAATGTCCTGCAGCTCCAACCGCGCGGCGGTGGCCACCTGCACGCGTTTCTCGGTAAGCACGTCGCTGCCGAGGCTGTTGCCCACGACCCGGCGCATCACGGCCTCGGAGATGTCGCGCAGCGTCTGGATGGGTTGGCGGGCGCGGTGCAGGAACTTGTCGGCATCGGCGATCTGGAACTGGACGACCCACTCCACGTCGATGACCTTCAGGTCGCCCGTCAGCATGAGCGACTCGTCCCGGTGGGTGCGGTTCTTGATATACTGGCCCCGGGCGTCGCCGCCACCGGAGCGGAAGCCGAACTCCTCCTTGAGCACGCGGGCGGTGGGCACGAACTGCACGCGGTCCACGCCGAGGGGCAGCTTGAAGTGCAGGCCCGGCGGATTGATCGCGATGACCCGGCCGAAGCGTTTGACCACCGCCTCCTCCTCGGGCTGGACGGTGTAGTAACTGGTGAGCGCGGCAAAAAGCGCGATCACGAGGAGCGGGATGACCCACAGGACGGGGCCGAGCCGCTGCAACTGCTCCATGAGCGGGTTGTCGGCGCCCTCCGAGGGCGGATAAGGTCTGGATGGCATGGGGATGATTTCAGGCCCGGACGTTCATCGCCCGGCCGCTGGAGCGCTGACCCTCACCGCATCTTTCCGGCATGCCAAGGCTAACCGGTCGGTCCGATGGCGATTTTTGCAGGCAAACGAAATAAGGCCTTCCTGCTGCGCGCGGGATGCTGCAACCTGCCCCTCCCGATATGGAAGGCATCAATCTCATCCAAGACCTCGCCCTGGTGCTCATCGCGGCCGGCATCGCCGGCGCACTCTGCAAACGCGTCGGCCTTTCCGCCATCGTGGGCTACCTGCTGGCGGGCATCGTGGTCGGCCCCTTCACGCCGCCGTTTTCATTCGTGCTCGATGTCGCGCGAATCGAGACGCTTTCCCAGATCGGACTCGTTTTCCTGATGTTCGGCATTGGGCTGGGCCTCAGCCTCACGAAACTGCGGCAGATGGGGCTCACCACGCTGGTCGCTACGGGGCTCGGCGCGTTTCTGGTGCTTAATCTTGTCCAGTTGCTCGGCACCGTCGTCGGGTGGACCTCGACGCAGAGCCTGTTCATCGCCGCGATGTTCATGGTTTCCAGCTCCGTGGTGATCGCCAAGGTCATGCAGGATCTAAACCTCGACCACACGCGGCCCGGTCAGTTGGCCGTGAGCGTTACCGTGCTTGAGGACGTGGTTGCCGTCGTGATGCTTGCCGTGCTCGCGGCTCAGGGTGCGGGCGCGGCAGCGGGCCCCGGCGTGGGCGGACAAGTCGCCGGTTTGGGAGCTTTCGTGATCCTGCTCGTCTGTGCCGGGCTCCTGTTTATCCCGCGGCTCCTGCGCCGGCTGGAGACTGCCGGTGATCCCGAGATCCGCACCATCATCGTCGCCGGCGTGCTTTTCCTCATGGCGATCATGACCGTGAAAGCCGGTTACTCGCTAGCCCTTGGCGCCTTTTTGCTCGGCGCGATTGTGGCGGAGATTCCGCAGAAGGCCGGCATCGAACGCGCGTTTGGCGGGGTGCGCGACATGTTCAGCAGCGTGTTCTTCGTGGCCATCGGCATGATGATTGATGTCCGGCTTTTCGCCGAGGTGTGGCCTGTCATTCTCGGCCTCGGGTTGCTCATGATCGTGCTGCGCGCCCTCGCCTGCGGCGCCGCCCTCATCGCCGTCGGCGTGCCGCCGGCCGAGGCCCGCCGCGCCGGACTCGCACTCACGCCCATCGGTGAGTTTTCGTTCCTCATCGCCCAGCTCGGGGTGCAAATGAGCATCCTGCCGGAGAAATATTACCCGGTCGCCGTGGGTGTCTCCATCCTCACGGTGTTCCTTGCGCCGATTATAAACCGGCGGGCCGACACGATCCTCGGGCTTGTGGAACGCATGGAACCCGGCTGGCTCACGCGCGGGCTCGAGGCCTACCACGGTTGGCTGTCGCACCTTGGCGGCGCACGCGACCGGGGGCTTTGGTGGCAGCTCGGCCGCCGCCGGCTGCTGCACATCGGTTTGGAGCTGCTGCTGATCACGGGACTGTTTTCCTTTTCGGATCTGATCCTGAACACCCTGCAGGACAGTCCGTTGGTCGCGGGTCTCGATCCTGCGGTGCTGCGCATCGTGTTCTGGAGTGTCCTCGGAGTGGTCGCGCTCGTGCCCTTCGTCGCCGTCTGGCGCAACGTGTCCACGCTCGCCCTGATTTTCGGCGAGACCGCCCGCACGCACACCCGGTTGCCCGGACCCTTGGTCGAAAACGGCATCAAGGTCATCGGCGCCCTCGGCCTGGCCTACTGGATTTCCCGCATCCTGCCCGTTGCCGCTCTGCCCCAATGGGTGTGGCTGGTCATCGGCGGTCTCGCGGCCGGGGTCGTGGCCGTCTTCTCCCAAAGGCTCATCTATTGGCACAGCCACTGGCAGCATAGCCTGAGCGAGGTCTTGGAGCACCGGCCGGTCGCCCAGCCCGTGGCGGGCGCAGCGCAGCGTTTCATGACCACGACCGAGGGCTGGCAGCTCAATGTCGAGGAATGCCACCTGCCCGAGCCCGCCGCCTGTGCCGGGCAAACCATTGCGGCGCTCCGCATTCGCAGCCGCTTCAACTGCACGGTGGTCGAGATTGATCGCCAGGGGCACCTCATCGTCGCGCCCGAGCCCTCCCAGCCGCTTTATTCCGGCGACCGCCTGCTGCTGCTCGGCACTCCCGCCGACATCGCGCGCGCCCGGGCCGAGCTCATCCGTCCCGGCAAGACGGCCGGGGATGACTTTGACGAATGCCTGCTGGAAACCGTGGCCCTGACCGAAACTCAGCATGCCGGAGCGACTCTGGCTGAGCTGCGCCTCCCGCAGCAGCACAACGTCCTGATCGTGGGCATCCAGCGCGGCGGCCGGCGGATTTCGAATCCCCATGCCGCCGAGCGCCTCGAACCCGGCGACCATCTCCTCCTGCTGGGCACCCCCGAGCGACTCCGTGCCGTCCGGCAGTGGCTGGGCGGAACACCGGCCTAAACGCTTAGCGGTGGACGCATCCCGTCACTGGCTCCGGCCGTATTCACAGGACCGTCATGGTCCACACGCTCGAACGCTCGCAATTCATCCCGGCCGATCCCGCCCGCGTCTGGGAATATTTTTCCACGCCGCGCAATCTCGATGCGCTCACGCCGCCCGAGATGAAGTTTCGCATCCTGGGCGATCCCGGCCCCATGCATGCCGGCCAGCTCATTGCCTACCGCATCCGTATCTTTCCTGGCTGCTGGGTGAACTGGCTGACCGAAATCCGTCACGTCACGCCCGGCGTCAGCTTTGTGGACGAGCAACGCATCGGCCCCTACCGGCTCTGGTATCATGAGCATCGATTCGAGCCGCGCGACGGCGGCGTATTGATGACCGATCACGTGACCTACGCCCTGACCTTTGGTCCGCTCGGAGACCTCGTGCACACGCTCTGGGTGCGCCGGCAGTTGGGTCGTATTTTCGATTACCGTCGCACCGCCGTGGAGCGGGTGTTCCGCAGCTCTGCTCAGGTGTAAGGTGCGTAAAATAGTTTAAGAAATATCATAGCCGTGGGAAGCCGGCTGCGGTCCGCTCGGAGAGCGGACCCTACCGGCGCTACCGCGCCAGAGTGTGTTGACCCAATAAAATTTGAACCACGCTAGAGCGGTGCAAATAATCCCATAGCCATGAAAATGAGCAGGCTGGGAGGGCCTCTTAAGAAATCGCCGCAAAAAGCCGCAAAGAATCCACGAGCGGATGAGGCCTGAAATGCGCCTATCCGCCTTCGCCGAGGCTACGGCGGACACGGTAGGTGCGCGGGATAGCAGCATGGAAAAAGGATGCTTTGCGCCTTTTTGCGGCCATAACATAATTTGAAGCGCTCAAAGCCCGCCGCTTAACGCTTATCGCTTACTGCTTACGGCTTGCCGCCTACTTCCCCACCAGCGCCACGATCTCGGGATCGTCGAGATTCTCCGCCGTGGCGAGTCGCACGCCGGTGTCCACCAGCGCCGGCACCGGTTGCTTGCGCAGGGTCTGCACGACGGTCTTCACCCCGAGGTAGCCCATCTTCTCCGGGTCCTGCAGCACAAGCCCATGCAGGTCACCCGTGCGGATGGCGTCCATGAAATCGCGGCTGTTGGCAAAAGCCACCAGCTTCACCTTGCCGCCGTTGAGCCCGGCATTGCTCAAGGCCACGAGCATGCCGGCGGCGGTGGATTCGTTGGGTGTGAAGATGCCGTGCACCTCGCGCCCGAAGCGGGTCAGCAGGTTTTGCGAGGCGTTCAGCGCGGTGTTGCGCGTGGCACCGCCGTGCTGGTTGGAGGAGATGACCTTGATGTCGGGAAACGACGCGGCCAGCTCGTCGAGGAAACCGGCCTCACGCGCTTCGCAGCTCGCCGAACCCACCTGCACGCGCAGCAGGATCACGTTGCCCTTCCCGGCCAGCAGTTCACCCAGGCGCCGGGCGGCGATCCGGCCGCCGACGTAATTGTCGGTCGCGATCGTGCTGATTGGTGCCGGGGAGTTGAGCGGCGAATCCACAATGACGACGGGGATGCCGGCCTGCACTGCCTGTTCCACCGGGCGGGCGAGCGCCCGCATGTCCAGCGGGGCCAGGACGATGCCGCTCACGCGCCGGGCCATGAAATTCTCCACCACCTGCACCTGCTGGTCGCGGTCGTCCTCGCGCAACGGCCCTTTCCACAGGATCTCCACCGTCACGCCCTCGGCCTTCAACTCGGTCTGGGCCTTGAGTGCCCCCGCATGCAGTTGTTTCCAGTATTGGTGCGTCGTGCCCATCGGCACGACCGCGACGGTGTAACGCTCGTTTGCGCCCAAGGCGGTCGCGAGCAGGCCGAAAATCAGGACAACCAGGGCATGGCGGGGTGAAGTCATGGGGATGGGGTTGATGCACCGCATCCTCGCGCCTTCACTTCCGGTGCCAATCCCCAAAAATCGCGCCAAGCGCGGCGGCACCTTCAGGCTTTCCCTGCCCCGGCAACCCGGCAACGCTGGGCGCATGTTCAGGCTTCTGCTCCTTTTTGCGCTGTTGCTCGCGATCATCTGGGTCGTGCGCACGATCCTGTTGGGCCGGCGGCCCGAACGCGCCGGCACCGAGGCCTATTACCTGCGGGAATCTCTCCTCTCGCCGGCCGAGCGTTCGTTTCTCGGCGTGCTTGATCAGGTTTTGCCCGCGCACGTCCGGGTGCTCGCCAAGGTGCGGTTGGAGGATGTGTTTGGTGTCAGGACCGGCCAGATGCCCGGGGCGTGGCAGGCCGCGCGCAACCGCATCAACCGGCGGCATGTGGATTTCCTGCTCGTGCGCGCCTCGGATTTTGCACCGCTGGCCGGGATCGAGCTGGACGACAGCAGTCACGCGGAGCCGCGCATCAAGGAGCGCGACCTGCTGGTGGACGGCCTTTTCTTCAACAGCGGTCTGCCGCTCATCCGGCATCCGGCCCAGCGCAGCTACGACCCTGCCGCGCTCAAGGCCAAGCTCGACGAGATCCTCTGATTTTCGCCACCGCCGCCATGCCCAAGGAAAACCAGGCCACCATCCGCGTCAGCTCGCTCGTCCTGCTCGCCGTGCTGCTCGTGCTCCCGCTGGCCGCCATTTGGCGCCTGGCGGCCCCGTTCGTGGCACCGTGGCTGACCTTGTGGCTGCTCCTCGCCTCGGCGATCACCGGGCTGCTTTACGTGGGGGACAAACGCCGCGCCGGACAGGGCGGCCGGCGCACGCCCGAAAGCGTGCTCCACCTGTGGTCGCTGCTCGGCGGCTGGCCCGGCGCTTGGCTGGCCCAACAGGGTCTGCGGCACAAGACCGCCAAGCTGCGCTTTCTCGCCGTGTTCTGGCTCACCATCCTGCTCCATCAGTTGATCGCCCTCGACCTCCAGTTGCACGGGCGCATTTTCAAACTCCTGCGCGGCCTCGTGCTCGGCTGACCCCATGTTGCTCCATCGTTCATCCCAACCGATCCTGCTGCCCGACCGCCCTTGGGAAACCGGCGCGGCGCTCTTTGCCATCGGCGCGATGCCCGACCCCGACGGCGGATCAATCCGCCTTTACTACCTCGTGCGCGGCGGGCCGCAGGGCAACGTGCTCTGCCTCGCGCGTTCCACCGATGCGCGGGTCTGGACCAAACCCGATTGCGGGGACGGCACCAATATCGTCATGCGGGGCGCAGGCCTGCCGATGAACTGGGGCGAGTTCATGCCCGCTGCCGTCCTGCATGAGCCGCGGGACCGGGCGAAGTCGCGGCGTTGGAAAATGATTTTCTGGGATCGCCGCACCGCGCGCACGCCGCCGGGTATTTGCCTGGCGGTGAGCAAGAACGGCTTTGCCTGGCGACCCGTCGGCCGCCGGCCCATCATCACCAACGCCAACGACGCCATGTCGTTCATCGCCGCGCGGCCCGGCGTCGCCACGCCGCTGGGTCCGGCGACGCATTTCATCTACCAGCAAACGTGGCGGCATAACCCGGCGCTCCCCGTCGAGCGCGACAATCTCAAGGGCATGCACCGCCGTATCTCCATTTGGAAAGGCGAAGGCTTCACCGGCCGCTGGGTCGGCCCGGTCACGATCCTTGAACCCGATGCCGCAGACCCGCCCGACCTGCAGTTTTACTGGCTCACGCCCTGCCCCGTCGCCGGCGGCTACGGCGGTCTGCTCAACTGCCATCACACGGGCGACCAGACCATGGACGTGCAATGGGTGCGCAGTCGCGACGGCTGGCAGTGGACCCGTGAGCTGAACCGGCAGCCGCTGATTCCGCTGGGGCCGCGCGGCGGTTTCGACTGCGGCCTCGTGATTGCCGCGGCCCAGCCCGTGCGCTGGGAGGACCGCGTCCTCGTCTTCTACAACGGCCGCGCCACCGTTCACGACGGCCAGCCGCACTACCCGGCCGATCCGCTCCCCAACCCCCGCCAAGGCATCGGCCTCGCCGCCTTCTCCCCGGCCCTGTTGGAGTGAGCACCCCGATTGGGCGCTTGCATCCAGCGGACGAATTCCGGGGATTACCTTCTTCTGCTCTGCTGCAATGCGGCGAGGTCGGTCTCAGCCTTGACGGCGCGCAGCTCAAGTTCGTTCGCCCGGCTGGCGGCTTCTTCCACCTGAGTCCGAAGCTCCGTGACCTCGGCCTTGGCTTGATCGAGCTGGCCCTGAATCTGTGTGCGGCTGGCTTTGTCGGCCTCGGCGCTTTTTACCGCCGCTGCGAGCTTCGCCTTGGCTTCATCAAATTGGCCCTGAAGGTTGCCGGCCGCGTCCCTGCTCTTCGTCAGTTCGGCTTCATGTTCCGCCACTTTGGCATTGGCCGCATCCAGTTTGGCCTGCAGGTCGGTGGTATCGGCTTGCGCCTCCTCGAGCTGCAACTGCAGTTCGGCGCCTTTGTTTTTCTCCTCCCGGAGTTGGCCGGTTAATTCGGATATGCGAATCTGGCCCTGCTCCATCTGGGTGCTGGCTTCGGCGAGCCGGCGATCATGCTCCCGGCTCTTGCCCATCCCCACGAACGTCACCGCCATGAGGACAATGACGAGTGCGACGATGACGAAAGTTGCAGGCGAAGCTTTCTTTGGCGAGGCCGGTGGGGTGTCGCTGACTCTGGGGGTGTCTGGGGTATTTTTTGGGGTGTCCATGATAGTAATGGTAACATCGCCCATGGACCGGTTCCCTCCTATTTTCGCGCAAGCATGATTGCGGGTCGGAACAACGCCCGGTGGGAGTTGCGCGATCCGAATCACGCCGCCGGCAGAAGCTATCGCGCAAGCAACGGTGCCAACGCTGAATGCCGCTTAATGCCTGCCTCTTGGCGGGTTGCCGTTTGCAGCATACCCGGGGATCTTTAGCTCGTCCACTTCGTCGATCTGCGCGGGGCTCATGAATTGCGTGGCGTAGCGGAGATAGACTTTGTCGCGGATGAAGATGTCGAAGAGATCGGGGTCCACGTGGCCTTCGAGGCGGAGCCGGCCGAGGATGTGGAGCGCTTCGCTGAGGGTCTTGCCTTCCTTGTAGGGCCGGTCGCGGGCGGTCAGGGCCTCGAAGATATCGGCGATGCCCATGATGCGGGCCTGCACCGACATTTGCTCGCGGGTTAGTCCGCGCGGGTAGCCTTTGCCGTCCATCCGCTCGTGATGGCCGCCGGCGTATTCGGGCACGTTCTGGAGGTGCCGCGGCCAGGGCAGCGACTCGAGCATCTCGATCGTGACGTTGATGTGCCGGTTGATGACCTCGCGCTCGGCCGGGGTGAGCGTGCCCCTGGTGATGGTGAGGTTGAGAACCTCGTCGGGCGTGAGGCAGTCGCGCTCCTCCCCGGTCCCGTCGCGCCAGCGGTATTTCCTGGCGATGGCGTGGACGCGCTCGCGGTCCACGGCCCGCATCGCCTCCGCGCCGATATTGCAGGCCCGCAGGAAGGTGAGATCGGCGTCGATCTCCGCGAGGCTGGCGCCCGCCTCGCCGCCGGTGCGGAGCGCGGTGAGCTCGGCGTCGCGCTTGATGACCTCGAAGCGCGTGGCGATGAGGTCAATCCGGTCGTGAATGGTCTGGAGCTTCGTGGCCTTGTCCACGATGTGGACCGGCGTGGTGACCTTGCCGCAGTCGTGCAGGAGGCCGGCGATTTTGAGTTCGTAGCGGTCCTTGTCGGTCATGCGCCAGTGCGCCAGCGGCCCGTGTTCGCTCGCGTGCACGGCCTCGGCCAGCAGCATCGTGAGGATCGGCACACGGTCGCAGTGCCCCGCGGTGTAGGGCGATTTTTCGTCGATGGCCTTGTTGAGGAGCTTGATGAACGACTCAAACAGGTCCTCCAACTGCTGGAGGAGCAGGCGGTTGGTCAGCGCCATCGCCGCCTGCGATGCGAGCGACTCGACGAGCCGCACGTCGGTCTCGCTGAAGGGCGCCACGGCACCGGTCGCGGCATCCCGCGCGTTGATGAGCTGAAGGACGCCGATGATGTCGTCCTCGTGGTTCTTCATCGGCACCGTGAGGAAGGAGGTCGAGCGGTAGCCGGTCTGCCGGTCGAAGGCCTGGGTGCCGGAAAAATCGAAACCCTGCTCGCGGTAGGCGTCGGCGATGGCGACGGTGCGGCCCTTCAGCGCGGCGAAGGCGGCGACCATCGTCGTGTTCTCGCGGCCGGCCTCATCGCGCAGACGCAGCGGGGCGAAAGGGATGGCTACACCGGTCGTGCCGCCCATCGCGATGCCCAGCGTGTCGTTGCGGATGATCTCGAACCGCAGGAGACCGGGATCGGCCGCCGTGAGCCGGTAGAGCGTGCCGCCGTCGGCGCGCGTGATCTGCTTGGCGGCGAGCAGGATGTTCTCCAGCAGACGGTCGAGGTTTTTCTCCTGCGAAAGCGCGATGCCGATCTGGTTGAGCTCCGCCAACCGGAGAAAAAGGTCATCCGGACTGGCGGTGCTCTGGGGGGCGGGCATGCGGCGAGTGAAGCATGAAGCGCGCCGCTATCAACCGGTTATTCGCCGGAAGCGCCGCCCGGCCCCAGCAGTTTCTTCAGCGCCGGCCTGATGAGCCCGAGCTTCTTGGCGGCCGCGGCTTCGTCGCCGTTGCACGCGGCCAGGGCGCGCCGCGCAAGTTCGCGCTGCACCTGCGGCAGCATGGGCTCCTCGCCGGCGGCGAGCGTGGCGTGAATGAAGTCCAAAGCCTGCTCGAGCGTGAGTGACGGGGGCGCGGACGCCTCGGGCGCGGCGGAACCGCCGAGCTCGGCGGGCAGGTCCTTCACGAGGATGGCGTCGCCCTGCGCGATGACGGCGCTGCGGTAGATCGTGTTTTCCAGCTCGCGCACGTTGCCCGGCCAGGGGTGCCGGGTGAGCAGCGCCATCGCCTCGGGCGAGACCTTGCTGACCCGCGCCTTGCGCTGCTTGACGAGGTTTTGCACGCAAAAATCGACGATCTGCGGGATGTCTTCGGCGCGCTCGCGCAGGGGCGGCATTTTGATGCGCACGACATTGAGCCGGTAGTAGAGATCCTCGCGGAAGGTCTTTGCCTTCACCATGGCCTCAAGGTCCTTGTTGGTGGCGGCGAGGATGCGCACGTCCACGCGGAGGGTCTCGGTGCCGCCCACGCGCTGGATCTCGCCCTGCTGGAGGACGCGCAGGATCTTGGTCTGCGTCGCCAGCGCCATGTCGCCGATCTCGTCGAGAAAGATGGTGCCGGCGTCGCAGAGCTCGAATTTTCCGAGCCGCTGCCCCGTCGCGCCGGTGAACGAGCCCTTCTCATGGCCGAAGAGTTCGCTTTCGATCAGGTTGTCGGGGATGGCGGCGCAGTTGACGGCGATGAAGGGCTTGGCGGCGCGGTGGGAGTGTTTCCAGATCGAGCGCGCGATGAGTTCCTTGCCGGTGCCGCTCTCGCCCGTGATCATCACGGTGACGTCGCTCGCCGTCACCTGACCGATGATCTTGAAGACCTCCTGCATGACCGGCGAGGAACCGACGATGCCCTCGCGGTAATCGTCGGCGTTGATGGTGGGCTTGTAGTCGCCGACGGCGCGCAGGTCTGCGTGCGTCTGCAGGGCCTTGGCCGCGAGCGCCAGCACCTTCGCGGGATCGAAGGGCTTCATGATGTAGTCGAAGGCGCCGTATTTCATCGCCTCGATCGCGGTCTGCGCCGTGCCAAAGGCCGTCATGAGCACCACGAGCTGCCGCGGGGCGGCCGAGCGGATGTGCTGCAACGCCTCGATGCCGCCCATGCCGGTCATGCGGACGTCGAGAAAAACGAGATCGGGCGCGGGCCCCTTCCGGATGGCCGCCACGCCCTGTTCGCCGCTGGCGGCCTCGGCCACGGCGTAGCCGGCGGTGCCGAGCACGCGGGCCAGCGAATAGCGCACCTCCGCATCATCATCAATGATGAGGATGGTGGACGGGCGTGAGATGGTTTCCGGCATGGTGGAAGGCGCGGTCAAAATGGCGCTGGCGGAACCGCGCAGGGCGGCTTTGTTAAGGCCCATGTCGCGTTGGTCAATGAACTTGTTCCGCATCCGGGGGATTCAGCTCGAGGTGCACGCGACCTTTTTCCTGCTGCTCGCCTATGTCGGGCACCTTGGCTGGCAGGAAGCCGGCGGGCCGGGACTGGCGTGGAACCTGACCACCGTGTCGGCGTTTTTTGTCTGCGTGGTGCTGCACGAGCTGGGCCACAGCTTCATGGCGCTGCGTTACGGGATCGGCGTCCGCCGCATCCTGCTGATGCCGATCGGCGGCATGGCGGAGATGGACTCGATCCCGCGCGAACCGGGCCGGGAGCTGTTGATGACGCTGGCGGGGCCGGCGGTAAACTTCCTCATCGCCGGGCTGTTGTGGCCGGTGATCGGCCTGCTGCCCGACCTGATTTATTACCATTCGTGGCAGGGACTCATTTACCAGGTCTTCGTCGCCAACCTTGTGATGGGCGTCTTCAACCTCGTGCCGGTCTTTCCGATGGATGGCGGGCGCATCCTGCGGGCGATCCTCGCGGCGCGGCTCCCCTACCTGAAGGCCACCTTCATTGCCGCCACGCTGGGCAAGGTGCTGTCTTTGGCCGGCATCGCGGTGATGTTGTTCTGGTTCGATTCGCCGCGCTATCTCGGTGCCCTGCTCTTCCTGTTCATTTACATGGCCGGGAATGCCGAATACCGGGCCGTCCGCCGCCGCGAACAGGAGGATGCGGCGTGGCGTGCGATGCTCGTCCGGCTCTACGCCCGGCCCCCGGCCGAGCCGCCGGTCCTGCGCTGACAACCTACAGGCTGCGCAGGCAGTCGGCAGGCTTGATGGCGCGCAACCGGCTGAGACTGGGCACCGTTGCCAGCATCGACACCAGCAGGATCGCCGCGCCAACAACGAGGTAGGTCGCCGCGTCGCGCGCGGCCACGCCGTAAAGCATCGCTCCGAGCGTGTGCATGGCCGCGGCCGCGACGACGAGTCCCGCCAGCACGCCGCCGGCGGCCGTCAGCACATGGTCCCGGGCAAACCGCAGCCACAGCCGGCCGGGCTCGATGCCCAGCGCGAGGCGGATGCCGAATTCGCGACTGCGCTGGAGGATCTGCGAGACGGTGATGCTGTAAACCCCGACGGCGCACAACAGGCAGGCGGCGATCGCAAACACCGTGGTCAGGTGGGTCGAGAGCCGGATGAACCCGAGCTGCAGGTCGAGCTGGTGTTCGATCGAATCAGGAAAATATGGCACGACCCGCGGGTCCACGCGCCAGACCGCCTCGTTGATCTCCTTGGTCGCCGGCAACGCCTGCAGCCCGCCCGCCAACAGGAACAGCGTCGAGGGAGTCCAGCTCATGAACGGCACATGAATGAAGTCGTTGTTGGCCGTCTGCGGACCGGAGGCCTGGAAATCCCGGGTGACGCCGCGCACGACGGTGAGGTGGCTCGGCTGCTCCGGCCGCATCCAGTGAA
Organism: Opitutaceae bacterium UBA2377; assembly: GCA_002344205.1. Classification (GTDB taxonomy): domain Bacteria; phylum Verrucomicrobiota; class Verrucomicrobiia; order Opitutales; family Opitutaceae; genus UBA2377. The sequence continues at coordinate 25,833 of DDSZ01000016.1, forward strand.
AGCGCAGGTAGAGCGCCTCGCCCACGGCACTCCGTCCGGGCCACAGCCGGCGCGCGAGCGATTCGTTGAGAATCACGTAAAACGGGTCCCCCTCTTTCCATTCCCGCGGGAAGGTCGCGCCATCCACAAAAGGCACGTTGAGCGCGGCGAAGAAGCCCTCGGTGATCGCCGAGGTGAAGGCGAGGCCATCCTCGGTTTCGCGGGCGAGCGTCCCCGGGTCTGTCGCATACCGGGTGCGGGCCGGTGAACTGTAGCAGAGCGGCATGTCGAGCACCGCCGCCCCGCGCACGCCGGGGATGCGTTCGACCTCGGTCACAATCCGGCGAAACAACGCCAGCCGGTCCGGCTGCTCGGGCAGCTCCACGCGCGGGATGTCGATCTTGCCGAGAAAGGTCCTGGCCGCGTCGTAGCCGCGCTGCTCCGCGCCCAGTTGCCGGTTCGACTGCAGGAGCAGGCCCGCGGCGATGCCCAGCACGGTGAGCATCGCGATCTGCCCGAGGATCAGCGTGCGGCGCCACAGGGCGCGGCCGGTCCCCCGGCTGGCACCGGCGCCGGCCCGGATGATTTCCTCCGGTTTCGCCGTCAACAGGTAAGCCGCCGGCACGATCACCGCCACCAGCGCGGAGGCCAGGGCCAGCGCCGCCGCCATCGCCGCATGGTGCCAGGCGAATTCAAATTTCAGCCAATACGGCGCCAGCATCGTCTCGAAGGCCCCGTGCACATGCGGCGATCCGACCCACAGCACCCCGAGGCTGATCACCGCCGCCAGGCCGGCGACTAGGGCAACCTGGAAGCAGACGTTGCGGATGGCCGCCCCGCGTGGCAGGCCGAGCGACAAGATCGCGGCCAGCTCCGCGCTGCGGCCGAAGAAATCGATCATCACGAGGTTGGCGGCGTTTGCGCAACTGATGAGGACGAAAAGCAGCGAAAGGGAGAACAGGATCAACGCGCTCCGGTGCATGTAGCCCAGCAGGTTGAACTCGCGCAGCGGCGTGACGGTCACGTGCTGTCCGCGCCGGGCCGCGCGGGTGTTGGGGCCGCGGCCGTCGAGGATCAACTGCAGGTCCTGCTGCGCGCGGAGGGCACTCACCCCGGGCTTGAGCCGCACGAGTCCCTCGAAGCAGTTGTTGTCCTCCGGCCACTGGTATTCCCAGATGTTGAAGCCGGTGGGCAGCCACACCTCCTGCTCGTTGGGGAAACGGAAGGAAGCCGGCAGCACGCCCACGACCGCGGCGTCGTAGCCATCCACCCGCAGCACGCGGCCGACGATGTCGGGGTCCGCGTTGAAGCGCTGCCGCCAGGTGCGCTCGCTCAGGAGGAGCACCGGCGCGCAGCCGATCCGGTCCTCGTCCGCCGTGAACAGGCGGCCGAGCAGCGGCTGGGCGCCCATCAGGCGCAGGGACTCGCTGGAAAGCAGCGCGCCGAGATAACGCTGCGCCGACTCCTCGGTTGCGATGAAGATGGAGCGGTAAAGCGAGACGAGCGTGAACTCCGCAAACACCGTCTGCGTGGCCTGCCATGCCTCTGCATCGTTGCGGGAGATCATGTTCGGCTTCGCGCCCGGGGTCTTGGCGATCAGGTTGACGACATGGAATTCACCCTTGGGGTCAAAGGAAGGGTGCTTGAGGTAGATCGTGTGGAACAGCGACCAACTGAGCAGCGAGAGGGCCACCGAGACGGTGAAAGTCGCCAGCAGGAGCCCCGTCTGCGTGCGCCGCCGCCACAATCGCTTGAGCGCGAGGATGAATTCGTAGGTCAACACGCTCATGGGGTGCCCTCAGTCAACGGCACATCCGCCGCCGGGCGCAACCCCCGTGTCGGTGTTGGTTGAAAATATACGCACCAGTGGCACCACTTTGCTCTGTCCGCCCGGGACGCTTTCGCTACAACCATCACATGCTTCGCACCGGCATTCTCAACCCCCACGTGCTCGACCTCGTCGCGCGCATCCGCCACACCAACACCTTGGTCATCGCCGACCGCGGTTTCCCGTTCTGGCCGCAGATCGAGACCGTGGATCTGTCCCTCGTGGACGATGTGCCCACCGTGCTGCAGGTTTTCGACGCCCTCGCCGCCAATTTCGTCATCGGCCGGGTGTGGACGGCGCGCGAGTTCAAGACCCACAACTCCCCTGCCCGGCTCGCCGCGCTGCAAAAATGCGCCGGGGACCGGCTGGTTTTTGAGCCGCATGTCGCCTTTAAGAAACGGGTGCCCTCCGCCATCGGCCTGATCCGCACCGGCGACACCATTCCCTACGCCAACCTGATTCTCGAGTCCGCCTGAGCGGCCGTCATGCAATACCGCCCGCTTGGTCGCACCGGCCTGAAGGTATCTGCTCTGAGCTTTGGCGGCTCCTCGCTCGGTGCCGTCTTCCGGCCCACCGATGACGCCGAATCCATCCGCACCGTTCACGCCGCGCTGGACCTCGGCATCAACTTCATCGATGTGTCCCCCGGTTACGGTCGGGCTGAGGAGGTTCTGGGCCGGGCGCTGAAGGACATTCCGCGCGAGCGCTATTGCTTGGCGACCAAGGTAGGCGTGTATGCCGGCGAAGGCACAAATTTTTCCGCCGACCGGGTGCGTCGCGGCTTCGAGCAGAGCTGCCGGCTCCTTGGCACCGACCGCATCGACCTGCTGCAATGCCACGACATCGAGTTCGCCGACCTCGACCAGATCGTGCATGAAACGCTGCCCTTGCTGCTGGAGCTGAAGGCGGCCGGCCGTATCGGTCATGTCGGTATCACCGGATTGCCGCTGAAAATCTTCCCCGCCGTCATCGACCGGGTGCCGCCCGGCACGGTGGAAACGATTCTTTCGTTCTGTCACTACGAGCTCAACGACACCTCGCTGGAGCCGCTGCTGCCCTACTTGGCCGACCGCGGCGTTGGCGTGATCAACGCCTCGCCCACCGGCATGGGCCTGCTCACCCCGCGCGGCGTCCCGGCCTGGCACCCCGCCCCGCCCGCCATCGTCGCGGGCTGCCGCCGGGCGGTGGAGTATTGCCAGTCCATCGGCGTCGATGTGGTGAAACTCGCGGTGCAGTTTGCCGTCGGCCATCCGGGGATCGCGACCACGCTCATTGGCACGGCCAATCCCTACAACATCCGCAAAAATATCGCCTATGCCGAGGAGCCGGCGGACCAAGCATTGATCGCCAAGGTCCGGGAGATCCTGCGCCCGATCCACAACCACAACTTCACCCGCGGCCGGCCGGAAAATCGCGACCCCATTCTCGCCTGAAATGCGCACGCTGGTTCTCGAGGCTCCCGGGCGGCTCGTTGACACCACGACCGCGGAGCCGTCCGCGCCCGGTTCGGGCGAGGCCTTGGTGCAAGTCCGCCGGATCGGGGTTTGCGGCACGGACCTGCACGCCTATCGCGGCCGGCAGCCGTTTTTCACCTATCCGCGCATTCTCGGCCACGAACTCGGCGTGGAGGTGCTGGCGGTCGGCAGCGAGGTCACGACGATGCGGCCCGGCGACCGGTGTGCGGTCGAGCCCTACCTCAACTGCGGTGGCTGTATCGCTTGCCGGCGCGGCAAGCCGAACTGCTGCCGGACCTTGCAGGTCCTCGGGGTGCATATCGACGGCGGCCATCGCGAACGCATCGTTGTCCCCGCAAACAAGCTGCACGCTTCCGCTCGGCTGACCTTGGACCAACTCGCACTGGTTGAAACGCTCGGCATCGGCGCACACGCCGTCAGTCGCGCCGGGATTGAGGCCGGTGAGACCGTCGCCGTGCTCGGAGCCGGTCCGATCGGGCTGGCGGTCATGCAGTTTGCGCGTGAGGCCGGTGCCCGGGTCATTGCCGTGGATGTGAGTCCGCCCCGGCTGGACTTTGTCCGCACGCGCCTTGGGGTGGATGCGGTGGTGAACGCGGCCACCGACGATGTCGGCAAACGGTTCGCGGGGCTTACGGACGGTGAGATGCCGACCGCGGTGTTCGACGCCACCGGCAGCGTGCAGTCCATGAATGCCGCCTTTGCCCTCCCCGCGCCCGGCGGCCGGCTGGTCTTTGTCGGCCTCACCCGGGAAAATGTGTCGTTCAGCGATCCCGAGCTGCACCGGCGCGAGCTCACGGTGCTGGCCAGCCGCAACGCCCTGCCCGGCGATTTCCCGCGCATCATCGGCCTCATCGAGGCCGGCCGCATCGACACCACCCCATGGATCACGCACCGCGCGGCCATCAAGGAAGCGCCTGTGCATTTCGACAGTTGGACCCGGCCCGAGACCGGCGTCATCAAGGCCATGATCGAGGTTTGAACGGGCGGCTACAGCGTTTGGGCGCAAAAAAGCCCCGCCGGAGCGGGGCTTAATTGGTGGACCCTAGCGGGACCCATAATAACATAGGTAATCAGCGACATGGTTGCTGTTGGTTGCTGTTAAAAACGACATTTGTTAACCGATATGGCACTGAATGTGAAAACCTACCGACCACTAAGAATTTTATTCCACATACCATGCGCATGCCATTGCGGGAGGGCATGATCGGCGGGCCGGCGCATCTCAATTCAATTTGAAATAAGGCGGCGGATTTGGCCACGGAGGCGCGGAGATCAGGAATGGGGTTCCGCCGGCGCCAAAACCATGGCGGACAAGCAGGCGGGTATGGAGCGATACGCGCGGCCCGCCCGGAGGTCGGACCCTACCCGGGTGGCTGGAAGTTTTAAGCGGTAAGCGAGAACCTTGAGGCGGTTTCGGACGATGGTGGTTCAGAACAGCAGCAGGATGGTGCCGAGGGCGAAGAGCGCGAGGAGCGTCGCCGCGAAGCCGGCGGTGCCCACGGCCCGGAGACCGGTGCGGCGGAATGCGGCCACGGTCGATTCCAGGCCCACCCCGGCCATGGCGACGGCGAGGCAGATGCCGGCAAGGTGAGCGGCCAGCGTGGCGGAGGAAAATTCGAACCGGGTGCCACCGGTGCCGAGCGTGCTCCAGTGCAGGGCGAGGTCGGGCAGGAGTCCGAGGGTGCGCAGGAGGGCGAGGCCGAGAAAGCCGGGCACGAAGAGCGGGAGCATCCGCCACCAGGGGCGGGCGCGGGTGACGCCTTCCCCACCCGTGCGGGTCCACAGCAGGCCGAGAAGCACGACGACGGGCGCGAGCAGGCAGACGCGGGCGAGCTTGACGATGGTGGCGATTTCGCCGGCGGCGGGGCTGTGGGCAAATCCGGCGGCCACGACCTGTGGGGTCTGGTGGATGGCCAGACCGGCCCAGAGCCCGAAACCGTTGGCATCGAGGGCGAGCGCCGACGCCGCCACGGGCAGCGCGAGCATGGTTGCCAGGCCGACGAGGGTGACCGTGGCCACGGCGACGGCGATCTCCTGTTCCTTCGCGCGGATCACCGGCGCCAGGGCGACGATGGCGGTGCCGCCGCAGATGGCGGTTCCGATGCCGAGGAGCCAACCCTCGCGCCGCGGCAGCCAGCCGAGCCGGACCATGAGGCCGAGGAGGAGGAGCGCCGCGACAACGAACAGGACACTGAGCGCGAGGCCCGCCGCGCCCACGCGAAGCACGGCGAAAAAATCGAGCCGCGCGCCGAGCAGGACGATGCCCAGCGGCAGCAGGCGGCGGAGGGTCCACGCGGCCCCGGGGCGGCAGGCGGCGAGCGGCAGCCCGAGGTTGCCCGCGACGAGGCCGAGCAGCAGGGCAAGCATCACGGGGTCGAGCAGTCCGGTCCCGGCGCGGCCCGCGCCGAGCCGGGCGAGGCCGTAAGCCCCGGCCGCGAGCGCCGCGACCAGCAGCAGCCCGGGCAGCAGGCGGGGCGCGGCCCCGGGCGCGGGCGGCGGCACGCCCTCCATCCAGTCGAGGTGGCGGCCCCACTCGGCCGCGGCGGGTCCGGCCGGCGGCTTCATGCGCAGATTCCCTGGCCAGGCCGCGCCGGGCACGAAAACAAAGGACGCCGGGGGCGGCGTCCTTTGGTGCAAACGGGGCCTGACCGGCGGGCCAGCATCAGCGGGCCTCAGAAGTCATACTGGACGGAGAACCGGAAGTTGCGCGGATCGTTCGCCAGCGCGAGCGCCTGGAAGATCGACGACACCACGCCCTCCTCGTCTAGGGCGTTGTAAACGTTGAACTGGAAGCGCCAGTTGCGGACGCTGTAGCCGAGGAACGCGTCCACGGTGGTGTAGCCCCGGGTCACGAAGGTGTTGGGGTTGTCGCCGAAGCGGTCGCCGATGCTGACGGCGGAGGCACCGACGGTGAAGCCCTCGAGCGCGCCGCCCTTGCTGCCGGTGTATTTGAGCAGGAACTTGTAGTTGAACTCGTTCTGCACGTTGCGCAGGCGCAGGCCCGAGGGATTCCGGGAGTCCACGTCGGAGAGGCCCACGAGGATGGTCCAGTTGTCGTTAATGAGATAGCTCAGGTCCACCTCCCAGCCCTTGATCGGGGTGATGCCCTCCTGGCGGAACTCATCGAGCCCGGTGGCCGGATTGAAGATGCGGATGGGATTGTTGGCCAGCTCGTTGTTGAAATACGAGGCGGTGGCGATGAGGCGCGCCTCGAGCAGCTCGAACTTGACGCCGGCCTCCTCGGAGGTGCCCTCGAGGTTCTTGAACGGGATGCCGGAGCCGGCGACGAGCTCGCCGAAGCGGGGCTCGAAGGTTTCCGCATAGTTGAGGAAGAACGCGACGCCGCGGTTCTCGAAGGGCTTCACGACGGCCGCGGCCTTGTAAACCCAGTTGGTGGTGGACTGGGAGTTGCCGGACACGTTGGTGATGAGGTTGCGCGAGGCGTTGTTGCGCACGAAGTCATAGCGCGCGCCGGCCACGAGCAGCAGGCGCTGGTCCCAGAGGTAGACGTTGTCCTGGATGCCGAAGTTGAAGCGCTCGCCGCCGCCCTTGTTGTTGGTCGCCAGCACGGGATTCTCGAACAGGCTCAGGTCGGCCCGGCGGTAAACCGGGTTGATGACGCTGAAGGCGTTGGCGAGGTTTAGGTTGCCGGTGGAGGCGGAGCCGCCGAACTCGGACTTCAGTCGGAGGTTCGTAAACTGGCTGTGGCTGCGGCTGCCCGTGGACTGCGCATAGACGATCATGCGGTGGGCCAGCGGACCGGTGTCGAAGCTGCCGGTGAAGTCGAGAAACCAGCCCCAGCTCTTGCTGTCGCTCGGGCCGTTGACACGGCTGACGTGGTTGGTCAGGCGGATGTCGGTCCACGGCACGTTGGTGAAGGACGGCTGGGTGGCGGGGTTGGCCGCGGTGGCGATGGAGCCGAGCGAATTGCCGTTGGCGTCGAGGAAGGTGTAGCCCGTCGGGATGATCGCGGGCTGGGCGACGTTCTTGTCCTGGAAGTAGCGGCCGACTAGGCGCACGTCCCAGTCGCCTAGCAGGCCGGAGAAGGACGAGGAGTAGCCGAACTCGTAGTAGGCGAAGGTGCGCTCCTCGTCGTTGTTGATCGGGACGGTGCGGCGCTCGACCCCGAGGTAGGGCAGCGAGGAGTTGCCCGCGCCGTCGTAGAAGACGCCGGGCGTCTCGTGGCCGGTGTCGACCGTGCGCCGCTCGAAGCGCAGCCAGACGTTGGTGCGGGTGTCCTTCGGCGCGTATTGCACGGTGCCGTAAAGGGCGGTCTTGCTGTCGGCGCCGCCGGTCTTCGTCTCGCCGTCGCGCACGACGCCGACGACGCGGTAGGCCAGCTGGCCGTCGCGGTCGATCGGGCCGGTGTGGTCGAGGGAGCTCTGCCAGGTGTTGCCGATGTCGCGGTAGGAACCCTTGATGGTGGTCTGCGGCCGGGTGAGCGGGCGCTTGTAAACGCGGTTGATGAGGCCGCCGAGCGAGTGGTCGCCATACAGCGTGCCCGCGGCGCCCTTCACGACTTCGTAGCGGTCGATAAACTCAGTCTCCTGCTCGATGCCGCCGCCGGGCAGGCCATCAAGGACGTTGAAGGAATTAGCCCGCGTCTCGATGCCGCGCAGGGTCATGGAGTTGATCGAGACGGTGGAGGCCGGGCCCATGCCGCTGACGAAACGCAGCGCGTCGTAGGCGTCGGCCGCGCCGACATCGTCCATCAGCTCGCGGTTCACCGGGATGATGGACATGGGCACGTCGAGAATGGGCAGATTGATCCGGGAACCGCCGACCGACTGGGTGGAACCGTAGCCGACGGCCGTGGTGCCGGTGACGCTCCAGGGATCGAGGACAATTACCTTGTCGTCCGTCGCCGGCTCGGCGGCGGGGGCGGGAACAGCCTGACCAAACAGTGTGCTTCCGCAAAAAAGGGAAGCCACGATCGCGCCGAAACAGAACGGATGACGGGCGCACGTCGGAATGATTTTGTGTAGCATAGCTCGCGGTGGTGTTGATCTGATACTGACTGGACGGGGGCGGGACGGCGGGAGATGCTAAAAGGCTTGGCAAGGGACAACAGCAACCGGCCCGATGCGCGCAGTGGACCAAATGCGCGGGCCGCTGCCAAAAGCAAAAGGGTGGTTAAATGTGTTGACCAGCCGCCAACAGCGGCGCAGCGGTGGCAGACCGCCATAATTTTCCGCCATGCTGCACATCCCCAAACGCCACTCGCTCGTCACCGAAACCACCAAGGCAATCCAGTCCGGCATCGCCGAGGGCATCTGGCAGGACCGGTTGCCGGGCGAGCGCGTCCTGAGCCAGCAGCTGCACGTGAGCCGGCCCACGCTGCGCGCGGCCTTCGAGCTCCTTGAGAAGCAGGGCCTGCTCACGGTGAGCCGCGGCAAGCGCCGCATCATCACGGGCCGCCCGCCCGCGCCGGACCGCGCCAAGCCTAAGGTGCTCGGCATCATCGCCACGCAGCGGATGGACCGCATCGCCAACATCCCCTTCCAGATGATCATGGAGCTGCGCTACCACCTCTCGCAGGACGGCTTCGAGAGCGAGGTGTTTGTGTGTCCGCAAGGCGACTTCCGTAAGCACCAGCGCAAGCTGGAGGCCTTCATCCGCGAGCACTCGATCTTCTGCTGCATCCTCATGCTGTCCTCGGAGGAGCTGCAGCGGTGGTTCGTGCAGAAGGGCATGCCGGCCTTCGTGCTCGGCTCGCCCCACCCCGCCGTCGAGCTGCCGTCGCTGGATCTCGACTACCACGCCGCCAGCCATCATGCCGCCGGCCTGCTGCTCGCGCGCGGGCACCGCCATCTCGCCCTGCTGCGGCTCGAGTCCGACGTGGCGGGCGACCGCACCAGCGAGGCCGGTTTTGTCGCGGGCGTGCAGGAGTCCGCCCATACCGGCGCACAGTGCGCCGTCGTCCGTCACAACGGCGCCAGCATCGACATCTGCCGCAAGCTCGACCGGCTCTTCGCCCGCGCCACGCCGCCGACCGGCCTCTTCGTCTTCAAGCCGCTCGACATGCTCATCGCGCTCACCCACCTGCTGCGGCGCGGCCTGGCCATCCCCGGGCGGCTCTCGCTCATCGCGCGCGACAGCGACTACTCCTTCGACTGCCTGCATCCGACGGTCGCGCATTACGATTTTCCGCGCGAGGTCTTCACGCAGCGGCTCACGCGGCTGATGCTGCAGCTCGTCGAAAACGGCGCCCTGCCCGCGCGCCGGACGCTGCTCATGCCGCACTTCGTGCCCGGCGGCACGCTTGGGCCCGCGCCCGAACCCGCCGCGTGACGCGGCGGGCGCACCGGTCCGCCGAACAGACCAGCCGGNNGCGGACCGAGCCTCGGCGCACCATGAGCCACCCCGCCCCGCCCGCCGAGACCGACGCCGTCCTCGCCACGCTCGCCCGCGACGGCTACTGCGTCCTCCCCGGCGTCATCCCTCCCGCGGAGATCGGCGCCGTGCGCGACTCCGTCGCCGCCGCCGTCCGCACCCACTCCTCGCTGCCGCCGCCGCAGGGCTACGCCACCGGTTTCCTCCGCCTTAACCAGGCCATCGCACCCTACCTTGCGCACCCGCGGCTGATGGCGGTGGTGGACCGGCTCTTCGGCGAATTCCCGCGCATCTCGATGCTCACCGGAGCGATCAACGGCCAGGGCATTCCGCGCGGCGAGATGCACGCCGACTGGCCCTTCAATCAGAACAGCAAGGCGCGGGTGCGGGCGCCCTACCCCGACATCGTGATGAACCTCGTGACGATGTGGATGCTGACGGACTACACGGTCGAGAACGGCGGCACGATCGTGATCCCCGGCAGCCACCGGCGCGACTATTCCCCGCGGCACGGCACGGCGCACGACCCCATGGCGGTTTACGAGGGCGAGGTGCAGCTGCAGGGCCGGGCCGGGGACGTCGGCCTTTTCGACGCCCGCACCTGGCACGCCATCGCCCCCAACCGGTCGGACGCGCCGCGGATCGGCGTCATCGTGCGTTACGCCCCGTGGTGGATCAACCTGCAGCCGCTGCGGCCCGGCACCCGCGACCGCCAGCAGATCGTGGAAGCCAACCAGGGGCGCGACCCGAAGGTCGAGGCGCTGCCGCTCTCCGTTTACCGCACCCTGCCCGCCGCCGTGCAACCCCTCGTCTACCACATGGTGGACGACTCCGCCTGATGCAACGCCTGCCCCTCGGCCGCACCGGCCTCGACCTGCCCCGCATCGGCCTGGGCGGCGCCCCGCTCGGCCGGGAAATCGACGAGGCCGCCAGCCGCGCCGTGCTCGACCATGCCGTCGCCCGCGGCGTCACGCTCATCGACACCGCCGAGTCCTACGGCGGCGGCAACGCCCGCGAATACCGGCGGCGCCAGTATGGCGTGGACGACGTGCGCGAGGCGTCGCACGAGATGCACTCCTCCGAGAAGATCATCGGCCGCTGGCTGCGCGACCGCGGCGACCGCGACCGGATCGAGCTGCTGACCAAGTTCAGCACCGGCGGCCGGCCCGAGCAGGTGCGCGCCGCGCTGCAGGCCAGCCTCGAGCGGCTGCAAACCGACCACGTGGACATCTACATGCTGCACCAGCCGTATCCGGACGTGCCGATCCGCGAGACGCTGGAGGCGCTCGACGCCGAGGTGCGCGCCGGCCGCATCCGCAGCGTGGGGTGCAGCAACTTCACCGCCGCGCAGTTGCGCGAGGCCCAGGCCTGCGCGGCCCGGCACGGCCTCGCGCGGATCGAGTCGGTGCAGCCGCCCTTCAGCCTCGCCGACGCGGGCGCCGCACGGGAGTTGCTGCCCTATTGCCACCGCGAGCAGATCGCGGCCATCACCTACAGCCCGCTGGCCGCGGGTTTCCTCACGGGCAAATATGCGGCCGGGCCCGGGGCGATCCCGAAGGGCACGCGGTTCGACGTCATCCCCGGCCACATCGACGTGTATTTCTCCGAGGCGAACTTCCGCGTCGTCCGGAACCTGGCGGCGCTCGCGACGGAAACCGGTGTGCCGATGGTGCGGCTCGCCCTGGCCTGGGTCTTCGCCCACCCCGGCGTCACCTGCGTCCTCGTCGGCGCCCGCACGACCGCCCACCTCGACAACGCCTTCGACGCGCTGGCCTTTGAGCTGGGCCCGGCCCTCAAGGCGCGCATGGACGCCTGGCTCGACTGACCATGGAGCTGCCCGGCCGGTCCACGCTCATCACGGAGACGGTGCGCGTGCTCCGGGCGGCCCTGGAACGGGGCGAGTGGCGGGGGCGGCTGCCGGGCGAGCGCGGACTCAGCGCCCAGCTGCAGGTCAGCCGCTCCACGTTGCGGCAGGCCCTCGTCGTGCTGCAGCGCGAGGGGTTGGTCGCGGTGCAGCCGGGGCGGGCGCGCCGCGTGCACCGCGCGCGCCGCCCCGCCCAACGCCCCGGGCGCACCATCCTGCTGCTCTCGCTCCAGCCGATGGCCCTGCAGCGGCCGGCGACGGCCTACTGCGTGCAAATCCTGCTGACGCAGCTGCAGACCGCCGGCCACCGGCTGGAGATCCGGGCCGAGCCCGGGCTGGCCCACCGGCCGGAACCCCTCCTGGCGGCACTTGCCTGCACGGAACCCGCCGCCTGGCTCCTGCTCTCGCTGCCGGCCGCGGTGCAGGCCTGGTGCGCGGCGCGGGCGCTGCCGGCGCTGGTGATCGGCTCCTGCCATGCCGGCGTGCGGTTGCCCTCCTTCCAACTCGACCTTGGCGCCGTGGGCCGACACGCGGCGGGATTGCTGCGCGCCCGCGGCCACCGGTCGCTCGCCCTCGTGCGGCACCGCGTGCTCACCGCCGGCATGCAGGCCAGCGAGGAGGGTTTTCTCGCCGGGGCGGGCGACGCCCGCACCCGCATCCTCACGCACGACGGCGATCCCGACGCCCTCGGCCGCGTCCTCGACCGGGCGCTCGCCACCGCCCATCCGCCCACGGGCCTCGTGGTCTGCGACGCCGCCCACGCGCTCGGCGCCGCTTCGCACCTCATCGCCCGCGGGTGGCGGCTGCCGCGCGACCTTTCCCTGATCAGCCGCGATCACGACGAACCGCTCGCCTACTTTCGCCCCGCGCTCACGCGCTACGACCACGACAAGGACGGCTTTGCGCGGCGACTGGCGCGGCTGGCCGCCCGGCTCGCCTGCCAGGGCGGCCTGCCCGTGCGGGACTACCGCACCACGCCCCGGCTCATCCCGGGCGCAACCCTGGGCCCGGCGCCGGTCAGATGACCGGACCAACCTCCCGCCGTTGTCCGCGCCCGTTTCTCCCGCCAATTCCACCGCATGTCATCCTTCACCGTCCAAATCTGCGACTTCACCCGTTCCTATGTCCGCTGGGGCATCGACCTGCAGCGCCAGCCGCCGGTCACTGTCTCGCACCCGCCGCCGTTCACGCTGAACCATGTGCGGGTCGCGGCCGAATGTCTCGCGGAGGTGACCTGCCGCGACACCGGCATCACCTCCGCCTATCTCCTCGGCGCCTCGTGCAAGACGGAACGGGTCAACGTGGAGGCGGACATCTGGACCGACCCGAACGCGGATTTCTGCATGGTCGCAGGCACCGACCGCTTCCTCGCCCTCAAGCGCTGGGACCGCACCGAGAAGGGCGTGATGCGCTACCCGACCTCGCTCGGACCGCAGCCCGAGCGCCAGCCGGGCGACCCGCGGACGGCCTTCACCCACTACGGCGTGGACGTGCGCCGGACCGCCGGCCGGGTGATTGAAGACGTGCAGGAACTGGCCGCGATTTTCGCCACCGACCGCCCGGTCGTCTCCCGCACCCGGGTCGAGACCCCGCGCTACACGCTGCGCCTGGAATATCCCGTGAAGACCGGCAACTACAGCACCCGCGAGCATTACTACCAGGTGGACACGGGGCCGGTGCTCCTGCCCGACCTCACGGCGCCGGCGGCCGGCGTGCTGGAGTCGTTCAACCTCGCCTACGTCGCCCATCTCCGGCCGGGCTGGGCGGAGTTTCTCGTCTCGGCGCCGACGCCGCTTGCGCCGGGCATCGCGGTGCACCATTACTCCCGCGCCGTGCGCGTGGAGTGCCACAACGAGATGATCGCCGTGGGCGACGAATAAGGCCGGGAGGTTCCGCCGATGAAAATCGTCGAGGTGCTGACCCCGCCGTCCGACCATCACCTGGCGCTGGCCGCGCAGATCGGCTGCGAGGGCATCGTGCTGCGCTGCCCGGAAGACCTTGCCGACCTCGCGCGGGACGCCGCGCGCGCGCGGACCCACGGTCTGGAGGTGGCGGCGGTGGAGGGGTTCCTGCCGATGCAGCGCCTGAAACTGCGGGCGCCCGGCTGGGAGGAGGACCGGGAGCGGATGCGGGCGCTCATCGCGGCGATGGGCCGGCTGCGCATCCGCATCCTGTGCTACAATTTCATGCCCACGGGCGACTGGTCGCGCACGCGCACGGAGCTGCGCACCCGCGGCGGCGCACGGGTCACCGGCTTCGACCTTGCCGAACTGCCCGCCGCGCCCGTCCCGCCCCCCGGGGAGGCGGAGCGGCTGTGGGACAACCTCGCCCGCTTCCTCGCGGACATGCTGCCATGCGCCGAGGAGCATGGCGTGGAGCTGTCGATGCATCCGGACGACCCGCCGCTGAGCCCGCTTTTCGGCCATGCCCGCATCATGACGGACGTGGCGGCCTTCGACCGGCTGCTTGCGCTGTCCGCCAGCCCGGCGAACAAAATCTGCTTCTGCCAGGGCAACTTCACGGCCATGGGTGCGGACATCCCCGCGACCGTCCGGCGCTTCGGCCCGCGCATCAACTACGTGCACTTCCGCGACGTCGAGGGCCGCGTGCCGCGGTTCCGCGAGACCTTCCACGACCAGGGCCCCACCGACATGTTCGGCGCGATCCGCGCCTACCGGGCGGCGGGATTCACCGGGCCCATCCGGAGCGACCATGTGCCGATGCTCGACGGAGAAACCGGCGAGCCCGGCTACACCATGCTCGGCCGTCTTTTCGCCGTCGGCTACATGCGCGGCCTGATTCAGGCGGCCGCCAGGCTCAGCGGCCCCACTCCAGCTCGAGGAACTTGAAGGCCTCGCCGCCCGCGGTCTTGTAGGCGTGGCCGACATGGCGCGGCGCAAACACCACCTGGCCGCGGCCCGCCTCGACGGTGTTGGCGCCGATCTCAACGAGCCCGCGCCCGGCCAGAATAACGAAGGCCTGTTCGCGGTCGGGATGGAAATGCCAGCGGGTGCCGCCACCGGGATGGTAGGCGGAGAGCCCCATGCGGGCGAGCACCGTGTTCGCCGTGAAATTGCGCGGGGCCGGCAGATCGAGGTGATAGAGCAGCAACGAATTGCCGGCCTTGATGTGCCCGGCCCCGTAGCTGACGATCGAAAGCCCGGTGCCCTGCTGGCGGGCGTTGGACTCCACGGTCAGGTAGCCCTCGCCGCCGGTGGCCGCGAGCGGGCGCAGTTTTTCCGAGGTGACGAAAGCACGGCTCGGCGACGCCGGGCGCGGCCCCAGCCCGCGCCATTCGGCCTCCAGCACGGTGGCCGGGCCTTCGCCTCGGGCGACATAGGCGCGCTCCACGCCGGGCGGGATGAACACCACCTCTTCCGCCGCGGCGGGCAGCGTCTCGTCGCCGACCCTGAACTCGACCGCGCCGGACAGCACGATGAAAACCTGCTCGCGAAAATCATCCACGCGGTGCGGGCGGGCGCCGCCGCCGGGCGCGATGCGGTGGTAGCGGATCCGCGCCATGCTCGCATTGGCATAGGCGCCCTCCGCCTCGTCGTCGGGCTGCACCAGCCGCGCCGTTTCCATCCCGTGGTAAACGGCCGCATCCGCCGGCGCGGCCAACGGGAGTTTATCCAACTGAAAAAGCAGCCCGTGATCGGATTCGCGGCCGTAGCCGGACAGAAGCGGCGGCAGGCACAGCAGGAGGGCAAGACAGCGGGACAGACGGGGGAGCGGAGGGGTGGGCATGGAAGGGAACGGGCCGGAGGGTTGAACGAGGGCGCCGGCGGACCGGCGCCCTCACCCTGCCGGCCGGCGCGGCGATGCCAAACCCGGGGCGGTGGGCAGATGTGGTTACCAGTTGTCCCGGCTTGCGCGGCCGGACGGCCCGGCGCCGACTGCGGCATGCGTCCATCCCGGATCCTCGCCCGCATCCGCGCAGGTGAGCCCGCCCTGCTCGCCAGCCAGTGTTTCCCCCAGCCCGTCCTGGCCGAACACGCCTCCGTCCGCGGCTACGACGGCATCTGGCTCGACCAGGAGCACCAGTTCTGGAACCCGGGCGACCTGCGCGCCACCCTGCATATCATCCAACTCCTCGGCCTTGACGCGATTATCCGGCCGCCGACCCGTGAAAAGGCCGCGCTTTACCAACTGCTCGACCAAGGCGCCACCGGCGTGCTTCTGCCGCACATCAACACGCCCGACGAAGCGCGCGCCGCCGTGCAGGCGCTCAAGTTCCCGCCCCTCGGGGAGCGCGGCCTCGACGGCTGCGGGCTGGACACCCGCCACGCCACGGCGATTCCCGCCGATTACCCCGCGACCGCCAACCGCGAGCGGTTTCTCGCGGTGATGATCGAGTCGCCCGCGGCCGTGCGGCAGGCCGACGCCATCGCCGCGGTCGCGGGCGTGGATATTCTCTTCTTCGGTCCGGCCGATCTGTTCCTGCGGCTAGGCCGGCCGTTCAATCCGGAGGATGCGGAATTCCGCGAGGCCGAGCGGATCGTGGACGCGGCCTGCCGCCGGCACGGCAAGGCCTGGGGCCGGCCCTGCATCTCGGCAGACGACCTTGCGCGCACGCTGGCGGCGGGCGCACGGCTGGTCGTGCACGGCAGCGATTTTCGCGCGCTCACCAGCCACCTGCGCGACTGCGGTGCCGACTTCGCGCGGTTGCGGCCGCGGGGCGGCACCTGACGCCGATCACCCTTGGCCAGCTTTTGTTACCAGTCAGAAAAAATGGCCAGAGGCGCGGGCCGCCGGCACCAGTTTCCTGCTCCCTCGCGGGCGCCGGCTCCGGGCCGGCATCCGCATCGCGAGCAGACACCTGTTCCCAGTTCCATCCCCCGAATCCTCCCGCCCATGAGCCTATTCCCCGCCCGCCCCCTCCACCGAATGCTCGCCGCCGGCCTTGGCCTGCTTGGCCTGCTGCCGCTGCCAGCCGCACCCGTCGCCGAATGGCACCATGCCTCCTTCGCGGACTTCAGCGCTGGCACGCCCGGAAACGCCGGCCAGAATCTTTATGTCAGCACGGACGGACGGCTGCAGACCATCCGCCGCTACGACCTCGACGGCAACGGCCACCTCGACCTGCTCTACAACAGCACGCACGACTGGTATCATCCCCTGCCGGTAACGGTGGCCACGGCCGCCGCCGCCGAAGCGGTGAAGATCGAGCGCCTGCAGGTCGAGGGCAGCCAGCGGATCCTAGTCAACGATCTCAACCGCGACGGCTTCCCCGACCTCGTGATCGCGCCGAACCGCCAGAACCTGCAGCACGGCCGCACGCAGCTGGCCATCGCGTGGGGCGCCGCGGACGGCTGGTCGCACCGCCGGCTCACGCGCCAGCTGCCCGTCAACGGGCTGACCCAGATCGCGGTGGCCGACCTCGACGGCGACGGCTGGACGGACATCCTCTCGCTGAACAGCACCGGCTGGCTGCACGGCCAGCCAGAAGGCCGCATCGTGCGGGTTTACTGGGGCGCCGCGGACGGCTTCTTGCTCAACCGCTACCACGACACGGGCATCCCCGACGCGATCGACCTTACCACCGTGGCCTTCGGCGGGCAGGCCCGGGCTGCGGTGCTGGCCGGGGACGGCGCGCTCCACCTGCTCGCGGCGCGCACCGAAGCGGGTCACCGCCGGCTGGAAGTCGAGACCACCGTCGCGCTGCCGGCGAAGGATCCCACCTGCCTCCTGTGGCAACCGGATGGCGACGGCCGGCTGTGGATCGGCACCAAGGGGAACGTGCTACTCGCCTATCATCCGCAAGACGGCGTCGCCGCGCTGCCCGCCGTCCCCGCCAGCCATCTCGCCCTGGGACGGCTCGACGCGGACGAATGGCCCGACCTGGTGCTGACCAACCTGAAGCTCGGCCAGGCAATGGGCGGCGAAGCCGTAGGGGCCGCGACTGGCGCCGTGAGCGCCGTCACCATCCTCTGGGGCGCGGAATCCGGCCATGACCACGCCCGCCGGCTCGACCTTGCCATTCCCCAGGCGATCGGCACCGCCATCGGCGACCTGGACGGCGACGGCCACGCGGAACTGCTGGTGGCCGTGCACCAGGGCGACGTGGACATGGATGCCCAATCGCGGATCTACCGCGGCGACGGCACCCGCACGCTCGCTGAAAAATTCGACCCCGTGCCGACCCAGGGCGCGCGCGACATCGCGCTGGCCGCGCATCCCGCCGGCCATACCGCGGCCTTTTTCGCCAACAGCCTCCAGGGCATGCTCGGCGAGGCCGTGCCGCTCCGGCTCTTCTGGGGTTCGGCCGAGGGCTTCCGCCCGGAGCACATGAGCGAGATCCCGATGCGCAGCGGTTACAAATCCAGCGTATCGGACCTCAACAACGACGGCTATCCCGACCTCGTCACCATCAACTCCGGCCATGCCGGCCCCGAGGCCGCGGCCCGGGATGCCGAACTGGGCGCCCACATCTACTGGGGCGGCCCGGAGGGGGCGATTGCCGGGCCCGGGCCCAACCGCTTTGACCTGGCGCGCCGCCAGATCCTGCGCGAACCGGACCTCGGCTCGATCAACGTCGCCGACCTCAACCGCGACGGGCATCTCGATCTCGTGCTCGGCGCCTTCGAGGGGCGGGACGGCGGTTCGCATCTGGTCATTTATTACGGTGCGGCCGAGGGTTTCCTCCCCGCCAACCGCATCGCGGTGCCCGTGCCCAGTTATTCGATCGGGGCGCTGATCGCCGACTTCAACGGCGACGGCTGGCTCGATCTCACGGTCGCCTCGCTGAACAGCGACCGGATCTTCACGCATTGGGGCGGTCCCGACGGCTACAGCGCCGACCGCCGCCACACGCTCAGCACGCCCGCGCCGATCGAGGTCGAGGCCGCGGACCTGGACGGCGACGGGCACCTCGACCTGCTCGTCGGCAGCTACTACGACCGCGTCGCCAAGCGGCACGACACCGGCATCACGCTCTTCTGGGGATCAGCCGACGGCTGGCGCGAATCGAACGCCCAATGGCTGCCGGGCATGACACCCATCGGCCTGGCCGTGGCCGACCTCGACGGCGACGGGCATCTCGACATCGTCTCGCCCCACTACCACGGCGAGCTCTCCCGGGAGCGGCTGCCCTGCTACATTTACTGGGGCAGCGCCGACGGCTACAGTCCCCTCAACCGGACGGCCCTCATCGCCGACTCGGCGGACGACGTGATGATCGCGGACTTCAACGGCGACGGCCGGCCCGACCTGGCGTTTTCCTCCCACTCGACGGACTTCGGGCACCTGACGCAGTCGCCCATCTACTTCAACGACGGCCAGCGCTTCACCAATCCCGCGGTGCAGTATCTGCCGACCCGGGGCCCGCATTGGATGTGGGTGCAGGACCCCGGCAACATCCAGGACCGGCGCCACCGCGAGGAATTCACCTCGGCGCCGCTCAGTTGGTCGCAGGCCGCCGCCGCCGGTCGCATCGCCGTGACGGCCACCACCCCGCACGGCGCCCGCGTGACCGTGGCGGTGCGCAGCGCGGCCGACGCCGGGGCGCTGGCCCGGGCGCCCTGGCGGGAGGCCGCCGCCGGCCGCTTCACCACCGCGGACTCCGACCGTGTCCTCCAATACCGCCTGACCCTGCACAGCGCCAACGGCGACGCCTACCCGGCGGTCAGCGAGGTCCGCCTGAGCCTGCATTGAAATCGGGCTGGCGGCGCGGTCGCCGCCGGTCCAAACGGGTGGTTTCCGGCGGGCTCCACCCCCTGCCGTTTGCAATCCCCGCCCGGCCGTCCCTCCCGAATCATCCTCCATGCATCTGCACACGCTCGATTTCATCGTCATCGCGATTTATATGCTCGGCCTAGTCGCCATCGGCTTCCTGTTTGCGGGCCGCCAAAAGGACAAGGCGACCTATTTCCTGGGCAACCGCCGGATGCCGTGGTTTCTCGCGGGCATCAGCGTCATCGCCACGCTGCTCTCGACGATGACCTATCTCGCCATACCGGGCGAAATGATCCGCTACGGGATCGGCCTCTTTTCCTCGCTGCTCGCTTTCTTCGTCATCGTGCCGTTCGTCAACTACCTCATCATCCCGTTCCTGATGCGGCTGGAGGTGACCAGCGTTTATGAATACATCGAGACGCGCTTCAACCTGACGACCCGGATGCTGGCGGCCTCGGCCTTCATCGTGTCGCGGGTCATCTGGACCGGACTCATCATCTACATGGCCGCGTTTGCCATCGCCGCGATGACCGGCTGGAGCATCGCGCTCATCATCATCCTCATCGGGCTCATCACCACCCTTTATACCACCGTGGGCGGCATCAGTGCCGTGATGTGGACCGATCTGGTGCAGTTCTTCATCCTGCTCGGCGGCGCGGTGTTTGTGCCCATTTACATCGGCTTCGTCACCGACGCCGGTCCGGCCACCTGGTGGAGCACCTTCTCCGAGGCGGGCCGCACCCAGGTGCCGCTCTACAGCTTCGATCCCGCGGTGCGGCTGACCGTGATCGGGATGATGGTCTCCTCCTTCATCTGGAACATCTGCACCCACGGCGCCGACCAGGTGGCGGCCCAGCGCTACCTGACGACGCCCTCGGCGGCCGCGGCCCGGCGCTCGGTGCTCGTGTTCTCGATCGCCAACGTCGCGATGATCCTGCTGCTGGCCGTGGTCGGGCTGGCGCTCTTCTACTTCTTTTACCTCCGCTCCGGCCTACCCGTGCAGGCCTTCCAGGAGCAGATTGCACCCGAGGCCGACAAGGCCTTCCCGCGCTTCATCGCCGCCAACCTGCCCGCGGGCATCTCCGGCCTGATCCTGGCCGCGCTGCTGGCGGCGGCCATGTCGAGCCTGAGCTCCGCCATCAACTCCATCTCGACGGTGGCAGTGACCGACTTCATCGACCGTTTCCGGCTCTTCGCCAACCAGCAGAACCATCTCCTGCTCGCGATGGGCATTGCGGCCATCACCGGCCTGCTCGGCATCGCCTCGGCGCTCACGGTGAACGGCTTCATGCAGACCGGGGAGTGGAACCTGCTCGAGCTGATGGAGCGCGGGAACCACCTCTTCGTCGCCCCGCTCGGCGTGCTGTTCTTCGTCGGCTTCCTGGTGCCACGCGCCGGCAGCCGCGCCGCGATCGGCGGTTTCCTCGCCGGCCTGGCCACCAGCGTCTCCGTCTCCTTCGGCAAGGAGATCTACGGCTTGGAGAACCCGATTGGCTTCATCTGGAATCTCCCCGGCTCGTTCGTCGTGGCCTTCGTCACGACCGTGCTGCTGGGGTTCGTCTTCAAACGCCCTGCCGCCGCCTGAGCCACCCGCCATGTCCCGCCCATCCTTCCGCCGTTCGCTGGCCGCCGTCCTCGCCGTCTTCGCCGGCCCGCCGGTCACCGGCACCGAGCCGGCCGGGATCCGGCAAGTCTGGCACCTCGAACGCTTCGATGATTTCGCCGCGGGCACCTTCGACGACGGCGGCGTCAACGCCTACGTCGCCGCCGACGGTTCCATCAGGCTCATCAACCAATGGGATCTGAACGCGGACGGCTGGATCGATATTCTCCTGCCGAACTCCCACGGTTACAATGAGAAGGTTGACCTCTCGATTTACTGGGGTCGCGACAGCTGGAGCCCCGCCGGCCGCACCCAGCTCCCCAGCGACGGCGGGAAGGCCGCCGCCGTGGCCGACCTTGACGGCGACGGCTGGCCCGATCTCGTGCTCGCCAACCGGTTCAACGGCACCAAGTCGGAGCTGGACCTGTGGATCTACTGGGGAGGGTCGAAAGGATTCTCCGCAGAACGGCGCAGCGCACTTCCGGCGCAAGGCGCCGAAGCGGTTGCCCTTGCCGACCTCAACGGCGACGGGCACCCGGAGATCATCGTCGCCAACAGCGGCCTGAGCTACCACGTGGCGCTGGATTCCCACCGCCGCTCCTACGTCTATTGGAACCGCGACGGCCGGTTTGCCGCCGATGACCGGCTGGAACTGCCGACGGCCCATGCGCAGGGCGTCGCCGTGGCCGACCTCGACGGCGACGGGCGGCCGGATGTCATCTTCGCCAACCAGGGCAACGAGGCGGATGAAG
Organism: Opitutaceae bacterium UBA2377; assembly: GCA_002344205.1. Classification (GTDB taxonomy): domain Bacteria; phylum Verrucomicrobiota; class Verrucomicrobiia; order Opitutales; family Opitutaceae; genus UBA2377. The sequence goes on from DDSZ01000016.1 coordinate 47,341, forward strand.
CCGGCCTGACGGTGTATTTCAATCCCGGCGCGCCGGGATTTTCCCCGGAGAACCGGCTCCACCTGCCCGGCGAGCGCAGCAGCGGCGTGGCCGCCGCCGACCTGAACCGCGACGGCCGCGTCGATCTCGTCGTCGCCAATGCTTTCCGGCTGAAAGGACGCGAGGGCGGGATCTACAACCTGGTCGAGACCACGCACCTCAACTCGCTGGTCTATTGGAACGGCCCGGACGGATTCGACCCCGCCCGCCGGACCGCGCTGCCCACGGTCGGAGCGCAGGCGGTGGCGGCGGGCGACCTCAACGCCGATGGCTGGCCCGACCTCGCCTTTGCCCAGGCCGGCGCGGGCGCAAGCTTCATCTACTTGGGCGGGCCCGACGGCTTCCAGCCGCGCCGCCGGATCGCGCTGCCGGGCCAAAACCATTCGGCGGCGGCAATCGCGGATCTCGACGGCGACGGCCACAACGACCTGCTGCTGGCGCTGCGCAAGACCTCGGGCAGCTTTGCGGCCGAGGTCCATGTGCACCGCGGCGGGCCCGACGGCCTGCAAACCGAGCCCATGCTCACGGTGCCCGCCGCCAGCACCGGCGGCATCGTCGTCGCCGATCCCGACCGCGACGGCCGCCGGGATCTCGTGGTGATCAACCGCGGCGACGGTCCCGATGCCGCGGGCAGCCCGGCCTACGTGTATCCCGGCGGACCCGACGGCTTCGATCCGGCCCGCCGGCTGGAGCTGCCGACCCGCGGGTCGGACTCCTACCTGTCGACGGACCTGAACGCCGACGGGCATGTGGACCTGTTCTTCCCCCACAGTCCCCCGACCATTTTTTGGGGCGGGCCGGACGGCATCCAGCCGGACAAGACCAGCACCCTGTCGCCGGACTACGCGTTCTCCGGCCGGGCCGCCGACTTCAACCGGGACGGATACCTCGACCTTGTCGTGAGCGAGTGGCAGCCCGGCCGGGAGGTCACCCACATCTACTACGGCGGTCCCAGCGGTTTCACCGCCGCCCACCGCCAGCCGTTTCCGATCCGCAGCGTGCGCTTCCACACCATCGCCGATCTCGACCGGGACGGGTGGATCGATGTCGTCTTCCCCAACTTCATCGACGAGGAAATCGTGATTTTCTGGAACAGTCCGCTCGGGTTTTCCCCGGAGCGGCAGACTCGCCTGCCGGTGCGTTCCGCGGTCGCGGTCGAGGTCGCGGACCTGAACGCCGACGGCCAGCTCGACCTCATCATCCCCAACCTCTTCGACAAGAATCCCGAGCCCGGCAAGCCGCGCTCCTTCGGCGGCTCCCCGCATGGCGACACCTTCATCTACTGGGGCGGACGGGAAGGGTTTCACCCGGACCGACGCACGGTGCTGCCCTCGACCGGGTCCGCCGACGCCGTGGTCGCCGACCTGAACAACAACGGCCACCTGGATCTGGTCCTGACCAACTACCACGAAGGCGAAACCCGGTCGGGTCCCTCCTACATTTACTGGAACGGTCCGGACGGCTTCCACGCGGAGCGGCACACGCGCATCCCCTCCCACTCCGCGTCCGGCGCGCTGGTGGCCGATTTCAACCGGGACGGCCGGCCCGACCTGTTTCTCGCCAACCATTCCAAAGACGGCAACCACCGCACCGACACCTGGCTGTATTGGGGCCGGCCCGAGGGATTTTCCGCGCAACACCGGACCGCCCTGCCCGGCTTGGGGCCGCATTTCCTGACCGCGGTGGACATCGGTCATGTCTATGACCGCAGTGACCGCTACACCTACCTTTCGGCGCCGCATGACGCCGGCGGGGACGCGCAGATGGAGGAGCTCGACTGGGAGGCCGACACCCCCTTCCAAACGGGCATCCGGTTCCAGGTGCGGTCGGCCGGCTCGGCGGTCGCGCTCGCCCAGGCGCCCTGGTGCGGACCCGGCGGACCGGGCACCCATTTCACGCGCAGCGGCGAGGCGCAGAGCATTGCTGCACCGCCCGCGCGCTGGTTCCAGTTCCGGGCCGAGCTGATCAGTCCCGGTTCGGCAAACAGCCCGATCCTCAAATCCGTGAGCCTCCACTACCGCCGCCGGCCTTGAGGCGGGGCCATCCGCCCCGGCTCCAAAGCGCGCCGCCCGGAACCACAACCCCGTCATGAACCCGCCCGTCCCCGCTCCCGGACTCCATCCCGTGGACTGGGCGATTGTGGCGGTTTACTGCCTCGGCATGATCGCCATCGGCTATTATTTTTCGCGGCGGCAGTCGGGCAGCGCGGACTATTTCCTGGGTGGCAGCCGCATGCCTCCGTGGGTTATGGGCATCTCGCTGTTCGCCACCCTGTTCAGCACGATCAGCTACCTTTCAATGCCCGGCGAGATGATCAAACACGGGCCGACCTACCTGTTTATCTTTCTCGCCATACCGTTCGCCTACCTCGTGGTGGGGCACGTGCTGATCCCCGCGTTCATGCGCCACCGGGTGATCAGCGCCTACGAACTGCTGGAAGCCCGCCTTGGCGGCGGCGTGCGCACGCTCGGCGCGGTACTGTTCATCACACTGCGGCTCGTCTGGATGGCCGTCCTGCTCTACATGGCTTCGGCCGCCATCACAGTGATCATCGGCCTGCCAGCAGAAAGCATCCTCCATGTGATCCTCGTCACCGGTATCGTCTCGGTCATTTACACCACGCTGGGCGGGCTGCGCGCCGTGGCCATTTCCGACGTCGCCCAGTCCCTGATCCTGCTGCTCGGCGCGCTCTGCACCCTGGGAATCGTGACGGTGCGGTTGGGCGGCTTCTCCTGGGTGCCCACCGAGTGGAACCCGCAGTGGCAGTCGCAGCCCTTCTTCAGCCTCGACCCGCACGTGCGGGTGACGGTGTTCGGCGTCGTGATCATGAATTTCTTCTGGCAGCTCTGCACGGCCGGCGGGGATCAAACCGCCATCCAGCGCTACATGTCCACCCGTGACGCCGCGAGCGCACGGCGGGCGTTCCTGATCCACTCGGTCATGGGCGTGGTGGTCTCGCTGCTCGTGTGCCTGATCGGGTTTGCCCTGATGGCCTACTACACCCAGTTCCCCGGCCTCCTGCCCGCCGGGGCCAGCATCGCGGGCGATGCCGACCGGCTGTTCCCCGCTTTCATTTCCAGCCAGTTTCCGGTCGGGATGTGCGGGCTGGTGGTCGCCGCGCTCTTCGCGGCCGCCATGTCGAGCCTGGACTCGGGCGTGAATTCCATCACCGCGGTGGTCAGCCGCGATCTGCTGGAGCGTGGCACCCGCCCGGTGCCGGACCTTGCGACCCAGGTCCGACGGGCGCGGATGCTGGCTCTGGTGATCGGCGGCACCGCCGTGATTTTGGGCACGCAGGTCGGCAACATCCCGGGCTCGTTTCTCGAGATCACGAAGAAGACGACAAACCTGTTCGCCGCCCCGATCTTCGGGCTGTTCCTGCTCGCGCTGTTTGCCCGCCGGGCCGGGGCCTTCGGCGCGGCGGTCGGCACCCTCTACGGACTGACGACCGGTTGCCTCGTCGCCTACTGGGATGTGCTGACCGGATCGGCGCCCATCAGCATGATGTGGATCATCCCGCCGTCACTTGGGATGCAGCTGTTCGTCGCCACGCTGCTGGGCGGCCGACCGCCGGGACTGCGGCAAGGCTGGGCGGCGTGGACGGCCTCACTGCTGCCCTTGGCTGCCATCCTCGCCGGTTTGCTCCTGACCCGTGGTCCCGGCTAAGGGTTGAAGCCGCGCGCACGGAGGAAGGCCGCCAGATCCGCGCGTTCCGTGACGGACAACTGCCGCGCCACATTGAGGGACCACGTGCACACGGGAGCGAGGCCGTAAAGCCCGGTCTGTTTCTGCTTCGCCGGCGGGATGGGTTCGCGCGCGTGGCGCCGGGCATCATATGCCAGCAGTTCCGCCTCCGGGCAGTCACGGTAGAACTCGTCGTGCAGGACGGCCGCGGGGGGCAGGCGCATCGAAACCCGGGCCGGCGCCGCGGGATACCCCACCGCGAGGCCGAGGAGGGGAAACACGCCGGGCGGCAGGCGCAGCAGCGTACTCACCGGCCCAAGGGCATTGCGCAGGGCACTGACCGGGCAGCCGCCCAGACCGCTGCCCTCGGCCGCGAGCAGCGCGGCCTGCAAAGCCAGCGCCGCGTCCACGCAGGCATTCAGCCAGCCGTCGAGGTTGTCCTGCGCAAAGGGCAGCCCATGCCGGGCACAGGCCCGGCGGTGGCGGCGCAGATCGGCGCAGAACACCAGCTGCACGGGCACCGCGGCCAGCCAGGGGCTCGCGCAGGCTGCGGCCAGACGGCGGCGGCGCACCCGGTCGCGCAGGACAACAATCGAACAAGCCTGCAGGTCGGACTTGCTGCCGGACGACTGGGCGGCCGCCAGGATGGCCTCCAGCAACGGTGGCGGCACCGGCTTGCGCCGGAACCGCCGGCAACTGCCCCGGCCCAAGATGGCGGCCAGCACGGGATTGGCCGCAAGCCCCCGGCCCCGCCCGGCCGAGAAACCGTAACGCCGGTCGATCATGGCTTCCACCAACTCCGGGGCCGGCGCCGGATGTTTCTTGGCCCGGGGCATCGGTCGCTCCTCAGCCCGTGGCCAGTCGCGCGGCCACCTCGCGGGAAAACGTGGCAAAATCATCCAACCGGGGGCACCCATCACCCTCGATCATGCGGGCGAGACTGTCCCCGTCTTTGAATCCGCTGCCGGTCACGAGACAGACCACCTGCTCGTCGGAGCGGACTTCGCCCGCGGCCGCGGCCCGGGCGAGACCGGCCAGCGCCACGGCCCCGGCTGGTTCGCAAAAGATGCCCTCCTCACGCGCGAGCCGGCGCTGCCAGCCAAAAACTTCCTCGTCGGTGACGAGGTGGCCGTTGCCGCCGGCAGCCCGGCAGGCCGCCAGGGTGGCATCGCCGTCGATCACGTTGCCGACCTGCAGACCGCTGATGCGGGAGGTGCAGGTGACGGCCCGGGCGCGGGCGGCCCCGGCGCGCAGCGGGCCGGCGATCGTGTCGTTGCCCTCGGGCTGCACGCAATGCACGGCCGGGCGGAAACTCGCGCTCCGCGCAAATCCCCGGGCCACCGCAAGGGTCAGCCCGCCGCCGCCGCTGGGCGAAAACACATGGGCAATGCCGCCGGGCAGCTGGGCGGCGAGTTCGTGGCTGATCGTCTCCACCCCCGCCATGCCCAGCGGCGAATAGGCGTAGGCGCTGATGAGGACCTCGGCCCGGAGACGTTGCGCCAGTGCCGGGAAACCTTGCATCACTTCCTGTGTGACCGCGGGGTCCAGGCCGAAGTTGCGGATCCGGAACAGGCGCGCGCCGTAGGCGAGCATCTGCCGGAGCTTACCCTCGGGAGCCGTGTCCACGATCGCGAGGAGGCAGGGCAGTCCGGCGGCGGCGGCATAGGCGGCGACCGCCGCCCCGGTGTTGCCGCTAGAAGTGCCCAAACAGCACTGCCGGCCCGCGGCCCGCAGGTGGGAAAGTGCCGCCGCCGCGAACCGGTCCTTGTAGGAACCGGTCGGGTTGGTGGTCTCCAGCTTGAAGGCCAGCCGCGGCACGCCGAGCTCCGCTCCCAGCCGGCGCGAGGCCACGAGGGGCGTCTGGCCTTCGCCCAGTGTCACGCGGTGGACCGGATCAAGTTCCGGCAGGCAGGCGGCGTATTTCCAAATGCTCATGCGGCGTCACAGTAGCCAAGGTTCGTCCGGCGCGGCGGTGAAGCCGCTGAGGAGCCGGGTGTGGAGCGCACCGCCGGCAGGGACCCACGCCACCTGACCGGATTCCAGCAGCTCGTCAAAGCGGCCCACCGGGGAGGTGCCCGGCTGGAGCGTAATCAGATGTCCATGCCCCCAGAGCGGGTAATCCGTGATCCCGCCCGCGTTCGCCCAGCTCCAGGCCCAGGGAAACCGTTTTTCGTCCCAACGCAGCGCAAACCCCAGCCGGCGGGCCTGATTCCACAGGCAGCCCCAGCCCACGCTGAAGTCGGTCAACTGCACCGAATGATCGAGTCCGCTGTCCTTCGGCGGCACCCGGCTGCAATCGCGCATCGAGCCGTCGGCCGTCACCGGAATGTGCGGCCAGGCGCCGCGGTAGCCCTGCTTGATCTGGCTGCCGACATCGCGCTTGAAATCATAGGTGGCGATGGTCCGAGCCGGCACCCGCAGTTCGGCACCGTCAATGAGGTCGCCCCCGAAGGCCGGATGGTGAAGCCAGGCGCAGGGCCGGTTGCGGTTGCTGCGGTTGGTCAGCGTCTCCTCCCAGACCAGCACCTCGGAACCGGCGGCCAGTTCCCAAACGCGTTCCAGCACAAAGGGCGTTCGCACCGAGCGGCCCGTGACTTTCACGCGCACCCGTTCCCGGCTCTCCTCGAGCACTTCCACCGCGAAAGGCAGCGCACGAAACTCCCCGTGCGCGCCGATGGGCGCCCCGTAGTAAGAGGTGGGGAAAAAGCCGGCCGGCAGCGACACGAACCACGAACCGTCCAGCACGTCGTAGAGGTCGCTGTTCCGCTCGATCGGCTGGGCCAGCAACGCGAGCCGGGGCGGCTGCAGCAGCGGGTTTTTCCACATGATGTCGAGGTTCTGTTCGAGATGCTCGAAGCCCAGCACCGCGGCCCCGAAATCCGGCCAGATCGTGATGCGCACGCGGCCGTTTTCCAGCACGAGCAGGTTGGCGCCGTCGCGTTGGACGCGGTGCAGACGGGGAACTGGGGAAGACATGGGTATGGCAGGTTGGGCGGGCCGGCACAGAGGCATGCCAGTGCACGCGGCCCGAACGCAACCGTTCGCCCACGGACTGTCGGCATTCTTCCCCTGGTTACAATTCCTGACCAGGGATGCGGCGTTGTGCTCCCCGCGCCTCGCGCCACAAATTTCACCGTCATCCGGTCTCGCCGGATTTCCGCCCCGCACCTCCATGAAATCGTCCCCTCCCTTCTGGTCCCGGCTCGGCCAAGGCCGGCATGTCCGGCGCATCGGCTCCGGCAGCCCCGCCTTCACCGCCCTGGTCCTGCGCGGCCGGCTCGGTCCGGTCGCGGTGATCAACGGCGGCACGCACGGCGACGAATACGAAGGGCCGACCGTCCTGCAGGAGCTGGCCGCGCAGATCCGGCCGGACCGGCTGCAGGGCACCCTCGTCATCATCCCGGTGCTTCACGAGGCCGCGTTTTTTGCCGGCACGCGCTGTCATCCGGAGGACGGCAGCAACCTCGCCCGGGTGTTTCCGGGCAATCCTCGGGGCAACCACGCGGAACGGGTGGCCGCCCTGTTTCTCGAGCGGGTGCTCCGCCACGCGGACTATTATCTGGACCTGCACAGCGGCGGCACCGCCTACGACCTGCTGCCCTGGTCGGGCTACATGCTGACCGGACGGGCGGAGATCGACGCGATTCAGCACCGCATGGCCCGGTGCTTTGACGACTACTGGTGCTGGGGCAGCCACTATGCGCCGGGGCGCACACTCAGCGCCGCGGCCGCCGCCCAGGTGCCGGCCATCTACACCGAATCGCGCGGCGCAGGCGGCGTGCATCCCGCCGACCGGGCCGCCCTCCACCGCGGACTCAGGCATTTTCTCGTTGCGTTCGGTTTTGTCCGCGGCCCGACACCCCGGTTGAAAAAACCGCCGGTGCGGATCGCGCGCCACAAGGAAGAAGCCCACCTCCAATTGCACCACCCGGCACCGGCCGACGGCCTGTTCATTCCTGCGGTGACCGTCGGTGCCGTCCTAGCCCGTCGCAGCATCATCGGCCGACTGCACCCCTTGGGCCCGGCGCCGGCCGTCACCATCCGTGCCGGTCACCGCGGCACCCTTGTCTGCCTGCGGCGGCAGCGGTCGGTCCGCAAGGGCGAGGCCCTGGCCACCGTGGTGGCACTGCCGCGGCGATGAATGGTCCCCGCATTGCGGTGGTGGGCGCCGGGGTCCTGGGTGCCTGGACCGCCCGGAGCCTGCAGCTCCGGGGCGCACGGGTGACACTGGTCGATGCCTGGGGGCCCGCCAACTCGCGGTCCTCCTCCGGGGACGAGACTCGCATCATCCGCGGCGCCTACGGGGATCAGCCACATTATGTCGAGCTGACGGACCGCAGTTTCCACCTGTGGGAGGAACTTGGGTCCGGCAGCAGCGGGCCCCTGCTCGACCGGATCGGCGCCCTGTGGTTGTTCGGCGATGATTCCAGCTTTGTCACGCAGGCGCTGCCGCACCTCGAACGCTGGCATTTTCCAATCGAGCCGTTGGAAACCACGACGGCCCGGCGGCGTTTTCCGCAGATCAACTGGGACGGCGTGGTCGCGGCCTATCACGAACACCGGGCCGGGTTACTTTATGCACGCCGGGCGGTGCGCGAGGTCGTGGCCCGTTTTGCCAGCGCGGGCGGCGAGCTGCGCCTAGCCCGCGTGCAGCCCCGTAGCGCCACCAATGCGGGCCGCCACGGGCTCGTCCTGGCCGACGGCAGCTCACTGAAGGCCGACCGGTATGTCTTCGCCGCCGGACCCTGGCTGTGCGAACTATTCCCCGACTGGATCGGCCCCTGGCTGCGACCCACCCGGCAGGAGGTGTTTTACTTCGGCACGCCTGCGGGCGATGCGGACCTTACCGGCGCGGCATTGCCCGCGTGGATCGACAACGCCCGTGGCAGCTGGTATGGCATCCCCGGCAACGAAGACCGGGGCTTCAAGATTTCGTCCAACGACCTCGGCGCGGTCGTTGATCCGACCACGGCCGAGCGGACGCCGGATGCCGTGCGCCTGCAACGGGCCCGGGTGCACCTGGGCTTCCGTTTTCCCGCGCTGGCCGGTGCCCCGCTGCTGGAATCACGCGTCTGCCAGTATGAGAACACCCCGGACCGCGACCTGTTGATCGATTTCTCCCCGGAAGATCCCAACACCTTGGTCATCGGCGGGGGCTCCGGCCATGCTTTCAAGATGGGGCCGGCTCTCGGCGAACTGGTCGCGCGAATCACGCTGGGCGAAGTGCCGCCGCCGGCCATTTTTCAGACCGGCCGTTTTGCCAGCTGGCCGCCGGAGGACCCGCGGCTGAAGGCCTTCGCCGCCCTTCAACGGTGAAAGGAGCGGGCGCCTCTCAGGCCAGCAGGCCGCCATCCACAACCACGGTCGTGCCTGTCACATACCGCGCCCGGGCAGAAACAAGGAAGGCGACCATCTCGCCGATATCGGTGGGCTGGCCCTGCCCCAGCGGCGTCTGTCCCGCCACATCGCTCTTAAGACCCTTGGCCTTGAGCTCCTGCAGGAGCTTTTCGTAGGTGTCGGTCCAGATGTCGCCGGGGGCCACGGCCACCACCCGGATGTGGTGCGGCGCGAGTTCCTTCGCCATGGACTGCGCCAGGTTGGAAAGCGCGGCCTTGGTCGCCGCGTAAACGGAGGCGTTGAGCTGCGGCCGGATGGCATTGATCGAGGAGATGTGAACCATCACACCACCGGTGCCTTGGGCGCGCATGATCCGGCCGGCGGCGACGGAAAGCTGGATCACCCCGCGCAGATTCACCGCGAGAATCCGGTCGATCGTTGCATCCTCCAGTTCAAGAAAAGCTCCACCGGCGCCGGCGCCGCTGAGCGCGGCATTGTTGACCAGGACATCCAGCCCGCCCAGCGCCTCCACCGCCGCCGCGACCAAGCGGCGGCAATCTTCCGGCCGGCCCTGATCGTAGGCCACCGCGGTCACCCGGTCCGGATGGCGGGCCGCCAGGTCGGCGGCGACCGACGGATCGGGCTGGCCGACGACCACGGACGCGCCGTCCCGCACGAGGCACTCGGTGATGGCCCGGCCGATGTTCGTGGCCCCTCCCGTAACCAGCGCGCGCAGGTTCGTGCCGGAAGCCGCCATGTCAGTAAGCCTTGCCCGCCGGGGTGGACGCCTGCGCATGCAGGCCCAGGGCCTTTTCAAAATTGGCGCGGTAGCGCTGCTGCATCGAATGGGCCACCGCCTCGAAGTCGCTGCCATGGGCGATAAACCGCGCCCCCTGCGCCATGATGGCCGCCATGTCGTCCGGGTTGCCGGAAGGCCGGCCCCAATGGATGCCGTGGCGCGCCGCCGCCGCCGCGATCCGCGCCTGCGCCGCCTGCATTTTGGGTTCCGCCCAGTTCAGCGGACACCCCAGCCGGAGCGCCAGATCGCCCGGCCCGATGAACAACACATCCACGCCTTTGACCGCGGCAATCGCCTCGACATTCTCAAGTGCTTCGAGCGTCTCGATCTGCACGGCGATCAAGGTCTCGCGGTTGGCCTCCGCCGGATACTTCTCCGTTCCCGACAGGTAAAAATTGTTGTCCAGCCCCGCCCCGTCCAGTCCGCGCTGGCCCAGGGGCGGAAACTTGAGTGCATCGACCAGGTGCCGGGCGGCTTCCACCGTGGAAACGTGCGGCACCAGCACCCCTGTGGCACCCATCTCAAGGAGCTGGTAGAGCTGCGTCTTGCCAAGCACCGTGGGCCGCACGATGCAGTCGATATCGGCGAGGTGATGCATCGCAATCAGACGCTGCATCTCCCGGTTATCCCAAGTGTTGTGTTCATTATCCAACCAGATGCCGTCGTAGCCGGCCTGCGCCGCGTGGGCCGGATACATGTTGCTGGGGTTGTAGAGACAGCACACTCGGGCCGTTTGTCCGGCCCTCAGCCGGGCCAAAGTCTTGGAAGCTCGCATGATTTAAGTCGGAAGGAATGGTTGAACCGCGGGTATGGTCAAAATGACCGGTGCGGCAGGAATACGCAGAATTGGGACGGAACCCGCCTGGCTTCCCAGCGTCAATCACTGGTAAGATGACCTAACCTGCCGGGCGGGGTGGGTCAGTCGGTCACCACCCACAAAGAGTGGCGGGCGGTCACCCGGCACACCTCGCCGAAATGATGCACCGCGACGTCATGCCCCTCCAGGGGGGTAGGTTTGCTGACCAAAAATTCCGCCCAGTCGCCGCCCAGATGTGCCACATACGCGAGGTGCAGCCGCTCAATCGGCGCGGGGCCCGTGGCTTCGCCGCGATAGAGCACGGGGCCGGTGTCAACCTGGTAGTAGCGGTGCCGCTCGCTGAAGTTCACGGTCTTAACGGGATACTCCAGCAGCACCTCGCCGTCCGGCGACGCATAGCCCGTGCGGGCGACCACTTCACGGTCCCCGGACAACACCCCGATGACTTCGTCTATGGTTTCGATGCGCCGGGCGGTGCGCCGGCGCACCTTGAGTTCGTGGGTTTCGAAGGCCTGCACCGGATCAATGCACTGGCGCTCCGGTTGAGGCCCGAGGCTTGGCGGGTGCAGCATCACACCCTTGTCTACCTTGTCCCAGCGTTTGATCACCATGAACTCGTCCACACTGCTCACCGCGCACATGTCGGCATTGGGCTGCATCCACACATCGCGCTCCACGAACACCTGCTCCGTCTTGCACGAAGCGCCCAGTCCATAGACGCCGGTCCCGTCGGACCGGGAGTGGGTCATGAGGCATTCCAACGGCATGCGCACGTTGTTCAGGGTGGTCGGCGGCGGTTGGGAAACGGTCAAGAGGGGTTTCTTGGTCGTATCGTGCCGCCAGCGGATAAAAGAACGCGCGAAATCGCAGACCTGGGTGGTTTCTTCGGATTTTTTCATGGGCAGGATGACAAGGGGGGACTGGTTCTGAATCAGCGGGATGCACGGATTGCCGCAACGGGGTTTCACTGGTCAGTCGGTATGGCCATCGCGCGGTTGTCCGCCAGCAGCGTCACTCACGCCTACTTTTCGGCCGGCCGCCAGTGCCAGACATGCGGCGTGCGCACCCCGCCGCGCGGCTCGCCCGAGGGAATGACCCAGCCGTCCTGCCAGCGGAGTGCGGGGCTGGTAACCACCGGCTCCGGCCAGGCTTCCGGCCACAGTTCCCAATCCAGCTTCGCCACGTCAAAAAAAAGGATGTCGTCCGGCAGCGGCGCTTCGCGGGGCAGTTTGCCAACCTGGGCCCCATCTACCCCGCCGAGCACAAAAAAACCGCGGGCCGCCGCAACCGCGGGCGCAGCGGTCACGGACCAGGGCAGATCGGGCAGACGTTCCCATTCGCCAGATTCGATCCGGTAGCGGTAGGCGTCGCGCAGATATTCCGGCGTGGTCTTGCCGGCTGCATCCATCCCCAGATGCAATCCGCTGGCCAGGTAGATCCAACCCTCGACCGCGGCCATCACCGCCAGCGTCCGTGAAGGCCCCGGCCAGGGCGGCAGCTCAGTCCAACCCGCGGCTCCGTGGGCAGGATCGTAAACGAAAAACCGGCGCAAACTTTCCCGCGGCGTGCTCCCGCCGGCACCGCCGGCGAGATAAATGCGCCCCGCCCACACCGCCGCGGCGGCCTGCGTAACCGGTTGCGGCAGTCGCGGCAGCGGGGTGAAATCGGCTGCGGTTCCGTTCCAACGCAGCAGGAAAGCATCTTCGCGCAGGCCTTCCGGGTTTTCGCCCCCGGCCACCACCACACCGGCGGCCGACGAAGCCACCGCCGCATAGCCGCGTGGCTCGGGCAGCCTCCCGGCGGGCCGCCAGGCGTCCGCACCGGGCGCCAGGACAAACAGCTCGTCATACGTGACCCGTTTTCCCCCCGCCCAGGGCGGTGCTTCGGGAAAATTCGTGCCGCCTCCGGCCATCAGCATGTCACCGTGGGTCCCGGCCACGATACCCGCCACGCCTTGGCCCTGGGGAAAGACCGGCAAACGGCGCCATGTGGCCGGCGATTGCATCGCGTCGGTCCATGACAGCCGGGCGATCCGACACTGCCCTCCCTCCGTGACATAGGCCACCACCATCTCCTCGGGACCTCCCGCCACCGCAGCCGCCCCGACCTCCGTTCCCCAGGGATCGGCCGCAAATCCGATGTCCCGGGACCGACCGTTCTCATGAACGGTCAGCACCAGCGGCGCACTTGGAAAGACCGGCTGCTTTCCCGGCACACGGGTTCCGGAACGCACGCCGAGGAGCTTCCCTTCCCAAGCGGCCGCAGCCAAAAGTCCCTCAGCCGGGAGCGAACCCGGCAGCAGTTCTCCGGGTGTCGGCGAGGACCAGGTCCTGCCCCCGTCGACAGAAACGGAACGCAGGCCGGTCCCGTCCGGCGCCGACCAGGCGGCCACATAGGCCGAAGTGCCAGTGCGCTTGAGACCAACGGCCGGCGACGCAACCGAGGCCGGACCCACGACCACCGGATTGATCCTTGTCATCGTCGTTCGGGACTGGCCGGCATTCATAGCAGCGGGAACTGCGGCCACCCCTGCCAAGGCCACCCCGCACAGGGCCAGTGCGGCGGCCAGTCGGCCGTAAGGTCTGGCGGGGGACGCTGCATTTGCCCGCCGTTTCATCCGGTAGCGGGAACCCGGCCCGCAAGGCCGACGCCCGGCTGTTTTGCGAAGTGGCGATCAATGAACGTCCGGCACTCCGGCGTCAGGGGATACTCCAGAAAACTTGCGGTCGTGGCAAAGAGCCCCTGAACCACGAGGGCATATTTAAGGCCGGTCAGCCAACAGGCGAGTGCCTTGCCGCCATAGATGCCGCGGAGCAGCGCGACCATCTCCTGCTCAACCGCCTGCGCCTCCGCCCGATGCCCCGCCTGCAGCAGCGCGATCATTCGGACGAGCATGGGCGCCGTGACCACCGCACCGCCCAGCATCAGTCCGTCATAACCTGCCTCCAGATATTCCAGACTGTTGAATTCATCGCCGCAAAACAGCCGCAGCTCCGGTCTTTCGGCCCGGATGGCCAACGCCAGTTTTCTCCGTTCCGGGTCCGCGGAGCTGTCCTTGATCAAGGTCAGGTTGGGCAGGAGGTAAATGTCGCGGAGCCGCTCTCCCGGAATGGCAAATGCACGCCCGCGGCCCAAATCGTAAAGCCCCATGGGCAGCGGACTCTTCGTGATCGCACTCCGATACAAATCAAGCACCCGCTCCTCGGTTGCATTCATCATGCTGAGCGGCGGTGCGATGATCCCATAATCCGCCCCTGCATCCTGGGCCGCCCGGATGTTGTCCAGAATACGGGGCCCCGAATTGTCCGAGACCTGCACGGCCAGTTTGAGCCGGCCTTGGGCGAACCGTGCCGCTGTCCGCACGAGCCGAATCCGCTCCCGGTCGGGCAACCACGGGCCTTCCCCGCAGGTGCCGCCAAGGAAAAGCCCGGTGACACCCGCGTCGATTGAACTCTGCAATGTCCGCTCCAGTGAGCGCTCGTCAATTTGCAACTCCCCGGTCAAAGGCGTGGGCAGCGCGGACCAGAGATGAACGGATCGCACAGGACTCATGTCGGCACCTTGGGCTTGCGGTCGCCATTTTACACCCCAATGCACCGGTAAGTTTTCCTGAGCAGCCGAAATGCCACCGGTAGCGCTCGCTTGGCCGCACAAACAAGAACGACTCCAGCGGGTGTGTTGGGCATTGGCGCCCTCACGGGGAATGGCTCGCGGCGATGCCGCTCGGGACTCTGCCCTCCGCCTGCGGCGGCCCCATCTCCGTCCCGCGTGGCGGGACTCCGTCGAAACCCCGGGACCCACTATTGCATGCGTAAACAGCGACATGGTTGCTGTTAAAAACGACATTTGCCAACCAATATGGCACTGAATGTGAAAACCCCACCGACCACTAAGGATTTTATTTCACATACCATCCGCATGCCATTGCGGGAGGGCATGGGCCATGGATGCGGTAATCCCGTAACGGCAACTGCACACATAATATTTCCGATCATGGCTCGGGGCGTGATCCGCCTTCACCCTTCAATGACTCAATCGGAAAAGTGATCACTGGGAAGGCCGCACCGAGGCACGCACCGCGAATCTCCCAATTTCAGGGGACGGGGAGATTGGCGGCGGCGGTGCCGGGCTGATGGGGTGATGGCGTGGAGCGGGATGCGCTGGCGGCGTTATGCGCGGCTTAACGCTTGGCCGTATCTCTTGGGCATGAGCATCGCCCGCTACATCACGCCGGAGGAAAGGTTACGGCTGTTGGCGGTTTTGCCGAATCCACGGGATCGGCTGCTCGTGGTGATGGGGCTCAACACAGGGTTTCGCGTAAGCGAATTATTGTCACTGAAGTGGGGTCAGATTTGGAGGGACGGCCAGCCGCTCGCTTATGTGGAAGTCGCGCGAAGAAACCTGAAGGGCGGCCGTTCGGCGCAGCGGAAAAATGTGCTTTCGCGGCGGCTGCCCATCAATGCGGCGGCCGCAGTCGCGGTGAGGGAGTATGCCTTCGCCGTCAGCGGCTCCGGTGTTCCCGACCCGGCGGCCTGGGTATTCGCATCGCGCAAGCGCTGCCCAGGAGTAATCACCCGGCGGCAAGCCCACACCATCCTGGCCCGAGCCGGCGTGCGGGCTGGGCTAATTGGAAAAGTGGCACCGCATGGCATGCGGCGAGCATTTGGGTTGGATTGCTACGATCTGACCAAGGACATCCTTCTGGTCCGTGATCTTCTAGGCCACCGCAGTGTCCTCACAACTGAGTCCTATTTAAAACGGGGCGAGGACCAGATGCATCAGGTGGTCCACCGTCTGGGGTCTTTCGGGCAGCCAGTCCCGGCGATGGCCGAGCCCAACCACGTATCTTTGTAACATGAGACTATCCGAACTGCTGAGTCTATTGGGACCGAAATTCGTCACCGATCCAATCGTTGATCGCTTGAGTGAAGGGCTCCTGCGGCCCGAGGGCCTTACACCCGACTTAAATCGGCTCGTGGCCGCAATGCTGGCGGCAAATCCAGCACTCCATGCTCATCTGCGGGAATTGCGGGACAATCACCTGCTGGGAGATGAGATGATTCGCGGCGTGCTGGAATACATGCGGGACGCAGGAGACGACCATGCAAGCGGCCAGGTGTCCGAACTTGCCTTGTTTCTTGGGATCAAGCCACCCACCCCACCTCAGCAAGCCGTTGACCTTGGATCATTGACCGCATCGCAACAAGTGGCTTTCCGTGAAATCGCCGCCTTGTCGGAGATCTACTTTGCCGGCGGACTGGAGCATGCGGGCGTTAACCTGCGGATTGCACCGCTCGTCATCGGCCCCTCTGGCGTCGGCAAAACCCATCTCGTCATGTCAGTGGGTCGTGCGTTGGGTCTGCCGATTGTGCGCATGACAGTGAGTGATTGGATTATCCAAGCCGCAAGGCAGACCCCGAGTGCGCTCACGGTGCTCCAAGCAAAGTTAAAAGAGAACCAAAAGTTTATCCTCTTTATCGATGAGTTGGACAAGCTGTCGAAATCGAGCGACGGCGGGGCTTATACCCTCTTTCAGCAGGTTGAAATCTACGCCGTCCTCGACCGCGCGGTCAGCTACTCGGGAGGACAGTGGGGCAGCGAACAAGACAGGCAGCTGCGCGAAAATGTGATGATCGTTGGTGGCGGCACCTGGCATGACTTGTGGACCACCAAACCTCAGCGATCGATGGGCTTTGGTTCCGCAGGGGCGGCTACGGACGACATTGCGAACAAAATCCGGCAGGCGCGGATTATACCGGAAGAATTGTTGAACAGGTTTTCGGACCGATGGCTCCTGTTGAGGCCTTACACGGCGGAGGATTTTCAGGTAATTGCAGAGCGCATTGGCCTGGCGCCGGAGGATTTCGATCCAGTAGCTGCCGCTGCCTCTGGTGGAAATTTTCGCGCGGTGCAAAACGCGCTCACCGCCTGCGTATTGAAACAACATTTTGCGGCGCAGGCTCGGTAAGGCGGTCCACGTGATTGCAACCAAGACTACCAGTCAAACGCCATCATCACTCCCCTCCTTTTATGACCATAATTTCTGTCATTATAGCAACCACGGGAATCATCATGTCCGAAACTGAATTTGTCACCCGCACGCTTGACTGCCTTCTGCGCGTGCTCCTCGCGTTCCGCAAACACGAAGTCGTGGTGGTCGCCGCCACCAAGGTTAAACGGCTTCGACAGGCAGTCAGTAAACGGCGCCGAAAGCCATCGGCGAAGCGTAAGGCGAAACGCCGTATCTATTAGTATGCGCTTACTTCACGTGTCGGATTTCCACTTTAACCGCGACTGGTTCGCGTGGCTGAAACTGTCAGCGCCTGAGTATGATGCGGTAGCGCTGACCGGGGATCTTATTGGTCCCGCGCAGGTGCTGGCAGTCGAGGAGCAAATTGTCTGGCTCAGGAGTTGGGCAGAGTCATTTCCAGCACCGCTTCTGTTGTGCTCAGGCAATCATGACTTCTGCGAGGACTGGGTCCCTGCACCACTGCAAAATTGGATGCGGAAGATCAGGTCCCCAATGGTTCTGACTGATGGGCAACGCCGGCGCCTTGGCGACTGGACATTTGAATCGGTCGCTTGGAATGAAGTGCCCATCTACGGCGGCAACAGAAATATCGCACTCATCCACTGCCCACCCACGGGAGCAGAAACTGCTATCAGCTATCCCGAAAATGTGGACTGGGGTGACCTCGAACTCGCGGAAATGCTGATGCACGACGATCCGGACTTTGTGCCGCGTATCGTTCTGTCTGGTCACGTCCACCGGCCCCGCGGGTGGCACGATCGCATGGGTTCAACCCTCACACTAAATCCAGGCGTGAACGCGGGCGCGCCCTGGCCTAATCACAACATCATCGATCTTGCCGATCGCACCGTCGAGCACCGGTCTCACGGTGTGTCGGCCGATAAAATACAGTTCTAAGCTACGCTCGTCTCGCGGTCGCCTTCGCGGGCTAGATCAGTGCGGCAACAAACCTGCCCCACCCGCAGACATTGCTTGCCTGCCATGAGAAAAGCCCTAAGGTTGTTTCAACCTTTTTGTCATGCCTAACCAACTCGCCCAGTCCAAACGCCGACAAAGCCTCGCTGAGCACGAAGCCGTCCTGGCGGCACTCGCTGCCATCGCGCAGCGGGAGGACACCACTGTGATGGCGTTGCTGCGTCAGGCGACCCGTAACCTCGTAAAGACGCGGGCCACCACCCCGACCCAAGCCGCCCGCCTCCGGCAGGCGGTCTGGGCCAAGGCCCCCCGGATGCCGGCCACGTTCAAGACGGCCGCCCAAGTGGCCCGCTTCAAACGTTCGCAGCGCGAATTCGACCAGGTGCTGCTCGATCTGGCCTTGGCCAGCCCACAGGCCATCCAAGAGCGTAATTCCCTCGCCCCTTCGCCGCAGTCCGTCCGGATGATTGATTTCGATTCCGCCCATGCCACCGCGGCCCGCTGACGTCAGTCCCCGACCGCCCGGCGATTTCGCCGCGCTTCTCGCCAGTGAGGAACCGGTCCTGCTGGTGGGAGGTCAGGCAGTCAATCTGTGGGCCTTGTATTACGACAAGCGCACCGCCCCGCTGGCCCCATTCGTATCCCGCGACGTGGATGTCCTTGGCGACCGGGAGACCTTGGCGGCCTTGGGCAAACTAGCCGGCGTTAAACCGCAGTTTTTCCCGCTCAAGCCCCCGACCAATGAGATCGGGGTGGTCATCGCCCAGGATGCGGTCGGCCAGCCCCTGCTCATCGAAGTGCTCCGCTCGGTGCACGGGGTGACCAACGCCGCTTTGCGTGATCCGGTTTATACCCTCGCGGTGGGCACAACCCACGTGCAGGTGCCCGGTCCAATTGCCCTGATGCAGGCGAAACTCGCCAACGTCGCCGATCTGGCACAATCCGGCCGGCAGGACGCCCGTCATGTCACGATCCTCGCGCACGTCCTGCCGGCCTATCTGGAGGATCTTCAGGTGGCGGTGCTCGCCGGGCGCACGCCCGAGCGAAAATTGATCGAATTAGTGGAGCAACTGCTGGCCGTGGTCACGACCGCGAAGGCGCGGCGGGTGCTGCGGGCCTTGCAGATCGATCCTCCTGCCCTCTTCGCCGGGCTGGGCCACACCAAGCTGCCCAAGCTCCGGAAATTCCTGACGGAGCGACTGCCCCGACGGCTGGCATAGGCTCCCTAGGACGCACCAAATTCAGGGGAACGGTGCGTCCGCGGGAAAAGTCGAATTAACCTACGAGGGGTGGAATGCGAGCAGGGCTACGCTTGTAGTCGTGGGTATAGGTGCCGCAGCGGCCGGATTTTAGCGGCAGTCCGGGTTGCGTGCGATCCAGCGCCTGAATCTGGCTCTTCTCATCTACGCACAGCACCACCGCGCTTTGGGGCGGAGTCAGATAGACGCCGACCACATCAGTGAGCTTCTCCAAGAACCGCGGATCACGGGATAGCTTGAAGGTCTTGCGCAAGTGCGGCTTCAGGCCGTGGTCCTGCCACGCCCGCTGAATAGTGCTTTTGCTGATGGCTTGGTCTGCAAGGTGGCCTCGATCCATTGTCCGATCCTGGTGGCATCGTAACGCGGTTTGTGTCCGCGACCGGGAGCGATCTCCCAGACGCAACCAATGCCTTGCTCCCTCATCCGCCGCCGCCACAGCGCAGCGGTCTCCCGCCGGACCGCCAGTTTGGCGGCAATCAGCTTGTCGGACTGCCCAGCGGCCGCATTGCGATTGATCCGCGCCGGCGCACAACTTGATGTGGGGGGGACCCAGCTCAAATCCATTGTTCAAGGAGATCCAACTCGGTTCGGACAAGACAACCGGAAGCCCTTTTCGTGACATTCCTCCATCTTGCCACGCACGCGCCTATGCCGACCTATTTAAGGGACACTGCACTAGTTCTGATTGAAACTACGTATAGCTCGACTCGCAGACACCCGAGTTGAAAGTTGCATCAAATGCGAATCAACGGTTTCAAGTAATACCACCCGCGACGAGGCCCCGTGGGTTGGAAATCAGGTTACTTTTAACCCGTCCGTAACGGGTAGAACCAATTTTCAATAGAGGGTCGCTCATAAGCCTTAAAATCACATTCCCTCATCTTTACGTAATCCGTTCGCTTTCATATTTTTTGTGATACATGAACTGTTTTAGCCTCATGGTCACGTAATGAAATATACATGAGACCAGAAATAACAGACAGCGCGGCAAGAAAGGACAGCGATACACCCCAGCTGAATCTCTCAGCCAAGACCGGCATTATGAGGTTAGCACCCAGTTCACCGACAATATAACCAAATAAGCCAACAAAACCCACGGCAACTCCAGCCGTTTTAAGAGATACGAAATTAAGCGTCAGAATATTAACAATGAGTTGGGGGCCATAAATGAGCGATCCCATGAGTCCAGAACAAATTAGTAACATGGTGTAATTGGTGTTGCCCATATAGAACAAGATCAAAGCTGCGAGCACACCCAATCCGCAGCAGCCAACGATGGACTGCTTGTTAGGGAAACTGACTGACAGCCAAGCGAAAAAGAATGATCCTGGAATCGCAACCCATTCAAGAGTGCTGAAAGCCATTGAATATTGGGTTTGGCTAAAACCCATTTCTGTGCCCAAGAATGCCGGCATCCAATTCAGGATGCCGAACCGCAACATATAAAGCATCGCATTAATTGCTGCAATGGTAAGTATGACCGGATTTGTAAATATATCGTTTTTAATGATCTTCCAGTATGAGTAGGAAGTATTATCCTTATGCTGCACCTGTGGCGTTCCTGCGTCGCCATAAATATCATCTAGCGTGCCTAGATTTTCTACCTCCGGACGGTCACCACCAATTTTCCAAAAAAGGAAACTGATAGCCAACACCACTAGTCCCGGTACCCAGAAGGCAATGGCGAGATTTCCAGGTCCGGACCAAGCAAACAAGGCGGTGATGATCAGCGGGAGACCCGCGCCACCGAGATTTTGCGATGTATTCCATATCGCGATACCTGCACCGCGCGTCTTATTAGGATACCAGTTGGCAATCATCGTCATCGATGCCGGTGCCAGCGCCCCCTGCACCATGCCAAGCAAGAGCATGGCAAAGAAAAGTAACGGCAGATTTTTTATGAAGCCTATAGCGATACAAATACAGGCACTAACACCGAGTGCGAGAGCGAAGGTTTTTCGCAAGCTAGTACGATCGACAACCATCCCCATAAAGAACTTCCCAAATCCATAGGTGATAGTAAAAGCCGTTAGTATCAGACCGACTTGAGTCAATGACCAGCCATTGGCCAATCGCAATTCCTCACTGGTCAGTTTAAAGTTGTTACGAACAAGATATGCGCATACATAACCGACGTACGCCACAGCAAAGACCATTTTTCTTCGGGCGAGATAGCGCGCGAAACTTAAAGGATGTTTACTGCTATAATCTGCCGAAGCGTCATGACTAAGCTTAATGGACGTTTTTTTACTCATAAATGGTAAGTAGCACCTTTGCCCTTTTGTATTTCGCGTATATCTAGGCTGCTATGGTATGACAGCGTCCTGATTCGCTGCGCTATTCCTTCTTTTCGATGCGTCCTGTTACAACCATTCTAGCGCGCTTGACGATTACGTGGATAAGTCCCGGTTCGATTGGATCCCAAGCAAAAGACTGGCCTTCTCCGCTCATTGGTATTGTGGCCACCCATTTTAGCTCAGAACCACCGACAGGAAAGGCTAGCACAAGCAACTCTTGTTCATCATGGCCAGTAATGAAGAGGTAGCCGTCAGGACCAATCGCACCACCGGAAACACTGAATCCCCGAGAGCCGAGATGGATTAAAGCGTCTGCCGGGAAAACCCAACCTCGCCCTGTCGGTCTCCAGGCATCATCGTATTCAGCAAGACGTGTCCATTCCTGACCTTTACCTGGCATACCATATTTATCTCCGTAATATACAAAACATGCAATCCAACGGCCTTCGCGTCGATCAATCCATGTCAGAGATCCGTCCGTTCGCCCGAGGCTAATAGATTCAGTGTGTTCTAGTGTTTCTGGATTCCATATTTCGACCGAACTTGTATTGGGAATTCCAGGGAAATTAGAATGAGCACAATATAGAAGTCCTTCATAAACCACTCCGGCATTAAGATGAATGAGAGGTGCGCCCTTGGAGCAAGTCCAAGTCTTCACGCGTTCACCGGTTGCTTTACGATATTTACCAATATCATGATTTGATATGACGTATAAATATTCCGCATCCGCTGCGACACCCTGTCTTGCCTCGGGTGCTTGGAATCGTTTAATTTCAGTATAAATCCAGCCTTGGGGTGATAAGTATTCTAATCCGGCTCCACCGAACAAACATGACGGAATTACAAACCCTAATATCAATGGTAATGTCGCATTTTTCATAATTTATACTTTCTACCTATAGTCGTCACTTGGTGGCTAGAACGCTGCATGTAACAGGATCACCTTAAAAATAAGACTGGACGTAAAAGTAGAGCAAATGGGGAATCCCAGCAATTTGACGTTCCATGAGCTAAAGGATATTCGCTTTTAATATTCTCTCTATGCGTGCAGTGTTGATGTGCCAGCTTCGACGTGAAGTGACGCTCGTGTGTGTAGCGGCGCGCCCGGTCGACTGACAAACGGAACCGTAAGGAAATCCGTCCGCCATTCCTGGGTTGTCAAGTCGCAGCGCACATAGCCCCGTTCACTATTATGGAATTTTACAGATGGGTAATCACGTAGCAGTGCTTCAAGATACACAGGATTGGCCACCCCATCCCCACTCGATGAAATCGATGTGCCGACAAATTCTACCGCAACTGCACGGGGTTCCGGGTAATCAAAGTCATTTTGTAATTCGATTGCCCAATTACTGTGTATATCTCCCGTCAGTACAACTGGGTTCGCAATTTTGTGCTTTTCGAGGAATCGCAATACGGCACGACGCTCGTATTCATAACCCGCCCACTTGTCCACATCTACTACCAATTCAGGTCCAGGGTTGCGATCTACCGATGCCATCAGGACTTGCTGAGCCAAGACATTCCAAATAGATTCTGACCGCGTCAGACCGTTGAACAACCATTCACGTTGTTCAGAACCAAGCATAGTTGCATTTGGATTTAACATAGCCGGACCTGCAATTTGCCGACGTCCTCCAGCCAGTAAGGCAGAACGGTACTGCCTAGTATCGAGCACATGGAAGCACGCAAGGTGGCCATAGCCGAAATGGCGATATAGCTGCATAGCCGACCCTGTTGGTCGGGCTGTATTCCTCAGTGGCATGTGCTCGTAATAGGCTCGATAGGCAGCGGCACGCCGAGCGAGAAACTGCTCGCGGGAGTAACTATCGGAACGCTCAGGAATGTCATTAGCGTAGTCATTACTTACCTCGTGGTCGTCCCATGTCACGATCCATGGTGCGTGCGCATGTGCAGCCTGCAAAGCCGGATCTGTTTTATAAACCGCATACCGCGTTCGATAGGTATCGAGAGTGTTTGCTTCAGGCAGGCCATGTGGACGGACGGCATTATCGCCGTCTGTTTTTTCATAAATGTAGTCGCCCAAGAAAATGATCAGATCCAGATCTTCGCGGATCAGGTGTTCGTAGGCTGTGTAATAGCCCACTTCATACTTTTGGCATGAAGCGAACGCAAAGCGCAGCCGTTCTGGTGTGGTACCCGGTGCCGGCAGTGTCCGCGCTCTGCCCACGGCGCTGGTCGTGCCACGTAACCGAAAGCGATACCAATACCACCGATCTGGGCGTAATCCCGCCACCTCAACATGAATTGAATGTGCCCAAGCGAAGTCCGCAATGGCTTTCCCTCGAAGAGCGATGTGATTCATGCCCTCATCCTCTGCCACTTCCCAATCCACGGCCATGGAGTCGGATGGCATCCCGCCACTAGGCTCCAATGGGTGTGGAGCCAAACGAGTCCAAATAACAAACCCGTTGTGTGTAGGATCACCCGAAGCCACACCCAAGGTAAATGGGTATCCATCGAAAGTCCCCTCATGTAAGTTGCCGCCAACGGCACGCGCAGCAAGCATTGCAACCGTTAGAGAGGCACCACCGGCGATGAAAGTCCTTCGAGTCAGAATATTTTTATTCAGCAT
Source organism: Opitutaceae bacterium UBA2377 (assembly GCA_002344205.1). GTDB lineage: Bacteria > Verrucomicrobiota > Verrucomicrobiia > Opitutales > Opitutaceae > UBA2377. The sequence goes on from DDSZ01000016.1 coordinate 71,115, forward strand.
CTTTATCACCTACGTATAAGTAGCTGTAATTTAAGGATTTTCATATGTGCCAAAGTCATCATTATATAATTGGATGGATATCTTTGAGCGTTCCAGATCGTGATGGCAGGCATTACTATTTATCAGAATCAAATTGTGGTTTCTCCTTCGATTTGTATAGTTTCAATAACGGCAGAGCCAGACTAGCCAAGGCCGCCAACAGAAAGAAAATCACGATTGGTGAATGGGTGATAACACCAAGCCAATCATCCCGATTTAGGATCAGCGCACGGCGTAGATTGGATTCCATCATCGGACCTAAAATTAGCCCCAAGACCAATGGCCCCAGCGGAAAGTCGGCCTTTCGTAGGACAAAACCGATCAAGCCGGCGGCGAACATCACCCAGACATCTGTCAGCGAGTTGTTCAGCGCAAAGGAGCCAACCGTTCCAAATAGGATGATTCCAGCCCAAAGCCATGCATTTGGCAGACGGATCGCACGCGCCAGAGGTTTGGCTCCGATTAGCCCGATTACCATCACGAGCAGAGCGGCCATAACCATCAGGAATACGATACTGAATACAAAGTCGCGGTGATCGCGAAACAGAAGCGGGCCGGGTTGGATGCCATGAATCAAAAGCGCCCCTATCAGAACCGCTGAAGGAGCATCGCCCGGGATACCTAATGTCAACATGGTGGTCATGGCGCCGCCAACCGCGGCGTTGGATGAGGTGCAACTCGCCGCAAGACCCTCTATAGATCCTTTTCCAAATTCCTCCTTGTTGCGCGAGATGCGCCGAGCCTGTTCCCAGGCAATGACCGATCCGATATCCCCCCCGGCCGCCGGGACCGCCCCCACTGCCGTACCAATGCCTGCACCGGTTACCGCCGCCGGCAGCATCCGCCGCCACTCCCGCCATTTTGGCCAAATCCGTCCGATTTTTGCGGGAACGCCATCCGTATTTCCCACGCGTTCCGAAATCTGCACGAGCACTTCGGTTAAACCAAACAACCCGATCATGACCGGCACAAAGGCGATTCCATCCATAAACTCTGTCTGACCAAAAGTGTAACGGGGAAACGCTGTCATTGGATCCAGCCCGACCGATGCCAAGACGAGCCCCAGTATGCCAGCCAGCATACCTTTGATAACGCGACCACCGGAGACACCCGCCATCAAACTAATACCGAAAACTGCTAGGCCAAAATATTCCGCCGGACCGAATTTGAGCGCAAAGCGCGCGATCGGGAACGCCGCGACGGCGAGGAAGAAAATACTCACCAATTGACCGACGGTGGATAGCAGAGCATTGATACCGAGCGCTAGGCCAGCTTCACCTCGTTTAGCAAAAGCATAGCCATCCCACGCGGTCGCAATGGAAGCTGGTGTCCCTGGAACATTAATAAGAATCGCCGGAACTCCTCCCGCCGGAATCGCACCACAGTATATACCCAGCAACATCGCTAGCCCCTGCTCCGGAGATACCCAAAATGTCAGTGGAGTAAGAACCGCAACGCCCATGGTAGCTGTCAATCCAGGCAAAGCGCCAAAAATCGCCCCCAAAAAAACACCAATAACCAAAAATCCCAGCACCTTCCATTGCAGAACCGCCATCAAGCCTTCAAGAAGATCAAGTGTCATGGCATTGCTACTCCAACGAAATCTGCAGGCCATATTGAAAGGCCACCGTTACACCGGCAGTGAGTAATGCAGATACGATTATCCCCCGTTTCCAAGATTCTCCCAGCATGCGAAGAAGAAGAGCCAGATAAATCAACGTGCGTATGGGAAACCAACCGATACCCCACATCAATAGATAGGCGCAGGTCAGCACTGTCACGCTAACGATCAACCGCGGATGACTAATAGAAACAACGTAAGAGACACGACCCTTAAGTCCTTGCGCCAAGAGCCCGACACTCAGAAATGCCATCAACACGCCCAGCACCTTGGGGTAGAGACCTGCCCCTGGCGGCAGGTTAGTTCCGCTGATTACCAGATACAGGCCGAGTGCAAAGAATACTGCTGCGACAATGCGATCAATCAGGGCAGATTTATTCTCAGCCATCATGATCATCGATTTAGCCTGAGCAACTCTGGCACTTCAGTTTGAAAGAAATCAGCTTGGGACTTGGCAAAAGCGCGAAAAGCTTCTCGTCCCATGAAAACCGCTTCCATTCCGCGCTCCTTGCATAATTTCTGCCAGTCTTCTGTAGCAAAACCTGCCTTGAAACTCTGTTCGAGCCGCTCTAGGGCCTTTTCGGGCACGCCTTTTGGCGCGAAAAACCCGCTCCACGCGGGAACCCCAAAAGAATATCCCAATTCGTGACTAGTCGGCACCCCGGGATAGAGGTCAGAGTGTTGTTGGTCGAAAACCGCAAGCGGTTTCAATGCCCCTGCCTGCACATTTGCGATGGCCTCCCCAGCACCAGCCACCACACAGTCCACATGACCACCCAGCAGCGAAGCCAGTGAGGCGGATGAGCCGCCATAGGGAACGTATGTAACTCGGATACCTGTAGACTGCTCCATCAGGAGCGCGTTGAAGTGCCAGATTGAGCCGGTACCGGAATGAGCCAGAATCAATCCACCAGGTTTCGACGCAGCCGCGGCAACAAACTCGGCGAATGAATTCCACGGAGCATCATTCCGAACGACTAATACCGCGGGTGATTTTGCCACTAGACAAATCAAGTCCATATTATCAGGTCCAATATCGGCATAGCCCAAGGCACGCACGACGCAGATCTCCACAGGTGCGTGGCCAATCGTATAGCCATCAGCAGGACGACGCACTACATAGGAAAAAGCTAAGGCACCGCTGGCACCCGGTCGGTTCACACAAACTACGGGCACCCCTAGCTCTTGTTCCAGCAGACTGCCCATGAAACGGGAGACTGTATCGGAAAGCCCACCGGGTGAGGCCTGCACAATCAGTTTCAATTCACCAGATGGAAATGGACCTTGATGCCGGCTACACGATCCAAGCAGACAGGCAATCCCTGTGATCAAGATTGAAAGAAACAAACCAAACTTGGGAAGAGATCTGAAGTTCTCCCACTGCAATATTGAAAGAGAATTAGGCCTAGAGTAGCTCACATTTATGAATTTTTGTGCAAGCAAGGATCGAAATCAGTTTGATGCTAGTCTGCTCCGCAAAATCGCCAACCCGCTGGTGCACATGGTAGTGAGCATAGTGATATCTAAACTGTAGGCGAGAAATCGGTAGCCTTCCGCAAGACGCTCTTTCGCTTGAGTGGCGTCGGGCTGCACGACATGAATACCCGGTGACACCGCATGATTACGACAAGCCGATAAGATGGTCTCCCGGGCAGCGAGGTAATCAGGATGTTCAAACTGGGCGGTGATCCCCATTGAAGCGGTGAGATCGTAGGGGCCGATGAATACCGCATCGATCCCGGGCACACTGAGGATGGCATCAATATTGCGAACCGCATCGATGTGCTCGATCTGAACAGCGAGAAGTATCTCATCGTTGGCCTGCGCGCACTCTTCGTCGATCCTTAAGCCATAGGTGTTGGCCCGGCAGAAGCCCACACCTCGCAAACCAACGGGTGGATATTTCGCAGCCTGCACGAGCAGTCTGGCCTCCTCTGCGGTACGCACAAGCGGGGCCACCAAGCCTCGCGCACCAGCATCAAGGTAGCGCTTTACGAAAGCGTAATCAATCCCATGCAACCTCACGATAGTCTCGCATTCAGGCCGCCCGGAGCGGATGGCCTGAAACAACTGTTGTGTCTGCGGTAAATCAACCGCTGAGTGCTCGACATCAACACATAGAAAATCAAAGCCACAGCTGGCCATCAATTCAGCGACAATTGGGCTGCCGCTGTTGATCCAGCTGCCGATTATCGTATCTCCAGCGCGCATACGCTGGCGCAGGGATGGCTTGGGTATGGTTTTTGTCGCAACGGTCATAGTCAGTAAAACCGGCCGACAGGAATTTTGACGACCAGTTTGAACACATCTGAAAAACCAGCGACCCTAATTTTTGGCCGGTGCGCATCGACGGGAGTAAAAATGGAAAAATAGCCAGCCGTCTTCACGACCGTGCCGAACACAGTCCCGGGGCGATGGAAAAGCACCTCATTGGCCGTATCATACACTCCATCGTCGGTCAATGTGTCGCGCGGCGCCCAATCAATCGCCTCGGCACCTGCCAAGGTGTATTGCAGGTCAACATAACTACGGTGAGTTTCAAAACGCGACTGTGATGCATCGCCAGTTGTATAACGCAACACCAAGGCAGATAGTCCGTCTTCGTCCAAAGTATAGCGACCTTCAGCTGGGTCGGCAGGTAAGTTACGTATCCATGCGACTGAATGAACCACCGCGTCGCCTAGTGAGGTCAATCCCATAGCTTCGAAATCGCCTATTTTCCCGTAAATCATGGCGGCAAATTTCAGTCACTTAGAGCAGACTGAGTCATACGGTACATTGCCGCACAGTGATGGAGCAGCAATCCGTGAAAGATGGAATAATATCTGATTTGCAAGCATTGGCTTAAAGCTCCGGGTCTTCCCAAGTAAAGCCGTATAAAAATGCTCGATGAAACACAAAGCGCACCTTGACTGCGGAACCAGGAGCTATTTTGTTTCCGTTCCATTCAAGTGCGGTTCGGCGGTGATCGCCTGTAACGGCTGTATTGTCTTCCAAACTGAAACCTGGAACGACGAGACCTGCATCATCAAGCAGTTCCGCACGCAATGATCCCCCGTCCTTGACGAAGGTGTTGACGACAACTTTGCGGCCACCGAATTTACCCGGCTTAGTAACAGCCTCGCCCTTGGTCACACCGCCAACGGATGGTGCGAGAGCGTAGAGTCGGTCGAATTCCCAGGTTGCGCGACAAAGCGCGGTGTTGAAAGGCAGCGTGGGGGTCTGGAAGCCGAGCACTGTTTCATTACCAACTTCGACCTGTGGTTCAAACCGCGTATCATGGATCTCCCCATGTAGACCTTCTGATCCAGCGTAGTATACATGCATCCGGTTCCCCTCGATGATGGGACTGTGCATCTGCCAGATCATCCCGCCGCCGTATTCGCCCAGTGGGGGATTGGGTAGCGCAGGACGACGGTCTGGGCGCCACCAGTGAACACCGTCGCGAGAAGCGGCTAATTGCAGACACATCGTTTGAATCACAGCGTCGTAGTAGTTCACCAGCGCCACGTAACCGCCATCTACTTTCACCGGACAAATCTCCAGAAACTGGGCGTAGTCTGGATCTCGCCAGTCACGGGTGAGAACCAAGGCATCTCCGCCCCAATCACTACCATCCAGACTGGTGCGCCGGGAGACGCTGCGCAGGCCAGCGCGGGGATTGTTGTCGTAAAGGATGATGCGGTCACCTTCACGGGTTTTCGGGTAGGATTTGAAATATGAAACGTAGGACCCGTCGGGCTCGCGATATACGTAGGAGACATCGCCGCCTCCGCCGACCGAGGGATGGATGGGGCCTTCGATGGCTTGCCAGGCCTTGCCGTCTTTGGAACGGTAACGATACGTGCCGAGACGGCCATCTGGACCAGGCAGGTGGGCGACGCGATTCTCCTTCATACCACCATACAGCGGTCCCCGCATGACAAACATTTCGTAAGGCCAATCCTTTTCGGGATGCACAAACACTGAGGCATAGACTGAGGTTCCTCCGGAATCCAAATCGAAGATTATGTTGGTGTGCTCGTATCCGGGCCAGAGGGCAATGGACAGTTCCGGACGATACCAGTTTACACCATCTTTGCTTTCGAGATAGGTGAGTCTACGTTGATGCTCGTGCTCCGTTTTCAGGCCTGCAAGAACCGACTCGCCGGGAGTGGAAACTTGCCATGCCTTCCACAAGCCATCAATGGGATCACGCAGCACAGTGCCGTGCGCCATGATGCCTCCAGAATCCCAAGGCATCTCAGGTTCCAATAGTGGATTGTTTGCATCAGGTTTTCCAGGCTCAACTCGCCAAGCGACCAGTTTAAGTGACTCGAAGTCATCGGGCATGAGCAGCGGGAACCTAGGCGCAGTCGCAGTGGCATGGAGTGGCAAGCTCGTGATCAACAGGCCTGCCAGCAGAAGGCTGCTACCGAAACACGAGGAGGAGGATAATCGGGCAATCATAATTGAGGCAAGATTCAGCAGTCACAATCAATGCGGGGAAGGCAGTTGCCCTACAGTATGCGCCACCCCGACAGTTTATAATGAATATTAGAAGCGACGTTCGATTGAAAATACGAAGCGACGAGGCATAGTGCCACTGTTGGCAGTGCCCGTGATAATGTATTCATCGAGCACGTTCTGCACACGGAACTGTGCCTCCCATGATCCACGTTCAGATCTGCGAGCGATGCGGACGCCGAGGTCCCAGCGGAAGCTGCCGCTCTGGAGCACGATATTGTCAGGGTTGAGCACAACATCGTCGGTGTATCCAAAAGCACTCTGGACATACATATTCCAGTTGCTCTCCCGATAGGCGAGGTAATTACCCATTAAGTTGAGACGCACTGGGGTGTCGCCGCGTTGCCTGCGCTTTACAACGGACTGATCTGACTGCACCGCGAAGATTGCTGTTTTGGCGAAGGCAGCTGAAGCGTAGAAAGACAACCGGTCGGTTGGTGCGCCAGATAATTCGATTTCAACACCCTCGGAAGTCGCACTGGGGTCCGCGACATTCTCGCGCCAATTAAACTGAGGGCTGATCTCGTCGTTCCGGTTAGTGCGGAAATTGACCGAGCGAATGTCACTACCTTCGAGGATTTTGTAATACGAAACATTGAACGTAAACTTTCCCCCAAACAGTTCGGACTTCAGGCCGATCTCGTCGAGCTCCACTGTGCGAGCTGCGGAGATACGTTCGCTCGGGTCACGGCCGGCCACTCCGAAGGTACCTTCTGGATAACGAAGTACGTTACGGGTGGGGTCTTGCTGTTCGGCATGGACCGCGAAAAGCGTGACAGATGGCAAGACACGAAACCCAGCACCTACGCGCCAAGTCTTGTCGGTGGGCTCAGGGCGGGAAGCGATGAATGTGTTATTGCTCCGATTTATTATATCCTCTTTTATCTTATCGTAGCGCCATCCTCCAGTGATCTGCAATCTATCATCGAAGGCCTTGGCTGTATGTTGAATGTAGTAGGAAGTCTCTTCGACATCTCGTGTCTCGTGTGTGCTCACGGCTTGAGCTGGTAGATCACTACGCTTCAAGGCTAAGAATGCACTATTATCTAATATGCGCCATACGGCACCAGTATTGGCACGCTTGAAGCGATCGAAAACATCGCGCCATGTAAGCTCATATCCTAGCAAAGTCTGATGGGTCATTCTTGCAAATTCGTACTCCAGGAGAAAATCACCCTGATAGGAGATGAATTCAATGTCGCGCTCAGTAGTGTCATGTCGCAAGGCCATGGTCCAGTCGATGGGCGGGCCAAGCGGATTTGCAGGATCGAATATGTAACTACCAAAGCCGCGAAGGCGGGTAAGCTCGCGGTCCACCTGGGTGTTTACCCAGAGCAACCCCTGTCTAGTTGAAAGCCAATCCGTGAATTTGTGATTTAATTGGACGAAGACGTCGTAGGCTTGTGCGTCTGGTTCGACCCAAGAAGCAGTCTGAGGATATTCTTTGGGCATCATGCGCGTTTTGTGCAGCGCCCCATCCTCCGGAAAAGTGCGGAATACTTGGCCATTAGGTGCGCGGAAGAAAAACTGAAACTCATCCTGGATTTCGAAAAACTCGGCGGATGGAGTAGCCCCTGATTGCATACTACCTTCGATCAGCAAATCAGTGCGTTCATTGAAACGGAAATGGATCGAAGGGAAAAACGCGATGGTGTCATACTTGTTATTGGGCAGGTAAGTTTCACCGCCAGTATAAGAAGTGATAGCGCGGTAGAGGATACGGCCGTCAGATGTTAGCGGGCCTGTCATATCCAACTCCGACTTATGGTAGCCATAATCATCAACGGTGAACCTGATGGACGTTGCTTTTCGTGACTGAGGCTTCTTCGTAACCAAATTAACTACGCCGCCCGCTTCGCCGCGACCCGTGGTGGCGGAGCCAAGACCTTTAATCACTTCGATTCGGTCAATGTTCGCCATATCTTTGCGGAAGTGGAGCGAAGATCCAGTGGTATAGCGGTAGCTGTTGCGGAACTGACTGTTGACATCAATTGAGCGAACCTGAAATTGATCTTGGCCTCCATTTCGCATAGTCACGCCTGGTAGGAAAGCTACGGCTTCACCCAGCGTAGGTGCCGCTAACTCCTTGATCATGCGCTCGCCCGCAATGTTGACTGTTTGCGGGATGTCGCGAAGCGCAGTATTCAACCTGGTGACCGAGGTGGCTGAAGTGACGCCGTAGCCACTGGCGTCCTCCTTGGCTTCAACCGAGAAGGGCTGCAATGTGACAACCTCTTCATCGATGTTGTCAGAAACAGGCTTAGTTTGAGCCGAAATCTTAACAGCGAACACCAAGAAAAGCATAGGTAAGACTACACTGGAAACGAGCTGGTGCATAAACTGACCGAGGCTGGGGATATATTGTTTCATGAGGTTTGGCGGGGTTGACCTTAGGCGTTGCCGACATAACGGGGCAGACGGCGCATGAGGTAGGTTGCACTTTGGTAAAGTAAGATTGACGATCAAACAACCCGTCGTGTTATGGTAACTTTATGAGCTTATCCTCATCGGGAATCAGCCTGCATGCAGTGGCGAGCAAGTGCAGTGTGTCAGCAATGACAGTTTCACGCGTGCTGCGCAACCAAAGCTGCGTCTCACCCGAGACTCGCAAACGAGTGTTGAAAGCGGCCAAGAAAATGGGCTATGCGCCAGACCCCTACATGAACCGTCTGATGGCACGCGTGCGCAGCAACCGACATCGTCGCGCCGAAGCAGTCATAGCCGTGGTGCGAGACAACCACCAAGGTGATGACCTACTGGATGCAGCCTACCATTATGCGCCGCTCAAGGATATCGATGTACATGCTAGCCGCTACGGTTACCGGGCAGAGGAATTTTGTCTCGATCGCGCAAAAATGTCTCCTACCCGACTACGTCAGATTCTTGAGGCAAGAGGCATTGAGGGAGTGATCATTTCGCCCCAGTCATCACAGAGCGTGGGTCGCGAGATGGACTATGCAGGACTGGCGGCTGTTACTCTAGGCTATGGCCTAACTGAACCATCGCTACATCGCGCGAGCACCAACATGACCCGCGGAATTCTGCAGGCCACACGTGAACTTGCCGCCCGTGGCTACCGGCGCATCGGCCTCGCTGTAACAGAGTGGATCGATGCACGGTCCGACCACACCTATACAGGCGCGATGCTCAACTACCAGAGGCAGATACCGCCCCGTGACCGCGTTCCATTGCTACTCTTCCCCAAAAACAATATCGCCAAAGAGGAACATATCTTCCGTGCTTGGTTTCGACGATACCGGCCGGACGTCATTCTCTCCTTTGAGCGCTACGTGCCAGAATGGCTATGCTCAGGTCTCGGATTACGCATACCCGAAACCATCGGCCTCGTCGTCCACGATTGGGACCTGCGTTGCACCGGCTTCGCCGGGATTGACCACCAGCGTTCCCATGTCGTGGCGGCCGCTGTAGACATGCTCGCCGCTCAATTACTGCATAACGAACGTGGCGTTCCGGCTGTCGCCCGGCAAGTATTGATCGAGCCGTCGTGGGTCGCGGGATCAAGCATCCGACCAAGATAGCTAAATATCCGTGTTATCATAGCATGGCACCGGCGGTTGCCATGCCGGAATGACAATGAATTATTGCGCCCTGCCCACATGCCGCGCCGCCATACCGCACCTCTGCATCAAATTTCTTCCCGCCCAGTGGTGCTCATTACCACTGCTCTTCCTCGATCTCAATTGTCGCATCTTGCCGGGTTGGCGCGCATTGTGATGGGCCCACCTGGTGGCGACACCATGCCTCGCGCCAGAGTGCTTCAGATGGCTCCCCAACTGGCCGGCATTATCAGTCAAGGTGAACTGACCGTCGACGCTGAGCTGCTTGATCGCGCTCCAAGCTTGCGGATAGTTGCAAGCGCCTCAGTCGGCGTGGACAAACTCGACCTGAGTTTGATGGCCCAGCGCGGGGTCTATGCGACCAATGCCCCAACTTACTTTGTGGAAGCGACCGCTGACTACACGCTCGGAGCTATCTTAGCCCTGATGCGCCGGCTGACCGAGGCTGATCGCTATGTGCGCTCCGGACGGTGGCACAGATTTCAGCCTGGTGCTTGGGATGGCGGTTTGCTGAAAGATAAGGTTCTCGGCATTGTCGGATATGGTGCTATCGGCCGAGCCGTAGCCCGCCGAGCCACCGGTTTCGGACTGAAAGTAATATACTACAGTCGCACACCCTCGAAGGAACCTGGCTATACTCCATTGAACCGACTGCTATCCAAGGCGGACATTGTATCCCTCCATGTGCCACTTACTGTAGATACGTATGGATTGATGAACTCCTCCAGATTGGATCGGATGAAACGTGGCGCCTATCTGATCAACACGGCCCGCGGTAGGGTAGTGGATGAAGCTGCTCTCATCCGAGTGCTAAACTCCGGTCAGTTAGCAGGTGCAGCACTCGATGTTTTCGCCCAAGAACCGCAGGTGCCGGCCGCATTGCGACGGCATAATAATGTTCTGCTTACACCACATTTGGGCGGCGGCACCCGTGAAAGCCGATTGATGGCTTGGTCCATTTGCCTTTCAAACGTAGCCCGTGTTCTGGCGGGACAATATCCAACCCACCTTCAGAACGAGCCGATCTCAACCAGCACTGGCACAACACCTGCTCGGCAATATCGTGCGCAGCCTAATAAATAATCAGGCCGATGGCAATTCCACTGCTATTCAACACCCCTGCTATGGCCGCTAGCGTCCTGATCCCATGAAGATAACGCATCTCGAAACCATCCATGTACGCCCGCGCTGGCTGCTGGTGCGGATTCATACGAATCAAGATCATACCGGTTGGGGTGAAGCCACACTGGAAGGTCGTTCCCTGAGCGTGGAAACCATGGTCCACGAGATGGGACGCTGGCTCGTCGGACAGGATCCGCGTCGCATCGAACAGATCTGGCAGCATTTGCACCGCGGCGGCTTTTATCGCGGGGGTGGTGTTCATTGCTCGGCGCTCTCCGGAATCGACATGGCGCTGTGGGATCTACTCGGTAAAAGTCTGGGCGCCCCGGTTCATCAACTGCTAGGTGGGCGTGTTCGCGACCGCATTCGTCTCTACGCTTGGACTGACGCCGGCACCTCGGACGACTATGTCAACGCTGTGCGCGATGTGAGCATAACTCGCGGATTAACTGCATTCAAATACAACGCAACAGGCCGTATGAGGCCACTGTCCAACTCCTCTGCACTCAGCGCTGCGGTAGATCGTTTTGCCGGACTGCGCCGCGCTGCGGGACCAGCGGTAGACATCGCCACGGACTTCCACGGTCGTCTGACCCATGCCGACGCCAAACGCTTGGTGAAACTACTCGAACCGCATCAACCATTCTTTATTGAGGAGCCGGTGGTGCCGGGCGATACCGATGCTCTACGCGACATCGCCGCCTCGACCAGTGTCCCTATCGCCGCCGGCGAGCGACTCTTCACACGCTGGGAATTCCAACCTCTTATTGAGCGCCGGGCCGTGGCAATCGTGCAACCCGATACCGCGCACGCTGGCGGTATTTCCGAGACCCGTCGAATCGCCTCGATGGCGGAATCGCGTGACATCCTGTTCGCGCCACATTGCCCCTTAGGTCCGGTGGCTCTGGCCGCCTGCCTGCACCTCGACGCCGTGGCGCCCAACTTCCTGATCCAAGAACACGTCACCCTCGGGGAAAGCCTACTACGCACCCCCTTCATCCCGACCGATGGATATTTATCCGTGCCTGAAGCACCTGGCCTTGGGATAGAGATCGACGAGGCAAAGTTGGCAGCAGAGCGCTTTGATGGTGTCTGGGATAATCCATACTTCACTGCCGAAGACGGCGGGTTCGCAGAATGGTAGACTTTCCTCATATGCGCTATTTTCTTTCATGTGATTGGGGAACCACCCGTTTTCGACTGCGTTTGGTCGAGCAAAAGTCCCGGCGCATTGTCTCTGAGATTACTTCACCACAGGGCATTCAAGTATTGGCTTCACAGCACCCGGCCATAACCACACGGCATCAAGCCATGGAATCAGAGCTGGCACAGGCTATCGTAACCCTAGGCGTAGCGGAGCAAATAGAAATTCCCTTAGTAATCTCAGGTATGGTTTCTTCTACCCTGGGTTGGCATTCGTTGCCCTATGCCTGTGTCCCGGCTAAATTGGATGGACGCTCCTTTATATTTCAAGACCTGCTAATTGCAGGACGTAATGTCCGTTTGGTTTCGGGACTGCGCACCGAATGCGACGTAATGCGAGGCGAGGAAACTGAATTAGTCGGGATTTTTTCATCCCCCGAACGTCAAGTATTATCCGAGCACTGTGTGGTAATCTTACCGGGCACCCACTCAAAGCATGTATATCTGCGCAATGGCAATATAATCGACTTCACCACTTTTCTCACGGGTGAACTCTATCAGATCCTAAGGAGTAATTCCACTCTGGGCCTACCCGGAGAATCAACCTTCGCGACGGAACCCTTTTTGGTCGGTGTTCAAACAAGCCGGCAGCTTGGACTCAGCGCAGCCTTGTTCAAAACCCGGTCGAGGAATGTGCTCGGCCACCTACCAGCAAACCACACAACTGCCTTCCTCAGTGGTGCACTAATCGGAGCCGAATTGAGCACTCTGAAAGGAATCGTAACTAAAACAATTGTTCTCGCAGCAAGCGAAGAATTGAGCCGGCCCTACGCATTGGCATTGAGCGAATTATTGCCGGAAATTGAGGTGGTCCGAATTCCTGCACCAGAAATGAACATCGCTACCGTTCCGGGCCACGCGTTGCTCCTTACCTATCCGTGAGTGCTGTCTCCCAATTTGATCCCATGCGCTTTGGTGCCATGCCCTTGGTCGCAATCCTCCGAGGCCAGCGGACAGAAATCATTGCGCCCGTCGTGCAAGCACTGACCGAAGGTGGTTTTACCGCCTTGGAGATCACCATGAATTCACCTGCAGCTATAGAACAAATTCGCCTGGCCTCCGCACTTGCGAAAGACCACCTGATGATCGGCGCTGGCACTGTAATAAAGCTGGCCGACCTCGACGCAGCCCAAGCAGCCGGGGCTGGTTTCATTGTCACACCTGCGGTAGTCCCGGAAGTTATTTCCGAATGCATCCGTCGCGGACTACCGGTTTTCCCGGGTGCGTTCACCCCTACCGAAATCCTTCAAGCCCACCGTCTCGGGGCTACCATGGTAAAATTGTTTCCCGCCCACCGCCTAGGCCCAGATTACCTTCGAGATTTAAAGGCTCCCCTACCGCACATCCACTTGCTTGCTACTGGTGGGATAACACCTGAAACCCTCCCAGAATATGTAATGGCTGGAGCAGACGGGTTTGGCATCGGCAGCCCCCTTTTTGAGCCTCATCGACTGGATGCGAAGAACTGGGCATGGCTTAGGGCACGCGCTAGACAATTCTGTGCTGCTTGGGAAAGCTCCATCAACGAACGCAGCCGATCACACCTACCGCAACCTCTGGCCACTTAAATCATTAACGTGACTGATCGCCGTTACTGACCTTGATGCGTTTACCACCTTTCACTGAACTGCCGTCCAGCAGTTGCACCGGTCGCGCGAAAAAACCGCCGATTATGAGACCCAAACCTAGCTTGGCGGGGAAACATTCTGGCTTCCGAACGTTCCAGCTTTGTTGGTGACCCCGATGGATGCCACCAATCCGGCTGCCCCATTGAGCTTTGAACTGATTCCCCCTAAGTAGCACGCGCCTCACCGGCGTGTTTCCAGGCCGAGTGCCCGCTTCATTCAATTTGCAGAAATCTGACGCTAGAGAACTGGCGCTGCACCTCTCTTTTCGGCTCGCCGTATCGGGCTCGCTAGCGCTTGCTTAAGGGCGAACTCCTCAGGCACCACCACCGGCAGGGGCGGGTTCTCCAGCCTTTCCCCATGCCCAAAAATCGAGTGGATATCCTTTATGTCAGGGAGCCTGTGTTCCGGGCTGCGCACTTGGAGGAATCGGTCGTAAACTAGCTTGGATCGTTTTCTCCTAGGGCTTAGGCCGGCCGTGTTTGATCGGTAATAACCGAACTCCACGCACAAGTTTTGTCCTGATTTTGGGGTAACCCCGGCTTGTTGGACTACCTGCCGGGTGAACCGCATCTGCGCTGCTAGCCACAGGGGTAGGATCCGGTTGCATTATGGTTGCATTTGGACCGGTTTACCGGGTCACGTCAAATCACATCGAATGCCGCATTTTACCTCTGAAAACAAGAAACCCCCGGGGGAACCGGGGGTTAATTGGTGGACCCTAGCGGGTTCGAACCGCTGACCTCCTCAATGCCATTGAGGCGCTCTACCAACTGAGCTAAGAGCCCTAAAGTCGAAGGAAGGTTGGGAAAATCAAACTTCCGGCCGCGAAGGCAAGGACTTTTTCTGCCACTTCACAGTTCCTTCATGTGGAAGGGGATGGTGAGGAGCTCGCTCTTGTTGTCCGGGCGCGGCGGCATCCGGGTGCGGGCCACCGCCGCAAGGACGGCGCGATCGAACTCCGGGCTGCCCGAGGAGCGGGTAATCCGCGCGCCGGAGAGCGTGCCGTCGGCCGCGATTCGGACCTCGATGGTGGTCACCAGCGTGTCGGCCAGGCCGGGCGGCTTCTCCAGCGCCGCCCGCAGCCGCTCCCGCAGCATCGCGAAATAAGCGTCCATCACCGGGCCTTCGTCCCGGGTCAGCGCGCGCCCGCCAGCCCCGGCCTTCACGTTCTGCGAGCCGCCGACCACGCCCTTGACGATCTCATCGGTATTGATTTTCGCCACACGTGGTGGTGCGGGCGCACGGGGTGCGGGTGTGGTCTGGGTCTTGTTGAGACGATCGAACTCGGCCTTCGTCATCGTCTTCGGCTGCGGTGGCACCGGCTTGGGCTCCACGACAGGTTTGGTCTCCGCCGGCTTGGGTGGTGCTTTCACCGCCGGGACTTCCGGCGCGCGCTGGATTACCTCGCGCGGGGGCACGGGCTGCGGCTGTGGCTGCGGCCGCACCACCGGTGGCGCGACCGGGATGTTGAGCGAGATGCCGGGCGAGCTGAGCGCCGGGGCCTCGGTCGCCGCGAAATTGTCGCCCTCCCCTGCCACCAATTCAAAAATCTTCGGCATCTCCGGCGCCGCGACCTTCATCAGGTAAATGAAAAAGAGGATCAGCGCCACGACCGCGCCGTGGAGCGTGATGGAAAGAGCGAAGGCACTGCGGGCGTTCTCGGGCATCGGTCAGTTGGCCGTCTGGGTGTCGAAGGTGAACCGGCTCAGATTGTGCTTTTTGATCTCATCCATGAGGGTGACCACCTTCTGGTATTGGATGTTCCAGTCGGCGCGGATGCGCAGCACCGGCGGGTTGGGCTTGCGGGCCTCGGCGGCCAGCAGCGCGGGCAGTTCCGAAAACTCCACGCGCCGCGTGCCCCAGTAATACTGGCCCTGCCGGTCGATGGCGATGACTTGGAAAACGTCTTTGGGGTCCGGCTGCGTCTGCGTGCGGGTGGACTCCGTCGGCAGCTTCACCTCGATCCGCTGCTCCTGCTGGATCAGCGGCGTGGCGATCATGAAGATGATCAGCAGCGTGAACGCCACGTCGATGAGGTTGGTGACGTTCAGCTCCGAGATCGCGTGCTGCGCCTGGCGGCGGCGGAAAGTGCGGGCCATGGGAAATCCTCGCTTACTGCGATTCGAGCTCGATGCGGTCGGCCAGCGAGCTGGCGTAGTTTTCCAGCTCGGTGATCATCCGCTTGGTGTTGGAGAGAATGTAATTGTAGCCGAACACCGAGGGAATGGCGACCACGAGGCCGGCGATGGTCGTGAGCAACGCCGCCGCCACCCCCGGCGCCAGCGTCTGGATGCTCGCCGTCTGCTGCACCGAGACGGCGCTGAAGGAAATCATCACGCCCCACACCGTGCCGAGCAGCCCGAGAAAAGGCGCGCCGGTGACAATGCTGGCGAGGAAAATCATGCTCGATTCGTAGCGGAGGGCCTGGCGCGAGAGCGCACGTTGCAGGGCGTTCTCGGCGTGTTCCAGCCGGGCGCGCGTGTCGTTGCTGCCCCGCTCCTTCGCGATGGCCGCGGCGCGCCAGTAGCTCTCGACCGCATCGGCAAAGAGGTCCGCATAGGGGATCGCGCGTCGGTTCCGGAAGGATTCCGGCAGGTCGAGCAGCGAGCGCTCGTCGCGCAGCCGCTGCTCGAACGCGTAGTTGAGCTGGGCGAGGCGCTTCAGTTCGTAGTGTTTGCCGAACATGATGGTCCAGGCAATGAGACTGAAGACACCAAGGCCGACGGTGATGACCTGGCCGACGAGGTCGGACTGCAGGAAGATCTGCACGATATTGAGCATGGCAAAAGCGGGGAAATTACAGGCAGGGCGGAGACGCGGGGAACTGTTGGCGGCTTTGCCGGGTTCGTTCAACGGAAAACCCGGCGAAATTCCCGCGCGAATCTGTTTGCGGCGGGTCGGGGCTGATTTTTCGCTCACCCTCCCGCATGGACTTCAAGACCCGCACCCTGCAACAGCTCCGCGCCCAACGCGCCACCCTCGCCCAAAAGCGCGCCCTCGTCGGCTTCGACGGCTTTGTGGACACCATCGTGACCCCGGTGGCCCAGCGTGCCGGCCAGGGCGAGAATTTCACGCCTATCGGCACCATCGCCGAGTTTGGCCAACGCATCAGCGCCGCCGCGGGCAAAAGCACCAACCTCGAGTTCTACCCGCGGATGGACAAGCTCGGCGGCAACGGCCCCATCATGGCCAACGCCCTGCTCGCCCAGGGCGCCGACATCACCTACATCGGCGCGCTCGGCAAGGTCTCGATCCACCCGGTTTTCACCGATCTCGCCGCGAAAGCCCGTGTCGTCTCGCTTTGCGACCCCGCGGCAACCACGGCCGTGGAGTTTACCGACGGCAAGCTCATGCTTGGCATGATGCGGAGCCTCGACGAGATCACCCCGGAGCAGATCATCGCCAGCGTCGGCGCCGACAACTACCGGGCGATGCTCGGGGCCGCCGACCTCATCGCCTTGGTGAACTGGACGATGATCCCGAACATGACGGCGGTCTTTGTGGATCTCGTGCAGAGCGTGCTGCCGCAGGTGCCGGTAAAGCCGGGCCGCATCTTCTTCTTTGACCTCGCCGACCCCGAGAAGCGCTCCCGCGCCGACCTGGTCTATGCGCTCGATACGATCGGCCAGTTCGAGCAGTTCGGCCGCGTGACCCTCGGGCTCAACCTCAAGGAGGCGCAGCAGGTGTTCGACGTGCTCGGCTTCGGCAAGGAGACCGAGACCGAACACGGCCTGCGCTCGATGGCGGAAAAGATTCGCACCCGGCTCGACCTCACCACCGTCGTCATCCACCCGAAGGAAGCCGCCGCCTGCGCCACACGTGAGGACACCTTCTGGGTGCCCGGTCCCTACGTGGCGCAGCCGCTCATCACCACGGGTGCGGGCGACCACTTCAACGCCGGCTTCAGCGCCGGCCAGTTGATGGGCCTCGCGCCCGAGGCCTGCCTCGGCGTCGGCGTCTGCACCAGCGGCCACTACGTGCGCACCGGCCGCAGCCCGACTCTCGCCGACCTCGAAACCTTCCTCGCCAACTGGAAATAACCCCGCAGACTTTTCGTATGCCCCTCCATCAAAAGCCCACCGGCAAACTCATCTCCTTCGAAGGCTCCGAAGGCAGCGGCAAATCCACCCAGATTTCCCTGCTCGCGGCCCATTTGCAGAAGACCGGCAAGGACGTCGTCTCCACCCGCGAGCCCGGCGGCACCGAGATCGGCGAGCAGATCCGCAACATCATCGTCCACAACTCCAAGGGCGACGAGATGTGTGCCGAGACCGAGCTGCTGCTCTTCGCCGCCGCCCGCGCGCAATTGGTGCGCGAGGTCATCGCGCCCGCGCTTCTCGCCGGCAAATACGTGCTCAGCGACCGCTTCCTCGATTCCTCCACCGTTTATCAGGGCATCGCCCGCAAGCTGGCCGCCGATCCCGTCGCGCAGATCAACCGCTTCGCCGTCGGCAACGTCATGCCCGATGTCACCGTCGTGATCGACGTGCCCACCGAGGTGAGCCTCACCCGGCTCAAGCAGCGCACCACCGACCTGCCCGACCGCATGGAGCGCGAGAACATCGATTTCTACAATCACGTCCGCGAGGGCTACCTGCTCCTCGCGAAAAACATGCCCGAGCGCGTCATCCTCGTGGACGGCACCCGCACGCCCGCCCAAGTCGCCCAGACGATCTGGGAACACGTGCAGGTCCGCCTCGGCTGACCGCCGCCCGGTTCGGTGACCAGAGAGGAAACCGCCCGGCCCACCACCCCGTCCATGACCGCCCCTGCTGAATGGCCCACCGCCCTCGCCGGCTCACCTGCCGTGGCAGTCATCGAGAACGCCATCACGCGCGACCGGCTTTCGCACAGCCTGCTCTTGCACGGCGAGGATCTGCCCGTGCTGTTGCAGATGGCCCACGGCATCGCCGACCGTCTGCTCAACACCCCGCAGTCCACGGCGGCCTTTCCGCCCGAGCAGCATCCGGACTGCTTTGCCCTGCGGCCCGCGGGGAAGATGCGGCAGATCGGCGCCGACGCCACCCGCGAGCTGATCGGCAAGGTGCAGGTGTCAGCGACCGTGGCCACGCGCAAGGTCGCCATTATTCACGAGGCCGACCGCATGCACCTCGCTGCGGCCAACATTTTTCTCAAGACGCTGGAGGAGCCGCCGGCCAACACGACCCTCCTCCTGCTCACCAGCCGGCCCTACGCCCTGCTGCCCACCATCCGCAGCCGCGTGCTCCATTTCCGCTTTCCCAGCGCCGCCCTCAAGGTGGACGCCGCCGGCTGGCCGGCGTGGATCACCGACTACCAGAGCTGGCTGGGACGGTTCGGCGGCGGCATGCCGGACAAAAAAGCCGTCGCCGACCAGATCTTCGGCGCCTACGGGCTGGTGGCGCGGTTCACCGCAGTCCTCGATGCCGCAACCGCCGAGGCGTGGAAAATCGAGAAAGAAAAACTGCCCGCCGACATCGAGGAGGACGAGCAGGTGGCCATCGAGACCGGCCTCGCCAACGGCCTGCGGCTGCGACTGCTCGCGGCCATCGAGGAAGCCACCCGTGCCTACGCCCTGCCCCGCCTGCAGGCCGGCGACCCAACCGCCCGCACCGCTCTCATCGGCGCCATCGAAAAACTTGAGCACGACGTCGGCCTGCTCCGCCTCAACCTCAACGTCGCCACCGCGTTGGAAGACTTCATGCTCAGCTCGCTCCGCCTGTGGGCCAAACGGTGAAATTGAGCTGATATTTGCCCGGCTGGATCCGGTATTGCGGGAGCGTATCCGGGCCGCAGCTCGCCGTGCCGAGGCCGCGCTGGCCGTAGTCGAGATTCACCTGGACCTCCGGACGGGGTGTTAGATCGGTCGTGTGTTTTGCGGCGTAAAGGTCGTTGGCGGTAAAATGGCTCGCCGAGGCCTCCATCAGCCGGCCTTGCGCGGTAAAGCGGACGCCATGCCCCGCATCATCGTGCAGGGCCAGCCAGCGCACGTCGGTCTTGTTGCCGTGTTCCTGCGGGAGAATGTAGGGCACGTATTGGGCCGTGACCGTGCTGCGGTAACGCGCAACCATCGAGCTGCGTTTGCGGTCGGAATAATTCTCCAACGGGCCCCGGCCGAACCACTCCAACTGCTCCAAGGCCGGCGGCAGCACGAGCGAAACGCCCAACCGCGGCAGCTCCGGCAGCTTGGGGTCAATGCTGAAGACATTGGTCACCGCCAGCCCGCCGTCGGGTTGCACGGTGCAGCCCTGCCGGTGCGTGATGAACCGCTGCGCCCCGGGGCAAAGCCAGCGCGAGATAATTTCAATGGCGACGCCGTCGCGCCCGGCCTTCGCCTTGGCCTGAGTGTCGGCCAGTTCGATGCGATCGTAGCCGGCCTTGAGCGCTTCCGTGAGGAAACGCGCCCCGCCCCAGTTCACGACGTCGAAGAGTTTCAAGCCGTCGTTGTCCGTCGCGGCCCGCCAGACCGCGAGTTGCGGCCCGCGCTGCACGAGCAGCCGGCCGTCCTGCGTGAGGTTTTCAATCACACCGTGGGCGCGGTTGACGGCGAACTCCAGGTTTCCGGCGCGGACCCGCCAGCCTGCGGCGGTGGTCTCGAGCGCGGCCTGCGGCCGGGCGGCCACGGTCTTGGCGGGCCGCACGCGGGCGAAGCCGGCGGCGGGCACGACATGCTGCTGCCAAGCCACTTCATGGCCGGCTTCGCACCAAGCCGTCCGGTTTTTCACGTGGAAGCGGAAGTTCAGATGAACCTCCGCGGCGGCAGAAATCTTCAGCGCCGGGTAACGCAGCTTCACGGCCTGCGCGGATCGGGGCGCGGCGGTCAGGGCAGGCAAAACGCCGCGGGCGGCCACCGTGCCGTCCACCAAAAGTTCCCACGCGCCCCGCAGGTCGCGTAGCCATGTAAACCAACGGCGGTTGTGGAGGCGGAACCTGCCGTCGCGGAGGTTTACCGCCTCGACCTGCACGGGCTGAGCCAGGTGTTTGTATTCGAAGAGGCCGGGATGCGGCTGGCGGTCGGGCCACACGAGGCCGTCGCACACAAAGTTTTTGTCGCTCGGGGTGTCGCCAAAGTCGCCGCCGTAGGCCCAGTAGTCGCGGCCGGCGGCATCACGTTGGCGGATGCCGTGGTCCACCCACTCCCAGATGAAACCGCCCTGGAGCCCGTGGTAGCGGTCAAACACATCGAAGTAGTCGGCAAGGCTCCCGTTGCTGTTGCCCATGGCATGTGAGTATTCGCACATGATGAGCGGCCGGCGCTGGTCGGGTGATTTCCGGTCCTTGGCCCAGGCAATGAGCTTGGTGATCTCGCAATACATCGGGCCGATGATGTCCGTCGCGGCGAGCCCCGTCTGCCAGTTCCAACTGATGGCGCCTTCGTAGTGAATCGGGCGGCTCGGATCGCGGTGCCGGATCCAGCCGGCCATCGCGTCGTGATGCGGGCCGTAACCGCTCTCATTGCCGAGCGACCACGCGATGATGCAAGGGTGGTTCTTGTCGCGCTCGACCATGCGGAGTCCGCGCTCGAGAAATGCCGCGGCGTAGCGATCGTCGTGGCAGATTTCGTGGTAATAGGCGTGGGACTCCACGTCGGCCTCGTCGTAAACATACAGCCCGTATTCGTCGCACAGCGCATACCAGTGCGGGTCGTTCGGGTAGTGCGAGGTGCGCACGGCGTTGATGTTGAAACGCTTCATCACGAGGACGTCCTGCAGCATGCCTTCGCGGGTGACGACCTTGCCGTGCACATCGTCATGCTCGTGGCGGTTGACCCCGTGGATGCGCACCGGGGCGTTGTTGATCAGGAGCTGGCGGTCGCGGATCTCGATGCGTCGAAAACCCACGCGGCAGGCCGTGTGCTCGACCTCCTCGCCCTGCGGCCCGACGAGCGTGAGCACCACGGTGTAGAGCGCCGGCGACTCGGCCGACCACAGCCGGGGCCGCGACACCGGCAGGTCGAGCCGGATGCGCTTGCGGGGGTTTTGCCAGAAATTGGTCTCGAACACGCCCTGCACCACCGGTTGCCGGAACACCGGCCGGCCGCGTTCGTCGTGCAACTGCACGCGGAGCTTCCAGCCGATGGCCTCGAGGTCGGGCGCGCCGATCTTTGCGTCCAGCCGCAGGTGTCCGGTGCGCAGGTCGGCGTCCACGTCGCCGCGCACGAAGATGTCTTCGAGGTAGTGCGCGGCCTGCGAATAGAGATACACGTCGCGATGGATGCCGCCCATCCACCATTGGTCCTGATCCTCGATGAAACTGGAGTCGGACCACTTCACGACGACGGCCGCGAGCGTATGCGTGGCGCCGGCTTTCACATAGGGCGTGAGATCAAACTCGGAGGGCAGCCGGGTGTCCTTGGCGATGCCGACCGGCTGGCCGTCCACCCAGACGTAAAGCACGCTCTCCGCCCCGCCCACGTGCAGGATCGTGCGCCGGCCGGTCCAGTCGGCTGGCACAGTGAACGTTGTGCGATAAAGCCCGGTCGGGTTTGCGTCGGGCACGCGCGGCGGCTGCTCGGGGAATGGCATCACCGCGTTGGTGTAGTGCGGCCGGTCGTGCCCGTGCATCGTCCAGTTGCTCGGCACAGGGAGTTTGCTCCACGCGGCGTCCGGCGCGTAACCGGGTTCGACAAAGGCGGGCGGCACGGACTCCGGCCGGTCCACGAGACGGAAATCCCAGTCGCCGTTCAACGACTTCCACCACGGGGAGTCTTCACGCCGGTTGTTTCGGGCCGACTCGGCGGTGGCGTAAGGATAGAGCGTGGCGCGGGCCGCCAGGCGGTTGGCCGAGAGCAATTCGGGGTTCTGCCAGGTCTTCAGGGGGCCGCAGTGCAGGAGGTTCATGGGTGCGCCAGCGAAGCGATTCGCCGACCGGGGTGAACCAAATTCCGTGCGATGACACTCAGACCGTCCGCAACCCCGCCACAAACGCCTCCCGTGCCTCCATGTGCGGGTTGTGCCCGCAGTCGGGCAGCACATCGATCCGGGCGGCCGGAAAATGCTCCCGGATGCCCGCATGGTCGCCGGGCTCCACGTAAGCGGAACGGCCGCCGACGATGAAATCGGCCGGCCGGGCGTAGCGATCCACCGCCGCCAGCGGATTGTCCTCAAGCGTCGCCAGGGCCGCCGTGATCACGGGCAGATTGACCAGCCAACGCCAGCCGCCGGCCGGTGCCCGCTCCAGATTGGTGACCAGAAATTTCCGCATCGCCCAGTCGGGCACGCGGGCCTCAAACCGCGCCTCGGCTTCGGCGCGTGAGCCCAGCGTCACAAGGTCCAGTTCGTTCATCGCGGCAAATTCCTCCCGGTGGCTCACCCAGCGGTAGGGCTTGGGTGCGATGTCCACCACGATGAGCCGCCCCACCCGCTCCGGCTGCCGGCAGGCCAGCAACATGGCGGTTTTTCCGCCCATGCTGTGGCCCAGCAGCGTGACCCGCGCCAACCCCTGCGCATCCAGCCAGGCCAGCACGTCCGCGGCCATTGCCGGGTAATCCATCGGCTCCGCATGCGGCGAGCCCCCGTGATTGCGCGCATCAAGGGCGTGGACGTGGTAATGCGCGGCCAGATCCCTGCCCGCGGTCTGCCAGTTGCGCGAGGAACCCAGCAGGCCGTGCAGGATGACCAGGGGCGGCCGCCCGGCGCCGCCAAGATCGCGATGAAAGAGTGGAACCGGCATGCCAGCACGCAAACCGGGCCGGCCGGGCCGTGGCAAGGCTGCGTCCGGCGAATATTTTTATTTGCGCGGCGGCGGGTTTGCGTGAGCGTGGCAGCCCCGATGAGCACCGAGCCGAAGCTGACCCCGATGATGCAGCAATACTTCGAGGTGAAACGCGGCCTGCCGCGTGATACGCTGCTGCTCTTCCGCCTCGGTGATTTCTTCGAGATGTTTTTCGACGATGCCGTCACCGCCTCGCGCATCTGCGGCCTCACGCTGACCAAACGGCAGGAGCATCCGATGGCTGGCATCCCCGCGCATGCAGTGGATACCTACGTCAATAAACTCCTCACGGCCGGCAAGAAAGTCGCCATCTGCGACCAGGCCGAGCCCGCCAAGGCCGGCAAGCTGGTGAAGCGCGCCCTCACCCGCATCCTTTCGCCGGGCACCACCCTCGCCCCCAGCCAGCTCGACGCGAACCGCAACCACTACCTCGCTGCCATCGCCCTCGACAAAGCCGGTCTGCATGCCGCGTGGCTGGATCTTTCCACCGGCGAGTTCCGTCTCGCCTCGGATCCCCGGGTGGAAAACCTGCTGCCGGTCCTCACCGCGCTTGATCCGGCCGAGCTGATCCTGCCCGATGGGGCGCTGGATGCCTGGCAGGCCGCGCCACACGAACAAACCGCGGTGCACGCCCTGCATGCGTTTTGCGCCGGCCGCCTGTGCTCCGACCTGCCGGCCTACAATTTCGAGACCGCCACGGGTGCCAAGACCGTCATGGACACGCTCGGCGTGCTCAACCTGCAGGGCTTCGGCCTCGCGCACACCCACCCGGCACTCGGTCCCGCCGGTGCATTGGTTTACTACGCCACGGAAAACCTCTGCGCGAAGCCGGAGAACCTGCGCACGTTGCGGGAGTATCACAGCGCCGGCACGCTCCTCCTCGACCCCGCGACGCTGCGCAACCTGGAGATATTCCAGTCCGCCCAGGGCGGCCGCCCCGGGTCGCTCATCCACGCCATCGCCCGCACCGTCACGGCCGCCGGGCACCGGCTGCTGGAGCGCTGGCTGGCGGCGCCCACTCTTGATCTGGCCGAGATCCACCGCAGGCAGGCGCTCGTCGGCGAATGCCTCGCGCAACCGGCCCGCCTCGCCGAATTGCGGGAACTACTGGCCAACGTCCGCGATATCCCGCGCATCCTCGGCCGGCTGCAAAACCGGCTGCGCAATCCCCGCGAGCTCGGCGGCGTGCGCGACACCCTCGCCCGGTTGCCCGCCCTGCGTGCGGGCCTGGCCGCGTTTGGCGGACGCCTCGCCGCCGATTGCCTCCCGCGCATCGACGAGCTCCCCGGTCTCGCCGGCCTGCTCGCCCGGGGGCTCAGCGATGAACTCCCCGCCGATCTGGCAGACGGCAATTACATCCGCGCCGGCTATGACACCGAGCTTGACCGCCTGCGCTCGTTGACCACGGACAACAAGACCTGGCTCTCCGAACTGGAGCGCACCGAACAGGAACGCACCGGCATCCGCAGCCTGAAGGTCAGGTTCACAAACAATTTCGGCTACTACATCGAGGTCACCAAGGCCAACCTGCACCTGGTGCCGGCCGACTACATCCGCCGGCAGACGACCGTCGGCGGCGAGCGCTACGTCACCGAGGCGCTCAAGCAAAAGGAGAAGGAAATCTTCCACGCCGAGGAAAACGCCCTCACCCGCGAGCAGGAACTGTTCAACGCGCTCGTCTCCGCCGTCATCGCCGATGCGGAGCCCTTGACGCGCTCGGCCGAGACCCTTGCCGAGCTGGACGTTCTCGCGGGCTGGGCGGTCCTGACGCGCGAATGGGATTACTGCCGGCCGGAAATCAGCGACGGCAACGTGCTGGAGATTGCCGAAGGCCGGCATCCCGTCGTCGAGCAGATGCTCAAGTCCGCCGATGCCATCGCCCGCGGCGGCAACCAGGCCTTTGTGCCCAACGACACCCGCCTCGCCAGCGACGACGCGCAGCTCGCGTTGATCACCGGTCCCAACATGGCGGGCAAGTCCACCTACATCCGCCAGGTCGCTTTGATCGTGCTGCTGGCGCAGGTCGGCTGCTGGGTCCCGGCGAAGGCCTGCCGCGTCGGCCTGGTGGACCGCATCTTCTCCCGTGTCGGCGCCAGCGACGACCTCGCACGCGGCAACTCGACCTTCATGGTCGAGATGAACGAGACCGCCAACATCCTCAACAACGCCACCGACCGCTCGCTTATCATCCTCGACGAGATCGGCCGCGGCACCTCCACCTACGACGGCCTCAGCATCGCGTGGGCCGTCGTCGAGCACCTGCACCGCGGGGCCGAACGCGGCCCCCGCACGCTCTTTGCCACCCACTACCAGGAACTCACCCAACTGGAGAACCACCTGCCGCGCCTGCGCAACTTCTCCGTCGCCGTGAAGGAGTGGAACGACGAGATCGTCTTCGTCCGCCGCGTCATCCCCGGCGCCGCCGACCGCAGCTACGGCATCCAGGTCGCCCGGCTCGCGGGGCTTCCGCCCAGCGTCATCGACCGCGCCAAGACCATCCTCGCGAAACTCGAAAGCGACGACACCAACGTGTCGCTGCCTTCACCTGCACCGGCCGCCCGGCCGAAGAAGAAAATCTCGGTCGCTCCCGCCGACGACAGCCAGCTCAGCTTGTTGTAGCCTCACCCCGCCAGCGGCAGCCCCAGTTGTTTCGCCGCGTCTATCATCCGGCGGTCGCGCGTAAACAAGGGCCCGACATCCAGTCCGATGAAGCTTGCCAGATGGATGGCATCGAGCGTCCGCAACGGAACGGCGGGATGGACGCGCGCGATCACCTCCGCCGCTTCTCTCACCACCGTGCCGTCGAGATCGACCAGCTCGACCACCTCGTCGAGCAGGTGCACCTCGAAAAGTTGCCACGCCCGCTGGCGATGGTCGGGCGAAAGGACGCCATGGCGCTCTTTCGCAAGCAGCGCCGACCACAGCTCGGTGTAGAGGAGCTCCGAAGACACGATCCTGTGCCCGGTCACAATCCGTTCACACTCGGCCGAATCAGGCTCGCGGGTGTAGAGCTTAACCAGAACCGATGTGTCCAGATACATCTCAGGGACCGGTATCCCGCGCTGCGCTGACCAGCTCGGTCGAGTCGGGTGTCATCGGCATGGTGGCGCGGAAGGCCGCCAAGGATTCCCACGGCTTTCCGCCCAACGTCGGGCGGAAGCGGACGAGCATGGCCTTCGGCTCTCCGTCCGAGGTGATCACGATTTCTTCTCCGGTCTCGGCCCGTTGCAGCAGCGCCGAAAGCTGATCTTTGGCCTCGCGCACGGAGACCTCGGTGCGACGGCGGGTCGCCGAGGGCTCTTCCACCTTGGCTTCCCCGCGCGGCAACAGGGCGCGCAGCCCCAAAACTCGCTTGGATTTTTTCATGTGGCCACTATTGGCCACACGTTGCTGATTTGTCAAGTCTTCAGGCTCCGTCACCGCGCCTGACCGACCAGAGTTGTTTCGCTTGGCGGATCGTTTTGTGCAGCACCTCGGGCGTGAGCGCCTGCTTCGGATCGTCGCCGATGCCGTGGGAGGGGTTGACGTGGCTCTCGATGCAAAGGCCGTCCGCGCCGTAGGCCACGGCGGCCAGCGCGCAGGCCGGCACGTAGGAGGCTTTGCCAACCGAGTGCGAGGGATCCACGACGACGGCGGCCCAGGTCTTCTCCTTGAGCAGCGGCGTGATGCTTTCATCCGGGTGGTTGCGGTAGCCGTCGAGCCCGGGGCTGGTGCCGCGCGGACAGAGGATGATGTTGGGATTGCCGAAGGCGGCGATGTATTCGGCGGCGGAAATGAACTCATTCACCGCGCCCATGTGGATGCTGCGCTTGAGGAGGACAGCGCGGTCGGTGCGGGTGCCGAGCGCGCGGCCGATGGCGCGAAGGAGAGAGTAGTTGAGCGCATTGCGCGCACCGACCTGCAGCAGCGTCACGCCGGCGTCGAGGGCGAGCTTGATGTGCTCCTCTTCCATGACCTCGGTGTCCACCGGCAGCCCCGTGCGGCGGGAGCCTTCCATGAGGATGTCGAGCGACTTGGTGTCGCCCTGGAAGGTGTAGGGGTTGGTGCGGGGTTTCCACACGCCGCCGCGCAACATCTGCGCCCCGGCTTCCTTCACGGCCTGGGCCGTCTCGTAGAAGAAATTCGGGTTCTTCGGATCAATCGTGCACTGGCCGGCGATTACGAACAGCTCCTTGCCGAGCGTGACACCGCCGAGCGTCAGCCGGCCGTTCGCGAGGTCGGAGCGCCGGTCCATCAGCTTGAAGGGCGACTGGATGCGGTCGATGCGGTCGATGTAGTCGAGGCCTTCCAGGCGGTTGATCATTAGCTCGTCGCGCTCGTCGCCGAGGATGGCATAGATCGTGCGCACGGCGCCAATGATGGGTTGGATCTTGCAGCCGAACTCCGCGACGATGGCGGTGACTTCGGCTTCCTGCTCAGGAGCGAGGCGGCTGGATTTAGGGAGGATCATGGACGGAAGGATTAAGGACTGACAAAAAAGCCGCCCTGGTGGAGGCGGCTTTTTGCGAATTGGTTGGGAAATCAGGTTCAGGATTCGCGGCAGCCGCCATCGGGTTTCCGGGTAAAATAGCCCCGGAAAGCAAAGGCAAAGAAATGGGCGGTCCAGCGATTCACAGGCGCAAGGGGTGCCGCCGGCCGCGGGCTTTGTCAATCCCCCGCCGTGTCACCAGGCCGCAGCGAACTCCGGCGGCAACGGGGCCTTGGCCGCGAACCGCGTGCGCCGGCCCTCGAATTCGTAGTCGAACTCTGTCAGCAGCGAATGCAGGAAAAGCCGTTTTTCCCCGGTGGCCTTGGCGAAGGCGCGGTTGCGTGCGAAATCGCCGTAGGTCTGATCCCCCACGATGGGCAGGTGTCTTTTGGCGCATTGCACGCGAAGCTGGTGGCTCCGGCCGGTCAGCGGCTCCAGTTGCACCAGCGTGCGGGGCAAATCCCGCGCGACGCTCTGGCGCAGCACCCGCATCTGACACTCCGCCGGGATATGGCCTGCGGCCGAGGTGCGGATCTGACCGGCGCGCTTTTCCACCGCCAGCCGGTCGCGCCAAACCTGCTGCGGCACGGCCGGCCGGCCGAAGACGAGGGCGTTGTAAACCTTGTGCACCCGCTTCTGGCGGAAATGGAGGCGGATGGCGGTCGCGAGCTTTTCGCCGGCGCTGACCAAGATCACGCCCGAGGTCGCGGAATCGAGCCGGTTGAGCAGCCACAGGCGCCGGGGTTGGTCGGCGGCATCCGTCCAGTGGTAATATTCGCCTTCGGCTTGGTAAGGAGCCCGCAGCAGCGAACGCGGTTCATCGGCCGCCGTGTTCGGATGTGAAAGCGCGCCCGCGGGTTTGGCGAAAGCGGCGAGCCCGTTCGCATCCTGCACGAGCAGACGGACGTCTTCGCCCAACGGAAGATGCGCCCAGAAGTCTGCCGGTGCCGCGCTCACAGGTAATAGAACGTGAACGTCAGCTCCTGCGTTTCTCCGAGCACGGCCTTCATGTCCTCCGTCCAAGCGCCATACGGCGAGCGGTCGGTGATGGCGCTGATACAGTTGCGCTTGGCCTGTTCGTTGCCCGACTCGCTGCGCACGTCGATGATCTCGCTCACCTGCCCCAGGCTGTTCAGGCGGAACTTGACCGTCACGGTGGTGCCACGAGAGGGATAGTTGCGGCTTTGGATCAGGATACGGTCCCATTGGATCTGCACCGCCTCGATCAACTGCTGCAGATACTGGCCATAGCTGCTCCACTTGGCATCGAAGGCCACGGGGCCGATATTCGCCGTGCCGATGCGGTTTTCGGAGAAAATTGCAGGACGGGCGCGGCGATCCAGACGCGGAGCCGGCCGGGGATTGCTGGGGTCGATCTGCGGTGCAAATCCCGTGGCGCCTTGGATGAGCGGGACGTCCCGCACACCTTCGATTTTCTCCGGCACGGGCGAGGCATTTTCGGGAAACTTTGCGATATTGCTGCCAAAGCTGTCCGGAGCCTCGCCCTCGATCTTCTCAAAACCGGGCAAGGGGTTTTGCTCCAACCGAGGGGCCGCGGCGGGCTGCTGGGCCACGCTCGCCTCCACGGCTGGTGTCGGCGGGGAGAACACGGCCTCGTCGGTTAATTGTCCGCTCACGATTTGGTTGGATTGGATGTCGGTGCGGCCCTCCATGGCGGGCCGGTCCGCGCCGGTCTCGGGGCTGGGTTTTTCCTGCGCCGCCTGTTGGTTCTGGGCGCCGAAATTGATCGTCTTGTCCGGCACGTTGTCCGGAGCATCGGGGTTGACCTCGACGAATTGCGAAGGCGGCGGCTCCTCCTGTGGGCCGGTGAATTCGTCCGGCGCCAGTTCGATGTCGAACTGGGGCGACACCGGGGCGCGGGCCATCATTTCTGCCGGCTCGATCCGCAGCAGCTTTGGCACGAGAAGAAACAGCAACAGGTGCACCAGGATGGTGCCGAGCACGCCGATCTGGATCGAGCGGGTGTCCGCATCGCTGGAAAACCGGGGCGTGGGCAGGCGGCGCGGCCGGCGGTTGGGCGGAGTTTGCAGCTCGATCATGGGGAGGAAGACGACGGGAAGTCAGCCGAGGAGACCTGCGTTGGTCAAAATTTGTTTCGTCGCATCCAGCGGCAGCCCCATGATATTTGAAAACGATCCCGTCCACCCGGCCACAATCATGTCGCCGTGGTCCTGGATGCCGTAGCCCCCGGCTTTGTCCAAGGTGGGCACCTTGGCGAGGTAGGCGGTAATCAGGTCTTCCGAGAGGGCGCGAAACGTGACCGCGCTGCTTTCCCCGCCCTCAGCCCGGTATCCGCTCGACGCCTGCCGCAGGGCTAGGCCCGTATAAACGGTGTGGGTTTGCCCGGAAAGTCGTTGCAGCATGCTGCGCGCCTCAGCGAGGTCGCGCGGCTTGTTGAAAACGGTGCCGTCCAGAAACACGGTCGTATCCGCGCCCAGCACCCAGGCATCGGGATGACGGGCAGCCACCCAGTCGGCCTTCAGCGAGGCATTGTGCGCGACCATGGCCTTGGGTTCCGCGGCCGGGTCCTCATGCTCGGTCACATCCGCGACGACGACCGTGAATGGCAGTCCCAACTGCGCGAGCAGCTCGCGACGCCGGGGCGAGGCCGAGGCAAGGATCAGCGGCCGGCCGGCGCTCATTCCGTCTGCTCTTCGAGGATCGCCCCCACCCGGCCGGTCGCCCGCGCCAGCTCCACGCGGCTCAGGTTGTAACGGTAGCCGGCTTCGATGCGGTTGTCCGCCGCCGCGGCCAGACGGTTTTGCGCCTCGATGAGTTCGCGGTTGTCCGCCACGCCCTGTTCAAAGCGTCGGCCCGCGAGCGTCAGTTCCTCCTCGGCGAGACGGAAGCCTTTCTCCGCGACATTGATCTGCGCCAAACGCGAGGCGGCGTCCTGCCGGGCGAGTCGCAGCTCCGCGTTGATCTCGGTTTCAAGGTTTTGCAGGCGCAGCTCCTGCGCCCGGCGGCGGGAAAGCGCGATGCCCGTGAGCGCGCGGCTGCGGGCGCTGTCGAACACCGGCAGGCTCATCGCCAGGCTCCCCGACCAGATCTTGGTCTCATTGTTGTCAAAGGCCTCGGCGCTGGCGTAACCGTAGCTGCCGATGAGGGCGAAGGAAGGCAGCCGGCTGAAACGCGCGGCCCGCACCTCGAGTTCGTTTTGCTCCAGCAATTTCCGCGCCCCGCGCAGGTCGGCGCGTTGTTCCAGCGTCACGCCGGCGAGGCTCGCGGTATAGGCGGCGGGTTCGGCCCGGCGGACGTTGAATTCCTGCAGGTGCAGGGGCCGCGCGAGATCCAGCGCCAGCAGTTGCTTCAGTTGGAGATCACTGGACTGGACGAGGGTGTCCTGCTGCAGCCGGGCCTGCTCCTCAATGGCGAGCTGCGCCTCGGCGCGGGTGACATCAATCTGCGTGGCGACGCCGGCATTGAGTTGGTTTGTGGCCAGTTGCACCAGGCTGCGGGCCCGGGCGATGTTGGCATCGAGCACCTCGGTTCGGCGGAGATTTCGCAGGTGCGTGAAATACGTGGTGGCCACGGCCGCCTGCACGACCTCCCTCACCTCTTCCTGCCCGAGCCGGGCGACCGCCTCGGCGTAAGTGGCGGCCTTGTAGGTGGCGACGCGCTGGGGATTCAGCAGGTCGAGCCGGGCATTTAACTGTGCATCGAAACGGTTGTTGATGCCGCTGCTGACCAGGGCCCCGCCGACCGAGGCCGTGCGACTCCGGCGCTGGGTGGCGTCGAGCGTGACCTGCGGCAGCAGGTTGCTGCGCTGTTGCAGCGCAGCCGCGACCGCTTGGTTCACCGTTTCCCGGCCGATCAAAACTTGCAGGCTGGTTTGCTCGGCCGTGGCCAGGGCGTCGGCGAGTGTCAGGACGATGGGAGCTTCGGCGCGCAGGCCGGCGGCCGCGCAAAGCGAGCCGAGAAAGAGGAGATGACTTAACTTTCGCATGTTCAGGCCACAACCAATCCTCCGCCCCGCCGGAAGTGCAAGCCTTGCGAGTTGTAAGTCGCCGGAAATCACTCCACCTTCGCGGGTTTACATCCGCCATGCGCCTCGGACTCGCCCAGCTCAACACCATCGTCGGGGACCTGCCCGGCAACCGCCGGAAAATCCTCGCAGCCTACGCCTCGCTGGTCGCCCAGGGCGCCGAGCTCGTGGTCTTTCCCGAACTCGTGGTCTGCGGCTACCCGCCCCGCGACCTGCTGCTCA
Organism: Opitutaceae bacterium UBA2377; assembly: GCA_002344205.1. GTDB lineage: Bacteria > Verrucomicrobiota > Verrucomicrobiia > Opitutales > Opitutaceae > UBA2377. Next base: position 103,201 of record DDSZ01000016.1, read on the forward strand.
AGCGTCGCTTCGTGCCCGACATCGGCGAGTCGCTCGTGGAAATCGCCGCCGCGATCGGCGACGTGCCCGCCCTGATCGGCACCGTCGAGCCCAACCCCTCCGGCCACGGTCGGCCATTTTTCAACTCCGCCGCCTTTTGTCATCGCGGCCGGGTCGTCAGCTACGCCCGCAAATGTCTGCTCCCGACCTACGATGTCTTTGATGAGGACCGCTACTTCGAGCCCGCCGCCGCACCGGTTGTCATCACGCACGCTGGTCTGCGCATCGGCGTGACCATCTGCGAGGATATCTGGACGCATCCGATGATCAGCACCCGCCGGCTTTACAGCGGCCTCGACCCCGTCGCGCAATTGGCCGGCCAAAAATGCGACCTCATGGTCAACCTCTCCGCCAGCCCGTGGTATCACGCCAAGGGCGCGGTTCGCCAGCAACTGGTCACCGATGCCGCCTGCAAGCTCGCCTGCCCGGTCGTCTACGTGAATGCCGTCGGCGGCAACGATGAGCTCGTCTTCGACGGTCGTTCCCTCGTCGCCGATGCGGAGGGCGGCATCCGCGCAGGCCTGGCTGCGTTTGCGGAGGATCTGCAGGTAGTGGATCTCACCGTGCCGGCGCCGCGGCTGAACGCCGGTTTTGCCCAGCCGGAAATGAAGGATATCCACGACGCGCTCGTGCTCGGCTTGCGCGATTACGCCCACAAGAGCGGTTTTCAGCGCGCCCTCATCGCGCTTTCCGGCGGCATTGATTCAGCGCTGGTCGCCGTGCTCGCGGTCGAGGCTTTCGGTGCGGAAAACGTCATCGGCGTCTCGCTGCCCTCGGCCATTTCCTCCGACCACTCCAAGGACGACGCCCGGAAACTGGCGCAAAACCTCGGCATCCGCTTCGAGACCATCGCGATCGCCGACGCCGTCTCCGCCTGCGAGCAGGCACTCGGGCCGGTCTTCGCCGGCCGCCCGCCTGATGTCACCGAGGAAAACATCCAGGCCCGCATCCGCGGCGTCCTCATGATGGCGCTCTCCAACAAGTTTGGTTCGCTCCTCCTCACCACCGGCAACAAGAGCGAGGTCGCCGTGGGTTACTGCACGCTCTACGGCGACATGGCCGGCGGCCTGGCCGTCATCTCCGATGTGTTCAAGACCCAGGTCTACGCGCTCTGCCGTTGGATCAACCGCGAACGTGAGATCATTCCGGTGAACACCATCGAAAAACCGCCGAGCGCCGAGCTGCGCCCCGGCCAGAAGGATCAGGACAGCCTGCCGCCCTACGACGTGCTCGACGCCATCCTCCGCGGTTACGTCGAGGAAGGGCTGTCCCGCGCCGACCTCGTCGCCCAAGGTTTCGACCAAACGGTGGTCAACGACATCGTTCGCAAAGTCGATCTCAATGAATACAAGCGCAAGCAGGCCGCC
>DDSZ01000001.1 GCA_002344205.1 Opitutaceae bacterium UBA2377
GGGTTGATTGCATGGTGAGATTCGAGCGGAAGGTATTTAGCACGGACTCTGGAACAGGGCCAGCTTGCCATTGCTCCATGCAACCGAACCCGGCACGGTGGGCGTATGAAACCTCAAGGTGCTCTGAGACCGGACCCCGATCTGCCCTCGGGCGGCCTGCTGCGGCTGCAAAGCCGGGCCGAGCAGCTGGCAGACTATCTTCGTGCGCAGTGGCAGCGGGGAGCCCTGCAGGAGCCGCTGCCCGGGTCCCGTGACTGGAGCCGGAAACTTGGGGTGAGTCGCAGCACGCTGGATGCCGCGCTCAAACTGCTCGCGCACGAAAAATGGTTGGAGGTAACCGGGCGGGGAGTCTGCCTGCGCCGCCAGCAACCGGATGGCAGCAGGCGTCGTCGTCCCGCGGTCAAGTGGTTGTTGGAAGGAACGTCGCAGCCGGTGGCGCACAACTATCTGGCGGTGGCCGCAATGGTCCAAAACCGCCTGCGGTTGAAAGGGATTGAGGTTGATTGGGAGGTGTGCAGTCCGGGGCGCATCCGGGAAATCGCCCGGCACCCGGTGCGTGATCGTCTGCATATTCTCGCTTCGTTGCGGCCGGCCTTTCAGCGCCTCTTCAACGACGCGGGCCAACCGGCCTTGGTGCTCGGAGAGGTGGCGGCGGGTTTGAATTTGCCCTTCATCAACGTGGATCTCAGCGGAGCCGTGCGTCATGCGGTGTTTGAGCTGCTGCGGACCGGTTGCACGCGCTTGGAATTGGTTCACCTTGCAACCCCGGCGGTGGGCATTGCGAAAGCCGAGCAAACCTTCACGACTGCGGTCGAGGGTTGGACGCCCAGGATCCCGTCGCGGATTCTGTGCACGGGACTGGACCGCCCGTCCTTGCTGGCTGTGATGCGAAGGCTCGTGGCATCCCAGACCCAGTGCCTCGGTTGCATTGTCGTGGCTCCGGTCCCGGTCGGCATGGTGGTGTCGGTGCTGCTGGAGCATGGGCTCAGACTGCCGCAGCAGGTGAAGGTCGCCGCGGTGTTTCATGCCGAGGATGCGGTGAACCTGTGTCCGCCGCTCCTGCATTACCCCTGGCCCGGTCCGGCGCTCGCAGCCAAGATCAGTGCCATGGCCGAAGCCTATTTTGCCCGGGGGCAGGCGCCGGCGTCCCGCACGCTGACTCCGGTGCTGAACCGGATCAATTAAGGCGGGGTTAACTCGCAGTGGCGGCGATGCCACGTTTTTCCAACTGGGCCTTGAGGCTGGCCAGATAGCGGGCGTGGCCTTCCTCATCCCTGACGGTGGAGGCGCCAAAGCAGAAGGTGGCGATGGCCCGGCGATGCCGGGGGCTGCGGTTGATGTCGGTCCAATGGATGGTCGCGCTCGAATGGATCACGGCGTCGCCGGGCGCGAGTTCGATGGGCACACCGTCATACTGGCTGGGATCGAAGTTCAGCAGACCCTGGCTGAAACCCAGCACGCCGCTGGCCCCGTGGGGCATGACGCCCAGCTTGTGGGAGCCCCGCGCATACCACAGGCAGCCGTTGTCCCGGTCCACCGGATCGAGTGCGATCCATGCTCCGCAGGCGAGGTCGGGCTTCCGGTTCCAATAGAAGCCGTCCTGGTGGGCCGGCGTGGCGTTCTTGTCGTAAGGCAGCTTGTCGAACCATTCCAAGCCTTGCGGATGGCATTTGTCCCTCATCAGGTGCTCTTGGATCGGAATGTGGGGGCCGGACTGCATGAACTTGGCAAACCAAGGGTCGTGCCGGTCGAGCGACTGCATTTTGCGCAGGGTTTCCGGTTTGGAATAGTCGTCAAAGAATGCCCGGTCCTTGGGCAGGGTGGGCACGACTTCGCGGATATAGCGCTCGATCTGGGCGAGCAGTTCAGCGAGGGCGGCGGGGTCCAGCAGCTGGCGGACGATGACGAAACCGTCGGCCAGGTAGCGGTCGCGCATGGCGGGGAGATCATGGTTTGTGGGCATGGGGATAAATGGCTAAAGCGGTGCGAAGCATGACGAAGGTGCGGCGGAGGCCAAAACCCATCCGTTGGCCTGATTATCAGGCCAATATGTGCAGGTGATTTGTTCCTGCTTACTGGACAGTAGCTGGTGTTGGTTTCCCGTGGTTGGACGCGCGTTGAACTTTAATCTGTCCGTAAAACTATGATACTCTGCGTTGCCATTGCGGATACGTCATGGCAGGCCAGCGGACGGATGAGCTCAGATGCATCGACCACCATCCACCTCGAGGCAAACGCCGGTGATGAAGTTGGAGCCAGGTTCAGCGAGGAAGACTGCGGCATGCGCTACATCTTCCGCGGTGCAAAGGCGTCCCAGCGGGATCGAGGCCAGAAACGGGGCGCGGTTTTCCGCCGTATCGGGCGCGCCCATAAAAGTGGTGAGCAGGGGAGTGTCGGCGATGGCGGGATTGATCGCGTTGGCGCGAATGCGGTCTGGGGCAAGCTCGACCGCCATCGACTTGGTGATCTGGGTGACGGCCGACTTGGTGCCATTATACCAGCAGAGGCCGGGGCGCGGGCGCACGGCGGCGGTGGAGCCGATGTTGATGAAGCTGCCGCCGCCTTGCCGGCGGAACACGGGCACGCAATGTAGTGCGGAGAGGTAAACACTTTTCACGTTTACGGCGAAGAGCCGGTCGAAGAATGCTTCGCCGACTTCCAGCATGGGTTGGTTGGGGTGGCTCATGCCGGCGTTGTTCACCATCACATCAATCCGTCCGTAACGCGCCAGCGCGGTCGCCACGAGCGCGGCCATGTCGGCGTTGCTGGCGACATCGGTGCGAATGGCAAGCGCCGCAGTCTCTCCGAGTGATGCGGCTATGCGTGCCGCAGACGCTAGGTCGAGGTCGGCGATGACAACCTGCGCTCCCTCCCGCACAAATGCGCCTGCCATGGCCGCGCCGAAGCCGGAGCCGCCGCCAGTGATGATGGCGACCAAATTTTGCAGGCGACCAATAGGAGGGTTGCTCACTTGGCCGTGTAGCCGCCGTCCACGGGCAGGTTGACGCCGGTGACGTAGCTGGCGGCATCGCTGAGCAGGAAGACGACGGCGCCGCCGATCTCGCGGGCCTCGGCCATGCGGCCGAGCATGGTCATCCGACCGTAGCGTTCGAGGAACGGCGCGGCCTGCGGTTTCTCGGGGTTGTAGATCCCGCCGGGGGAGACGACGTTCACGCGCACTTTCTTGGGACCGTAGAGCGAGGCGTAGTGCCGGGTGAGGTTGAGCATGCCGCCCTTGTGGAAAAAATAATCCGGCACGGTGCCCATGGCGGTGCCCTCGTAAAGCCAGGGGTTGGCGCCGACCATGCCCTGGATGGAGGCGATGTTGACGATGCTGCCGCCGGCGGGCTGCGCGGCCATGGCATCGGCGAAAGTGCGCAGGGTGAGGAAGAGGCCGGTGGCGTTGACCCGCATGGACTCCTCCCAGGCGGCGACGGTGTCCCGCTCGTTCCGCATGGGCCGGCTGACGGCGTTGAAGACGAGGCCGTCGATGCGGCCGTGTGCCGCGACCACGCGGTCGCGCAGGGCGGCGACGGAGGCTTCGTGGGTGATGTCCACCTGCTCGGCGTGCTGCCGCCGGCCGGCGGTGAGGCCGGCCTCGATGGCCGCCCGGTTGCGCGAGGCGATGACCAGCGTCGCGCCGGCGGCGCCGAGCGCGTCCACCAGGGCGCGGCCGAGCAGGCCGGTGCCGCCGAATTGCACGACGACTTTGCCCTGCAGGGAAAATGGGGACGACTCAGCCATAGGGGGACTGGATTTTTGGTGCGGCACCCTGTGGCAGCTTGTCCACTTGGCTGCGCAGCAAACCAAGCCGCTCGGTAATGTAATTCGCGATGCCGACCACATCGGCGCCGACACTGAAGACCGAGTGGCCCTCGGCGATGAGATCGGCGACGGGTGCGAAGAGGCCGGCGCACATCGCGAACTTGCCGTGCGCGCGGGCGGCCCGAGCCACGCGCCTTCGGGCCTCGACCACCGCCGGGGCGGTGATTTGGCCGGTGAGTCCGATGCGGTGGCTGAAGTCACCCGGTCCAAACAGGAAACCGTTGAATCCGGGCACTGCGGCGATGGCTTCGACGTGCTCCAGCGCCTCCGGAGACTCGATTTGCAATACAATCAGGCGCTCGGTGTTGCTATGGCGAAGGTATTCCTCTTGGGGAACCAGACAGAATTGTCCGTCTATGTTGCCCCCGTCGAGGGCACGCTTGCCGATGGGATGGAAGCGCGTCCACTCGACCATCTGTCGGGCTTCGTCGGCATCCGCCACATGCGGCACAATGATGCCGGTAGCGCCTGCTTCCAACGGGCGAATGTAGTCACTGTAGGCGCCACGGGATACGCGCACGAGCGTGTCGATGCCGTGGATGCGTGCGGCTCGGATCATATTTTCTAAATTCAGCCAATCATTTGGCACATGCTCTTGGCACAGCCACAGGGCGTCTACACCGGTTGCTCCCGCGACTTCTGCGATTCGAGGGTCAATTAGGTTGAGCTTGAGAACAGCGGGGAAGCGGCTTTCACGGAGGAGCGACAGAATGCGACTAGGTGGGAGTTTCATGGGGAAAGTGCGGAGAGGATTTCGGCGATCTCGACGCGACGCGAGCCTTCCGCGCGGCTGCGCAGGCCGCCGATGATGACGGCCATCAGCTCGACGGTGTCGCTGAAGGGATAGGCGGAGCGGCCCGTGCGCAGAAATTCGATGAAGGCGACCAACTGCCGGCGGAAGGTCGTGTAGGTGTCGGTGCAGCGGATCGTGGCCAGACCGGCGGTGCCGCACAGTTGAATGGCGCCGAAGGTGGCGCCGCCGTCGTAAATGACAGGCAGCGTGACCTGGGTGCCGGACCGGTGCACGAGGTGCGCGACCTCAAGACCGGGCGCGGTCTCGAGGCGAATCGAGGTGAAACCGGGACCAAGGATCCGGAAGACGGGCTCCAGTGCGTGGATGCCGTAGTTCTCCCACGCCTTGGCCGTGGTGCTCGAAATCCAGCGCAATTCACCGAGGCCTCCCGCGCCGTCGAGATACGGATCGAGCTCGGGCGCGTAGCGCATGCCGCTGGAGGAGAGCAGGCGCGCGCCGGCCTTTTTCCATGTGATGAAGGTGCGCAATTCCCCGATGCTCGTTGCGAGCGGCTTGTCCACAAAGACCGGCAGACCGGCCTCGACAAAGGGCCGCGCCCGGCGGACATGGTCGAAGCCGTCGTCGGTTGCGATGAACACGGCGTCCACGTGGCCGATCACCGCCTCGGGCTTTTGGACGATATGGGGGATCTTCGCCGTGGCGGCGACGAGCGGGGCCTCGGTGGGGTTGTCCGTCCAGACGTGCGTGACGCGGGCGCCGGGGATGCCGACGGTCTCCGGTGCGTGGGCGCCCATGTATTTGGTGATGCCCGGGTAGGGGCACTGCGCCAGTGCCGCCGGATCGTAGCCGTTGATGATCGCCGACCATGAGAACGGGTGGCCGTTGCCCGGGATCATCCCGAGCATGGCGAGACGCAGGGGTTGCTCAGGCATGGAGATCGGCGCACCGCACGCGCGCGCCGCCGGCATCGGCGGAGGCCAGGGCGGCGAGGTTGAAGCGCAGCGTCTGGGCGGCGGCGGCGAGCGAGCAGAGCCGGGCGGGCCGGCCCTCGATCTGGTCGAGGAAGGCGTTGGCCTGTGCGATGAAATGCGCGTCCCGCTCCGCCACGGGCGCTTCGTGCCAGGTCCAGTCCGCCTCGCCGTGCCGGCAGACGCCCCAGCGCTGCCGGTGGAGCTCGATGCGCAGGCTGCCGGCGACAGCGTTGAACTGGATGAAATTTTCGTTGGGCGCCTGAAACTGGTTGAGCGTGTAGTTCACGAGGATGTCGCCGTGGCGCGCGCTCAGGTTGACCGTGTCCTCGACCGTGACATCGGCGAGCACCTGGTGGGCGCAGTCGCAGATAAGGCTGTCGGTCGGGCCGATCATGCTCTCGATCCAGTTGGCGAGGTGGGTGAGCGCGTCTTGGATGGCCCCGCCGCCGGTTTTACGGTCGCGGTAATAGGTCTGCGCGTAGGGCACGGTATGGGCGGGCCGGCAGGTGGGAAAATGCTGGCCGCTGCTGAGCACGACGTGCTTGACCGCGCCAAGTTCGCCGCGGCGCAGGAAATCGCGGGCGGCGCCGAGCACCGGGAAGACATGATAAACGTAGGCCACCGCGGCCTGCCGGCCCGAGGCGGTGTGGGCCTGCAGGAGCTTGTCCACGTTTTCCAGCGACTGGGACAACGGCTTCTCGATGAGCACATGCTTTCCCGCGGTGAAAGCCTGAAGGGCGAGCGGCACATGCAGATGGGCGGGCGTGCAGATCACGACGGCATCGCAGGGAGCGCGCAGCGCCGCGGTGTAGTCGGCGTGGACGGTTACGCCGTAACGGGCCGCGATCGTATCGCGCAGCGCGGGCGCGCTCTCGCAGGCCGCCACCTGCGCGCGGCCGGTCTTCTGAAAACACCGCAAATGGCGCTCGCCAATGCTGCCGCAGCCGACGACGAGGACTTGATGCATTTAACTTGATTGACTGATCGGAAAATAAGCGGACCCGATAGGGTTACACCGGGATAAATTTTTCTTGAGTAAATGTATACTAAAATATTCAATTTTCTTAGATGAAAAATGTCAACTCAGATCTCGCCTACAACCATATTCGTCGCCGTATATTGAATGGTGATTACTTGCCGGGAGCCTCGCTAATTACCGAGGAGTTATCCAAGGAGATTGGGGTGAGTCGCACGCCGGTGCGCGATGCGCTGAGGCAGTTGGAAGTGGATGGTTTGGTTAGCATTCGACCGCGGCTTGGTGCCAGCGTTAAGCAGGTTAACCTGAAAGAGTTTCGCGAGATCTGCGAAATGCGCGTCGCCTTGGAATCGCACGCGGCTGGTCTTGCTGCGATTTCTCGATCGCAAGAAGACTTGGCTGAAATGGAGTATGCCCTACAGGCCATGCACCCACTTTCGGCCAAGCTGAGGGAAGCCGATCGAGAGGATGATGATGTGATTTCAGCGCTGATTCGTGAAGATGTTCGTTTTCATGTCGCGATCATGACAGCCGCTAAGAACGATTTGATGAAAAAGGAGATACACAGGTTGCACCTGATCAATCGCGTTGTATCCGGCCCCGCGGCCATGAGTCAGGGCGCCCGGACGGAGGCGAAAGCCACCATGGATGCCAACCGGGCGAGTGTGATGGCCGAGCACGAAAGTATTTTCAGGGCGATCTCTGCAGGAGACAGCGCCGCGGCCAAGCATGCCATGGGCGAGCATATTCAGAGTATCATCGACAAAAGCGTGCGCCTAATGTCACGGGCAGAATCTCGCGTGTTGGCCCGGGAACTCAGCCAGGAAGAGATGCTCTATACCATCTGAACTGGCTTTACCCGAAAATGGCACCGCCGGGAAGCCGGTGCCTGCGTCGGTGAAAATATTCAATCCGAACTGACCTACTTCGAGTGACAAGTGAAAACAATTGACAGAGATGTCCAGTTGAATATCTTTGGATACAAAGATAGTTATTACTTCATATGGTTACATTTTCTTTATTTCCCCCTCAGACCATGTGCACAACCAACACACCATTCGGACCGGTGAAAATTAGGTCCAGCATCTACGCGCTCACGCTTGTCGTGGCGCTTTCTGTCCAAGCCCAGCTCGCTCCTGCCAACAATCCGGCCACGGCCGCTGATGATAAGGACGATGTGGTCCAGTTGTCGGTATACCGCGTCGTCTCCAGTCAAGACCAAGGCTACTTAGCCAACACCGCAACGCCCTTCAAGACACGCCAAGATATGGTGGACATCCCGCAGGCGATTACGGTGGTCACCCGGGATTTGATCGACGACATCGGCGAATACGATCTTGCCAAGCTGCTGACCTACGTGGGCGGCGTGCCCAAGTTTGGCGGCGAACTGTTCCAATTGCGCGGTAGTAACGCCTTCTCGACCTATCCGGTCGTGGACGGCCTGATTTCGCGCACAGTCTACATGGATAATGTATTTGTCGACTCGATTGAAATTATCCGCGGGCCGGCGGCTTTATTGTATCCCAACTCACAGCTCACAGGTGTTATCAATAAGACCACCCGGCGCCCCCAGGCCAAGTCCATGAACTCTCTTACGACGCGAGTGACCGATTATGGCCTCTATCGGCTGGTGGGCGACTCGACCGGGCCGATTGGCAAGGTCGGAGAAGGTCAGCTCAATTACCGTCTGATTGGTGGGTTTAGCCGCGGTGATGCATATTTCACCAACACGAAGGAAGATCGGACGATGTTTCACCCTACGATTCAGTGGGATTATGACCGGACTAGTGTCATGTTGGCCTATGACTATCAAGAGATCACCCGTCCCTCGAATCCCACGGCTGTCCTTCAGCCCAATGGAAAAATTTTCACGGGAGGTGGACGCAAGAATAGTTTGTTTCTCCCACCGGGAGCCTCGGAGACACATACGCACAACGGGGTTCGAGGAAATGTCGTGCACCAGTTCTCCCGCAATTGGGAGACCCGTCTGGGTCTGGACTGGAATGAAATGCACCGCGTGGGCAGCGTGGTGTTGCCCACGGGCGGAGTGAACTGGGATGCTCGCACCATCAGTTTCTTCAACCGGCGCAACGACCTGTTGCTCGAAAACGCCGCCATCTCGCTGGATAACAACGGGCGTTATGAATTGGGTGGCATGCAGCACCAGAGTTCGTTCGGTTTGAACATCACCATCCAAAAAGCGAAGAACAAACTCTGGGCCAACGACAACTTTGGCGGTCCGGGCGTCCGCTTCAATGTGCGCCCGATCGACAACCCCAGCATCAACACGCTGCCCGTGCTACCAATCGGCTCATATATCCCGCCGGCCAACCCCGGCAATCGCGTCCGAAGCGAGTTCTCGAACTTCTACTACCAGCATAACGTCGAGGTCATCAAGGACCACCTCCTCCTCGTTGGCGGCTTGTCTCAATTTAAGGACGAGACCAGCAACCTTGCGAATTACACCGTCAACACTGCCACCATGGCGAAAGTCAGCACCAGCCTCCATCGCTTGGGTGTCGTGGCCCAATTCTTGGACAAGAGGTTGGTGTTCTACGCAATGACCGCCGACAATCAGTTGCCCCCCAGTCCCACAGCCATTCTGGAAGACGGCACATCAGTGCCGGGCGCATCTGGTGAGGGCAAAGAAATTGGTATGAAGGTCGTTTTGCTCGACGGCAAGTTAAACGCGACCATCTCCTACTTCGATCTTGAGACCACCGGTCTGGCCGTCTTTGGCGGTGTTCGGCCCGACGGTCGCACTTTCAATATTTTGATCGGTAAAACCCGCGCCAAGGGTTTTGATGGCGAAATCACGCTCGGAGTGGGTAAAGACTTTGAGCTGATCGCTAATTTCTATTCCGGCGATGTGAAGGATCAGAACAATCTTCCCGTCGAGGATTCTTACACGTCCACGATTGGCGTGGTCGGAAAATATACGTTTCGCGATGGCGGTGCCCAAGGTCTCTCCATCGGTGCCGGCGGTTATCATACCACCGGACGCGTGACAGGCACTGGTGCGCTTACCTATGTCGGTAAACCAGCCCAGATCACGAATGATTCGGATCCCAGCATAAAGATTTTCGCCAACTACTCCCTCAACCGGAATTGGGCGTTCAAGCTTGAGCTGGACAATGTCTTCGACGGGCTTGTCCCGCAGGCCATCAACTCGGCCACACTGCTGGAGACAAACATCGGGCGCAGCTTCACGTTCCAAGCGACCTACAAGTTTTAGTTCGCGCGAGTTAGCTTCCGCCGGTTCGCGTGCCGCGAGTTCCTCACGGCGCGAGAACCGGCGGACTAGCTTGGCACGGTCGTAACCTTAAATGCAGTCCAGCACCCATGAACGCAGCCACAGACTCCTGCGCTAGCGGGCTACCGGGCACCGGCCGGCGGCTCTTTCTCCGACAGGCGGCCGGTGCCGCCGCCCTGTGGTGCGCGGCGGGTGAAGTCGCGGGCCAAGTCGCACAGGACTTGCCCACCATTTACCCGTCCGCGCCTGGTCCAGCCGATACGGTTTATCTGTCATTTGGCCCCGAGGAGGCCGATTGCGTGGAGGCCATGGTCGAGCACATGTGTCCACGGGATGAGCTCACGCCGGGCGGCGTGGATTGCGGACTGGCTGTGTTTATCGACCGGGAGCTCGCGGGCGCTTACGGTCACGGCGACCGGCTCTATCTGCGTGGACCGTTCCGTCCCGGACTCCCCGAAGATGGGTATCAGTTGTCGATGACCCCGGCCCAGTATTTCAAGTCCGGGTGCCGTGCCTTGGATCAAAATTGCCAACGACGTTTGGGAGCTGTGTTCGCGCGACTTGATGCCAATGCCAAGGAGTCGTGCCTGCTCGAAATCTCTACCAACCGGTGGGATGAGACCGGGGAGTTTTCCCTCGGAGCTTGGTTCAACGAACTCTTCTATCCGCTGTTCACCCAGGCATGCTTTTCCGATCCGGTCTACGGCGGAAACCGTGACAAGGTCTTTTGGCGCCTGCTGGGCTATCCCGGTCTGCCCGCCACTTATGGCCGCGATATGGTCACTTATCGCGGCCGGCCGCATCCCGCCGCGCACACTCCACGATCCATGCAGGATTTTGCCTGACCCTTTCCGCCGTGAAGAAGATGCCCCACTGCGCCGTTGTGATCGTCGGGGGTGGTCTGGCGGCCGGGCTCGTTGCCCGTCAGCTTGCGCGCGACGGCGTCGAGACCGTTGTGCTGGAGCGCGGCGCGGATCTTGGGCCCGGGGCCGAGTCACGGCTGCCGACGCAGCGCGATGAATTGCGCTGGGCCGTGCGCGGTGGACTGATGCAAGACGCGGCGGTGGAGACCTGCACGCACCGGCGCTCGCGCCACGAACTGGCCCGCCCGATGCGGCGACTGGCTGCTTTCCTGCCCGGCACTGGCGTGGGAGGAGCGGGCAACCATTGGAACGGCCAGTGCTTTCGCTGGACCGATTACAATCTGGCCTTGCGCACCCGTTTCACGGGCCGCTACGGCCCTCAGGCCATCCCGCCAGACATGCCGATCCAAGACTGGGGGGTAAGCTACGACGAACTCGAGCCCTACTACGATCTCTTCGAACGACTCTTCGGCATCGCCGGCCAGGCGGGCAATCTCCGCGGGGAACTGAGGCCGGGCGGCAATCCCTTTGAAGCGCCCCGGCAACACGAGTTTCCCCAGCGCCCGCTCGAGATCACCGAAGCCGGCCGGATTTTCGCCGAGACGGTTGCGCGCGAGTTTGGACACCGGCCCTTTCCCTCGCCTGCGGCGAATTCCCCTGATCCCTACGTCAATCCCGACGGCATGAGGCTCGGCTCCTGCCAGTATTGTGGCCACTGCGACCGCTTCCTCTGCGAAGCCAACGCCAAGGGTTCACCGGAGTTGCTGCTCTATCCGTGGCTGAGGCGGCAAAAGGGCTTCACCCTGCGCCCCCACGCGCATGTGCTGGGGATTGAGCACGACCCTACCGTTGGCCGCGCGCGAGGAGTGCGCTATCTCGACCTGACCACCGGCGAAGAGTGTTTCCAACCGGCCGATGTTGTGGTGTTGGCTGCGTTCACGCTCACCAACACCCGCCTGCTGCTCCTCGCCGGCCTTGGCCGGGCATACGATCCTGTCAGCGGCGAAGGCGTCGTGGGACGGAACTTTTGTTTTCAGGCCAACTCCGGCGTGCCGCTTTTCTTTCGCGACCGCTGGCTCAATCCCTTCCTGGCCGCTGGCGCCAGCACGACGGTCATTGATGAGTTCAACGACGACAACTTCGACCACACCGGTCTCGGCTTCCTCGGGGGCGGCTACATCGGCGTGGGCATGAGTTCGGGCCGGCCGATCACGGCGCGCCGCACGCCGCCCGGCACCCCGCGCTGGGGCACGGCGTGGAAACGCGCCAACGCCGACTGGTATGCGCACAACTGCGCGATTGGCGCGCAGGGCAGTTGCTACCCGCATCGAGAAAACTACCTCGAACTCGACCCCGACTACACCGACGCCTACGGCCAGCCCCTCGTCCGGCTGAACTTCGATTTTCGAGAGAACGAGCGCCGCGTCTCCGCCTTTCTGGTTGAGCAGTCGCTGCGTATCGCCCGCGCCATGGGCGCCACGATTATCGGCGCTGCGGCGGGTCGCAGTGGCCAGTTTGACACTCGCGCCTACCAAGGCAGCCACATCACCGGTGGCACGATAATGGGCGGCGATCCCGCCACCAGCGTCGTGTCACCGCGCCTGCAACACTGGGAGGCCGAGAATCTCTTCGTTGTGGGCGCGTCGGTCTTCGCTCACAATGGGGGCCACAATCCCACCGGACCGGTCGGCGCGCTGGCCCTCCGGCTCGGTGACGATCTTGCGCGTTACCTCGCCCAACCAGGCCGCCTCGCCTGATTCCTCGTATGAAGCTCCCTCTCGCAGTCCTGCTCCTCGCCGCCTCACTGCCGGCAAACACCCCTGATCCGGGCCTGGCCGCACGCGGCGAACTGCACTATAGCGCGTGCGCCGCCTGTCACGACCCCGGCGGCACCACGGCGCTCGGACCCGATTTACGCGGCGTCTTCGGCCGGCGGGCCGCCACCGCGCCCGGCTTTCGTTACAGTGGCGCACTCCGGCGTTCCGGCATCGTTTGGGATCAGGCCACACTGGACCGGTTCATCGCCGATCCCCAGACGGCCGTGCCCGGCAACACCATGCCCTATCCCGGATTACCCGACAGCGACCAACGGCGTGAGCTGCTGGCCTACCTCAAAACGCTACAATGAAATCTCCCATGACCCGCAAAAAATTTATCACGACGCTGGGTGCTGGCGGAGTCGCATTGGGCGCACTCAATGCCACCGGTGAGACGAAACGGATCTTGCCCGAGACGAAACCCGCCGCTGCGCCATTGTCCCCGTTGGTGCTGGCCGATCTCCTGAACTTGGATGACGTGGAGGCTTACGCCCGCACGGTGCTGCCGGCTGCCGTCTATGAATTTGTGGCGAGCGGCGCCGCCGACGAGCTTACCCTGCGCTGGAATCGTGAAAAGTATCACGAGATCCGCCTCCAGCAAAGCGTGCTTCGGGATCTGGCCGGTTTGGATTGCGCCACCACCCTACTCGGGCAAAAAATGCCAACGCCTATCCTGCTGGCACCAACCGCCAGCCAGATGCTCTCCCATCCCGAGGGGGAACTTGCCACCGCGCGCGGAGCCGGCGTTTTCGGTGCGACCATGGTGCTCAGCGCGGGTTCCAATGTCGCCATCGAGGAAGTGATGGCTGTCGCGAGTGCGCCCGTGTGGTTCCAACTCTATGTCTCCAAGGATCGCGCGCACAGCAAGGCCTTGGTCGAACGTGTGCAGGCCGCCGGGGTGAAAGCACTGTGCGTGACAGTAGACAGTCCGCTCGACGGCCCGCGTAACCGGCAGATGCGGACGCCCGTCAAATTACCGCCGGGGGTCCACCATCCTCATTATGTCGGCATCCGCGAACGCATCCCGGCTCCGACGCTGGACCGTGTGGAGCCGGCCAATCTCCTCTGGAGGGACATTGAGTGGTTGCGTTCCTTCACGCGGGTGCCGCTCTTGCTCAAGGGCGTGATGAACCCGGCGGACGCCATTATCGGTCTTCAGGCCGGCGCTGATGGTATCATTGTTTCCAACCACGGCGCACGCTGCCTCGACACGCAGCCGGCCAGCATTGAAGCACTACCGCGCGTGGTGGATGCTGTCGCGGGCAGGGCGCCGGTCCTGGTGGATGGCGGCATACGCCGTGGCACCGATGTCCTCAAGGCCCTCGCTTTGGGCGCCACGGCCGTGTTGATCGGCCGGCCCTATGTCTACGGGCTGGCCAGCGGCGGCGCCGAGGGGGTAGCGCATGTGCTCAAACTGCTGCGTCAGGAGTTGTGGATGGCCATGGCGCTGACGGGTTGTCCGACAATCACTGCCATCGACCGCAAGGTTATCTGGAAATGAAAATATACCGCCCTGTTAGTTCGCACGCACCGTTTTGGCTGAGAGGCTTGGCCACCGTGTGCTGGGTGGCGTTTTCCCTGCCCGCGCCGGCTTGCGCTGCCGAGATCGGGGAGGGTGCGGCGCGGGGTCTGGGCGCGATCGACTGGGTGGTGCTGGTGGCGGTCGCTGCGCTGCTGGTGATGATCGGCATCCATCATTCGCGCCGTCAGAAGACGACGGAGAATTATTTTATGGGCGGTCGCAACATGTCGCCGTTTCTCGTCGGTATTTCACTCTATGCTACAATCTGTAGCACCCTGACCTATCTGGGCCTGCCGGGGGAAGTGGTGCAAAACGGACCGATCTATCTGGCGGCGACTTTCGTCGCGTTTCCGGTGGTCTACTTCGTCGTTGGTTATCTCGTTATCCCGCAGATCATGCGGTTAAAGGTCACCAGCGCCTATGAGTTGCTGGAGGAGCGCCTCGGCCTGCGGGTGCGGCTGGCCACCTCCTGTGCTTTCCTGCTCACCCGGTTTGTCTGGATGGGACTGATGCTCTACACAACGTCGTTGATTTTGGTGACAGTCATGGGATGGGACCCGGTCTGGATTCCGCTGATTTCGGTAATCACCGGGATCGTCACGACGACTTATTCGCTAATCGGCGGATACGCGGCAGTGGTCGTCACCGACGTTGTGCAGTTTTTCATCTTGCTCATCGGTGCCATTGCAACGGTGGTTTGCATCTCGGTCCTGATGGGAGGGGGCGGTGCTTGGTGGCCTTCGGCATGGGCCGCCCACTGGGCGCCACAGCCTTTTTTCAGCTTCGATCCCGAGGTGCGGGTGACCATGGTGGGCACTTTCGTGGGGACCATTATCTGGTGGGTCTGCACCTCCGGCTCGGATCAGATGGCGATCCAGCGCTACCTGAGCACCCGGGATGCCCGTGCCGCGCGCCGCGCGCTGCTGCACAACTGTGTCGCCGCCGGTTCCGTCGTTGTGGTGCTGGGTCTGGTGGGTTTCGCCGTGCTGGGCTACTATCAAAGCCACTCGCAGTTGGTGCCCGCGCATCTGACGCTGGCCAAAAATGGCGACGCGTTTTTCCCGCACTTTGTCGGTCACTTCCTGCCGACCGGCTTGCCAGGCTTGGTGGTTTCAGGCCTGTTGGCGGCGGCGATGTCGAGCCTGAGCTCGGTGATCAACTCCAGCGCCACAGTCTTGACGAAGGATTTTGTCGAGACCTTGGCACCGGATCCCGCGCGCTTGGAATCGACCCGGGTGCGCCATGCGCGCTTGCTGGCGATGGTGGTCGGCGTCTCGGGCATCGCGGCCAGTCTGGTCGCCGATCTCGTGCCGGGCAATCTGGTGGAGCTGGGGGGCAAGATGGTGAACCTCTTTCTTTGTCCGTTGTTTGGTATCTTCTTTCTCGCGCTCAAGGTGCCCAGGGCCACACCGTTCGGCGCAATCTTGGGGGCGTTTTACAGTTTCACGACGGCGCTGCTCGTGGGCTATTGGGATCTCTTCACCGGCGGACCGCCGATCAGTTTTCAATGGATCGCGCCCGCCGCGCTGGGCGTTTCGATCCTGGCGGGCTGGCTCTTCAGCTTGTTGCCGACGCGTGGCAAGCCTGGCCGGGTCCTGGCCGCGTATGGCGGGGTCGCGCTCTTGCCCTGGCCGGGCCTGATCTGGCTGCTGCGCGCCTGAATCCGCCCAACCGAGTTCCCTCTCACTCCCAATCCAAAAAATAATGAGAAAAATTCGTTTTGGCATCACCGGCTCCGGCTACATGGCCCGCACGCACGGCGAGGCCATCCGGCAACTGGGCGAGGTGGCGGATCTTGTTGCCCTGTGGGGCGGCAGCCGCGCCGCTGGCCTCGCCGCACATTTAGGGGTGACCAATGAACCTTCGCTGGAGACGCTCATGGCCCGGCGCGATATCGATGCGGTTGTCGTGACCACGCCGCATCACCTGCACGCGAGGGAAACAATCTTGGCGCTGGAATCCGGCAAGCATGTCCTGATCGAAAAGCCGATGGCCACCTCGGTGGAGGACTGCGATCGCATAATCGCCGCCGCGGCGCGGCGCGGCTCCACTATCGGAGTTGCTTACAACCTGCGGTTTCGCAACAACCTGCCCCGGGCCCGGGAGCTGATTGCGGCCGGTGCGATCGGGCGCGTGCAAAGCCTGCACTATTCAATGATTCGGCAACTGGCCAGCATGGGGAATTTTGGCGGCAACAAGCTTGGCTGGGTCAGCCAGCCCGAATCCATCGGCTTCGTCCTCGGCGGGCTGACGCATGGCATCGACGCGATCCGTTGGGCGACGGGCGCGGAGGTAACCCGAGCGCTCGGCTTCTCACGGACATACACACCGGGGCGGGGTAACGAGGACACCACCGTGGGCATCATGGAATTTTCTAACGGGGCCGTCTGTTCGGTTCACACAACCACAGCCGCACACGGCGAATTTCCAGGCGAGATGGCCCGGCTGCAGCTCATCGGCAGCGCGGGAAGCCTTGATCTGGACACGTTTGGCGACCTGCACCTGACGGATCGGGCGCGCGGTTGGCGACTGGTGACCACGCAGCCGCCAGTGCTGCCCGATGATCCTGACGAGGCCTTCAAGGGTGGGCGAATGCAGGCGTTTCGAGATCAGCTCCGGTCGTTCATCGACGGAATCCACGGAGGGCCTATGCGGACCGCGAGCGGCGCCGACGGCCGGGCGGGTGTGACGGCGTGCCTGGCCATGCTAGCGTCGTCGCAACAAAATCGGGCGGTAATTCCCGCCTAAGACCGCGCCGATGTTCACGGTTGTTCCAATCCCGTTGCTGCTCGCCACTGCGCCGCGCGGTTTCGGCGGGATTGATTGGCTGGTGTTGGCGATTTACGCCGCCACCTTGCTAGGGATCGGGTATTACTACTCCCGGCGACAGACCTCCACGGCAGCCTATTTCGTGGGCGGACGCCGTCTGTCGCCGCTGCTGGTCGGTATCTCACTATTCGCCACGCTCTACAGCACCCTGAGCTACTTCGGTTCGCCGGGGGAAATCGTGCAGAACGGCCCCGTGATCATAGCGATCAATCTGGCGACGGTTCCTTTTGTCTACCTGATTGTCGCTTATGGCATCATTCCGGTGATCATGCGGATGAGGGTGACCAGCGCCTATGAACTACTGGAGGCGAGGCTGGGGCGGCGCGTGCGCCTGCTGGGTTCGGGCGTCTTCATCATTACCCGCGTTGTTTGGATGGCGCTAATGCTTTACACGACTTCGCTGGTGCTCGTGACCGCTCTAGGCCTCGATCCGGGCTGGGTGATGCCCATTTGCATCATCACCGGCGTCGTGACCACGATCTACACGCTCGCGGGCGGCATAGAAGGTGTGATTCTGACTGATGTGCTACAGTTCTTTGTCCTGTTACTAGGCGCCGTGGCCACCATTGTCTACATCACTTGGTTCATGGGCGGGGTGGGTGAGTGGTGGCCCAGTGCACCGGTTGAGCATTGGGTCGAGCAGCCGTTTTTCAGCCCAAATCCGCGGGTCCGGGTGACTATGGTGGGCACCTTTGTGGGCAGCATCATCCTCTGGATTTGCCTCATGTCCTCCGACCAGATGGCCGTCCAGCGTTACCAGACTATGCGGGATGTGGCCGCGGCCCGCCGTTCCTTCTGGCACAAGAGTGTGGTAGGCGCGTTGGTTTCGGCCACGCTTTGCCTACTGGGGCTAGCTTTGCTCGGCTTTTATCAGAAAACGCCCGGCGCGTTGCCACCGCACCTTACACTAAGCCGCCACGGTGACGCGATATTTCCCCACTTCATCAGCCACTTCCTTCCGCCCGGCTTGCCTGGCGTGCTGATCGCCGGTGTCCTCGCGGCGGCGATGTCGAGTCTGAGTTCCGGGATTAATTCCACGGTCACCGTCATCAGCCGGGACTTTGTCGATCATCTGCGGCCGGACCGATCGACTTCAGAGGCTGACCAATTGAGGGAGGTGCGGTGGCTGGCCTTCGGGCTCGGTTTGGTTGCCATCGCCGGGAGCGGCGCGGTGGGCGCGGTGCCGGGCAATCTGATGGAAGTTGGAAACAAGACTCTGAATCTGTTTTTCTGTCCACTCTTCGGGCTCTTTTTCCTGGCCTTCTGTATTCCGTTCGCGACGCCCTTCGGCGCTGTGCTCGGCCTTTGCTACAGCGTTGCGGCCGCCGCGTTGGTGGCTTACTGGGATGTGATCATCGGCGGCGAGCAGTTGAGCTTTCAGTGGATTTCGCCGGTGGCGCTTGCGACGACGGTCGTCGCCGGTCCGCTCTTCAGTCTGTTGCCGACGCGTGGCAAGCCTGGCCGGGTCCTGGCCGCGTATGGCGGGGTCGCGCTCTTGCCTTGGCCGGGCCTGATCTGGCTGCTGCGCGCCTGAATCCGCGTAACCGAGTTCATTTTTATTCTTAACTACCAACCCAAAAAATCATGAAAAAAATTCGTTTTGGCATCACCGGCTCCGGCTACATGGGACGCACCCACGCCGAGGCCATCAAGCACCTTAGCACGACCGCGGAGCTGGTCGCCATTTGGGGCGGCACGCGCGCCGAGGGGCTGGCCGCCCGCTGCGGCGCCGCATATGAGCCCACGCTGGAGGGCCTCATGAAGCGGAGGGACATCGACGCAATCGTCGTGACAACCCCGCATCAATGCCACGTGAAGGAAGTCATGCTAGCCCTCGAGGGCGGCAAACATGTGCTCATCGAAAAGCCGATGGCCACCAAGCTGGAGGACTGCGATCTTATGCTGGCCGCCGCCGCCAAGCGGGGTCTGATTACCGCAGTAGCCCACAACCTCCGGTTTCGCATCAACCTGCCGAAGCTGCGCCAGTTGATTCAGGAAGGTACGCTCGGCAAGGTGCAAAGCATGCATTTCTCAATGATCCGCCAACTGGTTAACGCTGGTAACTTCGGCGGCAACAAGACGGGTTGGGTCAACCAGCCGGAAACCGTCGGCTTTGTGATCGATGGCCTGCCGCACGGAGTCGATGCGATGCGTTGGGTGACCGGCGCCGAAGTCATCCGCGTGGCCGGTTTCAGCCGCACCTACACACCGGGCCGCCCCATCGAGGACACCACGGTCGGCATCATGGAGTATTCTAACGGCGCGATCTGCTCCGTCCATACGACCATTGCCTCTCACGGAGATTTTAATGGTGAAATGGCTCGGCTCATGATCTGCGGGGATCGCGGCAGCGTGAATATGGACGGCTTTGGCGACATGCACCTGACTGATCGGGAGCAGGGCTGGCGCCTCGTATCCACCCAGCCACCGGTCATGGCCGACGATCCAGAGTCCGCCTACAAGATCGGCCGGATGTTGGCGTTTCAGAATCAAATCCAATCTTTTATCGATGGGATCCACGGCAAACCATCGCACGTCGCCACTGGCGCGGATGGCCGCGCCGGTCTGGCCGCCTGTCTGGCGATGCTGACCTCGAGCCAGTCCGGTCGCGTCATTGATCTGCGTTGATTTCCCATGAATGCCATCAGCCCACCCGCCAAAATTCTCTTCCGCAAGGATGTGTCGTATCATCCTACCGTTGCCGAGATGTGCGCCTTGCGGGAAGCGCATCCCGGAGTCGAGATCGTTGAGGCTTTCGGCTGCGAGGCCGGTGCCGAGCCTGATCTCGGTGATGTAACGATCCTCGTCACCGATCTGGATGTTCCGCGTGACCTGCGGGCTTGTCCACGGCTCAAGTGGATTCAATTGGTGTCGGCCGGGGCGAACCAAGTGACAAACACCGCGATCGCCGACAGCGATATTCTGGTGACTTCCGCGAGCGGCTTGCACGGGGTGCCGATCGCGCAGTTTGTCACGGGCAACCTCTTGATGCTGGCGCACTGCCTGCCGCAACTCGGTGAGATTCAAAAATCCCGGCACTGGCCGGCCGCGCGTTGGGAACTCCGGGGCTCAGTGTTACGTAGCAAGACGGCGGGGATTCTCGGCTACGGGAGCATCGGCCGGGAGTGCGCGAGACAGTTGCACGCCTTGGGCTTACGCATCGTCGCACTCGATCCCGGGCCGCGGCGGGATGACGGCTATAACTACTGGCCCGGCACGGGTGACCCCGCGGGTGCGCTCCCAGATCGCTGGTTCCAGCCGGCAGAACTACCCGCCATGATGCGCGAGTGCGATGTGCTGGTCGTGGCAGCTCCCTACACCCCGCGGACGGCGGGTATGGTCGGGCGCGCCGAACTCGAGCTTATGAAACCCGGCGGCCGCGTGATCATCATTTCGCGCGGCGGCATTGTGCGGGAACGCGCTCTGGCGGACGCCCTCGCCGATGGCAAGCTCGCGGGTGCGGCGGTGGATTGTTTCGAGCAAGAGCCGCCACCGTCGGGACACTTCTTCTACGACACGCCCAACCTGATCATGACGCCGCACATGGCTGGGGCGTTTGAGGGCTTCTGGCCAGCGTTGCTGGAGCTTTTCACCGAAAATCTGCGTCGCTTCCACGCCGGCCGGCCGTTGCACAACCAGACTAACAAGCGGCTCGGCTATTGAGCGCGCACTCGTTATGACCACGCCCAACCCCAGCCAAAATCCGCAATCCACTGGCCGGCCGCTGCTCACGGCGGCTTGGGCGGCCGTGGCCGTGCTGTGGCTGGTGGGAGGTTCCAACTATCTCACGCGCATGATGCTCACCACCATGCGCGGCTCGATTCTTGAGGAGATTCCCATGAGCGACGCGCAATTCGGGCTGCTCACATCGGGATTTCTCTGGGTATACGCCTTCGCCAGCCCGTTCGCGGGGTTTGTCGCCGACCGTTTCAGCCGGCGGCGCGTGGTTATCATCAGCCTCTGTGCGTGGTCAATAATCACCTGGCTGACCTCTTACGCGCGCACCTTCGAGCAGTTCCTCGTGTTGCGGATTCTGCTGGGCCTGAGTCAGGCCTGCTACATCCCGGCAGCACTAGCGCTAATTGTTGATTATCACCGCGGTCCGACGCGCTCGCTAGCGGTCGGCCTGCACGCGACCGGTTTGATCGCCGGCGCGGCGCTCTGCGGGGTGGGGGGGTGGCTGGCGGCGGAGTCCGGCTGGAGCCACGCCTATTTGCTCATCGGGCTGCCTAGCTTGGCGCTAGGCGGCTTGCTATGGCTTACCCTGCGCGAACCTCATCGGGAGGGCGCGGGCGCGGCACCTGCCCGGTTGGTCGATGCTTGGCGCAGCCTCGCTCGTCCGGGGGCGTTCTATGCTATGATGGCCTGCGTCGCCGTGCAAGGTGCAGTCAGTTGGACGATCATCGGCTGGATGCCCACGCAGATGCGGGAGCAGTTTAGCCTAGGGCAGGGCGCGGCCGGGTTTTCGGTCTTGGGTTTTCTGTATGTCGCGCAAATCGTCGCTTTGCTGGCCGGCGGCCACTGGACGGATCGTCTCAGCCACCGCCATCCGCGGGCCCGGATTTTCATTCCCGCCATCGCTATCGCGTGCGCTGTGCCCGCTTTTTGGCTGACGGGTTGGTCGCCGATGATTGGTTTCACCTTAGCGAGCCTCAGTTTTTGGGGCCTCGCCATGGGGTTTCTGGGTGCAAACATGATGCCGATCATCTGTTTGGTGGTGGATTCCCGCTATCGGGCCACCGCCATGGGCGTGTTGAATTTGTTCGCCGCGGTCAGCGGCGGTCTGGCCGTTTACGTTATCGGAGCCCTGCGAGACGCGCAGTTCGGTTTCAATTTAATTCTGACAGCCGCCGGCTTTGGCGCCGCTCTGTGTGCCTCATTGCTGTGGGTCGTCAATATTCTCACCCAAAAACAGAGCGTCAACCCTCGGGGAGCATGAACTCCGCGGCCAACCTTCCTATCCATGCCTGAACTTGAATTAAATGTTTGGAATGAACTCGCGCCGCCGCCGTTGCCCCGCGCGGGTTGCGCGGTCGGCGTCATTGGCGGTGAACTACTGGTCGCCGGCGGCACCTACTGGCGCGACGGCCGGAAGTTTTGGAGCGAACGCGTCGATGCCTTCGACCTCGCGCTCAACTTGTGGATGCCACGCGCGGCGCTGCCGCGGCCGCACGGCGATGCGGCGGCGCTGACTCATGATGGCGCGCTTTACGTTTTTGGCGGTGGCGCGGAAGGCGGCGCCGGTGTGATGACGTGGGTCTTGCGCAATAATCATTGGAGCAGGCTGGATAATCTCACACTACCAGCGCCACGCCGCTCGTCGTCAGTGGCGGTGGTGGATGGCAATTTCTACCTGCTTGGCGGATTAAGCGGAACAGGTGCCGACTTCGCCTCCGCCACCTCGACGGTGTGGGCGGCGGCCCCCGACGGTCGGTGGGAACCCCGTTCGCCTATGCCCGGCCCGCCGCGTTTCAATCTCTCGGTTGGGGTTGTGGGCGGACGTGTTCTGGTAGCCGGTGGCTGCACGCCGGAGAACGACGTGGTCAGAAACTTGGATGAAATCCTCGCCTACGATCCGGCGGCAGACGCTTGGACACAACTGGGTAGTCTGCCCCGGGCCTTGCGGGCGGCCGGCGGTCTGGCCGATGCCGGCGGGCTGCTAATCTTCGGCGGCTACACCGATCGGTTTGAGACCGAGATTTTCCGATACGATGCCACCAATCACAGCGTCGAGATTATCGGCCGTCTGCCGGAGGGTCTCGCTGGCGGTCATTTCCTTCGACTTGGCCGGTATATCATCGGCCTGACCGGAGAAAACGGAATCAAGCAGCGCTTTCCACGCCTGATCCACGCCACCTGATTTTTCGTCAATATCATCCCCCGCCCCGCTCCTTATGAAAATCATCACCCTCGATACCTACCTGCTCAACCACCCGATGACCCGGCCTACCGGGCCATCGAACTTTTACTACCGCACGCGCACGACTCTTATCATTCGCATCGCCACCGACGAAGGTTTGGTAGGCTGGGGCGAGACAGTCGCGCTGCCCGGCGTGAAGGCAATCATCGACGCGCACTGTGCGCCGCTGCTGTGTGGTCGCGACCCTTGCGATCGCCGGGTGCTTTCGCGGCAGCTCTGGGGTCAGAGCTTTGGCAATGGCATGGCCATTGGCGGCGTCGAAATCGCGCTCGACGACCTCCGTGGGCAGATCCTTAACATGCCCATCGCCGAACTCTATGGCGGCCGTCTGCGTCCGCGCGTGCAGGCCTACGCTTCCGCGATGAACTACATCGAAGGCGAAGATCCGGCCGAGTATTACCCGCACGAAGCCGAGCAACTTTATGCGGCTGGCTTCCGGGCGATGAAGATGCGCCTCGGTGGCCAGCCCCACGCTCGAGACCTCGCCGCGGCGAAGGCTGTTCGCCGCGCCGTCGGCCCCGAGGTGAAACTCATGGCCGACGGCAACGGGGCCTACGCACTCGGTGGCGCTATCAAGATGGGCCGCGCGTTGGAAGAGTTGGATTATTACTGGTGGGAGGAACCGTTGCCACAGAGCGCCCCCGACTACGCCGGCTACGAAAAACTCGTCGCCGCGCTCGACATCCCCATCGCTGCCTGCGAAGGCCTGACCTCGCGTGCACGATTTAAAGAAGCGCTGGGCCGCGGTATCATGGACATTGCGCAGCCCGACGTCGCCCTCGCCGGCGGCATCGGCGAGGTTCTCTTCATCGCTGAAATGGCGCGGCTCTGGGGTGTGCAATGCATGCCGCACTGCTGGGCTGGCGGTCTCGTGATCGCAGCCTCCACTCATCTCATCTCGCTCTTACCTGACGCCTCGTGGGGCCGAAGCACCGAGCCGCCACTGCTGGAACTCGACCACGTCGAAAATCCCTTCCGCGACGACCTGTTGGTGGAGCCGCTCCAGATTTCCGACGGACACGTGACCGTGCCGACCCGCCCCGGCCTCGGGGTGGCGGTGGACGAGAAAAAATTGAAGTATTATCTGGAGAAGTGGGGCTGAACACACAGTCCCGCTTCCATTCCAACCAGATTCAACATGCCTACCCCTACGATTACGCGTATTGCCCGCCTCGGTTTACTGGCACCCGGGCTGCTCACCCTTGGTCTTCTGCCGCCGGTCCTAAACGGATCGCCTACCCACGACCGGGCGCTGGCTACCCTACACCATGCCTGGGCGCATGAAAATGATTACACCCGGATGCGAGCAGGGGAAGCGCTCGTTTTGGCTGGCGCGGGTGCGCCGGTCCGAGCCGACCTCTTAGTCGCGAACCCGATGTCCTATCCCGTCTACGTGCGCGTGCTCGCGCTGCGGGTTCTCGTGCACGCGGCGCCCGACGCCGCCGAACGCGCGGCATGGACCACGAGGATTCGAGACCTCTTCATGGACCGGGATGCACCTGACCGGCTCCATGCGCTCGAAAGCCTGACCAAGCTCGGCGACGTTCCGACCGGTGCCGAACTGGAGGAAGTGCGGACTTGGCTAGCGTCGGCACCTGAGCCGGCGCGGCCTTTCGGACATTGGCGGTTGCACCTCGCAGGTGATCCCGCCGCAGAACCAGCGCTGTTGGAGGCTTTGCGCGCTACCGACGCGATTGCCCGCCTCCGCGCAGCCTTTGTCCTGCGCATGATCCAGCCGGCTGGCGCCGGGGCGCGGGCAGCCGTTTCTGCAGCGCTCGCCCAAGAGCCGGCCGATTCGCCCGCCCGGCCCTATCTGCTCTCGGCCGCCTTGCGGTTGGTCGCCGATCCAGCGCAAGCCGGGCGTTGGCGTGAGGAGGCATTGGCGTCTTTCCTGTTGCCCGGCCGCGCGGTGGCCACCTTAGAACTGGCGCCGGTCATCACCCACCTGGAGCCCCCTACCGCGGTGGAAATTTTCCTTGCCCTCCTGGACCATCCCGAAGCCGACGCTCGCATCGGCGGCGCCAAGGCCCTGCTTGGACAAAACCACCCCTAAGCCACCCGAAATATGACGCTTAGCCACCCAACAGAACTTTTCCATTCCGCGGCCGGCAAACGCGCTTCACCATGAATCCAGCTCCCACCTGCGAAACTGCTGCTATCCTCGCCACCGCGCTTGTGCCATGGCGAGAGGACTGGTCATTCGACGAGCAACTCTTTGTCGAGCAGGTGCGGGTGCTGACCCGCAAGCTCACGCCTTCGCTCTACATCTTTGGCACAGCCGGCGAAGGCTACGCCGTCACCGACCGCCAGTTTGAGCAGGTGGCGCGTGTCTTTCTCACCGCCAGCCGGGAGTATGGGGCCGATCCTATGATCGGCGTCATTTCCCTGTCGCTGCCTGTGATCGTCGAGCGCATCGCCCTGGCCCGATCGCTAGGCTGCCGGCGATTCCAGTTGTCGCTGCCTGCCTGGGGCGCCTTGAACGACACCGAGGTCGACGCGTTTTTTGCGGCCACCTGCGGCGCCTTTCCCGATTGCCGCTTTCACCACTACAACCTCATGCGCGCCAAGCGCCTCCTCGCCGGCGCCGACTATCTGCGGCTGACCGGCGCGCATCCAAACCTTGTGGCCGCAAAGTGCAGCACCAAGGACCCCGCGATTCTGACCGATCTGATGACTGCAGCTCCGCGTCTGCGGTTTTACCTGACCGAGTTTGGCTACGCCCAAGCGCGCCGGAGCGGGCACGATGTAGGCCTGCTTGTCTCGCTGGCAGCCGTGGCGCCCGAGCGTGCGCAGGCTTACGTCAAGGGTGACGATGCGCGCCGCGCCGCCGATATCCCGGACCTAGAGCGTATCCTCGCTGCGCTGCTGAAAATCGCGGACGGCCGCTGCCACATTGACGGCGTCTTCGACAAATTGCTCTACAAAGTCCGAAATCCCTCGTTTCCACTGCGCCTGCTGCCGCCTTATGCCTCGCTCGATGAAGCCGATTACCTTCGCTTCACCACCGCGCTGCCGCCGGGCTGGGGAGTGCTTTCGCAATGAAAACTTCTGGCCGACCGCTTCAAT
Source organism: Opitutaceae bacterium UBA2377 (assembly GCA_002344205.1). Classification (GTDB taxonomy): domain Bacteria; phylum Verrucomicrobiota; class Verrucomicrobiia; order Opitutales; family Opitutaceae; genus UBA2377. The sequence continues at coordinate 25,797 of DDSZ01000001.1, forward strand.
ATTTTGGCTCGCTTTGGCGCGCGGTCACGCAGTTTCCCCTTCGCCTCTTTAACGTCCACCACTATCAATTGCCCGGCTTGACACCCGCTGGGCGACGCACGCCGGAGTATCGCGAATGGCTGGCTTGCGTGTTGGCTCTCCTCGACGCCGAGTATGCCCGTCCCGTTTCTTCGCCCTGCTGCGTGGGGGCGGAATTAGGGCACGACGCGCCTGCTTATCGTTCCAACGAATGTGGTGATGCCAAGAGCGATGCCATGTTCCTCATGTTGTATCTAAGCCGCGTCTGGAGCACCGCGCCATGAGCGCCGCCTGCGGACTCGGCTGTGTGACTTTCGGACGCGAAATCGATGCGCTCACGGCTCGGGCGATGCTCGACCACGCCTGCTCGCGGGGCCTGAGGCATTTGGACACTTCCGTGGTATACGGCGGCGGCACCTCGGAGGCCATTATCGGACAATGGCTGGCGGAGCGCCGACCCACGGGCATGGTCGTTGCCACCAAGATGGTGCCTCCCTACGGCACCTCCGCAATCGCCGCTGGGGTCGCGGCCAGCTTGCGCCGGCTTGCTTTGCCCAAGGTAGATATTTTCTACTTGCACCGCGACGATCCCGGCGCGGATGATGACACCTTGCGCGCGCTGGATGCCGAGGTGCGCGCGGGGCGCGTGGAACGTCTGGGCATCAGTAACGTCCGTCCGGCTAGGCTCGCGCATCTGCTGGCGCGGCAAACGGCGCTCGGTCTGACTCCATTCCGCGTCCTGCAATGCAACCATAACCTTGCCGTCACTGAACTCGATGACGCCATGCGAACGGTGGTCGCAGCGGGCGCCTTGGAGGTGGTGACATTCAGCCCACTCGGCGCGGGTTTTCTCACTGGTAAACACCGCGCGGGTGTGGCGGCCGGTTCGCGTTTTGATCTCGTGCCCGGCCACCAGTCGATCTACTTTAAACCTGATTCACACGTGCGACTCGAAGCGCTGATGTCGCTGGCGGCGGAAACCGGGCACGAGCCTGCCCGCCTAGCCCTTGCTTGGGCACTCACTCAACCCGGCGTGGCGACCGTCCTGATCGGCGGCCGCTCACCCGCGGCTATCGATCAAGCCTTGGCCTCCCGTGCGCCGCTTGGCCCGGTCATCACTGCTCGGCTTGAGTCCATCGCCAAGTTGACGGCTTGAGCACGGATCGAGGATAGCCAGCGCCTTTATTTCAATGGCGGCGGCGGAAAGATTGGGACTGCGTGAGCAGCGTGGCGAGATAAGCCGCCGTGTCCGCGGCCGTGAAGCGGTCGGGCCGGAAGGCGGACAGATCGAGGGAAGGCGCTCCCTTGGCGACATATTCCGCCAGGAAGCGGCCCGAGGCGGGGTTGTAGCTGAAGCCGCCCGAATGAAAACAGATGCCGACAAAAAGTCCCTCAACGCCGGGCACCGGACCGAGGATGGGTTCGCCGTCCAGCGAAAAGGAGAGCAGGCCCACCCGCGCACTCTCCCATTTCAGGCCGCGCAGCGCCGGGCAGAAATCGGCGAACCGATCCACCGCCGGACCGACAAGGTCCCAGGGCTCGGGTAACTCCGTCAGGCGGAAATCCGCCGTCGTCACCCGCCGGTCCGGTGTCGCGGGCGTCTCGATGCCGAGCAGCAGACGCCCACCTGCCGCCGGTCGCAGGTAACCGAGATAAGGATCGGCATTGACCGGCGGCAGGGCCGCCGGCGCCGGCAACGGCGCGGACACGAACCGCTGGTGGATGAAGGTCTTTGCGGGCAGCGTGATCCCGGCCGTCGCCAGCAAGGGCAGCACCCACGCGTAGTTCGCCGCCACCGCCGCGTCGGCCGCCACTGTTTCCGCCGCGGTGCGCACGCCCGTGATGCGGTCGCCGCGGCGCAGGAGTTCATGCACGACGGTGTGCTCGCGGATTTCCACGCCCATCGCCCTCACCGCCGCCGCCAGCGCCGGCAGGTATTCGTCCGGTTCGCTGTAGCCGCCCACCGGGTCGTGCAGCCCAATGAAATCATCCGGCGGGTTGAGCCCCGGCCAACGGCTGCCGATTTCCGCCGCCGTCAGTACCTGATGGGGTGCGCCCAGCCGCGCGTAGAGCGGCAGCAATGCGGCACGCGCCGGCCAGAGCGCGGGACTGAAGAGGTTCAGGCAGCCATGCTCATCATGATAGGTGTAGCCCGGCAACTCGCGGCCCAGACGGCGAAATTCCGCCGTCGCCACCTGGCGCACGCGCACCCCTGTCTCCGTCCACAACAGTCCAGTGGTGATGCCGGCCGCCCGGCTGCTCGATCCGGCGCCGACCGTGTCTTTTTCCAGCACGATGACTTTGCCCGCCCCCAGGCGGGCCAGATGGTAGGCCGTGGAGAGACCGGTGACGCCCGCGCCAATGATGACGGTGGTTTTCACCGGTGAAGCTTAGCCGGAGCGGGCTAGCCGGGTGAGCGCACTGCGCTCGGCGCCGGCGCGCTCAAGCAATGACCGTTCGGCGGGAAGTCGGCCGGTGACCTGCCACAAATCACCGGTCTCGGCGACGTAGATCGCGCCATCCGGCGCAACAGCGATGCCGTGCGGATACACGACCATGCCCGGCTGCTTCCAGCAGTCGAGAACGCGGCCGGTGAGATCAAGCCGCAGGATCGCACCATCCACGCCCGCCGCACCATATAGAAACCCGTCTGGCGCAGCGATGAGCCCGTCGATGGAGTGTAGGTTGGGCCAAGTGACGAGGTGGGTGCCGTCCGTGCGGAAGACTTGAATCCGGTCGTTTTCGCGATCTGTCATGTAAAGCCGTTCGTCACGGCCTAGCGTGATCACGTGCGGCGTGTGGAACTCGCCGTCGCCGGTGCCGGGACCGCCCCAAGCGAAAAGAAATTTCCCGTTGGCGTCGAACTTCGCGATACGGGAGTTGCCGTAGCCATCGGTGACGAAAAACGCGCCGTCCGGCAGCACGCAGACGTGCGTGGGCTGGGAAAAGTGTGCCGCATCACAACCGGCGATCCCGTCGGTCCCGAGCGTGAGCAGCAGCTCCCCGTCGGGGGAAAACTTCATCACCAGGTGGCGGCTTACATCGGTGACCCAGAGATTGTCCCTCGCGTCGATATGCAGGCCGTGCATCCAGTGGCGTAGTGGCATCGGGATCGCCACAGGCCCGCGAAGGTCGTAGGCGATGCTTTTCCTGAGGTGCGCCGCGCCGATCTCGCGGTCGAAGCTGCCGTCGGGGTGCAGGCGCAGCACAGGGTGCTCACCGCGGTGGGCGAGGTAGATGCGGCCGCGGGAGTCGAGGCCGACGCCGACCACCCGGTCGAGGGTGATACCGGCGATGTCGGTCCAGCGCCGTTCAATCCGCAGGTTCGTGCCGGAACGGTGGGTAAATGAGGGGGCGCGGACGGGGAACATGGGGTGGTGGCGGTGAAGATGGTCAGGCGAGTCGGGCGAAACCTGACTGCGCGGCCGTGCCGCCGGCCTCGCGGGCGAGTTCGCCGGAGGCGGCTGCGATCGCAAGGTCGGCCAGCACCGTGTCGGCGGCGGCGAAAAACGACGCGATCTCGGCCTCGCCGTGGGCGTGCATGAGGTAGTGGTAGGTGGCGGCTAGGAAGCCGCGAGCCGCCATGCCCCGCACGTAATAGGTCTTGGCGGCGCCCGCCAACGGGCCGCAGTCAAACTGGAGCGTGGGCACCGCAGGGATGCCGCCGATCACGACGCGGGCGGCCGGGTGGCGCGCGGCCAGCACTCGCCAGGTCGCCTGGAAGGCCTCGCCCTTTGCCCAGATGACGGTGGCCAGGTCAAGGCGCTCGGCTTGATCGAGCACCGCGAGGGCCGCGGCGGGACCGACGGCGTCTGTCCAGTAGCTGGAGGAGATGAAACTGGCGTCGGCGGCCCGCATTATCTCGTCACGGCCCACGACGGCGCCGAAGGGAAAGCCGTTGCTCATGGCCTTGGCGTAAACGACGAGGTCGGGGATCACGCCGAGTCGGGTGTGAGCGCCGGGCAGGCCGCAGCGCAGGCCACTCGTGACTTCGTCGAGCACAAAAACGGCGCCGGCGGCGCGGCATCGGGCGGCGATCTGGTCCACAAAATGATCGCGTGGAAGCTGCGAACGCATCGGCTCCATGACGATGGCGGCGGGCGGCTCTTTGAGACTGGCGAGGGCGGCGTCGAACGAAGCAAGATCGTTGTAACGGAAAGGCGCGGCAGTGCCGCGCAGCTCGCGGGGCACTCCGCGCGGTTCGAGGCCGGGCAGCAGGTGGCCGTCGAGCGCGTCGGTGGTGCCGAGATTGGCGGCGAGATACCAGTCGTGCCAGCCGTGGTAGCCGCAGAACAGCACCGGCGATCTGCCCGTCGCGGCGCGGGCGACGCGCACGGCGATGGTCAGGGCCTCGCCGCCGCCGCGGGCATACCGCACCTTCCCGGCCCAGGGGTGCAGGGCGAGCAACCGCTCGGCCAGCGCGACTTCATCGGGGTTGACGAGCGTGCAATACGTGCCGAGGGAGAGACGGCGGCGCACGGCGGCGGTCACGCCGGGGTCGTTGTAGCCGAGGGCAATTGCTCCGACCCCTCCCGCAAAATCGAGGTAACGCCGGCCGGCGAGGTCCCACACATAGCAACCCTCGCATCGGGAGAAGTAGGCGGGCCACGCGCGCGGGTCGAATTGCTCCGCGCGTTTGGAAAGCAGTCCCGTGCCGCCGGAGATGACGGTGCGGGCGCGCGCCCAGCGCGCGGCGCCATCGGACTCTGCCAGTGGCGGGAGCGCTGCGGCGGGTATGTGCGGGGCGAGCAGGCGCAGGGCATTGCGTCGGAAAATGTCATCTATGTCGCCAGCGGTCAGGCCCGCGTCCAAGCAGGCCTCGCGCAGGCTCAGCAGAGATTCAATCCCGACGAGCGTGAAATCCGTGCGCGTGGGCGCAGCGTGGTTGACGCGCAGGTTATCGGGATGCAGCCAGAGAAAGTTGGTTCCGGTGGTGACGCAGCGCCCGCGCAGTTCGCTGACGCCGTAGTCTGAACCCCAGAGCATGCGTTGCGGGCCTAAGATTTCGAGCGCGGCACGGAAAGCCTCGGCTTCACAGATGGCCGAGGTGTCTACGACTACGTTGTCCAGATCCGCGACGGAGCGGAGCCCGGCGCGGGCATGGCGGTAGTTGAAAGAGCGCGCGATGTGGGCGAGGATGAGCTGGACCCTGGGGTAGGCGCGCATAAGGCGGCGCAGTGCGGTTTGGTTGACGGGATCGGCGATGGCTTCGTCGCGGACGAGATGCAGCAGCATCACGCCCTGGACTTCGTGCAGGATTTCCCACATCCATTCCGGTGCGAACTCCGTGATCACCGCCTGCATCGTGTCGGCGCGTGGCGCGAAGCAGTGGTAGACTTTCAGGCCAACGTAGCGACCGCCGCGCAGCGCGGCGGCGACTTGCGCGGGATCATCGGTGGGCGACACGAGCAGCAGACTGCGGCTAAGCGGCGTGCCGTGCGTGGAGGACTGCGCGGCGACCCAGTCGTTGACAGCGGGGCGGTTGGCACTGCGGTGCGGCATGCCGAAATATAGGCCATGCACGGTCCGGGCAGGAAAGTAACGGGCCAGGCTCGCCCGGTGTTCGACGGGGCCCTGTGGCGGCAGACCGGCGAACATCATGTCCCACGTGCCCGGGGCAAAATGCCCGGGATGATGTGGGTGTGTGTGGATGTCGTAGACTTCCGCAGGCACGAAGTCGCGCAGCGTCGCGGCTAGCGTGAAATCCCTGGGTGACAGAGGATCGGTGATGGGCATGGCGGTAGCGGACTAAAGGTATCCTGCGCGCAGCTTGGTTAGCAGTAGCGGCACCGTAACCGTGACGAGCGCTGAAGCTGCGCCCACGTAGACCACGGCCACCGGCGAGTAAATAATGACCCAACCGGTGAGCGTGCCCAAGGCCAGCCCTGTGATGACTGCTCCCGGCTTCACCGCGGCGTTGCTAGCGGCCAAAACCATGCAGCCGAGCATGGGTCCGAGGAACGCGCCGAGGGCCGCCTGGGAAATTTGGAAGAGCGTTCCCAGATTACCTGCGAAGCCCGCCAGTAGGATGGCCACCAGCCCGGCCACCACGCTGACCACACGGCCGATGCCAATCAGCTCACGTTGTGTGCGGACCCGTCCAAAGCGCTGGACCCAGTCTTGGGTGAAGGTGCCCGCTAGAGCCACGATACCGCTCGTCATGCTGCTCATGGTCGCGGACAGGATGGCCGCGATCAGCAAGCCGGCCATCCCCGGCGGCAGCTCACGCGCTACAAAATAGGCGAGCACCTGATCCGCCTTGGCCGGTAGATTGGGGTCGGGCCTCTGCTGATACCAAAGCCACAGCAGAAGGCCGCAGGTGACCAGCAGAGAAATCAAGATCACGACACCCAAGAAGTTGATGCCGGCAGCGCGTGCAGCGCTACGGGGTGATTCGGCCGCCATGTAGCGCTGAAGCATCATCAGATCCCCGAGATAATTCCCCAGCCCGGCCAGACCCAGACCAAAGACCAGCCCCCAGAATGTGAAGGATTTGGTGGGATCTAGGGAGAAATCCAAGAGGCGCAGACGCCCAGTCTCACTGAGACTTTGCCACGCCCCGCCAGGTGGCAGCTCTAGCCGCTGCAACATGAAGACAATGATGAAAAGAACACCGAGAATCATGATCAGAAACTGCACAGCGTCGGTGATAATCACGCTGCGTATCCCGCCGATGGCGCTGTAGAGCGTGCATGACAAGCCAGTGATTATGATAACCGGCCAGAACCACTCAGCGCCCAGATTGGCCGCGCCCAGGACCACTAGGGTGGGGGCGATAAGCATTACGGCCATCCACCCGAGCCGCAGCAACATGAACATCGCCGACAAGATCAGCCGTGTCGGCCCGCCAAACTTCCGCTCAATGATGTCGTAGGGATGTTCACCACAGTCTGAGAGAAAACGGGGCAAGAACCAAAAGCGCAGCACCACCCAAGCGAAGAACAATCCGACGATGCCTAGCAAGATGCGGATGCCGTCACTGAAAGCCGTGCTGGTGTATACGACAAAACTGATGCCGCTGAACAAGGTGGCGGCCAAGCTCAGGCCCACCACGACTGAGCCGAACATGCCGCGGAAACCCGCCCTAGCGGAGAAAAAGTCAACTGCATCACCGCTGCGGCCGCGATAGCGCAGGCCAACCCCCACAATACCTATTAAGTAGATGAGAATGACAAGGGCATCGATGCTTCGCATAATTCAAATTATTAATCATGATTACATCCAAATGTATACAATATATAAAGAAGATAATTGCTCGTCAATAAATTTGTCTCATTTACTGCAATTCACCGCGTGGACATGGTTTGGCCGGTCTAGTTTCAGAGAGCCATCCAGAGCATTGCGCATTGGATTGAGCAGGATTCGAGTTTCGAACTCGCGGCGCTCATGCCTTTGAATTGCCGGGTTTCCACCGATCGGTTAAACTGACTATTCAAACGGGAAACCGAGGTTTCTCGTTTCTCCAATGCGCTAATACCAACGCCGTCGCGTGCATCATACCTGCAACCGGCTCTTGCTCTGGCGTTCGTCATTGAAATAATTTAAATGTATAATGCGAGACCGGTAAGTATCTGGTAAGGTGGGCGTATGAAGTGAGAACGTCCCAAGAAACCGTTGGAGTTGAGTGCGCCGGATCGCGAAGCCTTGGAGCGGGTTGCTAGGCAGCGCAAAGCCGGTGTGGCGGAGGTAATTCGAGCGAGGATTGTGCTGGGGTGCGGGACAGGCACGACGAACAAAACCGTGGCGCGAGCGTTGGGAGTGAGCGAGCCGACGATATGCACATGGAGGGAGCGCTTTGGGGTGGAGCGTCTGGCCGGGCTGGGCGATTTGCCGCGAGCGGGCGAACCACGCACGGTCGCGGACGAGCAAGTCGCCCAAATCGTGCGGCGCACACTGCAAACCAAACCGAAGTCGGCGACGCATTGGAGCACGCGCACCCTGGCCAAAGAGGCGGGGGGCGCATCAGACGATCAGCCGCGTTTGGCACGCCTTTGAGCTTCAGCCCCGTCGAGAGGAGAGCTTCACGCTTTCCACCGACCCGCTGTTTGTGGAGAAGATCCGCGACGTGGTGGGGTTCTATCAAAGCCCGCCGCAAAACGCGGTGGTCTTCTGCGTGGACGAAAAAGGCCAGATCCACGCCTTGGAACGCTTGTAGCCCATCTTGCCCAATGGACCTGGGGCGCGCCGAACGCCACACCCACGATTACTTCCGCCACGGCAGCGTCTCGCTCTTCGCCGCGCTGGACGTGGCCACCGGCGAGGTCTGGGGCAGTTGCCACGCCCAGCACACCCACAAGATCGACGCGATCGTGCGCTGGCTCGCCCGCCACCCCCGATGGCACCTTCACTTCATCCCCACCCACAGCTCCTGGCTAAACCAAGTCGAGCGCTTCTTCGTCGAACTCACCCGCAAGCGCCTTCAGCGCGAGAGATTCACCAGCGTCGGGCAACTGCGCTCCGCCATCCGCGACTACCTCAAGTCCCGCAACACCAACCCACGCCTTTTAACTGGACCGCCTCCGTCGATCTCATCCTTGGCAAGGTCGCTCATTTATGCGGCGAACTTCAATGACAGGACACTGGGTCGCAGCATGACGGAGGTGGCCAGGGCGCTGGGCTACACCGACGCGGCCCACTTCAGTCACATGTTCCAAGCCCTGATCGGTTGCAGCCCCCGGGAGTTCCGGCGCAGATATTCGGTTCAGCCGGCGGACAAGTAGTGGCGTGGTAGTGGTCGAGTGGTGGCGGAGTGGTGGTGTCACCACATTTTCCTAGCGGACGCTAGGGGTGGCGTGTCCCCGGATTTATAGATGAGAAGGACGGTGGCGCCGTGGGGTTCTTGATAGATCGTGTAGCAAGTTCTGAGAAAACAGGCAGGTAATTACGCTCTTCGAATTTGTTGAATTCTGGGGCTGATGGTTCGTGGTTTGGGTTCTTTCAGATCTTGGGTTTCCCTGTTCAATGGTGAAGGTAAATTGCCTCATGTTTGGGCATACAGGATGGGTGGTTCATGGGCGGCCTGGGCAAGCGGGGGCGAGCGCAGGCGAGCCGCGGATTGTCCCGGGTTTCATCCGCCCGCGATAGGCCGGCAGTCTGCCGGGGTTGCGGAGGGCCACGAGGAGCCCGGAGCAACTCCCGGCTGTCTGCCCGTAGGCCGCCGGTGCTGCGCCTTGTGTTGATTTTCCGGTGAGCCGACTACGGCGTCATGCGTTGCATGGGTGCTGCGGTTGATCGAACGCCTTGATGCTGGACCGAGGCCGGGGACATGGACGCGCGGGCAATCGCGATCATGCTTGCGCGCATGCCTTCATCCAGGGTCGGCCACGTCTGCAAAATATGGTCCAAGTCGGCCAGCCAGCGAACGGCTCGGACGGCTTTTCCAGGCATCGAACTCGGAGCTATGCTTCCTGCTGCGGTAGCGTGGTTATTTTCCAGCGTAAAACTATGACCATAATGCTCATGTAAAAGCTTCTCCAAAAGTTCGAGTCTCTTCGCCCGCTCCATTTCCGGAAAGCGCCTCAGGACGACTTGAGGCGCTTTTTCGTGCCCCAAAACGCGATTTTCCAAGAAGTTGGATGTTTTGCCTTAAACCTCTCCGGAGCTGCCTGGGACCATGGTTTAAACCAGCGCGGCGTGGAGGATTTCGACCGGGTGCAGGGCGGTGCGACCCGTGCCGTCCTTGATCTGGTGGCGGCAGCTCGTGCCCGGCGCCGCGATGAGCACGTCGGCCGCCGCCGCGCGCACCGCCGGAAACAGCACCAGCTCCCCGATCTGCTGCGACACCACGAAATGCTCCGCCTCGTAGCCGAACGAGCCGGCCATGCCGCAACAGCCGCTCGGGATGAGCTGCACCTTGTGTCCGGCCGGCAGCTCCAATGCCTTCACGGTCGGCACCAGCGACGACAGCGCCTTCTGGTGGCAGTGGCCGTGCAGTTTGATCGTTTTGGTCCCGGCCTTGAACGCGGCGGAGGTGATCCGGCCGGCGTCCGCCTCACGGGCGAGGAATTCGTCGATCAGCAGCGCATTTTTTGCCAGCGCCCCCGCCGCGGCTTTGAGCGCCGGCGGCACCAGGTCCGGGTATTCGTCGCGGAAGCCGAGGAGGGCGGAGGGCTCGAGGCCGATGAGCGGCGCGTCCGGCGTGATCACGCCCTGCAGCAGCTCCACGTTGCGGATCGCGAGTTGCTGTGCGTCGCGCACGAGCCCCTTGGAGAGCTGCGCCCGGCCGCTGGCGACATGCCGCGGGATGACGACCTCGTAACCGAGCCGGTTGAGCAGCTCCACGGCTTTGATGCCGATGGCCGTGTCGTGGTAGTTGGTGAATTCGTCGCAAAACAGGTGCACCCGTCCGTGGGGATATGCGAGCGCGGGCGGGTTGGCGTGCCGGCGGTGCCAGGCCGCGAGCGTAGTGGGATGCAGCGGCGGCAGGCTGCGGCCGGGAGCGAAGCCCGCAAGGCGCTTGAGCAGCGGGGCCGGCGCGCCGGTGGCAAACCAGTTGTGCACCCGCGGCGCCAGCGCCGCCACGCGCATGGCGCCAGCGAAGCCCGCGATCAGCCGTGAGCGCAGCGGCACGCCGTGCGCATCGTGGTAGTGCTGCTGCCACTCGGCCTTGAGGCGGGCCACGTCCACGTTGGACGGGCACTCGGACTTGCAGCCCTTGCAGGAGAGGCAGAGGTCCATCACCGCCTTCACCTCAGCGCTGTCCCAGGGGTTGCGGACGTTGCGCGGGTGCGTGAGCACCTCGCGCAGCATGTTGGCGCGGGCGCGGGTGGTGTCCTGCTCGTTGCGCGTAGCCATGTAGCTGGGGCACATCGTGCCGCCCATGAGGTGGGATTTGCGGCACTCGCCCACGCCGGTGCATTTCTCGGTCGCGGCCAGCACGCCCTCGTCCGCCGCGAAGTCGAAGAGCGTCCGGTAGGCCGGTGCCGTATGCCTGGGGCTGTGCCGCAGGTGCGTGTCCATCGGCGGCGTGTCGATGATCTTGCCGGGATTGAGCAGATGGTGCGGATCAAAGGTCTCCTTCACGCGCCGCATCATCGCATAGCAGGCCTCGCCCACCATGGAGCGGATGAATTCGCCGCGCAGCCGGCCGTCGCCGTGCTCGCCGGAGAGCGAGCCGCGGTATTTCTTCACCAGTGCGGCCACGTCGGTCGCGATGGCGCGGAACATCCGCAGGCCCTCCGGCGTCTTCAGGTTGAAGAGCGGCCGGGTGTGCAGCTCGCCGGCGCCGGCGTGGGCGTAATACACGCAGCTGATGCCGTATTTGTCCCGCATCAGCGCGTCGAACTCCGCGATGTAGTCCGGCAGGTCCTCGACCGCCACGGCCGTGTCCTCGACCACTTCGCGCGGCTTGGCGGGGCCGCGCACGTTGTTCATCAGGCCCTGGCCGGCGCGCCGCAGCTCCCAGACCTTGTGGCAGTCGTCGCCCCACAACACGGGAAACGCATAGCCCAGCCCGGCCGCGCGCATCTCCGCGGCGATGGCCGCAAACTCCCGTTCCAGGTGCGAGCGGTCTTCGTGCCGCAGCTCGACCACGAGCACCGCGCCGGGATCGCCCTGCACGAAGAACCGGTTCTTCGCCTGCTCCAGGTTGGCCTTGGTGCACTCGAGGATGTGCCGGTCGATCAGCTCGCAGCCGAAGGGCCGGTGCCGCATCGCGATCAGCGTGGCCTTGAGCGCGTCGTGCACGGTGGCGAAATGCGCACACAGCAGCGCCCCGGGCGGCGGCAGCGGCTCGCAGTTGAGCTCGTATTCCACCCCGAGGAAGAGCGTGCCCTCGGAGCCCGCAATCAGCCGGCATAGATTGAAGGGCTTGGCGGCGGCCGGATCGAAGACCGCGTTGTCCAGCAGTTCGTCGAGCGCGTAGCCGGTGTTGCGCCGCGTGACCGATGGCTTGGGGAAGTTTTCCCGGATGAGCCGGCGATTTTCCGTGTCGCCCAGCAGGTCGCGCACGAGCCGGTAAATCCGCGTCTCCAGCGTGTCCGGTCCGGCGCATTTTTGTGCGAATTCCTCCCGCGTGAGCGGACCGAAGGTCGTCTCCGTGCCGTCGCTGAGAAAACCGCGCACCGACACGAGGTGGTCGCGGGTCGAGCCATACATGATGGAGTTGGCCCCGCAGGAGTTGTTGCCCGCCATGCCGCCGATCATCGCGCGGTTGGCGGTGGATGTCTCCGGCGTGAACCACACGCCGTGCGGTTTCAGGTGGAGGTTGAGATCATTGCGCACCACGCCGGGCTGCACGCGCACGCGGCGGCTGGCCGCGTCGTAACCGAGGATGCGGTTCAGGTGCCGGCCGAGGTCCACCACGATGCCGTTGCCCACGACCTGTCCGGCCAGCGAGGTGCCGGCCGCGCGCGGGATCAGGCCCACGCGGTTCTGATTGGCAAAGGCGATGAGCTGCCGCAGGTCGTCCTCGGACTTCGGCAGCGCCACCGCCAGCGGCAGCTCCCGGTATTCCGAGGCGTCGGTCGCATAAAGCGTGCGCATGACCGCATCGTGGTGCAGTTCGCCCCGGAGGTGGGCGGCCAGCGCGGTGAGTTCGGCGGCGAGGATCGGGGACGTGGTTTCCGGCATGGCTTATGGTTCGGTCATCGCCGACCTCCTGGCCTCAAGGCGGCCGGCGGCGGGATGGCGATTGGACGATTACGACCCATTTTTGAAAAAATGCACGCACAAGGTCTGCGGCCGATGTATGGTGAGGTAAGCAAACCGGCCAACCGAGGGATTGCACGGGCTGGGCGCCCTTGTTGTGGTGGGGACCGCGCATGAAGAAAATCTGGAACGTCGGCATCATCGGCTACGGCTGGGCGGCGACGGCCCACATCGCCGCCATCAATGGCGGAAAGGGCGGCCGGGTGGTGGCGGTTTGTTCTTCTCGTCCGCTGGATCCGGCGGAGCTGGCGGCGAAGCACGGCGGTTCGTTGCGGGTGCACGCGAGTGTGGCCGCTCTGCTGGCCGATCCGGAAATCGAGGTGGCTTCCATCACCGGTTACCCGTGGGATCATGCCGACCAGGCCGTGGCCGCGGCCCGTGCGGGCAAGCACATCATTCTGGAAAAGCCGATGGCGCTGTCGTTGCCGGATATGCGGCGCATCGAGGCGGCGGTGCGCGCGGCGGGCGTGGGCTTCTGCATTTGCTTCGAATGCCGTTGGTCCAGTCAGTTTCTAGGTATCAAGGCCCGGCTTGATGCGGGATTGATCGGCCGGGTGCATTACGGCGAGGTGGATTACTACCACGGCTCCGGGCCGTGGTATGGCCAGTATCGCTGGAACATCACCCGGCGTGGTGGCGGTTCCAGTCTGCTTTCCGCGGGCGGGCATGCCCTCGATGCCCTGCTGCTCTGCATGGGGCGCGAAGTGGAGGAGGTCGTGGCCTGCGCGACGCAGTCGGCGCAGCCGGACTTCGCCAAATACGAATATCCGACGACCAGCGTCACACTGCTCAGATTTGCGGACGGCCGGGTGGGGAAGTGCGCTTCCGTGATCGACTGCCTGCAGCCCTATTATTTTCACACCCACCTCGTGGGCAGCGCGGGTTCGATCCTCGACCAAAAATATTCCCGGCACGGCCCCGGCGACGAGCGGAACCGCTGGCATGAGACCGACATGCAGCCCATTGATTCCGGTGATGTGGCCGACCATCCTTACCGGACCCAGTTCGAGGCGTTCTTTGCCGCGCTGACCGACGGGCGCGCGATGCCGCTCAGCGGCCTGAGCGAGGCGGTGGCGACGCACGAGGTCATTTTTGCCGCCGATTTGTCCATTGCGGAGAAACGGCCTGTCAAACTCGCCGAAATCCGCTAGTCCATCCCCACATGCAAGCCGCCGACTTTTTCGCCCTGCCGCCTTCGTTGGCGGCGTTTGCCGCCGCTTTCCGCCCCGAGGCGGCGCCATGGGACTGGATCAAGCAGATCGGGCCCGCCCTGCAGGGGCATCGTTTCGACGCGGCGTTGCCCAAGCTTCCGGCGGGCGTGCACGTCGAGGGCTTCGTGCACCTTGACCCGAGCGTGAAGCTTCCACCGCATACGACCATCATCGGCCCGGCGTGGATTGGCCCCCACACGGAAATCCGGCCCGGCGCCTACATCCGCGGCAACGTCATCGCCGGCGAAGGCTGCGTGCTGGGCAACGCCTGCGAGTTCAAGAACTGCCTGCTGCTCGACCGGGTGCAGGTGCCGCATTTCAGCTACGTGGGTGATTCCGTCCTCGGCAACGGCGCGCATCTCGGCGCCGGCGTCATTTGTTCCAATCTCCGGCTCGACCAGCAGGAGGTGGTCCTGAAGCTGCCTGCCGGTCCCGTGGCCACGGGTTTGCGCAAATTCGGCGCCATCCTCGGTGACGGAGCCGAGGTGGGCTGCAACGCGGTCCTCCAGCCCGGCACGCTGCTGGGCCGGCGGGCGCTGGTAATGCCGCTCACGGCGTTCGGCGGCATCCTGCCCGCCGCCACCATCGCGCGGATGCGTGGCACGGTGTCCACGCTGCCCCGCCGGGACTGACCCAAAATCTTTCTCGTTCTCCGAATTTTTCTCGTTCTCTCTATCCGGTCCTACGGCCAAACACGACCAAGACCCAGCGAATGATTCCCAACATGCCCCGCGTCCTCACCGGCATCACGCCTTCCGGCACCCTGCACATCGGAAACTATTTCGGCGCCATGCGTCCGGCCATCGAGCTACAGGCCGGCGGCGATGCCTTTTATTTCATCGCTGACTACCACTCGATGACCGTGCTCACGGAGGCGAAGGAGCGGCTGGCCTACACCCGGGGCATCGCGCTCGACTGGCTGGCCTGCGGACTTGATCCGGCCAAGGCCGTTTTCTGGCGGCAGAGCGACGTGCACGAAGTCTGCGAACTTACCTGGCTCCTTGGCACCCTGACGCCCATGGGCCTGCTGGAGCGAGCCCACAGCTACAAGGACAAGACCGCGAAGGGCATTTCGCCCAACTTCGGCCTGTTCGCCTACCCGGTGCTCATGGCGGCCGACATCCTGCTCTTTGACACCCATGTGGTGCCGGTGGGCAAAGACCAGAAGCAACATCTGGAAATGACGCGCGACATCGCGATCAAGTTCAACCAGACCTACGGCGAAACGCTGGTGGTCCCGGAAGAGCGCATCGCGGAGGAAGTGGCGGTCATCCCCGGTCTGGACGGGCAGAAGATGTCCAAGAGCTACGGCAATACCGTCGAGATATTCGGCGACGAGAAGGCGCTGCGGAAAAAGATCATGGGTATCGTCATGGATTCTCGCACGCCGCAGGAGCCGAAGCCCGATGCCGACAAGAACCTCGCCATCCAGCTCCTGAAGCTCCTCGCCCCGGCCGGGGTGGCAGCTGATTTTGAAAACCGGCTTCGGGCCGGCGGTCTCGGCTATGGCGACCTGAAGAAAGCGCTCTTCGAACATTATTGGAATTTCTTCGCGCCCTACCGGGCCAAACGCGCCGAACTCGCGGCCAATCCCGACTATGTGGAGCAGGTGCTACGCGAGGGCGCGGAACGGGCGCGCGCCGTGGCGATGCAGACCATCACACGGGCGCGGAAAGCCTGCGGTCTCCGGTAAGCGGCGCAGCTGTCTCCCGTGAGCGACCAGAGTGACATCGGACGCAAGCGGCAGCGGGAGATTTATGTGGCCGGCGTGGGCGGCCGGCTTCCGTCCGTGCCGGTGGCGCAGGCAAAGTTGGAAGCGGCGGCGCAGGCCGCGATGTCCGCCGAGGCCTGGGCCTACGTGGCGGGCGGGGCCGGGCGTGAATCCACGATGGAAGCCAACCGGGCGGCCTTTGAGCGGTGGCGTATCGTGCCCCGGGTGCTGCACAACGTGGAAAAGCGCGATCTCACGGTGACGCTCTTCGGCCGGCGGTTGCCGTCGCCGTTGCTTCTGGCACCCATCGGGGTGCTGGAAATGGTGCACCGCGAGGCCGATCTGGCCGTGGCGCGGGCGGCGGCCGCGTTGGGCGTGCCGTTTATTTTCTCGAACCAGGCGTCAGTGCCGATGGAAACGGCGGCCGTCGCCATGGGAACGGTCCCGCGTTGGTTTCAGCTTTATTGGAGCCGGTCGGATGATCTGGTCGCCTCGTTCTTGCGGCGGGCCGAAGCCTGCGGGTGCGATGCGATCGTGCTCACCCTCGACACCACCATGCTCGGCTGGCGGCCGCGTGATCTCGATCTGGGATCGTTGCCATTTTTGAAAGGACAGGGCATTGTGCAATATACCAGCGATCCGGTGTTCCGGGCGGAACTCGAACAACCGTCCGCTACGGAAGGCTCAGCCCGGCCGCCCGTGAATTTTATGACCATCGCCGCGGCGTTGGCACAAAAGGCTAATTTTCCCGGCGGAATACTGCGTAATCTCGGCTCGGACAAACCGCGGGCGGCGGTGCAGCGTTTCGTGAACACCTACTCGCGTCCAAACCTCACTTGGGAGGACCTGAAGTTTTTGCGCCGCCACACGAAGCTCCCCGTCTTGCTGAAAGGAGTCTTGCACCCGGATGATGCGAGGCAGGCGGTCGGGCTGGGGCTCGACGGCCTGATCGTGTCGAACCACGGCGGCCGGCAGATCGACGGTGCGATCGCGGCGCTCGATGCGTTGCCGGCGATAGCCGAGGCTGTGAACGGAAAAATCCCCGTGCTGTTCGACAGCGGGGTGCGCGGCGGGGCGGATGTCTTCAAGGCACTAGCGCTCGGGGCGACGGCGGTCTGCCTCGGCCGGCCTTATGTCTATGGGTTGGCGGTCGCCGGCGAGACCGGAGTGCGGGAGGTCTTGAGCAATGTGCTGGCGGAATTCGATCTGACGCTGGGATTGGCGGGCGTTGCGCTAGCCGCCAGCGTCCCGCGAAGTGCGGTTGCGGGAAGCTGACAAAAAAAACGGCCGACGGGCTAGCCGTCGGCCGGATGCGGATGCGCGGGGCAAGTCCGGGCTTACGCTTGGATCTCGAGCGGGATGGTGATGCGCTGCGAGACCGGCATACCGTCCTGCATCGCCGGGGTGAAGCGCCATTGGGAGACAGCTTCGACGACGCTTTGGGTGAGACGGCGGTCGGCAGGGGACACGAGGGTGATATCGTGCGGGCGCCCGCTTTCATCCACGGTGAGGGTGAGCGTGACGGTGCTGCCCACATGCTGGCGGGAGACGCCCACGGGGTTCACGATTATCTCGGCTTGCGGCGCGTCGGTCACGGCGGCGAGCGCGGGTGCGACGACTGCTCCGGACGCCTGGATTTCCAACGGCAGGGTGACGCGTTTGGAGACAGGGAGCCCGTGTTGCGTGGCAGGAGCGAAGCGCCACTGGGAGACGGCAGTCACCACACTTTCGCTGAGCCGGCGGTCGGTCGGGCTGACCACGGTGACATCCTGCGGGCGGCCGTTGGCATCAACGACGAAGTTGAGCCGGACAGTGCTGCCGAGGTGCTGGCGGGAGAGGCCTTCAGGGTGGACGATTTTTTCGGCCTGGGGAACGCCCGAATCGGTGGCGAAAACAGCGGTGGAAAACAGGCTGCCCATGAGGGCGGTGCCGACGAGGAGTTTTATTTTGTTCATGGAGGATATCCGCAAGTGCGGGTTATCGTTTTTGTTTTTGGTTCGATGCCCTCGTGTTGTGCCGTGGACGTGGATAAATACACGTCGGCGCCGCCAAAGTTACATCCGGCGGGAAATTAATTTTGTCCCAATTTTGGGATCAGATGACCGGAGTGACCGGTTCCTGCAGCGCGGCGATGCGCGCGAAGATACGCTGCGATGCGATCAGGTAACGTTCCTTGCCTGCGGCCGGGTCGTCGTATTCCGCGGGCGAGATGGGCGGACCGAAAACTATGCTCACGGGTGTGCCCAGTAGCAGCGAACGGCCTTTGCCATACGCGGTGAAGGAGCCGAAGATACGCGCGGGCACCACCGCCACCTGCGCCCGGCTGGCGATGAGGCCGACGCCGGCCTTGGGCTCCTGCAGTTGGCCGTCGGATGTCCGGGTGCCTTCGGGGAAAAGGATGAGGCCCTTGTCGCCTTTCAGGGTCTTGAGCACGCGCTTGATGGCACTGACGTCCTGGCCGCCGTCGCGGTCAACCGGGATGGTGCCGACCTCGTCGAGCCACCACGAGGCGAAGCCGGGTTTCCACAGGGTCTTGCGGGCGAAGTAGGCGATTTGGCGCGGCACCTGGCTGCCGATTAACGGCGGATCAAGGAAGCTCGCATGGTTGGCGGCGATCAGGAACGCGCCGGTGCGCGGCAGGTTTTCCAAGCCGACAACCTCACCGCGAAAAAACATCCCGTAAACCACCGTGGCGAGGTAGTGGAAAAAGCCGTAAACCGGCTCCATCTCGACTTGGCGGAAAGAATGACTCATGCGGAGGCCAGCGCGGGGGCGACGCGGCCGGCCATGAGGGCGAAGACTTCGTCGAGCGACCGGTGGGTGCTGTCGATATCGATGGCGCCGGCCGGACAGGTGAGCGGGGAGGTCTTGCGCGAGGAGTCGAGCCGGTCGCGTTCTGCGATGGAGTCCTGCCGGCCCTCGGCGGCGCGGCGTTTGGCGCGCTCGACCGGATCGGCGTGCAGGAAGAAGCGGAAGTCGGCCTGGGGAAAAATCACCGAACCGATGTCGCGGCCTTCCATCACCAGCCCGCGGAATCCGTGCTGCTTTGCGACCTCGACCTGACCGCGCTGATAGCCAAGCAGGGTTTCCCGGACCTCGGGGATGGCGGCGTAGTGGGAAACATGCTCGTTGACCCGCTGGTCGCGGATCTCGTCGCCGGCGGGCTGCCCATCAACCAGCATCCGGGCGGACCGGCCTTCAAGACGGGTGGCGAGGTGGAGGCCGGACAACGCGGACTTAAGGGCGGGCAGGTCGGCATGGGGCACGCCACGCCGGAGGAGTTCGCTGGTGAGGTGCCGGTAGAATGAGCCGGTGTCCACATGCAGCAGGTTGAAGCGGTCGGCGAGCAGGCGGGCGGTGGAGGACTTGCCCGAGGCGGCGCCGCCGTCGATGGCGACAATGATGAAAGGTGAGGAAGCCATCAGTAGGCCAAGGATTTTTGGCGGAGGTTCTCCAGCAACCCAAAAAAGTGGGGAAAAGTTTTGGCGCAGCAAGCAGGGTCCTTGATCGAGAGCCAGGGCCGGCCATCGCCGAGCAGATCGTGGCAGCCGAGGATGCCGAAGCTCATGGCAAACCGATGGTCGTGGTAGGTCTCGATGACTTGGCCGGGCCGCAGCGGCTGCGGGTGGATCTCAAGCATATCTTCCGTCTCGATCACGTGCTGGCCGAGCTTGGTGAGCTCGCGGGCCATGCCGGCGACGCGGTCGGTCTCCTGTTTGCGGGTGTGCGCAATGCCGGAGATCCGCGTGGGGCCGTCGAGCAGCGGTGCGATGGCGGCGAGAGTGAGGAAGGTGTCGGAGAATTCGCGAAAATTTTGAGTCACGGCATGACGCGCGGGACCTACTGCGGCGACGACTTCGCGGAACTTCACGTCGCCTTGCAGGGGGCCGCCGTAATTGGCGAACGTTAGCTGACCGCCGGTCACCAGCGGCAAGGCGAGGAAGTAGCTGGCAGCGGAGGCGTCACCCTCGATCTGGTATTCGGAAGGTTGGCCGGCGAACTGCCTCAGCATCGCTTCCGTCATCGCGACAAAGGGCTTGGAGCCGGCCGCGCCTTTGAGCGTAACGGTGAGCGGGGATTTCGCGAGTGGTGCCACCATCAGCAACGCCGAGAGCATCTGGCTGCTTTCCGAGGCATCGAGGCTCACCGCGCCGCCGGGCAGGCCGGCGGTGCGCAGCGTGAAAGGGAAGCTATGCGCATCCGCCCGGGCGCCCTGCTGGGCCAAGGCTTCAAGCAGCGCACCGATCGGCCGCCGGCGCATGGCCTCGTCGCCATCGAAGTGATAAATGCCGTCGGGCCTGAGGCACACAAAGGCGGTCAGGAAGCGGGCGGCGGTGCCGGCGTTGCCAACATCAATACTGGCCTCGCGGACCGGGATTTCGCCGCCGCGGCCGATGATGCGGATGGTAAGCGCGGTTTCATCCGTTTCGACCGCAAAGCCCAGCGTGCGCAAGGCGGCGACCATGATTTGCGTGTCGCGGCTGAAAAGTGCGCCGCGCAGGGTGGTCGGGCCGGTTCCGAGTGCCGCGAGGATGAGCGCCCGGTTGGTGATGCTTTTCGATCCCGGCAGCGTCACTTTACCCCGCGCTGGGCGCGTAAATGGGGTGACGGGCAGTGGATCGGGCAACGACATGGATAGACAGCGTCGGCTACGCTCGCCTGCGCGCCAAGGGGAAATTTCTGTGGCAAGCTCGCTTCTATGGTGGCTGCCGGCGCCTAGGGGCGGAAGTCTTTGCGGTAGGCCTGGCCGCGTTCGAGGCGGGCGGTGAGGTCGAGGTAGTCGCGGTTGGCGAGGGCGGCTTTGAGGGCGTGGAGTTCGTCCTCGAAACCGGCCAGTGCGCGCAGGACTTCATCGCGGTTCTGCTCGAGGATGGTGCGCCAGAGGGCGGGGTCGCTGCCGGCGATGCGGGTGGTGTCACGCAGGCCGCCGCCGGAGTGGTTGCGCCAGCGGGGATCCCTGCGGGCGAGGAAGGCGCACAGCGTCGAGGCGAGCACCTGCGGGAGGTGGCTGATGTGGGCGACGATCTCGTCGTGCTTGTCGGGATGTTCGGTAGTGACCTCGCAACCGAGATCGCGCCAAAAACGCACCACAGTTTCGGTGGCCTGTGCGTCCGTCTCCGGCAGCGGGGTTACGAAGCAAGCCCGGCGGGCGAACAGTTCGGCACTGGCGTGCTCCCAGCCGGTTTTTTCCGAGCCCGCCATGGGGTGGGCACCGACGAAGTGGGCGGATTTTCCGACCGCAGCTAGACCGAGCCGGCAGATTTCGCCTTTTACGCTGCCGACATCGGTGACGATGGCGCCGGCGGGCAGGTGCGGGGCGATCTGGCGGATGAGTGGCAAGATGCGATCCACCGGGGCGGCGATGACCACCAGGCTCGCGCCGGCGACGGCCGCCTCGGGGGTGTCGGCAACGAAGTCGCACCAAGCCTGCTCGCGCAGGGCGAGCCGAGCTTCCGGTCGGCGCGCCCATAACACGATGCGCTGCGCCAGACCATGGATGCGCGCGGCCTTGGCGACGGAACCGCCGAGGAGGCCGGGCGCGAGGATGGTGAGTTGGGCGGGCACGGCTCCTTGCAAAGGGCAAACGGCATGGGTGTCGAGCCCTACGCTGATGGGTGAAACCAGCGGTGTGTGCCCCGCGGTGAGGAACCTTCCGGCTCAGCCGCCGAGCGCCACGATGCGTTTGAAAGCAGCGGGCTCCAGCGGCATCACCGAGAGGCGGCTCTGACGGAGCAGAGGGATGCCAGCAAGCGCCGGTTCGGCCTTGATTTGGGTGAGAGTCACGGGCCGGGAGAGCGGGGCGATGGGTTTGAGTTCGACCGCGACCCAGCCTGGTTCGTCGGCGGTCTTGTCGGGGAACGCCGTTTTGGTGACCTCGGCCACGCCGACGACGGCCTTGGTGGTGACGCTTTCGTAGAAGAGCACGCGGTCACCCTTGCGCATGGCGTTGAGGTGGATGCGGGCCTGATAGTTGCGGACGCCAGTCCAGTCGGTCTTGCGGTCGCCCAGCAGGTCGCTCCACGCATAGGCTTCGGGTTCGGATTTCACCAGCCAGTATTGCATTGTCATGTAAGAGGTGGTCGGGTGCAGTTCTGATACATGAATGAAACCGAGGCTGAAAAGGCAAAAGCCCGCCGTGCGATCCGGTTGCTATACATCCTGATGGTGGTTTTCATTGCGGGTCCCATCCTTGTTTACCTCTTGGTGCGCTGAATCTGTTCATGAACAAAACCCTGCTCTCCCTCCGCCTGCTGTTTGTGGTGCTCTGCACCCTTGGCGGCTGGCTGGTGTGCTACACGATCGAGGAGTGGGACGAACACCGTCTGCTGGCGATGTTTGTGGGTTTCTCCATCGGCGCGCTGGTAGTGTTGGTGGATGTGCTGCTGAAGGGGTTTTCCCTGCGCGGGCTGTCGGCCATCAGCTTCGGCTTGGCGGTGGGGGCCCTGATTTCCTACCTCGTGGGCACCTCGCCACTTTTTGACCGTGGCGACGAGCAGAACATCTTTATCGCCCGGTTGGCGCTTTTTCTCGCCTGCACCTACCTGTGCACGGTGATCGCCCTGCGCGGCAAGGATGAGTTCAACCTGGTCATCCCCTATGTGCGTTTCGTGCCGCACGAGGTGGATGTGCCGCTCGTGGTCGTGGACACCAGCGTGCTGATCGACGGACGCATTGCCCGGGTGTGCGAGTCGGGCTTCATGGGCTCGGCGCTCGTGATCCCGACCTTCGTGCTGAAAGAATTGCAATCGGTGGCGGATTCGCCCGACCCGCAGCGGCAGGCCCGGGGGCGGCGCGGGCTGGAGGTCCTGAACGAGCTGCGGCGTATCAAGCACCTCGACATCCGCATCACGGAGAGCGAAGTCGCGAACCAGCAAAACGTGGACGCGAAGCTCGTCTTCCTCGCGCAGAGCATGCGGGCCAAGTTGCTCACGACCGACTACAATCTCGCCAAGATGGCCGAGTTTCACGGCGTGCAATGGCTCAACCTCAACCAACTGGCCAAATCTCTCCGGCCCGAGCTGATGATCGGCGAGGTGGTGGGCCTGGAGCTGAGCAAGCCCGGCAAGGAAGAAGGGCAGGCGGTGGGCTACCTTGAAGACGGCTCGATGGTCGTGGTGGTGGATGGCCGGGCCCAGCTTGGTCGGCGGGTTGAAGCGGAAGTGACGAGCGTCCTGCCCACCGCCGGCGGCAAGCTGGTCTTCGCCCGCCTAACCGGGCGGTCAGTGACCTGAGCATCTCGCCCTCTCGGCGGGTGTGGGCAAAAATGATGTTTACTCACGCACGGCCATTGCCCAAAACCTGCCCTCCCTGGCATTCGGGGCAGTAGCTCAGTTGATAGAGCGCGTCGTTCGCAACGACGAGGTCGTGGGTTTGATCCCCATCTGCTCCACCAGCCTTCGCCGAGGCTTTCGCCGTCGCTCGGCGAGCTATGGCGGACAAGACGGCTGGCAGGCCGGCTTGGCATGCTGCGTGGTCGCCAATATGTGTCCAAACCCCTGGGGGCCGACCGTTTTTGCGGGCTAGGGCCAGGTGCGGGGTGAATTTTCGGTTACAGGTGCATTTGGTCCTGTATTTGCTTTATGACGCTGGCAGACCGATAGTCTGCAAGGCCGACGCCAAAACCAATCTCGTCATGAAAAAGAAAACCAAGACCACCACCAAGGCGCTCACCCCGGCGACGAAACCCGCGAAGACCGTCAAGAAGACGACCGCCCGGCCCGCCGTAAAGAAATCGGCCCCGAAGGTCGCGCTCACGACGATCTCCGCTTTGATTGATGTCGGCTTCGGCAATACCCTCTACCTGCGCGGCGACGGCCCCGGCCTGAGCTGGGAGACCGGTATCCCGATGGATTGCATCGCCGATGAGCATTGGCGCATCACGGTTCCGGAGAGCACCCGTCCCATCGTGTTCAAATTCCTGCTGAACGACGAAATGTGGTGCGCGGGCGACGACTACACGGCCGCCCCCGGCAGCACGGTGACCCTCGCACCCGAGTTCTGAACCGCTCAGCGCGCTGGATATTCCCGGTCGGGATTGATCTCCAGCAGCCGGGCTTGGAGCCGAGCGGTCGCTTGGTCGCGATCCGCCAGTTCCACCGCGGGGATGTGGTCGCAGCGCATGCGCACGCGCGAGAAGGGCTTGGGCAGATAAAACTTGTCCCAGCTCCGCCGCAGCCGCCAGGCGTTCTCAAACTCGGCGCCGATCAGCAGGATTGGCGTCTTGGTCCGGCGCGTTACGATGAGCGCGCCGGGTTTGAACTCATAGATCGGTCCCTTGGGTCCGTCCGGGGTGATCCCCACATCGAAGCCGGCGCGGAGCACCTCCACGAGGGCGGTGGCGGCCTCGCGGCCCAGCCGGTGGCTGGAGCCGCGGACGGTGCTGAGCCCGATAAGGGCGAAGAAGGCGTCGAGCCACGCACCGTCCTTGCTGGCGCTGACGAGCGCATACATCGGCTTGCCGCGGCGGAAGCGTTGGTAAATGAGCGCGGCGAGAAACAGCCGGTTGTGCCACAGCACCATCGCGACCGGCTCGTCGCTTTTCATGTAGTTGCGCAGGTCCTCGGGGGAAACCTCGATGCGCAGGGTGCGGATCCAGAGCCGCACCAGCAGGCCGAACGGCCATAGCGCCAAGCGGCGCCAGCCGGAGATGCGCTGCACTTCGGGAAAAGAATCGGTGGGTGAGGGGAGCGTGCTCAGGAGCGCCGTTGTTGCCGAAACGGGCCGGTGCGCCAAGCGCGAATCACAACCGGCGGTTGACCGGCGGCGGATTCCCGGGCACGAACGCGCGCATGTCCCGGCCGCTTCCGCCCTGTCCGCACCTGCCCCCGGCCCGCGCCGGGCTCGACTGGCGTTCGCTGCACAGCCATCGCGCCGAGGAGCGGACGGCGGATTTTTATCATGCCTGTCTCGAATACGGCCAGTCGCTGTGGCAGCGCGGCCTGGCGGCGCGGGCGCTGCTGTGCCTCGACCGGGCTTTCGGGGCAGACCTGAACGGGAATGAGCCGGTGCTGCGCGAGTGGCCGCTGCCCTACGCGGCGATGGCGTGGTGTATCGCGGCCACGCCGCCGGGCGTCTTCATCGGCAATCCTCGCGTGCATTTTCAACATTACGCGGACCGCATGAACGAGCCCCGGCGCGAGCAGCGCCGGTGGCGTGCCTGGGCCTGCTGGGCGTTGACGCGCAAAGTGCGGCCTGAGCTGCCCGGCGATCCCCGGCACATGGTCATGGAGCCGACCGCGGAGCAGATCCGGAGCGAACTGCACCGGCACGGCCTGCCCGGCGAGGCGGAGATCTGGGCGAGCGTGCTGGACCGCCCGACACCGGTGGCGGCCGGGTGAAATGGCGCGGTGGAGGTGACTCGAACACCCGACCGGCGGTTTAGAAAACCGCTGCTCTATCCAGCTGAGCTACCACCGCGTTTTCAGGGTGGCAGCGCTATCCTTCGCAGTCGAATGCGACAAGGGTAAAACCACGCTTGACTTGCCTTCTTCCGATTCTACGTTCCGCCTCTTTCCCGATTCACGGGGTGGTAGCTCAGTTGGTTAGAGCGTCTGCCTGTCACGCAGAAGGTCGCGGGTTCGAGTCCCGTCCATCCCGCCATTTTGGCCGGTTTCCCGAGCGAAACCGGCCTTTTTTGCGCCTATTTTCCGGCGGGCAGCGTCACGGTGGCCACGGTCCCTTCGCCGGGCGTGCTGACGAGGGTGAGTTTGCCGCCAGCCTGCTGGAGGAGGCGCGTGACCAGGGTGAGACCGAGGCCGAGGCCCTGTTGCTCATGGAGTTTGCGGTCAAATTGCTGGAAGGCACCGATTTTCTCAATCTGCTCGGGGGTCATGCCGCGGCCGCGGTCGGTGAACCGCAGGGTGACGATCTCCGGGTCGGCGACGACCTCGATACGAACCGGTGTGCCTTGGCGGGAGAAGCCGAAGGCGTTGTCGGCGAGTTCCTCCACGATCAGGCCGAGCGAATCGGCGGAGATCACGGGGGTGGCGGAGGTGAGTGCCAAATCGAGGTCGGCCTCCCGTTTGTGCCGGGTGGCGACGCTGCGGGCGAGCTGGGTGACGGCTGACTGGGTCTGCACCGGCGAGAGCGGTGCGGGCGGTGCGGAGGCGGTTACCGGCATCTGGTCGAGATCGAGGATGCGGAGATAGTTGCGCAGGGTGCGGTGGAGACGGTCCCCGCTGCGGTTGATGTTGCCGGCGAGATCCACGATCTCGTCACGCGAAAGTTCACCGGCTTCCTCCATCAGCAGTTCGCTCATGCCGATGATGCCGACCAAGGGCGTGAAAAACTCGTGCGGCAGGGTGGTGTGGAGCGAGCCGCGGAGGTCCTGCAGGGCTTGGTTTTCGACGCGCCAGTGGATGTCGGCCCGCTTGAGCCGGGTTTCGGTGCATTGGAGAACATCGGCCGCGGTGAAGGGTTTGGTGAGGTAGTCGTCCGCTCCGAGGTTCATGGCGGTGCGCTGGCTCGTCTGCGAGGGATTGCCGGTGATGATCACGATCTGGCGGGTGGCGAGATCGGGGTCCTGTCGGAAGGCCTCGACCACGGCGCGGCCGTCCATGATGGGCATGTTGATGTCGCAGAAAGTCAGGTCGGGCAGATGTTCGCGGGCGAGGGCGAGACCAGTGGCGCCGCCTTCGGCTTCAAGGGTCTCATAACCGGCCGTTTGCAGGATCATGGCCATCGTGGAGCGGATGGGCTCCTCGTCATCGATGATCAAAACTCGTTTCATGATCGCAACAGTCGTGGGTGGGGTTGGGTCGAGTGTGTGGATCGCGGTCTGTCATACAAGCTTGGTCTGGCTTGGATGTGGGCGGCGGACGGGGCTGGCCGCTTCAGGACGACGGGAATTCGTAGCGGCCGTTGAAGATCAGCTCAACGTCGTCCACCGCGATGCGCACCTTGATTTTGCCGGTGGCCGTGCCTTCCGGGTAGGCCCGGCCCGTGACCTGCCGCGGTTTGCCGCGGTGGTTCTCGGCGTCGCCGGTGAAATCAATCACCTCGCCGTGGGCGAGGCGGGCCAGATCCGTCGCGGGGATCTGCAGGCGGATGCGTCCCGATTCGCTCCAGAAGGCCCAGGGAAAGACCCTGGCCTCGTAGGTGGCGGTGAAATCCTCGCCGACGCGCTCGAAGGTCGAGGGGACGAGCCGGACGCTGCCCACGTAGATGGAGGTCCTCATCGGCTCCACCCGCACGCGGTCCGGCAAGGCCGGCGCTGCGGGGGCGGCGGACAGGCCGGGCGCGACCAGCAAAAACAGGAGCAGAAACCGGAGCATGGCGACAGCGTGGGTGCGTTGTCCGCCGGCGCAAACGGGAAGTGCGCCGGGCGGGACAGTTTCGCATTGCGCGGCGTGGCGGGGCGGCGTGAGCTAGCCGCCCTATGGCCAGCCAGAAATCCCAAGCCACCTGGGGTGGCCGCTTCACCGCGGCGCCCGCCGATTTGATGCTGCGTTTCAGCGAATCGGTTTCTTTTGACCGCCGGCTGGCGCCGTTCGACATCGCCGGCAGCAAGGCCCACGCCGCCATGCTCGCGCACGTCGGGCTCATCACCGCGAAGGAGCGCGATGCCATCCATGCCGGGCTCGACGCCATCCTCGGCGAGATCAACGCCGGCAAGTTCGTCTGGGACGTGAAGCTCGAGGATGTCCACATGAACATCGAGCAGGCGCTCACGAAGCGCGTGCCCGCGGCCGCCAAGCTGCACACCGCGCGCAGCCGCAACGACCAGGTCGCGACCGACATGCGGCTGTGGTTCAAGCACGCCTGTGCCGGGCTCGGCGCGGCGCTCCGCGAGGCCCAGCGGGCATTGCTGGCGGTCGCGGCCGCAAACCGCGACGTGCTCATCCCCGGCTACACCCACCTGCAGCGCGCGCAGCCCGTGCAGTTGGCGCATCACCTTTTTGCCTGGCTGGAGATGTTGGAGCGCGACCGCACCCGGTTTGCCGAGGTCGCGGCCCGCGCCAACTGGTGCCCGCTCGGCTCCGGGGCGCTCGCCGGCACGACCCTGCCGATCGACCGCGAGTTCACGGCCAAACGGCTGGGCTTCGTGGATGCGAAGGGCCGCCCGCAGGTCACGCAAAACTCCATGGATACCGTGGCCGACCGCGACGTGTTCATCGAGTTCGCCACGGCCTGCGCGCTCACGGGCGTGCATTTTTCGCGCATCGCCGAGGACCTCATCCTCTGGAGCAGCGCCGAGTTCAAATTTGTCGAGCTGCCCGACGCCTTTTGCACCGGCTCCTCGTTGATGCCGCAGAAGAAAAACCCGGACTCCTGCGAACTCCTGCGCGGCAAGTCGGCGCGGCTGCAGGGCAACCTGCACACGTTGCTCACGTTGGCGAAGGGCCTGCCGCTCACCTACAACCGCGACCTGCAGGAGGACAAGCCGCCGGTCTTCGACAGCCACGACCAGACGCTCCTGTGCACCGAGGTGCTGGCTGGCACCTTGGCGGGCATGACCGTCCACCGGGAACGTTGCGCCGCGGCGGTGGCGGATCCCGCGTTGCTCGCGACGGATCTGGCCGACTACCTCGTGGAGCGCGGCGTGCCTTTCCGTGAGGCCCATCATGCCGTGGGCGCCGTGGTTGCGCTGGCGGAAAAACAGGGCGTGCCGCTCAATCTCCTGCCGACGGACGAAGTGCGCCGCTTGCACGCCGGCTTCGGCCCCGACTGGGCGGGGGTCTTCGATCTCAAGCGCGCCGCGGACCGGCGCCGCGGCACCGGCATGCCGGGGCCCGCGCAGGTTGCGAAACAGTTCACGCGCTGGAAGCGCGTGTTGAGAGCTGGGAGTTGAGGACTGCGAGACTGAACCGAGTGTGGCAGACCGGGGTTTGAATTGCGCTCAACGCCCGGCTTCCTCCCTCAACTTTACCATCATGCCCAAAGTCCGCATCCTGCCTGACCGCGTCGCCAACCAGATCGCCGCGGGCGAGGTCATCGAGCGGCCCGCGGCGGTGGTGAAGGAGCTGGTGGAAAACGCCCTGGATGCCGGGGCCACGCGGATCGAGGTCGAGTTTCGTCACGGCGGGCGTTCGCTGATGCGCGTGGAGGACAACGGCGCCGGCATGTCGCGCGATGATGCGCTGCTGGCCCTCGAGCGGCATGCCACAAGCAAGATCACCGAGGCCGGCGATCTCGACCGGCTGGCGAGCTACGGCTTCCGCGGCGAGGCGCTGCCGTCCATCGCGAGCGTTTCCCGCTTCGAGCTGCAGACGCGTGAGTCGGGGCAGGACGTGGGCAGCGTGATTTTGGTCAACGGCGGGAAGTTCGTGCATGTGCGCGATTGCGGCCGGCCGGTGGGCACGCGGATCGAGGTCACGCACCTGTTCAATTCCGTCCCGGCGCGCCGCAAGTTTCTCAAGACCGACCAGACGGAGTCCGCGCACATCATCCAGTGCGTGCGGCTTTACGCGCTGGCCTGCCCGCAGGTGGCGTTCACGCTGGTCGAGGACGGCCGGCTGATCTTCCAGTCGCCGGAGTGCGCCACGCTGGCCGAGCGGGTGGGGGAGATCTTCGGCCGGCAGACGGCGGAAGCGCTCGTGCCGATCGAGGCGGCCGAGCCCGGTCTGCGGCTCAGCGGGCTGATCGGCCGGCCGGGGGTGGGCCGGGCCACGCGGCACGAGATGATTGTCTTCGTCAACCAGCGTCCCGTGGACAGCCGCACGCTCAACTACGCGTTGATCGAGAGCTACCATGAGTCGCTGCCGAAAGGCCGCTACCCGCTGGCGTTCGTGTTTTTCGAATGCGATCCCGCGGCGGTGGATGTGAACGTGCACCCGGCCAAGCGTGAGGTGCGCTTCCGCAGCGATCCCGCGGTGCGCTCGTTCGTGATTCGCGCGGTCCTCTCGCGGCTCCGGGAGCTGAATACGCCTGTGGTCTCAAATGCGGAATGTGGGGTGCGGAGTGCGGAGCCAAGCAAACCGCTCTCCGTGGCACCTCGGCCCATTGTTGCCGCCGTGCCGGCATCGCCTGTTGCTCCGTCCGTTCCGCCTGCGCTTCGCCAGCCATCGCCTGCGATTGCGCCTGCCCATCCGTCATCCGCTGTTCGCAGTCCGCAATCCCAATCCCCTGACTGGCGTCTCATCGGTGTGGCGCACGGCAGTTTTGCGCTGTTTGAGACGGCCGCCGGCCTCGTGTTGCTGGACCGGCGGGCGGCGCACGAACGGGTGTGGTTTGAGCGGTTGCAGGCGCAGTTCCGCGCCGGCGCCGTGGCCAGCCAGCGCCTGCTGTTGCCGACGCCGCTCGAGCTGGACCCGATCGCGACCGCCCTGCTGCTTGACCGGCTTGCGCTGCTGCAGGGCTGTGGTTTCGAGGTGGCGGAGTTTGGCCGCAATTTTTTCCGTATTGAGGCGGTGCCGGCGTGGATGGAGCCCGGCGCAGCCGAGCCGTTTGTCCGCGACTTCCTCGGCCTGCTCCGCGAGGGGCGGCTCGACGACAAGGACGTGGACCTGGCGCGGGATGAGATCGCGCGGCTTGCAGCGACCAAGGCGGTGCGGCTGCCCGAGACCGCCGGTGAAACCGAGCTCCGGGCCATGGTCGGGCAGTTGTTTGCGACACGGCACCCCCTGACGAGCCCGGCTGGCCGGCCGACCTACATCGAGGTCAACCACGCGGAGCTGGCGCGACGTTTCCAAAAATTAGCGTGACCGCCACCCCCTCGTGGCACGAATCTTGGTAGCATCGTCTCCATGCCGTCCAAAAAAACCGCCGCCAAGCCAGCCGCCGACCGTCCTGCCGGGGACTCCCCCGAGGCCGTGCTGCGCTCGCTGATCCTCCGTCACCTCACCTCGACCCTCGCCCGGCATGCCGGGGGTGCGACCCCGCACGATTGGTGGGTGGCCACGGCGCTGGCCGTCCGAGATACCATCCACGAGCGGATGATTGCCACGCAGGCCGAGCATGCGCGGCTGAATGCGCGCCGCCTCTACTATTTCTCGCTCGAATACCTCATGGGCCGGCTCTTCGGCAACAACCTGCTCGCCACCGGCCTGATGGAGACGGCGGAAGCCGCGCTCGGCTCGCTCGGCCAGAGCCTGGAAAAAATCCGCGAGTCGGAGCTCGACATGGGCTTGGGCAACGGCGGCCTCGGGCGGCTCGCCGCCTGTTTCCTCGATTCGCTGGCGACCCTCGACTATCCGGCGCTCGGCTACGGCATCTACTACGAGTTTGGCCTCTTCAAGCAGGAGTTCGTCAACGGCCACCAGATCGAGCATCCCGACAGTTGGATCCGCCTTGGCGATCCTTGGGAGGTCGTGCGCCCGGAATACACCCAGAAAGTGCGGCTCTACGGCCGGGTGGAGAACATCTTCGACGACCGTGGCAACTACGTGCCGCGCTGGGTGGACACCAAGACCATCCTCGGCATCCCGCACGACATCCCTACCGCGGGCTATGGCACCACGACCGTCAACCTCCTCCGGCTCTGGGCCTCGAAAGCGACGGAGGATTTCGACCTCACCGCTTTCAACAGCGGCGGCTACGTTGACGCCGTGCGCGAGAAAGCCGTCGGCGAAACGGTCTCCAAGGTGCTTTACCCGAACGACAAGACCGAGAGCGGCAAGGAGCTGCGGCTCGTGCAGCAGTATTTCTTCGTGGCCTGCTCGCTGCGCGACATCATCCGCCGGCATTTCCGCACCGCCGGCAACGGCTGGGACAATTTTGCCGACAAAGTCGCCGTGCAGCTCAACGACACCCATCCCGCCATCGCGGTCGTCGAGCTCATGCGCATCCTCGTGGACGAGGAAGCCCTCGGTTGGGATGAAGCCTGGGCGGTCGTCACGCGGACCTTCGCCTACACCAACCACACCCTCCTGCCCGAGGCGCTGGAGCAGTGGAGTGTCGCCCTGTTTGAACGCGTGCTCCCGCGGCACCTCCAGCTCATTTTCGAGATCAACCAACGGCACCTGGCGGCGGTGGAGGCCCGCTGGCCCGGCGATCACGAGAAAAAACGCGTGTGCTCCCTCATCGGCGAGAACGGCGCGAAGATGGTCCGCATGGCGCATCTCTCCGTGGTCGGCTCGCATGCCGTCAACGGCGTGGCCGCGCTGCACACCGCGCTGCTGAAGAAAAACCTCTTTCCCGAGTTCGACGCGCTCTTCCCCGGCCGCTTCCAGAACAAGACCAACGGCATCACGCCGCGCCGCTGGCTCCTGAAGAGCAACCCGCGCCTCGCCGCGCTCCTCACGCGCACCCTCCGCGATGACCGCTGGCCGCGCGACCTCGACCGGCTCCGCGCCCTCGAGAAATTTGCCGGCGACGCGAAATTTCAGGCCGCCTTCATGGCCGTCAAGCGTGCCAACAAGGAGGACCTTGCGGCCATCATCCGGGCCGAGTGCGGCCTCACCGTGTCGCCCGATGCGCTCTTCGACGTGCAGATCAAGCGCCTGCACGAATACAAGCGGCAGCACCTCAACCTGCTGCACATCCTCGCCCTCTACCGGCGGCTGTTGCAGGACCCCGGGCTCGATATCGTCCCGCGCGTGTTTGTCTTCGGGGCGAAGGCCGCGCCCGGCTACGAAGTCGCCAAGAACATCATCCGCGCCATCAACACCATCGGCGCCCGCATCAACGCTGACGAGCGCATCGGCGGGAAGCTCAAGGTCGTCTTCCTGCCCAACTACCGCGTCTCCCTTGCCGAGAAGATCATCCCCGCCGCCGACCTTTCCGAGCAAATCTCCACCGCCGGCAAGGAAGCCTCCGGCACCGGCAACATGAAACTCGCCCTCAACGGCGCGCTCACGCTCGGCACGCTCGACGGCGCCAATGNNCTGCGCGCCCGCGGCTACCGGCCGCACGATCTTTACCACGCCGACGAGGAACTGCGCGCGGTCATCGACTGGCTGGGCAGCGATTACTGGACGCCCGGCGAACACGGGGCCTTTGCCGCGGTGCACGGCACCCTGCTGCACGACGGCGATCCCTACTTCGTGCTCGCCGATTTCCGCAGCTACTGCGAGGCGCAGGCTCGGGTGGATGCCGCCTACCGCGACCCCGCGAAATGGGCGCGCATGGCCATCCTCAACACCGCCCGCATGGGCAAG
>DDSZ01000023.1 GCA_002344205.1 Opitutaceae bacterium UBA2377
TCGATGCCGCCCACGCCCCAGCCCAGCGCCGAGAGGCCGTTCACCATCGTCGTGTGGCTGTCGGTGCCCACGAGCGTGTCGGGATAGGCGTAGGTCTTGCCGCCGATTTCGGCCGTCCACACGGTCTGCGCGAGATATTCGACGTTCACCTGGTGGCAGATGCCGGTGCCGGGCGGCACGACGCGGAAATTGTCGAACGCGGTCTGCCCCCAGCGCAGGAACGCGTAGCGCTCGCCGTTGCGCTGGTATTCGAGCTCGACATTCTTCCTGAAGGCCTGCGCGTCGCCGGCGTAGTCGACGATGACCGAATGGTCGATGACGAGATCCACCGGCACCAGCGGGTTGATCTTGCGCGGATCGCCGCCCAGCGCCTTCATCGCGTCGCGCATCGCGGCGAGGTCGACGACGGCGGGGACGCCGGTGAAGTCCTGGAGGACGATGCGGGCGACGACGAAGGGGATCTCCTCCGTGCGCGGCGCCTTCGCCACCCAGGAGGCCAGCGCCTTCACGGCGGGCTCGGCCACCCGCTTGCCGTCGCAGTTGCGGAGCAGCGACTCAAGCACGAGCCGGATGGAGACGGGCAGCTTCCGGACGTTGAAGCCGGCCGACTCGAGCGCGGGCAGCGAGTAGAACTGGTGCGACGCACCGTTGGCGGTGAACGTCTGGAGCGTGTTGAAGGGATTGGGCTGGGACATGGAAATGAGGGCCGGGGAGCGGGTTATTTGGCGAGCGCGAGCTTGATGGCGTCGAAGTTCGGGAGGTCCTTGGGCGTGGCCGTCTGCTCGGCGTATTTCACGACGCCGTTCCGGCCGATCACAAACGCGGCGCGGGCCGAGGTATCGCCGATGCCGGCGAGGTTGGGAAACAACACGCCGTAGGCCTTGGTAACCTCCTTGTTCAGGTCGCTGACGATCGTGAGCTTGATCTTGTTCGCGGCGGCCCACGCTTCCTGCGCAAAGGGGCTGTCCACGCTGATGGCGATGACGTTGGCGCCCAGTTTTTCGTAGTCGCCCAGGCCGGCCGTGGTGTCGCACAGCTCGGCGGTGCAGACGCTCGTGTAGGCCAGCGGGAAGAAGAGCAGCACGGTCTGCTTTTTGCCGAAATTGTCGCTCAATTTGATGTCCACGAGACCTTCGGCGGTCTTGGACTTGAGGGTGAAATCAGGGGCTTGGGCGCCGACGGCGATGGGCATGGTGGGAAGTGTGTGACAGGGTTGCAGGTTGAACCGGGCGCCTGCCCGGGGATAGGAAGGGCAAAATTGGGTCCCTCCCCCGCAATAGACAAACCGTTTTTCCCGAAAGAAGGGGTGATTCTATTTTCGCAACCGGGCCCATAAGATTTGTTTGCGCGCGGGCCGGCCCGGGGCGTTTACTGCCCCGCTGTTCCCACCATGACCCTGCTCGAAGACCTCCAATGGCGCGGCCTGCTGGCCGACTGCACCGACCTGGATGCGCTCACCAAGCGCCTCAACGAGGGGCCGGTCACGCTGTATTGTGGCTTCGACCCCACCGGCGACTCGCTCCACGTCGGCCACCTGCTGCCCCAGCTCATGCTCCGCCGCTTCCAGGAGGCGGGCCACCACGCCATCACCCTCGCCGGCGGCGCCACCGGCATGGTTGGCGACCCCTCCGGCAAATCCGCCGAGCGTAACCTGCTCACGCCGGAACAGCTCGCCCACAATGTCGCCGCCGTGAAGGTGCAGCTCAGCCGGCTGCTCGACTTCAACCGGTCCGGCAACCCGGCGCGGCTCGTCAACAACGCCGACTGGACGGCCCCGGTCAGCTTTCTCGATTTCCTCCGCGACATCGGGAAACATTTTTCGCTGAACGTCATGCTCGCGAAGGATTCGGTGAAATCGCGCATGGAGGGCGACAGCGGCATCAGCTACACCGAGTTCAGCTACCAGCTCCTGCAGGCCTTCGATTTTTACCACCTGCGCAAGACCGCCCACTGCGAGCTCCAGATCGGCGGTTCCGACCAGTGGGGCAACATCACCGCTGGCACCGACCTCATCCGCAAAAAGCTCGGCGTCACCGCCTGGGGCTGGACCTTCCCGCTCATCACCAAGGCCGACGGCACCAAGTTCGGCAAGACCGTGGGCGGCGCCGTCTGGCTCGATCCGCAGAAAACCAGCCCCTACAAGTTCTACCAATTTTTCGTGAACACCGAGGACGCCAAGGTCGTCGAGTATCTCAAAAAGTTCACCTTCCTCCCCCGCCCTGCCATCGAGGAACTGGCGGCGAAACACGCCGCCAACCCCGGCGCCCGCGAAGCCCACAAAGCCCTCGCCCGCGAGGTCACCCAGCTCGTCCACGGCCCCGACGCCCTCGCCGCCGCGCTCAAGGCCAGCGAGATCCTCTTCGGTGCCGAAATCGGCGACACCGCCGAGGAAATTTTTCGCGACGTCGTCGGCGAAGTGCCGACGAAGGAACTGGAAAAATCCAAGCTGGAAGGTGCCGGCACCCCGCTCGTCGAACTGCTCGTCCACAGCGGCCTCAGCCCGTCAAAAGGCCAGGCCCGCAAGGACATCGAGGGCGGCGGCATCTACGTAAACAACGTCAAGTCCCCCGACCTAGCCCGCGCGCTCACCGCCGCCGACCTGCTGTTCGGCAAATATCTGCTGCTGCGCAAGGGTAAGAGAACTTACGCGGTGCTCCAAGCGCGCTGACCGCCGTCACATCCCCTTCGGCGGCTGCCAGAGTTCGATGCGGTTGCCCTCGGCGTCCTTGATCCAGGCAAACTGGCCGTATTCGGATTTTTCGATGCCCTTCGGGTCGATCCAGACCTTTTCCTTTTTCAGCACCGCGAGCAGCTTCTTTAGGTTGGCCACGCGGTAGTTGACCATGTGGCCCTGCCCGCCCTTGCCGAAATATTCCGTGTCGGCTGGAAACGGGCTCCAGACCGTCATGGCTTTCTTTTTTGGATTCTTGGCCTCGCGCCAGGGAAAGGTGCAGCCGCCCCAGGGCTCGAGCGGCAGTCCGAGGTGACGCTGATACCAGACACCCAGTTTCTCGGGGTTTTTGGCCCGGAAGAAGACCCCGCCGATGCCGTTGATGCGTGCTTTGGTTTTCATGGGAGACCCTAGAAAAACATCGCCTCGCTCAGGGCGTTCTCGGGTGCGAGGAGGCTAACCGAAGCCGACAACACGGTGCGGCCATGTCCATAGTCGGCCTCGAAGGTCGCATGGCCGGTGCGCAGATCGCCGTTCCAGCGGAAGCAGCGCTGCGGATCCGCATACTGGAAAACCACCCCGCAATGTCCGGCGGCCGATGGCTTAGTGCGGTAGGCCAGCTTCCCCGCCGCCGCGCCGCAGCTCGTGAGCCGGCGCTCCAACCAGGCGGCGAGCACGCGCGCCTCCGCCGCCAGTTCCGGCCCGGCGGAAACCTCCACCGCCTGCAGGCCGGTCACCAGCAAGGCTGGCGCGTAGCCGGCCAGAAATTGGCCGATCGTCTGGCGCACCGGCAGCAGCCGCGCGTGAACGAGGTCGCGGAGGTTTTCAGGATTGGGCCAAGGATAGGTCATGGCATCCGGCGGCGCGATGGCGCTGTCGATGAGGACGCGTTTGGCGCGGCTGAGCAGGTAACGGTAGTCGGCCAGCTTGACGCTCGCCGAAAATCGGTGCGCCCAATAGTAAAGCGGCAGGTCGGTCGAGAGGCATACCGAGACCTGATCCTCCAGGTGCAGACGCGCCAGCTTCGGGTAGCTCAGCATCACGAATTCAACGCAGCGGGTGTCGCCCTTGGTTTTCCCAAGGTGGCATTCGCCGTAGATCTTGGCGCGGATGTCGGTCTCGCCGTTGTCCTCGGCCAGCGGACAAAGCACGACGACGCGGCTGGGATAACGGCGGGAAAAGCGCACGGTGGTCTGGAACTGCTCCGCGGCGTCCTCGGCCGTGGTGAGCAGGCCGAGGTGCAGCACGAAGTTGACTTGCGTGGCCTTGGCGTCGTCGGTCGCCGGCGCGGGGCCGCCGCGGGCGGCGGTGTCGGCCCACATCTTACCGAGGCTCTTCGAGATCGCGCCGACCGGAACCTCGATGCCGGGCAGGGCGTCGAATATCGCGGCCATGGCTCAGGGTTGCCGCCAGACGTGGTGACGCTTGGCGAGCAGGGCGTCGGCATTGGCCGGCCCCCACGAACCGGCGGGATAACTATCCATGCCCTCGCGGCCCGCGGCGGCCCAGGCCTCGAGGATCGGCGTGCAGAGTTTCCAGGAGGTCTCGGCCTCGTCGCCGCGGATGAAGAGCGTGCCGTCGCCGATCATCGCGTCGAGCACGAGGCGTTCGTAGGCCTCGGGCGTGTTGGAGCCGAAGGTGGTGGCGTAGCGGAAACTCATCTTCACCGGCTGGGTGCGGGTCTCGAGGCCGGGGATCTTGGCGTTGAGGATGAGGCTCAGGCCCTCGTCGGGCTGGATCTGGAACGAAAGCGTGTTGCCCGCGAGGTTGAAGCGGTCGCCGTCGGCGAAGAGCGTGCCGGGCGGCCGCTTGAAGTTCACCGCAATCTCGGAGACGCGGCGGGCCATGCGCTTGCCGGAGCGCAGGTAGAAGGGCACGCCCTGCCAGCGCCAGTTGTTGATGCTCAGGCGCAGTGCGGCGTAGGTCTCGGTGCCCGAGTCCGCCGCGATGCCCTCCTCCTCCAAGTAGCCCTTCACCGCCTTGCCGGCGCTCAGGCCCGCGGCGTATTGGGCCCGGGCGACGTCGCCGCCGGGACCGGTCGCAAGCGGCTGGATGGCGCGGAGCAGCTTCACTTTCTCGTCACGGATGGCCTCGGCGTCCAGCGACACCGGCGGCTCCATCGCGGTGAGCGCCACCAGTTGCATGGTGTGGTTCTGGATCATGTCGCGCAGGCAGCCGCTCTGCTCGTAGTAGCCGCCGCGCGAGCCCACGCCGACCTCTTCGGCCACGGTAATCTGCACGCTGTCGATGTAGTTGCGGTTCCACAACGGCTCGAAGATCGCGTTGGCGAAACGCTGCACCAGCAGGTCCTGCACGGTCTCTTTCCCGAGATAGTGATCAATGCGGTAAACCTGGTGCTCCTCGAAGACGGAGCGAATCGTGGTGTTGAGCTGCCGGGCGGAGTCGAGGTCGCGGCCAAAGGGTTTCTCGATGATCACCTTCGCGTGGTGCGGACGGCCGAGGTGCTTGGCCGCGAGGCCGCTAGCGCCGAGATTGTCGAGAATCGGCGCGAAGACGGACGGCGGCGTCGAGATGTAGAAAAGCACCTGCACCTCGCGGCCGGTCTTTTGCTCGATCGCGGCGATGTGCGCTGCCAGCCGGTCGAAGGCCGCGCGCTCGTCGTAGCCGCCCGCCACGTAGGTCGTGTTGGCGGCGATCCGGTCCCAGACCGCGGCGTCAAGTTCGCGGCGGGAAAACTCCTTGATGGCGGCGGCCGCCAAGGTGCGGAATTCCGCATCGGGGATCGCCTTGCGGCCGTAGCCCACGAGATGGAAATCGGCCGGCAGCAGGTTGTCGTGGCCGAGGTTGTAAACCGCGGGGATGAGCTTGCGCGCTGTCAGGTCGCCGGAAGCGCCGAAAATGACGACCACGGTCGGAGGTGCGCCGCGGTGCTTGCTGAGTCCTTGCAGGAAAGGGTGACGCTGGGTGTCGGCCATATGACAGGGGCGCATCCTCGGGCCGCCGCCGGGATGCCGCAAGGGAAATGCTGGTCATAGCCCGCTCAGGGACCGGGGTGAAAGTGCTTCGGGAACAGCGGCAGGTTGGCGAAATGCAGAATCTGCGGCGCCGCGGCCGGGTCCGTCGGCAGCGCCACCTCCACCACATCGAGGCGGAAGGTGCGCGGCATCGGCCGCAATTGCCGCAGATAGGCCGTGCACGCACGCAACAACACGCGGCGCTTCCGCCGGTTGACCGCATATATTCCCGGCACTAGCGCCGCCGCGCTCCGGGTCTTCACCTCGACGAAAACCAAGATCTCGCCGTCAAGGCCCACGAGGTCGATCTCGTCGCGCCGGTCGCGGGGATTGCGCCAGTTGCGGGCCACGATGGCGAAGCCCCGTTCACGCCGCAGGAAGTCCGCCGCCAGCGCCTCGCCCCGCGCCCCGGCGTCGGGCCGGCACCGGAGCCAGTCCAGAAAAGACTGCCACCACTCAGGCATGGGCTGAAGTTTGCACGCATTTCTCATTGCGGCATGCTGCAAGGCCTGACAATTCCAGACTCTGCCCGTCAACGTCAGAGGCATCACCCAAAATGGCTTCACCCAACCTCGCCAGCGCACTCCGCCGCTCCCTCCTCATCAAGGTCATTTCCAAGCCGGCCCCGAGTCGCGAGGACCTTGCCTCCGTCATCGAGCTCACCGCCTCCAAGGTCGTCGAAGCCCTGCAGGCGCAGTCCATGACCTTCTACCTCGTCGAGGGCAACGACATCGCCTTCAAGCACGTTTACTACTCGCCCACCCTGTGGGGGAAGGACAAGGACAAGGAAAAGCAGTTTCAGGAAACTCAGGCCAAGCTCCTCACCCTCAAGCTTCCGCTCGGCACCGGCAACGTCGGTAAGGTCATCCAGACGGGCGAACCGCTCTTCTTCACCAAACACGGGGCTGACGCCGACAGTCTCATGTCCATGGCCAAGAGCACGGGCTTCGAGGTCCACTCGATGCTGACGGCCCCGCTCAAGACCAACATCGTCATCGGCGCCATCCAGGTCCTGAACAAGGAACCCTCCGCCGCCACCGGCGGAGAATTCACCGACAAGGACCTCACCCTCCTCCAGGAAGTCGCCGAATACTCCTCCGCCCTCATCCAGCGGATGGTGGACCCGAAGTTTCAGCTCAACGCCGACGATACCGCCCGCTTCATCGCCAAGCTCACCGACCTGCCGCTTGTCACCGACATTGAGAAACTGGAGCTCGACGACAAACTGATCGAGGTCACCGGCGACGCCATCATCCGGCGCGAAGGCATTTTTCCCCACAAGCGTTGCAGCCCGAACTCCGTGGCGGTGGTGATGACCAACCCGCTGGACTTCGCCAAACGCGAGGCCTTCTCCCAGGCCACCGAGCTGCACATCGAAGAGGTGCAGGTTGTCTCCGCCAGCACCTTTGAAACACTCCTCAAGAAGTTCTTCAAGGAGTCCAAGGCCGCCGCCCCCACCTCGGACGACGTGGACATCGGCTCCATCACCGAGGTCATCAGCTCGGCCTACGACGGCAGCGCCACCGGCGGCACCGGCGATATCAAGGTCGAGGACCTTGAGAGCGAGGAATCCGCGCCCGTCATCCAGCTCGCCAATCGCATCATCGAGGACGCCTACATCGCCGGCGCCTCCGACATCCACATCGAGCCGCAGGAAAAGGATCTCGTCGTCCGCTACCGCGTGGACGGCATGTGCGCCGAGAAGCTCCGCCTGCCCAAACAGGTCACCGGCGCCCTCGTCGCCCGCCTGAAGATCATGTGCAACCTCGATATTTCCGAGCGCCGGTTGCCGCAGGACGGCCGCATCGTGTTCAAGAAATACACGAAGAAGAACATGGACATCGATTTACGCGTCGCCACCGGCCCCATGAAGGACGGCGAGAAGGTGGTCATGCGTATCCTCGACAAGCAGAAGTCCACCCTGCCCCTCCCTGTCCTTGGCTTCTCCGACGAGAACCTCGCCAAATACCGCGAGTGCATCCGCCAGCCCTACGGCATGATCCTGCACTGCGGACCGACCGGCTCCGGCAAGTCCATGACCCTCTACGCCGCGCTCGCCGAGATCAACACGCCCGACGTCAACATCCAGACTGCCGAGGATCCCATCGAGTACACCCTCCCCGGCCTGAACCAGATGCAGATGAGCCGGCAAATCGGCCTCACCTTTGCCCGTGCCCTACGCTGTTATTTGCGTATGGACCCCGACATCATCCTCGTCGGTGAAATCCGCGACGAGGAAACCGCGCAGATCGCCGTCGAGGCCGCGCTCACCGGTCACTTGCTCGTTTCGACGCTCCACACCAACGACGCTCCCTCCACCGTTGCCCGTATCGGTGAAATGGGTGTCGAGGCGTTCAACATCTCCGCTTCCCTTGTCTGCGTCTGCGCCCAGCGCCTCCTCCGCCGCGTCTGCAAAAACTGCAAAACGAAATACAAGCCCGAGGGCCGCGAATGGGAAATCATGAGCAAGGCCCTCGCCATCACCGAGGCTCCCGAGATCTTCAAGGCCAACCCCCAGGGGTGCCCCACCTGCAACGGCACCGGCTACAAGGGTCGCGTCGGCATTCACGAGCTCATGGTCAACTCCGAGGAGCTCACCGAGGGCATCAACAAGGAAGCCGAGGTCGCCGAGCTGAAGCGCATTGCGATGAAAGGCGGCATGAAAACCCTGCACCAGGACTCGATGCTCAAGGTCAAGATGGGCCTCACCACGATCGAGGAAGCCCTCGCCAACGTGCCGCCCGACCTGATCCTCTGAACCGTCCGCTATAACGAAGGCTCAGTTTCATTTCCCCGCGCCCCGACAGACGCACGCAAGGAAGCGTCTGTCCTGAAATGAAGCACTCCATTTCGCGCGTTCCCGCCTGTGCAGGCTCCGCAGGCTAGCTCCAGTTTGCCGGATTTTCGCTGCGTTCCCGGCAGGGCTAGGCCCGGGCGCCGGTGACGGCCTCGGCGATGTTTTGCTGCCGGGCCTCCGGCTCGCCTTCCTCGTGGTTGAACCGCATCGAGACGGTCTTGGACACGCCGCGCTCTTCCATCGTCACGCCGTAGATCGCGTTGGCTGCGGCGACCGTCCGCTTGTTGTGCGTGATGATGATGAACTGCGACTCGTTCACGAATTTCTTCAGCAGGTCCGTGAATCGGCCGATGTTCGACTCGTCGAGCGGCGCGTCCAGTTCGTCCAGCAAACAGAACGGCGAGGGCTTCACCATGTAGAGCGCGAACAACAGCGCCACCGCGGTAAGGGTCTTCTGCCCGCCGGAGAGCAGCGTGATGCTCTTCAGCTTCGTGCCCGGCGGCTGCGCCACGATCTCGATGCCGCTTTCCAGGATGTCCTCGGCCATGACGAGCTCCAGCTCGGCCCGGCCGCCGCCGAAGAGCGTCTGGAAGGTGTAGGCGAAGTTTTTCCGGATCTGCTCAAAGGTCACCTGGAACTGCTGGAGCGAGGTCTGGTTGATCTCGTCGATCGCCTTGAGCAGCTCGGCCTTCGCGGTGGTGAGATCGTCGCTCTGCGCCCGCAGGAAGTCGTGGCGCTGCTTCAGCTCCGCGTATTCCTCGATGGCGACGAGGTTGACCGCACCCATGCTGCCGAGGCGGGCGCGCAGGGCGTCGGCCTCGGCCTTGATCGCCGGCCAGTCGGTGTGCTCCAGCGCGGCCAGATCCGCCTCGGTGGGCTCGCCCTTGGGCTCCTTCTTTTTCCGGCGGCGCTTGGCGGGGGCGGCCTCGCCCTCCGCGGCCTGGGCGGGTGGCGCCGGGGTCTCCGCCTCTTCGTTTTCGTCTTCCTCGTCGAGATCGAGCGGCTTCATGCCTTCGGGCTCGTCGTCGGCGTGCCAAAGCTGGCGCTTCCAATCAATGCCGGTGATGTCCGTCTGGTATTCGCGGGTCGTCTCCTCGCGCAGGAACTCCACGCGCTGGCGGGTTTCCGCGAGCTTGACCTCGTGCGCGCTCAGCAGGTTGTGGGCGGCGTCGGCCTGGGCGTGCAGACCGGCCTGGGTCGCCTCCACCGCATTGATGGCGCGCTCCACTTCCACGAGCTCGATGCGCACGGCCTCCACCTGCTCCTGCGCGACGGCCAGCGTGCCGCCCAGTTGGGCGGCGCGGTCGCGCTGGGTCGCGGCTTCGCGTTCCAGTTCGGTGATCTGCTCGGTCCACACCTCGATCTCCTGCTGGCGCTGCACCAAAAGTTCGCCCAACTGTCCGCGGCGGCGCTCCATCTCGCCGAGGCCGCGGTCGAGCACCTCGACCTTTTGCCGGCGCTCCGCGAGCTCCAGCCGCGCCTGCGCGAGGGATTCACGTTTCACATCCCGGTCGGCCCGCACCTCGTTGATGCGGGTGTCGAGCGTGCTGATTTTCTCCCGCTGC
The DNA here is from genome assembly GCA_002344205.1 of Opitutaceae bacterium UBA2377. Taxonomy (GTDB): domain Bacteria; phylum Verrucomicrobiota; class Verrucomicrobiia; order Opitutales; family Opitutaceae; genus UBA2377. The sequence continues at coordinate 10,009 of DDSZ01000023.1, forward strand.
GCGACGGCGGCGGCATCGGCCTCGGCGAGTCCCGCCTGGGCCTTCTCCCAACGCGCATGCGCCTCGTTCCGGGCGGCCTCCAGCGCGGTCAATTCCGTCTCCATCCGGCGCAGGCGGTTGTCCGCCTCCTCCAGGCCGCGCTGGGCATTGCGCTGGTCGGCCTGCACCGCGGCGAGCGCCTGCGTCGCCGCCAGCACTTCCGCCCGGCGCTGCTCGAGCGCTTGTTCCGCCTCGGTCAGCCGCAGGTTGAGGGCATCGATCACCGCCTTCTGCGTGTCGTGGGCCTTCTGCTCATCCGCGAGCGCCCTGGCGGTTTCCCGCAGGTCAATCTCGCGCTGCACGATGCTGTTGGCCGATTTTTTCGCGCTGTGGTGGCCGCCGTAAACCAGCCCGCGCCGGTCCACGAGGTCGCCCTTGCGGGTCGCCACCGCGAGAAAACCAAAACCGGGATTCGCCTTCCAGTAGTCGAGAAAGGCGCCGAGATCGTCGGCCACGTAGCACGCGGCCAGCACGCTCACCGCCGGATGCGCGGCGTCCGTCCCTTGCAGGGCGTCGAGCGCGGGTCTCAGGCCGGCCGGCAGTTCCGCCGCCGGGTCGCCGCCCGCGCCGCACTCCGCGATCCGCAGCACCGCCGAGCCGATCTGCTCGCTTTCGAGCTGCGCGAGGATGCGCTGCGCCGTCGCCACGTCGCTCACGCTGATGGCCTCGGCCGCGGCGCCGAGGAGCGCCTCGACCGCCTTGCCGCAGTCCGGCTTCACCTCGAGCCCCTGCGTGATCGGGGTCGCTTTGCTGCCGGCGAGGGCCTGGTCGAGCCGGCCCTGCAACACCGCCTTGGCGCCTTCGCCGAAGCCTTCCCATTTTTCCTGCAACTGCTGCAGCAGCCGCAGGCGGGCGGTGCGCTGGGCCAGCGCCCGGTCGGTCTCGGAAAGTTTGCGCTGCGCCTCGCGGAACTCGCGGGTCAGTTGGGTGATCGTTTCCTGCGCCGACACCGACTCGTTGTGGGCGCGGGATTTTTCCGCCAAAGCCTGCTCCAACCGCGTGGCCTGCTCCGCGGCGGCAGCGGCCGCCTCCGCGCGCTGGGCCTGGAGGCCGGCGATTTCCTGCGCCAGCGAATCGTGCCGGTGCACGCTGGTCTTCTGGTCCACCTCGTAGCCCGAGCAGTCCGTGCGCAACCGCGCCACCGTGCTCTCCAGTTGCAGGAGCTGGAATTTCGCCTGCTGCAACTCCTGCTCCAGCTTGCTCAGCTCGCCCTCGGCGATCGCCACCTCGCGGTTGCGCTGTTGGAAAACCGCGTCGCTGCTGCCGAGCAGCCCGAGCTGCATTTGCTTGTCCTGCGCGCCGGTGTCGGCCTGCGCCGAGACCTCGCGCAACTGCATCTCCAGTTCGCCGAGGTTGTCGCGCGACGAGGCCAGCCGGTCCTCCAGCCCGCTGCGCTTGATCTGCGCGAGATTGGCCTGGTTCTCCGCGGCCTCGCGCTGCGAACGCACATCATAGACGCCCTGCTGCGCATCCTGCACCCGCTGGTTGAGGCGCTGGCGCTGCGCCTTCTTCTCGTCGAGCGCGGCCTGTTGCGACTCGAGGCTGGCGCGGCGCGCCTCCGCCTCGGCGCGCAAGGCCGTGACCTTGGTTTCCAGTTCGCCCAGCACGCCCGAAAGCTGCGCATGCTGGTGGCCGCTCCACGCGAGGCTCAGGTGCCGCAGCCGGTGGCTGAGGCGCTTGTAGCGCATCGCCTTCGCGGCCTGCCGGCGCAGGCTGCCGATCTGCCGCGAGATCTCGCCGATGACGTCCGCGATGCGGGTCAGGTTCTGCTCGGTGAGCGCCAGCTTGTTCAGCGCCTCGCGCCGCTGGCTTTTGTATTTGGTGATGCCCGCGGCCTCTTCGAAGACCGCCCGGCGCTCCTCCGGTTTCGAGGACAGGATCTGGTCGATCTGGCCCTGCGCCATGATGGAGTAGCTGGTCCGGCCGACGCCGGTGTCCATGAAAAGCTTGTGGATGTCCTTCAGGCGGCAGGGCTGGCCGTTGAAAAAGTATTCGCTCTGCCCGTCGCGGTGCACGCGCCGCATGATCTCGATCTCGTGAAACTCGCTGCCGAGCTGCTTCTCGCAGTCGGTGAGCAGAAGCGAAACCTCGCAGAGCTGGGCGGCCTTGCGGGTGTCGGCGCCCTCGAAGATCACGTCCTGCATCTTGCCGCCGCGCAGCGCCTTCGCGCTCTGCTCGCCGAGCACCCAGCGGATGCCGTCGGCGATGTTGGATTTGCCGCAACCGTTGGGGCCGACCACGGCGGTGACGCCGGGCTCGAAACGGAGCGTGGTGGCGTCGGCGAATGACTTGAAACCGTGGAGCTTGAGCGCCTTGAGATACATGCAGGGGTGAAGTGTGGGACACCCGCAAAGTCGCGCGCAAACGCAAAAAACAAACCGCCGCCCGGCCCACGAAATTTTACCGGGGAAAACTTGCTTGCCACTGCCGCCGCCCCATGCTCCGGCCCCGTCCCCCACCACCCATGCGCCACTGGGAAAAACACCCCGCCGACACCGCCCAGGCCTTCGGGCTCAACGGCTTCGTCGCCATCCCCAACTTCGTCGCCGGCGACGAGCTGGCCGAGATCAACGCCGCCGTCTCCCGCTACCTCCGCGAGATCGCCCCCGCCCGGCCCGAGACCGAGATTTTCTACGAGGACAAGGCCGACCGCAGCACCATCAAGCAGATGCAGGGCCTCCACCTGCACGATCCCTTCTTCGCCGGCCTCATGAACGGCCCCGCCGCCCGCCTCGCCGCCGTCGTCCTCGGGGAGCCCGTGCGCGCCGTGAACCTCCAGTATTTCAACAAGCCGCCCGGCATCGGCCAACCCACCCCGCCGCACCAGGACGGCTATTACTTCAAGCTGAAGCCCAACCACGCCGTCACCATGTGGCTCGCCCTGGAGGACGTGGACCACGAGAACGGCTGCGTCCGCTACGTGCAGGGCTCGCATCGCCTCGGCCTGCGCGCGCACGGCAAGTCCGGCGTCCTGGGTTTCTCGCAGGGCATGCTCGATTTCGGCCTGCCGCACGACGTGGCCCACACCATCACCTGCCCCGCCGCGGCCGGCGACCTGCTGGCCCACCACTCGCTCACCATCCATTGGGCCGACGGCAACCGCTCGCAGACGCGCACCCGTCGGGCGCTCGGCCTTGTTTATTTTGCCGAACGCTGCGAGGTCGATGAGGTCGCGAAGAAGGCTTACCAGGACCAGCTCCACCTCGAACTTCGCGCCGCGGGGAAGATCTGAACCGCCCGCCGGTCCCTCACCGGCTCACTTGTGATCCCAGGGCAGCTTGATCGCGAGGCGTTCGTGTTTCCACACGTGGAACACCTCGAACATTTTCCCGGGATTCAGAATGCCCCGCGGGTCGAGCGCCTGCTTCACGGCCTGCATCGCTTTCACCTGCGCGGGTGAGTGCTGGACGCGCAGGAAGGGCGACTTCGCCAGCCCGATCCCGTGCTCGCCCGAGATCGCGCCGCCGAGCGCGACGACAGTTTTCATCAGCTCGGCCACCGCCGCCTCCGCCGCCTTCGCTTCGGCGGCATCTCCGCGGTGATACATGATGTTCACGTGCAGGTTGCCGTCAGCCACATGCCCGAAGGTGGGGATCGGCAGCCCGGAGCGGCGCTTCAGGCCCGCCAGATAGCGGACAAACTTCACGTAGTGGCGCATCGGCACCACGATGTCCTCGTTGAGCTTCGCGTCGCCGAGCTCGAACATCGCGCCGGAGCATTTGCGGCGCACCGCCCAGAGTTCATCCGCCTCGGTCCGGTTGCGGGCCGCACGGCTGGCCAGTGCATGTTGCCTGGCCCAGGCGAGCACCTCGGCCTTCAGCTCCCGGACTTCGCTGACCGAGCCGGCCAGCTCCAGCAAAATCACCGCCCGGTCGCTTTGACCGGCAAAGACCGGCCGGCCGGTGGCGTGCTCGGCGCAATGCACGCTCTCCCGGTCGAGAAACTCGCAGATCGCCGGCTGCACACGGCGGCGGAACAACGCGAGCGCCGCCTGCAATGCCGCCGTCTCGTCCTTGAAAGCCGTGAGCAGCGTCCAACGCGCCGCCGGTTGCGGGATGAGCTTGAGCACCGCCCCGGTCACCACCCCGAGCATGCCCTCGCTGCCGATCCACAGGTCGCGCAGGTTGAAGCCCGCGGCGAATTTCCGGGTCGCCGTGCCCCAGGTCACCGCCTCGCCGGTCGGCAGGAAGCCGCTGAGCGCGATCACGAAGTCGCGCGTCACCCCGTATTTGCCGCCGTGCATCCCGCCGGCGTTGCAGGCGATGTTGCCGCCGATGGTGCAGTATTCCTTCGAGGAGGGATCGGGCGGGTAAAACCAGCCCACGGCCTCCGCCGCGCGCTGGATGTCGGCCGTCTTCGCCCCGGCCTGCACGTGGGCCATGCCCGCCTCCGCGTCGATGCGGATGCGGTTGAGCCGCAGCATGTCGATCACCCAGCCGCCGCGCACCGGCGCGGCCGACCCCATCAGCGTGGTGCCCCGGCCTCTCACCGTCACCGGCACGCGGTGCCGGTTCGCCAGCAGCAGCGCCACCCCGATGTCGGCCTCACGCCGCGGCTTGATCACCGCCACGGGCACGAAGGGGATTTTGCTGCTGTCAAAAGCCGCGGCCTGCCGCGACGCGTCGTCGGTGGCGACGACCGCGGCGCCGAGGCGGAGCTGCAATTCCCGGGTGGCGGCGGCAAAGGTGGGCATGCCCGTTCATCACACGCCGCACGCCCGCCGCCAATCCCGAATCCGCGTCATGGGCAAATCAGCGCGATTGACCCGCCCGGGCGGGTGCGCTTTGCATTGCCTCCCCATGTCGCTCCCGCTCAAACCCGCCAACGCCTGCGCGTTCGACCAAATCTCCCTCGGCGAAGTCATGCTTCGCCTGGACCCCGGCGAGGGCCGCATTCGCACCGCCCGTTCCTTCCAAGTCTGGGAAGGCGGCGGCGAATACAACACCTCCCGCGGCCTCCGCAAATGCTTCGGCCTGAAGACCGCCGTCGTCACCGCCTTCGTGGACAACGAGGTCGGTCACCTCGTCGAGGATTTCATCATGCAGGGCGGCGTCGCCACCGATTTCATCAAGTGGCGCGAGGACGACGGCATCGGCCGCACCGTCCGCAACGGCCTCAATTTCACCGAACGCGGCTTCGGCATCCGCGGCGCCGTCGGCAATCCGGACCGCGGCAACACCGCCGCCTCGCAACTCAAGCCCGGCGACATCGACTGGGAGCACATTTTCGGCAAGCTCGGCGTGCGCTGGTTCCACACCGGCGGCATCTTCGCCGCCCTCTCCGAGACGACCGCCGCCCTCACCGTCGAGGCCGTCAAAGCCGCCAACAAGCACGGCACCATCGTCAGCTACGACCTCAACTACCGCCCCTCCCTCTGGAAGACCATCGGCGGCCTCAAGAAGGCCCGGGAGGTCAACCGCGAAATCGCCAAATACGTGGACGTGATGATCGGCAACGAGGAGGACTTCACCGCCTCGCTCGGCTTCGAGGTCAAGGGCGTGGACCACAACATCAGCCACATCGAGACCGACGCCTTCAAGCAGATGATCGAGACCGCCGTGAAGGAGTTTCCCAACTTCAAGGTCGCCGCGACCACCCTGCGCGTGGTGAAGAGCGCCACGGTCAACGACTGGTCCGCCATCCTCTGGCACGAGGGCAAATTCCACGAGAGCCGCCAATACCCGGACCTCGAGATCCTCGACCGCGTCGGCGGCGGCGACTCCTTTGCCTCCGGCCTGCAGTTCGGTTTCCT
>DDSZ01000044.1 GCA_002344205.1 Opitutaceae bacterium UBA2377
GCCGGTGATCAGCGCTTTTTTCATTCCCATCATGGAGACGCGGCGCAGACCGGCCGACAAGTCCTGAAAATTCAGGCCAGCCGCGCCGCGGTCTGCACGAGCTGCTGCGCCAAAGTGCGGACGCTTTTAACGGAACGCGCATCCTGCAACTGGCCGTCCGCGGCAAACGCCTCGTGCGCCTTGGGCAGCATGCACTGCGCCGGCACGATGTGGCAGCCGAGGTGCAGCAGCAGGTGCCGGGCGTGCTGCAGCGAACGCACGCCGCCGAATGCGCCGGGCGAGGCCGAAACCACTGCCGCCACCTTGCCGGCCAGCGGGTTTTCATCGGCACGCGTGATCCAATCGATGGTATTCTTCAGCAGCGGGGTGATGAATGAGTTGTATTCCGGCGAGGCGATCAGCAGGCCGTGATGCGAGCTCACCAGCTCAATCAGTTTCACCGCGTTGGCGGGCAGTCCCTGCGCCTCCTCCTCGTCGCCGTGGTAGAGCGGCAGGGCGTATTCGTTCAAATCCAGCAGCGTCACCTCAGCGCCGGCCGCCCGGGTTTCCGCCACGGCGACGGCGAGCAGTTTGCGGTTGAGGGATTCGCGCCGGGCGCTGCCGGCGAAGGCGAGGATGCGTGGCGGATGGGACATGCCCCCAGTAAACTCAACCCAAGGCCCGGAGCAAGCGCTCGACCTCCGCATGTTTGGCCTGGAGGTCGGCCAGTTGCTTGCGCGCGCCCGCCAGCACGGCCGGCGGCGCTTTGCTGACGAAGGCCTCGTTGCCCAGACGGGCCTCCGTGCCCGCGATGTGCTTGGCCAGCGCGTCGCGTTCCTTGCTGAGCCGCGACCGCTCGGCCGCCGGGTCGCCGCCCTGGAGCTGGCGGATCAGGTTCCACGTGCCGAGCCCGGTGACGACCGCCGGGGCGTTGGGCGAAAGCGGGCCGCGGGTGATCGACGCGGCCCCGACCATGCGCTGGAGCTTGGCCAGGTTCGCCTCGATGTCGGCCCACTGGCGGTCCGCCGCCTCGACGACGAACTCGCTGTCTTTTTTCGCCGCCTCGCCGTTGTCGGCCTTCAGCGCGCGGAGCAGTGAGACGGTCTGCTTGACGCGCTCGACCTCGGCCGCGGAGTTCTGGTTGATGACGAGGCCGTGCAGCACGGCGGAATTGGCCACAAACGAGGCGTCGTCATGCTGCGCCTGCTCGATGAACGTGCCCTCGGTCGCATAGCCCAGCAGGTGCCAGAGCTCCTCCGTGATGAAGGGGATGAACGGGTGCAACATCAGCAGCGTCTGCCGCAGCACGAGGTCCTGAATGGCGAGGCAGTTCTCCTTCAGCCCGGGCGACTGCAGCTTCGTCTTCGAGACCTCCACATACCAGTCGCAGAAATCATTCCAGAAAAACCCGTAGAGCGCCTGCACCGCCGCGCTGAACTCGAACTGCGCGAAATTGCGGTCCACCTCGCGGGTGACGCCGAGCATGCGGTCGAGGATGGCATGGTCGTCGGCATCGAAATTCGCCGCCTTGAGCCGGGACAGGATCGCCGAGAGCGAAGAGTTGTCCGCCATCCCGCCGCTCATCTGCCGGAAGCGGCACGCGTTCCAGAGCTTGTTGCAGAAATTCTTGCCGCTCTCGATGCGGTCTTCCTGGAAGCGGATGTCCTGGCCCTGCGGAGCGATGGACACGATGCCGAAGCGCAAACCGTCGGCGCCGTATTTGGCGATGAGGTCGAGCGGGTCGGGCGAGTTGCCGAGCGACTTAGACATCTTGCGGCCCTGCGCGTCGCGGATGATGCCGGTGAAATACACGTCCCGGAACGGGATCCGCTTCGCCAGCGGCTGGCCGGGGTTCGTGTATTCGAGGCCGGCCATGATCATGCGCGCGACCCAGAAGAAGATGATGTCCGGCCCGGTCACGAGCGTGCTGGTCGGATAGAAGTGGTCGTAACCGGCCTTCGCCATCGCATCCTTGTCCGGCCAGCCGAGCGTCGCAAATGGCCAGAGCCACGACGAGGCCCAGGTGTCGAGCACGTCGTCCTCCTGCACCCAGTTTTCCTTGTCGGCCGGGCCCTCGAGCGAGACGTGGACCTTCTTCGGGTCCGCGAGCTCGGCCTCAGTGAGCTGCTCCTTGTCGAGGCCCTTGGCATACCACACCGGGATGCGATGCCCCCACCAAAGCTGACGGCTGATGCACCAGTCCTGGATATTTTCGAGCCAGTGCAGGTAAACTTTGGACCAGCGCTCGGGGTGAAACTTGATGTGCCCGTCGCGCACCGCGGCCTTGGCCTCCTCGACGCGCGGATATTTCAGCCACCACTGCCAGGTGAGGCGCGGCTCGATCGGCACATCGGCACGCTCGGAGTAGCCCACGTTGTTCTCGTAGGGCTCCTCCTTCACCAGTGCGCCGGCCTCCTTGAGCAGCTCGGCGGCCTGCTTCCGGCCGGCAAAACGGTCCAGGCCCGCGAGCGAGGGGCCGGCCAGCTCGTTGAGCGTGCCGTCGGCGTTGAGCACATCCACGACCGGCAGCTTGTGCCGCAGGCCGATGTCGAAATCCACCTTGTCGTGCGCGGGCGTGATCTTGAGCGCACCGGAGCCGAATTCCTTGTCCACGGCGCTGTCCGCCACGATCGGAATCTCCGCCGCCGGGCCGATGGGCCGGCGCACTTTTTTCCCGATGAGCGCGGCGTAGCGCGGATCGTCCGGGTGCACCGCGATGGCCACGTCGCCCGGGATCGTCTCGGGCCGGGTGGTCTTCACCTCGATGAACTTGCCCGGCTGGTCCACGAGTTCGTAGCGCACCTGATAGAGGAAACCCTTCGCGGGCTTCATGATCACTTCCTCGTCGGAGAGCGCGGTGAGCGACACCGGGCACCAGTTGACCATGCGCTTGCCGCGGTAGATGTGGCCCTTCCGGAACAGATCGACGAACACGCCCAGCACGGCCTGCGAGTAGGCCGGATCCATCGTGAACTGCGTGCGATCCCAATCGCAGGAAGCGCCGAGCGCCTGCAACTGCTTCAGGATGATGCCGCCCTTCTCCTCGCGCCAGGCCCAGACCTTTTCGAGGAACTTCTCGCGGCCGAGGTCGCGGCGGTGCTGCTTCTGCTTGCGCAGCTCGCGCTCCACCACCGTCTGCGTCGCGATGCCGGCATGATCGGTGCCCGGCAGCCACATGGCCTCCTTCCCCTCCAGCCGCGCCCGGCGGATAAGGATGTCCTGGATGGTGTTGTTGAGCACATGGCCCATCGTGAGGACGCCCGTGACATTCGGCGGCGGGATGACCACGGAATAGGCCGGCTTGCCCGGCTGGACCCGGCCCGCAAACACCCCGGCGGCCTGCCAGGCGGCATACCACTTCTTTTCGACGTCCTGCGGTTCGTAACTCTTGGTGATCTCGGCCATGGGCGGTGCGGATGGTTGAACCGCCGAGAAAACCCCGCAGCCCACCGCTAGGCAAGTGGTTAAATCCCCTCGCGCCCTCCTCCAAATTGATTTCACTCGCCGTTCTTCATGTCCACGCCGACTCCCGTCGTTCTGCCCAAGCTGGCTCTCCCTGCCGCCACCCCCGCCGCCCAACGGCTCGCGGCCTGCAAGGACTTTCTGCGCACGGCCGACGAGGAAATCCGTCGGCGGCACCAGGCCGGGGCTTCCGGTCTGGAAGTCGCCCGCGCCCGCTCCGCCGTTATCGACGAGCTGCTCCGCGCGCTCTTCGCCAACGCCCTCGCCTCCTACCAGCAACCCGGTCAGGCCCTGCCCGCCCCGGTTGCCCTCGTCGCGCTCGGCGGCTACGGCCGCGGCGAACTCAGCCCCTTGAGCGATGTGGACGTGATGTTCCTCTTTCCGGCCAAGACCAAGCCCGCCGTGGTCAAGCCCCTGCAGGAGCACCTCTCCAACGAGATCCTCTACCCGCTCTGGGATTGCGACCTGAAGGTCGGCCACTCCACGCGCAACGTGGACGAGGTCTTCATCGAGGCCCGCAAGGACATCCAGACGAAGACCGCGCTCCTCGAGTCCCGCCTCATCGCCGGCTCCGCCTCGCTCTACGAGACCTTCGCCTCCGCCTACCGCAGCTACTTCACCGCGGAAAACCCCAAGGGCTACATCGCCTCGCGGCTGGAAGACCAGAACCAGCGCCGCATCAAGTATGGTGACACGGTCTTCCTACAGGAGCCCGACATCAAGAACGGCGTCGGCGGCCTGCGCGACTACCAGAACACCCTGTGGATGGCGCGGGTGAAGCTCGGCATCACCACCATGGACGAGCTGGCCGACCAGAACTACCTCGCCCCCACCGAGATCGCCGCCTTCCACGAGGCCTACGATTTTCTCCTGCGCATCCGCAACGAGCTGCATTTCCTCGTCCGCCACCCCACCGACCTGCTCGACCTCGAAAACCAGACCCGCATGGCCGGCAACCTCGGCTACCTCCAGCCCGTGGAGCTGGAGCGGGTCGAGCGCTTCATGGCGGACTACTACCGCGCCGCCCGGACGATCTACCGCGTTTCCCGCCTCGTCGAAAACCGGCTGGCGCTCTCCCTCGAGCAGGACGACACCGGGAAAATCTCCTTCCGCGAGGTCCTGCGCGCCCAACGTTACCAGCGCACCAAGCGGCTCGATGGCTTCATCCTGCGCGGCCGGGAGCTCGCCGCCGAGAAGCCGCAGGTCTTTGCCGAAAACCCCGCGCGCCTCATCCGCGTCTTCCGCCACTGCCAGCAACTGGACTGCACGCCGGATTTCCACCTCGCCGAGCTTATCCGCGGGCAGGTCGGCCTCATCACCCCCGAGGTCGTGAATTCGCCCGACGCCAACGCCAGCTTTCGCGCCATCCTTTCCCAGCCCGGCGCGGTTTTCCCCACCCTCCGGCTGATGCACGAGCTCGGCGTGCTCGGACGCTTCATCCCGGAGTTCGACCACCTCACCTGCATGGTGCAGCACGAGTATTATCACCGCTACACGGCCGATGTGCATGTGCTTAACACCATCCGGGAGCTCGACGAGGTCTTCACCCAGGCCGGGCCCGGCACCCTCAAATACCGGGAGGCGCTCCACGAAACCACCGATCCCGACCTGCTTTACCTCATCCTCCTGCTGCACGACATCGGCAAGGCCGAGGGCATCATGGGGCACGCCGAAAGCGGCGTGCGTATCGCCGGCCCCATCATGGACCGGCTGGCCGTGCCCGACCGGATGCGAAAGGTGGTTTCCTTCGTCATAAAAAATCATCTCATCATGGCACGATTCTGGCAGAAGCGGGATGTTGATGACCCCCAGACCGCCGCCGCTTTTGCCGAGATCGTCGAGGATGCCGAACAGCTTCACTACCTTTACGTCCACACCTTCTGCGATGCGCGGGGCACCGCCGCCAGCCTCTGGAACGGCTACAAGGACACCCTCCACACCACCCTTTATCTCACCACGCTCGAACGTTTGAATCTTGGCGACGCCATTCACGCCAACTATCAGGAACGCAAGCTCATGACCCAACAGGAACTCATCGCCCGGAAGATCCCCGGCATCAGCAGCGACGAAATCATCGCCCACTTCGGCCTGCTGCCGGAGCGCTATTTCGTTTACGCCGACACCGACGAGATTGCCCTGCACATCTCGATGGTCAACCGGCTCCTCAAGTCCATCTCCGGCGCGGACTCCGTCGGCTCCCTCCGCCCGGTGATCGACTGGCAGGATGACCTCAACCGCTCCCTCACCATCGTGAACGTCGTCACCTGGGACCGGGCCGGCCTGTTCTACAAGCTCGCCGGGGCCTTCAGCGTGGCCGGCCTCTCCATCCTCAGCGCCAAGGTCATCTCCCGCACCGACCACATCGCCATCGACACCTTCTACGTCGTCGAACCCGGCCGCGGCGTCGTGCAGAGCGCCGCCGCCCAGGAAACCTTCGCCAAGACCATCGAGAACGCCCTCGTCAGCAACCGCGACCTCTACCCCGAGATCCTCGCGCAGGCCAAAAAGACCGCCAGCCGCTTCACCACCAACGGCCACGACGGTCCCCACGCCTCCATCCCCCCCACCGTGGAGGTTTACCACGAGCTTTCCATGGAGCGCACCATCGTGGAGATTCAGGCCCGCGACCAGATCGGCCTGCTCTACCGGCTCGCCAAAACCATCTCCGACCAAGGCTTCGACATCACTTTCGCCCGCATCGGCACGGAGCGCGGCGTCGCCATCGACACCTTTTACATCGAGAGCTCCGACCCCGCCCGTCCCGCCGCCTCCACCCGCCTCCACGCCCTGCGCGACACCTTGCTCGAGATCATCAAGCCGGCCGAAACCGCTGCGGTCTGAGCCAAGCGGTTCCACCGGCGATCCGGCATTCCTGCACTTTGGCGCGGCCGCGCCCGTAGGGTCGGACCCCCGGGCCGACCGCTAAGTTCGAATGCCATCTCGGGGAATTTCTGGCCATCGCCGCGGCATCCATCAAAACTGCCCGTCGTGGCCAATAATCCCGCACAGAATCCCGGCTATCCGGTATCCGCGATCCCCGATCCGGCCTCGCCCACTCCCGATCCGGTTTCGACGGCGCTCTACACCCTCGCCAGCCTCGCCGGGCGCGCCCACGACGCCGGGTCCGCCGCGCATACCGCCTTCGAGGTGATCCGGCAGACCCTGCGCGCCCAGAGCGGCGGACTCTTGCTCCTCAATCCCGACACCAGCCGCTTGGAATTGGAGGTCCACCACAACCTGCCCGCCGACGACAACCGCCTCGCCTTCGATCTCGGCCAAGGCTTGCCCGGCTGGGTCGCCCTTCACGCCCAGCCCCTGCTGGCCGCCGACGCCGGCAGTGACCTCCGCTACAGGGCAGTGCGGCCGGATGTCCGCAGCCAGATGGCCGTGCCGCTACTCGCGGATGAACAGGTGCTCGGCGTCATCGTGCTCGACCGCCTGCACCCCGCCGCCGGGTTCGTGCCGGAAGACCTCGATCTGCTCGTTCGGCTTACCGATGAAGCCGCCCGCGCTCTTCGCCGGCTTTGGCACTGGGAACAGCTCCAGGGCAAAGCCCGCCAGCTCGAGACGCTTATCACCACCGGCCAGTCGCTCGTCGCCAAGCTGGAGCCGCAGGAGCTTTTCGACGCCCTCACCCGTGACGCCCGGCAGATGCTCGGCAGCCGCGCGGCGGCGCTCTACCTCCACGATCCCGGCCGGGAGACGATGCGCTGCGTCTCCCTCGCCGCGGGCAGCATCATCCCGCTGCCGGCCGGCGACCTGCCGGTTAGCGCCTGTCTCACCGGCGTCACCGTCAATACCCGCCGCCAGGCGGAGTTTGCCGACGTGCAGTCCGCCGAGTTCAACGGACTCGCGGACATCCCCGCCGAGCCCGGCCTGCGCTCCGTCCTCGTCACCCCGCTGATCTACGAACAGGAGGTGCTCGGCGCGCTGGCCGTCTTCGGCGACCGCATCCGCCGTTTCGACAACGATGCCAAGCGCCTCTGCGCCGGCCTCGCCAGTCTCGGGGCCGTCGCCCTCCAGAACGCCCGGCTCTACGCCCGCGCCTTCCAAAGCGAGGAGACGCTGCGCAAAAACGAACGCCTCACCACCCTCGGCCTGCTCGCCGCCGAGATCGCCCACGAGATCCGCAACCCGCTCACCGTGCTCAAGCTCCTCCACGGCGGCCTCGGGCTGGACTTTGCCGACGGCGACCCCCGCCGCACCGACATGCGCGTCATCGGGGAAAAGCTCGACCAGCTCGAGAGCATCGTCACCCGCGTCCTCCAGTTCGGCAAGACCACCGGCAGCCTGCATTCGCGCTGGGCCCTGGCCGACCTCGTGCAGGACACGCTCGTCCTCCTCCGCCCCAAGCTCGCGCAGGCCAAGGTGCAGTGCCGCTTCGAGCCGCCGGCCCAACCCGTCATGGTCGAGGTCCACAAGGGCCAGCTCCAGCAGGTCCTCCTCAACCTCCTGCTCAACTCCATGCAGGCCATGCCCGAGGGCGGCCTCATCACCCTCACCCTCGGCACCACCGGCCCCGCCGCCACCCTCGACCTCACGGACACCGGCGGCGGCATCGCCCCCGGGCTGCAGCCGCGCATCTTCGACTCCTTCCTCTCCGGCCGCGAGGACGGCACCGGCCTCGGCCTCGCCATCGCCAAGCGCGTCATGCTCAGCCACCACGGCGATATCACCCTCGTATCCACCGACCCCGCCGGCACCACGATGCGCCTCACCCTCCCCTTCTCCCGCTAACAATCGCTCTCTTTCTCGTTCTCGTAATCCTTCTCGTTCTCGCCCTGTCCCCCATTCGGCAGCTTGGAAACATAACCAGCCACGGAGACCCGGAGGCGCGGAGTGATCCGTCCTGACTCCGTGCCTCCGCGTCTCCGCGGCAAATTTGACTGCCATCCCGACCGGGCCCGATTATCTTTCAGCGCACTCCACATTCCATGCAACCGACCGATCCCCGCACCAGCCGCTTGGCCCGTCAGAAATTCGTCCTCTGGCTCACCTGCACCGCGCTTGTCGTCGGTGCCGTCCTGCTGTTGGTGCTGCCGGTGCCGCTGCCCTGGCCCCCGCGCATCGGCCTCGCCGCGCTCGACCTCATCGCCGCCGCCACCCTCTGGCTCGTCGGCCGCCAGCACTTCAACCGACGCTCTTAAAACACACGCTCACGCGGCTATTCTCAATCCGCCGGCAGTGCGTTGAGCTTCAGGTCCACCATCAGGTCGGACGCGATTTTTTCCAAGTCGGCCCGGACCGCGCCGAGGTTGACCGTGGAAGGCACCGACACCCGCACCGTGGCCTGAAACAGCGTGCCGCCGCCCATCGGGGCGCTGACGCGCTCCGAGCGGAGATCCTCCACGTTCACCGCGTGCGCCGCCAGCACCGCGCTGACCGCCCGCAGGATGCCGGGCCGGTCCTGCCCCACGAGGTCGAGGGTGGCACTCGCCGCAGCCTGCGCCACGGGCACGCCACTTTCGGTGTGCAGGATCACGCGCAGACCCGCGCCTTTGAGCTCCTGCAGGGCGTGCACGAGGTCGTCGGATTTTCCCGCTGACACCTCTACGCGCAGGATGCCGGCAAATTGCCCACCAAGATGACACATCCGGCTCTCCAGCCAGTTGCCGCCGTGGTCGGCCACGGTCGCCGCCACCAACTGCACCAGTCCGGGGCGGTCGGCCCCGATAATCGTCATGACAAGGGTCGTGAGCATGCGCCAACCCTAGCCCGCAAACGCCGCCCCGCAATGCCAACCTTCATCCGGCTCCAATCGGATCAAGCGTCGCAATGACGGCCAACCTCAGCACCCTTTTTAGGAGCCTGCTGGTAGGCGATTCGGAGCGCGTGCCTGCCGCGTATGTGCTGCATCGCCTGCAAGCAGGCTCCTTCATCCGCGCCCATCCGCGCTATCAGCGGGAAAATCCTTCGCCCCAATCCAAAATCGGAAATCGAGAATCAAAAATCCGCGCCCCACCTCACTCCTCCAGCTCCACGTTCCAGTAGGCGAGATCGAGGAAATCCTTCCACATCTCGCGGTGCTGGTTGCCGAGCACGAGCGAGATGACCGGCCGCCACTTCGGGCGCACGGGCTTGCGGATGAGGCGCATGCTGGCGGCGTGCGGCAGCCGGTTGGCCTTGCGGGAATTGCACTTGATGCACGAGCACACGATGTTCTCCCACGTGGTCTTGCCGCCGGCGTCGCGCGGGATGACGTGGTCGAGGTTGAGCTGCTCGCGCGGAAAGACGCGCGCGCAATACTGGCAGGTGTTCTTGTCGCGCTCGAAGACGTTGTTGCGCGTGAGCTTCAGCTCCTTGCACGGCAGCTTGTCGAAGAAAGTCAGCAGTATCACGCGCGGCAGCCGGATGGTGCGCGTGGGGGTGTGGACAACCTCGACCTCGGCCAGCGGCGGGTTGCTGGCTGAAAAATCCATCCAGTCGAGCATCGAAAAGGTGCGGAAGTCCTCCGCATCGTTGTAAACCACCTGCGCATGTCCGCGGGCCAGCAGCGCAAAAGCCCGCCGAGCGCCGATGATGTTCACCGCCTGCCACAGGCGGTTCAAAACCAGCACGGGTTGGTCGAGGGCGAACTCCATACGGGGGCATGGCAATAGCGGCGCAAGCGGTTGCGTGTCAAGGACCGGAGCGTGACGATCTCGTGGCGCCCAATTGCTCAATGCATATTGGCCGCAAAGAAGCGCAAAAAGTGTCGCTGGTTCCCACGAAAGTCTCCCGTGCGCCTATAGGCGCGATAAACAGCTACGACATCACCTTGGATTTTTTGCGCTTTTTTGCGGCCAACTCACTCTGCCGCCCGGTCCGCCTCGGTCGCCACCGCCGGGGCCAGTGCCTCGCCCTTCAGTTTGATGCCCGCCAGCTTCTTCAGGATCAGCGGCGCATGCTCGGCCTTTACGTCCACAAGCAGGTGTCGCTGGTGAATGTCGATGGCGCCGACCACCTCAGCCGGCAGCCGGGTGACGCCGGCGATCTTCCCCACGACATCGGCCGGGGTGACGAGCTGCTTGCGGCCGACATTGAGAAACACCGTGGCCATGCCCGGCTCGCGCCCGGTGCGGGCGGGCCGGTCGTATTTCACCTTGCGCGGCGCCGAATCGGACGCGGCCTCGCCTCGGCCGGTTTCATCGCGCTTCGGCGCCATCGCCTGTTCCGCCCAAGCGGGCGCCGGCTTGAACGCCTTTGTTGGCTTCGTCCAACCCGGAGCGGGGGCTTTGGCCGGGGCCGCGGCGACGGGGCCACCCGCGCTGCTTTGCAAGAGATGGATCAGCGCTGAGCAGATGTCGGTGCTCGCGTAGCCCTGGTCGAGCAGGCGGTCGATCATCCGGTCGTGTGGCTTGAACTGCTTCGCGTCGAGCGTGCTGCGGATTTTTTCGTAGAACACGTTGGTGCGTGCTTCCTCGACTTCGTCCAACGAGGGAATGGTGCCGCGTTTGATGTTCAGTTTCGCCCAGCGCACCATGCTCTGCAGCTTGTAGATCTCCTGGCCGGAGACGAAGGTGAAGGCCCGGCCGGTCTTGCCGGCGCGACCGGTGCGGCCGATGCGGTGCGTGTA
>DDSZ01000021.1 GCA_002344205.1 Opitutaceae bacterium UBA2377
CCAGATGGCCGTCCACGTGCCGCTTTCCCTTGAGGCGATCATGGAGTGCAAACTCCTCATGATGGCGACGAACAACATCTTCTCGCCTTCCTCCGGCAAGCCGATCCTCACGCCCTCGCAGGACATCGTGCTGGGCGCCTACTACCTCACCATCGAGCCGCGCAAAAAGCCGGCGAAGAACGAGCGCGTGCCGCTGCTCAGCGGCCTGCAGGAAGTGCTCTACGTGAAGGCCGACAGCGCCCTCAAGATGCACGACTGGGTCGATATCCCGAACCCCGATTTCGGTCGTGAGACCATCTTCGGCAACAAGGACCGCCGCGTTCTGCGTTCGACCGTGGGCCGGGTGATCTTCAACCAGATCTGGCCGGCGGACCTCGGTTTCGTGAATTTCCCCGTGCCGAAGGGCAAGCTGGGCGACCTCATCCTCAACACCTACAAGGTTGCGGGCGAGTCCGTCACGGTTGAAACCCTCGACAAGCTCAAGGAACTCGGTTTCCAAACCGCGTTCCAGGCCGGCATCTCGATCGGCATCGACGACATGATCATCCCCGAGTCCAAGAAGGAAATCGTCTCCGAGACCCGGAAGAAGATTTCCGAAGTGGAGGCCCAGTTCAACAAGGGCATCATCACCGAGGGCGAGCGGAAGAACAAGATCATCGACTTGTGGACCGGCACGACCGACAAGATCGCGAAGGAGGTCTTCGCCAAGCTGGAGTCCAATGAAGGCAAGACCGAGGTAAACCCGGTTTACATCATGATGGATTCCGGCGCGCGCGGCAACAAGCAGCAGGTGCGCCAGCTTTGCGGCACCCGCGGCCTCATGGCCAAGCCTTCCGGCGAGATCATCGAGCGTCCCATCCTGTCCTCGTTCCGCGAGGGCCTCACGGTGCTCGAATACTTCATCTCGACGCACGGCGCCCGCAAGGGTCTCGCCGACACCGCCCTCAAGACCGCTGACGCCGGCTACCTCACCCGCAAGCTTTGCGATGTGGCGATGGACGTCATCATCTCCGAGGACGACTGCGGCGCGCGCGACGGCGTTTGGAAAAAGGCCATCTTCGAAGGCGACGATGAAATCGTCGGCCTGCGCGAGCGCATCATCGGCCGCTTCTCGAGCGACGATGTGCACAATCCCATCAATCCTACCGAGGTCTTGGTGGCTTCCGGCGAATTGATCACGGAAGAGCTGGCCGCCAAGATCGAGGACGTCGGCATCGAGCGGGTGAAGGTCATGTCGCCTTTGACCTCCCTCAGCCCGACCGGTATCGACGCCAAAAGCTACGGCATCAATCCCGCGACCAACAAGGTCGCGAAGATCGGCGACTCCGTTGGTATCATCGCGGCCCAGTCGATCGGCGAGCCCGGCACCCAGCTCACCATGCGCACCTTCCACATCGGTGGTGTTGCCTCCGGCGGCTTCAAGACGCCGGAGATTCGCGTGCGCGCGAGCGGCACCGTCAAGTATCGCGGCCTCCGCCTCGTCGAGACGGCCGAAGGTGCGGCCATCGTGCTGAACAAGACCGGCTCCATCCAAATCTTCGACGCCGAGGACAAAGAACTCGAGTCCTACAACATCGTGGTCGGCTCCTTCCTGCACGTCGCCGACGGCGCCAAGATTGAAAAGGGCGCTGTGCTCGCGCAGTGGGATCCTTACAACATTCCCGTGCTCTCCGAAAAGGGCGGCACGCTGGTGTTCAAGGACATGATCCCCGGCGTTACGGTGAAGCGCGAGCTGGACGAATCGTCCGGCCGTATCGCCACCGTGGTGATTGAGCACAAGGAAGACCTCAATCCGCAGATCGAGGTGCGCGACGCCAAAAACAAGCCGCTCGCCGCCTACGCGATTCCGGTCGGTGCGCAGATCGCCGTCAACGAAGGCGACATCATCCAGCCCGGCGCCTTGCTGGCCAAGACGCCGCGTCAAGCCTCCAAGACCAAGGACATCACCGGCGGTCTCCCGCGTGTCGCCGAGCTCTTTGAAGCTCGTCGTCCCAAGGATGCCGCGGAAATGTCCCGCATCGACGGCATTGTGTCCTTCGAGGGCACGGTTCGCGGCAAGCGCAAGCTGGTTGTGAAGAACGATGAGACCGCGCAGGAGGAGGAGCACCTCATTCCCACCGGCAAGCACATTATCGTGCAGCCGGGCGACGTGGTGCACAAGGGCCAGCATCTCACGGAAGGCGCCGCCGATCCGCATGAGATCCTGGAAATCCTCGGGCCGTCCGCGCTCTACGACTTCCTGATTTCCCAGGTGCAGGAAGTTTATCGTCTCCAAGGCGTGACCATCAACGACAAGCACATCGAGATCATCATCCGCCAGATGCTGCGGAAGGTTCGCATCACCGATCCCGGTGACAGCGAGTTCTTCTGGGGCGAGCAGGTTGATCGCTCGGCGTTCCTCATTGAAAACAAGCGCCTGGATTCCGCCGGTGGCAAACCCGCCGAAGCCGAGCCGATCCTGCTGGGCATCACGAAGGCTTCCTTGGAGACCGAGAGTTTCATCTCGGCGGCATCCTTCCAGGAAACCACGCGTGTGCTCACCGACGCCTCGACCCTCGGCAAAGTGGACTCCCTCAAGGGTTTCAAGGAAAACGTAATCATGGGTCACCTGATTCCGGCTGGCACGGGCCTCCCGAAATACAAGCAACTCAAAGTCACGTTGCCGTTTGGTGCCGAGCTTCCCGTGGAAGAAGCAGCAGCAACTGAAGCCAGTTAAAGCTGGTTTCAACCAATCATAACAAGAAGCCGCGGATGAAAATCCGCGGCTTCTTTTATCAATGATCTGCCGGTGCCTGCGAGTCATGGGCAAAGCGGCAAAGCCAGTAAAGCCGGCCGCAATACCTGCGGCTTAAGGCAGGGGCTATCAGTGGGCATCAGCTCGGATACCTCCACCCGGAACCGCCAATGACAACAATCTTAGGGTAGGGGAGCAGTTCGTGCTTGAATTCGCGCTGCTGACGGCGGATTTTGACCGGCTCTCACTTTTACCAGCGCGTTTTCAGCCTGCCTGAAGAACGCTTTTTCATTCGCGAGCCGGGGCCAAATCCCGGGTTTCGCGAGAACTCATACTTTTCGCCAAAAAGTTCTTGCCCAGCTTTTGGCGAAGGGTAGCTTTTTCCTCTTTTCCCTAATTCTCACTCTTAAATCTGTATGCCGACCATCAATCAACTCGTGCGCAAAGGCCGCCGCAAGGTTGTCACCAAGTCGAAGTCTCCGGCTTTGGATGCCAATCCTTTCCGTCGTGGCGTGTGCGTGCAGGTAATGACCCGCACCCCCAAGAAACCGAATTCTGCGATCCGCAAGGTCGCCAAGGTGCGGCTTACCAACGGCAACGAAGTCATCTCCTACATTCCTGACGAGGGGCACAACCTCCAGGAGCACTCCATCGTGCTGGTGCGCGGTGGCCGCGTGAAGGATCTCCCCGGCGTTCGCTACCACATCGTGCGTGGCACCCTCGACGCCACTGGCGTTGAGAAACGCCGTCGCAGTCGCTCCAAATATGGCGTCAAACGCCCGAAGGCCGCCAAGTAAACGTTCTTTCAACCCGATTTTAAGTCATGTCACGCCGTCACAGAGCCACCAAGCGCCAAGCCGATCCCGATATCCGCTACAACAGCCCCCTCGTGGCGCACTTGGTCAATGTCATCATGAAGAGCGGCAAGAAGAATCTTGCCCAACGCATCGTTTACGGCGCGTTCGAGAAAGTCTCCGAGAAGCTCGACAAGGGCAATCCGGTGGACCTGCTCCTCGGCGCCTTGGAAAACGCCCGGCCCCGGCTCGAAGTGAAGAGCCGCCGCGTCGGTGGTGCCACCTATCAGGTTCCGGTGGAGATTTCCTTTGAGCGGCAGGAGTCGCTTGCGTTGCGCTGGATCGTGACGGCCGCCGGCAGCCGCAAAGGCGTGCCGATGAAGGACGCGCTCGCGGCCGAAATCATCGATGCTTACAACAACACGGGCAGTGTCGTGAAAAAGAAGGAAGACACCCACAAGATGGCGCAGGCTAACCGCGCTTTCGCTCACCTCCGCTGGTAAGGCCGCCCATGTCCGTCGCTGTTCCCAATATCACCATCGTCACCGAGAAATCGAAGGTTTCTTCGGTCAACGCCAAAGCCCGTCCGTTCCCGCTCGAATGGACTCGCAACATCGGCATTGCCGCGCACATTGACGCCGGCAAAACCACCACCAGCGAGCGCATCCTTTTCTACTCGGGCAGCGTCCACAAAATGGGCGAAGTGCACGAAGGCACAGCGGTCACCGACTGGATGGAGCAGGAGCGCGAGCGCGGCATCACCATTACTGCCGCCGCCATCTCCTGCGCGTGGAATGCATCTTGCGGCCCGTGGAAGGGTATCAAGCAGCGCATCAACATCATCGACACCCCGGGGCACGTGGACTTCACCGCCGAGGTCGAGCGCTCCATGCGGGTGCTCGACGGCGCGGTTGCGGTCTTCTGTGCGGTTGCGGGTGTCCAGCCCCAGTCCGAGACGGTCTGGCGCCAAGCCAACAAGTATGGCGTGCCGCGCATCGCCTTCATCAACAAGATGGACCGCACCGGCGCCGATTTCTTCCGCGCCATCGACGAGATGCGCGCCAAGCTGGGCGCCAATGCCCACGCCCTGTTTCTGCCCATCGGCAAGGAAGAGAACTTCACCGGTCTGGTGGATCTGGTGCAGAACTGCGCTTATATCTTTGAGGATCCGGCCAATATGGACCTCGACCCGACCCGGCATCCGATCCCGGCGGAGCTCGCGGCGGATGCCAAAAAATATCGCGAGAAACTGATCGAGGCGGCGTCTGATTTTGACGATGTCTTGGCTGAAAAATATCTCGGCGGTGAGGAAATCTCATCGGACGAACTTCTGGTGGCGGTGCGCAAGGCGACCGTTTCCATGAAGTTTACCGGCGTCATCCCCGGTTCCGCTTTCAAGAAAAAGGGCGTCCAGCGTCTGCTCGATTGCGTCGTCAACTACCTCCCCAGCCCGATCGACGTTCCGCCTATGGTCGGGCAGGACAGCGACGGCAAGGAAGTTTCCGTGCTTGTGGACGACAACGCCAAGCTCGCGGGTCTGGCCTTCAAGCTTTGGACCGATCCGTTCGTCGGCAAACTGGTTTTCTACCGGGTTTACACCGGCACCCTGCAAAAGGGCACCTCGCTCTACAATCCCCGCACCCGCCGCTCCGAGCGCGTCAGCCGTTTGGTGCTCATGCGCGCGATGGACCGCGAAGAGATCGATGTGGCTTACTCGGGCGACATCTGCGCCTTGGTTGGTGTCAAGGACGTCATTACGGGCGATACGCTCTGCAACGATGACTACGATGTCCGTCTTGAGCCGCCTTCCTTCCCAGAGCCGGTGATCGCGATGTCCATCGAGCCGAATTCGAAGGCCGACCAGGAGAAGCTTGGCAGTGCTCTGCAGCGTCTGGTGGCTGAGGATCCGACCCTGCGTGTGAAAACCGATCAGGACACCGGCCAAACCATTCTCGCCGGCATGGGTGAGTTGCACCTCGAAATCATCGTGGACCGCATGAAGCGCGAGTTCAAGGTGGAGGCCACGGTCGGCAAGCCGCAGATCGCTTATCGCGAGACTGTCCTCGCCGCCGCAGATGGCGAAGGCAAATTCATCCGTCAGTCCGGTGGCAAAGGCCAATATGGCCATGTCGTCGTCAAGATTGAGCCCAACGAAAAGGGCAAGGGTGTCGAGGTCGTCAACGAGATCGTGGGCGGCGTCATCCCGAAAGAATTCATCAAGCCGTCCACCGATGGTATCCTCGAGGGCGCCAACAACGGCGTCGTTGCGGGTTACCCGGTGGTGGATGTTATCGTCCGCATTGTTGACGGTTCCTTCCACGAGGTCGACTCATCCGAAATGGCCTTCAAGATGGCCGGCATCTTCGCCTTCAAGGAAGCGATGAAGGTCGCCAAGCCGATCCTGCTGGAGCCCATCATGGGCGTCGAGGTCACCACGCCGGAA
The DNA here is from genome assembly GCA_002344205.1 of Opitutaceae bacterium UBA2377. GTDB lineage: Bacteria > Verrucomicrobiota > Verrucomicrobiia > Opitutales > Opitutaceae > UBA2377. Next base: position 5,972 of record DDSZ01000021.1, read on the forward strand.
GAATACGCCGGCGATCTCATGGGTGATATCAACCGTCGTCGCGGCGCCATCCAAGGCATGGAAAACAAGAACGCCGCCACGATCATCAACGCGCACGTTCCGCTTGAGACCCTCTTCGGCTACGTCACCGACATTCGCTCGCTCTCCAAGGGCCGTGCGAGCGCGTCGATCACGCCGTCGCACTTCGAGCAGGTTCCGAACTCGCTCCTCTCCAAGATTGTCGAGTCTTCCGTCAAGGCTCCCGCCCGCACCTAAACCTTCGTTCTTTTTAGCCATGAAAGGCCAACGCATTCGCATCAAACTCCAAGGCTTCGACTATCGGGTCATCGACCAGTCGGCCCTGGAGATCGTCGAGACCGCCAAGCGCTCCGGCGCCCGTGTCTCCGGTCCCATCCCGCTGCCCACCCGCATCGAGAAACTCACCGTGAACCGCTCCCCGCACGTGGACAAGAAGTCCATGGAGCAGTTCGAGTCGCGCACCCACAAGCGCCTCATCGACATCATCGAGCCGACCGCCCAGACGGTGGACGAGCTCAAGAAGCTCAACCTGCCTTCCGGCGTCGATATCACCATCAACGTATAATTTCCTGATCCCACAACTCCTCGGTTAGTGCTGCCCATGTGCGCCCCGCGCACCGCTGGGTTTCCCTAATGTAGGTCGTTAAACGGAAAACCTTCCACCTACCACTTAGCTTATGATCTCATCGCTTTTAGGTAAAAAACTCGGAATGACCCAGGTCTACGATGCACAGAATGTGCTCGTGCCGGTCACCGTGGTCGAAGCTGGTCCCTGCACGATCGTGCAGGTCAAGACCGCTGCCACCGACGGTTACAATGCCGTCCAGATCGGCTTCTCGGCCAAGAAAACCAAGAACAGCAGCAAGGCGGAGCTGAACCACGCCAAAAAGGCCGGTCTGGAGACCGCTCCTCGCGTGCTCAGTGAAATCCGGCTTGCCGCCGCTCCCACCCTCAAGGTCGGTGATGTCATCACCGTCACTTCCTTCGCGGAAGACCAGTTGGTTGATGTCATCGGCATCACCAAGGGCAAAGGCTTCCAAGGTGTGGTGAAGCGTTTCCGTGTCGCCGGCGGTCCCGCCTCGCACGGTTCGATGTTCCACCGCCGCATCGGTTCGGTCGGCATGCGCCAGACCCCGGGCCGCGTTTGGAAGAACCAAGCGATGCCCGGCCACATGGGCAGCGAAAAGCGCACGGTGCAGAACCTGCGCGTCGTAAAGGTCATCGCCGACAAGAATCTCATCCTCGTCAAAGGTGCCATTCCCGGTGCCAACGGCGACGATGTCATCGTGCGCAGCGCCATCAAGGGCCAGCCCAAGAAAGCCTGACCGGAGATAATCCAAAGCCATGAAACTCACCGTTTTTAGTTCCGACGGCAAAACCAGCAGCGAAAAGGATTTCGCCGGTCTGCCGACCTTCGAAGGCGACAAAGGCCTCCAGGCCGTGAAGGAAGTGATTGTCGCGATCAATGCCAACAACCGGCAGGGCACGCACTCCACCAAGACCCGCGGCGAAGTCCGCGGCGGTGGCAAGAAGCCCTGGCGCCAGAAGGGCACCGGGCGTGCGCGCGCCGGCTCCATCCGCTCCCCCCTGTGGGTCGGTGGTGGCGTCGTGTTCGGCCCCAAGCCCCGCGATTACTCCAAGAAGATCAACGGCAAGGTCAAAGCCCTTGCCTTCAGCCGCGCGCTCTTTGACCGCGCTGCCGCCGGTGAGCTCGCCGTGATCGAGCAATTCGCCGTCGCCCAGCCCAAGACCAAGCTCGTGAACGAGGTCGTCGGCCGCATCGCCCCCAAGGGCAAGGTGCTGCTCGTGGATGCTCCCTTTGCGATCGAGGCCGCCCGCGCCGCCCGCAACATCCAGCGCGTTTCCCTTCAGGAAGCCGCCAAGCTCAACACCTTGGACTTGGCTCAATACCAGAAGATCATCGTCAGCACCAAGGCGCTCGAGGCGATCATCGCCCGCGTCAACGGAGGTAAGAACTAATGAACGCCGATAAAGTTCTCAAGCACGCCCGTCTCACAGAGAAGGCCACCAAGCAGTCGGCCGATCTCGGACAATACACGTTCGAGGTTTATCCGAGCGCCACCAAGGATACCATTGCGGCTGCCATCGAGCAGACGTTCAAGGTCACCGTGCGCCGCGTTAACATCCAAAACTACCGCGGCAAAAACAAGAAGAGCCGCACCGGCCGCCCGACGGTTGGTTCCGACTACAAGAAGGCGATCGTGACCCTCAAGTCGGGCGACAAGATCGAGCTCGTCTGATCGGCGCGCTGAACCCACGGAGAATCCCATCATGGCAATCAAATCTTTCCGCCCTCTCACGCCCGCGGGCCGCTTCACCTCCCTCAACAAGGTGGTCGTGTCCAAGCTGCGTCCGCAGCGCAAGCTCACCGAGCCGAAGCCGAAGACCGGCGGCCGCAATGTTTACGGCCGCATCACCTCCCGCCACCGTGGCGGCGGCCACAAGCAGCTTTACCGCATCATCGATTTCAAGCGCGACATCATCGATATTCCTGCGCGCGTGCAGGCCATCGAGTATGATCCGAACCGCACGGCCCATCTCGCGCTCGTGGCCTACGCCAATGGCGAGAAGCGTTACATCATCGCGCCGAACGGCCTGAAGGTCGGTGACACCATCGTCACCTCCGCCAAGGCCACGATCAACGACTTCAACGTGGGCAACAATTTCCCGCTTGAGATCATCCCGCCCTCCACGCGCCTCCATTGCGTCGAGCTGGTGCCGGGCCGCGGTGCCCAGTTGGCCCGCTCGGCCGGTGCCGGCATTGAGCTCGTCTCCGTGGAAAACGGTTTCGCCCAGCTCAAGATGCCCTCCGGTGAACTCCGGCTCGTGAATCCCAAGTGCCGCGCCACCATCGGTGAAGTCGGCAATGGTGATCACTCCAACCAGTCGCTCGGCAAGGCCGGACGCAAGCGCTGGCTCGGTATCCGCCCGACCGTCCGCGGTGTGGCGATGAATCCGGTGGACCACCCCAACGGCGGTGGTCAGGGCAAGTCCAAGGGTGGTGGCGGTCGCCAGCACCTCGTGTCGCCGTGGGGCCAGCTCGCCAAGGGCTTCGTCACCCGTCGCCGCTCCAAGCCGTCCAACAGCCTTATTCTCGTCCACCACAACGGCCGCAAGCCGCGTGGCAAAAAGTAATCCCAACGACTTCGCACCATGGCACGCTCCATCAAGAAAGGTTTCTTCGTCGATTACCACCTGCTCGAGAAAATCGAGAAGGCGGTCAAGGCCGGCACCAAGAAGCCCATCCAGACCTGGTCCCGCCGCTCGACCATCACGCCCGATTTCATCGGCCACACCTTCAACGTGCACAACGGCAAGGCCTTCATCGCCGTTTACGTCACCGAGAACATGGTCGGTCACAAGCTGGGCGAGTTCGCACCCACCCGCACCTTCAAGTCCCACGGCGCCCACACGGCCAAAGCCGTCTAAACTTTAACCTGATCAAAACTTAAAAGGGCAGGGGACCGTCCAACGGTCCCGCTGTCGCCTTCAAAGGAATCAAACCCATGGAAGTCCAAGCCCTCACCCGCTACGCGCGCATGTCCCCTAAAAAGGTGCGCGAAGTGGCCCGCACCATCCAAGGCCGCAAGGCTGCGGAAGCCGTCGATTATCTGACGCTCATCCCGCGCAAGTCCGCGCGCCTGATCGTGAAGACGCTCAAGAGCGCCATCGCCAATGCCGAGAACAACAAGAACCTTTCGGCCGACACCCTGACCGTAAAGAGCGCGATCGTCGAAAACGGTCCCGTGCTCAAGCGGTTCAAGGCCGGCGCTCGCGGCACCGCGATGCCCCGCCGCAAGAAGATGTCGCACATCAAGATCGTCCTTTCCGACGGCAACTCCAACTAACATTTCCCATGGGCCAAAAGACCAATCCGACCGGTTTCCGTCTCGCTGTCCACCGCAACTGGCAGTCCCGCTGGTATGCGAGCAAGAAGGACTTTTCCAAGCTCCTCCTCGAGGACCAGGTGATCCGCACCAAACTCATGGAGAAGCTCAAGCAGGCTTCCGTGCCGCGCATCTTCATTGAGCGCGCCTCGAACCGCGTGCGCGTCAAGATCTACACCGCCCGTCCGGGCATCGTCATCGGCCGCAAGGGCCAGGAGATCGAGAAGATCAAGGAGGAGCTCGCCAAGCTCACCGGCAAGGAGATCCTCCTCGACATCCAGGAGGTTAAGAAGCCTGAGATCGAGGCCGCCCTCGTGGCCGAGAACGTTGCCCTCCAGTTGGAGCGCCGCATCGCCTTCCGCCGGGCCATGAAGAAGGCCGTGGAAATGGCCATGGCGCTCGGTGCGGAGGGCATCCGTATCCAGTGCTCCGGCCGTCTCGGCGGCGCCGACATCGCCCGCCGCGAATGGCAGCGCAAGGGCCGCGTGCCCCTGCACACGCTCCGCGAGAACATCGACTACGGCTTCGCCGAGGCGCAGACCCTGTATGGCAAGATCGGCGTCAAATGCTGGATCTGCAAAAAGGAGTCCGACAACAACTGATCCCGCCGGATCTTCCCGCATTTAGGAGAACACTCCCATGGCTTTAGCTCCCTCCCGCACCAAATACCGCAAGTCCCAGAAGGGCTCCCGCGCCGGCAATGCCAAGCGCGGCAACACGCTCGCCTTCGGTGAATACGGCCTGCAGTCCCTCACGCGCGGTCCCATGACCGGCCAGCAGATCGAGGCCGCCCGTGTCACCATCTCGCGCCACCTCAAGCGCAAGGGCAAACTCTGGATCCGCGTCTTCCCGCACAAGCCCGTCACCAAGAAGCCCGCCGAAACCCGCATGGGTCAGGGCAAGGGCCCGGTCGAGTTCTACGTCGCCGTCATCAAGCCCGGCGCCGTCCTGTTCGAGCTCTCCGGCGTGCCCACCACCATCGCCAAAGAGGCCTTCCGCCTGGCCGACGCCAAGCTGCCTTTCCGCTGCCGCTTCATCGTGCGCGACGGCACCCAGTCCTGAGCTGTCCACCAACCGTCCGTCCTGTCATGACTTCCAAAGAAATCCGCGAACTCTCGCCTGCCGAGATCACCACCAAGCTCCGCGAAATCCGCGATCAGCTTACCCAGCTCCGGCTGCGCAAGCACACCGGCCAAGTCGAGAAAACCCACGAGCTCCGCGCTCTCCGCAAGGACATCGCGCGCCTTGAGACCATCCTTCTGCAAAAGCAAAGCCAAGCCGCCTGAGGCGCCCTAAGCCATGTCACACCACGTCCGTCACAACCGCCGCAAGATCCTCATCGGTTTCGTCACCAGCCGTTCCGGCGACAAGTCCGTCAAGGTCACCATTCCCTATAAGACGCCGCACCCACTCTACCACAAGGTGGTCAACCGCCAGACCGTCGTGCACGTGCATGACGAGAAGAACGAGTCCCATGTCGGCGACAAGGTCGAGATCATGGAGACGCGTCCCCTCAGCCGTCTGAAGCGCTGGCGCATCATTTCCGTCATCGAACGCGCAGTCGGCACGACCGTCGAGGCCATCACCGAAAAAGATGTCGCCGAGACCGTTCCCACCAAGGTCACCAAGGCCTGAAACTCCGCCAATCCTTAACCATCCAATTCCAGGAGGTCCGCCATGATTCAACTGCGCTCCATTCTCGAGGTTGCCGACAACACCGGCGCCCGTCGCGCCGCCATGATTAGCCGCAAAGGCCAGATTACCGACACCGCCGGTGTGGGTGACATCATCACCGTCCACATCAAGGACAGTGCCACCGATGCGTCCGTCAAAAAGGGCGAAGTCGCCAAGGCGGTTGTCGTCCGCACCAAGGCGCCGGTCCGCCGCGCCGACGGCAGCTACCTGCGTTTCGACAGCAACGCCATCGTCATCATCGACGCGACGAACAATCCCAAGGGCACCCGCATCTTCGGCCCTGTCGCCCGCGAGCTCCGCGCGAAGAACTTCATGAAGATCATCTCGCTTGCCCCGGAGGTTCTCTAACATGGCCAAAAAATCTCACGTCAAACGCGGCGATCAGGTCGTCGTCATCGCCGGCACCCACAAGGGCAAGTCGGGTAAGGTCCTTGAGATCTTGGCCGCCAGCCAGCGGGCCCGGGTCGAGGGCGTTGCCATGATCAAGCGCCACCTCAAGAAATCCCAGGAGCATCCGCAGGGCACCATCGCCGAGCGGGAAGGCTCCATCCACGTGTCCAACCTCATGCTCCAGCAGGTGTTCGAAGCGAGCAAACGAAAGAAAGCCGCCGCTACCGCCTGATCTGCCAAAGTTCGCTTGCCATCCGTCCCGGGTGGCTGCGTGATTGGCCCCTTTTCCATCAAAAACTCACTTCCATGACGCCGGGTCGGTAATCCGGTGACTCTCAACATGAGCTACACTCCCACTCTCAAAAAGATCTACGTCGAGCAGGCGATCCCTGAACTCGTCAAGAGCCGCGGTTACAAGAACAGCCACGAGGTGCCGAAGATCACCAAGGTGGTCCTGAACACCGGCATCGATGCCGAGGCGGACAAGAACCAGATCAGCGACATCCAGCGCGACCTCGCCCTCATTGCCGGGCAAAAGCCCGTGCTGACGAAATCCAAGAAGGCCGTCTCCAACTTCAAGCTCCGGCAGGGCCAGGTCGTCGGCTGCTGCGTCACGCTCCGTGGCGCCAACATGTGGGAATTCCTCTACCGCCTCATTGCGGTGGCGCTGCCCTCCATCCGCGACTTCCGCGGCATCTCCCCGAAGCTCGACGGCCAGGGCAACTACAACCTCGGCATCACCGACTTCTCCATTTTCCCGGAAATCACCATCGAGAACGTCAAGAAGACCATGGGTCTCGACATCACGATCGTGACCACCGCCGAAACGGACGATGAGGGCCGTGAACTCCTCAAGCACCTCGGCATGCCCTTCCGCCGCTCCGAGACCGCCAAGACCAACGCCGCCTGATTCCGCCATGCCGAAAACATCCGCCATCGAACGCAACAAGAAGCGCGTGCTCCTCACCGCGAAGCACAAGGCCAAGCGCGCCGAGCTCAAGGCCATCCTCGCCAATCCCGACACCACTGACGCCGAGTTTTTCGCCGCCCAAAAGAAGCTGGCCAAACTCCCGCGCGATTCCTCCGTGGTCCGCATCAAGAACCGCTGCTCCATGAGCGGCCGTCCGCGCGCCTACATCCGCAAGTTCGGCGTCTCCCGCATCCAGTTCCGCGAACTCGCCCTCGCCGGCAAGATCCCGGGCGTCACCAAGGCTTCCTGGTAAAAATTTTTGGCGGGAGTTAACGCGCCCCCGGCGCGTCGGATATGACCCGTCATTTTACAAACAACATCCACCATGACCGATCCCATCAGTGATTTCCTGACCCGCCTCCGCAATGCGTCGAAGGCTCGTCTCGCCGAGTGCGTTTCACCGCATTCCAAACTCAAGGAGTCCATCGCCGCCATCCTCAAGGCCGAAGGCTACATCCTCGGCTATGCCGACGGTGCCGACGCCCAGGGGCACAAGACCCTTGTCGTGCAAATGAAGTATGTTGACGGCACGCCTGTCATCACCGGCATCAACCGCGTCTCCACGCCGGGTCGCCGCCTTTACTACAGCTACACCGAAATTCCCCGCGTGCTCAACGGCCTCGGCATTTCCATCCTCTCCACTTCCAAGGGTCTTATGAAAGACCAGGATTGCCGCCGCCAAAAGGCGGGTGGCGAGCTCATCTGCAACGTCTGGTAATAGAAGCACCACCATGAGTCGCATCGGCAAACAACCCGTTTCCATCCCCGACAAGGTGAAGGTCGAAGTCAAAGGCCACACCGTCAGCGTCGAGGGTCCCAAGGGCAAGATCGCGAAAACCTTCGCGCCCGTCGTCAATATCACCGTGGCCAACAAAAAGGTTACCGTCTCGCCTTCCGCTGACGAAAGCCGTTTCGCCCGGGCCATGTATGGCACCGTGCGCTCGGTCATCGCCGGCATGGTCAAGGGCGCGAGCGAAGGCTACGCCAAGGAGCTCGAGATCCAAGGCGTCGGCTTCAAGGCCAACCTAAAGGGCAAGCAGCTCGATTTGGCCCTCGGCTACTCGCACCCCATCCTGATGGATATCCCGGATGGCATCAAAGTCACCGTCACCGACCAGACCAAGCTCAAGGTCGAAGGCGCGGACAAGCAGCTTGTCGGTGCCGTCACCGCCGAAATCCGCAGCTATTACCCGCCCGAGCCTTACAAGGGCAAGGGAGTCCGCATCGTTGGCGAGCGCGTTCGCCGCAAGGAAGGCAAGACTGTCGCCTGACGCCAATCCTAACCTATATTCGCAGGGGTCCACCCATGAACACCATTCGCAAAGCCAGTCTCCTCCAGAAGCGCCGTTGGAGAATCCGCAAGAAGATCACCGGCACCGCCGCGCGTCCGCGCGTGTGCGTCAAGTTCTCCGCCAAGCACATCTACGCCCAGGCGGTGAACGACGAGAGCGGGGTCACGCTGGTCTTCCTCTCCAGTCTCGATGCCGGTTTGCGCGCCAAGAAGTTGGCGGCCAACCTCTCCGGGGCCAAGGAGCTCGGCGTCGCCTTTGCCGCCAAGGCCAAGGCCGCCGGCATCAGCTCGGTTGTCTTCGACCGCAGCGGCGCCCGCTACCACGGCAAAGTCAAACAGTTCGCAGATGCGGCCCGCGAAGGCGGCCTCGTATTCTAATCATCGCCCATGAGCACCGATACCACTCCCACCACTTCAGCTCCCGACAAGGCCACAGCTCCCGAGGCGACTGCACCGGCTCCCCAGCGGTCGAACCGCGGTCCGCGCCGCGAATTTGGCCGCGGTCCCCGCCGCGACGATCGCAACCGCGACGCCGCCCCCAGCGATGGTCCCACGATGATCGAGAAGGTCGTCTTCATCAACCGCTGCGCCAAGGTCGTCAAGGGCGGCCGCCGCTTCAGCTTTGCCGCTCTCGCCGTTGTCGGCGATGGCAAGGGCAAGGTTGGCATCGGCTACGGCAAGGCGAATGAAGTGCCGGATGCCATCAAGAAGGGCACCGCCAATGCGCACAAGCATCTCGTCAGCGTGAAACTCAAGGGCGACACGATTTCGCACGAGGTGCTCGGCGAATACGACGGCGGCCGTGTGCTGCTTCGCCCTGCCACCACCGGCACCGGCTTGATTGCCGGCGGCGCGGTGCGTGCTGTGCTCGAAGCCGCGGGCGTCAAGAACGTCCTCACCAAATCCATGGGTTCGAGCAACCACATCGCCGTGGTGCATGCGACCCTGGCCGGCCTTCGTCAGCTCCGCCTCGCGGAAGACTACGCCGGCTCCCGCAAGACCAACTGACCTTTCCATAAATCCGAGTTCCACGCCGCAAATGCGGGGTGGGGCGCCCATCCACGAGGAAACCTCAATGAAACTTCACGAACTCAAGAACGTCCCCGGTGCCGTGCACCGCAAGAAGCGCGTCGGCTGCGGCGAAGGCAGCGGCCACGGCAAGACTTCGGGCCGCGGTGGCAAAGGTCAGACTGCCCGCTCCGGCGGCAGCATCCGTCCCGGCTTTGAAGGTGGCCAGATGCCCCTTTACCGCAAGCTCCCGCACCGCGGCTTCAACAATTACGAATTCCGCACCGGTATCGCCGTCGTCAACGTTGGCGACCTCGCGGCCCTTGATGCCAAGATCACCGAGGTTGACGCCGGCGTGCTGTCCGCCCAAGGCCTGCTCCGCAGCGGCGAAAAGTCCGTCAAAATACTCGGCGACGGCGAGATCACCCGCCCCTTGAAGGTCACCGCGGCCAAGTTCACCGGTTCGGCCAAAGCCAAGATCGAGCAGGCCGGCGGCCAGGCCATCGTCGCCTGATTCAGCCCGAGACTTCGTTCCCATCATCCCAGTGTTTTCCGCCTTCACCAACTCCCTGAAGATCCCCGAGTTGCGCTCCCGGATCTTTTACACGCTCGCCCTGCTGTTCGTCGCGCGTGTCGCGGCCCACGTTCCGTTGCCGGGCATTGATCCCAAGCCGCTTCTGCAGTTCTTCAAGGACCAGACAGCGGCCGGCGGCGGTTCCGCCGTGGGGCTGTTGAACATGTTCACCGGCGGCGCCCTGCTCAAGGGTGCCATCGGCGCCTTGGGCATCATGCCCTATATCAGCGCTTCCATCATCTTTCAGTTGATGACGGCGGTGGTGCCGGCACTCAGCCGCCTCCAACAGGAAGGTGATGTTGGCCGCCAGAAGATCACGCAATATACCCGGTATGCGACCGTGATTATCTGTCTCGTTCAGGGCACCTTGCTTATTCTGGCGCTGGAAAATCCCGGACGCCTTTTCCCGGGCTACGACGTCACGCAATACGGTGACATCGTGATCGCGGGCAAACTTACCTTTCTGATCACCTCGGTCATTTTCATGACTGCCGGCACCATGCTCCTTATGTGGCTGGGCGAACAGATCACCCAGCGCGGCATCGGCAACGGTGTCTCTCTGCTCATCACAGTTGGTATTTTGGCCGATATTCCCGGCGCCGCTGCCGCCACCTACCAGCTGTTCTTCGCGCCGGTCGGCGTGGCCAAGCTTGGTCTGCCCCAGGGTATCATTATGGGTCTACTGTTCATCTTGGTCACCATGGGTATCATCATGGTGGTGCAGGGGCAGCGGAAGATCCCGGTCCAATACGCCAAGCGCGTGGTCGGCAACAAAGTCATGGGTGGGCAAAGCTCGTTCCTACCTCTCAAGGTAAACTACTCCGGCGTGATGCCCGTGATCTTCGCGAGCGCTATCCTGATGTTTCCGCAGCAGATTTTCTCCCAACTGGGCGCCGCCTTTAACATCAAGTTCCTCGTCGAATTTTCCGAGAATCTGCTCCGTGGCCATTGGGCCTACTACGTGATCATGGCCACGTTGATCCTGTTTTTCAGCTACTTCTGGGTTTCCGTGATGTTCAAGCCCATCCAGATCGCCGACGACCTCAAGAAATACGGCGGCTACATCCCCGGTGTGCGTCCGGGAGAGCCGACGGCTCAGTTTTTGGATTTCATCATGACCCGCCTTACGCTCGCGGGTGCGGTGTTCCTCACGATCATCGCGGTTATGCCGGACTTCCTGCTTTTTGAACTCAATGTTCCACAACGGATTGCGATCTTCTTTGGTGGCACCGGCATGTTGATCACCGTCGGCGTGACGCTCGACACCATGAAGCAGGTCGAAACCTTCCTCCTGCAGCGGCACTATGACGGCTTCCTCAAAAAAGGCCGGATTCGCGCCCGCAGCGCGAACCCACAAGGCATGACTGGCGAGGCGCTCAGCTCCGAGGCGGTCATGAAAATCGCCATGCCGATGCTGATCATTTTCCTGATCGGTCTCGCGGCTTGGGCGATCCGGTCCTTTGCACTTTAGTTCTTTACTCCGGTCGTGATGGCTGGCATCTCCGACCCCTTCGCTGATTTCGGCCCTCCGGCCAAGATCAAGATCCTTTGCCTTGGTTCGGCAGATTTCACTCTGCTGGATCGGGCCCGTTCTTTGCACATTGAGCACGTCTCTCCCGCCAAACTGATGCGGTCGGAGATTTCGCGTCCACGCAGCCCTGCGGCTGCGGACGAAACAACCATGGCCGCCCTGCGGCGCTGGTTTTTCGCGCGCAAACCTGATGCGGGTTTTGTCCTAACGGATTACCCGGCTACGTTGCTCCAAGCCCAAGTGTTGGATGAATGGCTCGAAACCCGCGCCGAATCGCTGCAAGGCGTATTCGCCGGTGCCGGTTCACCGGCCATTCTCCTTCAACACTACAGGATCCACGGTCTCCTTCGGGAAACCGCGGCCCTCGCCGCCTGAAGACTATGTCGATCAAGACTGCTGCCGACATCGTCCGCATGCGCGAGGCCTGTGCCATCGCCGCCACGGTGCTGGCCAAGCTCAAGGAACACGTCGCCCCGGGTATTACTACCTACGACTTGGATCAGATTGCGAAGACGCTGATCGCCGGCTATGGCGCCCGCAGCGCCGACTATGGCTATCAAATCGGCTCCCGCCGGTTTCCCGCCTACATCTGTGTTTCCGTGAACGACGAGATCGTCCACGGCATCGGCACACTGAAACGCATCCTGCACGATGGCGACATCGTCTCGCTGGATGTCACCGTCGAATACAACGGCTGTATCGGTGACAATGCCCTCACCATGCCGGTCGGTCGTATTGCGCCCGCCCTGCAGCAATTGTTGCAGGTTACCGAACGGGCCCTGCAACTCGGCATCGCCCAGGCCAAAGTCGACAATCGCATCGGGGATGTCTCCGCCGCCATTCAGGAATACGTCGAGTCGCACGGTTTCAGTGTCGTCCGCGACCTCGTCGGCCACGGCGTGGGGTTTTCGATGCATGAGCCGCCGGAGATTCCCAACTTCGGTCGCAAGGGCGCCGGTCCCCGCATCAAAGCGGGCATGACCTTGGCGATCGAACCCATGGTCAACCTCGGCGGTTACCGCACCAAGACCCTCGCCGACGGCTGGACGGTTGTCACCGCCGACGGCTCCGCCTCCGCTCATTTCGAACATACCGTGCTCACCACGGACCGGGGACCTGAAATCCTCACCATCCCGCGCTCCGCCTGATTTCCATTTTTCATTTTCATCAACTTCAACCTGCAACTCTCAACCTAATCCCATATGCCACGTCTCCTCGGTGTAGAAATTCCCGCGAAAAAGAAAGTCGCGTATTCCCTCCGTTATATCAACGGCATCGGACCTGCGCGGGCCGATATCCTGGTCAAGGAAGCCGGTCTTGATCCCGACATGCGCGCTTCGGATCTGACCGAAGAGCAGCTCAACAAGATCCTGCACGTCATCACGGAACGGAAGTGGGTGCTCGAAGGCGACCTGCGTCGTGAACTCGCCGCCAACCTGAAGCGCCTTCAGGCCATCAATTGCTACCGTGGCATCCGCCACCGTCGTGGCCTGCCCGTTCGCGGTCAGCGCACCGGCACCAATGCCCGCACCCGCAAAGGCCCCCGCAAGACCGTGGGCGTCGCCAAAAAAGCTGAATAACCCTTACCGTCATGGCTGAAGAAAAGTCCGCTCCCAAGAAAGAAAAGGCCCCCAAGGCCGCTGTTGGCGCTGAAGGCGCCCCCGCTGCCGCCAAGCCGGCCAAGGCCCCGAAGACCGCCAAGGCCGCGGCTGATGCCGCCGCCCCCGAGGCCGCCGTTGCAACCGCCCCTGCGGCCGACAAGCCTGTCGAGCTCATCGGCGGCGTGGCCAAGCAGCCCACCGCTGAGGACCTCCTCAAGGAAGAATTGGGTGCCATCAAGGTCCGCAAGGCCAAGGGCTCCAAGAATGTCACCTCGGGCGTCGTCAACGTCCTTGCCTCCTTCAACAACACCATCGTTTCCATCACTGACCAGAAGGGTGCGGTCATCGCCTGGTCCAGTGCCGGCAAGTGCAACTTCCGTGGTTCGCGCAAGTCCACCGCCTATGCCGCCCAGGTCGTCGCGCAGGATGCCGCCCGCAACGCCATGTCGCACGGTCTCAAGGATATCGTCATCCGCGTTTCGGGTCCCGGCCTTGGCCGCGACAGCGCGATCCGTGCCCTGCAGGCCATCGGCCTCGAGATCACCTCGATCGTCGACGTCACTCCCGTCCCGCACAACGGCTGCCGCCCGCGCAAACGCCGCCGCGTCTGATCGCTGTCTCCAACCTTTAAATCACTTATCCAATGGCTCGCTACACAGGTCCCACCACCCGCATCAGCCGTCGTTTCGGTCAGCACATCCTCGGCTCGGGCAAGGCTTTTGAACGCCGCAGTTATCCGGCCGGTCAACACGGCCCCAAGCTCCGCCGCAAACTCTCCGAGTATGCCGTCGGTCTCAATGAGAAGCAGAAGCTGCGCCTTATCTACGGCCTGCTCGAACGGCAGTTCCGCCGCACCTTCGAGATCGCCAAGAAGGAGCGCGGTGTCACCGGTGAGCGCTTCCTGCAGCTCCTCGAGACCCGCCTCGACAGCACCGTCTATCTGCTCGGCCTCGCCAAGTCCCGCGCCGCGGCCCGCCAGTTCGTCAATCACGGCCACATCCGCGTCAACGGCCACAAGGTGGACATCGCCAGCTACGCCGTGCAGCCCGGCGACGAGATCGAGGTCAAGAACACCCCGGCCTCCCGCCAGATGGCGACCCGCAACCTCGAGGAGAACCGCATCCGCAACGTCCCCGGCTGGCTCAGCCTCAACGCCGAGTCGTTCAAGGCTGTGGTCAACCGCCTTCCCACGCGCGAAGAGATGGAACAGGGCATCAACGAGCAGTTGATCGTTGAGTTCTATTCCCGCTTCTAAGCCGCACTTCACCTTTTCTCCAACCCGCAATACTCATCCCGCAGAGTTCATCGCCATGCCCAAACGTCTCGGAAAGTTCGAACTCCCCAACAAGCTCACCAAGGTCGAGGAAGGCTCCACGCCGACCTATGCCAAGTTCATCGCCGAGCCTTTCGAGGCCGGCTATGGTCACACCATCGGCAACTCGTTCCGCCGCGTCTTGCTCAGCTCCATCGAGGGTGCCGCCATCTCGTCGATCAAGATCGACGGCGTCAGCCATGAGTTTCAGAGCATCGACGGCGTCGTCGAGGATGTCACCGACATCGTGCTCAACCTGAAGAAGGTGCTCATCGTCTCCCAAAAGCGCGAGCCCATCACCCTGCAGATCAAGGTCACCAAGGCGGGCACCGTCACCGCGGGCGACATCCAGGCCGATTCCAACATCACCATCGTCAACCCCGAGCAGGTCATCTGCACCCTCGACTCGAAAAAGACCTTCGAGGCCGAGATTGAGATCAAGACCGGCCGCGGCTACTACCCGGGCGAGCAGAACAAGAAAGAAGAGCAGGCCATCGGCGTGATTCCGATCGACTCGCTTTTCTCGCCCGTCCGCCTCGTCAAATACTCGGTTGAAGCCACGCGCGTCGGCCAGATCACCGATTACGACAAGCTCATCCTTGAGATCTGGACCGATGGCCGCATCACGCCCGACGACGCTCTTAAGCAGGCTGCCTCCATCCTGAAGCACCACCTCGACGTGTTCGACCGCGTCAGCGAGGAGACCTTTGAGTTCGAGAACCAGCAGTCCGAGGTCAGCGAGGAGCAGAACAAGCTCCGCAAGCTTCTCAACATGTCGGTCAACGAGATCGAACTCTCCGTGCGCGCTGCCAACTGCCTCAACAACGCGAACATCACCACCGTCGGCGAGCTCGCGATGAAGTCCGAGCAGGAGATGCTCAAATACCGCAACTTCGGCAAGAAGTCGCTGAACGAGATCAAGGACAAGTTGGAAGCCCTCGGCCTCTCGCTTGGCATGAAGTTCGACGAGCGCCTGCTCGATTCGAAGAAGGAAGCCTGACCTAATTTTTGATTTTCGATCTTGGCTTTCCGACCGCACCGGCGGTTGGAAGACCAAATCGAAAATCAGGAATCCAGAATCGAAANNAAAACACCAATGCGTCACAACAAACACCGTTCCTCCCTTGGCGTCTCGCGCGAACACCGCGCCGCCATGCTCTCCAACATGGGTGCCTCGCTCATCAAGCATGGCCGCATCGAGACCACGCTGACCAAGGCCAAGGCCCTGCGGCCTTTCATCGAGAAGGTCATCACCAAAGCCAAGCAGGCCGCGGCCAAGACCGACCCCAAGGATGCCATCCATCTGCGCCGTCTGGCCCTGGCCTCGGTCCGCGATGAAAATGCCATCACCAAGCTCTTCAACGAAACCTGCAAGGAGTTTGCCAACCGCAGCGGTGGCTACACCCGCATCTACAAGCTCGGCCGCCAGCGTCTTGGCGACGCCGCCGAGATGGCCCTGATCGAACTCGTCAAGGCCGACGATGCCGGCTACAAGAAATCCCGGGGTAAAAAGTCCGCCAAGGCCAAGAAGCCGGCGAAGACCGCTCCCGCGGCTCCGGCTGATGCGGCTCCTGCGGAGGCTCCGGCCGCCGCCGAGACCAAGGCCTGATTCCAAGGAAAAATTCATCCTGCAACGCGTCGAAGTTTAACTTCGGCGCGTTTTTGCTTATATTCCGGCCATGTTCGATCTTCCCGTCGCCGCCGTCATCTACTGCGCGCTGGTCGCAGCGGTCTTTCTCTGCCTCTGGCTTTATTATGACCGCCGGGATCACGCCCGTTTTGAAGGCGAGCGCCGCAAGGTGACCTTTCACTGCATCCGGTGCGACCGCCTCTACACCGCGCGGGCGGGCACCGAGCTGTGCGCCTGCCCCCGCTGCGGGCACGAAAACTCCCGGCTCAAATTCTAGGCATTGACCCTGCCGGCGGCATTCTGGTTGCTTCATCCTTTCCCAGCACTCTCCATCCCTCATGCCTCAGACCATTGCTGTCATTGATTTCGGTTCCCAATACACTCAGGTGATCGCCCGCCGGATCCGTGAGTGTCAGGTTTACTCGAAGATTTATCACTACAGCACCCCGGCCGAGCAGTTGCGGGCGGATGGCGTCGTCGGCATCATCCTTTCCGGCGGTCCGAGCTCGGTTTTTTCCCCGAAGGCTCCGATGCCCGATCAGGCTCTTTTCACGCTGGGGGTCCCTGTTCTTGGCATCTGCTACGGCATCCAGCTGATGGGCCGGCTTCTCGGCGGCAAGGTGGCCAAGAGCGATCACCGTGAATACGGCCACGGCACCCTCACGATTCGGAAACCCGGCCGTCTGTTTGCCCGGCTGCCCAAGAAACTGAAGGTGTGGAATTCGCACGGCGACCGGCTGATCAAGCTGCCGCCCGGCTTCACCGCCATCGGCACGACCGACAATTCTGAGTTCGCCGTGATCGAGGACCTGAAGCGCAATTTCTACGGCATCCAGTTTCACCCGGAGGTTTTTCACACCGAGCGGGGCGTGGACGTGGTCCGCAACTTCCTTGTCGGCGTCTGCCGCGCGCGGCAGGATTGGACCACCGCCGACTTCATCCGCAAATCCGTCGCCGACATCCGTGCGGTGGTGGGCAAGTCCCGCGTGTTGCTCGGCCTCTCCGGCGGCGTGGATTCCTCGGTGGCGGCGGCATTGATTCACAAGGCCATCGGCCGGCAGCTCACCTGTGTGTTTGTGGACAACGGGCTGCTGCGCGAGGGCGAGCGGGCCCAGGTCGAGTCGCTCTATGCCCGGAACTTCAAGATTGATGTCCGTGTCGTGGATGCATCGGCGTTGTTTTTGCGCCGGCTCAAGGGCGTGACCGACCCCGAGCAGAAGCGCAAAATCATCGGCCGCACGTTTGTGGAAGTCTTCGAAAAATCGCTCAAATCCATCGGTGGGGCCAGCTTTCTGGCCCAAGGCACGCTCTATCCCGATGTGATCGAAAGCGTGGCCATCGGCAACAATCCTGCCGCCCTGATCAAGTCCCACCACAACGTTGGCGGTCTGCCGGAGCGGATGAAGTTGAAGCTGCTGGAGCCGCTGCGCGAGTTGTTCAAAGACGAGGTGCGGGCTGTTGGTTCCGCCGTGGGGCTTCCCCGCGAGGTGGTCTGGCGTCAGCCTTTCCCGGGCCCCGGGCTGGGCGTCCGCGTGATCGGCGAAATCACACGCGAAAGTCTGGCCGTCCTGCGTCAGGCCGATGCCATCCTGCAACACGAGATGATGGAGAGCGGCTGGTATTGGAAGGTCTGGCAGTCGTTCGCCGTGTTTCTCCCCGTCAAGTCGGTCGGGGTGGTGGGCGACGAGCGTAACTATGCCTATGTCATTGGTCTGCGTATCGTTGAGAGCATCGATGCGATGACGGCCGACTGGACCCGGCTACCCTACGACCTGCTGCAACGCATCTCCTCGCGCATCACCAACGAGGTGCGCGATGTCTCCCGCGTGGTGCTCGACGTCAGCTCCAAGCCTCCCGCCACCATCGAGTGGGAGTGAAATTGGTCCCCGAAGTTGCCAGCCGCCCAAACTGCCCCAAACTCACTCAGCCATGACCACACTCCTGCGTCGCTTCCTCTCCTGCGCGATGGCCGCTTTTCTGGCCGCTCCTTTGCTGTCGTTCGCGGAGACGCCGGCCGAGGTCATCTCCAAGGCCCGCGCCTATCTGGGCTCCGAGACGGCCCTCAACGGCGTCAACGCCATCCGCTTTGTCGGCCAGCTCACGGTGGAGCGCGATCAGGCGGCTGAAGCCGCCGAGCCGGTCAATCTGCAGGTGGAGATCATTTTTCAAAAACCTGCGCGCCAGCGCAGCGTGATCACCGGACCCCAGCGGGTTGAGACCACGGTGCTCGATGGCTACGATGGCTGGCAGCGCCTGCAGGATCCCGCCGATGAGAGCCGCTGGACGCTCTCGCTCCTGCGCACCGACCAGATCAAAAGCCTGCGCGCCAATGTTGCGGAAAATCTCTCCTTCTTCCGCGGCCTGCCGGATCGCGGCATGGCGGTCGAGGATCTGGGCTCCGTCAACATCGATGGTGTGAACTGCCGCAAGCTCGCCTTCGTATATGCTCCGCAGATTGCCTTTATCCGCTACTTCGATGTCAGCACCGGCCGGCTGGTCCTTACGGAAACCAAGCAGGGCGAAAGCATCCGCGAGCAGGGCGAGATTATGGCCGGCGGCATCAGGTTTCCCCGGCGGCTCATCACCACTTTGCAGGGTGCGGATGGTGTCACCGGCCGGATCCTGATTGATTTTGAGTCGGTGCATGTGAACGAGAGCTTCCCGGACAGTCTCTTTGCCACGCCTTCTTTGGGGCGGCAGTAACCGGTGCCGGTTCACCTTTTCGACCGCGGTGCGCACCCTCAGCTACACGGACCGGAATTTCGCCGACGAATTGGCCGCATTTTGCCGCGGCTCCGAAGTTCCCCGCGAACTCTCGGCGGCGGTGACGGCGATTCTGGCCGATGTGCGTGCACGCGGCGATCTGGCCGTGGCGAATTACGCCGCCAAGTTCGACGGAGCCAAGCTCCGCTCCCGCGAGTTTCTGGTGTCCGGGGCCGAGCTGGCGGCCGCCGCCAAGCGTCTGCCCCCGGCCGAGCGCAAAGCCATGCGCGAGGCGCACGCCAGCATCGTGGCCTTCAATCGCCGTGGGCTGGGGCGGGCTTGGAGCGGCCGCAACCGCCAAGGTGCGCAGGTTGGCGAGAAGTATGACCCCATCCGGCGGGTCGGGCTCTATGTGCCCGGCGGCCAGGTGCCGTTGGTCTCGACGGTGCTGATGACCGCATCGCTTGCGAAAATTGCCGGTTGTCCGGAGATTGCGGTCTGCACTCCCTCGGATTCGCGCGGCCGGGTCGCGGACGGTTTGCTGGCGGCCTTGCACTTTCTCGGCATCACCGAGGTTTACCGTATCGGAGGCGTGCACGCCATCGCGGCCATGGCTTATGGAACGGAGAGCATTCCCGCGGTGGACAAAATTTATGGCCCGGGCAATGCCTACGTATGCGAGGCCAAGCGGCAGGTTTTTGGCACCGTGGGGGTCGATTCGCTGCCGGGACCGAGCGAGGTCATGATCATCGCTGATGAAACTGCCCGGCCCGATTTCGCCGCCGCCGATTTGCTGGCCCAAGCCGAGCACGGCTCCGGCAGGGAAAAAATCTACCTCGTGGCGACTTCGCCCGCCGTCGTGGCGGCGGTCGCCGCGGAAGTGGAGCTCCAACTGGGCGTGACGCCCCGTGCCGACAAGATCCGGCGGGTGTTGGAGACCGGCTTTCTGGCCGTCGTGGTTGGCAAACTGGAGGAAGCGGTGGCGGTCGCAAATTACGTGGCGCCGGAGCACTTGGAACTGCTGGTGCGGGAAACACCTGCGCGAAAGCTCACCCGCGCTATCACCACGGCAGGCGCGATCATGGTCGGCAACCACACGCCGACGGCTTTGGGCGATTTTACGGCGGGTCCGAGCCATGTGCTGCCGACCGGCCGCACCGGGCGCTTTTTCAGCGGGTTGCGGGTGGCGGACTTTATGCGGCGCACCAGCATCGTGCGCTACGACCGGGCCAGTGTCCGGGCGGGAAACAAGGTCGTGGCCGCCTTCGCCGCCATGGAGCAGCTCGATGCCCACGGCCGGTCGGTCGCGGTGCGCGTGCAAAAGCCGTGAGTGCGCCTCCCGTGCATTCGCCGGCGCTGCCGCATGTCCCGCGGCTCCATGCCTACACCCCGGGTTTGCAGCCTTCCGGGCCGGGATGGACCAAGCTTAACACCAACGAGTGTCCTTATCCGCCCAGCCCGGCCGTGGCCGCGGCGATCCGCCGCGAAGTGGGGGAGGACGGCGCGTCATTGCGCCTTTATCCTAATCCCCGGAGTTCACCCCTGCGTGCGGCCGTGGCGGCGCTGCACGGCCTGCGCGAGGAAAATGTCTGCATCGGCAACGGTTCCGACGACATTCTCAACCTGCTCGTTCGCTGTTATTGCGGAGGCGCGGCACCGGCCGGTTTCATGCTTCCGAGTTACTCGCTTTATCCGGTGCTCGTGGGGATTCAGGACGGGCGCAGCACGGTGATTGAATTCGGCCGCGACCTGCGCCTGCCGTTGCCCGCGATCGCCGGCTCGGGCGCCGCGATTTTTTTCCTGACCTCGCCCAATGCCCCGACCGGAGTGACCTTCGGCAACGCCGAGATCGAGCAACTGCTGCAGAGTTTCACGGGGCTCCTGGTGGTCGATGAGGCCTATGCGCCTTTCGCGCGCGAGCATGCGGTGCCGCTGCTGGCCCGGCATCCCCGGCTCGTGGTCGTCCGCACCCTTTCCAAGGCCTATGCCTTGGCCGGCATCCGGGTGGGTTACGCCTTGGCGGACCCGGCGGTGATCGATCTCCTTGATCGCGTGCGTGACAGCTACAATGTCAGCCGCCTTTCCCAGGCCGCGGCGCTGGCCGCGCTGGGCGATCCGGATTACTACCGCGCTGTCATTGCCCGGGTCTGCGCCACGCGCGACCGCGCGATCGCGGACTGCACGGCCCGCGGTTGGTTTACCTATCCCTCCGGGTCCAATTTCATCTTTACCGAGCCTAGCGATGCCCGGGGCGGCAGCGGTCCTGCGGTCGCCAAGTCGGCCTATGATTTTCTCTGCGCCCGGAAGGTTTTGGTCCGTCACTTTCCCAGCCATGCCTTGACCGCTCCGTTCCTCCGCATCAGCGTGGGCACGGATGACGAGATGCTCGTCCTTCAAAACACCCTCGAAGCATGGCTAAAGCACGCGTAGCGACCATCAGCCGCAAAACGGCGGAGACCGACATCGTCCTGAAACTCGGGATCGACGGCTCCGGTGCGTCGAAGATCGACACCGGGGTGCCGTTCTTCGACCACATGCTCACGCTGTTTGCCAAGCACGGCCTCTTCGATCTCGAGGTGCGCGCCAAGGGCGACAACGACGTGGATTACCATCACACGGTCGAAGATGTGGGACTCGTGCTCGGCGAAGCCTTCAAGCAGGCGTTGGGCGACAAGCTGGGCATCACCCGCTACGGTTTTTTCCTGCTGCCGATGGACGAGTCGCTCGCCCGCGTGGTCATTGATCTCAGCGGCCGGGCCTGCCTCGTTTACGAGGCCTCTGCGCCGACCATGTTCATCCGCGACTTCAACCTCGTGCTCGTGAAAGAATTTTGCCGCGCGTTCAGCAACGCCGTGGGGTGCAACCTGCACGTGAAGCTTGAATACGGCGAGGAGCCGCACCACGTGGCCGAGGCGATTTTCAAGGGGCTGGCCCGGGCGATGGATGCCGCCACGCGGATCGATCCGCGCACCGCCGGTTCGCTGCCGAGCACCAAGGGTCTATTGTAGGCGATGAGCGCCCTCCCGGTCATCGCCGTAATTGATTACGGCATGGGCAACCTGCGCAGTGTCGCCAAGGCGGTTGAGGCTGCCGGCGGCGCGGTGCGCATCGTCACGCGTCCGGCGGAGGTGGGCGATGCTTCTGGTCTGGTGCTGCCGGGCGTGGGGGCGTTGGCCGACTGCGTGGCGGCGCTCCGTGCCAGCGGACTGGCCGAGACCGTGCGCGACTGGATCGCGGCCGACCGGCCGTTTCTCGGGGTGTGTCTTGGGCTTCAGGCCCTGTTCGATTTTTCGGAGGAAGGTGATACGCCGGGGCTGGGCATCTTCCCGGGCCGGATCGTGCGCTTCCGTTTGCCGTCCGATCTCAAGGTGCCGCACATGGGCTGGAATACGGTTCGTCTTACCCAGCCGGGTTCACCGCTGTTTGACGGACTGGCGACCGAGGGGGAGGCGTTTTATTTCGTCCACAGCTACTACTGCGTGCCGGCGGACGCCTCGCTCACCCTCGCGGAGTGTGAATATGGCCTGCGGTTTGCCGCCGCCATTGCCCGCGGCCGGTGTTTTGCCACGCAGTTCCATCCCGAGAAGAGCCAGGCCCGGGGCATCCGGCTCTACCGGAATTTTGTCGCGCTATGCGCCCGAGACTGACCGGACCGGTTACTTGGCCTAAACACACGGTCATGACCGGCTAATGATCGGCGGAAATCGTCGCACGGCCGGTATCTTTGCTTTGCAAGCGGCCGGGAATGGGTTTGGTTTTGCCCGCTATGGCCGCCCAAACCGCATCTCTCAAACTCGATGGCAAGGAATACGCGTTGCCGGTGATGGTCGGCACCGAGGGCGAGAAGGCCATTGATACGCGCAAGCTGCGCGCCGAGTCGGGCTACATCTGCTTCGACCAGGGCTACGGCAATACCGGCTCCTGCGAGAGCACCGTCACATACCTGGACGGCGACAACGGCGTCCTTCGGCATCGCGGTTATCCCATCGAGCAGCTCGCCGCGCACAGCGACTTTGTTGAGACTTCCTACCTGATCATTTACGGCGAACTGCCGACTGCGAAGCAGCGCAAGGCCTTTGGCCAGCTCCTGCGCAAAAACGCCGCCATCGAGACCCAGATGCAGCGCATTTTCGAGGGCTACCCCGATGATGCCCCGCCGATGGCGATGCTTTCCTCCATTGTCGCGTCGCTGGCGGCCCATTACCCCGAACTGGCGGCCAACAATTTCGAAAAGGACCTCCAGCACTTCGACCTGGCCGCCGCCATGGCCATCGCGAAGATCCGCACCATCGGGGCGATGATCTATCGCTATCAGCACGGCCTGCCCTATGTGCACCCGAAGGACATCCCGTTCTGCGAGAACTTCCTGCACATGATGTTCTCGGAGCCCTACAAAGACTACGTCGCGGAGCCCGAGGTCGCCCGCGCCCTGAACCTGCTCCTTCTGCTGCACGTTGATCACGAGCAAAACTGCAGCACCTCCACCGTGCGCATGGTGGGCTCCAGCGCCGCCAATCTTTTCACTTCGCTCTCGGCCGGCATCTCCGCGCTCTCGGGTCCCCTCCACGGCGGGGCCAACACCGCCGTCATGCAGATGCTGCAGGCCATCCATGACGAGGGTGACGACGGCACGCGCTTCATCGAGGCCGCCAAGTCGGGCAACAAGAACAACCGGCTGATGGGCTTCGGCCATGCCGTTTACCGCAATTTTGATCCCCGCGCTAAGATCATCGGCGACGCCTGCGAAAAGGTCCTCGCCAAGCTCGGCATCGACGACCCGCTGCTCGCCATCGCCCGCAACCTCGAACAGGCCGCGCTCAAGGACGACTATTTCCTCTCGCGGAAACTCTACCCCAACGTGGATTTTTACTCCGGCATCATCATGCGCGCCCTCGGCATCCCGGTGAACATGTTCACCGTCATCTTTGCCATCGGCCGCACGCCCGGCTGGATCGCCAACTGGCGCGAAGTCGCCTCGCAGCCCAAGGGCCGCATCTACCGCCCGCGCCAGATCTACACCGGCCCGGTCGCCCGCGACTACGTGCCGATCGAAAAACGCTGAGCCCGTTCAGGCCGCGCCGCTTTTTTCCTTGGGCGGCGGGGTTTGGAAGATTTCCTCGAGCTTGAGCCCGGTCAGCCGGGTGATGCCGCTGAGCAGCCGCCAGAGGGCAAACATCATGATGGCCGTGCTCGGGATGGCGATCACCGGCCAACTGAGCAGGTTCATCTTGGCGAGTTCGGCGTTGAACTCCGGTGTGCCCGTGGGGCTTTTCAACAGCCAGCGGGCGAGCAGGAAGTTCAGCGTCGCGCTGAACATGAAGGACGCCACGAGCCAGCGGCTGGCGGTCCGCATCAGACCGTCGAACGCCGGCCGGGCGGCCCGGGCCTCCAGCGCGGCGTCCACCTTGGGGATGTTGATCACCTGCTCGTTGTAGATGAACTGCCGCACCAGCGGGCGCTTGGAGTGCTGTGAAAACCAAACGGCTGCCCCGATGATAAACGGCACCGAGGCTTCCTTGACGGCAAACCAGATGCCCTCGACTTCCATGAGCCCGAGCCCGCCGGTCAGCAGGATGCTGGTGAAGCCGATGATCGAGATGAAATTCGCGGTGCGCCGCTGCCAAAAATCCCACAGCCCGTAGGTCACCGGAAACGCCAGCGCCACGACGAGCGCGACCGCCGGGCCGAGCCGCTCCGGCGTGCTGAGCTTCGCGAGAATCAGCGACGGGATGAGAATGTTGCACGTCAGGTTGACGAGCAGGTTCTCGCGCTTGGCGGGCGGGCGGCTGGCGGCGGGGGAGGTCATTTCTATTTTGCTTTGGAGCATCGCCGCGGGCTTACTGAGGTCAAACCTCCGTCCGCATGATTCTCCTCGGCGTCAACATCGACCACTGTGCCACCCTGCGTCAGGCCCGCTACCGGGCGGTTCCGGCCTCGGCGGAAGCGGCCGTGGAGCCTGATCCCGTGGCTTTGGCCCTGCTGGCGGAGCAGACGGGCGCGGATGGGATCACGGTGCATTTGCGGGAGGATCGCCGGCATATCCAGGAGCGCGATGTCTGGCGGCTGCGGGAGAAGATCTCCACCCGGCTCAATCTTGAAATGGCCTGCACCCCGGCGATGACGGAGTTCGCGCTCAGGCTGAGGCCGGACTTCGTGTGCCTCGTGCCCGAGAGCCGCGAGGAGGTCACGACCGAGGGCGGATTGGATGTCGTGGGCGGCCGGGAACGGGTCGCGGCCTGCGTCGCCGCGCTACAGGCGGCCGGCATCAAGGCCAGCCTGTTCATCGATCCCGACGAGGCGCAGATCGCGGCCTCCGCGGCGATGGGCGCGCCGCTGGTCGAACTCCATACCGGTGCCTATGCGAACGCCTACCACGGCCCGGCCCGGGTGGCGGAGTTCCAACGTCTCCGGCAGGGCGCCGTGCAAGCCCATGGGCTGGGCCTCACGGTCAATGCCGGCCACGGCATTAACTACGTGAACATCGCCGAGGTGCGCACGCTGCCGCATCTGCACGAACTCAATATCGGCCACAGCATCGTCAGCCGCGCGCTGTTCTCGGGTTTCGGCGAGGCGGTGCGCGAGATGAAGGCCAGGATGAATCCATGAGCACCGGTTTTAACCTGCAATTGCCTCCGGGCGGCGTCCTGCTCGGCATCGGCTGCGACCTCATCGAGGTCGAGCGCATCCACGGCGTGCTGGCCCGGCACGGCGAACGGTTTCTCCAGCGGGTATTCACCGAGGAGGAACGCTCATATTGCTCCGGCCTCAAGCACCCGCACAAACACTACGCCGCGCGCTGGGCGGCCAAGGAGGCCGTGTCCAAAACCTTCACGACGGGCATCGGCAGCCACCTCGACTGGACCTCGGTCTCGGTCTATCACGGCTCGCGGCAGGAACCGCTGGTGCGGCTGGATGCGAAGGCGCAGGCTCTCCTGCAGCAGGTCGGCGCCACCGGTGTGCTGGTGTCGCTTTCCCACACCGAGACTCACGCCATGGCCGTGGCCGCGCTGGTGCGCGGCTGATTCCGATGGAAGAACCGCGTCCGCCGTCGCCGAAACAGCTTTCCCGGACGCCGTCCTGGATCCTGCTGGGTTTTGCCCTGGGCGTGCTGTTCATGTGGCTGCTGCCCGCCCGTGATCCGGCTCCGTTGCCGGTGGAACCTCTGCCGTCGCGGCCGGCGCCGTTGCCCGAGCGTCCGCTCGACGAGGTCGAGGCTGTGTTTGCCACATGGGGCGGGCACGCGGTGTGGACGCATGAGCTGACGGAAATTTCCCTCTGGGATCCGCTTACCCGGGAGTTTTCCCGGCATTACGAGGTCCTGCGCAGTGGGGAGGAATATTTTTTTCGCAGCATTCCGCGGCTGACGCGTCCCGTGCTGGCCTACGGTGTGCCGGATGAGGCCCCGCTGCGTTTCACCGAGACCGAGGCGCGGCGCGAGGAATGGTTGCGTGCGCGCCGGCAGGAAACTTGGCGGGCGGTGACCGATGCCATTCCCGGTTCGCCCAAGCCGGCGGCGCCCTGATTTGCTTTCGTCATGTTTCCGGCCGCCCAGCCTATTCTGACCTGCGCCGGCGCCCACGCGCTGGAGCGGCGGCGTTTTGCGGGTGATGCCGCCGGGGAATGGCTGGCCATGCAACAAGCCGGCGCCGCAGTCGGTGGCGCGGTGTTGGCGGACATGATGGAAATCGGCGGGTTTCCCGCCGCCGGACGGTTGCTGGTGGTGGCGGGCAAAGGGCATAACGGCGGCGACGCTTTGATCGCGGCGGCCGAAATCCTGCGTCGTGAAACCACGGCGTCGGCCGATGTCCTGCTGGTTTACGGGGTGCAGGCACTCCGGCCGCTGGCGTTGCGCGCATGGCAGGAGTTGCAGCAGGAGTTTCCGACGCGGGTCAGGGCCGTGACCCTGCGCTCACTGGCTGCGGGCTACGCCATCGTGTTGGACGGGCTTTTTGGCTACCGTTACCGGCCTCCGCTGGATGAGCGGGCCAAGACCGTGCTGCGCCGGGTGAATGCTTTGCCGGTCAGGCTGCGCGCGGCGGTGGACCTGCCTAGCGGTTGGGAGGCGCCGGATGCGTTCCAAGCGGACTTCACTTATGCGACCGGCATCGTGAAGTCGCCCTTGCTCGGCTTGGCCAACGCGGGCCGGCTGCGTTACCTCGACCTCGGCTTTTTTGCCCCCGGCGACCGGTCGGATATGCTGGTGCTCACGGACCAAGCGCTGGACCCCTTGCGGGGCTGGCGCGATCCTGCGGCGGACAAGCGCCAGCACGGTCATGTTTTTGTGCTCGGGGGCTCGCGCGACTATCCCGGAGCCGTGCTGATGACGGTGCTGGCGGCGTTGCGGAGCGGAGCCGGGCTGGTCACTGCTTTTGTCCCGGAGACTTTGGTGCCGGCATTTGCCGCCCGTGCGCCCGAGGGCATTTGGGTGGGTTGGCCGGAAACGCCGGCCGGCGGGCTGGCGCTCGAAGGCCGGCATCTGCTCATCGAGCGGATGGACCGGGCCGACGCCTTCGTCATGGGTCCCGGGCTGGGGCGCGACCGGGAATCACTGGCGTTGGTGCGCGATTTGGTGACGGCCGTGAGCTCGCCGGTGCTGCTTGATGCCGATGCCTTGCAGCCGGAAATCGTCCGGTCCGCCCGCAGCGCGCTGGTTTTGACGCCGCATGCCGGGGAGTTTGCGCGGATCGCCGGCCGGTTGGATGTGGGTAAATTTGCCCGGAAGACCGGCGCGACCGTGGTGTTAAAGGGCCCGATCACCCGCATCGCGCACGATCGCCGGCAGTTCCACAGCTTCTTTGGCGGTCCGGTGTTGGCGCGGGGCGGCAGCGGCGATCTGTTGGCCGGCGTGATTGGCGCGCAGCTTGCATCGACGCCCGCAGATCCGCTTGCGGCCGCGTGCCGCGGCGTGGTCTGGCACGGCCGCGCGGCAGATGCGCTGGCCCGGAAGCACGGGGCGGTGGCGGTGCGCACCACGCAGGTGCTCGACTTCCTGGGGCCGGTGCTGAAAGACTGGGGCCATGAGCGGCGAGATGAGCGAACAGCAGGCCTTCCTGGTGCTGAACGCGCTTCCGAACATTGGCCCCATCACGCTGAATCGCATTCTGAAGGCATGGGGTGATGATCCGCGCGCGGTTTTTGCCGCGGACAAACGGCGGTTGGAATCGGTGCAGGGCGTGGGCCCGGTCATCAGCGCCACCATTGCCGGCTGGCGGGAGCACTTTGATCTCGCCCGGGAGGAAGGACGCATGGCGAAGGCCGCGACGACCTTCATCACGCCGCGCGATCCCGGCTATCCGCCGCTGCTCAAGGAGATTCACGATCCTCCGATCGGCCTCTATCGAAAAGGCTGCTACGATTTTTCCCAGCCTTGCGTCGCCATCGTCGGCAGCCGGCGCACGACCCTCTATGGTCAGGCCGTGGCCAAAAAACTGGGCGCGGATCTGGGCCGGTTGGGATTCTGCGTGGTCAGCGGGCTGGCGCGCGGCATCGACACCGCGGCGCATGAGGGGGCGCTTTCGGTCGGCGGGCGCACGGCCGCCGTGCTCGGCAGCGGCATCGACATCGTCTATCCGCCGGAGAACCTCGCGCTTTACCGGCAGATCGAGGAGCAGGGCGCGATCCTCTCCGAATTTCCCTTCGGCCGGCGGGCGGACCGGCAGAGTTTTCCGATGCGCAACCGCGTGGTGGCCGGCATGTGCGAGGCGGTCGTGGTGGTGGAGACCGATGTGAACGGCGGCTCGATGATCACCGCGCGGTTTGCGGGCGAGCAGGGGCGGCTGATTTTCGCCGTGCCCGGCCGCATCGACCAGAACACCAGCGCCGGCTGTCACCAGCTCATCCGTGACGGGGCCACGCTGTTCACCGGCGTGGACGACATTCTCAATGAATTGAACTATCTCGGCGGTCTGCGTCCGCAGCCGATTCCCCTGAAGGAGAGTGCGGCCGGAGAACCGGCCCCGGCCGGCGGGCTAACCGCGACGGAGGACAGGATCATGGCCTGCTTCGCGGGCGGCGCGATGGCCGGGCTGGATGCACTGGTCGAGCAGACGCAGTTCAGCGCGGCCGAAGTGTCGGCCGCGCTGATGATGCTGGAGATCAAGCGCCGTGTGGCCAAGCGCGCCGACGGGAGCTTTGAAGCCCGCGGCACCGGGGGCTGAAATCTCAGCCACCGCCGCGCATGCGGTTGATCTCGGCCTGCGCCGCCGCTTCGCGGGCGCGGTAGTCCTCGAGTTCCTTCACCTTGCGGATGGCGTCGGCCTCCTCCTTGCGGAGGCGGACGAGCTCGGCTTCCGCGGCCTCGGCCCGTTGGCGGGCGGCGAGCAGCTCCGGGTCCTCGACGGTGCGGCCCTGTGAGATCATGCGCTGCCGGCGGGCTTCCTCCTCGGCCCGGGCCCGGGCCGCGCGTTCCTCGGCCAATTGGCGCTGCTGGCGCGCCTCCTGCATGCGCCGGTCTTCGGCCGAGCCGGAGATGCCGCCGATGAGCGCGCCGGCCGCGGCGCCGGCCAGCATGCCTTTGTCGCGCTCGCCGGACTGGTGGCCGATGACGCCGCCGAGGACGGCGCCCGCGAGCGCGCCACCGGCGGCCCGGCGTTCGCCGTGGCTTTCGCAGCCGGCCAAAAACAGGGCCGAGCCCAGCAGCCAGAGGGCGGGCCGGCGGATCAGTTGGGAAGCAAGGGGATGCATGTGTTTTGACATGTTATCGGGATGAAGTTTGCGGGCAAACAGGGTTGCCCGTTTGCCTATCAGACACGGCCGGGGCCCGAAGTATTCACAAAATTGCAGGATTTTTTGTCGATTCCGGCCCGGGTCCGCACTGCCATTGCGACATGAAAAAACTCCTGATGGCCCTGATTTTGGCGGGTGGGGGACTCTCATGGCTGGCAGCCGATACGCCCAAGCGCCCCATCACCCACGAGGACCTCTGGCTCATGCCCCGGGTCGGTTCACCGGCGGTCAGCCCGGACGGGCGACATGCGGTGTTTGCGGTGACGGAGCCGGCTTACGAAGCCAAGGACCAGAGCAGCGACCTGTGGATCGTGCCCGTTGATGGCAGTGCGCCTCCGCGCAAACTTACGCAGACCCGCGGAGGGGAGAGCGGAGCGGAGTGGAGCCCGGACAGCACCAAGCTGATCTTTTCCGCCCGGCGCGAAGGCGACGAGGCGAGCCAGCTTTATGTGCTGGACCTCGCCGCGGGTGGTGAAGCCGTGCGGCTCACGAATCTCACTTTGGGTGCGCGTGCGCCCAAGTGGAGCCCCGATGGTGCGCAGGTGCTTTTCGTGAGTGACGTCTATCCCGGCGCGCAGGATGAAGCGGCGAACAAGCAGGCGGCGAAAGAACGGAAAGACCGCAAATACAACGTCCGCGCCTACGATGGATTTCCGATCCGGCATTGGGACCGCTGGCTGGATGAGAAACGCGCCCGGCTGTTCGTGCAGGCGGCGGCTCCGGATGCAGCGGCGCGGGACCTGCTGAGCGGCACCCGCTTGGCGGCCCTGCCGGGCTTCGGCGGTCAGCTTACCAACTCCGGCGAGACCATCGCCGCAGAGTGGACCCCGGCCGGCCGGGCCGTCGTATTTGTGGCCACGACCCGGCGCCACGAGGCGGCCTATGCACAGGTGCGCAACGATCTCTTCGTGGTCGAGGCCGCGGGCGGCGAGCCGCGGCGGCTGACGGAAGACAACGACAACTACAGTGCGCCGGTCTTCAGTCCCGACGGAAAATCACTCGTGGTCACGGTGACCACCGGCGAGGCCGGACGGGTTTACGTGCTGCCCCGGTTGGCGCGCTACCCCTGGCCTTTTGCCGAGGAGCAGAGGACGCTGCTCACGGCGGACTTCGACCGCAGCCCGGCCCGGCCGGTATTTTCTCCGGACAGCCGGCGGCTGTATTTCACGGCGGAGGACGCCGGTTTGGAGAAAGTTTACTCCGTGGCGTTGGAAGGCGGGCCGGTTGTCCTGCAGCACGATCCCAAGGCGGGGGTTGTCACCGGCATGAGCGCGGGCGCGGTGGCGGAGAACTTTCGGCTGGTCGGTCTCTGGGAGTCGGCCTCCTCGCCTCCGGAGGTGTATGCCTACAATCCCGCGGCTGGCGATAGCCGCCGGCTCACGAATTTCACCGGCGAACGGGCCGCGACTCTCGACCTGCCGCCGCCGGAGCACTTTGGGTTTACCAGCCGGGGCGGGCGCGAGATTCACAATCTGCTGGTGCGCCCGGCGGGGTTTGATCCCGCGAAGAAATATCCGCTCGTGGCCATCATCCATGGCGGTCCGCACACGATGTTTCGCGACCAGTGGGTGCTGCGTTGGAACTACCACCTGCTCGCCGGTTCCGACTTCGTGCTCGTGCTGACCAACTATACCGGGTCCACCGGCTTCGGCGAGGCCTTTGCCCAGGCCATCCAGGGCGATCCGCTGCGGACGCCCGGTGATGAGATCAACGAGGCCGTGGATGTGGCGGTGCAGCGCTTCGGTTTCATTGACGGCACCCGCTTGGCGGCGGGCGGGGCCAGCTACGGCGGCCACCTCGCGAACTGGCTTCAGGCCACGACCAACCGCTATCGGTGCCTCATTTCCCACGCCGGACTGGTCAGCCTCGAAACCCAGTGGGGCACCAGCGATGTGATTTATAGCCGCGAACTCGCCAACCATGGCCCGGTCTGGGAACAGGGCCCCGTATGGCGCGAACAAAACCCGGCGCGTTTGGCCGGCAACCAGGCCGACGGCTCGGGTTGGGTGACGCCCATGTTGATTACCATCGGTGAACAGGATTTCCGCGTGCCGCTGGGCAATTCCCTGGAGAACTGGAGCTATCACCAGCGCCTGCAGATCCCGAGCCGGCTCCTGGTGTTCCCGGACGAAAACCACTGGATCCTCAAGGGCCACAACAGCAGATACTGGTATGGCGAGGTCCGCACCTGGTTGCAGGAATGGCTCGCCGGCCCGCCCCAAGCCTGATTTTCCCCATCCGTTCCCCATGTCCACCTCCATCGACCTCTCCACCATCTTCCGCAAACGCCAGGCCGAGTCGCGCTCGCTGTCGGCCGAAAACTTCCGGGGCGACAAGGGCGCCGGAGGCATGGCCACCAAGGAAACATCGCTCACCCCCGGTGCTTGGGAACAGGCCCCGCACCTCGGCCAAGGCTGGAAAATCTCCCCCTGTCTCCCGCTCAAATCAGGCCAGACCCAGACCATCATGGATCACGATGGTCCGGGCGTGATCCGTCACGTGTGGGTGACCTTTGATCAGCGGCTCCGCCGGCAGGTCATCCTGCGCATCTATTGGGACGGTGCGGAGCACCCTTCCGTCGAGTGCCCCATCGGTGATTTCTTCTGCCAGTCCTGGAACCGCGACCAGAACATCAACGCCCTGCCGATCAATGTGAACCCGAAGGGGGGCATGAACTGCTTCTTCCCGATGCCGTTCAAAAAACATGCCCGCATCACGGTGGAAAACGATTCGCCGGCCGATATCGCGCACTTCTTTTACACCATTAACTACACCCTGGAAGAGGTGCCGGAGGACAGCCTCTATTTTCACGCGCAGTTCCGCCGCACCAATCCCGTGCCCTACAAGGATGTTTATACCATTCTCGACGGCGTGAGCGGTCACGGACACTTCGTGGGCACCTTCATGAGCTGGCAGCAAAACTGTTCCGGCTGGTGGGGCGAAGGTGAGATCAAGATGTATCTCGACGGTGACAAGCAGTGGCCGACGATTTGTGGCACCGGCACCGAGGATTACTTCGGCGGGGCGTGGTGTTTTGATGAAAACAATTACTCCGTTCCTTACTTTGGATTCCAGCATGTCGTGGGCAAGTCCGGCCAGGCCGGGGCGCGCATGACGCTTTACCGTTTCCACCTGCAGGATCCCGTCTTCTTCAAAAAGGATCTGCGCATCACGATGCAGGCGCTGGGTTGGCGCGATCTGGGCTGGCGGGATCTGGGCCTGCCCAACCCGCGCTACCACGCGCTACAGGATGACATCGCTTCCGTGGCCTACTGGTATCAGACGCTGCCGCACGCGCCGTTCCCGCCGCTGGCGGACCGCGACACGCGCGAGATGGTGTAAGCGGATCGGAATTACGGCGGCCTCAGTTGCCGCGCATGCGCTCGATCTCCGCCTTGGCGGCGGCTTCGCGGGCGCGGTATTCCTCCAGCTCCCGGACCTTGCGCAGGGCGTCGGCCTCTTCCTTGCGCAGCCGCACCAGCTCCGCCTCGGCGGCTTCGGCGCGTTGGCGGGCGGCCAGCAATTCGGGGTCCTCGACGGTGCGCCCTTGGGCAACCATGCGCTGCCGGCGCGCTTCCTCCTCGGCCCGGGCCCGCGCGGCACGTTCCTCGGCAAGCTGGCGCTGATGCCGGGCCTCGCGGAGGCGCCGGTCCTCGGCGGAACCGACGGACCCGCCGACGGCTGCGCCGGCGACCCCGCCCAGCGCCGCACCGGCCAAGCCTTCACCTGATTGGTGTCCGATGATGCCGCCGATGATTGCGCCCATCAGCGCACCGGTGGCTGCACCGCGCTCGGTGTTGGGGGAGTCATGGGTGGCGCAGCCGGAAAACAGGAGGGTGCCGGCGAGGACAAGACTGGCGGCCGGGCGCTGAAAAAGTGCGGAATGCATGAGGTTGGTGGTGTGCGGTGGAACGGTGGTAGTCAGTGCTGAATTAGAATCCCACTTGGCGGGATTGTTCCGCCATCGCAAGTCCATCCCAACCAAAGCCATCCGCAGTCAGGCTTGGGCCCCGGCCGCGCGGCTGACCTCGGCATCCCAAGTGCCGCTGATCACCGCGCCGTATTCCTCGAAGCCGCCCGTGGCCTTGGGCCCGGTGAGGCGGGGCCGGGGATTGCCGATGCGGCCGCCTTCATAGAAGGATTCGTCGGTCTGGTCGTCGCAGAGAAAATGATAGGCGAGTCCGGCGCGTTCCTTGTCTGTGGTGTTGTCGCCGGTGGCGTGCGGCGTCCCATAGCAGAAGAACAGCACGCTGCCGGCCTTGAGCTCGATGGTCTCGGCCTTGGTCTCGTCAGGAAAGCAGCGGATGTGGTGGTCGCTGTTGCCGTCGCGTTCGTGCGGCAGCAGCGTTTCCCAGGCATCGGGCACGACGCGCATGGTGCCGTTGGCCACGGTGGCGTCGTGAATGGCGATCCACATGGCGGTGCCGCGGAGCGGTTTTGGGATTTTGAAGTAGGCGTTGTCCTGATGCCAGGCGGTGCCCATGCCGGTTTTGCCGGGCTTCAGGAAAATCTGGTCGAGATGCAGGGTGACGACCGGCCCGATCAGTGTGGTGACGGCCTCGATCACCTTCGGCGCGAAGGGCAGCGCGCGGATGAGGGTGGAGTAAAAATTGGCCGGGCAGAGCTGGAGGTTCTGTTTGGTGGTGGCGGGGGTCTTGCCGTCGCCCGTGGTGGCGACATTGCGCAGGAAGCCGTTGCGCTTGAGCCGGCTGATGTCGGCCTGCAGTGCCGCGGTCTCGGCGGTGTTGAAGAAACCGGGGACCGCGACATAGCCGCGGCGGCGGAAAGATTCGATTTGGTTGGGCGAGAGTTTCATGGGCGGCGGGAAGATAGCAGAAGGGCTGGGGGCTTGCGTTCAAACTTGGGCAGTGGCAAATCGTGCACATCAATGCAAAGCATCCCCCGGTATGGCCGCGGCAGCGCCCGCACGCTCGTCACCCATCGCGACCTGGGTTTGGAGATCATCTTCTTGGACAAGGGCGCGCTCAACTGGCACGTGGAGGGACGGATTGAGCGGGTGACGGCGGGCTCGGTGTATTTCTCGCTGCCGTGGCAGGAACACGGCAGCGTGGATGAGTTTGAGCCCGGCCATCACTGGCACTGGGTGCAGCTCGGGCTGGCGGGCCGGATTGACCGGCCGCGGACCCGGTTTGGATTTCATCCGGACTTTGGCCTCGGCGCGCGGCCGGCGGCGGAGATCAGTGCGTTGCTCACCCGCAGCGGCCGGCATTGCTACCGGGCAACCCCGCGGATGGCCTGGCTGATCCCGACGCTGGTGGAAGAGTTGGACCGCAAAGAAGGGCCGGATTCCGCCTATGCGTCGGCTTTGGCCCGGCTGGCGATTTTGGAGCTGGTGCGTTGCATCCGGACGAGCGATCACCCCCGCCAAGGGGATGCGGCCTCAACCCGGCGGGTGGAAGCCTTCATCAACCGGCTGCGGGCGCACAGCGAAGCCGAATGGACGCTTGAGCAGATGGCGGCCGCCTGCGGCCTGGGCCGGTCGCGTTTTGCCGCCCTCTGCCGCCAGTCCACAGGCGACAGCCCGCTCACCCTGGTCAACCGGCTGCGGGTGGACCGGGCGAAGGAAATGCTCAAAACCGCAGACGCGACGATCACCGACATCGCCTACGCCTGCGGCTTCGGTTCGAGCCAGTATTTCGCCCGCGTCTTCCGCCGCTTCACCGGCATGGAAGCCAGCGCTTACCGGCAAAAACATCGCAAGCATCAGCCCGGGGGCCAGGCGAGCTGGCGGCCGCCGAGGAGGTGAACGTGGAGGTGGGGGACGGATTCGCCGCCGTGGGGGCCGTTGTTGATGACGATGCGAAAGCCGGCGGCGAGGTTGAGCTGCTTGGCCAGGGCTTGGGCGGTGAGCAGCAGGTGGCCGAGCAGGGCCTCGTGTGCGGGGGTGGCTTCGGCGATGCGGGCGATGGGCTGCTTGGGGATCACGAGCACATGCACGGGCGCCTGCGGCTGAATGTCGTGGATCGCGATGCAGCGGTCGTCCTCATGGACGATCTTGGCTGGAATCTCGCGGGCGATGATTTTTTCGAAAAGGGTCATGAGGTGAGCAAAGTGAAAATCAGGAACGCTGAATTACCCGCAGTCTGAGCTCTGATGGCGGCTTTTCCAGCCTTCCTGAGTTTCAAATTTTATGCCTCAGAGGAACAGCAGTTGCAGGCTGGCGGTGGGGGCGGTGCGGGCGGCGGCGAGTTCGCGGATGAAGGCCAGCATCTCGTCATACTCGCGCACGCGGCGGGCGGTGGCGCGTTTCTCCGGCGGAATCAGGG
>DDSZ01000051.1 GCA_002344205.1 Opitutaceae bacterium UBA2377
CCGACTGGCAGAAGCGCCTGCCGAACAACAGTTGCCCGTTTACCTCCACCATCGTCTTTCTGGTGCGGAAGGGTAATCCGCAAGCGATTCAGAATTGGCCGGATCTCAGCCGCGCCGGCGTTTCGGTCATCACGCCGAATCCGAAGACCTCGGGCGTCGCCCGCTGGAACTACCTCGCGGCCTGGGGTTATGCGCTGAAGGCCGGCAACGGCGATCAGGCGAAGGCCCGGGACTTTGTCGCGGCCATCTACAAAAACGTGCCCGTGCTCGACTCCGGTGCCCGCGGTTCCTCAACGACCTTTGTCGAGCGCGGCATCGGCGATGTGCTCATCAACTGGGAGAACGAGCTGCTGCTCACCAAGAAGCTCCGGCCCGATGATTTTGAGATCATCGTGCCCTCGATCAGCATCCTGGCCGAGCCAACCGTGGCCGTGGTTGACCGGGTGGTGCGGAGGAAGGGCACCGAGGCGGTGGCCAGGGCCTACCTCGAATATCTCTACACGCCGGCAGGACAGGAAATCTTCGCGAAGCACTTTTACCGTCCCCACCTGCCCGAGGTGCTGGCGAAGTATGAGCAGCAGTATCCGAAGCTGAACCTCTTCACCATCGACGATGTCTTCGGCGGCTGGACCAAGGCCACCCGGGAGCACTTCGCCGACGGCGGCACCTTCGATCAAATCTACGTGAAGTAGTCCCTCCCGGGCGCCCGGCCCCGCACCTTCACGCGGACCACCGGCCGGGCGCAACCTGCCGCAACCCCAAATCCCTTTCCCGATGACAAATGTATCAAGTCGTTTCTTTTCCGTGGCGCAGGCCGCCGAGCCTGTGATCTTTCCTCCACTGGCCGCCGACCTGAACGAGCGCTTGGGCTCGCTCTACACGCTGTCTCAGCGTTCCAACTTCATCTTTGCTTCGCCGGTCGGTCCGTTCCATGACCGCTCGCGACCCTTCAACCTGCCGCGGTTTGTTTACTTCGGGCCGCATGCTTCCGATGAGTCCCCGCGGCTGGCGGTTTACGCCGGCGAGGATGCCCGCGACCTGCGCGGCACGCTGGCGCTGCTGCACTTGGTGGAGCGGCTGGCATTGGAGCCGCAACTGGGCCACGGGCTCAATCTTTCGTTCTTCCCGCTGGTGGATGTGCTGGGCCTGCAGGCCGGGGCGGGTGACCGCCGCCTGGTGGACGAGCACTGGGGATTTACCCGTGTGCCAGAGCTTTCGCTGCTCGAGAAAGACGCGCGGCTGCGCGGCTACCACGCCTTTGTGCGGATCGTGCCGGCGACGGACGACCTCATCACCGTGCGGCTGCGCAGCAACGAACTGCTCGGCAGCTTGGGCAGCGAACTGGTCACCTCCGAGGACATCGATCCGTGGCCGGTCCGGTTTGAGGTTGGTGAGCTGCAGACCCAGCCGACAGCCGGCCCTCTGACCATTGGGGATGATCTGCCGTTCCGGCCTTTCGAACTCACGCTGGCCTTGCCGGCGGAGTGGCCGCAACCGCTGTATGATGCCGCCACGGTTTCGATTTTGGGCCGGTTCATCGAACGTTACCGCGGCCACCGGGCCTTCGGCCAAAACCTCTGAGCCACCGAGCCATGACATCGTTCTCCCAGCCTTTGGTTTCGCGCGATTCTCGCGCCTTGTTCGGTCCGCTCCTGGAGCGCACGGGGCTTGGCCGGGGGCTGGAAGCCGCCGGGACCTGACCGCCTCCATTAATATGTCAACCGCTCTCGCCTCATCCCAAGCACCGAGCCGGCCGCCCGCCGCGCCATCGCGCTGGCGCGCGGTCAACCGCCGTGTGCTGCCGGGCTTTGGGCTGACGCTGGGTTTTGCCCTGCTTTATCTCAGCGTGATCATCCTGCTGCCGCTTGCCGCCACCTTTGTGAAGACAGCGGGACTGACCTGGGCCGAGTTCTGGGGGCATGTGAGTTCGCCCCGCGTGATCGCGTCCTACCGGGTCACGTTCGGCGCTTCGCTGGCGGCGGCGGCGTTCAACGTGCCATGCGGGGTGATTCTGGCCTGGGTATTGGTGCGCTATCCGTTTCCGGGCCGTCGGGTGATGGATGCGCTGGTGGACCTGCCCTTTGCGCTGCCGACGGCGGTGGCCGGCATTTCGCTGACGGCGATCTACGCCAAGACCGGCTGGCTCGGGCAATGGCTGGAGCCGCTCGGGATCAAGGTGGCCTATACGCCCGTCGGCATCTGGGTGGCGCTGACCTTCATCGGGCTGCCCTTTGTCGTCCGCACGGTGCAGCCCATTTTGGAAGAGCTGGAACCCGAGCTGGAGGAGGCGGCCGCCACGCTCGGCGCCACGCGGTTGCAGACCCTGCGCCGGGTCGTGCTGCCCGCACTGGCGCCGGCGATTCTGACGGGCTTTGCCCTGGCCTTTGCCCGGGCCGTGGGCGAATACGGTTCGGTCGTCTTCATTTCCGGCAACATGCCGATGCGCACGGAGATCACGCCGCTGCTCATCATCACCAAGCTGGAGCAATATGACTACGCGGGAGCGACCGCCCTGGCCGTGGTGATGCTCGTCGTGTCGTTCCTGTTGTTGCTCCTGATCCAACTGACCCAGCGCTGGTTCACCCGCCGGTCGCGGAGCTGAACGCAAAACCCATCCCATCATGGCAGGCTC
This sequence comes from Opitutaceae bacterium UBA2377, assembly GCA_002344205.1. GTDB lineage: Bacteria > Verrucomicrobiota > Verrucomicrobiia > Opitutales > Opitutaceae > UBA2377. The sequence continues at coordinate 2,633 of DDSZ01000051.1, forward strand.
CGCATCCACCCTTACCCATGTCGCCCGGCCGCACAGCCGCCGCGGTCTTGAAGACCCGCGCTGGCTGAAATACACGCTGCTGGGGATCGCGTTCGGCTTCGTGCTGCTCTTCCTCGTCGTGCCGCTCACCGCGGTCTTCGTCGAGGCGCTGCGCAAGGGGCTCGGGCTGTATTTCACGGCGCTGACCGAGGCCGACGCGGTGGCGGCGATCCGGCTCACGTTGCTCGCCGCCAGCATCTCCGTGCCGCTCAACCTCGTGTTCGGCGTGGCGGCGGCCTGGGCGATCGCGAAGTTCGAGTTTCCCGGCAAATCCGTCCTCATCACGCTGATTGATTTGCCGTTCGCCGTTTCCCCGGTGATCGCGGGCCTGGTCTATGTGCTGCTCTTTGGCGCGCAGGGCTGGTGGGGGCCGTGGCTCATGGAGCACGACATCCGCATCATTTTTGCTGTGCCGGGCATCGTGCTGGCCACGGTGTTCGTCACCTTCCCCTTTGTGGCCCGCGAACTGATCCCGCTCATGCAGGCCCAGGGCAAGGACGAGGAGCTGGCGGCGCTAACCCTCGGGGCCGGCGGCTGGCGGACTTTCTGGAAAGTCACGCTGCCCAATGTGAAGTGGGCGCTCTTTTATGGCGTGATCCTCTGCAACGCCCGGGCCATGGGGGAATTTGGCGCCGTCTCCGTCGTGTCGGGCCACATCCGCGGCGAGACCAACACCATCCCCCTGCATGTGGAAATCCTCTACAACGAATACCAGACGCAGGCCGCCTTCGCCGTGGCCTCGCTGCTCACGCTCCTTGCCCTCGTGACCATCGTTTTGAAAAGCCTGATCGAATGGCGGCATCGCAAATCCGTCGAGGCCGCCGCCACCGCCACCACCCGACAATTCGCCTCATGAGCATTGAAGTTCGCAACGCTTGGAAACATTTCGGCAGTTACACCGCCTTGGCCGGGGTTGACCTGAAGGTCGCCTCCGGTCGGCTCACCGCGCTGCTCGGCCCGTCCGGGTCGGGCAAGACCACGCTGCTGCGGATCATCGCCGGCCTGGAATTTGCCGACCGGACCGAAGACCCGGAGTCGGGCCGCGTGTATTTCGACGGGGAGGACGTCTCGGCCGTGCCGGCGGGCCGGCGCGGCGTGGGCTTTGTCTTCCAGCACTACGCGCTGTTCAAGCACATGACGGTGTTCGACAACATCGCCTTCGGCCTCACCGTGCGCGCGCGCGGCGAGCGGCCGACCAAGCCGCAGATTGCGGCCCGCGTGAACGAGCTGCTGCAACTGATCCAGCTCGACGGCCTCGGCGCGCGGCTGCCGGACCAGCTCTCCGGCGGCCAGCGCCAGCGTGTCGCTCTGGCGCGGGCTCTTGCCGTGCAGCCCAAGGTCCTGCTGCTGGACGAGCCGTTTGGCGCGCTCGATGCGCAGGTGCGCAAGGATCTGCGCCGCTGGCTGCGCAGCCTCCACGAGAAGCTGCACGTGACGACCGTCTTCGTCACCCATGACCAGGAGGAGGCGCTGGAGCTGGCCGACGAAGTTGTGGTCATGAACCAAGCGCGAATCGAGCAGGTGGGTCCGCCGCAGGCGGTGTATGACCGGCCGGCCTCGCCCTTTGTCATCGAGTTTTTGGGCAACGTGAACCGGCTGGAGTCCGGCCTCGACCGCCTGCGGGCTTCGGAGCGTGATGTGCTCTACGTGCGTCCTCACGACGTGGACATCCAGCGCGATTACACCGGCCAGCACGCGTTGGCGGCGCGGGTGCTGCATGTCTTCTCCGCGGGCAACTACGGCCGGGTGACCCTTGAGCGCATCGACACCGGCGAGACCATCGAGGCGGAGATCTCGCGGTCGCGCCTGCGCCAGTTGGAGCTGGTNNCCGGATAATCCCGACCACTACGCCATCTGAAGCCATACATTCCAACCCACAACCAACCCAACATCCCCATGGCCAAGATATACAACGACATCACCGAGACTATCGGCAACACCCCGCTGGTGCGGCTCAACCGCACGGCGGCGGCGCACGGCGCGCAGGCGGAGATCCTGCTGAAACTCGAGTTCTTCAACCCCCTGTCCAGCGTCAAGGACCGCATCGGCTATGCGATGATCGACGATGCGGTGCGGGCCGGAATCATTGGCAGCGACACCGTCCTGATCGAACCCACCTCCGGCAACACCGGCATCGCCCTGGCNNCAAGCTGATCCTGACCATGCCGGAGACAATGAGCACCGAGCGGCGCAAGCTCCTGAAGATCCTGGGAGCGCGCGTCGTGCTTACCGAAGGAGCCAAGGGCATGAAAGGGGCCATCGCCCGGGCGGAGGAACTCCAGCGCCAGATCCCCGGCAGCGTGATCCTCCAGCAGTTCGTGAACCGGGCGAATCCGGCCATCCACCGCAAGACCACCGCGGAGGAGATCTGGCGGGACACGGGCGGCAAGATGGACATCCTCGTGGCGGGTATCGGCACCGGCGGCACCATCACCNNTCACCGGCGTCGGCGAGGTGCTGAAGGACAAAAAGCCCGGGGTCAGGATTGTGGCGGTCGAGCCCGATGCTTCTCCGGTGCTCTCGGGCGGGCAGCCCGGACCGCATAAGCTGCAGGGTATCGGGGCCGGTTTTGTGCCGGCGATCCTCAACACCAAGATTTACGATGAAATCATCCGCGTGAAGGAAGCGGACTCCGGTCCGGTCTCGAAACAGGTCAACCAGCTCGACGGCATCCCGATCGGCATCTCCTCCGGTGCCGCCGTGTGGGCCGCCCTTCAGCTTGCGCAACGGCCGGAGAACAAGGGCAAGCAGATTGTCGCGATCATCCCTTCGGGCAGCGAACGCTACCTCTCGACCTGGCTTTTTGCGGACATCAGTCCCGAAAGTGACTCCGTCGATGACTTGGTGGCAAACGTCGGCTGAAGGGCGGCCAGTTGTTCAACTTCGATTGATTCCGCGGTGATCATGTCATTCACAGAAAAACCATCCGTTGGACCGGCCTCGCCGTTTGTTGCAGACCTGCCTCAGCCTGTGACAGACAGTCGGTCGGGTGACAAACTCGTGCAGTGGTTCAGCGAAGAGGTTTACCCCCATGAGGGGCAGCTCCGGGGTTATCTCCGCCGCCGATACCCAAGGGTCCACGATGTGGACGATGTTGTGCAGGAGTCTTTTCTACGCATTTGGAAGGCTCGACTGGCGCGTCCCATTCTCTCAGCCAAGACATTCCTCTTTCAAATCGCGCGCCACTTGGTGGTGGACAAGGTCCGCCGCGAACGCGCCGGCCGCACGGAAAGCATTGAGGATTTGACGCTCTTGAAAGTCATGGATGACAGGCCTGACCCGTATGAATTGCTCGGTTATCATGAAAAAGTGGCCATTGTAGCCGGTGCTTTGGCCGAGCTGCCTGAGCGTTGTCGGGAAGTTTTCATCCTGAGAAAATTCAAGGGCGTGCCCCAGCGGGAGATTGCCTTCAAGCTCCGCATTGCCGAAGGGACCGTCGAAAGTCAGTTGGCCCGCGGCATGAAACTGATGGAACGCCATCTCCGAACTCGCGGTATCAATGGGTTTTCTGCCGACAAAAAATGATGCTGCCACGAGGCAGGATTTTTCACCATGTCCGCCGGTGTGCAGCAGGGGATTTGGGAAATTAGGTCGGCTGGGGGCGGGTGTTTTTCTTGTGCACGGCTTGTCGCATGGAAAATCGCAGGCCGGCCCCGTTATAGCCCCGATCCAAGCTGTTTGAATCATGAACATCCGGCCCAGCATTGTTGCCATCATCGGAGGCGGGGTTAGCGGCACCCTGATGGCGGTGCAGTTGCTGCGGCAGGCCCTGGTGCCGCTGCAGGTGTTGCTGTTTGAACGGATGACAGGGGTCGGCCGCGGCGTGGCCTACGGGACGGAAAACCACGAGCATTGCCTCAATGCAACGGCCGCACGGATGAGCGCGCTGCCGGATGACCCCGGACATTTTTTGCGCTGGGTGGAGTCCCGTCAGGGACAGACAGGTTACCCCGACCGGGTGGCCGGAGGAGACTATCTGCCGCGATGGATCTATGGCGATTACATCCAGACCTTGCTGGAGGAAACCATAGGCCGGGCCGGACCGGAGATCAGGTGCGAAGTGATCAAGGGGGAGGTGGCCGACATTGAGACGGAATCAGGCGAGGTGCGGCTGCGTTGCGGCGACGGTCGGGCATTTGTCGCCGACCGGGTGGTGCTCGCATTGGGCAACCTGCCGGGGGAGTATCCGATCCGGCGCTCACTGCCGGTTTACAACACGCAGCGTTATGTGCATGTGCCTTGGCGGCCCGGCGTGTTGGCGGGCATAGCGCCGGAGGCCGATGTGCTGGTGGTGGGCGCGGGCCTGACGTCCGTGGACATCATTCTGGATCTGGCGGCGTTGGGTCACCGCGGAGTCGTGCACGCGCTGTCCCGCCGCGGGCTGCGGCCGCAGGTGCATGAGACGCATCCGCCGTATCCGGCTTTTTTTGCCGCGGAGCCGCCGCCGGCCACGATCCTCGGCCTGTGGCGGCGGTTGCGGGGCGAGGTGAGGCGGGCGGGGCGTCAAGGCATCGATTGGCGGCCGGTGTTGGACGCCGTCCGGCGGGAAACGCCGGCCATTTGGTCGGCGTTGTCATGGGAGGAACGGGCGCGTTTCATGCGCCACGTGCGGCCATTTTGGGAAATCCACCGGCATCGGCTCGCACCGGCGGTGGCCAAGAAGATCGAGATCCTGCGGGCGGCGGGTCGGCTGAGGTTTTATGCCGGCCGGCTGGAGGCGCTGCTCGAGAGGCCCGACGGGGTGGAGGCGAGGTTTCGCGAACGCGGCACGATGCGCCGGAATGCGCTGCGGGTGGCCAAGGTGATCAACTGCACCGGGCCGCGCAGCGATTACTCCAAATACCAGCATCCTTTGCTCATCAATCTGCTCGCACGCGGGCTGATTGACCATGATCCGCTGGCTTTGGGCCTCAACGCGCTGCCGGACGGCACCGTGCTGGGCTATCGCTCCGGTCCGGTGGGATGGCTTTTCACGCTCGGTGCACCGCTCAAGGGCGTGCTCTGGGAATGCACCGCGGTGCCGGAAATCAGCCGGCAGGCCCAGCTTCTGGCCGGGAGGATTCTTGCCGGCTGAAACCTAGCGGCGCCGGGTTTGCAGTTCCGTGGTCTGATACCATCGGAAAAAGCTCACGGCGATGGCGGTGGTGGCGACGAGCAGGCCGCCGAGTTTCATCATGGTGCCGGCCAGCAACTGGTCCTGCGCGGGGCTGAAGTTGTCAATGATCCGGGGGGCGAACTCGTAGGTGGGGTAGAGAATGTCGTGCGAGAAGGTGATGTAGGCAAAGAGCGGCGTCATGCCGATGACGATGCCCAGTTGGTAGAGCATCTGCGCGGCGTAGCTGACGGGCGGGGCGATCTTCGAGGGGCTGAGGTGCGGCCACCAGTAGAACAGCGCGGCGCCGAAGAACATCACGTGCTCCAGCACGTGCACGAACTTGTCGCGCAGGGCCCAGTCGTATAGGGCCGGCACGTGCCAGATGCTGATGACCAGGGTATAGATGAGGCCACAGATCAGCGGGTGGCCGGCAAACCGTGCCAGTCCACGCACGCCGGGCCGGTCGAGCACCGGGTCCACCAGCCAGCGGGGCAGGCCGAGAAGGAAGAGGATGGCGGCGGGGTAGGTCAGGAGCTGGTGCTGGACCATGTGGGCGCTGAAGAGAAAACGCTCGCCGATCTGGTCGAGCGGCGAACCCACGGCCAGATAGAAGATGATCAACGCGGCGTAGAAAGCGCAGGCCCGGCCTCGGAGGAAGGGCTGACCGGGGGCGATACGGCCGCGCAGCGGGCCGGTGAGGATCGCATACAGCCAGCCGAGGAAGATGAGCCCGCCGACGAGGTAGGGTTCGTTGTGCCAGTGGCGCCAGTCGATCATGGGGCAACAAAAAGGCGGCCCGGAGGCCGCCGCAAACTTATCGGGGAATTTTCCCGCGGATCAGTCGAGGATCGAGGTCAGCGGGAAGCTGTCCTGGGCCCCGAAGAGCAGGAGGAGGACCCAGAGGGTGCCGCCGCCCAGCACGAGCCCGATGGCGAACAGGATCGTGCAGAACGGTTTGTCCCACCGCAGGTGCATGAAGTAGAAGATGACGAAGAGAAACTTCACGACGGACAGCACCACGAGGGTCGTGACGATGATCCAAGGCGCGAACGGGAAAAAGATCGCCACGATCTCGATGCCGGTGAGGACCGCGAGGAGCATCGCGATCTGCACGTAGAGCTGGTATTTGTTTTCGTCGGGCCCGTGGTCGTGGGCCGCGGTGGAGGCGGAGGCGCTCATGGTGGGTCAGACGTATTCGAGCAGGTAAACGGCGGTGAAGATGACGATCCAGACGATGTCAACGAAGTGCCAGTAAAGGCCCATGCTCTCGACATCGATCGCGTTGGACTCGTCGAAGGCGACGGGGCCGCGCGGTTTCGCAAAATGCACACTGGCGGCGGTGGTTACGGCCAGGCCGACCAGCAGCCAGATGCTGCCGCTGAAGAAGGCGCCAAGGCCCGTGCCGGCCTGGATGACGTGCACGAGGTTGAGCACGGCGAACATCGCGAAGAGGACGACGCCGGTGACGGCCGCGACGTGGAGCACGTTGCGGAGGAACCAGGTGCGGTCCTTGGCGGTGTCCCGCGGCTGGAACGAGCGCACATACATCATGATCAGCCAGAGGACGCCGATGGCGACGTGGGTGCCGTGGGTGCCGGTGAGGGTGTAGAAGGTCGAGCCGAAGAGGCTGTTGGTGAGGGTGAAGTTGCGGTCCTTCACGAAGTGGTCGAACTCGTAAACCTGGCACCAGAGGAAGATGGCGCCGAAGACGATCGTGGTGAGCAGCGACCAGCGCATGCTCTTGAGGTTGCCCTTCTGGATGGCGTTCACCGCCAGCGCCATCATGAGCGACGACATCAGCAGGATGAAGGTGGAGAAGGAGGTGAGCTCGATCGAGAAGATGTCCTGGGCGGCCGGCGCACCCGGGGGCGGATGCAGACGATAGACCAGATGGGTCGCGATCAGCATGCCGAAGAACATGCAGTCCGAGGCAAGAAACGTCCACATGAGGAGTTTCTTGTTCGGGATGCCGGTCGACGTCGTGTGATCGTGGTGATGATCGATGGGGGCGTGGGCCGCGTGGCTGCTCATGATTTGAGATCCTCCTCGTTCGGCTGGATGTGGTAGCCCTCGTTGCCTTCCATGGCCCAGAGGTAGATGCCGATCAGCATGATGGCGCCGCCCGCGAGGGCGACCGGCAGCTTGTGGCCGTAATCCACGGCGCAGACGCCGATGGCGCCGATCAGGATGCCGACGCTGGTGACGAACGGGTAAATGGACTGGAAGGGCATGTGGATGCCGCCGTGGGCCGCGTCTTCCTTGGCGTGCTCGGCCTTTTCCTTGGCGATCTCCTCCTTGTGTTCCTTCTCATACCACCAGGCGTCGCGGGCATGGACGGTGGGGGTGACGGCGAAGTTGTATTCCGGCGGGGGGCTGGGCAGGGACCATTCGAGGGTGCGGCCGTCCCAGTAATCGCGCTTCACCTTCTCGCCGCGGAAGTAGGTGTAAACCATCACGGCGAAGTAAACGAAGATGCCGAGACCGAGGATCATGGCACCGACGGTCGCGATGAAGTTGGGGGCGTTCCAGCCGAGGTTCTCGTCGTAGGTGAACGTGCGGCGGGGCATGCCGTTCAGGCCGAGGAAGTGCATCGGGAAGAACGTGATGTTGAAGCCGGCAAAGATGACCCAGAAGGAGAGTTTGCCCCAGAACTCGCTGACCTTGCGGCCGAACATCAGGGGGAACCAGTAGTGGATGCCGGCGAGCAGCGCGAAGATGGAGCCGCCGATGAGCACGTAGTGGAAGTGGGCGACGACGAAGTAGCTGTCCTGCTGCTGGGCGTCGGCCGGCGCGGCGGAGTGCATGATGCCGGAGAAGCCGCCCATCATGAACATCCAGACGAAGCCGAGGGCGAACATCATGGGCGTGCGCATCATGAGGTGGCCGCCCCAGAGGGTGCCGATCCAGTTGAAGATCTTCACGCCCGTGGGCACGGCGATGGCCATGGTCGCGAGGGCGAAGGCCGCGGTGGCGACGGTGCCCATGCCGGTGGTGAACATGTGGTGGCTCCACACCGCGAAGCCGAGAAAGCCGATGGTCGCACCGGAGAAGACCACGATCGGGTAGCCGAAGAGCGGCTTGCGCGAGAAGGTGGGCAGGATTTCCGAGATGATGCCCATGGCGGGCAGGATGAGGATGTAAACCTCGGGGTGGCCGAAGATCCAGAAGAGGTGCTGCCACAGGATGGGCATGCCGCCGTTGGAGACCTCGAAGAAGCTCGTGCCGAAGAGGCGGTCCATCATCAGCTCGACCAGCGCGATGGTGATCGCGGGGAAGGAGAGCACGATGAGGAAGGCCGTGACCAGCGTCATCCAGGTGAAGACCGGCAGGCGCATCATGGTCATGCCGGGGGCGCGCAGGTTGATGATGGTGACGATGAAGTTGAGCGAGGCGGCGATGGAGGCGACGCCGAGGAGTTGAAGGCCCATCACCCAGGTGTCGATGGAGTGGTCGGGGCTGAACTGCTTGGAGGTCAGCGGGGCGTAGCCGAACCAGCCGCCGTCGGGCGCGCCGTCCGGCATGAACCAGCCGAGGTTGATGACGATGGCGCCGGCGACGAAGGTCCAGAGCGAGAAGGCGTTGAGCCGGGGGAAGGCCACGTCGCGCGCGCCGATCTGCAGCGGCATGATGTAATTGAAGAACGCGGCCGATAGCGGCATGACGGCGAGGAAGATCATCGTCGTGCCGTGCATGGTGAACAGCTCGTTGTAGCGCTGCGCGGTCAGGAAGTCGTTGTTCGGCACGGCGAGCTGGATGCGGATGAGCAGGGCCTCGAAGCCGCCGACGAGGAAGAAGAACAGCGCGAAGACACCGTAGAGGAAGCCGATCTTCTTGTGGTCCACCGTGGTGAGCCAACTGACAAAGCCGGTCTTGGCGGTAGGGCGCCAGAAGACCGCGGCCCGGGTGGGGGCGGGGGCTTCAGAGCCGGTGAAGTGAGTTTTAACCGATGCGTCCATGGACATGATTATTTCAGGCTTTCGAGATAGGCGACGAGGGCGTTTACCTCCGCGTCGTTCAACTGCACGTTGTTGGGCACGTAGCCGGTGGTATACATCAGGTTGCCGGGCTTCACGACCTCGGGATGCTTGAGCCAACGGGCCATCTGCTCGTGATTGTTTTCCAACAGGCCCGCGGCGATGGTCGTGCGGGAGCCGATGTGGGTGAGGTCGGGGCCGGTGATGCCCATGCCTTCGTGACCGCGCACCACGTGGCAGCCGGCGCAGGTCTTCTCCACGAAGAGGCGGCGGCCCTCGGCGATGAGCGCGGCATCCTCGTCCTTGGCGGGGAACTGTTGCTGGCGCCAGTTTTCGAGCGGCGCCACGGCGGCGTTGGCGTCCCACTTGCTGGTGAAGCCGTATTGGTTGCGGCGGAAGGAGGCAAACTGGACCTGCGGCAGCTCGCCGGCGGTCTTGGCGGCGGCGGCCACGGTGCGGGCCGGGGCCTTTTGCGCCACGAGCCATTCGGCGAAGTCCTCCTCGGACAGCGCGATGACACGGAAGCGCATGACGGCGTGGGAATCGCCGCAATACTCGGCGCACTGGCCCCAGAAATAACCGGGCTCGTCGGCCTGCAGCCAGAGGTGGTTGCCGCGGTTGGGGATCATGTCCACTTTGCCGGCGAGCTTGGGCACCCAGAAGGAGTGGATGACGTCCACGGTGCGAAGGTTGATACGGACCGGGCGGCCGGCGGGGATCACGAGCTCATTGCCGGTGACCAGCGTGCCGGCCCCGTCGATCTGCTCGTTGGGATACTCAAATTTGAACCACCACTGGTAGCCGACGGCGGTGATCTCGTAGGCGTTCTCGCGGTGTTCCTCCGGCACGTCGTAGGTAAACCAGATGGCCTTGAGGGTGGGGACCGCGATGAAGACGAGCGCGAGGATGGATACGCCGATCAGGCTGAGCTCGATCAGCGGATTGCCATGGCTCTGCTCCGGCGGGGCGGCATGTTCATCGGCCTCGGTCTTGGCCTTGAACTTGAAGGTCGCATACGCGAGCACCGCTCCGACGATGATGAAAATAATGAAGGTCACCCAGACGGTGACGTAAAAGACATCGAGCTGGGATTTGGCGACGGGGCCGGCCGTGACCATGGTGGTCTGGTGGCCGTCCATGCGCCAGAAGTTGAGGTCGCAACCCGACAGGAGAGCGAGGCCGCACAAGGCGAACGCGGCGCGGCCCCAGCGGGCGAAGGAGGGAGGGAGGGAGGTCAAACGCATGTGGACTGACAGGTCAAAATGGATGCCGGCGACGGGCGCCAACCGGCAAGAGAGTTTGCGAACCCATTGGCATTTCAAGCCATATTACTGCGGGTCATCGGATTTGCCGGGCTTCGGGCGATGCCGGGATGCAGCTATTAATTGCACTCGTGCAACTATTAGCCGTTCCGCTGAACCGGCGCCAAGGGTTGCCACCCGCCGGCGGCGGTCCTAGCCTGAGCGTGCCATGAAAACCTGTATGCCTCTCCTCGCCGCATTCGCGGCCCTTGCCCTTGCCGGATGCTCCAAACCGGAGCAGACCGCCGCCCCGGTCGCCGCCGCGCCGCAATCCGGCCCGCGCGTCATCGAAATCAACGGCAACGACGCCATGAAATTCAACGTCATCGCCATCTCGCTCGCGGTCGGCGAGGAAGTGCGGATCGTCCTGAACAACGTCGGCTCCATGCCGAAGCAGGCCATGGGGCACAACCTCGTGGTCCTCAAGCCCGGCACCGATACCGTGGCCTTTGCCACCGCCGCGGCCGCGGCCGTGGCGACCGACTACATCCCCCCGGCTTTTGCCGACGCGATCATCGCGCACACGAAGTTGCTGGGGCCGAAGCAGTCCGACGGCATCGTGGTCAAGTTCGACGCCCCGGGCGAGTATCCCTACGTATGCTCCTTTCCCGCCCACTATCAGATGGGCATGAAGGGCATCATCACGGTCAAGTAACCGCGGGTCACCCTGTTTGCCTTCATCGCGCCGGGCCGGATTTCGGCCCGGCTTTTTATTTGGCGGCCGGCCACCACTGATAGAGGAAGAAATACACCAGCACGCCGGTCACGGATACATAATACCAGATCGGGTAGGTCCAGCGCGCCCAGGCCTTGTGGCGTTCGAAGTCGCCCTTTAACGCCAGCCAGAAGGTGCGCGGCACCAGCCAGGCGATGGCCATCGCCAGAATGATGTGCGTGATGAGCATCACGAAATAAACGGTGCGGATGGTGCCCTCGCCGCCGAACGGCGTGTGCACGCCCTGCACGAGGATCTTGTGCGCCACGTAGCCGACGAGAAACACGGCGGAAACGGCGCCCGCGCCCAGCATGGCGGCCCGGTGCGCCTCGCGCCGGCCGGTTTTGATGAAGATGAAGCCCACCGTCATCAGCAGGGTGGAGAGGGCGTTGAGGGCGGCGTTGAGGGCCGGGATGTCATGGACGTTCATGGCGGTCAAAAAAAGAGCACGCGGTCGGCCACGAGGGCGCCGAGCACGAGGGGCAGGTAGGCCAGCGAGGCGTGAAAGAGTTGCTTGGCGGCGCGCTCCCGCGTCGCCGGCCGCAGAAAGATGACCGCCCGCCAGAGAAACCAAGCCCCGGCGACCGCCGCCGCCGCCAGATACCACTGGCTCGCGAGCCCGAGGAACGTAGGCAGCAAACTGACCGCCACCAAGGCGACCGTGTTGCACAGGGACCAGCCCGCGACCCAGCCGCCGGCTTCGTCGCGCACGGGCAGCATCGGGAATTGCACCGCCGCATAGTCGCGCCGGTAGATCCAGGCGATGGCCATGAAATGCGGCATCTGCCAAAAAAACAGGATGCCGAAGAGAATCCAGCCGAGGGCGGAGATTTGTCCTTGGGCCGCCGCCCAGCCGATCAGCGGCGGGAAGGCCCCGGCCAAGGCGCCGATCTCCGTGCTCCAGCGCGACCAGCGCTTGGCCGGCGTATACCAACCGAGATAGGAGAAGATGGTGGCGAGCGTGAAGAACGCGGCGAGACCGTTGACCTTCACGAAGATCAGCCCGAGCGCGGCCGCGCACATCAGCGCGCCCAGCACGAAGGCCGAGCCGGTGGGCACGCGCCCGGCGGGGATGGGCCGGTCTGCCGTGCGTTGCATGTGGGCATCGGTGTCGTGCTCCAGCCATTGGTTGAGGACCGCCACACCGCCCGCCGCGAGGGAGGTGCCGAGCGCGAGGCTGATAAGTTCCGCCGGGATGAACGGCGGCCGGCCGGCCGCGTAGCCGACAAGCGCGGTGATGACCGACAGCAGGCTCAGGCGCGGTTTGGTGAGCGCGAGATAGTCGCCGAAAGAGGCTTTGCCGGACGGGTCGCTCATGGGGCGGCGCGCGGGGCCTCGATTGCGTCGCGGTGGGCGAGCCACGTCAGCCAAAAGGTGGTGGCCAGCAGCATCGCCCCGACGACAACGTGCGCGGTGGTCACGTGCGGTTCGCGCAACTGCCAGATGACGTGCGCCCCGAGCAGGATCTGCAGGGTGAGCAGCGCTACGAGCACGGAGGCGCCGCAGCGCAGCAGCAGCGAGGCACCCCGATCGCGCCAGATCTTGGCGGCAAACCAGACCAGCACGACCGTGAGGATGAGGGCCATCACGCGGTGGGCGAAATGGATGTTCACATGAAAATTCCAGTGCGCCGGCAGCCAGCCGCCGTCGGCGGTGGAGTGGGGGAAGGTCGGGATGGCCAAGCCGGCGAAATTGTGGCGCATCGTTGCGGCGATCACGAGTTGCACGACCATCAAGACGGTCGCGAGCAGGCCCAGCCGGCGCAGGGCGCCCGAGACCGGTTCGGCCCGGGCCAGCCAGCCGCGCGAGAGAGAGACGGCGATGGCGATCAGCACGCACACATACAAGTGGGCCAAAATCCCGTGCGGGATGCGCAGCATCTGACCGAGGGTCATCTCGAAGCCCGGCACGGCCAGCGAGTCGAGCAGCACGCGCTTGCCGCCGATGAGGCCCTGGATGATGACGATCGCGAGGGCGCTCCAGCCGAGGTTGCGCAGCCAGCGGCGGGACTCGGTGCGCCAGAGCCAGACGGCGAGGGCGATGGTGATGAGCCCCATCACCATGCCCGTGAGGCGGTGCGAATGTTCCGCAAACATCGCGAGGTTTTCCAGCCAGCCCTCGGGGTTGATCGAGCCGTGCGAGAGCGGCCAGTCGGGGAAGATCATGCCCGCATCGATGCTGGTGGTGAAGGCGCCCAGCGTCACAAGCACGAAAACCCAGCCGGCGCCGAGGGCGGCAAACCAGGCGAGGGCGGGCTTGTAGGCGGCGTGGCGGACGTGATTGGCGGCGGTGGTCATGAGGGCGGGAACTCCGGGATAGAAGCGTTGCTGCCAATCGCCGCAAACCCTTTGACAAATATATCCGCGGACGAATCCGTAGTGACATGAAATCTTATGCCCTCGTCCTGGCCCTCGCGGGATTGCTGGCCGCGGGATGCGGGCGCAAGGAAACCGCGTCCGCTCCGCCCGCGGACGACACCGGGCCGCGCTATCCGCTGACCGGCGAGATCCTCGACGTCGATGTCGAGCGCCGCATCCTCATCGTGCGGCACGACGAGATCCCCGGCTACATGCCCGAGATGGTGATGGAATTCATCGCCTCCGCCGGCGATGTGGCCAACGCCCGGCCGGGCCAGCTCATCCGGGCGGAGATGATCCCGAGCGACACCGGCGACTACCGGCTGGAAAAGATCTGGCCCGACGACCGTGTGGCCGCCGCCGCGGTGGCCGCCGGGACCAACGCCCTGCGGCAGGACACCGCGATCCGCGGCCGCCGCGTCTACCGCGAGGTCGGCGAGAACCTGCCGGACTTCGCCCTCTACGACCAGAGCGGCGCGGTGGTGCAGAGCGCGCGTTTCCGCGGCAAGCAGATCATGCTGAACTTCATTTTCACCCGCTGCCCCGTGGCCACCATGTGCCCGGCCGCGACGATGAAGATGATGGAGACCCAGCAGCTTGCCCGCGAGGCCGGCGTCCGTAACCTCGAACTGGTCTCGATCACGCTCGACCCGGTTTACGACACCCCGGGCGTGCTCAAGGAATACGCCGACGCCCGCGGCATCGACACCGGCAACTTTTCCTTCCTCACCGGCCCGGAGGGCGCGATCAAGGACCTGCTGGCCCAGTTTGGCGTGCTCACGGAGTTCAAGGGCCCCATCCTTAACCACACGCTGGCCACCATCCTGATCAACGAGCAGGGCCGCATCGTCCACCGCTTCGACGGCAGCAACTGGGAGCCGCGCGACTTTGTCGCCAAAATGCGCCGAGAATGACCGCCAACGCCACTCCCCTTGAAGCCGCCCGGTGGCGGCAGATCGCACTGATCACCCTCGGCGCCGCCGCGCTCTACGTGGGCTTCAGATACGTGCCGACCGGCACCAATCTCAATCACATGGATTTTCGCGTCACCGGGGCCAATGCGCTGGAGTTTTGCGATCCGTCCAATCCGCAGTTTATCCCGGTGGTGGCGGTCCGTTCTCCGGTCCGCATGACCCTGCGGCCCGCCGGCGAGGTTCGCCCCGGCGAAACCGTGGCCGTCACGGTCAGTCTGGCGACCAGCGGCGGGAAGCCGATCGGTCCCCGCGATCTGAATGTGGCGCACACGCGGAAGCTGCACCTGCTCATCGTCGATCCGTGGCTCAAGGACTACCAGCACGTCCATCCCGAGCCGGGCGAGCGCGAGGGGGACTGGGTTTTCGCCTTCACCCCGCATGGGCGCGGCACCTATCGCATTTTCGCGGACTTCGTGCCCGTGGCGACCGGGCGCGGCCTTTATGCCTCGGCGGATCTTCCGGTCGGGCCGGAGCAGGCGCCCAGCATCAGTCTCGTGATGCAGCACGAAACCTCCTGGTCTGCCGTGCGCGAGGGCTACCGGTTTGACTTGGCCGCCGATGCCGCGCCCATCCGTGCGGGCCGACCGGCCACGCTGAGCTTTGCCATCACCCGGACCGAGGGTGGTCCGGTGCCGCTCGAGCCGGTGATGGACGCCTTCGCGCATCTTGTGGCCTTTGACGAGGCGCGCAGCGGCTTCGCCCACCTGCATCCCAACGAGCTGGACCTCGCTTGGCGACCCGACCCGGAACAGCCCGTGCTGACCTTCCAAGTGACCTTCCCGCAGCCGGGACGCTACGTGATCTGGAGCCAGGTCAACCTCGGCGGGCGCGAGGTTTTCGCGCCGTTCGCCTTTGAGGTGGAGGACTAGGGAGCATCACTCAAAGAAGTGACGATCGGTTGAGGATGGTAGGGGCCGATCTCCGAGCGGCCCGGCCGGCAGCGTAGCGTTGCGCGGTCCGCTCGGAGAGCGGACCCTACCGGCGCTGCCGCGCCACCAAGAAGCGGTGCAGTGCAATTTGATGTGCCCCAATTGGAAAATAATTCTGTAGGCCAGCGCGCTGGCCTACGGTTGCGGTTTTTGCCGAATCAGGCCTCAGCGGCGATGCGCTGTTCCAGTTCGTCCATGGTCCGCAGGAAGGAGGCTTCAAGATCGATGCCGTGGGCGTCGGCGAGCACGAGGACGGACCAGAGGCAGTCGGCCAGCTCGTGGGCGAGCCGGGCCTCCAGGTTTTCGGCGGGGCGCAGGCCCTGCTTGGCCATGGTCAGCTTCATGAGGTCGCCGACATCGCCGGCGAAGCCCTGCGCAAATTCGGCGGCGGTCCAGGGCCGGCCGCCGCGGCGCACGGCCTGCGCGTCGTAAAGTTGGCGGACCCGGAGGGCGCGGGCGGAGAGTTCGGAAAGCAGCATGGCGCGGGGAATGCCCGCGCCATGCGTTGAAGCCAAACCTATAAATGCGCTCAGTGGCCGTTCTTGCCGTGCTTCGCGCGGAAGCGGGCCATCTCGGCATAGGCCTTGGTCGGGTCGCCGTAGACGTTGCCCGCATGATCCTTGCCCCGGGCGAGGTAGAGGTGGTGCCACTGGCCGATCTTCTCGTGGTGTTGGCGCACCTTGGTGCTCACGTAGCGCATGGTGTAGCCGCAGCGGCGGATGTTGGAAGTGTTGGGCTCGCTGCCGTGGATGATGCGGCCGTCGTGCAGGCTGCACTGGTTGGGCTCCAGCTCGATGGCGATGGCCTTGCTCGGGTCGCGCTGCGCAACCTTGATCTCGTCGTTGAACACCGCCTCGCCGGGCTTCAGGTCGTCGTAGTCGGAGAAGCCCTGCCGGCCGGTGTTGTGCGTGCGCGGGATCACATTCATGCAGCCGTTTTCCTTGGTGGAGGGGTCGATGGCCAGCCACACGGTGACGACCTCCATCGGCGTGATCATCGTCTGCCAGTAGTGGGAGTCCTCGTGCCACGGCACGCGCTTGCCGTTGCCCTTGGGCTTGCAGATGAAGTGGCTCGCGAAGAGCGCGATGTCGGGCCCGAGGATGGGCTCCACGAGGTCGAGCACCTCGTCGGCAAACAGCCACTCGAACAGCTGCGGATACTGGAAGTGCGGCACGTCCATGGACTCGGGCCGCACGTCGGCCTCGAGGTTGTTGAGGATGTCCTCGAAGCAGTTCTTCAGGCCGTTGAACTTGGCCTGCGGGAACACCGGCTGGCGGTAAACGTGGTAGCCTTCGAGGCGGTATTTTTCGACCTCGGCGGGCGTGAGGCGGTGGTGGGCGGTGCGGGGTGAGGAGGTGGTGGCAACCATAGGGTTTGTGTTATATCATCCTTAATCCGGCAAATCTTGCCATAAAAGCGCAGATTCTTGTGTTATATTGCTTTCAATGCCGAAATCATGGGTCCACTTCAAACTCGCGGATTTTGTCCGCCCGGGCGAGGGCTATCACTTTGCCCGCACGGAAATCGCGGCGGGCAATGCGGCCCGCTACCATGACCATGATTTTCATGAGATCTTCTGGGCGACCCGCGGGGCGGGCGAGCATTTGCTCAACGGCCGCACCACTGCCGTGGTGGCGGGCCGGATTTTTCTGGTCCGGCCCAAGGACCGGCATCAGGTCACGGGCTCGGCAGACCCTTTGCACATTTTGAACCTGGCCTTCCCCAGCCGAAACTGGCGGGAGGTGCGCCGCCGCTATTTTCCGCAGGAACGCGACTGGTTTGAGCGGCCGACGGCGCGGGCGGGCTGGCCCTTGGACGCGCGCGCGCAGGGGGAACTGCAATATTGGGCCGAGCGGCTCGCGGCGGAGGGGCGGCCCCGGTGGGCGCTGGACGGTTTCCTGATGCAACTGCCGCGGCTGCTGCGCGAGCCCGCCACGGCGGCGGACCCGGTGCCGGAATGGCTGGTGCAGGCGCGGCGCAAGATCGCGCAGCCCGAGCATTTCGTCGGCGGCACGCCGGCGTTGGCGCGGCTGGCCGGGCGCAGCGCCTCGCACGTCGCGCGGGCCACGGTGCGCTGGTGGAAGCAGACGCCGACCGAAATCGTGAACGCGGCGCGGTTGGAATTCAGCGCGCGGCAGTTGGCGGAAACCTCGCGCCCGATCCTGGACATCGCGCTCGATTGCGGGCTCAACAACCTCTCGCACTTCTATGCGCTCTTCCGGCAGCGTTTCGGCGTCAGCCCGCGCCGCTACCGGCTCCGCGCACACTCCACGGTGCGGGGGTGAAGCGCGGCGGCTCAGAACTGCAGGTGTTTTACCGTGAGGCCCTTGTTGATGAGCTGCTTCAGGGAATCGATGCCGATGCGGAGGTGGTCGCTCACGTAATTGGCGTCCACCTTTTTGTCGCTCTCGCTCGTCTTCACCCCGTCGGGCGTCATGGGCTGGTCGGAGACAAGCAGGAGCGCGCCGGTGGGGGTTTCGTTGAAAAATCCGGTCATGAAGATGGTGGCCGTCTCCATGTCGATCGCGAGGGCGCGGATTTTTTTGAGGTATTTCTTGAACTTGTCGTCATGCTCCCAGACGCGGCGGTTGGTCGTGTAAACGGTGCCGGTCCAGTAGTCGCGGGCGTGGTCGCGGATGGTGGTGGAGATGGCCTTCTGCAGGGCGAAGGCGGGAAGGGCGGGCACCTCGGGCGGGAAATAATCGTTGCTCGTGCCCTCGCCGCGGATGGCGGCGATGGGCAGGATGAGGTCGCCCAGCTCGGCGCGGTGCTTGAGCCCGCCGCACTTGCCGAGGAAGAGGACGGCCTTGGGGTTGATGGCGCTGAGCAGATCCATCACGGTGGCGGCGGTGGCGCTGCCCATGCCGAAGTTGATGATGGTGATCTCGCCCGCGGTGGCGCTGGGCATCGGCTTGTCCTTGCCGCGGACGGGCACGCGGTGCCATTGCGCGAAGAGCTTCACGTAATGGTCGAAATTGGTGAGCAGGATGTAGTCGCCGAACCCGTCGAGCGGCACGCCGGTGTAGCGGGGCAGCCAGTTCTCGACGATCTCTTTGCGGGATTTCATGGGCGGAACCTAAAGGGAATTGCCGCGGAGTGCACGGCGGAAAGCGCGCCTTACTCGGCTTCCGGCCAGCGCAGATCGTTGGCGCGGATCTGGTGCTGCCAGAGCTGCGCGCCGGCTTTGCTGTAGCAGGTGATGGTGATCAGGCGGTCGCTGGGCGGGCCGGAGACCGCCACCTGGCAGTAGTTCTGGTCCTGCACCACGGTGCCCTCGATGCGGCCGGTCTTGGCGTCGAGCGTGCGGGTGTGGGCGCCGCTGGAGAGGGGAGAACTGGTGAGCTCGTAGAGCGGGTAGGGCAGGAGGTCGTCGCGGCGGACGAGTTCGGTGTAGTGCACATCGCCGCTGAGGAGGATCACGCCGGGAATGCGGTGGGTGCGGATGAGGGCGAGGATTTCCTCGCGTTCGCGCTGATAGCGGTGGTGGTCCTCGGAGCCGGGATAAAGCCGTTCGTTGAGGAACTGGCCGCCGGTGACGATGAACCGGATGGGCGAGTGCCGGCGGTTGTTGCCTTCGAGCATGCTGACGAGGTTCTGGCGGAGCCACGCCATCTGCTTGGCGCCATATTGGGTTTTTTCCGTGAACGCCGCGGGGTCGGTCTCCGATTCGTCGCGGTGGTAACGGTTGTCCATGACGAAGAAGGCGGCGTCGCCCCACTGGAATTTGCCATAGACGCCGGGGTTGTCGGGCTCGCCCCAGGTGCGGTTGCCGAAGTAGGCCTTGAAGGCGGCGAGGGTCACATCCTTGAACTCGTAGCCGGCGTTGGAGTTGTTGGGGCCGAAGTCGTGGTCGTCCCACGTCGCATAGTGGGGCATGGCCGCGAGCAGGGGCTGGAGGTCGGGCGTGGCGCGGTCCTGTCGGTAGCGATACCAGATGCCGCTCTCGGAGGACCAGTCGGCCTCGCGGAGGTAGAGATTGTCGCCGCCCCAGATCATGAAGTCGGCGCCGGATTTGGCCATGTGGGTGAAGATCTCCGTGCCCGCACCGTAGGGCGTGCCGGGCCGGTCATAGGGCGTATCATTGAAGTAGGCACAGGAGCCGAAGAGGAAACTGAAGTCGGGCGGGGTGCTCGGGCGCTTGCGCCACTCCCACTGGGCGGTGGTCTTGAAGGTCAGCGGCCCCGGCAGGGCGACCGGCTCGCCGTCGATCAACAGCCGGTATTCGTAGGTCTGGCCCATGTCCAGCAACGGGAGCACGAAGCGCTGCGGCTGGCCGCCGGCGGGGCTGATCCAGGGGTTGTCATGGGTCACGCGGCGGATGCTGTCCGGCGCCTCGGCGGGCCAGAACTCCACCGTCACGCTGGTGGCGTTTTCGGTTTCGACCCAGACCATGGTTTCGCGGTGGGTCTGGTAACCGAGCATGGGGCCGGAGACGAGACGGCCTTGGGCGAGCAGGCCGGCCGGGATGAGCAGCAGCAACAGGGCTAGGCGCAGCAGTTTCATGGGGGCATTGAGCCGTTCGCTTCGGCAAAGGCAAAGCCGCAATGTGAATTTTGCGCACCAAACGCGGGAGTGGACAGTCGCGGACGGTTCGGCAGGCTGCGGCCATGCCAAAACAGCCGTCGCCCCAATGGTCGCGAACGCCGCCGTCGGATGCGCAGATCGCCGGCTTTCTCGCCCGGGTGGCGGACCAGCCGTTTTCTTACCGCGAAGTCGGTGCGACGAAGGGCGGGCCGCCACCGGGCTACAATTTCGACGACAATGCGGTGCAGCTTGGCCGCGGGGCGGAGGTCTTTGCCAGGGGCTGTGCGGCGTTGCGGGCTTGGCGGATGTTTCCCGCGCCGTGGACGCGAATCCGCCCGGCGGATGCCCCGATCCGCGAGGGACAGACGGTGGCGATGCTGGCGCGGGCCTTCGGCCTGTGGTGGCTCAGCTCGTGCCGGATCGTCTATGTCGTGGACGAGACCACGCCGGTGCGGCGTTACGGCTTCGCCTACGGCACGCTGCCGGCGCACGTGGAGCAGGGGGAGGAGTTGTTCAGCATCGAGTGGCGGGCGGATGACACCGTGTGGTATCGGGTGCTGGCCTTTTCGCGGCCGCGCTACTGGCCGGTGCGGCTGGCGAAACCGCTCGCAAGGAATTTGCAGCGAAAATTTGTGCGCGACTCCAAGGCCGCGATGGTTCTCGCTGTCAGCACCCCAGCATGACAACCCCGTTGAAGGTCAGGATCGGCGCCGCCGCGTGGTGCGCATTCGCTTATTTTTCAGTTTCGTCGCTGCACGACGGCCGGTGGGCCGAGGCGATGCTGTTGCTCGCGGCGCTGGTGCTGATGCCGATGGCCTGGACGCTGGTGCGCGACTTCGAGGACACGGGCTGGGCCGCGCGCCTGTGGCGTTTCGATTTGCAGGTGCATTTTCCCGCCGCGTTGTTGCTCGTGTTTGCGTTCCTGCTGCCGCCGGGGCCGGGGGCACTGCTGTGCGCGCTGCCGTGGGCTGCCGTGCTGGGTATCATGGCCGTGGATGGATTTTTGCGGATTCGCCGGCATGGTTTTTCCCCGCTGGGCCTGCTGTGCCGGGATGTCGGGCTGATCTACGCCTCGGTGGGCGGGGCGTGGTTGCTGGCCGACCGGGGCGGCTGGTCGCCACTCGGATTTGCGCCGGACATCGTGCTGTTGACCGCAGTGCATTTTCATTATGCCGGGCTGGTGCTGCCGGTGGTGGCCGGCCTCGCGCTCAACCGTCGGCCGCAAAGCCGGATCGCGCAGCTTGCGACCTGGCTGGTTCTGCTTGGGGTGCCGCTGGTAGCGGCCGGCATCACGGCGACGCAGCTCGGCGGTCCAGCCTGGGTGGAATTGCTCGCCGCCTGGGTGCTGGTGCTTGGCGGTTGGGGTGTGGCTTGGGAGCATCTGGTCTTGGCGGTGCAGGAGCGCCGGGTGCACCGGCTGGCACGGGCCTTGTGGCTGGTGGCGGGGATTTCGCTGGGCTTGGGCATGCTGCTGGCCGGCTTGTATGCTTCGCGGATGTTTCTGCCCGCGATGGGCTGGCTGGACATCCCGTGGATGCGGGCTCTGCACGGCACGCTGAATGCCATGGGGTTTTCGCTGCTGGCGCTGCTGGGTTGGTGCCGCGCGGGCCGGGCCTGCTGTAGTGGGAAGTGATTGAGAGAAAGCGGATTGACATATAGACCAGACTTGGTCTGGTCTATAGTTGTGAAGACAGTTAATATTCAGGCAGCAAAGACGCATTTATCGCGCCTGGTGGAGGAGGTGGCGGAGGGCGAAGAGATTATTTTGGCCAAAGCAGGAAAACCGATGGTGCGCATGGTGCCGTATGTGGCCGCGCCCAAGGCACGGGTGCCGGGATTGTTCGCGGGGAAAGCCTGGGAAGCGGAGGATTGCTGGTCAGCGAACGACAAAGTGCTGGATGACTCCGTGGCCGGGCCGCTGTTTCACGGGGCGGTGGAAGAGCCGCCGGCACCAGGCAAGGGCGGCACTCCATCGTGAAGCTGTTGCTCGATTCGCATGTGGTCGTGTGGTGGGCGGCTTATCCGGGCCGGCTGCGGGCCACCACCCGCGAGGCAATTACCTCACCGGACAACGAGGTGTTGTTAAGCGCTGCGTCAGTGTGGGAGCTGGGCTTAAAAATCGCGCGCGGCAAACTGCGGCTGCCGCAGGACTACGCGGCAAGGCTGCTCGCCGATGGGTTCGAAGAACTGCCGGTTACGATCGCGCACACCACGCTGTCTGCCAGCCTGCCGGCCCTGCACGGCGATCCCTTTGACCGGCTGCTGATCGCGCAGGCGCTGGCCGACGGACTCGTGCTCGTGACGTCCGACCGCGAAATCATGCGCTACGACGTGCCGGTGTTGGAAGCGTGAAGCGATTCAATTCCGGCCGTCCGCCGAAGGCGGACGGGAATTCTGCTCCGTGGGGAAATGCTCCGCGAGGAAGGCGAAGAGTTTTTCGTAAACTGCTGCCGATCTCATCCGCGGGTCGGATATCTTCATCCTTCTCGTGAAATTGAAATCGACGATGACGGCCGTGCGACTGTTTCTCCGGACGTCGCGCCGCACATGTTCGCCGGGGCTGAAATGAAAAGCCGGCACATTGATTTGTGCCAGCAACTTTACCGGTGAAGGTGCTTGAATAATGCCGCTGTGCTTCAATTCCACGAGGTCTCGCCATGGGCTCCAGTCGGGCACGACGTAAAAAGGCTTCACCGTGTCGATATCAACCTCGTGCGCCACGGGAGTGCTGATGTTTATCCAACCTGCATAACTTCCCGCAGGCCGGGCGAGCGTATGCATTGCGACCCAGCCGGCATCGTAGGTGCCCATTACAATGACGCGATTAGGATCGATCCATCCTTGCTGCCCCAACCACTGCACTCCCTCGATCAGGTCCAGGGGGATCCGGTTGGCTATCTGGTGTCGGCCCTTCAGGACGAAACCGTGGCCGTAGCCCTTGGTGCCTCGATAGTCGATCGAGGCCACCGCGTATCCGCGACTGGCAAATGCCTGTCGCAGTGAGCTGAAAATCAAACCCTCCCGACGTCGGAAAACATCTTCCTCTAATAGCAATACCATCGGAGGAGGATGTTCGGTTTTTGGGGGTGCCAAGAATTCGCCCTGGAGGTTTAGGCCATCAGAAGTGGCGAAGTTAAAGGGTTGATTGCGGCCAAGGGTGGCAGGTTCGATCCCTCCGATGCTCGGACCGAGTGGCATTAGCCGGCCAGATGGACGATCCAGCAAATAGTAGAATCCTGGCGACTGCGCATTTGCGGTAAAGATCACCAATTTTTCCTCGTCGCGGGAAATGCTTCGGATCGAGTTGAAGGTGTCCGGCAATGAGCGATCAATCTCCCGCTGTAGAGCCGCAGAAATTTGGGAGAGATGGTGGCGAGCAGTTGTCTCGGCGGGATGTATGACTGATTGTGGCATCCCGCCAAGCTTTCCCCAAGATTCGACCACGCTGGGATCAAATCTCTCGGGCGCAAACAGCGATTCAGTGGCCATCGTCACGGGGTCGACGGCAACCAAGCGGGCGGGATCCGTGGTGTAATCCAAGGCTAGCAATCTGCGCTGGTCGGGATGGACGGCCATGAATTCAAATACCGGTTCCTCGGGCGTGCCGTAGGGAATCTTGGTCCAGCGTGCAGCTGATGTGGTGCGATGCAGCAGGAACAACTGTTCGGAGGTAAGTTCGACCGCCGCGACAACTTCGCCCTTTGCGTTGAGCAGCCATTGTTGCACTTGCCCCGGGTTTTTTTCCACCACTCGAGTGCGATTTCTAATCAAATCAAATTCCCTGAGTTCGTATCCGGTATAGTTTGCCGTCTGGTAAGCCATCAGCACCTTGTCGGGTTGATCCGGCAACTCGTGAATCAGCCAGTGATCCCGGTAATGGCCGCTAAAATGAGTGGTGGCTTTGCCCGTGCTGATCTCGATTGATTTGTAAATTATCCCGTCGTTGGGATCGTCTATGAGCACCAGAATGCGGTCGTCATTGGCCCACCATAGATTGACGAGCACGGCTGGCCCCAGACGAGCTACGGGGGCAAGCGACAGATCGGTCAGACTCATCACACCGATGTGTTGTTGGTCGTCTTTGAGAACCGTGATGGCCAAACGGCTGCCATCAGGTGAAATTTTCAGGCCGGAAAGCGTTGCCGGCCCATACAGCTTTTCCAACGGCAGCGGCTTGGCGGGCAGGGTGGTCGCGAGGCTGGCGGTCAGAAAGAACAGGAGGATCTGCAGGCGCATGGGATATGGCTGGGGATTCTCGGCAAACACATCGCATTCTTGCTGCCATGGGAAGCGAATCCGACCGGCCGCGACCGAATCAAACCGCCCTCCCGTCGGGGCTGCTGTGTCACGCCTCCGCGAGGGCGTTGGCGGTGTTGAGGTGCTCGACGCCGGTGTATTTCTGCGACTGTTCGTCGGCGTGGTAGCTGGAGCGGACCATCGCGCCGCTTTCGACGACACCGAGGCCGATGGACAGGCCGAACTGTTTCCAGTGGGCAAATTCGTCGGGATGGACCCAGCGCTCGACCTTCAGGTGCTGCGGCGTGGGCTGCAGGTATTGGCCGATGGTAAGGATGTCGGTCTGGTCGGCGGCGATGTCGCGGAGGGTTTGCTCGATCTCTTCGCGCGTTTCGCCGAGGCCGAGCATGATGCCGGTCTTGGT
>DDSZ01000042.1:0-227 GCA_002344205.1 Opitutaceae bacterium UBA2377
CGGGTAGACCACCCGGTTGATAGGGCAGAAATGTAAGCGTCGCAAGGCGTTCAGTTTACTGCTACTAATGACCTTGCCGGTTTATGCAATTTAAGCGCTCGTATTCTAAGGCGTTTATTTTACCTCCTTACCTATATTTTCTATTTCCTAAACTTTACCAATTACCCGACTTCGGTCGGGTTCCCTTTCCTGGTGACCATATACCGGGGGTTCCACCCGTTCCCATC
>DDSZ01000042.1:276-91445 GCA_002344205.1 Opitutaceae bacterium UBA2377
AGAACCGGGCCTCTTTTTTATCCAGATAGCAATGCATTCACTTGCGTGCGAACACGCGGCCAGTGCACGTCAGGGATGGCGGCTCCGAGGTGTTGAACGGTTTCGCAGCCCATGACAGAGCC
The DNA here is from genome assembly GCA_002344205.1 of Opitutaceae bacterium UBA2377. GTDB lineage: Bacteria > Verrucomicrobiota > Verrucomicrobiia > Opitutales > Opitutaceae > UBA2377. The sequence continues at coordinate 399 of DDSZ01000042.1, forward strand.
GATGGCACCAGCGGTGGCGATTGGGGAACCGCTGAGGTGGCCGAAGAGAAAACCGGCGGCCCATGAATCGCCGGCACCGGTGGTATCTATAACGCGTGGGGCACGAACGGGAGCTATACGATGAAGCTCTTTGCCTTGGGCGATCCAGGCACCTTCCGCGCCCAGCTTGACGGCGGCTATACCACCGAAGCCGGCGAGTTCGCGGGCAAAGCTTTCGAAGTCATCGCGGCGCTGGAAAAGCGCACTGGCTTCGTCTTCGTTGGCGAAGACAATATCTACGCCTTGGCTAAGCTGGTGAAAGATCCAGTCGCGGGCGGCGTGGACGACCTCAAAGGAGGCAAGATCAATGCTCAAAGTGCAGCCGGCATCCCGGGCGCAGGTCATGACCTTGTCTGCGAGCGCGGGATTAAAGAGGAGGTAGCCTTCGATGTGGGCGTGGCGGGCACCTTGGAAGTCGGCGACTGATATCTCGTCAGCGTGGAGGGTCATGGCGGCACCCAGATGGGTGCGGAGCGTGCGCTGTCCGTCAGGGGTTACCAAAGAAAGGCATCGGCCATTGGGGAGACTGGTGCGCTTGAAGCGTGAGCCGTCGCCACCTGCCCCCGTAAAGTTGCTGTAGTAGTGCTCGGCCGTGATATCGCCGCCGATTTTCCCGAGAAACGAAGTGCGAAGGCCGAGACGAGCGGCGCCGAGGGTGGCGTTGGCCGCGGCACCGCCCGGCTGGGTGGCGACTTCGCCGTGGACCTTGCGCACGAGGCTCGCGATATCGTCGTCGTCCACGAGGATCATGCCGCCCTTGTCGCCGGCGACATTGGTTCGGAGGAATGAATCATCCACATGCGCGAGCAAATCCATGATGGGATTGCCTACGCCGAGGAGATCGAAGGTGTGGGTGCTGGTCATAGGGTGGAGGGCGTTACTCGGTGATGTGCAGACTGGTGGCCAGGATGGGTTCCTCGTCCACTTCGATGAGGATGGAGTATTCGCCCGGCTGGGGGAAGGTAAGGTTGCGCAGTTCGTTGATGAGATTGATGCGCTGGAGCGGGCCGGGTGATTCAAAGCTGCGCTCGAGCAGGGGCTGCATTCGGGTGGGGTCGAGGCCGAGCGAGATGCGGACGTGATGCGGTCCGGGCGAACAGTCACAGAGGGTGATAAACCACACCATAAACGGGTGGGTGACGGGGAACCGGTGCGCTCGGATGTTGGAGAACACGCCGAGGATGGTGTGCTTGCCGGTGGCAGGATCGATGTGCACGCCGTCGCAGGTGAGCCAGGCAAGCAACTGCGGTTTCGATTGCATCGGCCCAGTGGGGCGGCGGCGGCGGGGCGGGGCAAATCATTTTGCTTGGAGGCCTGCGTGCAGCACGGCTTAAACGGTGCCGTCCATGGAGCCTCTGCCGCCTTTTTTCGATTCGCTCGCGGAATACCCACGGTGGTTTGTCGCGGCCTGTCTCACGGTGGTGGCGTCGCTGGTCGTCTGGGGTTTGATCAAGATGCTCAAGTGGACGCTTTACCTGCTGCTGGCGTTGGTGCTGGTCGGCGGCGGGGCGCTGGTGGTGTGGCTGCTGTTGAACCCGCGGTGAGTCCCGGCGAAACCGGACTCTTTTCTTGTCACCGCGAAAGCGCCCCGCTTAACCCTTTCCAATGAAATACATTTTCGTGACCGGCGGGGTGGTTTCGTCTTTGGGCAAGGGCCTGACGGCGGCGTCGCTGGGCGCGCTTCTGGAGATGCGCGGCCTGACGGTTCGCATTCAGAAATTCGATCCCTACCTCAACGTCGATCCCGGCACGATGAGCCCTTTCCAGCATGGCGAAGTGTATGTGCTGGAGGACGGAGCGGAGACGGATCTGGATCTCGGTCACTACGAGCGCTTCACCAGCGGCAAGCTCTCCCGGCTCAACAGCCTCTCTTCCGGCCAAGTTTACGAAAACGTCATCCAAAAGGAACGGCGCGGCGACTATCTGGGCAAGACCGTGCAGGTGATCCCGCACGTGACCAACGAAATCAAGGAACGAATCTACGCGGGTGGAAAAGATGCGGACATTCTCATCACCGAGATTGGCGGCACGACGGGCGACATCGAGGGGCTGCCGTTTTTGGAAGCCATGCGCCAGTTTGCCCTCGAGGTCGGTCCGAAGGATGTGCTCTTTATTCACGTCACGCTGGTGCCGTTCCTGCAGGCGGCCGGCGAACTTAAGACCAAGCCCACGCAGCAGAGCGTGGCCAAGCTGCGGGAGATCGGCATTCAGCCGCATATCCTCGTTTGTCGCACCGACCATCCGCTGGAGCACGACTTGCGCGACAAGCTCTCAATGTTCTGCAACGTGCCGGTAAAAGCTGTGATTGAATGCCGCGATGTGGAGCATTCCATCTACGAGCTTCCGCTCGCGCTGCAGCGCGAGGGCATGGACCAGCTCGTGCTCGACCTGTTCGGCCTGAGGAACCCGCCCCCGGCGAAGAATATTTGGGAGACGATCGTGCACCGTGTGATTCACCCGGCGCGCGAGGTGACCATCGGAGTCGTGGGCAAATACATCGAGCTGCAGGACGCCTACAAGTCGGTCTATGAATCCGTCACCCATGCCGGCATCGCCAACAACTGCCGGGTGAACATCGTGCGCATCGATGCCGAGGATCTGGAAAAGCGCGGCGGCCTCGCGGTCATGCGGAAACTCGACGGCATTTTGGTGCCCGGCGGCTTCGGCGACCGCGGCACCGAGGGCAAGATCGCCGCGGCGCGGTATGCCCGTGAGCGCAACATTCCCTATTACGGCCTGTGCCTTGGTCTGCAGATCGCGGTCATCGAGTTTGCCCGTAATGTGCTCAAACTCAAGGGGGCGAACAGCACCGAGTTCGACCCCGCGGCCCCGCATCCGGTCATCAACATGATGGAAGAGCAAAAAAAGATCATCGACAAGGGCGCGACCATGCGGCTCGGCAGTTATGAGTGCGCCTTGACCCCCGGCACCCGGGCGCACAAGGCCTACGGGGCGGACAGCGTGCGCGAGCGGCATCGGCATCGGTTTGAAGTCAACAATGCCTACGTGGGCCAGCTTCAGCGCGCGGGCTTGGTGGTGAGCGGCATCAATCCGCGCCGCAACCTGGTGGAAATCGTCGAGTTGAAGGATCACCCTTGGTTCCTCGCCGTGCAGTTTCACCCGGAGTTCCAGTCGAAGCCCAACCAGGCGCATCCGCTGTTCGCCGCCTTCATCGGCGCGGCGTTGAAGCACAAGGGGCCCGGCCGGCGGCGTTCCAAGGGGGCCTGATTCCGAGGTTTGCGTCCGGGCGCGGATGGCGTTTCACTCGTTCCATGCTGCACGACCCTTTCCGCCTCACGCTCATTGCCGGTCCCTGTTCGCTGGAGAGTGAAAACGTCTGCCGTGCCGTGGCTGGAAAACTCGCGGAGCTGCGCGTGGCGTATCCGGAACTCAACGTCGTCTTCAAGGGCTCGTTCGACAAGGCCAACCGCACTTCGGCCGCGGGTCCGCGCGGCACCGGGCTGGAGGAGGGGCTGCAACTGCTGGCGCTGATCAAGCGCGAATACGGTTTTCCGGTGCTGACCGATGTGCATGAGCGGGAGCAACTGCCGGCGGTGGCCGCGGTGTGCGATATCGTGCAGATCCCGGCTTTCCTCTGCCGGCAGACCGACTTGCTGCTGGCCGCGGCGGCCACCGGCCGGATTGTCAACGTGAAGAAGGGCCAGTTTCTCTCGCCGCCGGAGATGGTGCATGTGACCGGCAAGCTCCGCGAAGGTCGGGCCGCCGAGATCTGGCAGACGGAGCGCGGCACGACCTTCGGCTACCAGAACCTCGTCGTGGACATGCGCGCCTTCGCCATCATGAAGCGGAACGGCCATCCCGTGATCTTCGACGCCACCCACAGCGTGCAACTGCCCGGCGCCGCCGGCGGCAAAAGCGGCGGGCAAAGGGAGTTCGTGCCGCCGCTCGCACAGGCTGCGCTCGCCGCCGGCGCCGACGGGCTGTTCATCGAGACACATCCCGACCCGGCCAACGCCATATCCGACGGTCCCAACATGGTGCCGCTCGACGAATTGCCGGGACTCATCGGCCGCGCCCTCGCCGTCTGGCAAGCCGTGCGGCGTTGACCCGCCCGGATTCCGGATCACACTGGAGAAAAACATGGATACCTTCATCATCGATGTGCCCGTGCCCTCCATGGGCGCCACCGTCAGCGAGCTGAGCGTTATTATCATCAAGGTGCAGCCCGGCGAGCAGGTGGCCAAGGGGCAGCGGTTGGCCGATCTTGAAAGCGACAAATCCACTTTTGAGTTCGAGAGCCCTTGCGACGGCGTGATTCATGCGGTGCATGGCAAAGCCGGTCAGACGCTCAAATCCGGCGACCTTTTCCTGCAGCTTGAGACCAGCGATGAGAGCCAGTTGCACCTCAAGTCGCAGACGGCGGTGAAAGCGGGCGCAGGTGCGCCTGTCGCCAAGCCGGCCGCCGCAGCGGTGTGGACGCCGCGTGCAACCAAGCTGGCGCAGGAAGCCGGGCTCGATCCGGCGACGATCACCGACATTGAGGCGACCGGACCGGGCAACCGCGTGTCCGGCGACGACGTTCAGCGCTACCTCGCCAAACGCAAAGGCTGAAGTCCGGCCCAAGCTGGTTGGTCAGTCTTGCGGCACGCGCAAGTCAACGATGACGCCGGGCGGGACTTGGCAGTCAACCTCCCAGCCGCGCGTGGAGGAGCGGACGGCATCAACCCGGATGGGGCCGCGGATGGTGGGCACGGTGCCATGCAATTCCTGCAGCGGGCCCGGCTGGGGTGCGATCAGCACCCGGCCGTAAGCGGGTGAGAGCGGACGCACGCCGAGGACGTAGCGGGGTATGATGTTGGCCGGCGCGGCGCCCCAAGCATGGTTCCAATCTTGGTTGGGCTTGAAGCGATTGTCCCACGCTTCCCAGGTGATGGTCGCGCCCTGCCGCAGCATGTTGTGCCAACTGCGATCGCCGCGGGAGGTCATGAGTTCGATGGCGTGCATGGCCTCGCCGGCCTCGAAGAACGCTTCCAGCAAGTATTGCGCGGCATAGACGCTGCAGGCCATGCCACGGCCTTTGAGAAAATTAACCACCCCGCGGCGTGCCTCCGCCGGCACGAGCCCGAAGGCGAGGGCGAAGAGGCTGGCGTGAAAAGCTTCGTGCGCGCTGCCTTCACCGTCGCGGTAGCGGCCGGTGGCGGGATTGAAAAATACACGGTGAAAACTGGCGCGAGCGGTGGTGGCGGCGGTTTCGAACTTCGTCGCGTCCGCGTTATGCCCCAGCACCCGGGCTATGCGGCTCATGAGCGTCAACGTGTGACAGTGAAAGGCATTCACCACCGTGTTGACGGGCCGGAAGTCGTAATCGTCGCGTTCGCCCGGGGGCCAGTCCACGAGGTCGCGCAGGTCGCTCGTGTTCACAAGCCCATCTGCTCGGGCGTGGTCGAGATAGATCTTTTCGCGGCTCAGGATGTCGTAACTGCGGTTGAGCGAGCGCGTGTCGCCGGTGGCCTCGTAGTCGGCCCACGCCATCATCACCGAGTGCGATTTCCACTCGGTGGGCCAGGTGGGTTGGGCGAGCAGATATTCATGGCTGTGGCGGGCCAGGGCGAATTCGCGATCCACCGCGTAGTGGCCGAGCTGGTTGATGTAGGCGTCGGCCTCGTAGGGGATGCGCTCGCGGTCGCCGTCCACGTAAACGCCGCAGAACGTGGTGGCACGAATGGAGTATTTACAGAACTCCCAGACGGCATCCAGATCCGGGGCGGAGGAACGGAATGAGGCTGCGCTGTCGTCAAAAGGGTATTCCAGCCGCACCTGCACGAGATCGTTGGCCGCCGGCGGAGCGGCGGCTCCGATGATCTCGACATAGCGGAAAGGCAGGACGACGCCGAATTCCGGCTGCAGAAGGACGGCGGCACCCGAGGTGTTGCGCTCGTCCACCGGGGTTTCGACCCGATACCGATGGCGGCCCGGCCGGAGCGCGAGCATCACGCTGGCGGCGCGGATGGTGCCGCCGGGCTGAAGATCAACGGCTTCACCCCGGTGTTTTTCGCCAAGGCGAATTTCGACCGTGCCGGCGGTGGCGGAGTCCAGCGTGATCTCCAGCCAGCCGAAGGCATGCTGGCCGAAGTCGGCAAACCAGTGCTCCGGCCTGGTGGCGCGCAAGGTCTTGGCGGGATGTCGGAAGGGCAGCACCGGATGCCGGCTGGTGGCGGCGGGATTGAGGTTGGCGGCGAGCGTGAAACGTTGGATCTCCGACCAAGGCCCGGGCTGCCGGTCGCGGCCCCAGACGCGCACGCGCCAGCCATACGAGGCGCCGGGCGCGAGCGGCGGTCCGCCATAGGGCAGGTTGATGGATTCGCTGCGCTCAAGTTTTCCGCTGTCCCAGGTATCGCCCTCGCCACGCTCCAAGCGGGCCGTGTCCCGGCCGACGATTACCTGACAGGCGGTTTGTGGATCACCGTTAACGATCCAGCCCAAGGTGGGCTGCGGGGTGGCGATGACAGCCAATTCGGGCCGACTGAGCAGATCGCAAAGCAGGCCGGTAGGTGCGGTCATGATGGGAGCGGATAAAAAATATCAACCAATCGCAGCTTGTTGTGATAGCTCGAATGGCTTTGGGATTGAGATCATCCGTGCCAATCCAGGTTTGATCCGTGGTTAAATTTTGTCTGTTTGAACAGCAGTATTCAGGCGTTCTGCAGCTCGTAGCTCAGGATGCTGAGCGCGTAGGTGGCGGCGGTTTCGCAGCGGAGGACAAGCGGACCGAGCGTGATGAATTCGAAGCCACAGGTTTTGGCGTGGCTGAGCTCGGCGGGTGTGAAATCGCCTTCGGGGCCGACCAGCCAGAGCACGTTGCGCGGCGGGCGGTTTTGGGCGGATTGAAACGCGGCCAGAACCGTTTTCAGCGAACGCGCGCCGGGCTGCAGGCTGGCGATGAGCTTCAGATCATGGCCGCGGGCGGACTCCATAAACGCGGCGGCTGCCTGCACGGGCTGCACCTGCGGCACGAAGGGATTGCCGCATTGTTTCGCGGCTTCGAGCGCGGCGGTCTGCCATTTTTCGATTTTCCGGTCCTGCCGGCTGTCGTCGAGATGGACCTGGGTGCGTTCGCTTTCCAGCGGCACGATGTGCGCCGCGCCGATCTCGGTGGCCTTGCGCACGATGGCGTCCATGAACTGGCCCTTCGGCAGCGCCTGCCCGAGGGTGATGGTGTAAGGCAGGGGTTTCATCTTTTGCCGGAAGCGCACGGTCAGCACCGCGGCGTTTTTCCGGTCGCTGCTGAGCTCGCAGATCCACTCGGTGCCGCGGCCGTCGAAGGCCACGATGGTGTCGCCCGGGCGGGCGCGGTTGACGGCGACGAGGTGGTGCGATTCCTCCGGCGAGAGCGTGATGGCGGTGGGCTCGGCCTCGGCGGGAGAGCAAAAAGCGCGAAAATCGGGCATGGTGCGGCAGTCAAACCAAGCGCGCGGGATACTGTCGAGGGTTGAAAGAAACATCCCCGGTCCCTTGCATGGCCGCAATGACGACGACCGGCGACCGGCTGCAAACCCGTGTGATTGAAACCGATGTTTTGGTGGCCGGCGGCGGCTTGGCGGGCGTGGCCTGCGCGCTGGCGGCGGCACGACAGGGTGTGCGGGTGATTTTGTGTCAGGACCGGCCGGTGCTCGGCGGTAATGCCAGCAGCGAGATCCGCATGCATGTCGTCGGCGCCAACACGGGCCGGCCCTGCCGGGCGCTCGAGCTGGAGGCGCGCGAAACGGGCATCGTGGAGGAAATCCGCCTGGAGAATGCGATGCGCAACCCGCAGCGCTCGCCGTCGATGTTCGACCTCATCCTTTACGAGAAATGCCGCGCCGAGCCGCGGCTCACCGTGCTGCTCAACACCACCGTGCTGGACGTCCGTGCGTCCGGCCGGCGGGTCGAAGCGGTGGAGGCGATCCGTCCCGCCACGGAGGAGCGCTTTGCCATCACCGCTGCGGTGCACGTGGACTGCACGGGTGACTCCGCGCTGGCGGCGGCGGCCGGCGCGGCGTGGATGGAAGGCCGCGAGGATCGCGCGGCCCACGGCGAAACGCTCGCGCAGCCGGCACCCGACCGCAAGCGGCTGGGCTCGACCCTGCTTTTCATGGCGCGCAAGCATGACCGGCCCATGCCCTTCATCCCGCCGCCGTGGGCGCGGAAGTTCACCGAGGACGATCTGCGGCTGCGGCCGCACGCGACCGGGGACGTGGATTACGGCCTCGAATACGGCTTTTGGTGGGCGGAGTGGGGCGGGCAGTTCGACACGATCCGCGAGGGCGAGGCCATCCGGGATGAACTGCTGGCAATCGTGATGGGCATCTGGGACCACATCAAAAACAGCGGCAACCACGGCGCGGACAACTGGGCCTTGGAGTGGTTCGGTGCCGTGCCCGGCAAGCGCGAGAGCCGCCGGCTCATCGGCCGACACATCCTCACCGAGGGCGACGTGCTCGGCTCGCGGGCCTTTCCGGATGCCATTGCCTACGGCGGCTGGCCGATCGACCTGCATCCCCCGGAGGGGGTGGACCGGCCCGGTGAACCGCCCTGCACGCAGCACCCGGTGCCGTGGCTCTACGACATCCCGCTGGGTTGCTGCCTCGCGCGCGATTTCGACAACCTGATGTTCGCGGGCCGCAACCTCTCCGCGACCCATGTCGCGTTTGCCTCGACGCGGGTGATGGCAACCTGCGCGGTCGTCGGCGAAGGCGTGGGCGTCGCCGCGGCGCAGGCGGTGCGCACCGGCCGCACCCCCGCGGCCATCCGCGATGATCCGGCGGCCATGGCCGCGGTGCAGCAGGCGCTGTTGCGGCAGGATGCGTTTCTCATCGGCCGGCGGTTGGATGATGCGGACGATTTAGCGGGCCGGGCACGAATCACCGCGGCCAGCGAGACGCCCGGGAGTGAAGCGCTGGCTGTGGTTTCAGGCGTGAACCGCACCGTGACGGGTCCGCGCGGCGTGCCGGCCGGCCGGGAGCTGCCCGGCGCGCACCGCTGGATCAGCGACCCGGCGGCCGGCCTGCCCGCCTGGATCGAGCTGCGCTGGCCCGCGCCGGTGGCCGTGGGCGCAATTGAGCTGGTCTTCGACTCCGGGCTGCACCGGCACCTGACACTGACGCAGTCCGACGCCTACCACCGGCTCATGTGCTGGGGTGAGGGCCAGCCGGAATTGGCCCGGGATTATGAAATCGCGTTGGAGCGGGCGGGCGCGTGGCAGACCGTCGCGCAAGTGACCGGACACTGGCAGCGCCGGGTGCGGCACGAGCTGGCCGGCGCGGCCTGCACCGCGGTGCGGGTGACGGTGAAGGCCACCTGGGGCGGCCCGGCGGCGCACATCGTGCGGATCGGGGCCTATGCACCCGGATAAAAATCAGAAAGGGCGCCGGACTTGGAAGTCCGGCGCCCTTGCCGACTGATAACACTACAAACTGTAACCAAGCAAAGAACGGGTAACTGACAGGGGGTGAGACGGGTCGGCGGCGGGACTGTTCAAAATATGACAGAGGCGCGCCGCGGCCGTTGGGAGCTTGCCTGACGACGGGCAGGGGCCTTTGCTCCGGCAACCTGATGCCGCCCATGCTCCGAGCTTTTTACCTGCTGGTGGGTTGCGCGATGGCCACTCGGGTTCCGCCGTTTTGCGGCGGCCGTCCATGTCCGCCCCGGCCCGTCTGAACAAACAGGAGACGCGCGAGTCGCTGGGCTGGTTCAACTGGAACGTGAGCCTGCGCGGAGCGTTCGAGACCATCGGCGGCGGCACCACGCTGGTCTTCACGGCGTTTGCGCTGGCGATCGGCGTGCCGCGGGATGCGATGGGCTATTTCACGGCGGTCATCAGTTGTGCCTGCATCGTGCAATTGCTGGGCATGCCGGTGGCGGGGCGGGTGCGGCGGCGCAAACGCTTCATCCTGGCCGTGGCGGTGGCGGAGCCGTTGCTGATTGTCGCGGCGGTGCTGGTGACACCGTTGCTCCCGCCGGAGCTGCGCCCGTTGTCGCTGGGCGTGGCGGTGTTCACCGCGGCGGCCTGCCTGCATCTCACGCGGCCTTTCTCCGACGACTGGCTGGCGACGACGATCCCGAGCGGCCTGCGCGGCCGCTACATCGGCCGGCGCATCCGGATCTCCAGTTTCGCCATCGTCGCCTCGACGCTGGCGGTCGGGGCCGGCGTCGAGGTCCTGGGCAAGGACAATGCCGACGGGCTGGCCCTCCTGCTGGTCTTGGGCGCGCTGTTTGGCGTGGGCGCGGCCCTGACGCTCGCCCGCGCCACCAAGCCGGTGGTGCGGGAGCCCGCGACCTTTGCCATGAGCGACCTGCTGGTCGTGTGGCGCACCCGGCCTTTTGTGCGCCTGACGGCCGGGACCGTCCTGCTGATGCTGCCCTTCTATTTTGCCGGGGCCTACTATCAGGTTTTCAACCTGGAGGTCGCGCGCATGCGGCCGTGGCTGATTGCCGCGATGGGCGTGGGTTACCTGTTGGTCAAACTCCTGCTGACGCCCGCGCTGGGCCGGATCTGCGACCGGGTGGGGGCACGACCCCTGCTGTGGGCGATGTGTCCGATCTACATGGCCTTCTTCCTGTGTTTTCCGCTGGTGGAGCCCGGCCGGGTGTGGCCCCTGATCGCGGCCTGGGCTTTCGTGGGCGTGGCGGACGGCATCTACGGTGTCGCGGCGCCGGCGGCGCTCTACGGCACGATTCCCGCCGAGGGATCGCGGCCGGCCTATTTCGCCGTTTATAATCTCATCAGCCTGGGCTGCTTCGCCATCGGCGGTGTGCTGGCGGTGCCGTTGCTGGGGGTGCTCCACACGATCGACTGGAGCTGGGGCCCGGCGCAACTGGGCGGCTATCATCTGTTTTACACCCTGTGCGGTTTGGTGATGATCCCGTGCACGGCGGCCGTGCTGCTGTTTCCGGCCGCGCGTAACACCAAGGCCAGGTCCGCCGGATAAATTTTACAGCGATGATGAACCTGCAAAACCCAGATCCCGCCGCGGTCGTGCAACGCCAGCTCGCAGCCTACAATGCCCGCGACCTCGACGCCCTGATGGCGATCTACGCAGACGATGCGGTGATGTATGAACATCCCGACAAACTTCTCGCCCGTGGCACGGCGGCGCTGCGCGAGCGGTTTGCCGCGCGCTTTCGCGAGCCCAATCTGCACGCAACCTTGCTGCACCGCATTGTGGCCGGACCGCTAGTGCTCGACCACGAGCGGGTCACGCGGACATTTCCCGAGGGTCCGGGCGAAGTGGAACTCGTGATGACCTACGAAGTGCAGGCCGGCCGGATCGTCCGCGCCTGGATCATCACCGGGGCGAAGAGATTATATACCACGCGGTGCTGACGGCCCGCCTTCGCCAAGGCTTCGGCGGGCATATTTCTTTCCAAGATGGAAAGAAATTTGGTGCCCGGGGTGGGGGTCGAACCCACAAGCCTTTAGAGGGCGGTGGATTTTGAGTCCACTGCGTCTGCCAATTCCGCCACCCGGGCAGGGGTGCGAAGAGCGGAAGGTAAATTCAGCCCCGAAGTTGTAAACCTGAAAGTAGAGGCGCGGGGCCGGGCTTAATCGACGTTAAGCCCGAGCCGCGCAAGGGTGACGCCGGTCTCGCGGTCGTAGTTGGCCTGGGCGCGGCGCTGGTCGGCCTGGGCGCGGGCATGGCTGTTTTGCGCGGCGGCGAGGAGTTCCTGCTGCTGGAGGACGAAGAAGGTGCTGCTGGTGCCGGCTTTGAAGCGTTTCTCCTCGGCGTCGAGCGAGGCTTGGGCGAGTTCGAAGGCGAGGCGGGTGGCGGCGACACGTTCGCGCGTGGTCTCCAACTGGCCGGCGGCGGCGGCGATGGCGACGGCGATGTCCTGCTCCAGGCGGACAAGGTCGGCCTCGGCTTGCCGGACGTTCAGCCGCGCGGCGCGGGCCCGGCCGCGGCCTTCCGCGAAGGTGAGCGGGATGCGGACGACCACGCCGGCGGAGTAGGCGCGCGCTTCCTTGTCGCGGACCTGCTGGCGGGCGGCCGGGAAATCCGGATCAAAGCCGGCGTAGCCGTAGCTGCCCACGAAATCGAGGCGCGGCAGAAGGGAGTTGGTGGCGACGGCGAGGCTCGCGCGATCAATGGCGAGCCCGAGGCGCGCGGCTTGGTAATCGGGGCGGAGATCGAAGGCGCGACGGGCATCGTCGGCGGCATTGACGGTGAGATCGGTCGCGGGCGGCAGCTCGCTGATGGGCAGGGCGGGAGCGGCGGGGCCGATCGCGTCATCGCCGATGAGCACGCGCAATTGGTTTTCCAGGTCGCGGACGCTGCGTTCGGCGATGAGGATGGACTCCTCGCGGTTGGCCACGCGGGCGCGGGCCTGCGTGACGTCGGCATCGGAGATGGCGCCGACTTGGTGGCGCTTTTGGTTTTCCTCGTAGAGCCGGGCGGCGAGGTCGCGGGAGAGGCGGGCGATGCGCAGGTTGGCGTGGGCCTGCTGGAGGTTGTTGAAGGCGAAGATGACGTTGGTGACGGTGTCGATCACCGTCTGGCGATGCTGCCAGTCGGAGATGCCGCGGCCGGCCTTGGCGATGCGGAGGCCGGCGAGGTTGGCGCCGAAGCCGAAGCCGCGCAGCAGGGGCTGGGTGACGGTGAGGCCGCCGAAGGTGTCGTATTGGTCGGCGAAGGCGTTGCCGGTGCCGCGGGCGTTGATGGCGGTGGCGCCGAGGCTGTAGGTGAGGCCCCAGGGGGTGAGGCCTTCGAGCGCGAGGCCGAAGCGGTCGGTCTGGCTGAGCGGGCGCGCGCCGGGCGGCACGAAGACGCCGGGCTGATCCGCCTCGCCGTAGGAACGGTTGAAGGTGAGCGCGGGGTCGAAGCGGCCGGTTTCGGCGAGCACGTTGGCCCGGGCGATGTCGGGCGAGTAGGCGCTCACCTTGATGCGCTGGTTGTTTTCCAGCGCGAGCCGGATGGCGTCATCGAGCGCGAGGGGCGCGGCGACGGCCGGCAGCACGGCGAGCAGGAGGCAGGGCAGGAAGCGGGAGGGAGACATGAAGCGGATGGAGGACTCAGCGCTGGCTGGTGGCGGCGGCCGGCACGGGGGCGCGAAGGGCCGGGGCAGGTTGATCGGCCGCGGTGTCGTCGGGCGTGATGGCGAGGTGTGTGACGAAGACAGGATTAACCAAGGCAAACAGCAGGGCGAAGGTGGCGGCGATGAGGGGCAGGCGGAGCAGGTTCATGGTGATCAGGGGACGAGCAACCCGTCGGCGAGGCGCACCGTGCGCGTGCCGTAGGCGGCGTTTTCGAGGGAGTGGGTGACTTGGACGATGGTGACGCCATCGTCGCGGTTGAGCCGGCGGAAAAGCTCCATGATCTCGCGCCCTTGGTCGGAGTGGAGGTTGCCGGTGGGCTCGTCGGCGAGGATGAGCCGCGGCTGGGCGACCAAGGCGCGGGCGATGGCGACGAGCTGCTGCTGGCCGCCGGAGAGCTGGTTGGGGTAGAGGTCGCGCTTGGCGACGATATTGAAGCGGTCGAGCGCGTCGCAGACGATGGCCTCGCGCTCAGCCTTCGGCACGTTGCGGTAGGAGAGCGGGATTTCGAGGTTCTCGTAAACCGTGAGATCGTCGAGCAGGTGATAGCTCTGGAAGACGAAACCGAGGCTCTGCTTTTGCAGTTCGAAACGCTGTTTGCGGTCGAGCCGGTGGACCGGCTGACCGGCGAAGTGATACTCGCCTTCCCAGGCCTGGTCGTGGAGGCCGAGCGTGTGGAGCAGGGTGCTCTTGCCGGAGCCGGAGGGCCCCATGATGGAGAGAAAATCGCCCTCGGCGATGTCGAGGTTGATGGCGCGCAAGGCGTAGAACGGGCCGCCTTTGAGGGCATAAACGCGACTGAGATTGCGCAGGGAAATCATGATGTGCGCCCGATATTGCAGGGGTTGTGCCAGCCGCACTGGATTTTCTTATCAATTTTTCAATCAGTGATTTAAAATAGTCGTCCGAATGCCGGGAGTCGGATATTGTCCGGCATTGGAATCAGGGCGTCCCAATAATGGGAAGCGGGTTGCGGCGGGCGATTGCTGGAAATTGGCCACGGAGGCGCGGAGACGCGGAGAACTGCTGCGGCGCGCCCGGCGGTCAAAAGATCTTCGAACACGATCGAAAGCAAAGGAATCAGGAGTTTCCACAAAGTGGCAGTCCCGGCTCGCGAAGCTCGGCAAGGTAGGGGCGGTTATCCTTAACCGCCCGGTTCGCGTCCCACGGGCCGTTAAGGATAACGGCCCCTACCGGCGCTGCTGTGCCTCCGCGTCTCCGTGGCCAATCCTTGGTCGAAGCGGGATCGCCGACGGCGAACTACCAAATCTCCTCGCCGCGATCGAAGACGCCCTGCAGCGCGGCCGCCCAGGCGGCGGGATCGCGCTTTTTGAGAATTTCTCCCGCAGTCGAGAACGAGACGAAGGCCATGCCGGACGCGAAGTCGTTCGCATAAAGCCCGTAGTAGAGCTTGCCCGCGTTGGTCGCCATGAAGCGGAGTTGCTTCGCGGCGATGGGTTCGAGCCAAGCGTTGCCCTCGGTGCGCACGGCGGCGTCGAGCAGCAGCCCGGCGACGAGCGGCTCGTAGCAGCGGAAGTGGTCGGACGGCGGATGTTCGAAGGAACCGTCGGCCATCTGGTTTTGATGAAACCATTCCGTGAATTCCGCGAAGCGCGCGACGAGGCGCGACCAGATGGTATCGCCGGCGGCGGCGCGGGCGGTTGCGAGTTCGGTGTGCACCTGGTTCGGGGCTTGGGCGGGCACTAGGGTCTCGGGTTCCGCCTTCGGGCTGAACTGGATGACGTGGCGCAGCGGGACGCTGAGGCGCTTTTTCATCTCCGGGCTGGCGAGGGCGGCGATGAGGCCTTCGGAGGTGTAGATGAGGATCTGCTGCGGCGCGCTCTTCGCCCATTCGCCCCACAGGGTGTTCTTGTAGTCAAAGGTGGCGATATACTCCACCATGGGCACGGCGGCGTCATAGTATTTGGTCTCGCCGGTGAGATCGGCGTAGCGGATGAGCGTCGCGGCGAAGAGCGCGTCGGCGCACCAGTATTCCTCCATGCCGTTGGGGTTGACCTGATGGTTGAGGATGCCGACGCCCATCACGCCCTTGGCGGTGAGATAATTGGCCAGACAGTGATCGAGGTAACGCTTCACGCTGGCGAGCACGGCCGGATTTTCCGGGAGATGCGGAAAGAGGCGGACGCCCTCCAGCATGCCGTTGGCGGTGGAGGCGTTGTCGGCGACGCAGGAGCAGTTCACCATGCCCTTGGCGTCGCGATTGTAGCCGTAGCCCATGTCGAACATGTCCGGGTAGTGCACGCCCTGGAATTCCATCATGCGGGCATGGAACCGGCGGCAGATGGCGGTCATCCGCGCATCGCCCATGAGATCCATGGTGCGGGCGGCCCCCATGACGACATAGGACTCTTCGAAGCAGGCCTGCATGGGGTGCGCCATGCCGGGGCTCGCGATGATGTGGTGCGAGAAATAATTCCAGAGCTTGACCAGCCCGCGGGCGGTGACGTTGGGATCGAGTTGCATGGATGGGGGTGTGCCGGATTGGGCGCACCCGTCTCGCCGGGTCTTTGCCGGGGGTCAACCCCGATAAATTCCTACCGGGATGAAGCGACGGCCGCAGCCCGGCACCCGACCGCGGCCGGGCTGTCGCAATTGATGCCCATGTTTTTCGGAAATCGCAGCCGGGTCGATTCGTGAAGGCTGAGAGAATGAGAACGCTAAAAGTTCACTCTGCGCGCAGTGCCTCGGTCGGGTTTACCCGGGTGGCCTTGTGGGCTGGCAGCCAACTCGCCCCGAGTCCGATGATCACCAGCACAAGCGAGACGGCGACCAGGCTGGTGCCATCATGGGGCGAGACTCCGTAGAGCAGGCTGCCCAGCAGATGGGCTGAGGCGAGGCAGCCCGCCACCCCGACCACCAGGCCGGTGGCGGCGAGCCGGAGGCCTTGGGTGAGCATCAGTTGGCGCACGGCGGCGGCGGTTGCACCGAGGGCCATGCGGATGCCGACCTCACGCGTGCGCTGGCCGACGATGTAACTGAGCACGCCGTAGAGACCGATGGCGGCGAGCAAAAGCGCCAGCCCCGCGAAGATGGAAAGCAGCGTCAGCATGATGCGCTGGTTGGTCACGGTGTTGTCGAAGAGCTCGTCCATCGTCCGCACGGCGAAGATCGGCAGCGTGGGCTCCACCTCGCGCATGGCGGTGCGGATGGCCGGGGTGAGCGCGGCCGGCTCCAGCGCGGTGCGGAGCACAAAGCTCACGAAGCCCGGCCCGATTTGCCGGTAGGGGTAGTAGAGCTGCACGCGCGAATCCTCGGCGATGCCGTAGTTCTTCACATGTCCGGCCACGCCGATGATGGTGAGAGGGGTCGGGTTGGCGGGGTCGCCAAACATCACGCGTTTCCCGAGGGGATCCTGCCCGGCGAAGTGGGTTTCCGCGAAAACGGTGTCGATGATGCAGACGCGCGGCTCGTCCAGTTTCTCCTCGTCAGTGAAGGTGCGGCCGCGGATGAGCGGGATGCGCATGGTCTCAAAATAGTCGCGGCTGGCGGCGTTGTTCTCGGTCGAGAACCGCCGCCCGGGGCCGGGGTCGGGCATGCCTTCGGGGAGGAAGCTGGTCTGGTTGCCGCCGCCGCCCAGCGGCAGCGGGTTGGTGAGCGCGGCATGGGTGACACCGGGCAAGCCACGCAGCCGGTCCAGGGCGCGGTCGAGCACCTGCACGCGCTTCACCGGATCGGCCCACTCCTGCCCGGGCAGGACATAGCCGAAAGTGATGACATGATCCGTCTGCAGACCGGTGTCCGCCTCGTAAAGATTTTGGATCGTGCGCATCATCAGGCCCGAGACGAAGAGCAGCATGAGCGTCAGCGCGAATTCACCGGTGACCAGCACGGAACGCCAGCGGGTGCTGATGCCGCCGCCGCCGGTTCGCCCGCCGGCGGCGAGCGCCTCGTTGAGATTGGTCTTCGAAGCGGTCAGCGCGGGAACCAGACCGAAGAGCGTGGTGACGCCGACCCCGACCAGCACGGCGAAGGCAAAGACGGTGGCATCCATGCCGACCTGGGTGACGAAGGGCGAATTGGCGGGGATGAGGGTCTTGATGCCCTGCATGGTGGCGTAGCCGACGAGCAGCCCAAGTCCGGTGCCCGCCAGCCCAAGCAGCAGACTCTCGGCGAGCAGCAGGCGGATCAGACGACTGCGACTGGCACCGATGGCGGCACGCAGGGCAAACTCGCGGGAGCGGGCCGCGGCCCGGGCAAGCAGGAGATTGGCGACATTGGCGCAGGCGATGAGCAGCACGCCGAACGCCGCGCCGAACGAGACCCACACAGCCGTCCGGGCCTGGCCGATCACGCGGTCCACCACCGTGGTGAGCGTGACGGAGTTGCCGGTGTTGGACAGCGGATGCTCCTGCTCAAGCTGGCGGGCGATCGCGAGCAGATCGGTGCGCGCGGTCTCCAGGGTGGCTCCGGGCTTGAGCCGGCCGATGGCGTAGAGTCCCGGGTGGTTGCCGCGATTCATGTTCTGATCGGCGAAAAGCCCGAAGGGCATCCATATTTCCGGGCCGTTGGCGGGGAAACGGTAGGAGGCCGGCATCACGCCGATGATGGCATAAAGCTCGCCGCTGAGGATGATCTTTTCCCCCATCACGTCCGCCCGCCCGCCGAAGTGGCGTTGCCAGAAACCCTCGCTGATGAGCACGGTGCGCTCGGCACCGGGCTTGTCCTCGTCGGCGCCGAACCAGCGGCCGAGCTTGGGCGCAACCCCGAGCGCGGGAAACATCTCATGGGTGAACTGGGCGCCCGCGACCCGTTCGGTTTCGGTCGGACCGACGTAGTTGAAACTTTGCCCGCGAAAGACGCCGAGGTGGGTGAAACTTTGCTGGCGTTCGCGCCAATCGAGGAAATTGGGATAGGCCACCGACATGTTCGGCACCTGCTGCGAGTGTTCGCCGATGAAGACCAGCGAGCGGACTTCCGGCAGGGGCAGCGGCCGCATGAGCATCGCGCTCAGGAAGCTGAAGACGCCGGAGTTGGCACCAATCCCGAGCGCAAGCGTAACGATGGCAACGGCGGTAAAGCCGGGAGCCTTGCGCAGGCTGCGCAAGGCAAAGCGGAGGTCGGAGATCATGCGACGGTGGAGTTGGAACGTTCCTGCAACGTGATCAAAACACCTCGAAGGCGGCCGCGGTTACAGAAAATCGCCGCTGCGTCGCAATTTCGCCGCCTTGCGCCCGATTCAGCCGGAATGGGGTGACAAATTGATTACTCCGCGCGCAGCGCCTCCATCGGGTCCACCCGCGTGGCGCGGCGGGCGGGAATGAGGCTGGCGAGGGTGCCGACGATCGCCAGCACCATGGAGATGATGATGAACGTGCCGGGATCGTTCGGGCTGACTTCGTAGAGCATGCTGGCGAGCAGCCGCGATCCGGCGAAGGCGATCATGAGGCCGAGGATCAGGCCGAGGCTGAGCAGCCGTGCGGTTTGCCCCAACACCAGCCGGAGAATATCCCTGCGTTGCGCGCCCAAGGCCATGCGCACGCCGATTTCATTGGTGCGTTGGCTGACGGTGTAGGACATCACGCCGTAGATACCGAGCGCGGCGAGGAACAGCGCCACGACGGAGAAGACGCCGAGCAGAAACAGGGTGAATTTTTGCGGTGCGATGGAGTGAGCGTCGAAATCCCCTGAAAGGGGCATATGCCGCGGAATGGGCATGGCGGGATCCACCTTCTGGATGCCTGCGGCGACGATCAGGCCGGGATTCGGGGTGCCTACCCTGACGCTCACAATCGGCATGAAGTGCGACCAGATGGAGCTTTGCCGAAAGGGTGTGTAAACAGCCGGCCGGGTTTCCTTGGCGGCCCCGTCCAGTTTCAAGTCAGCCACGATGCCGACAATTTCCAGCCATTCGCGGTTGGCATCGCGGACCAGCGCGATGCGTTTGCCGACGGGGTTTGCTCCCGGGAAATGTTGCGCGGCCAACTGCTCGCTAACGATGGCGACGCGCGAAGTGTTCTCGCGATCGTGCTCATTGAACCAGCGGCCGCTGAGGAGCCGGTTGCCGATGACTTTGAAAAAATCCGGGGTAACGGCCGACTGGGTGACGTAGGTCAGCCGACTGGGGTCTGGCTCCGGGCGATCCTCAATATCAATTCCAAACATTGCCGCGCCATGATGCGGGAATCCCGTGGTGAAAGCGGCTCCGACCAGCCCGGGTTGCCCGGCGAGCTGGGCCAGCGCTCGATCGGCGAAATCGATCCGCGCCTGATTGTCGGGATATCTGTCGGGCAGCAGCATGACCCGGCAGACATGGACTTGGCTGGCATTGTAGCCCATTTCCACTTTCTGCAGATTGGCATAGGTGCGGGTGAGCAGTCCGGCGCCCACCAAGAGCACAAGGGCGAGGGCTACTTCCGCGACGACGAGGGTATTGCGCAAGCGGGAGCGTTGCCGGCCATCACCCGCACTGCGGCCGCTGCTCTTCAACGCCAGTGTCAGATCGACCTTGGTGGCCTGAAGCGCCGGCACCAGGCCGAACCCGATGCCGGTCAACATGGTCACGACGCTGCTGACGAGCAGGGCGAAACCATCCAGCCGGACCTCGTCGAGGCGGGGCATATTTACCGGCGCAAGGGTCAGGAGCGCGTTCATGCTCCAGTAAGCCAGCAGAATACCGAGCACGCCGCCGATCAGCGCGAGCAGGACGCTTTCGACCAGCAGTTGCCGCACGACCCGACTGCGGCTGGCCCCGAGCGCCGCGCGGAGGGCGATTTCCCGCTGCCGTGAGCTGGCCCGCGCCAGCAGCAGGTTGGCGACATTGACACAGGCGATCAGCAGGAGAAAGCCGACCGCACCCATGAGAATGTAGAGCGTGGGGCTGGTGTCGCCCACCAGATGGTCATGCAGCGGGACAACCCGCAGTTGGAGATTTTGCCACAGGTCGGGGTTGGTCCCGGCGAGACGTTCCGCCATGACATTCATTTCCGCCTGCGCCTGGGCGAGCGTCACGCCGGGTTTGAGTTGCCCGACCACCTCGCGCAAAAACTGGGGATTGGGCAGGACAGTGCTGGCGACCAAGGGGGAGAATGCCTTGGGACTGCTCATTTGACCAGTCATTGTGCGAAAGCCCGGCGGCATCACCCCGATGATGGTGAAGGGCTGGTCGTTCAGCAGAATCTCCCGGTTGATGACCGACTCGCTGCCGTTGAACTGCTCCAGCCAATACGCGTGATTTAGGATCACCACATGGGCCTTACCCTCGATGCCTTCCTCGGGCAAAAAAGTGCGCCCGAGCAGAGGTTGCACCCCGAGGGTTGAAAAATAGTTGAGTGATACCGCGAAGCCAAAGACGCGAACGGGGAAATCGACACCCGTCAGATGGCCGTGCATCCCGGTCGAGGCTGCCACGCGGTCAAAGACGGTCGCTTGTTTCTGCAACTCCTCGACGGTATTCCACCGCGGGGCGAAGGCCCGTTGGTCAGAGGGCCGGACTTGGAGGATCGCGACCAGGCGTTCCGGATTCGCGTAGGGCAATGGCCGCAAGGCGACACTGTTGACGATGCTGAAGATCGCGGTCGTCGCGCCGATCCCGATGGCGAGGGTGAGGATCGCCACGATCGCAAACCCCCGGGCCTTGCTCAACTGGCGTGCACTGTAACGGAGATCCTGGAGAAGATCGTCAAACATGGAGGGAGTGGCGGGGTGCAGCGGGCCGGATGGGGAGTGCTTTGTGGGGGAAGACCAAGGCAGGAGCCGGGGCGCCTTGGAGTGACCCGGGAACGGGCCGGGATCAGTTCCGGGCCGCCAGCCCATCCATCGGGTTCAGACTAGACAACACTGATTTTGTGCCGAACCCCGCCGGCAGGGCGTGCTTCAGATTTTCGATTTTGGATGACGAACTGCGACGAGGAGGCGTCGGGCGGAGTGCAGCTTTGGCGGCGGTGCCGCATGAGGACGGAGGAATCGAAAATCGAATAACCCGTCACTCCGCGCGCAGCGCCTCCATCGGGTCCACCCGCGTGGCGCGGCGGGCGGGTATGAGGCAGGCGGCCACGCAGGCGAGGGTGAGAATCAGGCCGGCCGGCAGGTAGGCCAAGGGATCGATGAGCGGGATGCCGTAAAGCAGCCCTGCGATGCCGCGTGAGGCGACCAGCGCCAGCAGCAGGCCGCCGAGCAGACCGGGCAGGATCATGCGCATCGCATCCTTCAAGACCAGCCGCGCGACCGTTGCCGGAGCGGCGCCGAGGGCGAGACGCACGCCGAATTCCGCGGTGCGGCCGGCCACGGCGAACGCCTGCACGGCATACACTCCCATCAGACAAAGCGTGACCGCCAAGCCGGCAAATATGCCGACGAGAACCAGGCTGAAACGGGTTTGCCAGGCACTGTTGGCGAAGAAATCGGCCACGCGGACCTGAAGGTAGGCGCTGGCCTCCGGATCCACCGCCTGCACCGCCCCCGCGATCTGATCGGGGGTCAACGGCAGGGAGCCGTGCAGGCGAATGAGAATGCCCGTGTCGGCCGGCGTGGCCTGGGTGTGGGGCAGAAAAAAGGAATCGATCACGGCGGGCTGGTTGCCGTGGCTGACAATGTCGCTGACCACGCCGACCACCTCCCACCAGCCGCCCGGCGCGCCCTCGATGCGGACACGACGGCCGAGCGGATCCATGTCGGGCCAGTATTTGTCCGCCAGACTGCGGCTGATGACCACGACCCGGGCGGTGTCGGCGCGATCGTCCTCCCCCAGCCAGCGCCCGGCGAGGAGGCGGAGCTGCAGGGTTTCGAGCAACCCGGCCGAAACGTAGCGGCGCGCGGCGCGCTTGGGGGTCTCGTTGAGCTGGAGTCCGTCGCCTTCCTGGACGAATCCGAAATAGCTGGCCGGAACGGCGGCAAAGGCGAAGTCGGTGGCGGCGCCGGCCGCGACGTGCGGCAGTTCCCGCAGCCGGTCGATGACGGCTTCAAAATACCGCACGCGGGCGGCGGGGTCGCCGTAGGCTTCGCCGCGGGTGCCCAGGCGGAACGAATGGAGTTGTTCGACGGGAATGCCGTGGTCAACGGACCGGATGGCCTGGAAGCTGCGCACGAGTTGCACGGCGCCGATGAGCAAGGCCAGGGCCAGCGCGACCTGGATGGAAACCAGCAGACGGATCGCAACCCCACCGGTGGCCGCGCCCGCCTGCCGGGCGCCGTTCCGCAGGGTGGCCTCGAGGTTCAGCCGGGCGGCTTGCCACAGGGGAACGAGACTGAAGCCGACGGCGATGACGGCGGCCAACAGGACGGCGGCGGCGACCACCGGCAGGCCGATGGTGGGCGTGGGCAACTGGCGCAGACCGGCCGTCGGCGGCAGCAACTGGACCGCCAAGGGCGCCAGCCACACCGCCAGCAGGAGGCCGAGGCCGGCGCCGAGGGCGGTGAGCACAAAGGATTCGGCGAAAAACTGCCGGAAAAGCCGGCCCGGGCCGGCGCCGATGGCCAGCCGCACCGCGAACTCGCGGCGGCGGCGGATGGCCTGCACGAACAGCAGGCAGCCGGCGTTGACGCAGGCGACGGCGAGCACGAGGCCGACCGTGGTCTGCAGGATCAGCAACTGGCGCCGGAAATTTCCCAACAAGGCATCGCGCAGGTTGACGGCCGTCAGCCCTTTGTCGGCGTTGGTGGCCGGATGGTCGCGGCCGAGCGTGTGTGCGAGGGCCGCCAGCTCGCCGCGGGCCGTCCCGACGGAGGCCCCGGGCGCCAGCTCGCCAAACATGAAGTGCCGGCGCACGCCGCGTTCGTTGCGCTCGAAATCCGCGGGGAGCATGGCGACCCAGGCCTGCTGCTGGTCGCCGACAAGCGGCAGCACCGTATCCGGCGGCAGCACGCCGACGATCCGGCAACTGCGGCCATCAAGGGTGACACTGGCGCCGAGCACGCCACGATCGGCACCGAAGCGGCGCTGCCAGAACTCGTGGCTCAGGACGAGCGCCCGTTCGCCGGCCAGCTCGGCGTTGGCTGCGTGGATGGTTTCACCGACGTGGGCGGACACGCCGAGCATCGGGAAAAATTCCGGCGTCACGCGCTGGACAAAGGCCACTTCAGCCCCGCCCGGGGTCCGCACCGTGAAAGATTCGTTGCGCACAATCGCTGTCCGGGAAAAGGCGCGGACATGGTCGTGGATGTCGGCGGCGTTGCCGAAGGTGGTCCGCCAGAGGCTGCCGGGGCCGGTCGTGAGCGGATACTCGTGGATGGAGACGATCCGGCCGGGCTGGCCGTAGGGCAGTGGCCGCAGCAGGTAGGAATCGAGCAAACCCAGGACCAGCAGCGTGGCGGCCAGGGCCAGCCCCAGCGTCAGGATTATTCCGCCGGAGAAAAGCGGCCGGCGCAGAATGACCGAGAAACTATGTTGCAGGGCATGCATCCGACTGAGGTGCAGTTTGCCTGAGCTTTATTCCGCGCGCAGTGCTTCCATGGGATCCACCTGCATCGCGCGGCGGGCGGGGATGAGGCAGGCGAGGGTGGCGACGGCGGCGAAGAACAGCGCCACGAGGCCGAAGACCGCCGGATCGAAGGGCTGCACTTGGTAAAGGATTTCCTGGAGCAACCGGCTGGAGGCGTAGGCGCCCACGAGCCCGAGCACCAGGCCGAGGCCGACCTGCACCGCCCCGCTGCGGAGGACGAGGTTGCGGATGTCGCCGGCGGCCGCGCCGAGCGCCATGCGCACGCCGATCTCGCCGGTGCGCTGGGTGACGTTGTAGGCCATCACCGAATAAACGCCGACCGTGGCCAGCAGTGCGGCGATCGCGGCAAAGGCGATCAGGAGCGACATGGTGAGGCGCTGCACACCGATGGAGTCGCTCACCAGTTGCTCCAGGGTCTGGGGATTGGCGAGGGCAATGGTGGGATCGATTTCCTTCAGCACACGGCGCAGCACGGGGATGGCAGCGGCGGCAGACAGTTCGGGCCGCACCTGCGCAACGACGGTCATGAAGGCGCCGCCGCGCTGTGATCGGGCATAGTAGATTTCGTCGAGCGGTGGCGTGGCGAGACCATCGGCCCGCACGTCGCGGATCACACCGACAATACGCACCGGCACGTTGGCATTGGCACCGGTGAGAAAGTGCTGGTCGAGGGCGGACTCGCCGGGGAAGAGCTTCTTGGCGAAGGACTCATTGACGAGGGCCACATCTTCGCCACCAAAACGATCTCCGGAATTGATGAAGCGGCCTTCGCGAAGCTGGATGCCCATCGTTGGGAAATAGCCGGGGGTGACGAAGCGGATGAAGGAAAGCGGGCGTTCGTGCACCGGCAGGATCGGGCGGCCTTGGATGGAATAAGGCGAGATGGAGCCGATGCCGGCGAGAGGCAGACCGAAGATGGCGCCGCCGTGCGTGAGCTCGGGTGCCTGATCGAGCTTCTCCTGCAGTTGGTGATAGAATTCGCGGGTGAGCTCCGGGGTGTTGTAGCGCGCGGCGGGCAGGTTGATGAGCCCGTAAACGCGACCCTCGGTTTGGAAGCCGAGGTCGGTCTGCTGCAGCTTGTGAAAGCTCAACACGAGCAGCCCGGCGCAAATGAGCAGGGTGAGGGAAAGCGCGACCTGCACCACGACGAGCCCCTGGCGAAAGACCTTGGCGGCCCGGCCGCCGCCGGCCCCGCGGGCGTTGTCCTTGAGGACGACCTGCACGTCGGTGCGCGAGGCCTGCAGGGCCGGGTAGAGTCCGATGACCAGGCTGGCGAGCAGCGCGGTGCCCAGGGCGAAGAGCAGCACGAACGGATCGAGCCCGAGCTCATCGCCGCGCGGCAACTGCGAGCCGGCGAGCACCTGGATGCCCCGCAGCGACCACCAGGCGAGAAGGACGCCGAGGCCGCCGGCGACGACGGAAAAGAGGGCCGTCTCGGCGAGGAATTGCCGGACGATCTCGCGGCGGGTGGCGCCGAGCGACAGCCGCACGGCGATTTCCTTCTGGCGCGTGCTGACCCGCGCGAGGAAAAGGTTGGCGATGTTGGCGCAGGCGATCAGGAGGACCGCGGCCACGGCGCCGGCGAGGGTCCAGAACGTGCGGGTGAGGTTGCCGAGGACCTGGGTGGTGACGGTGCGCACCTCGTTGTCGTTGTTGGCGTCGATGTGCGTGGGATTGGCGGTCTTGAACTGGGCGGCCATCTCGCGGACGCGGAGCGTGGCGACCTCGGCGGTGACACCGGGAACGAGCCGGCCCACGGCCTGGTGCACGATGGCATTGGCCCGGTTCTGCGGGTTGAGGAAAGGCAGTTCGAGCGGCCGGGGCACGAGGACGTTCACGCCGGCGAAGGGCGGAGGCATGGTGACCGGGAGGATGCCGACGATCTCGCGCGGCACCCCGTCGAGCTGGATGACCCGGCCGATGATGCCGGGATCGGTGGAGAAGCGGTTCTGCCAGAGCTGGTGACTGATCATCGCGACCAGCGGTCCGCCCTCGCGGTCCTCCTCGGCGGTGAAATGCCGGCCCTGCGAGGGGTTGAGCCCGAGGACGGTGAGGAAGTTGGCCGTGACATGCTGGCCGAAGACCTGCTCGGGATCGCCCGTGCCCTCGGTCAGGGTGAAGCCGTTGCCCGCCGACATGGCGAGATCGGCGAAGACATCCTTGCGCTCCCGGTAGGCCTCATACTTGGCCCAGGAGAGGGCCGGGGCCTCAAAGTTGCGCTCGGTGTTGACGCCCCAGATGGAAACCAGCGAGTCCGGGTTCGGGTAGGGCAGGGGACGCAGCACGACGGCCTGCAGGACGCTGAACAGGGAGGTGCAGGCGCCGATGGCCACCGCCATGGTGAGCACCGCGATGATCGTGAAGCTGGGTGCCTTGAGGAGGGAGCGGAGGGCGAACTTGAGGTCGGAGAGCATGGTAAAGGAAAGCTCGGGCGTGGGACGCGCTCATTCCGCACGCAGCGCGATCATCGGGTCCACGCGCGTGGCGCGGCGGGCGGGGATGAATGCGGCGACGAAGGAGACGACGATCAACAGCGCAGCCACGGCGAGGTAGGTGAAGGGATCGCGTGGGCTGACGCCGATGAGCACGTTTTGAATGGCGGAGCCACCCAGCGTCGCGATGAGCAGGGCGAGGCCGAGGCCAAGCCCGAGCCCGAGCACCAGTTGCCGGGCACCTTGTTGCAGCACCATGCCGAGGATGCGATTGGCATCGGCGCCGAGAGCCATGCGCACGCCGAATTCCTGCGTGCGCTGGTTGACCGAGAAGCTGGTGACGCCGTAGAGCCCCACCGAGGCCAGCACCACCGCTACGATGCCGAAGATGGAGAACATCGTGGCGAGGATGCGGTTTTGGGCGACGAAGCCGTCGAGGTTGCGCGCGGGCGTATCCACGAAATAGAGCGGGAGATTGGGATCCAGCTTGGCGACCTCGCGGCGCAGGGTGTTGGCCAGCGCGGTCGCAGGCACGCCGCCGCGCGGCTTCACGGCGATGGTGGCGAATTGCGGGGCGCTCGGCTCGGGCGGCACCGGCCCGAAGGGCAGGGCATAGAACGGCAGGTAGAAGCCGGAGTCATCCACGTTGGGATTGTTGAAAGGCCCGAGCATGCGGACGGTCGTGACCACGCCGACGATGGTGCGCCACGGGCCGAGCTGCGTGCCGCCATTGCCAGAGGTGCGGAACCGGCGGCCGAGGGCGCTCTCGGCGCCGAAATGCTTGCGGGCAAAGGCGGCGTTGACGACGGCCACCGGCAGCCGCTGGTCGAGATCATCGGTGTTGAAGGTGCGGCCCTCGATGAGGCGCTGGCCCGTGAGGGTGAAGAAATCGCCGGTGACGCTCTCGAAGTTGGTATTGGGCCGGTCGCGGTCGTCGTTGTAGGCGAGGCCCTCGATCTCGATGGGACCGTTGCCGGAAAAGACCATGCGAAAACGGTTGGTGAGCGCGGCGGCCTCGAACTCGGGGCTGGCGCCGAGCTCGCGCACGAGCCGGTCGTAGAAGAGCCGGCGGGCCTCATTACTGGGATAGTCGCCGTCCATCAGGCCCATGCGCGCGGTCATCAGGCCGTGGGTGTCGTAGCCGTAGTCGATGTTCTGCTGCGCGATGATCGAGCGGACCTGCAGGATCGAGCCGATGAGCAGGATGCAGGTGACCAGGATCTGAAAGACCACGAGCCCGCGGGTGATGAGGTTGACCGTGCGGGAGGTGTTGCCGCGGCCGCCTTCCTTGAGGGCGTCGGCGGCGCTGGCGCGGGACGACATCCAGGCGGGAATGAAACCCGACACGAGGGCGGCCAGTAGGGTGGCGCCGATGGTGAAGGCCAGCACGGGTCCGTCGATGTCGAAGGTGATCCACGAGGGCGGCGGGTTGTCCATGTTGCGCACGGTGGCGCCGAGCAGGTCCACCAGATAAAACGAGGCGCCGACCCCGAAGACCGCACCGAGGGCGGCCACCAGCAGGCTTTCGGTGAGCATCTGGCGGATGAGCCGGATGCGGGTGGCACCGAGCGAAGACCGCACGGCGAGTTCCTTGCCGCGCAGGGCGGCGCGGGCGAACTGCATGTTCATCACGTTGACGCAGGCGATGAGCAGCACACCCGCGCAGAAACCGAGCATCGTGAGCAGGATGCCGGTGAGCTGGCTTGGAGTGAAGGCTTCAAGCAGTGTGCGCACCTGCGCGGTGGCGAATTGTTTGTTGGTGTCGGGGTAGGCCTCGGCGAAGCGGCGGGCGATACCCGCCATCTCGACATTGGCCTGGTCGAGCGAGACGCCGGGCTTGAGCGTGGCGAGCACGGCGGGAGCGATGGCGCGGGCTTCGGCGCGCGGCTGGACGGGGAACTCGCTGTAGAGCGGAATCCAGAACTGTTCGTTCTGCGGAAAATTAAACCCCTGCGGCATCACGCCGATGACGGTGGCGGGCTTGCCGTTGACGCGGAAGGCGCGGCCGATGATGTCGGGCCGCCCGCCGAAGTTGGTCTGCCAGACTTGGTGACTGATGAGCGCGACCTTTTCGGCACCGGGGCGGTTGTCCTCGGCGGTGAAGTCGCGGCCCAACGCCGGTGCGACGCCGAGCGCGCGCAGGAAGTTTTCGGTCATGTAGGCGCCGGTGAAACGCAGCGGCTGGCCGTCGATGGTCACGTTGACCGTGGAGCCGTTGAGGTAGGCGGCCATGTGCTCGAAGGACTGCTGCTCCGCTTTCAGCTCCTCGAAGTCCATCGCGGTGATGCGTCCGTTGACGCCGAAAGCATTCGCGGTGGACGGATCGATGAAGTTGACGTCCACCAGCCGGGTGGCGTTGGGGAACGAGAAGCCGCGGAGCATCGTGCCGTTGACGACGCTGAACATCGTGGTGACGCCGCAGATGCCGAGCGCGAGGACGAAGACGGCGAGGGCGCAGAAGGATTTTTCCTTGATGAGCACACGGGCACCGACGCGGAGATCCTGGAGGAAAGTTTCGATGATCATGACGAGAGAGGGAGGAGGGTTTTGGCTGCGGTGGCTTGGTAGCATCCTTTGCAGGAGCGGTGCCAAGTGGAGTGAAGTTGCGTTAGTGTCAGGCGGGAAACGGGATAAAAAAATCGTTGCCGATCGGGTGCATGGCCGATGGTGCGAAACTGAAACCCACCGGTCCCGGGAATGGGATGGCGGAGATAAAAGCCGTTTTAGCCATGGCGGATGGCATCGAGCGGATTGATCCGCGCGGCGCGACGGGCGGGCAGCCAGCAGGAGATCAGGCCCACGATCGCAAGCACAGAGGTCAGGGTGAAATAGGTCGGCGGATCGCTGGGGCTGATGCCGTAGAGCAGCGCCGCCATGAGACGGGTGAGCGTGAGGGCGGCCGCGAGGCCGAGGGCCAGTCCGGTGGCGACAATGGCCAGGCCCTGGCGGCCGACCAGCCGCAGCACATCGCCCTCCGTGGCGCCGAGTGCCATGCGCACGCCGATCTCGGGCACGCGCTGGGCGACGTTGTAGGCCATCACGCCATAGACGCCGAGAGCGGCGAGGAAAAGCGCACCGGCGCCGAAGGCACCGAAGATCTGGCCGAAGAACCGGCGATTCCAGTAGGCGAGCGATTCGATGCGCGCTTGCGTCATCACATTGTAGATCGGGATGCCCGGTTTGGCGGCGATCACGGCGCGCTGCAACGCGGGGCCGTAGGTGGTCGGGTCGCCGTTCACGCGGACGACATAGGAGATAAAATTGTGGTCGCCCTGTTCGGTCAATTGGTAGAGCGCGCCGCGTTCGTAGGGGCGGTCGATGCGCGAGGGCACGTTGCCGACCACGCCGACGATGGTCATCCAGCGGATGGTGTCGTCCGGCGAAAACCCGAAGCGCACGCGCTTGCCGATGGGATTTTCACCGTTGCACCAACGGTCCACGAACTGCTGGTCCACCACGGCCACGCGCGGGGTGTCGCGCGTGTCGGTGGCGGCGAAGCCGCGGCCGCGCAAAACGGGGATACGCATCGTGGAAAAATAATCCGCCGAGACGGTGCGCGCGGTGGTCTGCGTCGATTCGTGGAGGTTGCGCGGGAAATCCTGCCCCTCGAAGAGGAAGGAGTTGCTGTTGCTGCCGGCGCTCGGCAACTGCGAGGTCGAGCCGACCGACACGACTCCCGGCACCTCGGCGAGCCGGGCGTTGACCTGCTCGAAGAAGCGCCGGTTCTCCGCCGCATCGGGGAACTGCCCGGGCGGGAGGCCGACGCGGAACGTGATCAGGCCGGCGGCATCGTAGCCGGACGGGGTGGCCTGCAGCTTGAGGAAGCTGCGGACGAACAGGCCGGCCCCGATGAGCAACACGGTGGAGAGCGCGACCTGCGCAATCACCAGCGCCTGATGCAGCGTGCGCGAGCGCCGGCCGCCGGTGGAGCCGCGCGAGCCCTCCTTGATTTCCAGCGCGGTGCTGCGACCGGCCTGCAGGGCGGGGAAAAGACCAAACAGCAACGACGAGACCATTGCGGCTGCGGCCGCGAAACCGAAGACCCGCCAGTCGAAGTCGAACGACATCCAGAACGGAATCTCCACGTCCGGCACGGCGCTGAGGATGAGGCTGTTGGCCCAGACGCCGACCAAAAGGCCAAGCCCGCCGCCGAGCAGCCCGAGCAACAGGCTCTCGGTCAGCACCTGCCGGATGATGCGCGGCCGCGTGGCGCCGACCGAGACCCGGATGGCGATCTCATGGGAGCGGCCGGCGGCCTTGGCGAGCAGGAGATTGGCGACGTTGGCGCAGGCGATGAGCAGGACGAAGATCGCCGCGCCGAGCATGAGGTGCATGAAGAGCGCGGTGTCCGCGACGGCTTCCTCGCGCACGAGGCGCAGCGCGAAACCCTTGCCCTCGTTGGTGGTCGGGTGCTCGAGGGCGAGCCGGGCGCCTATGGCGGCGACCTCGGCGCGGGCTTCGTCGAGCGTCACGCCATCGCGCAAACGCGCCCAGCCGCTGAGATTGTGGCTGCCGCGATCCGTGGCGTCCGACTTGTAGAAGATGGGGGTCCAAATTTCGTGGTTGTCGGGAAAGCCGAATCCTGCCGGCAGCACGCCGATGATGGTCGTGGGCTTGCCGTTCATGTTTTCCGTGCGGCCGATGACGTCGTCGCTGCCGCCAAACCGGCGTTGCCAGACGGCGTAACTGAGGATGGCGGTCGCGGGCGCATCCGGCTCGACGTCGGCCGGCGTGAACACGCGCCCGCGCACGGGACGCACGCCGAGCATCGTGAACGCTTCGGCGGAGATGTCGGCGCCCATGAGGCGCTCGGGTCTGTCGCCTTCGCCCAGGATGACCGTCTTGCCCGTGGCCGTGGTGAGGCCGGTGAGCGTCTGCGCCTGCTCACGCAGGTCGAGGAAGTCGGGCATCGACAGCTCGTAGTAGCCGTCGGGCTGGTTCAGCGCGTGGCTGTTGACGAAGACCAGCCGGTGCTCGTCCTGGATGTGCGGGAAGGGCCGCAGCATCACCGCGCTGAACGCGTTGAAGATGGCGGTCGAAAGACCGATGCCGAAGCCGAGCGCGATGATCGCCCCCAGCGTGGTGCCCGGATTTTTCAGCAGCAGCCGGAGCGCGAAGCGGAGGTCGTGGAGCACGGAGGGAAAAGGCGGAAGGACTGAAAGCCTGAATGGCCGAACGGGATCGTTCTCGTTCTCTTAATCGTTCCCGTAATCTTGGCCGAGCGGCCTCGAGGGGAGAGAACGGAACGATCAAGATTACGATAACGAGAACGATTTAACCCGCTTTGAGCAGGTCGGTCGTCAGGCTGTGGCCTCGACCTGCTCCTCGACGACGCGGCCGTCGAAGATGTGGATGGTGCGGTCGGCGTGGCGCGCGAAGCGCACGTCGTGGGTCACCATCACGATGGTCGCGCCGCCCTTGTGCAGCTCGGCGAGGAGCTGCATGACGGCGTCGCCGTTCTTCGAGTCGAGGTTGCCGGTGGGCTCGTCGGCGAGGAGGACGGCGGGCTTGCCGGCGAGGGCGCGGGCCACGGCGACGCGCTGCTGCTGGCCGCCGGAGAGCTGGGAGGGCAGGTGCTTGGCGCGGTGCGCCATGCCGACCTTCTCGAGAGCTTCGGTGACGGCGGCCTTGCGCTCGGCCGCGGGCATGCCGCGGTAGGTGAGCGGCAGCTCGACGTTCTCATACACAGTGAGGTCGCCGATGAGGTTGAAGGATTGGAAAATGAAACCGATCTCGCGGTTGCGGATGCGGGCGCGCTCGGGGAGCGAGAGGCCCTGGACGGGCCGGCCGTTGAGGAGGTAGGTGCCGTCCGTCGGCGTGTCGAGCAGACCGAGGATGGAGAGCAGGGTGGACTTGCCGCAGCCGGAGGGGCCGGCGATGGAGACGTATTCCCCCTGCCGGATTTCCATGTGGATGCCGGAAAGGGCGTGGGTCTCGACCTCGTCGGTCAGGAAGACCTTGGTGACACCGTCGAGTTTGATCAGGGTTTCAGTATTCATTGTGGGATGGAGTGGGTTGCGGCGGAGGCGCGGAGGGAGGTTGTGGTTGGGATCAGGCGTTTGATACAGGAGATTTGGGCGACAGATGGGGCTCCGGGTGTTGGTGTCTCTTTGGCAAAAATCACCGCTCGTCCGCCCCGTGGTCGGGGTCGGTGGCCACGAGGGCGGACAGCAATACCAGGATGATGACGGCGGGAAGCATCTTGAACGAAAACACGGTGAAAGTGTGAAAGTTACAGGGCGGGTGAAATCAGCGCAGCTTGATGCGGTCGGCGCTGTCCCACTGGGACATGTCGGAGAGAATGACGCGGTCGCCGGGCTGGAGGCCGCTGATGATTTCGATGGTGTTGACCGAGCTGCGGCCGAGCTGGACCTGCGTGCGGGTGGCATGGCTGCCGTCGGGATCGAGCCGGAAGATGCCGACCGTGCTGCGCTCCTGGCCGAAGGCCGGCCGGCCGACGTTGACGACGTTGTCGAGCCGCTCGAGTTCGATGGTGCCGTCCACCGAGAGGTCGGGGCGCGAACCGCGGGGCAGGGGGCCGTCGATGATCACGTCCACCGTCACGGTGCCGGCCTGGACGGAGGGGTCGATGCGGGCGACGTGGCCGGGAACGACGCCATTGCGCGTGTCGATCGTCGCGGGCAGGCCGATGGCGATGTCCTTGGCCTGGGTCTCGGCGATGCGGATCTCGGCCTTGAGGCGGGTGGGGTCGGCGACACGGGCGAGGTTGGTGCCGGGCTGCACCTGCGCGCCGACCTCGACCGGGAGGGCGGAGAGCACGCCGGTCATCGAGGAGCGGACCTGCAGCGCGTCGAGCTCGTCGTGGCGCAACCGGGCCTGCGAACGCAGGCGGGCGACCTCGGCCTCCTGCACGGCGAGCTGGGGCTTGATGGACTCCTGGGCGAAGGCGAAGCGCTTCTGCTCGATGGCATGGCGCGTGGCGGCCTGCTCGGCGGTGACCTGCGAGAGGCGCAGCTCCAGCTGGGAAACGAGGCCGTCCTTGAAGAGCTGTTCGTTCACCTCGGCGCGCAGGCGGGACTGTTCGAAATCGGCCTTGGCGTTGGCGGCGGCGGCCTCGGCGGCGAGCACGTCGCGCTCGAGCTGCACGCGCAGGTTGGCGAGGGCGGCCTCGGCGGCGCCGAGCTGCGAGTCGGCGTTGGCGGCGGCCTGCTCGACATCGGGATTGGCGAGGATGAGAATCACGCTGTCGGGGGTGACCTCGGCGCCGGGGCGCAGGATGATGCGGTCCACCCGGCCCTGGGTGCGGGCGGCGATCCAGCGGATCTCCTCCGGCACGAGGGTGCCGAGGCCGCGGACCTGCCGGAGCATCTGGCCCTGCTTGACGGTGTCCACCCACACGAGGTTGCGCTCGACGGTGGGGGCGGCGGGCTTCAGCCGGCCGAGGAGGACGGTGATGCCAACGAGCGCGATCGCGGCGACGCCGCCGTAGATGATGCGCTTTTTGCGTTTGGCCTTGGATTGGTCGGGGCGCGGGATGTCCATTGTTGGCACCCTGATTGCAGGCCCTGTGCCAGCGGATGAAATATTGCGCAAAGCATTGGGATTTATGATGATAAAATTATACACATGTTTTTGGACTACAGGTGCCGCGTCGAACGCGGGATTGTGGCGTCCCAATAATGGGATGTCGGGCAGGGAAGTCGGACCTGCAGGCTTGTGCCCGTGCTCGGGTGCGGCCTTTTAAGCCGGTCATGGAATCCTTCGGCAAAATCGCGATCGTTACGGCCGCGAGCCGTGGCATTGGCACCGCCTGCGCCCGGGCCCTCAAAGCGCGCGGGTATCGGCTGGCCGTGATGTCGCGCAGTGAACGAATTCATGACATCGCGCAGGAACTTGATGCGCTGGCGGTGCAAGGCTCGGTGAGCGTGCAGGCGGACTTGGAGCGGTTGGTGCGGGAGACGCATGCGTGCTACGGCCGGATTGATGCCGTCGTGAACAATTCCGGTCACCCGGCGGGAGGTGAATTGTTGTCCATCCCTGACGAGCAGTGGCAGGAGGTTTTCGAGATGTATGTCCAGAGCGTGATCCGCATGAGCCAGCTGGTGACGCCGATCATGCTGGCGCAAGGTGGCGGGGCGTTCGTGAATATTTCCGGATCGGACGGCAAAGAGCCCGACCTGCGCTTTCCGGTGGCCAGCACGATGCGCGCGGCGCTGTCGGCCTACACGAAACTGTTCGCGCAAAAATTCGCCGAGAAGAACCTCCGCATGAACTGCGTGGCGCCTAACGTCGTCTTCGATCACGACCCGGCCAACGTGCGGGAGGACATCCGGCGCGAGGTGCCGATGCGCCGGCCCGCCCACCAGCGCGAGGTGGCCGACGTGGTGGCGTTTCTCCTCTCGGACGAGGCCTCCTATGTCACCGGCCAGACCCTCGCCGTGGACGGCGGCCAGTCGCGGGCGCTGTGAGGGATTGGCCGCAAAAAAGCGCAGAAAGCGCAAAACTGAACAGGGCCGCAGCCATTCGCTCACGCTCATGGCTACAGCGGTAAATCTTTCGCCGAATCAATTGGCCTGATTTTGCGCATTCTGGGTCTTTTGCGGCTACTCTGTTTCCCGCCTTGACAGTCTAGGAGAGACTGCGTTTCTGGATCACGCCTAGATGGACTAGGCATCTATTCATTATGGCCAAAGAAAAACCCGATCTCGTTTACGGCACGCTCGACATGCTGATCCTGAAGGCAATCCAGCTCGAGCCGCGTCACGGCCTCGGCATCGCCGACCGCATCCAGCAAATGTCCGACGAAGTGCTGCGCGTGGAGCAGGGTTCGCTCTACCCGGCGCTTTACCGGCTGGAGGCGCAGGGCTGGATCAAGGCGGAGGAAGGAATTTCGGAATCCAACCGCAAAGCGCGGTTCTACCGGCTGACCGCCGCCGGGAGGAAACAACTGGAGGCCGAGACGGAGCACTGGGCGCGCATGACCGCGGCGATCAACCAGGTGCTGGCGAAGGTGTGAAGCGCTGAAAGCGGTAAGCTTTAAGCGATAGGCGGTAAGCCAATAACCCAAACTCCATGAATCTCTGGTCCAAGCTGCGCTCACTGTTTTCGCGCAGCCGCTTAGAGCGCGAGATGGCCGCAGAGATGCAGGCGCATCTCGACGGGCTGACGGAGCGCAATATCGCGGCGGGGATGTCGCCGGAAGAGGCGCGATACGCGGCGCGGCGGGCGTTTGGCGGGGTGGAGCAGATCAAGGAGCGGGCGCGGGATGAGCGCGGCTGGGGCTGGTTGTTCGATATGGGTCGCGATCTGCGTTTTGCCTTTCGCCAGTTGGGCAAGGAGCGCGGCTTCGCGGCAGTGGCGGTGACCACGCTAGCGCTCGGCATCGGTGCGAGCACGGCAATATTTAACATCACCTACAATGTCGTCCTCGATCCGTTTCCGTATAAGGACTCGCGTGGGATATGGGCGCCATCGATCCGGGATGTCGAGGGCCAGCGCAGCTTTGCCACGCGCTACACCGACTATCCGGAGGTGGCGAAACTGCCGTGCGTGCAGGAGGCGATGGCGTCGGGATGGACAACGGCGAACGCCACCGGCGACATCAATGCCGAATCGATCCGGGTGGTGTTTATGTCGGATAGTGCCTGGCAGTTTCTCGGGATGCCGGCCTTGCTTGGCCGCGGCATCGGCCCATCGGACATCTCTTCCAGCGGTGATCCGGCGCAGGTGTGTGTGCTCACTTACCGGGCGTGGCAACGGCTCTTTCAGGGCGACCCGGACGTGCTGGGCCGCACGCTGAAACTCAACGATGAAGTCTATACCATTATCGGTGTCTCGGCATCGCGTTTCAAGTGGGAGACCCACGACGGCTTGTTTATCCCGCTGGGACCGAACTCCGATGCCCGGTGGATTCCGGTGGGGCCAGACGCAGGCTCACTATGGATCAACACCAACATCCGCCTCAAACCAGGTTACACCCCGGAAGTGGCCCGCGACCAGTTGGCCACACTCTATCAGCGGCTGGCGCGGGAGAACCCCAAGCGCTTTGGCTCTGGGGAGGTGTCGGTGCAGTTACCCAACGTGATCGACATTTCCATCGCCCAAGGCAATTTCAGCGCGAGCCTCTATCTGCTGCTGGGCGCCGTTGGCTTTCTCTTGCTGATCGCTTGCACCAATGTGGCCAATTTGCAGTTGGCCCGCGGCAGTGCACGCCGGCGCGAACTGGCCATCCGCCTGTCGTTGGGGGCGGGCCGCGGCCGCATCGCGCGGCAGTTGCTCACCGAGAGTGTCGTGCTGGCCCTGGCCGGTGGCGTATTGGGCTGTCTGCTTTCATGGGGTTTGACGAACGGCATCATGCATCTGGTTCCGGAACAGTTTATCCCGCCCTCGGCCATGGTGAGGATGAACGGCCAGGTGCTTGCCTTTGCCGTCGGGGTCTCCGTGTTGACCGGCATTCTTGCCGGGCTGGCTCCAGTTTTCCAATGCAGCCGAGCCAACCCCAACGAGGCCTTGAAGGAAGGGGGGAGTGCGGCGGGCACGAGCCGGCGTCAGCGCGTGGTTGGTCGCTCGCTCGTCGTGTTCGAGGTCATGCTTTCGGTCGTCCTGCTCTTTGGCGCCACCCTAACGATACGTGGCTTCGTCAAGCTCACGAGTGTCGATCCCGGGTTCCATAGCGACCATACGTTGGAGTTTATCGTGCCGCTGCCGGCGAAGGAGTTTACGACCCCTGAATCGCGTCACGCAATCGCCGGCAGGTTGCGCGACAGCGTGGCCAGCCTGCCCGGTGTGACCGACGTGGCGATCGGAGTCACCCCCTACCGGGCGTGGAAAACGGATTTTACGATTCCCGGAGTCCCGTCGATCGAGACACGACAGGCGGCGTTTGGTGTCATGAGCGCCAACTATCGCGCCATGATGGGCATCCCGTTGCTGCGGGGGGCTGACCTCGAACCGCGCGACATCATCGGCGCTCGCCCGGTCGCACTGATCAACGAGACCTTGGCCCGGCTGTGGCCGCAGGGCGAGGACCCCGTTGGTCGGACCATGCACCTTAGCATGCTGATGCCGCCCGGCAGCACGCCCGAGTCTCCGTCCACGCCCGACGCGGGCATCGTTACGGTCATCGGCATCATGGGTGACACGCGCAACCACGACCTGCTCGGCAAGGTGCCTCCCAGTGTATTCATACCCTATACCTTGTTCAGGCGGGGATCGCCCGGGTTCACGGTCCGAAGCCGCGTCGATCCGGACAGCCTGTTCAACGTCATTCGTGCTCAGATGCGCGAGATCAATCCCAACCTGCCGCTTTCCAGATCGACGACGGCGGCAGCGCTGCTTGACGAGCAAATCAAGCAGCCGCGGTTCAACATGACGCTCTTTACCGGCCTGGCGGCGCTCGGTCTGGCGATGGCCTGCGTCGGCATCTACAGCGTGCTGGCCTATCAGGTGGCGCAGCGCACGCGTGAGTTCGGTATCCGCATGGCGCTCGGCGCGCAGCCCGGCGACGTGTTGCGCCTCGTGTTACGTGAGGGCGGGATGCTGCTTGGTATCGGCCTCCTGCTCGGGGCCGGTATGGTCTTTGCGCTGGCCCGGGTGGTTACGAGCAAGGTGTTCATCGTGCCGCTGCTCGATCCTGCGGCGTTTGTGGTCACAGTGCTGACACTGGGCTTGACCGCCCAGCTAGCTTGCTGGCTGCCGGCGAGGCGGGCGACGAAGGTCGATCCGATGGTGGCGCTGCGGAGTGAGTGAGGAGCAGCGGTAAGCCATAGGCTTTAAGCGGTAAGCTTGCAGACCGTTGGGTCCACTCGCTCACGCTCGTGGCTACTGGCTTCACGCCGGCAGGCGGAGGGAGGCGATGGTGCCGGAGGCGTCGGTGCGGTTCTTGAGCACGAGCGAGCCGCCGTGGTTTTCGGCGATCTGGCGGCAGAGGACCAGGCCGATGCCGGAGCCGGCGGGCTTGGTCGTGAAGAAGGGCACGAAGAGGTTGGTGGCGTTGGCGATGCCGGGCCCGTCGTCCTCGACCCGGAGTTCAAACACCTTGCCCTGCCGGCTCCAGGCGATGCGCACGCCGGCCTCCGGGTGGCCGGCGGTGCGCATTTCCAGCGCCGCCTCGACCGCGTTCTTCACGAGGTTGATCAGCACCTGCTCGATCTGGGCCGCGTCGCACCCAATGGTGAGGTCGTCGCCGCCGAGGATGGTTGCGGACAAACGCGTTTCCAGAGCGGTGATGCGCTGCACGAGCGGGGCGATCTCGCAGGGCGCGATGGCGGGCGCGGGCAGCTTGGCAAACTTGGCGTAAGCCTGCATGAAGCGGCTGAGGCCCTCGGAGCGGGATTCGATGATCTCGAGGCCGGAGCGCATGTCGGCTTCCCAATCCGGGGCGCGCTTTTCCCGGCGGAGCAACGCGCCGAGGCTGCCGGCGAGCGACTTGATGGGCGCGAGCGAGTTGTTGAGCTCGTGGCCGAGCACGCGCACGAGGCGTTGCCAGGCCTTGAGCTCCTCCTCGCGGAGCGCCTGGCTGAGGTCGCCGATGACGACGAGCTGGTGGGGGCGGCCGCCTTCGCGGAAGAGCGTGCGGCGCATGCCCCAGCGGCCGGCTTTGCCGGGAAAGTTGATGTTGATGATGCGGCCGGTCTCGCCTTCGAGACATTCCGTGAGGCCGAGTTCGGCGGCGGCGCGGCCGAGGATGCGTTCGGCGGGTTTGTCCAACAGGTTTTGGGCGGCGGGATTGGCGAGGCGCAGGGTGCCGGATTCGTCGAAGGCGAAGATGGCCACGTCGATCTCCTCCATCACGGTGCGGAGCAGCGCGGTGGCCTCCATGGCGCCAATGCGCTGGTCCTGCAGGGTGCGGCTGAGAATGTTGATCTCGGCAAGGACATCGCCGAGCGGCTCGTCGCGCCGGGCGCCGCGGGCGCGGACGGAGAAGTCGCCCTCGCGCAGCGCGGAGAGCAGGTTGGCCATGGTCTGGAGCGGGCGCACCACGCGCATGCGGGCGGCGGCGGCGAAACCCAGCCAGGAGCCGAAGACGAGCACGCCGAGCGTCCACTGCACGCGCGCGGGAAAATCACCCTGCCAGATGAGGACCGTGGCGACGATGATCGCCGGCAACCCGGCAAGGAGCGCCTGCGCGAAGACGGCGTTTTCGTGGGAGAGGCGGCGGGATGGCTTTGCCATGGCAGTAAGCAGCAAGCGCTAAGCTTTAAGCTTTTGGATGAAGCTGCCGGGCATGCGACGATGGGGCTTGGGCATGGTGAGATGGCCGAAAAAAGGCGCAGAAGGCGCAAAAGTCAGAGAGGATCGGAGAGGGCGTATTTGCGGACTTCGAGCTTGGGAGAACCGAAATTGATGAGAAGACCATGCTCAATGCGGGAAGCGCGTAAATAACCGAGGAGCTGGGCAACGTGTTCGTCAACCAATGTGCGCACCGCCTTCAGTTCGATGACAAGATGCTGATCGACGAAAAGATCAGCGAAGAATTCGCCCA
This sequence comes from Opitutaceae bacterium UBA2377, assembly GCA_002344205.1. Classification (GTDB taxonomy): domain Bacteria; phylum Verrucomicrobiota; class Verrucomicrobiia; order Opitutales; family Opitutaceae; genus UBA2377. The sequence continues at coordinate 39,738 of DDSZ01000042.1, forward strand.
GCAAGGTGCCATCCTCGTCCAGGACATTGAGCGGGTGCTGCTGGATGACGGGGAGGTGTTGCTTGCGCAGACGATGGGCGAGGCCGTTCTCGTAAACTTTTTCAACATGGCCGTGGCGGAGATGGCGGTGCAGGGCGAAGCTGGTTTCGCGGACTTGATCGCAGAGCTGGAATATGGGGTCTTTCATATTTTGGGGTGCAGAATGGCCGCAAAAAGGCGCATAAGGCGCAAAACAATCCCAAGGCAGGTTGGATTGTTTTTTGCGCTTTCTGCGCCTCTTTGCGGCCAAACTCAGAGTCCGTATTTTTCGAGCCGGCGGTAGAACGCGCTGCGGCTGAGCCCGAGTTCCTCGGCGGCCTGGCGGGCGTTGCCGTTGCAGCGGGCGAGGGTCTTCTTGATCAGGAAGGCTTCGACCTCCTCGATGCTCATCTCCTCCAGCCTCGGCGCGGCCTGGCCGGCGTTGAGCCCGAGGTCGGCGGCGCGGACCACCTTGCCCTGGGCCATGAGCACGCCGCGCTCGACGGCGTGGTCGAGTTCGCGGACGTTGCCAGGCCAGGCGTAGGCGCGCATGGTTTCAAGCGCGGCGTCGTCGAAACCGGTGATGGCCTTGCGGTAGCGCTCCACGTGGGCCTTGAGAAAATGCTGGGCGAGCAGGGCGATGTCCTCGCGGCGGTCGCGCAGCGGCGGCAGATGGATGTGGATGGTGTTGAGCCGGAAAAGCAGATCCTGCCGGAAGCGGCCGGCGGTCACCTCGGCCGGCAGGTCGGCATTGGTGGCGGAGATGAGGCGGACGTTGGCGTGATGGGTCTTCGACGAGCCGACGCGCTCAAACTCCCCGGTCTCGATGGTGCGCAGGATCTTTGCCTGCTGACTCATGGGGATGTTGCCGATCTCGTCCATGAACAGCGTGCCGCCCTCGGCGAGCTCGAAGCGGCCGGCGCGGTCGGCCTTCGCGTCGGTGAAGGCGCCGCGCACGTGGCCGAAGAGCTCGCTCTCGAAGACGCCCTCGGGGAGGCCGCCCATGTTGACGGAGATGAAAGGCTGGGCGCTGCGCACGCTCACGGCGTGCAGGGCGCGGGCGACGACGCCCTTGCCGGTGCCGTTTTCGCCGGTGATGAGCACGTTGGCGTCGGAGGGGCCCACCCGGGCGATGATCTCGAGCACCGGGCGCATGGCGGCGGAGCCGGCGATGAGGGTGGGGCCGTCCTTGCCGCGCAAAAGCTGGTTTTCCTGTTCGAGCCGGCGGTAGGCGCGCACGGCGCTGCCGAGCTCGATCTGGTTTTTGACGATGGCGAGCAACCGCGGGTTGTCCCAGGGCTTGGTCACGAAATCGCGGGCGCCGCGGCGCATGGCCTCGACGGCGACATCCACGCTGGCCCAGGCGGTCATCACGACCACGGGCAGGGAGGAATCAATGGTCTGGAGCTTGTTGAGGAGGTCCAGGCCCTCCTGCCCGCTGGTGGTGTCGCGGGCGTAGTTCAGGTCGATCAACGCCATCGCGAAATCGCGGGCCTCGACGGCCTTGATGACGGCGGCGGGAGATTTGACGGCCTCGATCTGGTAACCCTCGCACTTCAGCAGCAACCGCAGGGCCTCCAGCACATCGGGCTGGTCGTCGGCGATGAGGATGCGCGGGGCGGAGGATTCCGGGGCGGCCATGGACGGGAGCGAGTGACGCGGCGGGGCGCGGACCTGTCAAGCTGCCGGGGCGGCTCAGGCGGCGACGAGGGCGGCGACGCGGCGACGGCAAGCGGTGCGCTTGGCCGGGGCGGCGATCCGGGCCGGTTCGAACCGGGATTCGCGGGGTTGCCGGTAATCGTGCAGGATGATGCCGATGAGGCCGGAGATGGCGAACAGACTGATGGCCGTCTCGGCACTGAGGCTCGTGTAGGTAAACACCGCGAACGCGAGGGCGCCGGTGGCGAGATTGAACGTGAGGTTCTTGATGAGGGAGTGGTTCATGATGAGTTTGAAGTTGCCACCATGACTGCACGGGCCGTGCCAACTGATTTTTGTTTTCGCAACTCAATGAAAACCAATGGATAAAATTTTTCCACAACTTTTCAGACCGGAGAATCACCGACGTTTGCTTTCGTAAACGGGAGGCGCGATTCCCGGAAATGGGATGGAACTGGGGCACAAAAAAGCCGCAGACGGAAATGCAACCGCTGCGGCAAAATGGTCGGGCCGGTGAGATTCGAACTCACGACCTCTTGCACCCCATGCAAGCGCGCTACCAGGCTACGCTACGGCCCGAAACAAGAGAACGGTCACAAAGCGGGATGCGGGCGGTGGTGGCAAGTGGTATTTTTGGCGGCTTCCTGCGGCAGGATTGGCTTGTCGGCCCGGGCGGGTCCGCGAACGTGGCAGGGCGCACCATGGCATCCTCCCGCACCGCAATCCTCTGGCTCTGGCCGCTGACGCTGGCGGCGTTGATCTTCGTCGCCTCGGGCCGCGGCGAGGTGGCGGCGCCGGATGTCGTCGGGATCGACAAGGTGGGCCATTTCCTAGTGTTCGGCCTGCTCGGCACCCTGGTGGTGCGCACGGGCTGCCGGCCCTGGGTGGCGGTGTTGCTCGTCGCGGGCTACGGCTTTGCGGACGAATGGCGCCAGAGCTTCACGCCGGGCCGGATGGTGGAGGTGGCCGACTGGGTGGCCGACACCCTGGGCGCCCTTGTGGCGGTGAACCTCTACGTCCGGTGGAGTTTTTACCGGCGGTGGCTGGAGACTCCGCTGACCGGAACCCAACGCCGGGTTGAAAACGGTCCGGCCGTGGTTCCAAATCAACCGTCATGACCCCCGCCGAGGCCCAGCAACGCATCGCCCAGCTCCGCGCCGACGTCGCGCGGCACGACGAGCGCTACTACCGGCAGGCCAAGCCGGAGATCACCGATTTCGCCTACGACGGGCTGAAGCGCGAGCTGGCCGAACTGGAGGCGGAGTTCCCGCTCTTTGCCACCGCCGATTCGCCCACGCAGCGGGTCGGCGACGACCGTGTGCAGGGCTTCCGGGAGGTCGCGCACCGGCAGAAGATGCTCAGCCTCGACAACACCTACAGCGAGGAAGAGGTGCGCGCCTTCCACACCCGCATGGTCCGGTTGCTGGGGACGGAAGACCTGCATTACACGGTCGAGCCCAAGATCGACGGGCTCGCCGTGAGCCTGACCTATGAACAGGGCCGCTTCGTCCGCGCCGTCACCCGCGGCACCGGCGACAAGGGCGACGACGTCACGGCCAATGTGCGCACCATCGCCTCGCTGCCGCGTGAGCTGAAAAAAGTGCGCGGCACGGTGATGCCCGACGTTGTCGAGATCCGCGGCGAGATTTACCTGACCGCGGCCGAGTTCGAGCGCATCAACGCCGAGCGCGCCGCCGCCGGCGAGGAGCTTTACGCGAATCCGCGCAACACCGCCGCCGGCACCATCAAGCAGCTCGATGCCGCGGAAGTGGCCCGCCGCAAACTCTCGATCGTCCTCTACAGTCTCGGCCATTGTGAACCGGCCGTGGTCACGACGCAGGCCCGGCTGCACGAGCGGCTCAAGGCCTGGGGCCTGCCGCACGTCGAGCGCATCTGGCATGCGCTCGGCATTGACGAGGTCTGGGCGTCCATCGGGGAACTCGATGCGTTGCGCCGCAGCTTTGCCTACGGAACCGACGGCGCCGTGGTGAAGCTTGACGACATGGCGCTGCAGCGCGAGGTGGGCGCGACCGACAAGGCCCCGCGCTGGGCCATCGCCTACAAATACAAGCCCGACACCGCGCGCACCCGGCTCAAGGCCATCACCATCCAGGTTGGCAAGACCGGCATCCTCAGTCCGGTGGCCGAGCTGGAACCGGTGTTTCTCGCGGGCAGCACCATCGCCCGCGCCACGCTGCACAACGAGGAGGAGATCCGCCGCAAAGACATCCGCGTCGGCGACCTCGTCGAGATCGAGAAGGCTGGCGAGGTCATCCCGGCGGTGCTGCGTTCATTCCCGGAAGAGCGCCTGCCCGGCGCGCCGGAGTTCGACCTGCCGGCCGCCGTGGGGCACAAGTGCCCGGTGTGCGGCGGCAAAATCGCCAAGCTCGCCGTGGCCGACGAAGAGGCGCAGGGCGTGGCGTGGAAATGCCAGAATTACGACTGCTCCGCGCAGCGCACCGGCCGGCTTGGATTCTTTTGCAGCCGGAAAGCCCTCGCCATCGACGGCGTCGGCGGCGTGGTGGCCGAAAAACTGGTCGAGCTCGGCCATGTGCAGGATCCGCCCGACCTTTACGATGTTGCCCAGGAAACACTGGCGACGCTGAACCTCGGCACGGCGGAGAAACCGCGTGTGTTCGGCGAGAAAAACGCCGCCAAGGTCGTGGCCGCGCGCGAGGCCGCCCGGGCGCTGCCGCTGGAGAAGTGGCTCTACGCGCTCAGCGTGCCCGACGTGGGCGAGACCACTGCCCGCGAACTTGGCCGGCGGCACCGCAACTTTACGGAGCTGGCCGACTCGGCGCTCCTGCGCGCGGTTTTGCAAAAGGCCGGGCTTGCGGCCGAGCGGGAGCTGCAGGCGCCCAGTTCGCGGAAAAATCCGGCCAAGTCCGACGAGGACAGGGCGCGGCGCAAGGAGCTGTGCGTGCGGCTTGATGCCGAAATCGCCGGGCTTGATGCCGGTCCGCTGGCCGGTGTGCCCTCGGACATCGGCCCGGCCGTGGCGGCGAGCGTGGTGGAGTTTTTTGCCAGCGTGCCGGGCAAGCGGTTGCTGGCCAAGCTGCAGCAGCTCGGCATCGATCCACAGGGCACCGTGGTCGCTGCGGGCGTGTTCACGGGGAAAACCTTCGTCCTTACCGGCACGCTGCCCACGATGAAACGCGAGGAGGCCGAGCAGAAGATCCTCGCGGCCGGCGGCAAGGTGAGCGGCAGCGTCAGCAAGAAGACCAGCTACGTCCTCGCCGGTGCCGAGGCGGGCTCGAAGCTCGACAAGGCCAGGGAACTCGGTGTGCCCGTCATCGACGAGACGGAGTTCCAGCGGTTGCTCGGCAGGTGAGCGCGCCGCGGCTCAGTCCGCTGCGGTGGTGAGTTCGCGTTTGGGGCCGGTGTAGCGATCGAAGACCGCGCGGTGGCCGCGCAGCGACATCGGGCCGTCGCGGTGGTAGTAGTCCGTCACCCAATCCAGCAGGAAGGCCAGTTTTTCGTCCTGCTCGGCCTGGGTCGCATATTTGTGCGGCTCATGGGGACGCGACTCGCAGTGTCGGCGGCAAACCGCTTCGCCGGGGTTCAGAAAAATCAGCTCGGGCCGCCGGGTGAGCGCAACGGTGATCAGGTCGCCGTAGCAGCCCTCGATGATCCAGTGCTCGTGCGCATCGAGCCACGCGGCGAGGTCACGCTGCACGGTCGCCGGATCGCGCGGCACGGCGACTTGGTCCGGCGCCCAGACCAAGGTGTCCAAGTCCAGCACCGGCCGGNNGGAGCCGGAGTTGCCGAGGATGGCCGTGCGCATGGCCGGAAACCTGCGGCTTCCGGCTGCGGTGCCAAGTCCGATTGCCGGGATCAGGCGGCCGGGGCGGACGGCTTCCTTTCGCCGAAAACCACCCGGTCGAGTGAGAGCGGGCCGCCGCCGCTGATGGCGATCACAATGAGCAGGAACAGCACGAGCGCCGAAAACTCCAGCGACTGGCCGAGCGCGAAAAGCCCGTCCTGGCGGTGCACGATGAACACCGCGCCGGCCAAGATGGGCACCTGCACGAGGGCGGCGATGCGGGTCAGGAATCCGATCGCCAGCAGGATGCCACCCACGAAATGGGCCAGCGCGACGTAGTGCAGCAGCAGGCCGGTGGCGAGCCAGTCGCTGCCGGTGCGGGAAAGCATGTCGAGGACGAAGTCGGTGCGGATGTTGAACACCAGCATGACGCCGCGGGCGAGCAGCCCGAGGCCGAGGTAGATGCGGATGCAGTCGAGCCAGGCGTCGCGGCGGGCTTCCGCCCACGGGATGAGGGCATGCAGGGGTGGCATGGGAATCTCCGGGTTGAGGTTGGGGAAACGCCACCGGAGCGCGGGGTGCGATCCGGCGCGGCCGGAGAGTAGCGCCGCGGGGCCGGGGTGGTCAACGGCGGAGAGGCGCCGCCGGGCGCGGGCCGGTTTCAGCCTTTTTTGGACTCGGTGCCGAAGCCGATGCGGTTGCCGTCGGGATCAAGCACGCAAAAATCCCGCATGCCGTAATCATAGTCGCGCGGCGGGGCCTCGGCCGCGATGCCTTTGGCGGTGAGGGCGCGGTGATACTCGTCCACTTCGTCGCAAAACAGATAAACCGAACCCGACCCGGCCGGCTTGGCGTCGGGGTTCCCAACCTGGGAGAGGTGGATCTGCACCGGGCCGTATTTAAGCCCGACATAGTTGCCGAAACGGAACTCCTGCTCGAAGCCCAGCCCATCCAGATAGAAGCGCAGCGAGCGTTCGAGGTCGGTGACCATCAGCACCGTGGCGGCAGCGTGGGCTTGCATGCGGTGAGGCTGGATACTCGCTGGAATGTGCTCAAGCGCCCAAGTTCATTCCGGCCAGCCGGGCTGGTCCTTGAAAGGGCGGTGGGGCATGCCGCGGGTGAGGTCGGCGGCGACGGGCGGTTGCTGCAGGTGCAGGGCGTGGCGGTCGAGTTCGCCGGCCGTGACCTTGCCGGCGGGGAAGTAACGGAAGAGGAAGGTGTGTTCGCCCTGGTCCTGCCAGGCGTAGTGTTCGAGCTTGGGCGGCAGGATCCTCGGATCGTGATGGGCGAAGGGGCAGGAACGCAGCAGGGTGAGGTGGACCTCGCGTTCGTCGCCGCTGACGGCGAACACCTCGGGTGCCACCACGCCGGCGCGGGTGTGATCGGCGAGCCTGAGCAGGGAACGGTCGCGCAGCGGGAGCTCGCGGCCATCGCTGGCGCGCGGCAGGCCACCGCCGGGAATGCCGTCTTCGCGTGAGGTGATGGCGGCGCCGGGAGCCCAGGAGAGGCGCAGGAGGCGGTGATGCTCGTGCCAGGTGACGCGCAGGCGCAGTTCGTAGAAATTCTGCCCGCGGTAGCGGCGCCAGTCGGCGCAGAGACGACTGGCGCCGATGCGGCCGGTCAATCGCCAGAGCTGGCGCAGCGGCCCGCGTTCGATGAGCTCGGGTTCATCCCAGTGGGCGTGGTCGAGCTGCGGGCCGGCGAAGCGGTCGAGACCGTGCGACCAGGTGTCGGATTTGTCCTCGATCAGGCGCAGCTCGGGCAGCGGACAGTCGGCGCCGTCCGGCGTGCGGAGCGTGCCGCGGCCGTCGGCGGCGACGGTGAGAGTGAAGTCCGGCGCGGCGCCCTTGAGCGCGGCCGTTTTGCCCGTGAGGTTGCGGGCGATGCGCACGGTGCCCAGTGCGCCGGGCGTGAGATCAAGGGGGAAGAGCACCCGCATGGTGTCGGGCATGAGCGTCTCGGGCTCGATGAGCTGGTGCGGCACGAGGCGGCCCCGCTCGTCGAGGAGGCACCAGTCGGGTTTCCAGTGCGTCCATTCGAGCCACGGCTCGTGTTCGACGAAGCCGGAGAATTTTGCGGCGGTGTAATTCGCAAACACCATCCGCTGACGGCGATCGGGCGGCAGGGCGTGGACGCTGCGGCGGAAGGTTTCGCTGAGGATGGTTTCGGCGGCGGCCTTGGCACCGGCGAGCTGGTCGTCGGCGGCTTTGGCGGCGCTGGGGGTGCAACTGCCGCCGAGCGTGTCGTGGAAGGAGTTGAAGCAGAGATTCTCCCACGCGGCTTGGAGCGCGGGCGCGGCAGCCTTGCGTTCCGCGGGTTGGGCCCGGGCGAGGGCTTCGCGGGCCTGGGCGAGGTGGTTCTCGGCGCGGCGGACGCCGAGCTTCACGGGCCGGTGCGTGGTGTAGCAGCCGATGGCGTGCATCTGCAGCTCACCGGTGACGAGGGGCAGGTGTTTCACCTGCGGCGCGAGGGCGCGGAAGAATTTCTCCGGCGAGGAGAAAACCAGGCGCGCGCCCGGGATGGCGTTTTGGTTTTCGCGGACCCAGCGGATGATGTGCTCGTTGGGGCCGCCGCCGTGGTCGCCGACGCCAAGAAAGCTCATGGTGTGCGTGACGCCGTCCGGCAGGCCTTCGAGCGAACCGGCGACATGCTCGAGCGTAGGCGGGACGATCGTGCAGTAGCCGTGCGGGATGCGGAAGGTGTTGACGACCTTGCCGCCGGGCCGGCCGCGCCAGCGGAAGACGCGGGCGGGCAGGGTCGCCTCGTGCGCCATCGGACGCATGAAAACGTAGCTGTCCTGACCATGGGCCGCCATCACATCGGGCAGCGCGGCGGTGTGGCCGAAAGAATCGACGTTGTAGCCGATGCGGGGAAAGCGCCCGAGGTGCTTTTTGAACCAAGCGCGGCCGAGCTCGATCTGCCGGTGCATGTTTTCGAGCCCGGGGAGGTTGCAGTCGGGCTGGATCCACCAGCCGCCGACGACGGACCAGCGGCCCGCGCGGATGTGGGCCTTGATGCGGCGGAAGAGCGCGGGATCGTGGCGGCGCACCTGCTCATAGACCCAGGCCTCACCGCGGGTGAAGATGATGTCGGGGTGACGATCGAGCGTGTTGCACATGGTGTAACATGTGTTGAGGCATTCATCGACGCCGGCGGTCCAGGGCCAGAGCCAGACCGGGTCGAGGTGAGCGTTAAGGACGATGTGAATCGTGCGCATGGGTGGGGGAGAAAGGGCTGAAAGACGGAAAACTGAAGGGCTGAAACCGGAAGGAAAACGGAAACGGAGTTAACCACTTATCCGCACTAATAAACACTGATCCGGAGGAGTCGGGCGAAAGGATTCGCCAGGGGCGCATCGTAACTCGTTCTCGCTCGTCAGGACCAAGCTAGTCGAGCTTCAGGAGAACGATTAAGATTACGAGGAACGAAAACGATGCCGGATACAGACGGGCGAACTTCCCGTGCACGGCACTCAGGTGGTGACCGAGTTGGCGATGGCGCGGCTCATCCGGTGGTTCCAGCCACGGAGGGTGAGGCGGGCATTGGGGTGGCCGTTGCCGGCCTCGATCTCGTCGTCGCCGGCGTGCATCTGCACGAGCATGTTTTTCCGCAGCTGGCGGGAGCGGTTGTGCTTTGAGCCGTGGAGGGTGAAGTAGTGGAAGAAGAGCACATCGCCGGGTTCGGCCTCGAGCACGGTCGCATTTTCCAGCGGATATTGGTCGAGCAGGTCGCAGGGTTCCTGTCCGCTCGTGTGGGCGGCACGGCCGAGCTTGTGCGAGCCGGGATAGACGCGCAGGCAGCCCATCTCGTCGGTGGCTGCGGAGACATGGATGGAGGCGGCGATCATGGTGTCCTTGACCGAGGGGAAGTAGGACCAGTCCTGGTGCATCGAGAAGGGCATCCCATCCTCGCGCGGTTTCTGGATGAGCTTGGTGTGGTGCAGGATGATGTCGGGCCCGAGGATGGCCTCGGCGATGTCGAGCAGGCGCGGCGACTGGATGGCTTGCAGCCAGACGGCGGAGAAGCACTGCACGTTGTGGGTGTGCGTGATGAAGCTCTTTTCACCGCCGGCCTTTTTCTGCCGCTCGCCGGTCCACTGCGTGGTGAGCTCGCCGGTGCGGGCGAGTTGGCGCACGATGCGGTCGTAATCGCGCTCCATGGCCTTGATCTCGGCCGGGCGGTAAACGCCGCGGGCAAAGTAGTAGCCGTTTTTCTTGAAAAATGTCCGGATGGATTGGGCGGTGGGCATGGGGAGGGTGAGAAATCGAGCCGGCTTCGCCGCCGGGGGGAAAGAAAAAGCGGTTGTCGGATTTCTGCACTTGTTGTCTGATTTCAACACATGGGAAACAGCATCAATGCCCTCGACTGGCCGCAGGTGGCTGCACCCGTGCTGCGCAATGGCGGGCGTTTTCCCATGCCGGAGCATGACCCCGGGGTTGAGTATGTCTCCGGCGGCACGGTGGCGCTGCACTTGTATGATTACACCGCCCGTTTGTGGTTGGGTGACCGGCTGGTGCGGCTGCAACCGGGGGATTTCACGCTCACGCCCGCGCAACTGCCGACGCGCTATGCCTTGGATGGCACGGGCTATCATCTTTGCGTGCACTTTGAGACTTTGCCGGCAGGCAAATCTCCTTTGCACCTGCCGTTGCACTGGCGACCGGGCCCCCAAGGGCGGTGGTTGAACGAGCGGCTGCAGGAGATCATCCACCTGCACCGGCTTGCGGAAGGCGACAGTCCAGAAGCGAAGCTTGCGCGACTGGCGGCGTCCACCGCGTTGCAAAGCCTGTTGCTTACCGTGGCGGTGGCAGTGCGTTCGCGCGCGCCGGCTTCGGCGGCGCAGGCGGCGACGCGGGTGGACGGGGTGCTGGAGCAGGTGCGGCGGCAACTGGATGAACATTATCGTGAAGCCCTGGATGTGCCGGCCTTGGCGCATCGTGCCGGGGTTAGCCAGAATCATCTGTCGCGCAAATTCCGGGCGCGCCACGGGATGACGCTGCAACGTTATGTGCTCAACCGGCGCGTGGAGCTGGCGCGGCATTTGTTGGCCGCGACGCGGCTGCCGTTGAAGGCGGTGGCGATCGAGGCGGGGCTGGGGAATCCGCAGTATTTCCACCGGCAGTTCCGCGCGATCGTCGGACACAGCCCGAGTGTCGAGCGGGAGCTGGCGATGCGGACCTGAGCGGCCCGCCCGGCGAACCGGGGTTGCGTGCTTTCGGACGAGATCGGGCGCGCACGAGGCGCGCGCCAGCAATCACATGCCGCGGGCTTGGAAGGCGCGGCTGAGTTCCTGCATGAAGGCCTGCGCATCCTCGGGGGCGGGGCGGTAGCCGGGCTGGCTGACCTGCGTGAAACCGGGGCGGCCCTGATGGTCCACGATCCACTTGCCGGTGACGCCGTCGCTGAAGGTGACGCTGCCGCTGGCGAGCGCGCCGGGAATGAGGGTGACCTTGTCAACCTCGACGGTGACGTTGCCGGCGGCGGGCGGAAGGTCGTCCATGCCTTCGTCGGCGAATTCCTCGCCGGGCGGGAGTTCGTCCTCGCTGCCGCCGAGGCCGAGCTTTTCCTTGGCCTTGTCGAGGAAGCCTTTCTTCTCGGCCCGTGCGGCCGGAGGGGTGGGGGCGGCGGGCTTGGACACGTCGCTGGTGTCCACCTTGGGAGCGGGGTCCTTGAGGGCGAGATCAAGGTCGTCCACGAGGAAACGAACGTCACGGTAGGTCAGCGCGATCTTGAACTCATCGGCGAGCCGCTTTTGGACGAGGGAGAGGTTGGCGCCGGCGGCGACCCAGGTGGCGACGGCGGCTTTTTGTTCAGGTGTGAGAGTCATGGTTAAAATCAATCAACCACAGATTGCACAGATTGACACGGATGGAAAGAGGTCATCCCTACCGGCCGCCTTACCCCCGGTGCGCCTCAGCGGGAGAGCTGGGCCTTGAGGAAGTCCACGCTGCTGCGGGTGGTGGCGTCCTGCTCCATCATGTTGTCCACGGCCTTGCAGGCATGGATGACGGTGCCGTGGTCGCGGCCGCCGAAGGCGTCGCCGATTTCCTGGAGGGAATGCTTGGTCAGCGTGCGGGCGAGATACATCGCGATCTGGCGGGGGATGGCGATATTGTTGGGCCGGCGCTTGCTCGTCATGTCGCTGTGGCGGATCTGGTAATGGTCGGCCACGCGTTTCTGGATGGTCTCCATCGTGAGCATGTTCTGCGCCTGCTCCATGAGCACGTCCTGCAGGAGCATCTCGGTGCTGGCGAGGTCGAGCGTCTTGCCGGTGAGGGCGGAGTAGCTGGCGACCTTGATGAGGGCGCCCTCGAGGCGGCGGATGTTCTTGGAGATGTTCTGGGCGATGAAGGTGACGACGGCATCGGGCAGATTGGCCTTCAGGGAGGCGGCCTTGCTGCGGAGGATGGCCACGCGGGTCTCGAAGTCGGGTGCCTGGATGTCGGCGGGCAGGCCCCACTCGAAGCGGGAGACGAGGCGGGATTCGAGTTTCTGGATCTCGCTGGCGCGGCGGTCGCTGGAGAGGACGATCTGCTTTCCGGACTCGAAGAGGTCGTTGAAGGTGTGGAAGAACTCTTCCTGGATGCGCTCTTTGCCGGCGAGGAACTGCACGTCGTCGATCAGCAGCACGTCCACGTGGCGGTAGCGCTGGCGGAACTTGGTGAGGCTGTTCTCCTGCAGGGCTTGGATGAACTCGTTGGTGAACTTTTCCGTGGAGAGGTAGGCGACGCGTGCGTCGGGGTTCTGGCGGATGATGGCGTGCCCGATGGCATGCATCAGGTGGGTCTTGCCGAGGCCGGTCTCGCCGTAGAGGAAGAGGGGATTGTAGGCCTGCGCGGGGGCCTGGGCGACGGCGAGGGCGGCGGCGTGGGCCATCTGGTTGTTGGCGCCGACGACAAAGGTCTCGAACGTGTTACGGGCGTTCAACGAGCCGGCGACAGCGCCGCGATCGTCGTAACGCGGTCCGCGCTTGGCGGATTGGCGGGTGCGGACCGGGGTGGCGGGCTCCGCGGCTGCCGGAGCGGGGGTGGCGGAGGACTTGTGGGCGCTGAGATCGGACTTCCGCAGGGAGACGTTGACCATGCGGCCGGCATTGAGCCGCAACCGCTGGGTGATGAGGTCCAAGTAGTTGTCGTGAATCCAGATGGACGCGAAATCGTTGGGCACGCCGAGCGTGATGCTGTCCTCCGTGGTCTCGAGGCACACCAAGGGCTCGAACCACATTTGGAAAACGTCTTCCGGGAAAAGTGACTTGAAGTCACATTTGACGGTTTCCCAGAGACTGGGGGGCAGGGAAAGAGAGGGCATGGGCTGACAGAAAAGCGTTTTTATTCACACTGGGTCCCGGCGGGGGCTCACGACACGTTGGAGGGACCGATTCCTCGCTTGCTGGCAGCAACAAAATTTGGGTCAGGCCATCACGGAGACAGGGGCGGGGGAAGGTATGATATAAGACATTGATGGCCAATGGATACGAAGGGCGTTTGCACCAAGGCGGAGAAGGGAGTCACTTTTGACGTGTGAAAGAACCAGCCGAAGCTGAAAAGGTCTGACTGAGCGCGCAGTAACTGTGAACCCAAAAATCATTTCAAGGCGAACTTTCTGACAAGTTGTTCACATGCGATCTGAGCATAACTTTTTGCGTTTTTTGGTTGCCACAAAATGTCCGGTCCGGGGGCCCGGCGGCGGGGTTTTGTAGTGTGACAATTAATACACCGCGGCGGGTGGATTTACACAGGTGACGGCCGCGTTACGGACAGGTGACGGCGTGGAAATTTGGATACGCTCGGATGCCAGCGGGAAACTTACGTGGGCTCCGTCCAGCGGCCGTGTTCCTTGATCAGCGCGATGAGGCGGGCGTCGGCTTCGGCCTGGGGGACGTTGTATTGGACGCAGTTTTTGCCGACGTAGAGGTTGATCTTGCCCGGGGCGCCGCCCACGTAGCCGAAATCGGCATCGGCCATTTCGCCGGGGCCGTTCACGATACAGCCCATGATGGCGAGCTTCACGCCCTTGAGGTGGCCGGTCTGCGCGCGGATGCGCTGGGTTGTGGTCTGGAGGTCGAAGAGGGTGCGCCCGCAGCTCGGGCAGGCGACGAACTCGGTTTTGGAAATGCGCGCACCGGCGCCTTGCAGGATGTTGTAGGCGAGCTTGGTGGCGCGGACGGAGTCGGATTCGGTTTCGATGGAGACGAAGTCCCCGAGGCCGTCGCAGAGCAGGCCGCCCGTGAGGAACGAGGCTTCGAGGAGCTTGGAGAGGAAATCTGCGCCCGGCCGCACGGCGGTGGCGGGGGTGTTGCGAATCCAGATGGGTGCGCGCGAGCCGATGCGGCGCAGGGCCTCGGCGAGCAGGCGATAGGCACCGGTGGCGTGGCCGTGGCTTGAGTCGGGGCGGGCGGCGCCGGTGCCGGGAAGCGTGAAAATGAAAGCGGTGTCGCCGAGTTGGCGGAGGGTGTCGGCCAGCGCCGCCAAATCGGCGGGGGCGATCTCGGCGGCGAGGGTCAGTTGGTGTTCACGGGCGAACTGGGCGAAGGCGGTGAGGGCGGCGGCTTCGGCGGGAGCGAAGCCACGGAGCAGCACGGTGCCGGCGGGAAGAGTGGCGGCGTGGGCTTTGAGGTTGGCGATCGTCAGCGCGGGGGCCAGCTCGAGCACGAGAAACGACGGTCCGGCAGACTTGAGCGCGGCGAGATCGGCGGTGCTTGTGATTGGGACGAGCAGGCCTTCGGCCGGCGTGTCTTTGAGCAGCTGCGGATGGCGGAGGGCGGATTGTGGATTGGTCAGCTCGGCCAGCGTGGTGCGGGTGATGACGCGCGGGGGCTGTTCGGGCCCGACGGTGATTTTGTCGGCGAGATGAACGGTTGCCGTTTCCCGGCGGACAAAGTGGTAGGGATCGATGGAGTCGGCCAGCGGCGGCTCGTCCCTGCCTTCGGCCCACAACGACATCGCCTTGGTGGCGATGGCCTGGGCGACGGGGATCTCGTAAACCGAATCCTCGGTGAGCGACACGCGGATGGTGTCGCCGAGGCCGTCGAGGAGCAGGCTGCCGATGCCGATGGCGCTCTTGATGCGGCCGTCCTCGCCGTCGCCGGCTTCGGTAACGCCGAGGTGCAGCGGGTAGTGCATGGCTTCCTGCGCCATGCGCTGCACGAGGAGGCGGTAGGCCTGGATCATGACCTTCGGGTTGGAGGCCTTCATCGAGAGGATGAGCTGGCGGAAGCCGTGGGATTCCGCGATGCGCAGGAACTCGAGGGCACTCTCGACCATGCCGAGCGGCGTGTCGCCGTAGCGGTTCATGATGCGGTCGGAGAGCGAGCCGTGGTTGGTGCCGATGCGGAGCGAACGGCCGAGAGTCTTGGCGCGCAGGACCAGCGGGCTGAAAGCCTCGTGCAGGCGCTGGAGTTCGCGTTCGTAGTCGGCGTCGGTGTATTCCTTGACGGCGAATTTCTTCTTGTCGGCGTAGTTGCCGGGATTCACGCGCACCTTCTCGACGTGCTCGACGGCCTCCATCGCGGCGGAAGGGAGAAAGTGGATGTCGGCCACGAGGGGGATGTGGCCGAAGCCAGCGGCGGTGAACCGGGCGCGGATATCCTTGAGGCACTTCGCGGCGGCGACGTTGGGCGCGGTGATGCGGACGATCTCGCACCCGACCTCGGCGAGGGCGATGGACTGCCGCACCGTGGCGGCGATGTCCTGCGTGTCGCTCGTCGTCATGGATTGGACGCGGATCGGATTGTCACCGCCGACGCCGACGGAGCCGACCTTCACCTCCACGGTGCGGCGGCGGACCGTATGGAAACGTGAAACGCAGTAGGACATGGCCTACGGTTGGTCCGGCTCGGCCGGGGGCTCCGCAGGGGCGGCCGGTTCGGCCCGGTTGGCCTGCACATCGCGCACGACGCGACGAACGTCGAAGAAGCTCACATAGATGATCATCGTGAAGAGCAGGATGATGAAGGTGCTCTGCGCGGTCATGATGAAATTGGCGGGGAGGGCGCGGCCGCGCAGCCGGGCGAGGGTGGCGAAGAGCATCTGGCCGCCGTCCAGCACGGGGATGGGCAGAAGGTTGAAGATGGCGAGGTTGATGTTCACGAGGATGGTGAACATAAGCACGGCCCGGATGCCGGCCTCGGCCGCACTATGGAATATGCGCACGATGCCCACGGGGCCGGCAACCTTGGACAGGCCGATGTCGGACTGCGGGTTGATGAGGCTGCCGAGGGTGCGGAACGTCATCACGACATGGTCGTTGACCTGGGCGAAGGGCGTGGGGTGCACCAGCGAGAAGCCGCGCACGAAGGTCAGGCCGAGCGTGATGTCGGCGTCGGCGGGGCGCGGCGGCACGGTGAGGTCGATCTCTGCGCCAGTGCGCCGGACCCGGACGGCGAGAGGGGCTCCGACTCCGGCCTCGAGCACATCGCGATAGGTATCGATGCCGTGGATGGGCGTGCCGTTGATGCTGACGAGTTCGTCGCCCGGCAAAAAGCCGGTCGTGGCGGCGGGGGTGCCATCGGTGATGGCATGAACCATGATTGAATAGCTGGCGGCGATGCCGACGCGGCGGAATTTTTCGTCGCCCGAGAGGAGCGGATAAACGGGCACCTCGCGCAAGGCGGCGTCGCGCTCGATGGTGAACACCGCCATGGGCTGGCCGGTGGCGGTGCGACCGGAGCCCGTGACGAGCGTCTGCATGAGCTGCATCCAGTCGTTCACCGCGATGCCGTCGATTTTGCGCACGGTGTCGCCGACCTGCAGGCCGGCTTGGCTGGCCGGGCTGGGCACGCGGGAACCGTCGGGCAGCTCCAGCGTCGGACTGACGTAGCCGATACGGGTCGTGGCCATGTCGCTGCTCATGGGCTGGCCGATGAACCAGATGATGGTGGCGAGCAGGAGGGCGAAGAGGACGTTAAAGGCCGCGCCGGCAGAAAACACGATCATCTTGGTGGCGTAGCTGATGGGCGGGAGTTGCTCCGCGTCGGTCTCGCTCTCGCCCTCGATGGCGCGGAGATCGGCGAGCTGCGGCAGACTGACGTAGCCGCCGAGCGGCAGCCAGGAGACGCGGTATTCGACGCCATCCTTCCCGCGCCAGCCGAAGATCTTCGGCCCGAAACCGATGGAGAAGCGCTCGACCTTCACGCCCCGGCGGCGGGCGGCGAGGAAGTGGCCGAGCTCGTGGACAAAGATCGACCCGCCGAAGAAGAGGACGACGAGGAAGATCGACCAGACGTTGGAGAGGAGGGCTTGGAAGAGATCGGAGGACACAGGTTAAATTTTCGCGTTATGACTTTCGATTTTTGTCTGCGCAACCCGGCGGGCTTCGGCGTCGATGGCCAGGACATCGGCGAGGCCCGCGGGTTCATGGTTGGGCACGGCGGCGAGAGTCTGTTCCACCACGTGCGGAATCGCAAGGAAGGGAATGCGTTCGGCGAAGAACGCCGCGACGGCGATTTCATTGGCGGCGTTGTAGATGGCGGGGGCGGTGCCGCCGGCCGTCATCACCTGCCGGGCGAGGCGCAGCATGGGGAAACGGGTTTCGTCCACGGGCCGGAATTCCAGCGACAGCAGCTTGGTGAAGTCCAGCGGCGCCTCCACTCCCGGCGCGCGCTCGGGATAGAGCAGCGCATGCTGGATGGCAAAGGTCATCGAGGGCGGGCTCAGCTGGGCCAGCATGGCGCCGTCCTGGTATTCGACGAGGCAGTGCACGATGCTCTGCGGATGCATGACCGCCTGGCATTGCTCGGGCCGCAGGCCGAACAACGCCTGGGCTTCGATCAGCTCAAGGCCCTTGTTGGCGAGGGTGGCGGAGTCGGCCGTGATTTTCGGCCCCATCGCCCAATTCGGGTGTTTGAGTGCGTCGGCCGGCTTCACGTCGCGGAGTTTCTCCACCGGCCAGTCCCGGAAGGCGCCGCCGCTGGCGGTGAGCAGGATGCGGCGGACGCCCGCCTGCGGGTGGCCCTCGATGCACTGGAAGACGGCGTTGTGCTCGCTGTCCACCGGCAGCAGCCGCACGCCGTGGGTCCGCGCCGCGGCCATCACAAACTTGCCGGCGAGCACGAGGATCTCCTTGGAGGCGAGCGCCACGGTCTTTTTGGCCGCGATGGCGGCGAGCGTGGGCTCAAGCGCGGTCGTGCCGACGACGGCGACGAGCACGAGGTCGGCTCCGGCGAGGCGCGCGAGTTCGTTGAGGCCGGGCAGGCCGCAGTAAAACTGGGTGCCGGGACGGAAGCGCCCCGATTTTTTGGCGGCGGCGTGCGCGGCCTCGTCGAACAGCCCCACGTGTGCCACGCGGTGCAGGTCGGCGATGCCGGCGAGTTTTTCCCAACCGGCGCGCGCGGCAATGCCGACGAGCTCAAGCTTGTCGGGGTGGGCGGCGATGACGCGCAGCGCGCTTTCACCGATGGAGCCGGTGGCGCCGAGCAGGACGACGCGTTTCCTAGAGGACATGGTCATCAGGCCAGACGGAAGAGCAGGTAGCCCAGAGGCGCGACGAGCAGGAGGCTGTCGCTCAGGTCGAACATCCCGCCGATGCCGGGAATCAGCGCCCCGGAATCCTTGCTGGCGGCCTGGCGCTTGATGATGGACTCGACGAGATCCGAAACAATGGCGACTCCGGCCACGGGTGCGGCCAGCAGGGCGGCGACAAGCGGCGTCAGGTGCGCGGGGAAATGATCGCGGGCGAGCCACGCGATGAGCGCGCCCACGCCCATCGAGACGAGGATGCCGCCCGCGGCGCCCTCCCAGGTTTTCTTCGGACTGATCTGGGGGGACATCTTGTGCCGGCCGAAAGCGAGGCCGGAGAGCAGGGCGCCGACATCGCAGAACTTCGCGGTGGCGATGAGCCAGAGCGCGAGCAGCAGCCGGCCGTCGGCCGAGATCGTGTCCCCGGGCAGCGGGGTCAGGATCCGGGTGAAATAGCTCAGCATGAACGACACATAAACGAGTCCGAAAAGGGTGGAGCCGAGCGCGCCCACGCGGTCCTGGCCCCCGCGCTCGCCGAGGATGCGGATCGCAAAAATGATGACCGCCAGCGCCAGGGTGTGGCCGATGGGAATGCCGAAGCGCGCCTGCAGCCAGGGCTCGAGGGTGATGAGCCCGCCGAGCAGCAGCCCGAGCTGGTCAAAAGGTTTGTAGCCCGCGCCGCGCATGAGCTGGTAAAACTCCCGGAGCGTGAACACCGAAATGAGCGCCACCAGCACAAGCGCGCCGGTGGTGCGGAAAAACCAGAGGGTGCCGAAGATGATCGCCCAGAGCAGGACAGTGCTGAAAATGCGTTTGGCCATGTTAGGAGGAAAATCTCAAAGGCCAAAGGGCCAAACGCCAAAGGTCGGAGCGAGGGGAAATTGAGCAAGTTTTGGCATCGGGCCTTGCGGGGTGTTGCGCTTCAAGCCGTGACCTTTGGCTTCACCTGCTCGCTCGTCAGGCCGTAGCGGCGTTCGCGGCGGGCGTATTCGGCGATGGCGGCGGCGAGGTCGGCCTTGCCGAAGTCGGGCCAGAGCACGGGGGTGAAGACGAATTCCGCGTAGGCACCCTGGAGGAGCAGGAAGTTGCTGATCCGGGTCTCGCCGGAGGTGCGGATGATTAGATCGGGGTCGGGCAGGCCGGCGGTGTAGAGGTAGCGGCTGAAAGTTTCCCAAGAGGTCGCGTTTGGCTCCACTTGGCCGGCGGCCACGGCGGCGGCGTAGGCCCGGGCGGCGTCGGCCACCTCGGTGCGCGCGCCGTAGTTGAGCGCGAGGACGAGGGTGTAGTCGGTGAAATGCGCGGTCTCGGCAATGGTGTGGTTGAGATGCTTTTGCACGCCGGCGGGCAGTTGGTCGGTGCGGCCGATGGTGCGCAGGCGGATGCGGTTCTTGATGAAGGTGCCGAGTTCTTTTTGCAGGTAATATTCCAGCAGGCCCATCAGGGCGCCGACCTCGTCCTGCGGGCGTTTCCAATTTTCCACGGAGAAGGCGTAAAGGGTGAGCGTGCGCAGGCCGAGTTCGCGGCCGGCGTCGGTCACCGCCCGGACCGTCTCGACGCCGCGGCGGTGGCCCTCGATGCGCGGCAGCCCGCGCTGCCGGGCCCAGCGGCCGTTGCCATCCATGATGATGGCGACGTGCGACGGCGTATTCTCGGGACTGGGGAGGCTCATGGAATGGGCGATTCAGGGCGGGGGGCGGGGCTTTGACAAGCCGGGAGGCGACGCGCAACCTGCCGGCCATGCGCACCCCACCCCTGACACCGGAAGAAATCACCGCGGCGCTGGCCGGACTGCCCGGCTGGACGTTTGAGCGCGACGCGCTGGCCAAGGAATTCAAGTTCGGCGGTTTTCGCGACGCGCTGGCCTTCATGGTGCGCGCCGGCTTCGAGGCCGAGGCGCTCGATCACCACCCGGAGTGGGCCAACGTTTACAACCGCGTCGCCGTGCGGCTGAACACCCACGACGCCGGCGGGAAGGTGACCGCGAAGGACGTGGAACTGGCGCAACGCTTCGAGAAGATCAGTTGGGTGGAGTGACGAAAGCCGGATACTGGTCGGCGAAGCGCACCCACGTGTCGCTGGTAATTTCGGGGGCGTTGCAGCGCACAATGTTCAGGGTGACCTGCAGCTCGATGAGCGCCTTGGCGAAGGCGGCCTTGCGGGATTTGTCGCCTTTGAGCACCGCTTTGCGCAGGGCGGTCGTCGTCATTGGTTCGATGCGGACCAGTTCGTAGATTTTCCGGGCCAGCGGACTACATGCCGCGACGGGGCGGTGAAACTTCGGGTAGTGTTCCCGGCGCAGGTAATCCAGGGTCATGAGCACGGTTTTGCCTCCGGTCCCCTTGCCGTAGAAGATCTCGTCGGGGAAATCGGCGGGGAGCTGGTTTTTCCAGGTCCAGACCGCACCTATTTTTTGGCCCCAGCCCTTCTCGCCGGGCTGCTTTTCCGGCAGGTCCACGACATCCCAGAGATTGGGCAGATCCAGTTTCTTGTCGGCGAACACGAGGCAGAGGCCGGTTTTCCGCACATAAGCGAGGGCCTGCTTGAGGGTGCGAATGTGGGGTTTTGGCTTCACGCGGCGGATAGCTTAAACACAGGGAAACAAATTCACGCGGGTGAAGACAAGGTCAGGTTCTTGCGGTAGACGGCCTCGGTTTTTATATTTGTGTAGCCCAAGGCGGGATAGAACGAATGGCTTTCCATGCGTGTCACGTTACTGAACACCACGACAGCTTCGGCGCCGATTTTCTTTGCCCATGCTTCGGCCTCATTGACCAGCATGCGGCCGACACCCTGCCGACGATGAGTTTCCGCCACCACCAAACCCGTGATCTGGACCCGAAAACCTGAAGCGAGGGTGTCAAAGCAATGGGCGGTCAACCAACCGCACGGACGTTGCTGCGCATCCTCGGCCAGGAAAACGCGCTGATCTTCACGCGGGAGAACCCGCCGTAAACGCTGGCTCATCACGACCGGATCCGCCGGGTAGCCCAAGACAGCGGCCAATGCCGCGATGGCCGCCGCGTCATCGATCTTGGCGCGACGTATCACAATCATCGTGTTGGCCGTTACTGCTCCTCTACAGACCTCGCATGAAATTGAAGGTGCGGTCGGTTTCGCCAGGGAGGCCCTCGTGACCGTAGTCGGGATAGATGACGGTGCGCTTCTTCGATTTGATCTTGTTGAAGGCGGCGAATTGCGAGGACGGCGGGCAGATGGTGTCCATCAGGCCGACATACATGAGCACCTCGGCCTTGATGCGCGGGGCGAGGAACTGGCAGTCAATATAGCCGAGCTTGGTGAAGATCTCCTTATCGCGCTCGTGCCGCGGATCAAACATCCGGAAATAGTAGGACAGCTCCTCGTAGGCCGCCTTGGCCTGGTCCATTTCCCAGACGCGCTGGTAATCGCAGAGAAACGGAAAGATCGGCGCGGCGCGCCTGATGCGGGGCTCGAGCGCGGCGCAGGCGAGGGTAAGCGCGCCGCCCTGCGACCCGCCCATGGCGCCGACGCGCTTTGCATCTACCTCGGGAAAGCTCATGACCACACGGGCGAGCTGGGCGGTATCGAGAAAAATCTGGCGGAAAAGCAGCTTGCGCGGGTCGGGATCGTCGAGGCCGCGGATGATGTGGCCGGTGCGGGTGGTGCCCTTGACGCCGCCCGGGTCCTCGGAGCGACCGCCCTGGCCGCGGGCGTCCATCGCCGCGACGCAGAAGCCCTCGCCGGCCCAGGCGAGCTTCGCGGTGAAATCGCCGCCATTGCCGCTATAGCCGTGGAACTGGAGCACGGCGGGGTTTTTGCCGGCCGATTTTTTCGGGCGCACATACTTGGCGTAAATGCGGGCGCCGCCGACACCGGTGAACCACAGGTCAAAGGCTTCGCTGTGCCGTGGGGTAATGGCTTTGGACGGGACCAGCTCAGGCTTGGGATCGGTGGCGTCGAGTTCGCGCAGGGCGGCATCCCAGTAGGCGTCGAAGTCGGCCGGGCGCGGGTTGCGGCCCCGGTATTTGCGGAGTTCAGGCAGGGGTTTGTCGATGAGGGGCATTTTTGGATTTTCGATTTTGGAGTGGGGATTCTGCCAGAATCAATGCCGGTGTAGCTTGACTGTGCCGCTGCCGTGCACCGTGCAAGTGGCTTGGTAGCCGTTTTCCATTCGCTGGGCAGAATATTCGCCATGGGCGGGACAGACGGGCATTGCTTGCAGATATTTATCCTCGCCTACGATATCATCGAACGAAGCAGGCGGTTGGCCCTGCTCAAGCTCATACTGATCCAAAGCCGCGCCGATCATAAGCCGGTTGTTGTAGCAGGCTTTCTCGAGAGAGGATTCTCGGACTTTCTGAAAGGCAGGAATCGCCATCGCCGCCATCAGACCTATGATCACGATCACAATCAGTGCTCCCGAGGCTCCTCCCCCGCCGAAGTTTCCGCCGGGCACGAACAGGGCCAAAAAATAGGCCAGTGGATTGCGTGGGGCGCGACGTGCAGGCTCCCCGCTTTGTATCGCGCGCAACTCACGAACCCGACGCGACAGAGTGGGATACGGCGACGTCAGCTCATGTAATGAGACGAAAAATCCACGTTCCTCTTCGTGCTGGCTGGCAAACACCTCGGCATCCAGCATGCGCCCCTGCTCCTTGCCGCCGGATAGGGTAAGCATGGCCCGCAAAGATCCGGACATATCCTGCGCGGCAAATGCACCGAAGCGATCGCATGAAATTTCCCAAGCACGACGGTAAGCCGGTCCCAGCAACGGACAAAACAGTCCCGGAGCAAGCAGAACCTGCTTAAGCACATGCTTGCTTTTCAGGTGACCGATTTCATGTCCCAAGATGAATTTCATTTCCGGCGAATCTGGACCCACAGCTTCCAACATATCGGAATAAACCACCACGAAATCGCGGCCCGCGAAGCGTGTGGCAAAGGCGTTCAGCAATCCGCCTGACTGAAGGACATACAACTGGGGAACGCGGATGACGCCGAGCTGCTGGCATACATCAAGAAAAGTGGCGTGAAGCTGGGGTAATTGCCGTTCGCTTACCCTGACTGCTTCAGCTCTGAGGTATGCGGCCAGCAGGCCGTGTCCCAGCCAGAGAAACAACCCGATGAACAGGGCATAAAATATGCCGATAATGGTGAGCGCCAAACCGACCCAGACCACCAAAGAAACTATCAAAACAAAGGCAAAATAGGTGTTCTCCTTAGGAATGCGAAGCTGGCTGGGGCTCAGATCAATAGCGGCTTGCTGCGTCGGGTCGGATGAGGACATGGGGTTGGGTTTATTTGTAGGGGAATGGTAGTTAGCCGGAACCAATAGGCAGCTTGTGCAGCACGCACGGATTCGGACGAAAAGTTGCCGGGTTGCAAGCCGGGTATAAGCGGATTCGGATTGTCTCGGGAGGCGGGGGGCGCGTGAGTTTCACCATGAAAGTAGCGTTTATCAGCGGCACGAGCATCGTGAACTCCAACCTCTTCGCGGCCTGGGCCGTGAAGACGATCCGGACCGAACACGGCGAGGTGACCTACAAGACGCAGGGCGATTTTGCCCTCATCAACCGCCACGGCTACGCCTTCCCTTTGCCGCCGCACTCGATCAACTACCGCGCCAACATCCGCGCGCTGGCGGATCTCGGCTTCAAGGATGTCGTGTCGCTCAACTCCGTGGGCTCGCTGAAAAAAGAGCTGTCGCCGGGGACTTTCGTGTCGTGCAGCGACTACGTGGGCCTCCAGCAGGGACCGGCGACGTTTTACGACCAGGAGCTGAAGGGCGGGGCGCCGGGCATCGCCAACAATCTCATCCCGCTGCTGGTTGAAAAGCTCGCGCCGGAATTCACGATTCATGCGGGCAAGGTCTATGTGCAGATGCGCGGGCCGCGTTTTGAGACGAAGGCGGAGATCCGCATCGTGCAGCATTGGGGTGACGTCATCGGCATGACCGCGGCGCACGAGGCCGACCTGTGCACGGAGGCGGGACTCAACTACAACAGCCTCGCGCTGATCGACAACTACGCGAACGGCCTTGAAGGCACGGAGATCGACTTCGCCAAGTTCAAGGACCTCGTGAAAGACAACCAGGCGAAGGTGAACCGGCTGTTCGCGCGCATGCTGGAGATTTTGGGCTGAATCGGTCCGCTCGCTCAGGGTGTGACGCCGACTTGCTGCCAGAGCGGGCGCAGGTCCACGACGCGGCCGGTGTCGAGCGCCTCGTCCACGCCGTAGCAGCTGACCGCGGAACGCAAGCCGTCCTCGAGGGTGGCCAGCGGAGGGGCGCCATCGAGCATCGTATCGGCGAGATGGCTTGCCATGCGCGTGTCGCCGCCGAGGTGACCCTCGCTGCTGGCGGCGACGTCGATCAATTCGGGTTTGCTGGTCTGGCTGACACTCTGGGTCTCGATCCGGCCGGTGATGGCGTCAACCCGCAACGTGCCGGCCGTGCCGAGATAATACATGCGGCGCTCGAGGATGGCGGCGTGGCAGTTGGTGTGGAAGCTGGCGCGGGCGCCCGAGGCGTATTCGAGGATGGCAACCTGGTTGTCCACGATGCTGGAACCCTCGGAGAATGGATCCACATCCTGCGGGTCATACCACAGCTTGAAGGGGGCGTTGCCTTTGGCGTCGGGGCCGAGCTTGTCGGCTAGGTGGCGGTGCTCGGGGCGGAAGATGTCCTTGCCGCCGAAGCTGGCGGCGCGCACGGGCAGGCTGCCGAGGATCCAGTTCACGAGGTCGTAGTCGTGGCAGCATTTTTCCAGGAGATGCGTGCCGGCCTTGGCGCGGTCGCGGCGCCAGTTGCCGTGGATGTAGCCGCCGTGGTTGAAGCCGAGGGTCTCGTTGAACTCGAAGGAGACGGGCCGGCCGACGACGCCCGCCGCGAAAAGCTCCTTCACCTTTTGGTAGAGCGGCGTGTAACGCAGCACGAGGCCGAAGAAGAAACGGAGGTTGGGCGCAGCGGCGACCGCGGCGCGCAGGCGCAGGCAGTCGGTCAGGGTGGTGGCGAGCGGCTTTTCGCAGAAGACATGCTTGCCCGCAGCGAGCGCCGCAATGGCCTGGTTCACGTGAAAGCAGTTCCATGAGCCGATCATCACCCAGTCCACGTCGCTCTCGCGCACGAGCGCCTCGGCGCTCGGGTAGGTGCGGGCGTTGCTGCCGAGGTAGCGCTGGGTCTCGGTTACGGAGCCGGGAAAGGGATCGAACATCGCGGTGACTGCGAGATGCCGGCCCTTGGGCGAATCGAGCAGGTGTTTGGCGACGCCGCGGATGCGGCCACCGCAGCCGATGAGACCGATGCGGATGGTGGGGGAGGTGGACATGGGTGAGGTGGGCGAACAGCAGAACGATTTGCGCGGACTGGGAAACTCAAAAAACCAGCAGGCTGCGCTGGCCAACGGTCACGGCGCCTGACAGGTTTGCCGCATGAGCAAAACCATCGGCGTAATCGGTCTGGGCATCATCGGCGGCACTTGGGCCGGGCATTACCACGCGGCGGGCGTGCTGCGTGGCACGTGGAACCGCACGGTGCAAACGTCGGCCCCGCAGTGGCAGGACTCACCCGAGGCGGTGGCCACGGCGGCGGAGGTGGTGCAGATCGTGGTCGCCGATCCGCCCGCGGTGGAGTCCATCCTCGCACGAATTCTGCCCGTGCTCGGCAAGAGCCAGGTGGTGGTGCAGTCGAGCACGATCGATCCGGCAAGCAGCGCGAAGTTTGCCGCGTTGGTCACGGCGCGGGGCGCGCGCTACTTGGAAGCGCCGTTCACCGGCAGCAAGCCGGCGGCGGAGCAGCGGCAGACGGTTTTCTATCTCGGGGGTGAGGCGGCGTTGATCGCGGAACTGGAGCCATTGCTCAGTCTGATCTCCGCGACCCGTCTGCACATCGGCACGGGCGAGCAGGCGGCGACGCTTAAGCTGGCGATGAATCTCAACATTTCCGCGCAGATGGAGGCGCTGTGCGAGGCCCTGACGCTGGCGCGGCGCGCGGGCGTGAGCGACGATGCTTTCTTCGGCGCCTTGGCCAAGAACGTGAGTTATTCGGGCGTGACGAAACTCAAGGAGCCGAAGCTGCGGGCCGGCGATTACGCGCCGCAATTCTCGGTCAAGCACATGGCCAAGGACATGCGGCTGGCCTCGCGCATCAATGGCTGCGAGGATTTTCCCGTGCTCGATGCCGTGCGCCACCGCCTCGTCGAGGCCGAGCGCGCCGGCTATGCCGACGAGGATTTTTCCGCGCTGATGAAACTGCTCAAGTGAGCGGGGCCGTGGCGGTGTCGGTTTGGTAAAGCCGGGTGTCGCTGAAGATGTCGGTCCAGACAGCGGTGTCGGTGAACTCTTCCGGCAGGTGCTGCTGGAGGAGGGCATCACGACCGGGATGCCAGGCCTGATCCACGCGGAGGCCAAAGCGGCGGAGGGACTGATACCGTGGTATCCGGAGCGGAAGTTTTTCCTGCTCGGCCAACACATCACCCGCGCTGCGTTGGACGGATCAAAGTCGACCGGGCGAAGGCGCGCCTGCGGAGAGGGCCGGGTCCTGCCACCGGCGGGAGCGCGGGGAACAGCCGTAGGCGGTCCTGAACACACGATGAAACTGCGGGTAGCTGCCGAACCCGGCGGCGAGCGCGGCGTCGAGCATCGTGAGCCGCTGCCCCGTGCCGTAGAGCTGAAAAAACCGGCCCAGCCGCAGCCGGTTGCGAAACTCGACCAGGCTGGTGCCGGTCTGTTGCTTGAACAGCCGGCTGAGACGGGCCGCGCTCAGACCAGTGTGCCGGGCGAGTTCGCGGAAATTTGCCGGTGCGGTTTCATCCTGCAGGCACCGGGCCGCCTTTTCGACGGCAGGGTGGACATCCTCGATGGGAATGGCGCTGGCCTGCTCGAAGGCGTGCCAAGCCGTCAAGAAGGCGTAGCCGAGCCCGGCGTTGAAGTGCGCCGCCTGATCCTTGCTGGCGTGAACCTCCGTGAGCAGGGCATCCAACCGCTGCAGATGTTTCATCGGCAGCCGCCGGCAGCATTCACCGCTGGCGGTTTCCCGACAGAGAGGCTGCTGGTTGGGATCGGTCGCAATGCCGGCCAGAGCTTCCGGCCGGAAGACGCCGATCCACATTTCAAAATCAGCAGTCTCCTGCACGAGCACGTGATGCTGGGCGGGGTATAGCCAGATGAGGTCGCCCCGGCGCATCGCATATTTTTCGTTATCCAGCAGGTAAATGCCGGCGCCCCGGGTGACGACGTTGAACTCCAGCTCGGCGTGGTGGTGATACGTGTGCCGCCACTCCTGAAAACGATAGTGCCAGAGATTGCCCTGCCAGTTTGACGGGAGATTGAGCGCGGCGAACACGGCGACAAAAAGTGATAGGATGATGCCGGAAAACGAGAAGAATTCCCGGAGGCATTCCGGTAGCGTAGCGGCACCATGTCCCTCGTCACCCCGACACAACGCGAACTCTATCATCGTGAAGGCTACATGATCCTGCCGGGAGTCATCCCGCCGGACATGCTCACCATCCTGCGGGAGGAGTGCTCCTACTTTCTCGGTTACAAGGATTCGATGATGGATGCCAAGGGCATCGCGGTGGAAGGCATCAACCACCGCGGCAAACGCTATTTCATCAGCAACTATTACCGGCTCAGCAGCCGGATGCGGAGCTTCATCTTCAGTCCCATGATGGCGGAGATCGCGCAGGCCGCGCTGGGGCCGGACGTTTATTTGTTCAACGAACAGTGGGTCGTGAAAAATGCTGAGCAGGGCATGAAGTTCAGTTGGCACCAGGACAGCGGCTACGTGAAGTGGAGTCACCCGGAGGTGGCGCACCCGCCGTATCTGACCTGCTGGTGCACGCTGGATGACGTGAGCGAGGCCAATGGCACGGCGTATATCCTGCCGCATTCGCGCGGCGGCACGGCCAACCGCATCATCGACCACATCCAGGAGCCCGGCACCCACGACCTCGTCGGTTATCAAGGGGACGATCCGGGCGATCCGGTGATCGTGCCTGCCGGCAGCATCGTGGCTTTCACCAGCTACACCTTGCACCGCAGCGGTCCCAACCTGACCAACCGCATGCGCCGGATTTATCTGCCGCAATACTCGTCAGCCCCGATCGGCGGCGATGACATCAAGGCATGGGCGATGGCGGTGCCTTTCGTTAAGGACGGGAAGGTCATCTATGATGCGGCAAACGACCTGCCGGAGAAATACGGCCCGCTGCCCGTAAAAAAGTAACCCCTCGGCGAATCAGCCCTTGGGCGGCAGGTGCGGACCTGCTCAGCCCACCAATCCGCGCAGATACGCGATGTCGTGCGCGAGATTTTGCTCCTGTTGCGCAGCGAGGGCTGTCAGCTCCTTCGGGGACAGGTCGTCGAGCCGCAGGATGAGTCCCGCTTGGGCGGCCTCGGCGGGAGTGGCGTAAGCGGGGACGCCGGGGTAAGCGTGCGGCGGCCGGAGGTCGGTGCGTTTGAAGGGATTGAGGACCGAGGCGTAGCCGGTGGTGTCCTGAATGAGGAGGCGGTCGAGCGGGCTGGCGCGGCGGATTTCTGTGATGATGGCCGGCAGATCGATGTCGCCGGCGCCGAGGGGCACGCCGATGCTGTAAACCGCGCCGGCCACGCGGGCGAGCCGGTGGTCCTTGAGGTGGGTGGTGAAGGCGCGCGGGGCGAGTGCGCGGGCGGCGGTGAGCGGGTCGCCGTAAACGACGAGATCGTTACCGGTATCGAGGCAGGCGCCAACGAAAGGATCGTCGAGTGTGTCGAGCAGTTCGCGCAGCTCGGCGGCGGTCACATCCTCGTGGTTCTCGATCGCGATGCGCACCCCGAGCCGGCGGGCGAGCGGCAGCACCTCCTCCATGGCCGTGCGCGTCTCCCCGATCGTGGCCGCGAGCGTGCCGTGAAAACCGATGACGGTGCGCAGCACATCGGCGCCGATGGCGGCGGCGAGTTCGAGCTGCCGAGAGACCAGCGCTGCGTCCGTGGCATGGCCGCCGCCGATTTCGGCGAAGAAGCCCTTTTGCGCGAGGGCCTGCCGCACGCGGCGGAGATGGGCGGCATCGGTCGGCTCGCCCGACAGGAAGCGGCCGCGGGGGCCGTTGATGTTGATTTGCAGGCCGGAAAGACCCCGGGCCGCCATCCAGTCGAGCGTGCGGAACAGGTCATAGGCACCCGCCGCGAGGGCGATGTGGAAAGAAAAGCTGTCGAGGCCGAGCCGCATGACGCGAGAAATGCAAGCCGGGCCGGGCGAGTCAAAGCCGGACGCGCCTTTCCGTTTGCGCGGGGAGACCGGTTGACTACGGTGGTCGACCATATGAGCGACTTCGTGCAAGCCGGGCAAATCTCAGCGGCCAAGGAGATGGTGGAGCGGATGCGCGCCAACATGCGGCAGACGATCAAAGGCAAGGACGAGGTCGTCGAGCAGGTGCTGGTGTGCGTCGTTGCCGGCGGGCACCTGCTGATCGAGGACCTGCCGGGCGTCGGCAAGACGACGCTGGCCTATTCGCTGGCGCGCTCGATGGACTGTGATTTCTCCCGCGTCCAGTTCACCAGCGACCTGCTGCCGGGGGATGTGACCGGGGTGGCGATCTACGACGAGACGGTGAAGGAGTTCGTCTTCAAGAAAGGGCCGGTCTTCGCCAACGTGGTGCTGGCCGATGAAATCAACCGGGCGACGCCGAAGACGCAGTCGGCGTTGCTGGAAGTGATGGACCGAGCGCGGGTGACCGTGGATGGCGTGGCCCATCCGGTAGGCGCGCCGTTCATGGTTTTCGCAACGCAAAACCCGGTGGACTACGAAGGCACCTTTCCGCTGCCGGAGAGCCAGATGGACCGCTTCCTGATGCGGCTGCAGATGGGTTATCCGGAGTCGGGTGACGAACTGGAGATCCTCCGCTCGACCCGCGCAGGCTACGATGCGATCCGGCTCAACGCCGTGGTGACCCGCGAGGATGTGCTGAAGCTGCAGGCCCTCGCCGGCGAGGTCTTCGTGGAGGAAAGCGTGCTCGATTACATCCTCAAGATCGTGACCGCGACCCGCACCGAGGCGGATTTCCGCGCCGGGGTGAGTGTGCGCGGCGGGTTGGCGTTGCGCACGGCGGCGCAAGCCCGGGCGCTGGTCTATGGCCGCGATTTCGTGCTGCCGGACGACGTGACCGCGCTGGTGGCCCTCGTTTTTGCGCATCGGCTGGGCCTCGCGCGGCCCACGAGCGATGCACTGGAGGAACGGCGGGCGGTGGCGGCGGTGCTCAAGCGGATCGTGGCGGCGATTCCGTTGCCCGTCTGAGCCCTGCCGGCGGGGCAAACCACCAATGGCAAAAACCCAGACGCCAAAATCCACCGGCGCGAAGGCACGGCGTTTTACCTGGAACCGGCTGCTCTGGTCCCTGATTTATCCGCGGCGCAAGCATCGCATCGTGTTCACGCCCGCCGGCCTGCTGCTGACGCTGCTCGCGCTGGGCATCGGCACGGCGGCCTACAATTCGGCGAACAACATCCTGTTCATCACGCTTTCGCTGCTGCTCGCCTGCCTCATCCTGAGCGGGGTGTTGTCGTGGCTGAATTTTTCACGGGTGAGCTGGCGCCTGCAGGCGGCACCGCCGTGGCGGGCGGGGCTGCCCACCGTGGCCGCCATCAGCCTCGCCAACCGCAAGCGCTTCCTGCCCACCTATGGATTGTGGTTCGAGGTCGCGCTCCGGGCGGAGGCCGCGCAACCGGCAGGACCGGCCAGCACCATCACCGCGAGCAACCGGGACGTGCGTGCGGCGCTGGCCCGCGGCCGGCAGGCCGACGCAACCACGCGACTGCACCTGCGCACCCGGCTGGATCCCTTGGGCGAGGCGCAGGTCGAGTGGCCGCTCACGCCGCCGCAGCGCGGGCGCTGGCGGGTCGAGCTGCGGGCGGTGGGCTCGCTGTTTCCCTTCGGTTTCATCGGCAAGAGCTTTGCCACCGGCGAGGAGCAGAGCATCATCGTCTGGCCGGCGCCGGTGGAATACCGGCGGCATGGCGCCGGCGGTGCCCGGCGCCAAAGCGGCGAGGAGCAGCGCGCGCGTGCGGGCAGCGGCGGCGATCTGCTGGCGTTGCGCCGCTACGCCGCGGGCGACTCGCACCGGCTGATCCATTGGAAGGCCAGCGCCCGCACGGGGCAGTTGCTCGTGCGCCAGTTTGCGGAGGATACCTCCGAAGGTTATTGCATCCGCTTCCAGAGCGACGCGTCGCGCTGGGGACAGCCGGAACAGTTCGAGCTGGGTTTGAGCTTGGCGGCCACGCTGGCGGAAGACTGGTTCCGGCAGGGCCGGCTGGACGGGGTCGCGCTGGACGATGCACCGCTGCTGCCGGTGCGGAGCTTGCATGATCTGGAGGCATGGCTCGACCGGCTGGCCCTGCTGCCGCCCCTGACGACAAACGGTGGGGCGACCGGGACGGGCGAGCCGCCGGCCGGCCGTCAACAACGCAACCTGGTGAACATCGCGCCCGACGGGGTGCGGGGCGTCGCCGCCTATCTCGACGGTGAAAAGACGGCCTCAGCTTAACCACGACGAGCTGCACCAGCTCCGTTGGCTGCTCGGCGGCGGCCTTGTGCTGCTGTCCACGGCGACGGTCTTCTACATGGAGATCGATGCGTGGACGCTGATGTTCGTCACGGCGGCGGCGGTCGGCGCCGTGATGTTCTGGCCGACGCTGCCGGCCCGGGTGCCGGCTTGGGTGCACCGGCTCGCCTTCCCGGTGATCGTGGCGTTTTTCCTCGGCGATCTTTACCTCACGGGCGAACTGCTGCCGCCGATCGTGCGGCTCGACATCCTGCTGCTGCTTTACCGCGGCATCAGCTACCGCCAGCGGCGCGATGACCTGCAGATCATCGTGCTGGGCCTGTTTCTCGTGGTGGTGGCGGGCGTGCTCTCGGTGTCGCTGGTCTTTGCGCTCCAGATCGTGGCGTTCACCGCCTGTGCGCTGGCGTTCCTGCTCAACCTGACGTTGGCGGACGCTTCCGGCGTGAAGGCCGCCGGCGATGCCGGCCGGGGGCCGCCGCCGTGGGCGGTGCAGGTGCAATGGGGCCGTTTGTTCCGGCGCCTGCGGGAGGTGCTCGACTGGCGCGTGGTGACGCTGGGCGCGCTGCTGTTCGCGGGCGTGGTGGGCGTGTCGGCGCTGCTGTTCCTGGCGATCCCGCGCTTTCAACTGGAGAACAGCCTGTTCCTGGAGCGGTTCATGACGCGGAAGGCGCGGACAGGGTTTTCCGACTCGATCAAGTTTGGCGACGTGACGGACATTCTGCAGGACAACAGCCTGGCGCTGAGCGTGGACATCACCGACCCCACGCAGGTCCCCGCGCAACCCTACTGGCGCATGGTCGTGCTGGACGAGTATCGCGACGGGACCTTCCGGCTTTCGACGGCGCTGCGGGCGGCGACGTTTTCACCGGAGCGGGGCGATGTGCAACTGCGCGGCGTGGCGCGCGCGCAGCCGGAGGAACCGGTTTACTGGACCTTCTACCTGGAAGCCGGGGTGAGCCGTTACCTGCCGTTGACGGGCCGCTTTGTGCAACTGCGCTTCCGCGAGCGGCAGAACTTTCGCTTTGCCGACCGGCTGGGGCTGGTGGTGCTGCGCGATGAGCCGGTCTCCATGACGGCTTACCGGGTTGAAGGGCTGATGGCGATGGATGTCATCCCGGACCGACAGATGGGGGCTTGGCTGGAGCGGGCGACCGAGAGCGGCGCGGAACAGACCAGCGCCGCGCTGAAATTGGAACTGGGTGCGGATGATCTCGGCCGGCTGGCGCGCGTGGTGGCGGAGATCAAGGCCGGCATGGAGCCGGACGTGGAGGAATTCAGCCGCCGGGCGGTCGCCTGGTTGCAGGCGCGGCACCGTTACTCGTTGCAGTCGCGGGCGCCGCCGGGGGCGGGTGATCCGCTGGTGCGCTGGCTCGACTCAAGCGAGCCGGGACATTGCGAGCTTTATGCCGGAGCGCTGGTGCTGCTCGCCCGTCAGGCCGGTTATCCGGCCCGCATCGTCACGGGTTTCAAGGGCGGCTCATGGAACGGGTTCAGCAACAATTTCACCGTGCGGAATTCCGACGCGCATGCGTGGTGCGAAGTCTACGATGCCGCCGTTGCGGGCTGGCGCCGCGTGGATCCGACGCCGGGCGGCAGCGCGGATACCGGGAGTGATACGACCGCGGCGGGCGCCGCCGGGGAGCGGCGGATTGACCGGAGCTGGTCGGCGCGTATCGACAGTCTGCGGGTGTTTTGGTATCGCCGGATCGTGAACTTCGATTCGCGCACGCAGGAAGAAGCGCTGCGCGCGGTGAAGAGCGCCACGCAGGAGTCCGGGCGCCGGGTGCGGGCGGCGTTGGAAGATGCACTGGCGCGGCTGAAAGCCTGGATGGCCGAGCCGTGGGATTTGCGCCGACTGCTGCAGCTCGCCGGCGGGGCGGCGGCCGCGGTGGCTCTGGCCTGGCTGCTGCGCAATGCCCGGCTGGCGTGGCGGGATCGTGGAATGTTTTGGCGGCGGCGGACGGCGCAGGATCCGGTGCGGCGCGAGGCCGGCCGCTGGCTCGGGCGACTGCAAGGATTGCCGGTGGAACCGGCATTGCGGGCGGATTTGGAGCGGCTGCGCTACGGCCCGTTGGCGGGCCGCCCGCCGTTGGCGCCGGTGGTGCGACGTGCGCGCCAAGCCTGGCGGGCGCGGCACGAGGCGCGGATCACTCGGGAGAATTAAAGGCGATGGCGCGGGCCGGAGCGGCCTGTTTTTTCTCCCACCACTGCTTGAGGACGGCCTGCACCACCGGGCCGGCGTAAAGTCCGCCCGCGACTTCCTCGCCCGGCGTGTCACCCTCGACCATGACGGCGAGGGCGATCTCGGGCCGCTCGGCGGGCGCAAAGCAGATGAACCAGGCGAAGTTGACGTTCTTGCCGCCCTCGGCGCGCTTTTGGGCGGTGCCGGTCTTGCCCGCGATGGTCAGGCCGGGGATGCGCATGAAGGGCGTGGTGAGGATGCGGGCGGTGCCGGTGGGTGAGACGACCTGCTCCATGCCCTGGAGCAAGGTGGCGTAACCGGCGGCGGTGAGGCCGATGGCATCGCTGCGCTGCGGCGTGCGGCCCGGCTCATGCAGCAGGGTGGGGTTGGTGACCGTCTGGCCGCGGGCAACGGAGGCGGCAAAGGTTGCCATCTGCAGCGGGGTCACGATGAGGTCGCCCTGGCCGATAGAAAAATTGGCGGTGTCGCCGGGAAACCAGCGCTCGTTGCGCCGGCGCTGTTTCCACTCCGGATCGGGCACGAGCATGTGGCGGGTTTCGTGCGGCAGCTCGATGCCGGTGGGCTGGTCGAGATGGAAACGGCGCGCCTCCTGCGCGATAAGCTCGGGACCGATCTCAAGGCCGTATTTGTAGAAGAAGGTGTTGCAGCTCTTCTCGATGGCTTGGACGAGGTTGATTTCGCCGCGGTCGCGGTGGTTGTTGCAGACGAAGGTGCGGTTGCCGACCCGGAAGGTGCCGGTGCACTCGACGGTGGCATCGGGCTCGATCGCGCCGCTGCGCAGCCCGGCGATGGCGGTGAGGATCTTGAACGAGGAGCCCGGCGGGTAAATGCCCTGGATGGCGCGGTGATACCAGGCGCCGGCCTCGTTGATCACGGCGGCCTTGGCGTGACTGAGGCGCGGGGTGAAGTCGTTGAGATCGTAGTCGGGCTTGCTGGCGAGGGCGAGCACCTCGCCGGTGGCGACATCGAGAGCGACCGCGGCGCCGGCCATGCCGGTCCGGACCAAGGCCTGCTCGGCGGCGAGCTGCAGGTCGATGTCGAGGCTGACCGTAAGATTGCCGCCCTGCACGGGCAGGCGGCGCTCAATCGGCGGGTTGATTTTGTAGCCCGACGGATCGACGCGGAAAATCGTGCCGCCCGGCTCGCCCTGCAGGAGGGAATCGTATTGGCGTTCGAGGCCGGAGCGGCCGACCGCGCCCTTCATCTTGAAAGTGGTGAGATCCTCGCCGGGAAAATCCTGCGCCTCGAAATCCGGGTCGATGCCGGTGTAGCCGAGCGTGTGCGCGGCGGCACTGCCGTAGGGATAATGGCGGGTGCTGGAGGTATAGACTTGCAGCGGGGAGCGCACGGGCAGGCTTTCGATGAGCCGGGCGTAGTCCTCCGCCGTGAGGTCGTCGATGAGGGTGTAGGGGATGAGCCGCTCGCGCAGAAAATGCCGGCGCAGTTCGGTGGCGTTGACGCGTTCGTCGCGGCGCAGGACATCGTTGACCTGGTCGAGGTAGCGCTGGACGACGCTGTTGCGGGCCAGCAGGTCCATCTGGGCGGCACTGGGCAGGTCGCGGTCACCGGACTCGCGGTAGTTTTTGCGGATGCGGATGTATTCGTCGCGAAACTCGCGGCGAAGTTCATCCAGGTAGAGCACGACGGCGAAGCGCGGCCGGTTGCCCACCAGCAGCCGGCCGTCGCGGTCGTAAATGTTGCCCCGCGGTCCGGGCACGAGGATGCGGCGGTGGCTCTGCATGCGTTCGCGTTCCTGGTGCACGTCGGCCTTGATGAACTGCTGGTAGGCGAGCCCGCCGGTCAGCACGAACAGCAGCAGCGCGATGAGAGGATAAAAGATGACGATGCGCAGATCGTAGCCCTTGTGGGACTCGACGAGGTTGCCCGATTGATCTGCGAGGTTGCCGGCCATGCGTGGTGCTCACAAGAGGCGCCGCGGGGTCGCGCCCGCAAGCACCAACGCACGTTCCTGCAGGGCAAAAAACCACGGGGCGACCAGGGCGATGAGGACTTGCGAGCACACGAGGTCGAGGATCAGCCGCGGCCACATCGTCCCGGGGGCGGGGCCGCGGCCAATCAGGAGGAAGGAAAGGACAAGAAAAAGCCCGAGATTGGCCAGCAGGGCGATGATGACGCGGGTGCCGGTTTGGTCGCGGGGCACGCGGTCGCGCACATGGAAGATGACGGCGTGGGCCGCCCCGAGCAGGAACAGATGGGTGCCGGGCGTGATCCCGGTGCCGGCCTCGAGCACGAGGCTGAGGGCGGCGGTGACCAGCAGCCCGCTGCGCAGCGGGAGATGCAGGGCCCCATAGGTCACGAGCAGGCCGCCGGCGAAGACATGGACGTGCCAGACCGCGAGATAATGGTTCAGCAGCGCCACGAGCGCCCAGAGCAGGAGCATCGTGGCAAAAATGACCGGGGCGGGGCGGCGCATGGCGTTTTAGGCGGCAAGATTGCGGCACCGACCCTCAATCCTGATCAGGGTTCTCAAAATGCACGGGCATGATGCCGGCAGCTTTGCCGCGGCGCTCATGACGGATCCAGCGGGACGAGCACGGTGACCTCGGTGAGTTCGCTCAGGCGGGCGTCGAGGACGACTTCGCCGGTCTTGAAAAGGCCGTCGGTGCTGGGCTCGACCTTGGTGACCTGGCCGATGTAGAGGCCGGCCGGGAAAACGCCGCCGAGGCCGGAGGTGACGAGGCGCCGCGGCGCGCCGGGGCTGGCGAAGATGTCGAGCGGCACGAACTCGATCGCCCCGCGCGGGGTGGCGAGGGTGGGGTTGATGCCGCCCTGGAAGCTCACGGGGCGCTGGTCGCCCTCGAAAGCAGCGGCGAGCCGGATGGCCGGGCTACTGATGAGTTCCACGACAGCGGTGTAGGCATGGACCTCGGTGACGCGGCCGACCACCCCGCCGGTGAAAACCACGGGCGCACCGACCGGGATGGCGTGGTTGCGGCCCTTGCGGATGACGAGCCGCTGCCACCACCCGGAAAAATCACGCCGCACGACGCGGGCGTGCTCGAAACGATAACCGGCGGGCGGCGGCAGGCGGAGAAGGTCCTCCAGCCGGCGGATCTCACCGAGGAGCTCCGTGTTTTGCTGGCTGGCGAGTTCGAAGGAGGCGTTGACCCGGGCGAGGTCGCGGCCCGCGGCGATAAGCTCCGACTTGGAGTGCACGCGCAGGCCCCAGTATTCCTGGAGGTCGCGCAGGTAGGAGGTGCTGACCATGACGGGTGCCTGCAGCTCGAAGAAGCTGGCGCGGAGGAGGCCCTTGACGGCGACGGGCAGGAAGAGCCAGACGGCGACGACGAGGCCGAGGGTGAGAAAGGGCCGGGCTTGGTCGAAACGTTGGGAGGGCACGGCGAAAAACTTGCGATTACAATTTGCGATTGAGCGGGCGCTGGGCCCCGGGGCGGACGCAATCGCAAATCCAGAAGACCGAAAGCGTAATCCGAATCACACGTGCTGCATCAGCCACGCGAGGTCGTTGAGGACGGCACCGGTGCCGTTGGCGACGGCGGAGAGGGGATCGTCGGCGATGGTGACGGGCAGGCCGGTCTTGTCGCTCAGGAGGCGGTCGATGCCGCGGATGAGCGCGCCGCCGCCGGCCATGACGAAGCCGCGGTCCACGAGGTCGGCGGAAAGCTCGGGCGGGCAGCGCTCGAGGGTCACGCGCACGGCGTCCACGATGGAGGCAATGGTGTCGGCCAGCGCCTCGCGGATCTCCTGCGAGGTGATGTGGATGGTCTTGGGCAGGCCGGCCACGGAGTCGCGGCCCTTGACCTCCATCGTGAGCTCTTCGTCGAGCGGGTAGGCGGAGCCGACGCGCATCTTGATTTCTTCCGCGGTGCGCTCGCCGATGAGCAGGTTGTAGGCCCGCTTCATGTAGTTGATGATGGCGGCGTCGAGTTCGTCGCCGGCCACGCGGATGGATTTCGAAAAAACGATGCCGTTGAGCGAGATGATGGCGATCTCGGTGGTGCCGCCGCCGATGTCCACGATCATGTTGGCGGCGGGCTCGTCGATGGGCAGGCCGACGCCGATGGCCGCGGCCATCGGCTCGGGGATGGTGATGACATCGCGGGCGCCGGCGTGCAGGGCGGAATCCTTCACGGCGCGTTTTTCGACCTCGGTGATGCCGGAAGGGATGGCGATGACGACGCGGGGCGGGGCGCGGAAGGAGGTGTTGGAGACCTTGCGGATGAAGTAGCGCAGCATCGCCTCGGTAACGTCGAAATCGGCGATGACGCCGTCCTTCATCGGGCGGATGGCGGTGATATTGCCGGGAGTGCGGCCGAGCATGCGCTTGGCCTCGTCACCGACGGCGCGGACCTTGCGGGTGACAGTATCGAGGGCGACGACGGAAGGCTCGCGCAGGACGATGCCCTTGTCCTTGGCGTAAACCAGGGTGTTGGCGGTGCCGAGGTCGATGCCGATGTCGTTCGAGAAGTAGCCGAGGAGGTTAGCTGCCATGATTTTGGGAGGGAGAGACGGCGCGTTTCCGCCGACGGAAACGAATCGGCGCGCGTTGGGGGTGTCAACGCGGTAAATGCTGCGCGGAACGGATATTGCACCGGTGCGGCGCAACGGCTTGACGACGGCGGCGGTTGGACGCGTGTTGGAGGGGGGACGCATCCACATCATGCCGGGCATTCAATTTATCCAAGACCTTGCAATCATCCTGGTGGTGGCGGGCACCGTCGGCTGGATGTGCCAGCGGCTGGGGCTTTCGTCGGTGGTCGGCTTTCTGGCCGCGGGGATGGTGGTCGGGCCGTTCACGCCGCCATTCTCGCTGGTGACGGACGAGGCGCGGATCGCGACGGCGGCGCAGGTGGGGCTGGTGTTCCTGATGTTCGGCATCGGGCTGCGCCTGAGCCTGCGGAAATTGCGGCGCATGGGTTTGTCGCTGCTGCTGGCGACGTTCTGCGGCGCCATTGGCGTGTATTACCTCACGCGGGTGCTGGGTGCGGCGCTGGGCTGGTCCACGATGGAGAGCCTCTTCCTCGCCGCCATGCTGATGGTGTCCTCGTCCGCGATCATCGGGAAAGTCCTGCAGGAGACCGGCCGCACGCACGAACGCTCCGGGCAACTGGCGATGGGTGTCACGGTGCTCGAGGACGTGGTCGCGGTGGTGATGCTTACCCTGCTGGGTTCGCTGGTGCAACTGGGCGGAGCGGAACCGGCAGGCATCGGCCGCACGCTCGGGCTGCTCGTCGCCTTCGTCGTGCTCGCCGTGATCGGCGGGCTGTTGTTTTTTCCGTGGTTGCTGAAGCGGATGAGCATCGCCGCGGATGAGGAGCTGCAAACGCTGGGGATCGCGGGCCTGCTCTTCGGCATGGCGATCATCGCCCATCACGCGGGTTACTCGCTGGCCTTGGGCGCGTTTCTGCTCGGGACGATCGTGGCGGAGACGCCGCACCGTCCCCAGGTGGAGCGGACCTTCGAGGGCATGCGCGATGTTTTCAGCGCGGTGTTTTTCGTGGCCATCGGCATGCAGATCGATCTGCGGGAACTCTGGGGGGCCGCGGGCCTGGTGCTGGGGGTGGCGGCGTTCGCCCTGGCGGCGCGACCGCTGGCGACCGCGCTCGGGCTGACGCTGATCGGCACGCCCGTGCGCGACGCGATGCGGACAGGCCTGACGGTGACGCCGATCGGCGAATTTTCCTTCATCATCGCCCAACTGGGCGTGGCCGCGGCGGTGGTGCCGGCGGAGTTTTATCCCCTGGCGGTGGGGGTGTCGCTGTTGACGACATTGGCGGCGCCGCTGCTGACGCGGCAGGCGGATCCGATCACGGCGGCGGTCATGGCCAGGACCCCGCGCTGGACGCTCGACTGGATCGAATACTACCACGCCTGGCTGGAGCGGTTGCTGGCCCAGCAGAAGCGCAGTCCGCTGTGGATGCTGAGCCGGAAGCGGTTCGTGCAGGTGGGCGTGGAAATCGGCCTGGTGAGCGGCCTGCTGATTTTCTCGGAACAGATGTTTGCGGTCGTGGAGCGCTGGCTGGGACCGGACTGGCTGTTCCCGCACGGTCCGCAGGTGATTTTCTGGACCACGCTGACCCTGGTGGTGGTGGCGCCGCTGGTGGCGATCTGGCGCAACATTTCGGCGTTGGCCCTGCTTTACGCGCAGGTGGCGACCAGCGGCCATGCGCAGGCAGCGCGGCTCGCACCGGTGATCGAGAACGGCATCAAGCTCACCGCCGGCGGGGCGCTTTATTTTTGGCTGGCGGCCGTGCTGCCCGCCGAGGGCGCGGCGCGCTGGCTCCTGCTGGGCAGCGGCGTGGTGGCCGCGCTCGCGCTGCTGTTGCTGCGCCACAAACTGATTTTCTGGCACAGTCAACTCGAGGTCGAGCTGCACGGCATGATGGCTTCAACCGAGGGCCGGATGAGCGGGACCACGGCGCCCTGGTTGCAACCGCACCTCGACTGGAACCTCCAGATCGCCGACTGCATGGTGCCCGATCTGGCCGATTGCCAGGGCAAGCGGATTGCCGAGCTGGAGGTGCGGCCGCGCTGCGGCTGCTCGGTGGTCGGCATCGAGCGGCAGGGATACATGATTTCCCTGCCGCCACCGGACACGGTGTTGTATCCGCGCGACCGGGTGCTGCTCATGGGCACGACGGAGCAGGTGCGGGCGGGGCGGGCGTATCTGAGCGCGGTCTCGGGCACGGCGGCGGCGGACTCGGGTTTCGAGGAAGTGGGCATGGAATCCATCCCGGTGCCGGCCTGGAGCCAGGCGGCGGGCCGCACGCTCGCGGCCTTGTCCCCGGCCCAGAGCCACGGGGTGCAGATCGCGGGGATTCACCGGAAAGGTCAGCGCATCCTGAATCCCGGCGGCCAGGAAGTGATCGAGCCGGGGGATGAAATTCTCGCGCTGGGCGTGCCCGTGCAGATCCGCGAATTCCGATCCTGGTTGCGCGAGGAGCCCGGAGCGGGCGGGGGACAATAAAAAGGCGCGCCCGGATCGGCGCGCCGGAAAGACAGCGATGCGGGACGGCTTAGTTCGAGCCGCCGCCCTTGCCGGCATCGATTTTTTTCGCTTCGGCGGCCGGCGATTCCGGCTCCTCCTTGGTCGCCTTCTTGAACTCCTTGATTGATTGGCCGAGCCCCTTGGCGAGGCCGGGCAGCTTGGAGCCGCCGAAAAGCACGAGCAGGATGATCAGAATGACCACCAGCTCGGTCGGTCCGAGGCCAAAAATGGCCGCGAGGATGGCGGGCGAAGTTTCCATGGTTCGAAGCTAGACCGGTGTCCGGAACTGTAAAGCGGGAAAGCGGCTCAGGGCCGCGGGCGCAGGGCCGGCGGCAGGCCGGGAAAGCCCGGGGGCAGCCCGCCGGGCAGGGGCAGGCCGCCGGGTCGCGGCATGGTGGTGGCGGCGACCTTCATGAGGTTCTGCGCGTTGTCGATCTGCTCGGCATCGAAAAAGCCGTGGAGTTGGCGGATGCGCGTCGGGTGGCGCATCTTGCGGAGCGCCTTGGCCTCGATCTGGCGGATGCGTTCGCGGGTGACCTTGAACTGCTTGCCGACTTCCTCGAGCGTGCGGCTGTAGCCGTCCACGAGGCCGAAGCGCAGGGAGAGCACGCGGCGCTCGCGCTCGGTCAGCGAGTCGAGCACGTCGATGATCTTTTCGCGCAGGAGCGAGAAGGCCGTCATGTCGTAGGGATTCTCGGCGGATTTGTCCTCGATGAAGTCGCCGAAGGAAGTGTCGTCACCGTCGCCGACGGGCGACTGGAGCGAGATGGGCTGCTGGGCCATCTTCATGATCTGCTGCACGCGCTCGACGGGGAGGTTCATCTCGTCGGCAACCTCTTCGGGCGTCGGCTCGTGGCCGAATTCCTGGAGGAGCTGCTTCTGGACCTGCATCACCTTGTTCAGCGTCTCGATCATGTGGACCGGGATGCGGATCGTGCGGGCCTGGTCGGCGATGGAGCGGGTGATGGCCTGACGGATCCACCAGGTGGCGTAGGTGGAAAATTTATAGCCGCGGCGGTATTCGAATTTCTCGACGGCCTTCATGAGGCCCATGTTGCCCTCCTGGATGAGGTCGAGGAAGGAGAGGCCGCGGTTGGTGTATTTCTTGGCGATGGAGATGACGAGGCGGAGGTTGGCCTCGACCATCTCGGTCTTGGCCTTGTGGGCCTCGCGGACGTGGACCATCGTCTGGTTGACGACGGCCAGCAACTGGGCGGGCGCGATGCGCTGGGCGGCCTCGATCTGCTTCAGGCGGTGATTGATCGCCTTGGTGTCGATGGCGGCGTCTTTCTTGGTCTTCGGGTGCTTGGCGCGCTCAAGCTGGTGTTGGAGGTGCTCGATCTCCTCCAGCACCGGCTTCAGTTGCTCGAGGTATTCCTCGTAAACCTTCAGCTTGAAGAAGAACTTGCTGAAATTCGCGCGGAGCAGGGTCTCGCGTTTCCGGAACTTGGAGAGGATGCGCTTCTTGTCGGCCTCGGTGCGGGCCTTGACGTATTCGGCCCAGGCCTCGGCGACGCCCGTCTCGGCCTTCTGGGTGTTTTCGACCAGCTTGGGCAGGGATTTGAAGTAGGACTCGCGGCTGTCGATTTTCTTGTCGATGACGATGCGGTCGAAGCGTTCCTCGCGGGTGAGGAGCTTGGCGCCGAGGCCTCCGATGTAGGCGCCGACGGCGGAGGCTTCGAAGAGGGCGGTCTGGGCCTTGAGTTCGGCGTTCTCGATGCGCTTGGAGATCTCGACTTCCTGTTCGCGCGTCAGCAGCGGGACCTGGCCCATCTGCTTGAGATACATGCGCACCGGGTCGTCGAGGATGTCGTGCTGCGAGGAACGGGTCTCCTCCTCCTCGGCCTCCTCCATGCGCTGCTTGAAATCGTCAACCTGATCGGGCTCGAGGATCTCGATCTCAAGGTTCTGCAAAATGGAGAGGACGTTGTCGATTTCCTCCTGGTTCTCGACCGACTCCGGCAGCGCTTCGTTGATGTCGTCGAAGGTGAGGTAGCCCTGCTCCTTGGAGTGGCGGATGAGCTGGCGGATCTTCTCGTTGATGCCCCCGGCGGCGGCATCGGCGCCGGCGGCCTGGGTTTTGTCGATGACTTCCTCGACGGCTTGGGCTTGGGAATCGGAATGGGCGGACTTGGCTTTGCGCGGCATGATGTAAAGGGACGGGGCCGATGCTCAGGACGGGAGGGCGAAGCCGACCGGCTGGCGGAGCAGGCGTTGGATTTCGGAACGTTCTTTTAAGAGTGAAATTGGGTCAGAATTACTGTCCGCACCGGGGTTGGCTAAAGCAAGTTCTATTTGCCGCAGGCGTGGTTCCAAGGCCCGGGCGCGCAGCAGACGGAGCCCTTCTTGGGCGACTTTGCCGGGATCATCGAAATTGGGGGTATCGAAGAGGAGCGAGGCGACAAGCGATTTTTCCTCAGGGGTTTCCAAAAGTGAGTCCAAATGATCCCGCCCGGGCCAGTGGCCGTGCTCGAATTCGCCGAGGAAACGGTTGAGCAGCACACCGGCCGTGTGGCCGGTATCGATCCAATCGTGGGGCAGGGCGTGGCTGAGCGGCTGGCCGACGGCTTCAAAATGCAGGCAGAGCAGGAGCAGGTGCAATTCCGGGGTGACGCCGGGGGTGCCCGGCGTTTTCGCGGGCGCGGCGTCCGGAGTCGGGCGTTGGGCTTGCTGGCGGGCGGAGCGGACGGTCTGGCTCTGAAAATCCCGCTGGAGGGCGGCGAGGGGCAGTTGCAAGTGGCGGGCGGTCTCCGCCAGAAAGCCGGCCCGGGTGACCTCGGATTCCGCGGCGAGGATGAATTCCATCACGGTTTGCGCCGCCCGGGATTTTTGTTCGGAGCCGGATTGATCGGGCGCGGGCAGGGCCGTGTGGCAGGCAAAGGCCATGGCGGACATGGCATCGCGTTTCAGCTCGGCATAGACGGGGAGGCCGCGTTCCAGGAACAGCACGTCGGGATCCACCTTGTCGGCGCCGGCGAGTTGCAGAAAACGCACTTCCAGCCCGGCCTTGAGCGCCATGGGCAGAAAACGGAGCGCGGCCTTCTGCCCGGCGGCATCGCTGTCGAAGAAGCACTCGACCTGGGTGTGATAGCGGCGAAGGAGGACGAGCTGCGTCTCGGTGATGGAGGTGCCCTGCGGGGCGATGGCGGTCTTGAGCCCGACGCTCCAGCAGCGGAGGGCGTCGAGTTGGCCCTCGACGAGGACGAACGGGTGCCCTTCGCCGGCGTGGCTGCGGGCGCGGTCGAGATTGAAGAGCAGGTTGCCCTTGGTGAAGATGGGCGTCTCGGGCGAGTTGACGTATTTGGCCTCCCGCGCGGGATCGTCCGCCGGGGTGAGGTCGGTCTGGCGGGCGGTGAAGGCCACGACGCGGCCCTGATGGTCGCGGATGGGAATCATCAGCCGGCCGCGGAAGCGGGGCTTCAATGAACCGAGCCCGATGACGGCACCCTCGCGGATGAAAAACAGCCCGCACTGGCGCAGGGCGTCCTCGGAGAATTTGCGTTTCAGCAGCAGCGCCCCGAGGCCGTCGTCGGCCGGCGCGGCGGCACCGATTTTGAATTCCTCGGCGAGTCCGGGCGTGAAGCGGCGCTTCTCCGCCCAGTAGGTGCGCATGAATTCACCGGCCGAACCGCCGCCCTTGTAGGCTTGGTGGTAGTGCTCGGTCGCGAGTTCGTGGATCTCGAAAATCTCCTGCCGCAGCGAGCGTTCCTCCCGGCTGGGACCGCCGGAGCCTTCCTCGTATTCGATGACGATGCCGAAACGCTGGCCCAGCGCCTCCACGGCCTCGGTGAAGCCGAGCTGCTCGGTTTCACGCACAAAGCTGATCAGGTCGCCGGCCTTGCCGCAGCCAAAGCATTTGTAGAAACCCTTGTCCGGGTCCACGTGGAAGGACGGAGTCTTTTCCTGATGAAAAGGACAGAGACCCTTCAGCCGTGTGCCGCCGGCCTTGCGCAGCGTCACTACCCGGGACACGACGTCGCCGAGGTTGACCCGCAGCTTGAGGTCACGGACACAGGTGGGCTTGATGGCGGGCATGAACGGGCGCGGCGGTGCGGAAAGAATGCACTTTCATCCCGGCGCAGGGACTGTCAAGTTTCGCGGCTCCCGCAGGAAACATCCGCGGTTTCCAGGCGACATATTCTCCATGCGTTTTTGCAAACTCCCGGTCCTCTTTCTTCTCGCCTTCGCCTGCGTGCAGGCGGCTCCGTCCGCCCCGGCACCCACCGAGCCGGTGTG
The DNA here is from genome assembly GCA_002344205.1 of Opitutaceae bacterium UBA2377. Lineage (GTDB taxonomy): Bacteria > Verrucomicrobiota > Verrucomicrobiia > Opitutales > Opitutaceae > UBA2377. The sequence continues at coordinate 84,556 of DDSZ01000042.1, forward strand.
GGTGGCCGCACTGCCGGGCTTCGGCGAGGAAGCCTACCGGCAGCAGGTCGAGGCCCTGATCACCGCCTACGAGGGGGCGACCGGCCACCGGCTCGTCCCCGGAGCCAAGGGCAAGGTCGGGCTGAAGATCTACGCCGACTCGGGCCCCGGCATGGCCACGCCGATACCCTTGGTGAAAGCGGTCATCAGCGCGCTGGTGCGCCGGGGGTTTGAACCGCAGAACGTTTTCCTCGTGGGCCTGAACCAGCTCCGGCTCCGCATGACCGGCTACCTGCCGTCGCTCGTCTCGGGCGATTCGCCCTTCAAGGGCCATCAGGTGTATGTGCTCGAGTCGGGGAAGTTTTACGACCCGGTGTGGTTTTACGACAGCCCGCTGCCCGAGCGCTTCAACCCCATCTTTGCGGAAGCCCGGGCCGGCGCCGCGGCCGAGGCCGCGGACAAGGACGAAGACCGCAAGAGCTTCTTGGCGACCCCGCTCTTCCTCGACGCCGATTTCTGGATCAACCTGCCGGTTTACACCGACCACCCGACGCTGGGCATCAACGGCGCGCTGGTGAACGCCACGCTGTGGAACGCCTCCAACACCTCGCGCTTTTTCCGCAGCCCGGCCTCGGCGCCGGCCGCCGTGGCGGAGATGAGCGCGATCCCCGAGCTGCGCGAGACGTGGGCCTTCTCCATCGTGAGCCTGCAGCACTACCAGTTTGTCGGCGGCCCCTACTTCAACTCGCTCTATTCCGTGTCGGAACCCGTGCTTTGGCTGAGCCGCGACCCGGTCATGCTCGACGCGCTGATGCTTGAGCGCATCAACCGCCAGCGGCGGCTGACGGGCTTCAAGCCGGTCTCCGAGGATATCCGCACGCTGGAATTCGCCGAGATGCTCGGGGTCGGCTCCACGCAGACGGCGGCGGTGCGGAAGCTGCGGGTGGACTGATAAAACCGCTTGCGGCCCCGCCGGCTCTTCGCGCAAGTTTTCCCCGATGCCTTCCGACTACCTGCCATTCCTCATCCAGGCCGTGCTGGCCGCGGGGATTGCCGCCGTGATCATCGGCGCGAGCCACCTCATCGGCCAGCGCACCCGGCGCAACGCCATCAAGGACTCCGCCTACGAGTGCGGCGTCCCGGCCGAAGGGCTGGTGCGCACGCGCTTCTCGGTGAAGTTCTACGTCACGGTGATGCTCTTCATCCTCTTCGACATCGAGGTGGTCTTCCTCATCCCGTGGGTCTTCATCCACCGCGAATTTCTGGCCAACCACATCCCGATCCTCGGCCCCGTGCTGTTCTTCATCGGCGTGATCGTGCTCGGGCTTTTCTACGAGGTGCGCAAGGGCGCGCTGGAGTGGGAGCGCTGACGCCCGCTGTGCGGGAATTCCCCAAACGCCCAAGGGCCAGATTCCAACCCCACCCGCACCTTGGAATTTTTCGCCTGGAGTTTTTAGGCAATGCGGCTTGAAAAAATCATCGCGCGCAGCCGCGTCGTGGACCTGCACAGCGTCACCCTCGAGGGCGCGCTGGAGGAGCTGTTGGCGGCCTGCGTGGACAATTTCCCGGACCTGAAGCCCGAGGCGTTGCTGCGCGGCCTGCTGGCGCGCGAGAGCACGATGACCACTTACCTCGGCCTCGGCGTCGCGCTGCCGCATGTCCGGGTGAAGATGAACCGCCGCTACGTGCTCGCCATCGGCCGCAGCCGCGCGGGCATCCGGCACGACGGCGCGAAGGACGATGAGCGGGTGCGCCTCATCTTCATGCTCATCGCGGGGCAGAAGGCGCGGGATTACCTGCAGGTGCTGGCCTCCATCGCCCGGCAGGTGCGCGAGCAGGAGTTGGTGGACAATCTCGTGGGTGCGCCCGATCTCGACGCCCTGCACGAGCGGCTCCTCGGCGGCTTCGGCGGCATCCGCCCGGTGCAGGCCCAGCAGAACCGGATCAACCGGCTCATGTTCAACGAGGCCGTGCGCGTGGCCCGGGGCGCGGAGTGCGGCGCGATCATGGTTTTTGGCGACACCTTTGTGGGCGGCATCCAGGCGGGCGTGCTGCCCGCGCGGTTCAAGACCATTCTCGTCACGCGCAATCCCATCGAGCCCAGCGAGGACCACCGTGAGTTTGCCGAGACGATCCAGGTGCGATCCTTCTCCACCCAGCGCATGGCCCAGTTGCGCAGCGCCATCCTGGTCGCGCTCACGCGCGGCATCGTTACCTTTTCCGACCGGATCTGCTGCCTCGGCGGCGTGACGGGCAGCAACCAGTTCGACACCCTGGCGGTCGTGGACATCGAGCGCGAATTCCAGTCGCTCATCAAAGGCGACAGCGAACTGCTGCCTGCCGATGTAAAGCCGGAGGTGCTCGAGCGGGTGATCGCCGTCGCGACCGAACTTGCGGTCGAGGGCCGCGAAGGCCGGCCGGTGGGCTGCTTCTTTGTCGTGGGTGACACCGAGCGTGTCACCAAGCTCAGCAAGCCCTTGGTTCTTAATCCGTTCCACGGTTACAAGGAGGAGGATCGCAACATTCTCAATCCGTTCATGGACGAGACCGTGAAGGAGTTTTCCTCGATTGACGGGGCCTTCGTTATCAGGGGCGACGGGGTGGTGGAATCCGCCGGCAGTCTCATCCAGGCGGTTGATAATGAACGCACGCTGCCGAGCGGGCTGGGCAGCCGGCATGCCGCGGCCGCGGCCGTGAGCGTGGTGGCCGAGTGCATCGCGATCGTCGTTTCGTCCAGCACCAGTCAGGTGATGCTTTTCCGCCGGGGAGTGATGCTGCAATTGACCGAGAAACGGCGCTGAGGCGCTGGGCGAGCAGGGATGGGGCGGGCCCGCCTGTTGCGGAGGGGCACTTATGCATCGGAAATGCAGACGCAAATTTGTGGTTGCTCCGCCCCGGCCGGCGGCTTTGCTCTGCCCCTTCAACCATTTATAACCATGCAAGAAGTCGTCACCTTGGAATGCACCGAAGCCCGCAAAGAGGGCAAACCCGTCTCGCGCTACCTCACCAAGCGCAACAAGAAGACAGTTACGGAACGCATTGAGAAGAAGAAGTATAACCCCTTCCTCAAGCGTCATACCCTCCACAAGGAGATCAAGTAACCGGGAGGGTTTTCCCTTCTGACAACGCAAAGCCGGGCGATTCGCCCGGCTTTTTATTTGCGTTCGAAAGGACTCACAGTGGCGGTCGCATGGCCGCCCTGCTGGCGGCGGGCGGCACGCCAGCCTTCGCGGTGTTTGCGGATCCAGTCCAGCAGCGCGCGTTCAAAGCCGATGTCGTAGCCGAGCCGTTCCGACTCCAGCCATTTGTGTTTCAGGATTTCCTCCCGCTCCGCCAGAAACTCCTGATAGAGGCTCGACTGCTTGACGAAGTCGCGGGATGCCTCGGGTTCTGGTGCGGGTGATGTCATGCCGGAATCGAAAAACAGAAGAACGGCCGCCCGGTCGCTGTCAATGCCTGCAATGTTGCAAAAAATTCACGCGCCCGTGGCGCGCACCGGGTCGAGCCGCGCCAGCAGGGTCTCGGCGATTGTGCGGAAGACCATGGCGGCGGGGTGATCGGGCGCACCGACGACCAGCGGCCGGCCAAAGTCGCCGCCTTCGCGGATGGCGGGCACCAGCGGCACCTGCCCCAGCAGGCCGGTGCCGAGTTTTTCCGCCAGCGCTGTGCCGCCACCGGCGCCGAAGAGTTCGTGGCGTTGGCCGGCGGGGTCGGTGAAGTAGCTCATGTTTTCCGCCACGCCGAGCAGCGGCACGTTGACCTTTTGGAACATCAGGCCGCCCTTGCGCGCCACGTTGGTGGCCGCGGGCTGCGGGGTGGTCACGAGCACCGCGCCGTCGAGCGGCAGCGTCTGCACCAGCGAGAGCTGCGCGTCGCCGGTGCCCGGCGGCAGGTCGATGAGAAGCACGTCGAGTTCGCCCCAGCGCACGTTCTGCACGAACTGTTGGACGGTCTTCATGATCATCGGGCCGCGCCACACCACCGGCGTGTTGTCGTCCACGAGGAAGCCCATGCTCATCACCTTCACGCCGTGGTGCTCCATCGGGATCAACATGGCCGCGGGGCCGTCGCCCTCGACCTCGGGCCGGCCCGACAGGCCCATCATCAGGGGCACGCTCGGCCCGTAAATGTCGCAATCCATCAGGCCGACGCGGCCCGGCCGCCCCTTGGCGGTGAGCACCTGGGCCAGTGCGCAGGCGAGATTCACGGCGAAGGTGCTCTTGCCCACGCCGCCCTTGCCCGAGGCGATGGCCACGGAGTGCCGGATGCCCTTGGGCGCCGTCCCGGTGGCGGCGCCACCGGCGGCCGGGGCGGCCGCCTTCGGCGGGGTCACGGCCACATCGACGATGATTTCCTGCACGCCCGGCAGCGCGCGGAGGCATTTTTCCACCTCGGTCTTGAGGTGGAGCGGGATCTTCGGGTCGCTCGTCGTGAGGGCAAGCGAGACCTTGGCGGTGGCGCCCGTGAGGGCGGCGGAGCGCACCAGGCCGAACGACACGATGTCGCGGCTGAACCCGGGATACTTCACCTGCTTGAGATGTTCTTTGATGGCGTCGGAGGTCACGATGGGCGAAAAAATTGGGAACCGGAGGGGAAATAAAGTTGTTATGCCGTGTGGGGGTGTAAATAGAAATGCCCCAGCCGTCATCACCTTCAAGTCCCGCTGTTTCCATGCATAAACTTTCGCGCTGGTTTTTGTTGTTTTCCATTCTGCTCGCTCCGGCCTACGCCCAGCGGGCCATCGGCCCGGTGGAGGTCACCGCCGACACCCAGGCCATCGCCGTGCGGGTGTCCTCGACCTCGCCCGAGCTCAACGCCCTCGCGCAGCAGGCCTTCGGCGCGCACGGCCGCTACCGGCTCGTCGCGAGCGGCTTCCAGCATGACATCCGTTTCACGCCGGGCGGCGCCACGGCCGTGCGGGTGGATATCAACCGCGGCGATGGCAGCTCGGTGCACAGCGAGACGGTCACCGGTGCCACCGCGCGCGAGGCGCTGTTGCGCGCCGCCGACATCGCGGTCGAGCGCACCAACGGCCTCGGCCTGCGCGGATTTTTTGCGGCGCGGCTGGCCTTCATCGGCGAGCGCACCGGCCGCAAGGAGGTCTATACTTCCGATCTGTTCTTCGGCGAGGTGCGGCAGATCACGCGCGACAACGCCCACGCCTTCGGCCCGCGTTGGTCGCCCGACGGCACGCGGCTGCTCTACACCAGCTATTACAAGTCCGGCTTTCCCGATATTTTTCAGATCGACCTTAACACCTACCAGCGCACGACCTTCGTGAGCTTCCGCGGCACCAACAGCGGCGCCACCTTCAGCCCCGACGGCCGGCAGGTGGCGATGGTGCTCAGCGGCGAGGGCAATCCCGAGATCTACGTCAGCGATGCGCAGGGGCGCAATGTGTCGCGCCGCACCCGCACGGATGCGGTGGAGGCGTCGCCGAGTTGGTCGCCGGATGGCGGCCGCCTGGTGTTTACTTCCGATGCCGCCGGCGGTCCGCAGCTTTACATCATCCCGGCGACGGGCGGCACGATGCAGCGCGTGCCGACCAACATCAGCCGCTACTGCACCGAGCCGGACTGGAGCCGCGCCAATCCCAACAAGATCGCCTTCACGGCGCGCATCGGCAGTGGCTTCCAGATCGCGGTGCATGATTTCAGCAAGGGCAAGAGCGAGCAGGTTTCCCGTGCGCCCTTTGACGGCGTGGAGCCGGCGTGGCTCGCCGACGGCCGCCATCTGGTCTTCACCGTGCGCGACCGCAACAGCAGCCGGCTCTTCATCCTCGACACCGAGACCGGCCGCAACGTGGCCATCAGCCCCGCCAGCTTCGGCAGCGTCATGCAGGCCGGCGTTTTGAATCGCTGAGCACCCGGCCGTTTGTCCGGCCCTGATTTTTCCGCAACGAAAAAGCGCCGCACCCCGATGGGTGCGGCGCTTCGTTGGAGCAATCCGGATGGCCCGGAAAATCAGGCGATGGCGGTGAGGTAGTTTTTCTCGGCGGCGTCCCAGTCCACCACGTTCCAGAAGGCGGCGATGTAGTCGGGCCGGCGGTTCTGGTAATTGAGGTAGTAGGCGTGTTCCCAGACGTCGAGCGCGAGGACGGGCTTGCCCTCGATACCGGCGACGGCCTTGCCCATCAGCGGGCTGTCCTGGTTGGCGGTGGAGCCGACGGCCAGCTTCTTGTCCGCGGTGACGACGAGCCAGGCCCAGCCGGAGCCGAAGCGGGTGGCGCCCGCCTTGGCGAAGTCTTCCTTGAACTTGGCGAAGCCGCCCAGTTCCGCATCGATGGCGGCGGCGAGCTTGCCCTTGGGGGCGCCGCCCTTGCCGGGGCCGAGGATCGTCCAGAAAAAGGCGTGGTTGCTGTGGCCGCCGGCGTTGTTGCGGATGCCGCCGCGGATGGCCTCGGGGACCCGGGAGAGGTCGGCGATCAGGGCGTTGACGTCCAGCGCGGCGAGCGCGGCGTGGTCCTTCAGCAGATTGGTGGCGTTGGTGATGTAAGCCTGGTGATGCTTCGAGTGGTGAATTTCCATCGTCTTCGCATCGATGTGCGGGACGAGGGCGTCGTAAGCGTAGGCAAGTTTCGGGAGTTCGTAGGCCATGATATCGGATGGATTGGGATTAACCTCGTTCGAGGAAGGGCAACCCTACACCACCTCGCCGGTGCGTCAACTTTCGCCTGTGTCTTCCGCGTCACGTTTTGCCCTGAAAAACGCCTGGAGCAGTCCGCGGCACTCTTCCTCCAACACGCCCCCGGCGGTGATTGTGAGGTGGTGGTTCACGCGGGGCAGGGCATTGAGATCGGTGGCCCCGCCGAGGCAGCCCATCTTGGGGTCCGGCACGGCGTAGCAAACCCGTTGCAGGCGAGACATTAACGTCGCCCCGGCACACATCGGGCAGGGCTCCTTGGTCACGTA
>DDSZ01000003.1 GCA_002344205.1 Opitutaceae bacterium UBA2377
CGACGAGCCGACGCGCGGGATCGATGTGGGCGCCAAGCTCGAAGTGTACGCCCTGGTCAACCGCCTCACGGCGGAAGGCCGGGCGGTGATCCTCGTCTCGAGCGAGCTGCCCGAACTGATGGGCATGAGCGATCGCATCATCATGATCGCGGCCGGCCGCATCGGCGGCGAGTTCGAGCGCGGGGACTTTTCCCAGGAAGCCCTGCTGGCGGCCGCGATGGGGCGCACCGCCGCGTGAGATCCGACACCGTTGCTCCCCGCCCACCCGGCATGAATCTCCGCTTTCCGCTTCAGAACCTCGCGATGCCGCTGGCCCTGCTCGGCATCGGCGCGTTTTTCGCCCTGCAGGAAGCGGCATTCCTCGGGCCGCGCAATCTCACCCAGCTCCTGGTGGAGTTCTCGATCACCGGCACGCTCGCGCTCGGGATGTTCATGATCCTGCTCACCGGGCAGATCGACCTCTCGGTCGGCAGCGGGGTCGGCCTGATCGGCGGCATCGCGGCGGTGCTCGTCTTCCACCACGGCTGGCCCGCGCCCCTCGCCCTGGCGATTGCACTCGCGGCGGCGCTCGTCCTCTGGACGGCGATGGGCACGCTCATCGTCCGGCAGCGCATCCCGTCGTTCATCATCACGCTCGGCGGGCTGCTCATCTTCAAGGGATTGTTCTGGCTCGTGATCGCCAACGCCACGGTGCCGGTGTCGCGCGGCGACGAGGACAATCTCTACGCCTTGCTCACGACCTACTACCTGCCCGCCCGGGCCGGACTCGCGCTGGCGGCCCTCGTGGCGGCGGCGATGGCGTGGCTCGGATGGCGGGCCCGTCGGGCCCGGACCGCGGCCGGACTTCCGGTGCGGAGCGCGGCGCGCGAGGCGCTGATCCGGGTCGCGACGGCGGCGGGCATCGTCGGCCTCGCACTCCTCTGCAACGCCTCGCGGGGGGTGCCGCTTTCGCTGCTGCTCCTCGCGGGGACGGGAGGAGCGGTGTATTTCCTTTCCCAGCACACGCCCTTCGGCCGCTACCTCTACGCCATCGGCGGCAACGAGGAAGCGGCGGTGCTTTCGGGCATCCCGGTGGCGCGCGTGCTCGTGGGCGCGTACATGCTCATGGGCGTGACGGTCGCCCTCACGGGTTTTCTCACCACCGCCTATTCGGGCGCGTCCACGACGACGGTGGGCGATCTCATGGAGCTCGACGCGATCGCCGCCTGCGTGATCGGCGGCACGGCCCTGCGCGGGGGACGCGGCACGGTCGCCGGCGTGGTCTTCGGCGCCCTCATCATGGCGACGTTGCTCAACGGCATGACGCTCCTCGCGGTGTCGCCCGAGATCAAGTTCGTCGCCCGCGGCGTCGTGCTGACGCTCGCGGTCTGGGTCGACGTGAAGCTGGGCCGGAAGTGAGGCCGGCCGCCACGGTCAGAAGAACTTCTTCGCCTTCTCGAAAAACGACCGCGAGGTCGGCTCGCCGGCGTCGCCGCTGACCCGGGCGAACTCCTCGAGAATCTTCCGCTGCTCGCTCGTGAGCGACGTGGGCACCTCGACCTGGACGCGGACGAGCTGGTCTCCCTGCGCGCCGCCGCGGAGGCTCGGCATGCCCTTGCCCCGCAGCCGGAACGTCGTGCCGCTCTGCGTCGCAGGAGCGATCTTGAGGGAAGCCTTGCCCGACAGCGTCGGCACCTCGATGGTCCCGCCGAGCGTGGCGAGGGTGAACTTGATCGGAATCTCGCAGAACAGATCCTCGCCCTGCCGCTCGAAGAGCTCGTGCTCCTTCACGGTGAGCACGATGTAGAGATCGCCCGGACTGCCGCCGGCCTGGCCCGCCTCGCCGTTGCCCGAAGAGCGCAAGCGGGAGCCGGTGTCGACCCCCGGCGGGATCCGCACATTGAGCTTGGTGTTTTTTGGCGTCCGCCCCTCGCCGCGACAGGCGGTGCAGGGTTTCTCCACGCGGGTGCCCGCGCCCGCGCAAGTCGGGCAGGTCTGCGTGAAGGTGATGATGCCGCCGGAACGCCGGATCTGACCGGAGCCGCGGCAGGTCGGGCACGAGATCTTGCGTGAGCCCGGCTCGGCGCCCGACCCGTCGCAGCGCTCGCACGCGACGTTCTTGCGGAAGGTGATTTCCTTTTCCACCCCGCGCGCCGCTTCCTCGAGCGTGATCTCCAGGTCGTACCGGAGGTCGGCCCCGTCGCGGCCACCGTCGCGCCCGCCGCCACCGCCGAACATCTCCTCGAAGATGCTGCCGCCGCCGCCGCCCTGCTGGCCGAAGACCTCGCGGAAGATGTCGAAGGGGTCGTGAAACCCGCCTCCCATCCCCCCGCCGGGCCGGGGACCGGCGCCGCCGCCTTCGAAGGCCGCCGCGCCGTATCGGTCGTACGCTGCGCGCTTGTCCGGATCGCTCAGCACTTCGTAGGCGTGGGAGATCTTCTTGAACATCTCCTCGGCCTCCTTGTTGCCCGGGTTCTTGTCCGGATGAAACTGCACCGCCTTCTTGCGGTAGGCTTTCTTGAGCTCGTCGGCGCTCGCGCCCTTTTCGACGCCCAGCAACTGGTAGTAGTCTTCCTTGGACATGTTCGAGGTGGCGGGGCCGCGACGGCGGCGGCCGCGGGCTTTCGACTCAGCGCTTGCCCTCCGGGGCGGGTCCGCTCGACACCACCACCGAGGCCGGGCGCAGGAGACGGCCGTTCAACACGTAGCCGGTGCGCACCACCTCGATGACGTGCTCCTCCTTCACCGTCGCGCTGGGCTGGTGGGCGATCGCCTCGTGCTGGTGCGGATCGAAGGGCTGGCCGGCCGGCTGGATTTCCTTGAGGCCGTGATTGCCGAGCGCGGTCTTCAACTGCGTGAGCACCATGTCGACGCCGCCGACCAGGGACTTGACGTCGGCGTTCGGCTGCCGCGCCGCCTGGATCGCCATGCCGAGCGTGTCGAGCACCGGGAAGATGTCCTCCAGCACCCGCCCCGTGGCGGTAAGACGGAGGTCATCCTTCTCGCGCATCGTCCGCCGCCGGAAGTTCTCCAGATCGGCCGCGGCTCGCATGTACTTGTCGTAATTGGCCGCCGCCTCCGCGCGGGCCGCCGCCAGCGGTGCGGCGGAGTCGTTCGATTCTTCGGCCGCGCGATTCGACGTCGCTTCGGCGGCCGGCGTCGGTTGTGCGTTCGTGGCTTCGGATTCGGGCTCGGGCATGATGAAAAAGAGCGGGGACTAAACTACGGGTTTCGGCATTCTTCAAGCGCGCTGTCGGAAGCCCCGGCACAAGTTTCTGCGGGCGGCGCGGAGGCACGCGTGCCCCGGCGGCGGGAAGCGGACGAGCCGGCACGCCCCCGACGGGCGCAGAGCTCGCTCACCCCTAGCCCGCGAAATTCTCCGTCACCAGCAGGATCGTGGTGGCCTCAGCCGTGAACGTGAACGCGCCCGCGAAGGGCACGAGGGCGTTGTCACCCCGCGTCAGCACGGGGCCGGGGTGGCGCGGGGCGGCCTGATTCTCGCCTCCGGCGCGCACGGTGCCGCTCACGACGCTGACGAGCCGGGGCTGCTCGCCGGCCCGAAGGTGCAGGCGCTCGCCGGCGCCGAGCACCACGCGGCGGATCCGAAACTCAGCGCAGTCGGCGATCACGCCCGACGTCGGCGCCGCGCGCACGGGCTTCGGCTCGAAATCGGTCCAGTCGATCGACCGCAGCGACTGCGCGAGGTGCAGTTGCCGCGGCTGGCCGTCGAGCCCCACGCGACCCCAGTCGTAGACGCGGTACGTGGTGTCGGAGTTCTGCTGGATCTCGAGGATGAGATTGCCGGCATCGATGGCGTGCACCTGGCCGCTGTGCACCAGGATGGAGTCGCCGGCCGCGACGCGAAAATGATGGACGCAATGCTCGACGGTGCCGGCGGACAACGCCTGTTCGAACTGAGCCCGGTTGACGCCGCGCTTCAGGCCCACGATCAGGCCCGCGCCTGGGACCGAGTGCGCAATGTACCAGTTCTCGGTCTTGGGTTCGCCTTTCAGCTCTCCCGCGACCGCCGCGGGAGGATGCACCTGGAGGCTGAGCCGCTCGCGGCAATCGAGCCACTTGATCAGGATGGGAAACGCCCTCGCCCTCGGCCACGCGGGGCCCATCACCTCGGCGGCATGTTTTTCCAGCACCGCGCGCAGCGACTGCCCGTTCCACGGCCCGCCGTCCACCACCGACTGCGCTTCCGGCCGATCAACCACTTCCCAACTTTCGCCGATCGGAGCGCCCGGCGGCAGCGTCCGGCCCAGGGTCGATTCGAGCGCCCGTCCGCCCCACACACGTTCTTGATACAAGGGCTGAAACCGGAGGAGTTCGCGCATGGGCGGGTGACGAGTTTTTTGTGAAAAAAGTCAGCGGCTATTTACATTTGACCGCTGGACTCGCTAGCGTGGTATCCGCACGCCGGCGGCGCGGTCGCTGTCGATACCACATGCCCAAGTCAGAGACTTCAAACTCAAACACCGGGCCTTCGTTCCAAGGCCCGCGGTACCGACCCAACTGGGTGGCGGCACTGCTGTGTTTCGTCTCGGGCGCCTTCCTCGGCGTGGCGGTGCTGGATTACGACCCCAATCAGGTCGGCCTGCCGTTCCGCTCCACCGCGGCGATCGGGCGCAACCTGATGGGCTGGCTCGGTGCGGACTCGATCTGGATCCTGCTTTTCTCCGTCGGCGTGAGCACGTGGCTCGTGCCGATCTTCCTGTTCTGGATGCTGTATGTCTCGGTCCGGAACTCGAAGCACCTTTCCGGCACGCGAACGATTGCCATGACCGTCGCCTGCGTGGCCTTCGCCAGCCTCGCCGCCATGTTCCAGGAGGAGCGGTGGGGCAGCGACTATTTCCCGTTCGGGTACGGTGGCTACATCGGCCGCTCGATTTATCATCACGTGATGGCGGATGCGCTGGGGCCGTTCGGTTCCGGGCTGATCCTCGGCACGATCTACGCCGGGGCGCTGCTGTTTGTCTTCCTCCGCGACATCGGTGCGGAGTTCGAGAAGGCGATCGCGGGCTTTTCCGCCTGGCGGGCGAATCGCGCCCGGCTTCGCGCGGAGCTGGCCGAGGCCCGGCGCAAGGAGAAGGAGCTGCGGGAGCGGCAGAAATCGGCCGTCGCGACGCTCGCGGCGACGCCTCCGACGGGGCAGACGACGCCGCCGCTCACGGTGGGGCCATCTGGCAAGAAGACCTTCGCCGCCCGCAACGGCGAAGAGCCGCTCGCGAGGAACGGCCGGGGGGCCGAGCCGGCCACCGAGGTGCCGCGCAACGGACGGGCCGAAAAATCCGAGCCTGCGCCCGCCGAGCCCGCCACGCCGGCGAGCCGCGGCGGCACCACGCCGCCCCTGCCGGCGCGCAGCCGCACGACGCCGCCGATGGAGACGGCGACCGATCCCCGGCCGCTCGCGGTCGGAGCCGCCGGCATGGTGGCGCTGAACATCGTCAAGCCCGATGTGCCGAAGAAGGCCGCCAAGGTCACGCTGCCGCAGAGCGACGACGCCACCTACGAATTCCCTCCCCTCACCCTCCTGCGCGAGCAGGCGCGGCCGGACTCGAGCAACAGCGAGGAGGAGCACCGCCAGAATGCCGAGAACCTGCTGCGAATCCTGAGCGAGTTCGGGGTGGAAGTGACGCTCGGAGAGATCCACGTCGGTCCGGTCATCACGCGCTACGAGGTCGTCCCCGCGGCCGGCGTGCGCGTGGAGAAGATCGCCGGCCTCGACAAGAACATCGCCCTCGGCATGCGCGCGCAGTCGGTGCGCATCCTCGCGCCGATTCCCGGCAAGGCCGCGGTGGGCGTTGAAGTGCCCAATCAGAAGCCGACGCCGGTCGGCATGCGCGAACTGCTCGAAAGCGAGGACTGGTCGGGCGTGAAGGCGGAAATCCCGATCGCCCTCGGCAAGGACGTCTCCGGCGCGCCGCTGATCTCCGACCTGTCCAAGATGCCCCACCTGCTCATCGCGGGCGCCACGGGTTCGGGCAAATCGGTCTGCATCAATTCCATCGTCGCCTCGATCCTGTATTCGAAGAGTCCGAAGGACCTGCGGCTGATCATGGTCGATCCGAAGGTGGTGGAGTTGAAGATTTTCAACTCTCTGCCGCACATGCTGATTCCGGTGGTGACGGAGCCGAAGAAGGTGCCCGCCGCGCTGAAGTGGCTGCTCGGCGAGATGGAGCAGCGCTACCAGATCTTCGCGAAGGCCAACGTCCGCAACATCGTCGGCTTCAACCACCGCAAGAAAGGCGGCAAGCCCGAGCCCGCACCGGAGGCACAGGCCGCGATCGCGGGCGTCGATCCGAGCCTCGACGACGACATCGAGATCCCGGAACGCCTGCCGTACATCGTGGCGATCATCGACGAGCTGGCCGATCTCATGATGGTGGCGCCGGCGGAGATCGAGACGAGCATCGCCCGCCTGGCCCAGCTCGCGCGCGCCGCCGGCATCCACCTCATCATCGCCACGCAGCGCCCTTCCGTGAACGTCATCACCGGCGTGATCAAGGCCAACCTGCCCTCGCGCATCGCCTTCCAGGTCGCATCGCAGGTGGACTCGCGCACCATCCTCGACACGAAGGGCGCCGACACGCTGATCGGCCGCGGCGACATGCTGTTTTCCCCGCCCGGCACCTCGCGCCTCGTGCGCGCGCAGGGCGCCTTTGTATCCGACGAGGAGGTACAGGAGATGGTCGAGTTCCTGAAGCGCAACGGGCCGCCGCAGTACGCGCAGTCCGTCCAGCAGCAGATCGATCGCGCCGCGCGCGAGGATGAGGAGGACGGCGAGGGCGGCGATGAAGAGCTGGGCGACGACGAGGAGTTGTACAACCAGGCGATCGACGTCCTGCGCTCCACGAAACGCGCCAGCACGTCGATGATCCAGCGCCGGCTTCGCATCGGCTACAACCGCGCGGCCCGCATCATGGACCTCATGGAGAAGAAGGGCGTCGTCGGTCCCGAGAACGGCTCCAGTCCGCGCGAGATCCTCGTCGATCCGGACACGCTCTGAGCCGACGACGCAGTCCGAGGGCGTCGTCCCGATCGCGCGTGCGTCATCGACGCTCGACGAAATCGAAGCCGCGGCGCAGCGCTGTCTGGACCTTTCGCGCAAATCGTGTGTTTCGTGGTGACTTCACCCCGTCCCCTTTCTAAGCCAACCCCATGCAGACCATCGGCGAACGCCTCGAGGAAGCGCGCAAGAAGAAGGGCATCTCCATCCGCGAGGCCGCCGAGGCGACGAAGATCCGGGGCGACTATCTGCAGAAGTTCGAAGGCAACCATTTCGATATCGGGCTCACGGAGATCTACACCCGCGGCTTCCTGCGGACCTATGCGAATTACCTGAAGCTGCCCGCGGACCGGATCATCAACGATTACGCCGCCCTCGGTCGCGGCGAATCCCGGCCGCGCCAGCCCAACCGCGAGATCTACGGACGCATGGACATCTCCGTCGCGTCCGCCGAAGCCCCCGAGCGCGCCGCACCCGCTCCCGAACCGGCGGCGGAGGCGCCCGCCAGCAACCGCGGGGCGGCGCGGCCGCGTCCGGCCAGCACGCTGCCGTCCGGGCCCGATCCCGCCGTCGTCTTCCGCTATCTCAAGATCGGCGGCGCGGTGGTCATCGTCATCCTGCTCGCCTTCATCGTGAAGGCCCTGTTCTTCAGCGGCAGCCCCAGCACGCCGCGGAGCGCCACCCCCTCCGTGCGCGGCCCCACCTTTGGTCTCGTGGCCCTCGCGCCGGTGCAGGTCACGGTGCGCAAGAAGAATGCGGACGGCACGGACGGAGAGTTCCTTTATTCCGGCCTGGTCACGCCGGGGGAGACGAAGACCGTCTCGCGTCCGGGCGCCGTTTATATCGAGGCCAACATCCCGGAAAACCTGATGCTCGAGATCAACGGCCGCCGGGTGGCCATGGGCCTGCCGCCGGGCGTGACGCGCGGCGAACTGCCGCCTCCCTGATCGCGGCCGCGCGCGGGGCCGATGGCCCGCAGCCGCTTCAAGCGGGCAGGCCGCCTCACCGCCGGCCGCGTTCGGCCGTCACCGCAAACCCACGGGCGTGCCCAGCACCTCGCGCAGCACCACGGCCCGCCGCAGCGCGTCGGGATCACGCAGATCTCCCAGCGCGCGCTCGCGCGCGGCTCGGGCGGCGGCTCCGACCTGTGCCTGCGCCTGCGCCGCCGCCGCGATGTGCGCGGCCCGTCGCGCGGCGGCCGCGCGCTGCTGCTCCAGCGCCTCGATTTCCTCGGCGAGCTGCGCCTGGCGAACCGCCTCCGCGTGGTCGTTCGCCTGCCGGTAGAGGGGTGGCTCGGGGGCCGGCGGCTGGGCGCGCCGCTGGAGCTCCTCCAGCATCTTGCCGAGCGGACCGCCGAACACCTCGGGCAACTGCGTCGTCTCCGGGCGCGCCACGGGCGGCTCACCCGGCTCCCGCGCGAGCGGCGGCGGAGCGGCCGTCGGCGCGCCGCCGCGCTCGGCCGCGCTCCGGCGGATGCGCTCGCGGATCTCCCGCACGCGCCTGCCTTCGTCGGTCTCGTCGTAACCGGCCTCGTGTTCTTCCCGCGCCTTTCGCGCGCGCAGCATGGCGCGCACGATCTGGCTGATGAAGATCACCAGGAAGATGACCAGGCCGAGGCGCTCGAGAATCCACTCCAGCATGACGGGCGGCGGGCGGAGCCCGGTTACTTCTTGGCCTCGGGGTGGGCGATCGACGACCGCATCTGGGTGTCGGCCTGCACGTTTTCCATCTTGTAGTAGTCCATCACGCCGAGCTTGCCGGCGCGGAACGCCTCGGCCATCGCGAGCGGCACCTGCGCCTGCGCCTCGACGACCTTCGCCTGCATCTCCTGCACGCGGGCCTTCATTTCCTGCTCGAGGGCGACGGCAGCCGCCCGGCGGATTTCCGCCTGGGCCTGCGCCATGTTCTTGTTCGCCTCGGCCTGCGCCTCCTGGAGCTTGGCGCCGACGTTTTCGCCGACATCGACGTCCGCGATGTCGATCGAGAGAATCTCGAACGCCGTGCCGACATCGAGGCCGCGCTGCAGGACGACCTTCGAGATGCTGTCGGGTGACTCGAGCACGGTCTTGTAACTTTCCGCCGAGCCGATGGTGGTCACGATGCCCTCGCCCACGCGGGCGATGATCGTCTCCTCCTTCGCGCCGCCGACGAAGCGGTCGAGGTTGGTGCGCACGGTCACGCGGGCCTTGGCCTTCACCTGGATGCCGTCCTTCGCCACGCCGTCGATCGTGGTGCGGCCACCCTCGGGATTCGGGCAGTCGATCACCTTCGGATCGACGGACGTCCGCACCGCCTCGACCACGCTCTTGCCCGATCCCTTCGTCGCGAGGTCGATCGCGCACGCCCGATCCCACTGCAGCTCGATTCCGGCCTTCTGGGCGGCGATGAGCGCCTGCACGGTCGGGACGACGTTGCCGCCTGCCTGGTAGTGCGAGGCGATCTGGTCCGCCGAGAGCTCGATGCCCGCGCGCACGGCGGTGATGCGAGCGTCGACGATCAGGTTGTAGGGAATGCTCGCAAACTTCAGCGCCACGAGCTTGCCGATGCCGACCGGCGCGCCGTTGAACATCGCCTTAACCCAGGCGCCGACCAGGCTGAAGATGATGCCGAAGAGGACTAGGCCGATGATGGCCGCGAGGCCCAGGACAACGATCAGGGGAATACTCATTGAGGATCTTGTTTGGTGGGTTGGGAAACGATGAGACGGAAATTATCGACGTCGATGATGCGCAGCCGGTCGCCGGGACGGGCGTGACCGTGACGGGCGAACGCCTCGTAACGGCGGCCGTCGAACTCCACGTAGCCGGTCGGCACCAGCGCCGTCACGGCCACCGCCTCCCGTCCCACGACGGCCTGACGGTCGGCCAGCGCAGGCTGGCTCGTGCCCGCCACCGTGTTGGCGAGAGAGAGCTTTCGCGCCACGCGACTCTTCGGCAGCAGCACGAACTCGAGAAAAAGCGTGAGGCCGGTGAGCGCGACCGCCGCGCTCGTGGCGATCAAGCCGCCGTCCGTCCCAAACTGGTCGAACGAAAGCACGACACCCGCCAGGATCATCACCGTGCCGATGATGCCAAGGATCGCGCCGGGCACGATGACCTCGAAGGCGAGCAGGAGTACACCCGCACCGAACAGCATCAGGATGAGCGTCATGAACGGGGCTCCTCCCGGTCGACCAGCAATCCGAAATCCGTCCGCCGGCGCACGATGATCCGCGTGCCGGCCGGCGCCGACCCCACCTCCAGCCGGGCCTCGAAACGCCGGCCCTCGATCTCCACCTGGCCCGAAGGATACAGGCCCGTCGCCGCCACGCCAGTGCGGCCCACGAGTCCCTCGGTCCCGGGTAAAGCGGTGCGTTCGGACGTGGGCAGACCGGCGGCCTGGGCGGCGCCGACCGACGCCCCCGACACCGCCAGCCGCTGGAAAAACCAGCCCCGCGGCAGCAATTTCGCGAGCGCCAGCGCCAGGGCGATCGCGATGGCGAAGCCCAGCCCCAGGTTACCCAAGGGACGGACAAACGCGTCGCTGGACCACGCCACGGAAATCGGCTCATTGGGCCACAGGTCGGCCATCGACCAGACGAGGGAGCCAAGCATCAGCAGCAGTCCCGTCAGCGCGAAGACGATCACCCCGGGAAAAACGAAAAACTCCACGGCCACGAGGGCCAGACCGAGCGCGAAGACCAGCATCGGTTCGTGTCCGGACAAGCCCGCCACATAGCTGCCCAGGAAAACGATCGCCAGGCAGACGATGCCGACCACGCCGAAGACACCGAAGCCAGGCGTCTTGAACTCGATGTAGAGCGCGAGCAACCCCGCGCCGAGCAGGAGGCTGGAGATCGCGTTGAGCCACACCGCGAGCGATTCCGACCAGGTGACTTCCAGGCGCGTGACGACCGGAGCCGCGGGGCCGAAACGCTGGAGCAGCAGATCGTCGATGGATTTCGCCGTGCCCGCGGAGAGCAGCGCCTTTGGCGGGTCGCCGTACGTCCGCGCCGCCTCGGCCGCGGTCAGCGACAACAGCTCCCCCTTGTCCTTGATGACCTTGTCGCCGATCTTGAGCACGTAGTCGGCGTCGATCATGGCCGAAACCACCTCGCCACGGTACCCCTTGCCCTCGCTCTCCGCCCGGATGCGGGCCTTGAGGTAGCTGACGATCTTCTGGCGCATCGTCGCCTCGACCTCCTGCCCGCCCATGCTGACGGGCGCGGCGGCCCCGATGATGCCCCCGGGGGCGAACCAGATCTCCTGCGTGGAGGCCGAAATGAACGCACCCGCCGACATCGCCTCGGTGTTGATATAGGTGATCGTGGTGCCCGGGAACTTCGCGAGCGCCTCCATGATCTCGAGCGTCGCATCCAGCGCGCCGCCGGGCGTCTTCATGTCGAGCACCACGGCGTCCGCCTTCTGCTCGATCGCCTCCTTCAGGCCGCGCCGCAGGATGTAGAGCACGGGTTTGCCGATCTGCTCCTGCACCGGGATGACCACGACCTGCTTGCGCGCCGCCGGCTCCACCGCCGCCGGCACGGTCGCCGGGCCGGGCTCCGCCGCGAGGGCGGCGATCCCGAGGATCGCGGTGAGAAACAACAGGGGCAGGCGTGACATGCCGCGTAGGTTAGAACGCGCCCGACCGGGCGCAAGCGTCCGCATGGGGTTTTATTTGCCGGCCCGCCGCCAGAAACCCGTTGCGCCGCCGCAACCGGGCTGATTTCACAACGCCCATGGAAAAAGTATCCCACCTCGGGGCGACCCTGACACGCTGGCGCGTGGGGCAATCCACTTTTCTCGCCTGGCCCGAGCACGGTGCGCGGCTGATGAACTGGCACCTCACGCTGGGCGACGGCTCAGTGCGCGATGTGCTCTACTGGCCCGAGGTCGGCGACCTCGGCGAATTCGCCCGGATTCGCGGCGGCAACCCCATCCTTTTCCCCTTCAACGCGCGCTCCTACGACCGGGGCGACATCCACTTCTGGCGCGCGGCCGACGGCATCCGCCGGCCCATGCCGATGCACGGGCTCGCCCGGCAGGGCGCTTTCCGCGTCACCCACGCCGATGCCACCGGCTTCACCGCGCTCTTCGTGCCGGGCGAGGAAGCCCGCGCCTGCTACCCCTACGACTACGAGTTCACCGTGCGCTACCGCTTCGAGCCGCTGGGTCTCGTCTGCGAACTCAGCCTGCTCAACCTCGGCGAAGCACCGCTGCCGTGGAGCGCCGGGCATCATTTTTATTTCACCCTGCCGTGGACCGAAGGCCTCACCCGCGCCGACTACGCCATCCGCCTCCCCGCCACGCGCCGCGTCCGCCATGCCGCCACCGGCGAACTCGCCCCCGGCCCGCAGCTCAAGGAAATCGAGAGCCTCGCCAACCCCGAGCTCATCGATGCCATCCACCTCGGCCTGAAGGAAAACACCGTCGTCTTCGGCGAACGCGGCCACGCCGGCGATGTCATCATGCGTATCGGCGCCCACAAGGTCCCCGCGCCCGACGCCACCTGCGTGACGTGGAGCGAATCCGCCACCGCACCGTATTACTGTGTCGAGCCCTGGATGGGCCCGCCCAACGCTCCCGAGCACAAGACCGGCCTCCACCTCGTGCCCCCCGGCCAGCGCCAGACCTTCACCGTCGCCATCACCATCAAATAAGCCGTCGCAACCCGCCTTCAGCCTTTCAGCTTTTCCGCCCTTTCCTCCCCATGCCCCAACGCCATCCCCTCATCGCCCTCGCCGACTTTCCGCCCGGCTCTAAACGCGCCTTCAAGGTCGGCGACCGCCGTGTCGCCCTCTGCAACGTCGAAGGCAAGCTCCACGCCATTGACGACGTTTGCCCGCACGCCGGTGCCTCCATGGCCGCCGGCCCGCTGCGCGGCACCACCCTCACCTGCCCGCTCCACGCCATCGCCTTCGACGTCACCAACGGCGCCGCCGTCTGCCCGAAGAACATGGATCCCGTGCAATCCTTCCCCGTGTTCGTGAACGAAGGCCGGGTCGAGGTGGAGGTCTGAGCTTCGGGCCGGATTAAGCTCCCGGAGTTGGACAGACATCGGCCATGCGCCCGACGTTTGGCTCCCCACAATTCTCCAACTAGCCGGCATCGTAAAATTACCCGCGCTCGCCTGCCGGAAGTTGGAGGCAAAGGCTCTGTCCACTCTTCCGTCTCCGGACCAACCCAGACTTGTGATTTGCACACAGGCTGAACGACAATATTGATCGCAAAACATGTATCTCGACCGAAGAGATTTGCGGGGCGTGGTGATTTTTTTGGCGGTCGTTGCCTTCGTTATGGCAGGCGGACTTACCGGCTACACCGTGGATCGGCATGCTGGTGAAAAAATAGGCAGCCACATTCTTGTGGCCGGGCATGCAGCCGATGACCGCTTTTGGATCTATTCTTTTTTCTGTGCTTTGATCGGGGTCGCACTTTCGTGCTTGGCTATGATTCGACGGATATGGGACCCGCCACCGGCCAAGCGAACGCAAAAACCGGAACGCGACTCTGCGGGCTGACGATACACAGCATCAGCGGTGATCCTAAAGTGCGGACTTCAATAATTGGCGTGCGATATATCCCTGATCTTCTCTGAGCTGATGCCGGAACATCTCCATAACAGCCCGCTTGCCCGTCCTTGCCACGATCTCCGGCCAGCGAATGCACATCGGGATCCGTGGCCACCCGAAGCGGACGCCGCGGTTCGCGCTAGCGAGGCTGTGCCGCTTTGCACGAACTGCCTCTACCCACAGCCTCCGCATAGATGGTTCTGCCCCCACTGCAATTTCCCAACCGGCGATTACGTGGCCTTGATGCCTTATCTGCAGGTCTTCGTCGCTGCCGAAGTGCTGCGAAAGGGTGTCATTGGCGCGCCGGAGAGGAAGGTCGGCGTGAATGCCTTTCTGGCAATCTACTCGATCGCCCAATATTCGATTTTTGCACCGTTCTACTGGTTCTGGATGATTCGCCGCGCCAGTGGAAAACCCATTTGTGAAGAGCAACGGAAGCCATGGGGCCTTGATTAAGCCGTCTGACCAGAACACGCGTGGTGCAGGCCACCACGCCACACGCTGAAACACCGCAGCAAGGATCCCACGGCAAACAACCATTGAATTCCGGGCGCGAGTCTCTCAGTCCGCGCAATGAGGCTTGCCGCTTTTTGCAACCGAGACTCCAGGGTCCCGCTCAGTGCAGCGAGCCCTTCCAGCCTTCGCCGCAGGGGCCACCGGAGTCCTGTGGCGTGACTTCGTAGGTCGTGCCGTCGAGGCGGGTCAGCGGATGATAGCTGCTGGAAATCTTGCGCACGTTGCCGGCCGCGTAATGGCTGATGAAGGAGCGGCGGAAGCGGGTCTTGGAGCGGTTCGGGCCGGAGCCATGGATCAGGCTGCCGTTGAAGAAGAGGGTGTCGCCGGCCTTCATCTCGACCAGTTGCGCCTTGTGGCCCTTGGGCACCGGCACGAAGTGCGACGTGTAGCTCTCGTTGCGGTCGGCGGTCTGCGGGCAAACAACCGGACCGTCGTTGGTCTTGGGCACGATATACATCGCGCCGTTCTCCGCGTCACAATCGTCGATCGCCGTCCACGCCGCGATGCAGGTGCCGGGTTCGACGAGCAGATAAAACTGGTCCTGATGCAGGGCTTGGCCGCGCGCGCCCGGCGGTTTGAAATAAAACATGCTCTGCGTCGCCACGGGCTCGAGGCCGAAAAAGGCCCGCAGATGGTCGGCCACCTTCGGGTGCAGCATGTAGTCCTTCGCCCGCTGGTTGAAGCGGTGCGGCATCATCACCCGCGGATACTTAAAGAGCGGGTCGTCGGGGTTCTCCACGCCGTCGCGAGGCTTGGTGGGTTCGTAATATCCCGGCACGCCCTCGGCGTGCATCTTCGTGAAGAGCGCACGGATCTCCTCGACCTCGGCGGGCGAAAACAGCCCCTTGGCCAGGGCGAAGCCCTCGCGGGCAAATTGGTCCGCCAGGGCGGAAACTTTGGCGTCGGCGATGGGGGCGGTATCGATGACCATGCAAATATCCTAGCATAGCGCGGGCTATACCGCCATAGCTGGGACCCGCAAATAGCTATAATATCCTGCTGTATGCCCCGCCGCCCCGACACCCCCTCCCCGCCGCCCGGCCCGCTCGTCACCGGGCACTTTCACCAGGGCCCGCGTTTCTCCACCTACCGCGCCGGGGGCACGGACGACTGGCTGCTCATTTACAACCTAGGCGGGCACGGCCGCTACGGGCACGCCGGCGGCGAGCTCGTCACCGGGCCGGGTGACCTGGTCCTCCTGAAGCCGCATACGCTCCATGACTATGGCACAGCCCGCAGCCACCGGCATTGGGAACCGCTCTGGGCGCATTTCATTCCCCGGCCGGCCTGGCTGGAGTGGCTCGACTGGCCCGAAGCCGCCCCGGGCATCCTGTTGCTCGCCCTTCAGGGGCATGAGTTCCAGGCCCGCATCGCCCGGCGCTTTCAGGAAGTCGTCCGGCTGAACGCTGGCCCCAGCCCCACGCGCGAGGCCTTCGCGATGAACGCCCTCGAGGAAGTCCTGCTCTGGTGCGATCTGGTCAACCCCCGGAAGGCCGCGGCCGGCCTCGACCCGCGCATCGGCCGCGCCCTGGACTTCATCTGCGCGCGCTTCGCCGAACCGCTCACGGTCGCCCTGATGGCCGGGCATTGCGGGCTGTCGCCTTCGCGGTTTGCCCATCTGTTCCGGCAGCAGACAGGGGAGACTCCCCAGCGCTACCTTGAACTGCAGCGGCTCAACCGCGCCCGCCAACTGCTGGAATTCACCCAAGAGCCGGTGCGGCTGATCGCCCGCCAGGTGGGCTTCGAAAATCCCTTCTATTTCACCCAGCGCTTCAAGCGCCATTCCGGCGCCAGCCCCCGCGATTGGCGGCAGCAACGGAGCCCCAGCCGCGCCCGATAAAAGTTGCCTGCCAATAGATTTAATACTTTACCAAAGCAGTGAAGATTTCGGTTAAAGTCGATTACGCCTGCCGGGTGCTCGCGGAAATGGCCCGGCTGCATGGCACGGGGGAACTCGCCCGGATCGACCACCTCGCCAAGATCGAGGCCGTGCCGGCCAATTTCCTCGCCCAGATCCTCGGCGAACTGCGCAACGGCGGGCTCATCGTCAGCCGCCGGGGCATCCAAGGCGGCTATGCGCTCGCCCGCCCGCCGGAGCAAATCTCGCTCTACGACATTGTAAAAATCATTGATGGTGAATTTCTTGAGCTAAGCGGAAACCACGAGGGCCGCACCGGTCGCCGCATGAAACAGATCTGGCAGGATGTGCGGGCCACCGTGGACGCCAAGGCGCAGTCCTACACGCTCGACATGTTCACCGCCAAGGGCGCCGGCGAGATGTATTACATCTGAAGCGCCCCTCCTGGCTGATGACAAAGATAGTCGCCTGACCGCTTGACGAGCCACGTCTACCAATACTTAATAATCCTTATGTCCTCACTCACCTTTCCCGACGTCGTCGCCACCATCGGCAACACCCCGCTCATCAAGCTCAACCGCATCGCCAACGGCGTGCCGGCCAACATTTTCGTGAAGGCGGAGTTCTTCAACCCGCTCGCGAGCGTGAAGGACCGCATCGGCCGCGCCATGATCGAGGCCGGCGAGCGCGATGGCAAAATCAAGGCCGGCACGGTCATCATCGAGCCGACTTCCGGCAACACCGGCATCGCCCTCGCCTTCGTCTGCGCCGCCCGCGGCTACAAGCTCATCCTCACGATGCCCGAAACGATGTCGGTCGAACGCCGCGTGCTCCTGCGCATGCTCGGCGCCGAGATCGTCCTCACGCCCGGCGCCGAGGGCATGAAGGGCGCGATCGCCCGGGCCAACGACCTGCTCGCCCAGCACGGCGACCGCGGCTTCATGCCGCAACAGTTCGAAAACCCCGCCAACCCCGAGATTCACCGCAAGACCACCGCCGAGGAGATCTGGTCCGCCACCAACGGCAGCATTGATGCCTTCGTCGCAGGCGTCGGCACCGGCGGCACCATCACCGGCGTTTCCGAGGTCATCAAGGCCCGCAAGGCTATCAAGACCTTCGCCGTCGAACCCGCGGCCAGCCCGGTCATCTCCGGCGGCAAGCCCGGCCCGCACAAAATCCAGGGCATCGGGGCCGGCTTCATCCCGAAAAACTGCAACACCAAGATCATCGACGAGGTGATCCAGGTCAGCAACGACGACGCCTTCGAGACCGCCCGCCAGCTCGCGCTGCAGGACGGCATCCTCGGCGGCATCTCCACCGGCGCCAATGTCTGGGCCGCCCTCCAGGTCGCCAAGCGGCCCGAGTTCGCCGGCAAGAACATCGTCACCGTGGGCTGCAGCTTCGGCGAACGCTACATCTCCACCGCCCTCGCCGAGCGCGCCCGCCAGGAAGTCGCCACCTGAGGGGCCCCGACTTTGGGCTCGCCCGCGCCCCCGCGCTGGCATTTCAGATGTGACCGGCCTCACCCGTCCATGAACCTGCGCGACATCAAGCAAGCCCTGCTCGACTCCTACCAGCGCGACGGCGGCATCAACCACGTGGACGGCGTCAACCTGCCCGCGCAGGATTCGGTGCAGCAGCTGGCGGCCGACTACATGCACCTGATCTTCCCGGGCTTCTTCGAGGAAACCGGCCTGACCAAGCAGGAGCTGCCCGACTTCCTCGACCGCCTGTTGGCCCGCGTGGAGCGCCGCCTGGAAACGGAAATCGAGAAAAGCCTCCGCTTCGCGCAGGAGCCCAAGCCCGGCCCGCGCGCCAAGGAGCTCACCCTCACCGCCCTCGACCGGCTGCCCACCCTGCGCCAGGTCATCCAGACCGACGTCGCCGCCGCCTTCGCCGGCGACCCCGCGGCCCGCAGCGTCGAGGAGATCATCCTCGCCTACCCCTGCGTGCTGTCCATCTCGCTGCAGCGCTTCGCCCACGAGCTCTACAACCTCGGCGTGCCGCTGCTCCCGCGCATGCTCACCGAATACGGCCACGAACGCACCGGCACCGACCTCCATCCCGGCGCGCGCATCGGCGAGCATTTCTTCATCGACCACGGCACCGGCGTGGTCATCGGCGAGACCGCCGAGATCGGCCGGCATGTGAAGCTTTACCAGGGCGTCGCCCTCATCGCCCGCTCCACCGCCGGCGGCCAGGCCCTGCGCGGCACCAAGCGCCACCCGACCATCGGGGATCACGTCACGATCTACGCCAGCACAACCATCATGGGCGGCGACACCGTCATCGGCGCCGGCTCGACCATCGGCGGCAACGTCTTCGTCACGCAAAGCGTCCCGCCCCGCTCCCTCGTCATCCTCGAAGAGCACGGGCTCAAGGTTCTCAACAAGGACGACCGCGGCCCGGTTGCGGGCGTGGACTGGACGATCTGAACCGCGCGGCGGCTCAGTCGCGCTCTCTCTTCCGGAATTCCCGGTGGCCGGCCTTTTGCAGTGCGGCCAGCTCCGCGACCAGTTTCACCGCCGCCGGGTTGTCGCCGGACCGCAACGCCGCGAGCAGCCCATCCAACTTGGCGATCACCTCGTCCATCCGCGCCCGGTAGGCGGCGAAAAACTCCGCCCGCTCACCTTCGGGCAGCTCCGCCGCCTTGCCGGGCGCCAGCGTCTTTGCTGCCGTTGCGGCCGTGCGGATAACGGCCACGAGCTCGACCGACGATTCATTGTAGGCCGGCTCGGCCGCCTGCCGGCGCAGCCGCCGAAACGCGCTGCTCATCAGCTCCATCTGCTCGCCCAGCTCGGTCAGTTCTTCCTGCTTCACCTCTGGTTCTTCGGCCCGGAGTCCGGTGCCAACCGGCAGGCTGCACGCCAAGGCGGCAAGAAGGACACGGAACATCATGTCGTCAGGTAATCCGGCTTCGCTCCGGGCGCAAACGCTAACTCCGCCGCTCAGCCGAACTTGATTCCCTGCGCAAGCGGCAGCGCTCGGGTGCGGTTGATCGTGGCCGTCTGCCGCCGCATGTAATTTTTCCACGCATCGCTGCCGCTCTCGCGGCCGCCGCCGGTTTCCTTTTCGCCGCCAAAGGCTCCGCCGATCTCCGCGCCGCTGGTGCCCAGGTTCACGTTGGCGATGCCGCAGTCGCTGCCCGTTGCCGCCAGAAACGCCTCCGCCTCGCGCATGTCGTTGGTGAAAATAGCCGAGCTCAGCCCCTGCGGCACGCCGTTCTGCATCGCCACGGCCTCATCAAGCGTGCGGTAGGTCATCACATAAAGGATCGGCGCAAACGTCTCCTGCTGCACGACCGGCAGGTTGTTGCGAACCTCGATGATGCAGGGCGTGACGTAATTTCCGCGCCGCCGCGTGCCGCCGCAGATCACCCGACCGCCCTGCGGGCGGGCCGCGGCCACCGCCGTCTGCATCGCCCGCACCGCCGCCGGATCAATCAGCGGTCCCATCAGGGTGCGCGGGTCGAGCGGGTTACCGATCTTTACCTGCGCGTAGGCGAACTTCAGGGCCCGCAGCAGCTTCGCCTTCACGGAGGCATGGACGATCAACCGTCGTGTCGTCGTGCAACGCTGGCCCGCCGTGCCCACGGCCCCGAAGAGGATGCCCCGCACCGCGAGCTGCAAATCGGCCGAGGGCGCCACGACGACGGCGTTGTTGCCGCCAAGTTCCAGCAGGGTGCGGCCCAGCCGGCGCGCCACCACCTCGCCCACGCGCCGGCCCATGCGCGTCGAACCGGTCGCGGAAACGAGCGGGATCCGCGGATCCGCCGCCAGCCACTCGCCGACGTCCGCGCCCGCCCCGATGGCGAGGGCGAAGATCGCCGGGTCCACCCCGTTGGCGCGGCAGACTTTTTCCGCGATCCGGATGCAGGCGATGGCGGTGAGCGGGGTCTTCTCGGACGGTTTCCACAAGGTGGCATCGCCGCAGACCGCCGCAAGCGCGCTGTTCCAGGACCAGACGGCAACCGGGAAATTGAAGGCCGAGATGATGCCCACCACACCCAGCGGATGCCATTGCTCCATCATGCGGTGGCCCGGCCGCTCAGTCGCGATGGTCAGGCCGTGCAACTGCCGCGAAAGCCCGGTCGCAAAATCACAGATGTCGATCATCTCCTGCACCTCGCCCTCGCCTTCCGCGATGATCTTGCCGACCTCGAGCGACACCAGCCGGCCCAACGGGGCTTTCAGCTCGCGCAGCGCGTTGCCCAGCTGGCGCACGACCTCGCCGCGCTTCGGCGCCGGCACCTCGCGCCACGCATGGAACGCCCGCTGCGCCGCCCGGATCGTTTGCTCGAAATCCGGCCGCGAGGCCTGCGCCACCCGCCCCAGCAGCGAGCCGTCGATCGGCGAAAATTTTTCCAGCACCGCACCGCGCCCGCCCCATTCCCCGGCGAAGACGCCCGGGTTCACGCGCGTGCGGCTCAGCCCGAGCTTCGGAAAAATCGCCCGCACGGTGGCGGCCACGGCATGAGCGGTTGTCGCCATGATATCAGTGGGCCGACTGTTGCAGCCGCGGATCGGTCGCCGCGATGATGGCGCTCACAGCCTTTTGGTTGAAACCCTTGAAGCCGCCTTTGCGCTGCAGGTTTTCCAGATGGCTGCCGATCGCGCCCTCCCGGGCAAAGCCCCCGGCCTGCGCCGCCGTGACCTGGCCCGCTTGCAGCAGCGCCGCGATACGCTCCGGGCGCACGGTCCAGCGTTCGCCTTCGGTGAAGGCCTGCTTCAGGAAAGGAAAATCCGAGAACGGCTTCATCGTCGCGATGCCTTCCGCCGCCAGTTGCTCGCGCAGCCGCGCGAAATCAAACCGCGCTTCCAAGTGGTGCATCCCCGCCTGCAGGAAACTGTCGCCGTGCAGCGCGCACCACAGGCCCACCGTGCGCAGCGCCGGCAACGGTGCCAGCGGCTGCGCTGCGAAATCAATGTCCACCTCGCCCGGCTGCAGGTCCACGTCGGCAAACACCACGATGCCGACCGCCGGCGCCTCCATCACCTGCGCGCCCCAACCGGCCTCGTCGCCGGCGTAGAACCGCTCGCGCTTCTCCAGCCCCAGTCGCCCGAGGAAATTCACCAGGTCGCCAAAATGCCGCCGCGAACAACGGAAAGTGTGGTGGTCGTGGTTGCCCCAGCCGAGGCCAAGCGCGTCCTGCCGGCGCTTTTGCACGCGCGCCGCGTGGTTGCGGCTCTCCCAGAACACCCGCTCCTCGGCAAAGAAGAGTTCACAGGCCACATCGCGCGGCACGAGCGCCAGCACGGCCGTCAGCACTTCATCGGCGTGCGCAAAACCGGCTGCATCGTCCCCAAAATCCCGCCGCCGAGCGTGAAAAAGCGCACGGGCCTGCCCGACCTTCGTAGCAAAATCCGCCGCCGGCTCGTCCACCACAAATCCACGATAGCCCAGACGATCGACCGCTTCCAGTTGCACGCCGCCTTCCGCGCCGAGCACCGCCCGGCGCAATCTCGCGCCCCGCCGGCCCTCGATCACACGGTCGAATCCCTGCTTCGCCAGAAATCCCTCGAGCGACTCGGGCTTGATCGCGAGGACCGCCGGACCGTCGGCCGTCGTCAAATCCGCTGGCACGAGAACCCGCGGCATCATTGCCCGCGGATGATGCCACACCGCGACGCCGGCCGGAGCCTCTGCCGTCGCCAAGCTCAATCCGACCGCGCGCAGTTCCGCCTCCCGGCCAGGGCCGATGACGAGGTGGTCCACCCATTCGTAGAAATCCGTGCCGGTCTCGTCCCGCATGCGTTCCGCCAGCCGGCGCGCGCCGCCGTGCTTGGCAAGGCAGGCTTCGATTTCGCCGCGCAGGAACTGCTCGGCCTCGTAGGCCAACGGCCAGTCGAAGGCCGGCGCGCCGCCGGAGGCGGGCGCAGGAGAGACGACGGGATGGGCAACCATGGGATGAAAGGGCTGTGTTCACTAAGCCCGGTCGGCGCCTACGGTTGAAGCTTAAAACCGTCCGCCGCGGTTTTGCGCTTTGCCTTGCCGGGAAAACGCGATTCATGGGGCATCATGATCCGGCTTCGTCCTGCTTTCCGTCTGTGGCCCGCGCTGCTCTTCGCGGTCGGTGCCGCCGCCGCGCCGGCTGCCGGCTATCCCGCGGCGGAGTGGAGCCGGGCCGGGGTGAGCGGCGGCATCCCCGCCGGATTGGCCGTCGTCAGCCGCGCGACCCCGGAGGACGATTTGCAGGCGTTGATCGATGCCGCGCCGGCCACCGGGGGCGTCATCGCCCTCTCAGCCGGACGCTACCGGCTTGAGACAACCCTGCGGCTGCGCACCGGCATCGTGCTGCGCGGCACCGGTCCGCTCACCACCATCATCGAACTCGCCCTGCGCAGCGACCGGCCGGCCGATTTGCGCGACCCACGGCCGGGCGAATGGACCGCGGGCCTGCTGTTGTCAGAGGTTGAGCGCGCCGGCCTCATGAATCTCGCTGTCGTCTTTGTCTCGTCCGGCCCGCCGCCCGACCTGACCTCATCGCAAGCGTTTGCGGACAACCCCGGCCGGCAGACCGATCTGCACGTCGTCTCCATCCTGCTCGACCGGGCCGCAAACTCCTGGGTGGCGAACTGCGTCATCAAAAATTCCGGCAGTCACCCGCTGGTCGTCGCCGAGAGCCGGCACATCACGCTGGAAAACCTCGAGCTCAACGGCGCGCACAACCGCGGCCCCGGCTCGGGCAGCCTCGCGCTTGTCGGCAGCGAGGCTGTGCTCGTGACCGACCTGCAGGCCCGCGCCATCAACAGCGTCGTGCTGCAGTCCGGTGCCGCGCCCTGCCGCGGCAATGTGTTTCTCCACGCCCGGTTCGAGACCGACCTGCGGCTGCACGGCGCCGGCACCGCCGCCAATCTCTTTGAAAACTGCGTCATCACCATCCCGGCCTGGCTCAACCGCCCGCCCCTCTCGCCGGGCAACGCCCGGGCCCGCGAAGCGCCGCCCGGCCCCGACAACCTGCTGCACCTGTGCACCGTGACCCGACACTTCCCCGTCGATCGGCGCGTGTTCAGCCTCGCCGCCGATCCGTCGAAAATTTACCGCGTGGTGGACCACCCGGTCCGCGACGGGGCGTCGCCGGTGGTGATCGCCGGTCCGGCGCCCGACGCCCCGTCCCTGCTGCCGGCGCGTTGAACCGCGATTCTCCGCTTGCCCGGTCCGCGGCGGACCGCGAATTTCGGCGCCATGCCCGCGCTTTACGATTTCTCCGGCCTGCCGGTTGACCGCACCCTCGCCCCAAAAGACGGCATGGTCTCGCCCGGGCTGGAGGAACAGTATTTCGACCTCGGCCGGCGCGCGCTGGAGCTGATCCATTTCTCCGGCCAGCTCTGCGACAAACCCCACTATCCCGACATCCTCGACCTGCCCTGCGGCCACGGCCGCGTGTTGCGCTGGCTGCGCGCGCACTACGGCTACGCCAAGATCACGGCCTGCGACCTCGAGCGCGACGGCGTGGATTTCTGCGCCCGCCAGTTCGGCGCCCTCCCGGTTTACTCCGAGCCCGACCTGCGCAAGCTCCCCTTCGCCTCCCAGTTCGATCTCATCTGGGTCGGCTCGCTCGTGACGCACCTCAACCAGGAACGCTGGCTGCGCACCCTCGACTGCCTGATCAAGTGGACGCGCGAGTGCGGCGTCATCGTCTTCAGCACGCAGGGCCGCACCGTCTCCAGCCTGCTCGCGCGCGGCCGGCGCAATGTCGCCGAAAACATCGACAAGCCCGCGCTGCTGGAGGAATACGCCCGCACCGGCTTCGCCTACCAGCGCTACTTCGAGAGCACGCCGGAGGAAGACTACGGCCTCAGCCTCACCTCGCCGGAGTGGCTCATGCGCGTGCTGCAGCGCTATCCCGATGTCATCATGCGCGCCTACCTCGAGGAAGCCTGGGGCATGCAGGACGTCGTCATCCTCTACAAGAAGGCCGGCCACTACGAACCGATCCTCGGCGTGCCCGAGCTGCCCTTGCCCGCCGCGCCCGGGAAAAAATCCGGCTGGCTCGGCCGGCTGTTGGGCTGAGCCCCGCGGCCGTCATCCGGCGCGCATGCGCCCGACCATCGCTGCGACCAGTTCCCCCACGAGAGGATTCGGAAACCGCCGGCTGGGCGTGATCGCATAAAAGGTCTCCCGGATTTGCGGGATGCGGTGGGTCACGACCAGCACCCCGCTGTCGATTTCATCGCGCACCACGACCGGCGGCACCAAGGCCAGTCCCTCGCCTTCCCGCGCCAACAGGCGGAGCATCGCCATGTCATCCACCTCGGCCATCACGCGCGGCCGCACGTCCGCCGCCGTCACCAGCCGGTCAAACGCCGCCCGCGTGTTGCTCTCCAGGCTCGGCAAGATCACCGGCACATCGCGGAAATCCTCCGGAAATCCCAGCTTCTTTTTCCGCCAGGCCGGCACGCCCACCAGGCTCACCGGCTGCTCCGCCAGCAGGTGGCTGTGCCACGGCGTCTCCGCGTCGCGTCGCACCGGCTGGTTCGACAACACCACGTCCACCTCGTGCGCCTGCAACGCCAGCCGCAGCTCCCGCAACGGCCCCGACCGGATGATCACCTCCACCTCCGGCCGGTGCAGCACCGGCCGCAGAAACTCCAGTTGGAAATTCCGCGACAGCGTCGCCATCGCGCCCACGCGCAGCATCTGGCGGCCGCCGCCCCGCGGACGCTGCTGCATCACGTCCATCAGCTCCTCGCCCGCGCGGCCAATCGTGTCCGCATAGTCCAGCGCCAGCCGGCCCGCCTCGGTGAGCACCAGCCCGCCCCGTTCGCGCTCGAACAGCCGGTGCCCCAAGCTCTCCTCCAATTGCTTCAACTGGATGCTCAGCGCCGGGGCCGACAGGTTCAGCTTTTCCGCCGCCCGGGTCAGGCTCAGCTCCCGCGCGATCACGCGAAAATACCGCAGGTGATGATAGTTCAGGAAGGCCATTGGGTTAAATATAATCTAACGATTTGTTCAAAAGTCTATAATCGATTAAAACCATGGAAATCGTTAATCTGCGGGTCACTCCATGCAGTTCTCCGACCTCGCCGCCAATCTGCTCACGCCGCCCGTGCTGTTTTTCGCCCTGGGCTTTGCCGCCACGCTGCTCCGCAGCGATCTCGAGATTCCCGTCCAGGTCTCCAAGACCCTGTCGCTCTTCCTCCTCGCCGCCATCGGCTTCAAGGGCGGGGTCTCGCTGGCGGAAAGTGGCTTCACCGCCGCCGTCTCCGCCACGCTGCTCGCCGCCGTCGCCGCCGCCGTCATTGTGCCCGTCTGGACGTTTTTCGTCCTTCGCGCCCGCTTGGGTGCGGTCGATGCCGCCGCGGTTGCCGCCGCCTACGGTTCCGTCAGCGCCGTCACCTTCATCACCGCCGCCGCTTTTCTCAGCGCACGCGACATCCCGTTCTCCGGCCACATGGTGGCCGCCATGGCCTTGATGGAATCCCCTGCCATCGTCATCGGCGTCCTCTTTGCGCGCCGCTACGGGCCCGGGGCCGCGGCGGGCATCAATTGGTCGCACCTCGGCCGGGACGCATTCCTCAACGGTTCCGTCGTCCTCCTGCTCGGCAGCCTTGCCATCGGCTGGCTCTGCGGCCCGGTTGGCGGCGCCTCATTCATGCCGTTCATCAAGACACTCTTTCCCGGGCTCCTCGCCTTTTTTCTTTTGGACATGGGACTCGTCGCCGCCCGGCGTTTCGGCGAGCTGCGTCAGGTCGGTCTGGCCGCCGTTACCTTCGCCATCCTCGCCCCGCCTGTAAACGCCGCCCTCGGCCTCGCCCTCAGCGCCCTGCTGGGTCTCGGCCATGGCGACGCCCTGCTCCTCGTCATCCTCTGCGCCAGCGCCAGCTACATCGCCGTGCCCGCGGCACTGCGCACCGCCCTGCCGGAAGCCAACCCCGGACTTTACGTGACGTTGTCCCTGGCGGTCACTTTCCCCCTCAACATCGTGTTCGGCCTGCCTCTTTATCACTTCGCCGTCGCACAAATGCTCTCCTGACGATCTTCGGGACGGCATCGATTACCGCCGCCGCGCGACCAGCTCCCACAACAGCACCGCGCCGGCCACCGAAACATTGAGCGACTCGACCGCACCCACGCCGGGAATGGTCACCAGCCGCGTGCAAGCTTGGGCGAGTTCCGGCGCGAGGCCGTGTTCCTCATTGCCGAGCACCAACGCCACCGGTTTGTCCGCGGCGCGGTTCGCCTCCGGCCGGCCGCCGCGCGTCGCCGCGCCGACCACTTCATAGCCGGCCGCCGCCAGCGCTTTGGCCAACGCCACCAAATCCTTCGTCTGCCAGACCTCGACATGCTCGAGTCCGCCTTCCGCCACCCGGTGCGCCGCATCCGAAGGCTTGGCGGCCGCCCCGTCCTCCGCGATCACGATCCGCGGCACGCCGAAAAACGCCGCCGTTCGCGCGAGCGCGCCGAGGTTGTGCGCATTGCCGATGCGGTCGAGCACCAGCAGCGTCTCCCGCCGGGCCGCCCACGACCGCAGGTTGTCCCCGGTCGGCGTGCGCAGGACCGGCGCCTTCACCACCGCCACGATGCCGCCATGGTGCACGGACCCGGCGATCTTCTCCAGCTCGGCCGGCGACACGCACCGGTAAACTTTTTTCGCCTGCGCCAGCACCTTGCTCATGATGCCGACCCGGCGGCTGGTGGGCTCGTCGAAAAACAACCGCAGGATGGAGTCCGGATCTTTCGCGAACCGCGCCCGCACCGCGGCCAGGCCGCAGAGCTTCAACTCGTCCCGGGTCGGTCCGCTGCGCGACCCACGCAAGCCTTCACCGGCCGCGGCCGGTTCAGCCCGCTCCGGTCGTTTCGTGGCAGTGCGCTCCGCCGCCGGATACGGCGCCGCCTCGCCCCGCTGGCGCACCTGCCCGGCGGGCGCGACAAATTCACGGGCAGCTCCCGTCCCCCGGGGTCTCGGATCCGGCTTGGAAAAATTGGCCATACCCCACCCTGACGCACCGGGCGGCCCAAACCAAACAAATCTTCAGCGCGCCGTTACTTCCCCGGCCAAGGTAAACTCCTCCCGGTCGTGATAAAGGTGCCGGATGCGCACGCCGGGCGCGTGCCGCTGCAACACAGAGTCCGGGGCGCGCAGCTCCCGCAGCAGCGCGATGGGATCGACCCGCCCAAACTTGAGGTTGACCACAAATCGCCGGCACCAGCCGCGGCTCAGCCAAGGTTCCACGATATGCTTCAGCACATGATGCGGCTCCTCGACCATGTCGCAAAACAGCCAGTCGCAACCCTGCGCATCGGCTGGCGCGAAACCAAACGCATCCTCCATCCGGTGCTCGATTCGTGGATGGTTCAGCGCACCGCCCTTGAGCGGGCCGTTGTCCACCGCGATCACGCGCGCCCCGCGCTTGGCCGCGCTGTAGCTCCAGCCGCCCGGCGCCGCGCCCAGGTCCACCACGGTCTCGCCCGCCGCCGGTTCACGTCCGAGGACGATGTAGGCCTCCTCGATCTTCAAATAACTGCGCGACGGCGCGAGGTCATCGTCCGCCATGCGCCGCTGGCCGTTCACCACCAGATCGCGCCCCACCAGCACCCGGCCAAAATCCGTGAACCACACCAACAGCCCGCGCGTCGTGCCCACCCCGCGCGGCAGGTCCGGCGTCGCCAGTTTGGCCACGCGCGAAAACCGTTTTTTCAACAACGTCAAGAAAGCCTCCTCCACCGCGCCAATCCGCCGGCCCAGCCCGACCATTTCCGCGGGGCCGGCAAACACGCAGGGCCACGCCGCCTCGATGCGCTCGCCCTGCAGGCTTTGCATGAAATAATCGGCGATTTGTTGCGCCAGCGCGTTGACCTTGTCGCCGGACAATTCGGTCTCGCCGGTCAGCGTCACATGCGCAAACGCCACCTCGGCGGGCACCTGCTCAGCGACGACCCAGCCCGGACCCTGCTGCCGCACCACTCCGCCCCCGGCGGTGACTTCGCCTGCGAGCAGTTTTTCAAAGCCGGCCTGACCGATGAGCAGCATGCCCGCGAACGTGCCCTTGCTTCGTCCCGCGGCGAGCGGAAAACCATCCTTAGCAAGATTCGGACGTGAGGTTCTCATACCAAATGCCCCTGGCTTTTGGACATTGGCGCGTGAGCGCCGGTAGGGGCCGTTATCCCTAACGGCCCGTGAGGACAACGTCGGCCAAACCGGGCGGTTAAGGATAACCGCCCCTACCTTTGGGCAGGTTCATGCGGACCGCCATCACTCGGTCGTATCGTCTCAAAGCTACGGGAAATTGGTCTAAGGCGGGATTCAACCGCGCGCACGAAAAAGCCCGGCCATTCCGGCCGGGCTGAGTTTCGCTGCGTTTGAATCCCGCTCAGCTCTTGTCCATCGGCGCACCGGACTTTTTCCAGCCGGCGAGGCCGGGCGAGTAGTGCTTGATATTGGTGTAGCCGAGCTTCTCCGCCGCGATGGCCGCGTTGCGGTAAGCGCTGCAGCGCTCGTTGCCGCAGTAAGCCACGATCAGCGCGTTCTTGTCGGCCGGCAGGAGTTCGGCGAGCCGGTCCTTGTTGGCGGCGAAATCAATCGAGCCGGGGATGCGGCCCTTTTCAAAGGACTTCGAGCCGTTGACATCGAGCACCGTCACCGAGCCGCCGGCCATGGCGGCCTGGAGTTCGTCGTGGGAGATGTCGGCAAACTTGCCGGCGGCGAAAACCGCGGTGGCAAGGGCGAGGGAACAGAGGAGAGCAATGAGTTTTTTCATACACGCCTACACTATGTGGGCCCGACCAGTTTTCAACTGCGCGAACGGATTTACCGATCAGCAATACCAAAAAAATCCACCTTGGAGATCCGGAAATTGGATTTGCAGAAACTTTTCGGCCGTTTTTGATAAAGGCATGTTTTGGAGGATATTGTCAGCCATTTTGGCAATCATCAGCGCCTCCCCTCACTACACCTTGGCAAAATCCGCTGCGAGCCGAGTGGTCACCGTCGAGGTCGCACCGAGGGAGGCACACAAGAAAGGACCTTTTATCGCAAGTTGTGACTTCGAAGTTGCTAAGATCGATGTATTGCAGGACGGGGACGGCAACACCGCCTTGCGATTGCATGCAAAAAAGGAGCACCCATCTAGCCGTCGCCAGCTCTTGGTAATCATCGGCCCGGAAGCAGTTAAAGCTATTGATCCGGATGCAACCCAAGCTGCAAACAAACTGACCCATAGGCGATTGCGTGTGAGTGGCAAATTTGTGCCAATTTCGACAGCCGTTTGGTTCGCGCCGCGCGATGGGGTAGATTTTTACACAGCTCGGCTTGACGTAACCGATATCGGGCAACTTACCATTCTAGAGCAGACCACCTCGAAGGAAAAGCAGTCGCATATTCGCGTCGAAAAAGACGGCAGTGCGGTTTTAGAGGGAAAATCGAAATAGCAGTTCCTCACTCGGAGACTTGGTCATCCCGGTTATTCCTGAACACTCACAACCGGTGCAAGTGGAAGCCGCCGTCCACGTCGAAGCAGGCGCCGGTCGAAATCGGGAACCGGTCCTCGGCGCTGAGCGGATGAACTCGAGCCGTTAGACCTTGGGTTTGTGGGTGCAGTAACCCACCTAAGCCGGCATGCCATCCAGTTCACAACCGGTGTCGCGGGCAAAATGCGTCAGGCCGCGGTTTGCTGTCCGCTTTCGGCCAATGATATTGCCGGTCGGATTTTGGCGGTGAGTCGCTTGCGATCCTTGGCCAAGGCGCGGAAATCACACTCCACCTGAAGGCCATGCCAGAACTCGGGCGATTGCCCGAAGAAAGCGCCGAAACGGATGGACATGGCCGGCGTAACCGCACGCTTGCCGAGAACGATCTCATTGATGGCCCGGGGAGGCACGCCAACGGCCCGGGCCATGGCGTTCTGCGAAATGCCCATGGGCTCCAAGTATTCCTCCAACAGGATTTCTCCGGGTGTGATCGGTGGGCTCATGATCCGTAACGTATAACGTTATAAGGGTGTTTCAATGATAATCCACTATCGCCACCCCGGCCGGCCCTGCCTCGGTCCAGCGGAAGATAATCCGCCATTGCCCGTTGATCCGGATGGAATGAAAGCCCGCGAGCTTGCCCGCCAAGGCTTCCAGGCGATTGCCGGGCGGGACCGACATGTCACCTAGACGACCCGCCCGGTTGAGCTGGATTAGCTTGCGGAGAGCCGGTCGGGCTATCGTTTGAAACCGTCGGCTCTTTTCACGATGGAAAAGCTCCTCGGTATCGGCATCGCTGAATGACTGGATCATCCGAGTTGTGGCCGAAGGTAAGGGATGGAGCGGGCGTAGGTGTTAGGTTTAGCTGCAGTGGCCCGGTTCAGCCTGCATCCCCTGCGGCATTACAACCGGTGCAGGTGGAAGCCGCCGTCCACGTCGAAGCACGCGCCGGTTGAGAAAGGGAAACGGTCCTCGGCGATGGCGCGGACGGCCCGGCCGATGTCCTCGGGCTTGCCCCAGCGGCGGATGGGCGTGATGCCGCGCTCGTCGGTGATGATGAGCTTGTCGTATTTTTCCTTCACGCCGCCGGTCATGTCGGTCGCGATCACGCCGGGGCGGATCTCATAGACGTTGATGCCGTCGTTCGCCAGCCGGTCGGCGAAGAGCTTGGTCATCATCGCCAGCCCCGCCTTCACCATGCAGTAGTCGCCGCGGTTGATCGAGGCCGTGTAAACCGAGATGGAGGTGATGTTGACGATGCGGCCGCGAAAACCCTCGGCATCGGGCGACTGTTTCAGCATCTGCTTCGCCACGAGCTGGGTGAGAAAAAACGGACCCTTCAGGTTGATGGCATGGAGCCGGTCGAAACTTTCCTCGCCCGCGTCGAGCAGGTCAGCGCGCACCTTCGGCGCCACGCCGGCATTGTTCACGAGCAGGTCGATCCGGCCGAACTGCGCCACCGTCTCGGCCACGAGGCGCTCACGGTCGGCCGCCACCGCCACGTCGCCCTGCACGATGAAGCCGTCGCCGCCCGCGGCCTTGACGAGCGCGAGCGCCTCGGCGGCGGCCTCGGCGTTGCCGGCGTAATTGATGGCCACGCGGGAGCCCGCGCGGGCGAGTTCAAGCGCGATGCCGCGGCCGATGCCGCGCGATGCGCCGGTGATGAGGGCGGTCTTGGTTGCCATGGGTTATTGAGCCAAGCCATCCGCCGTCGCCGGGCAATGTCGGAATTGTCGGGCGGCGCGGTTTCAACCCTGCGCACAAAAACCCGTGAACCGGCTGCGTGGTCGGCGGTCTATGCGGGAACCTCTGCCACATCATGAAAAACGCTGTTATCTTCCTCCTGCTCGGTGCCATCCTGGGCGCTCTCTCTTACCGGGTTTACCTCAACCGGGAGTCCCGCAACTCGTCCCTGTCCGTGCAGACCGCCTCGGTGGTTGAACGCACCAAGGAAGCCGCGGCGGAAACAAAACAGGCCATCACTTCCCAACTTGCGGACTGGAACCTGACGTCGGCGGACATCAGGGCCGAGTTCGCCAAGGCCGGCAAGGTCGTGCGCACCAAGACCCAGACCGCCCATGAGACCATGTCCGATGCCCGCATCGTTGCCGTCCTCAAGGGCAAATACGCCTTGGACAGCGATCTCTCGGCTCTCGCCATCAACATCGATTGCACGGCGGGCCGGGTCACCTTGCAGGGCCACGCCACGTCCGCCGAGCTCATCGGCAAAGCCATCCGGCTCGCCCTTGAAACCGACGGCGTCACCCAGGTCGAGTCGCTGCTCGCGGTCGAGTCCGCCAATTAACCCGGCCGCCGGTAGCGCAACAGGTCGCGCGGCGCCACGCCGTGCACGGCTTTGAAGCAGCGGGAGAAATGATACGGATCGGCGAAGCCGATCCGCTGCGCCGCCTCCTTCACCAGACCGCCGTTCTCCACCAGATGCTCCGCCGCGAGGGTCATCTTGCGCCGCAGCAGGTGCTGGTAGGGACTGCAATCATGGTAACGCCGGAACAGCCGGCAAACGCTGGAAACCTCCAGCCCGGCCGCCGCCGCGATTTCCTCCAGGGTCACCAGTTTCTCCGCCCGCTCCTCAATCAGCGCCTTGCAGCGCAAAAAACGTTCGCGGGCCGGATCCTCGCCTCGTGCGCCCGCCCGTATGTGCTCCTCGATCTTCAGGAGCAACAGCTCCAAGCGCACGGCGCAGAGCTCAAGTGCCAATCGCCCGGGCCGCTGGCCTTCGTGAATCAACTCCTCAAACAACCCGCGCAGCTCGGCATGCGCCGTCAGCAGCTGCAGGGTGCCGGGTGCCACGCCGGCCCGCGCGAGCCGCTTCGCCGCCGCGCCCCCGGTCAGACATACGAAATATTTCACCAACGGCCGCGCCGGATCGGTCTGGATTTCACAGCGGGTCGCGCGGCCGTAGGCGAAGACCGCACCCGACCCCAAGGGATGCCGCCGCCCGTCGAGTTCCACCCACCCGGCTCCCTCGGCAACGTATTCCAAGCCGTCGTAAGCATAGGTCGCACGGATGATGCGGTAATCAGGGTTGCACAGTTCGCGCCCACCCAAGGCCGGGCCCACCCGTGCCCCGCGCGTCGGGGCCAGATTGAGGAAAAAATACCGCGCGCCCGTCACCTGTTGGGAGAGCAGCTCGGGCCGTTGTTTCCTGCCGACTTTATCCATGCCTTTTCGCAAACTATCCATTCCGGCCCGGCCCTTGCCAGTGCATAATCACCTCCCCGTCCCCGTGCGCTTCCCTTCCGGCAACGCCGATTTTATCTAGCAACCTTCCCCGTCATGAAAAAATCCCCCAAGAAAACCATCCTGCTCATCGCCAACGGCGACCTGCGCCAGTCCGCCAACGAGAAGACCTGGCCCGGCCAGGAGGCGATGGAGCGCCAGCTCACCGCCGCGGTCGCCAAACTCGGCTACAAGCTCGTCCGCGCCCATCCCTACAAGCCGGAGCTCAAGCACGGCTTCATCGGCTCGCAGAAGGAGGGCATGCAGGTCTTCGCCACGATCGACCCCAAGACGCCCATCATCGTCGCCGAGGCCGTCTGGCAATACTCGCACCACATCCTCCACGGGCTCATCTCCCACCAGGCCCCCATCCTCACCGTGGCCAACTGGTCCGGCACTGCGCCCGGGCTCGTCGGCATGCTCAACCTCAACGGCTCCCTCACCAAGGCCGGGGTCAAGTATTCCACGCTCTGGAGCGCGGACTTCACCGACGATTTCTTCCTCAAGAACCTCGCCGCGTGGCTCAAGACCGGCGTCGTCAAGCACCGCACCGCCCACGTGAAACCGCTGGCCCGCGCCACCGTGCCGCCGAAGGCCCGCGCGCTGGCCAAGCGGCTCGCCGACGACCTCCGCCGCCGCAAGTCCATCATGGGCGTCTTCGACGAGGGCTGCATGGGCATGTATAACGCCATCATCCCCGACGAGCTGCTCTTCAAGACCGGCGTTTACAAGGAACGCCTCTCGCAGTCCGCCCTCTACTACGGCGCCACCCAGGTCACCGACGCCGAGGCCCGCGCCGTCTATGACTGGCTCAAGGCCAAGGGCATGAAGTTCCACCTCGGCCAAAACCCCGACGAACACCTCACCGAGGAGCAGGTGCTCTGGCAGTGCAAGACCTACGTCGCCGCGCTGCGCATCGCCGACGAGTTCGGCTGCGAGACCATCGGCATCCAATACCAGCAGGGCCTCAAGGACCTCCTGCCCGCCTCCGACCTCGTCGAGGGCATCCTCAACAACTCCGACCGTCCGCCCGTGGCCAACGCCAAGGGCGAGATCATCCGCGACGGCAAACCGCTCACCCACTTCAACGAGGTGGACGAGTGTGCCGGCCTCGACGGCCTCTTCACCAACCGCGTGCACACCGCCCTCGGCCAGCCGGTCGAAAACACCCTGCACGACCTGCGCTGGGGCGATTTCGACCGGAGCGGCACGACCGACGAATACGTGTGGGTCTTCCTCATCTCGGGCAGCGCCCCGCCGGCCCACCACATCGACGGCTACAAGGGCACCGACTCGATGCGCCAGCCCTACATGTATTTCCGCCTCGGCGGCGGCACTGTCCGCGGTATCGCCAAGCCCGGCGAGATCGTGTGGAGCCGCGTCTTCCTCGAAGGCGGCAAGCTCAAGATGGATCTCGGCCGCGCCAAGGTCATCACCCTCCCGCAGGCCGAGACCCAGCGCCGCTGGGAGGAGACCACCGAGCAGTGGCCGATCATGCATGCGGTCACCTACGGCGTCTCGCGCGACCAGATGATGGCCCGCCATAAGGCCAACCACATCCAGGTCGCCTATGCGAACTCCGCCAAGGAGGCCGACCTCGCCATGTATACGAAGGCCGCCCTCGCCGCCGAACTCGGTCTCGAGGTCTCCGTCTGCGGCACCAAGGCCGACGGCTCGAAGTTCTGAGCCGGCAGCCGGCATTTTTTCCAGAGCGGGGCGTCACTGCCCCGCTCTTTTGCTTTCCCTTTTTCCCGCCGCCATGAAACTGCCGGCGTTTTCCATGTCTACCGGTTCCGGCATCCGCCCCTTCTGGCACCACCTGTTGGTTCGCCTCGTCACGCCGCCCTTGGCCGCGCTGGCGCAAGGACGATTGCGTGCCACTCTGCCCTTGGCGGACCTGCCCGGGGCCGGCGTGCCGGACAGCTTCACGCCCGGCTTGGAAACTCTCGGCCGCACGCTGGCGGGGCTCGCCCCGTGGCTGGAGCTGGAAGACACGCCGGCCGACGAGCGCGAAACCCAGGCCCGGCTGCGCGAACTCGCCCTCGCCGCCATCCGTAACGGACTCGATCCGGCCTCGCCCGACCGGCTGAACTTCACGATCGGCACCCAGCCGCTCGTGGACGCCGCCTTTCTCGCTCAAGCCCTCCTTCGTGCGCCGCAAGCCCTGTGGACCGCGCTCGACCCCATCACCCAGGACCGCCTCGTCGCCGCACTCCGTTCCACCCGTGTCATCAAACCCTGGCCCAACAACTGGCTGCTGTTTTCCGCCATGGTCGAGGCCGCGCTGCTGCGCTTCACCGGCGAAGCCGACCTCGCTCCCGTCGCCCACGCCGTGGACCAACACGAGCAATGGTATAAGGGTGACGGCGCCTACGGCGACGGCGCGGACTTTCATTGGGATTACTACAACAGCTACGTCATCCAACCCATGTTGCTCGATGTGCTGGCCGTCGCCGATGCCCACACCGATCGCTGGCGGGCGCTCCTGCCCGAAGTGCGCCGCCGGGCCGAACGCTACGCCTTGGTGCAGGAACGCCTGATCGCACCGGACGGCTCGTTTCCGGCCCTCGGCCGGTCGCTCACCTATCGCTGCGGCGCATTCCAGCACCTCGCCCAACTTGCCCTCCAGCACGCCTTGCCTGAGGCACTGCCTCCCGCCCAGGTGCGCGGCGCGCTCACCGCCGTTATCCGCCGCACCCTTGCCGCGCCGGGCACTTTCGACGACGCCGGCTGGCTGCGCCCGGGCCTCGGTGGCCATCAACCCGGACTGGCGGAATCTTACATCAGCACCGGCAGCCTTTATCTGTGCACCACGGCCTTCCTCCCGCTCGGTCTGCCCGCCGGGGATGCATTCTGGCAGGATCCTGAAGTGGATTGGACCGGCCGGCGGCTCTGGTCCGGCGAAGATCTTCCGGCCGATCAGGCGCTGAAGGATTAGCGCAACCCTGCGCCATCATCGTTTTCATGGCTCACCGCTATCCCGTCATCACCGACCCCGCACGCCCGCAATGGCACTTCGGCCCGCCGGCGTATTGGATGAACGACCCCAACGGCGCCTGCTGGCACGACGGCTGGTGCCACCTGTTTTACCAGCACAACCCGCACGGCGACGAATGGGGCGACATCCACTGGGGGCACGCCCGCAGTCGCGACCTCGTGCAATGGGAGCATCTTCCGCTGGCCCTGCATCCGCAGCCCGGCGCCGGGGAAAAGCACTGCTACTCCGGCTGCCTCGCCTTCACGGATGCCGGCGCGCCGCGCATTCTCTACACGAGCGTCAAAGCCGATCCCGCCGCCCCTGCCAACCAGGTGCCGGCCACGCCCGCCGATCCCGGCTGGCGGACGTGGACCCAGCACGTCGCGACGCCCGTTCTCGATCTGTCCACGCACGGCGGCCCGGCCTTCGACCGCGACTGGCGCGACCCCTTCGTCTTTCGCGAGGCCGGGCGCACCTTCCTGATCCTGGGCGCGACGCTCGGCGACGAAACCGTCATCCCGCTCTACGAGAATCCCGCGGGCGACCTGCAGCAGTGGCATTACCGCGGCATCATCCATCGCGCGCCGCGCAGTCAGACCGTCTTTCTGGAATGTCCCAACCTCGTCCGTCTGGGCGACAAATGGCTGCTGCTCACTTCCCCTTGCCGCGAGGTCGAGTGGCACAGCGGCACGCTCGATCTGGAAACCTGTCGCTTTCACCCCGAGCGCACGGGCGTGGTGGACGCCAGCGACCACTATTACGCCACTCATCCGGCCGCAGATCCGACCGGCCGCACCGTGCTTTTCGGTTGGGCGCAAAAATTCCCGAAGCACCGCGGCTGGAACGGCTGCCTCGGCGTGCCCCGTCGCGTCTGGCTCGATGAAGATGGCTGGTTTTGCAGCGAGCCCGTGGCCGAACTCGCCGCCCTGCGCACCGGCGAAACCGCTTGGGCGGCGCAAACCTTGTCATCAACCCCGCTGTCGCTGCCCCTGCCCGCCGGTGCGCGACACGAGGGAGAGATCACGCTTGCGCGCCCGGCGGCGGCCACAATCACGTTCGCCATCGCCGGCATCACGGTCGCCATCGGCCCGGCCGGCGTGCAATTCGACCAACGCCCGCCGGTCCCGCTGCCGGCCGGCGAAACCGGCCTGCAACTCCGCTGGTTGCTCGACGGCTCGCTGCTCGAGGTGTTCGTCAGCGCCCGCGCGGCCTACACGCGTGTCGTCGCTTTTCCGGTTGCCGCCACCGCCACCCTGACCGCGACCAACGGCCCGGTGCAGCTGGTTGCCGGCACAAGCTGGACGCTGCGCGCCGCGCCGTCCACTGTCGCCTGATCATGTCCGACTTGCCCCCGCTTCCCTCCGCGCCGCGCCCCGGGCTCTACCGGCATTACAAAGGCCGCGATTACCGCGTGCTCGGGCTCGCCCGGCACTCCGAGTCGCTTGAGCCGGTCGTCGTCTATCAGGCTCTCTACGGCGAACACGGCCTCTGGGTCCGGCCGCACGCCATGTTTCTGGAAACCGTGAGCCACGCCGACTGCACCGTCCCGCGGTTCGCCCGCATCGGAGACTGAACCGCCCATGCGCGTCCTCCTCGCCTTCGACAAATTCAAGGATTCCCTGACCGCGCCCCAAGCCTGCGCCGCCGCCGCCGCCGCCTTGCGCGAACGGCATCCGGACTGGTCGCTCGACGAATGCCCGCTTGCCGACGGCGGCGAGGGTTTCGCCCCCATTCTCACCCGCGCCGCTGGCGGGGTTCCGCTCATGCACGAAGTCGCCGGACCGCGCGGCCGGCCGGTCGCCGCCGGCTTCGGCCTCGTGCCACTGGCAAACATTCCCTCTGCAGCCCGCGCTCTTCTAAAAATCCAAAATCGAGAACCAAAAATCGAGAATCCCCAAGTCGCCGTCATCGAAATGGCCGCCGCCAGCGGCCTCGCCCTGCTCCCCGACGATCAGCGCGATCCCTGGCAAACCACCTCGCAGGGCACCGGCGAACTCATCGCCGAGGCCGCACGCCGCGGCGTCGCCGCCGTCCTGCTCGGCGTCGGTGGCAGCGCGACCAACGACCTCGGCCTCGGGGCGCTAAGCGCGCTCGGTCTCGGGTTTGCCGATGAATCCGGCGCGCCGCTCACGCCGCCTGCTCCCGCCCATTGGGCCCGGATCCAACGTCTCACCGGCACAGTCCCGGCCGAACTTCCGCCCATCTTCATCGCCTGCGACGTCACCAACCCCCTGCTCGGCCCGCAGGGCGCGACTGCGGTTTACGGTCCGCAAAAGGGCTTGCTGCCCGCCGACCTTGCCGGCCTGGAGCACGAATGCGCGCGTCTGGGGCTGATGCTCTGC
The DNA here is from genome assembly GCA_002344205.1 of Opitutaceae bacterium UBA2377. Taxonomy (GTDB): domain Bacteria; phylum Verrucomicrobiota; class Verrucomicrobiia; order Opitutales; family Opitutaceae; genus UBA2377. The sequence continues at coordinate 37,885 of DDSZ01000003.1, forward strand.
AACCACTGCGGAAAACCCGACGCCCTCATGGCCGCACCCGGGGCCGGGGCGGCCGGCGGCATCGCTTTCGGCCTCATGGCGGCGGCGGGTGCCCGGCTGTTGTCCGGGTTTGATCTCGTGTCCGCGTGGCTCGATCTCGAACGCCGCATCGCCGCCGCCGACCTCGTGCTCACCGGCGAGGGCCGCTTTGACGCCAGCTCGCTCACCGGCAAAGGCCCCGGGGCCGTCGCCCGCCGCGCCCTCGCGCTCGGCAAACCCGTGCAGGTCTTCGCCGGGCAGGTTGCCGTCGCCGCTCCCGCCGAAAAACTCCGCTTGCACGCCATCACTCCGCCGGATCTGCCCCTCGCCGAAGCGTTGCGAACCGCGTCCGGCTTGCTCACCGCCGCCATCCGGCAACACTGCTGAACCCATGCCGCCCGAGGAACACGCCGATCGCCAGGAACGCCACGCCCGCTTCCGCCGTCTGAAGCAGTTGCTGCGCTTCGTGCCGCGCCGCGCCGTGATGCACAAATACCCCATTGTCGGCCGCTTTGCCGAGATGGCCCGCAAGCGCGCCTACCTGTGGTCCTTCAAGACGCCGCACATGCGGCCCGCGTTTTACGCCGGGGCGATCCTCGCGCTCATGCCCGTGCTCGGGGTGCAGATTCCGCTCGCGCTGCTGCTCGCGCTGCTGCTGCGGGCCAATTTTATGGTGATGGCCGCGCTGCAGTTCATCACCACCCCTTTCACCGCCGCGCCGGTTTACTACGCCACCCACCAGCTCGGGCGCACCGTCATTGAGGTCTCGGGCTTCGGCCGCAGCGTGGATATCGTCGATCATCACGAACCCATGCTCCCTGTCGGCCCCAAGCATCCTCCGCGGCTGGAGGCCGCGAAGGTCAAGCCCGAGCCCGCCAACGGCCCCGTGCCCATCGGCCGCCGTATCGGCACCGCCATCAACGCCCTCGTCATCGGCGGCGTCATCGCCGGCGCCCTGATCGGTCTGTTGCTCGACCTGCTGTGGCGCTTTGCGCTGGAGCGCAGCGGCGGGAAACTTTTCCGCCGGCCGTGGCATTACCGCTCGACGGAGCCCACCGGACCCCCAAAGTAACGCGCGATGTCCGGCCGGAAACGCCCACTCTTCCCCCAATCAGCCCTGATTTGGTTCGTCCTCACGCTGGGTCTTTTCGGTTGCAGCGCCAGCCAGCCGCCCGCCGCGCCGCCCCCGGGCGCCGCCCCCAGCCGGCCCGAATTTGTCGCGCCGCAGATCACCGCCGCCAGCCCGCCGGTCTCGACCCAGGCCGCGCCTTTTCCCGTCATGCTCGGTATCGATGTGCTGGAGTCGCAGGACTTCGCCGCCGTAAAGGGCAAGCGTATCGGTCTCCTCACCCATCCCGCCGGCGTCAACCGCCGCGGCGAAAGCACGGTGGATGTCCTCCGTCGCGCCCCGGGCGTGCAACTGGTCGCGCTCTTCGGTCCCGAGCACGGCATCTACGGCGACGAAAAGGCCGAGGTGAAAATCCCCGACCGCCGGGATCCCCGCACCGGCCTCCCGGTTTACTCGCTCTACGGCTCCACCCGCAAACCCACGCCGGAGATGCTCCGCGGCCTCAATGCCGTCGTCGTGGACCTGCAGGATGTCGGCACGCGCAGCTACACCTATGTCAGCGCCATGCTCTACACCATGGCCGCCTGCTTCGAGAACAACGTCGAGGTCATCATCCTCGACCGCCCGAATCCCCTCGGCGGCTACAAGGTGGACGGTCCGCCGCTCGACGCGCAGTGGAAGAGCTACGTCGGTGCGTTCCGCGTGCCCTATGTCCACGGTCTCACCATCGGCGAACTCGCGCGCATGGCCAAGGATTCGCCCGGCGTCATGCAGGTGCCCAACGCCATCAATGTTTCCGAGGAGGTCCGCCAGCGCGGCAAGCTCACCGTCATCCCCATGCGTGGCTGGCGCCGCAGCATGCGCTGGCCCGAGACCGGCCTGAAATGGGTGCCGACCTCGCCGATGGTGCAGGATTTCTCCGCCGTCATCGGCTACGCCATGGTCGGCCTCGGCACCTACTTCGACACGCGCGTCGGCTTCGACATCGGCTTCCGCCACGGCGTGGGCCCGCAATACGCCTTCCGCGGTCTCTCCCACCGCACCGTCCGCAGCGAGGCGCTGGAGGCCGAGCTCCGCGCGATGAATCTCCCCGGCCTCTCCTTTCGCCGCGTCAGCGTGCCCGGCCGCGACGGCCGCCCGCAGACCGGCGTCTTCGTCGAGATCAGCGATTGGGACGAATGGAACCCCACCGAGCTGAGCTTCCACCTCATGCGGCTCGGCATCAAGTTCGACCCGCGCAACCCCTTTCGCTCCGGCGACGCCGGCGGCTTCCTGCGCCACATGGGCTCGACTGCATTTTACGAGGCGCTGAAGCGCGACGGCGTCCGCACCAACGTCGAGGGCTGGTTCCGCCAGTGGCAGGAACAGGCGAAAGTCTACCAGCAACAGAGCCGGCGTTTCTGGCTGTATTATTGAGCCATGCCGCCCATCCGCTCGCTCCTGGTCGCCCTCACCCCGCAGGAGCGGGAGCGCTTTCTCCCCGGGCAACTCGCGGCTGAAGTCCCCGCGCTCGCGACGGAGCTGCACTTCCTCGATCCGGCGGAGCTCGGCCGCGATGGTTTTTTCGCCCGGCTCGCGCAGCTCGATCCCGAGGTCCTCCTCGGCGGCTGGCAGTTGCAGTCGCTTCCCGCCGCGCTGCCGCCGTCGCTGCGCTACCTGTGCTACCTCACCGGCTCCGTCCGCCGGCTCGTCACCCGCGCCCAGATCGAGCAGGGCTTCCTCGTCACCAATTGGGGCGGCACCATCAGCCGCACCGTCGCCGAGTGCGCGCTTTACCACGTGCTCGCCTGCCTGCGCCGCGGCCCGCACTGGACCTTTACGCTCCACCACGAGGGCGGCTGGCGCGATGGCTTCGACGAGGTGCGCTCGCTCTTCGGCCGCAGCGTCGGCCTGCACGGTTACGGCTCCGTCGCCCGCGAATTCCTGAAACTCATCCGGCCTTTCGATTGCCGCGTGGAGGTCTTCGCGCCCGATTTTGATGCCGCTGCCGCCGCGCGCACCGGCGCGAATTGCGCCGTCTCACTGGAATCGCTCTTCGCCGGCAACGACATCATCGTCGAGTTCGCCCCGCTCAACCCCGCCACCACCGGCGTCGTCACCGAGAAACTTCTCCGGCTTATCCGGCCCGGCGGCGTCTTCGTGAACACCGCCCGCGCCGCCATCACCGACGAAACCGCGCTCCTCCGCGTCGCGACCGAGGGCCGGATTGCCGTGGGCCTCGATGTCTTCGTGCAGGAGCCGCTGCCGCCCGACAGCCCTTGGCGCGGCCTGCGCAACGCCAGCCTCACCCCGCACATCGCCGGCCCGACCGTGGACCGCTACCCCGACGCCGGCGCCTTCGCCTTGAAAAATCTCCGCGCCTACGCCGAGGGCCGCCCCCTCGAAGCCGTCGTCACCCCGGCGATCTACGACCAGTCCACGTAAAGCCACCCCGGGGTAGGGCGGCTTATCCCCAAGCCGCCGCGGGCGACGCCCGCCCGATCTCCCCTGACGCACAAAGCACTTGCCGCCACCGGCATTTGCGCGAAAAAACTCACCCCGTCCGTCGCCCCAACCTCTAACCCCCGACCCTTCGCATTTATGCCGAGACCCGTCACTCTGTTCACCGGCCAATGGGCCGACCTGCCCCTCGAAAAACTCGCCCCGCTCGTCAAGTCGATGGGCTACGACGGCGTCGAGCTCGCCTGCTGGGGCGACCACTTCGATGTCGATGCCGCCGTCAGCTCGAAGAAATATGTCCACGACAAATGGGCGCTGCTCAAGGCCCACGGCCTCACCTGCTACGCCATCTCCAGCCATCTCGTCGGCCAGGCCATCTGCGACAACATCGACGAGCGCCACCAGGCCATCCTTCCGCCCGATGTCTGGGGCAACGGTGACCCGGAGGGCGTCCGCAAGCGCGCCGCGCGCAAGATGATCACCGCCGCCAAGGCCGCGCGCGCCTTCTTCGACGCCAAGCCCGGCCGCAAGTCCACCGACGACTTCCCCGCCGTCGTCAACGGCTTCACCGGCTCCTCCATCTGGCACTCGATCTACGCCTTCCCGCCGACCTCGCAGGCCTACTGGGACAAGGGCTTCGCCGACTTCGGCAAACGCTTCGGCCCGATCCTCGAGGCTTTCGACAAGGTCAACGTCAACTTCGCCCTCGAGGTGCACCCCACCGAGATCGCGTTCGACATCGCCTCCTCGCAGCGCGCCATCGCCGCCGTGAAGGGCCACCGGCGCTTCGGTTTCAACTACGACCCCTCGCACCTCGGCTACCAAGGCGTGGACTACGTAAAGTTCATCCGCACCTTCGGCGACCGCCTCTACCACGTCCACATGAAGGACGTGTGGTGGGGCCACGGCGACGGCAGCGTCGGCGTCTTCGGCGGCCACGTGAGCTTCGGCGACGCCCGCCGCTTCTGGGACTTCCGCTCCCTCGGCCACGGCGACATCAAGTTTGAGGACATCATCGTCGCGCTCAACGACGTCGGCTACCGCGGCCCTCTCTCTGTCGAGTGGGAAGACAGCCGCATGGACCGTGTCCACGGCGCCACCGAGGCCGCCGCCTTCGTCCGTAAAACCGACTTCCCCTCCAGCGCCCTCGCCTTCGACGCGCAGTTCGACAAAAAGAATCAGTAATTTTTGCCACGGAGACACGGAGGCACGGAGGAACACATCTCTCCGCGTCTCCGCGCCTCCGTGGCCAACTCTAATAAAATTATGCAAAGAAAACTCCGTTACGGCATGATTGGCGGCGGCCAGGGCGCCTTCATTGGCGCCGTGCACCGCATCGCCGCGCACATGGACGGCAAGGCCCGCCTCGTCGCCGGCGCCTTCTCCTCCGACCCCGCCCGCTCCAAGGCCTCCGCCGCCGAGCTCTTCGTCAAACCTGAGCGCGCCTACGGCTCCTACGTTGAGATGGCGAAGGCCGAGGCGAAGATGCCCGCCGACAAGCGCCTCGACTTCGTCGTCATCGTCACGCCCAACCACCAGCACTTCCCGCCCGCGAAGCTCTTCCTTGAGGCCGGCTTCAACGTCATCCTCGACAAGCCCGCCACCTTCAACCTCGCCGAGGCCAAGCAGCTCCGCGCCATCGTGAAGAAGTCGAAGAAAGTCTTCGTCCTCACGCACAACTACACCGGCAACGTCATGGTGAAGCAGGCGCGCGAGCTCGTGCGCAACGGCACCGTCGGCCAGATCCGCAAGGTCGTCGTCGAATATCCGCAGGGCTGGCTCTCCACCTTCCTCGAAGGCGAAAACCAGAAGCAGGCCGCCTGGCGCACCGACCCCAAGCGCTCCGGCGCCGCCGGCTGCATGGGCGACATCGGCACGCACGCCGAGAACCTCGCCCGCTACATCACCGGCCTGGAGATCGACTCCCTCTGCGCCGACCTCACGACCTTCGTCAAGGGCCGCAAGCTCGACGACGACGGCAATGTCCTCCTCCGCTTCAAGGGCGGCGCCAAAGGCGTGCTCCACTCCTCGCAAATCTGCATCGGCGACGAAAACATGCTCAACATCCGCGTCTATGGCACCAAGGCCGGACTCGAATGGCGGCAGGAATTCCCCAACGAACTCGTCGTCAAATACGGCGACAAGCCCCGCGAGATCTGGCGGCGCGGCAACGGCTATATCTCCGAGCACGGGAAAAAATTCACGCGCATCCCCTTCGGCCACCCCGAGGGTTACCTCGAAGCCTTCGCCAACATCTACTTGGAAGCCTTCCGCGCCATCGAGGCCGAACTCAAAGGCAAGCCACAGCCAAAAGATCTGGACTTCCCGACCATCGACGACGGCGTGCACGGCATGGCCTTCATCGAGACCGTGGTCCGCAGTTCCAAGCTCGGCGCCAAGTGGGTGAAGTTCCCGAAAGTCTGAGGCGGAATTTTTGACCACAGATCACCCTCCTTCGCCAAGGCTATGGAGGGCAGGCACGGATTCACACAGATGATGACGTAGTGGTTTCAGGGCGGGATTGCCTGCCTGTCCTCCGTAGCCTTGGCGAAGGAGGAAGCCTGCCATTATACGTTTTACAGATACTGTCCGCTTGGCGGATGGTTCTGTGCCACCACGATAAATACGGCGAAGCCGGCCACGTGGACAAAACCGGCCAATACCACGAACCCGGCAACCGCTGAGACAGCGGTTCCTAAACCGACCGCCTACCGACTCGAACCTCATGGCACGCCAGCTACAAAGCCAGACTCCCGCTTAAGCGTCTTACTTACGCTGAACGTGATAGTGCAGGATCTAGACCTGCACTGGCACCGCAATGGCGGTTTGTATCGGGGTGTATACGTCGATATCTGTGCCCAGCGTATCCAGCGACATCAACAAGCTATATCGGATTCGCTTCCCGAACCGATTGTGCTGCGGCCGCAGCTTCCACCATCCGTTCACCGGAAATACTGCGATGTGTTCCATATGCGCAAGCTGCGCTGCGGTGCCGCTCCAATAGTCGCTGTGGATAGATCCGCGGCGGCGAAGCTTATCCCCAACCATCCAACCTTCCGTAGCATCATCCGGCGCTTCATACCCCACCTTTTCTTCCTCGCTGATCGCGTCGGTCACTCGGGCGATGAAATTCCTCAGCGTCTCGGTAGGCGTCTGGACCTGGAACCTTAGGTTGCACCCGGCATAGCGATATTTGGTGGTTGGCACCCGTGCTCCGGGGTTTGGCTCGATGAAATACGACAAGGTTACTCGCAGCCGAACTTCGGCGGCTCCATGATCCACGAGAAGCTGCCGTGGCCACGGCAGCCTGTATAGGGCCATGTCCCGAGTTACCACTCTGGTTTCTTTTTTCTCGAAGGGCTGAAGCGAGTCTTGGGCGACCAGGGTGGCACGATTCCGAACAGATGCGAGTGCTTGAACTACGTCAGGCACGCCATAGCCGAAGCGAGCCAACGCTTGGGCGACCGTTGCTTTATCAGCCGCGTTAACCCCGTTTCGCATTGCCGGCGTCCAGTATGCCGCGTGAACCAATAATCCCCGGATCGTTTCCGGCCAGTATTCGGGATACCGAGCGCTGATCGACGCTGCGGCTTGCGCAGCAAGAGCCGTTGCTGCGCTGGTCGCTCCGAACGTGGTCAGTAGCCGATGCTGAAACTGCGCATTGGTGGAAAGCAGAGACAGGGAGTCGTGAGTCAGGGCAAGGTCCGATCCATCGTAGCCGCGGTTTCCTCCCTCGAAGACGACATCCGGTTTCAGTGGCCAGTGGCGGGATTCTTTCCCTAACCAAAGCATGCTTGTCCGGCTCTCCGGGCTGAGACCGCCTCGTGGAGCAAGCGGGGTCCAGCCTTCCAATAAGTTGCCGTGGTTGTCGCGTAGCGTGTCCTTGTCGGTATAGGCTCCAATCGTGAGGGCGTTCCACGATTGCGCCGGATCCTCAATGGATCGCAGCTCGTTAAGACTCGGGTATTCGTGGCGGTTTGTGAGGTCCCTAACATTGCCCGCACTAACGCAGATGAGCCTCTTGGTTTCTTCCGCTTCAAGGAGGCCGGAAGAGTAACTATCGAGAGCCGACGACCAAGCACTCGGCCGCCCATTTTCATAAAAATCGGGTGCATCACTGGCCGTAACCGCGAGCGCGAACACCCGTCGCCTATTCGGTGCGTTCGTCTCAGCCGTCGCCATCGCCTGTTGGGTGATGGGACCGTAGTGTTCGGGCTCATTGTGACCGACACGCGGGAGTATTTTCACCGACTCCAAGTGATGTGTGAGCTGAACGGGCGTATCTCCTGCCAGTAGCGGGGTAAGGTCGCCGTATGCCGCAAGCCCTGCCATCTGCGTGCCATGACCGAACTGCTCGTGGTCGTCCTTCCCCCACTCGGGCTTGACGGTGTCATGATGATCCGGACGAAGCAGGTCGCTTAGCAGCGGATGCCCCCGGTTTACGCCTGTGTCCAAGAGGCAAACAGCCGTGTTCTCGTCTGGAGGTGGCTTGAGTCGCTGTTTCAGGGCCCGCACCAAGGCATGCTGATCTGCGGCTGGTTTTTCGACGAAGTCGGCAGCAGTCAGTGTCGGGTGTCGAAGCTCACTGACGAAGTTAAGCAGTGAAATCGACCCAGCGAGCTTCTGCCGCGTCGTTTTGATCAAAAACACCGAGTGTTCGGGAAGCACTAACTTGCCCGGATTAACTGTCATGTCGCTTTGCTGCGCAGCCGTGAGGACTGCGTTCTCATGCAATTCGCGCTTCGCCGCGTTCGACCCCGCCCTGACCCAGACCTCCCACCAGACCTCGTCATTCAAGCTTGGAAGCGGATGCTTAGAGGTCCAATAGGCTTCGATCGCTGCAAGCGCGATGGATTCGATATTCCCTATGAGCCGTTTGTTGTCTCTCTTACCGGCTGCTTCGTAGGCGTTGATACGATTCAGGAAGAACGAGAGCTTCCCGTCGCGAACAAACACGGTAGCGACCTCGAGCGGTAGCGGCGCACCTTCGTACTGCGGGACCATAATGATCCGAGTGTTCTTCAATACGATGCCGAGCGTAGGCGAATCAAGGGACTCAAGTTTAAGCGGCCGGCCCGGCACGCCGCGCACCTCGATGTCGATTCCGGCGGCGTCTTCGTAGGCCGCCAATTCCCCGGTCATACGGATTCGATCCGCCTCGGCCTGAACCACTTGGAGCTCCTGCCGGAGCTTCTGTGCATGAGCTGCTCTGTTCCGTGGAACCATGTCGAACCGTCCACCACCTCCACCTTTCGCGGTGTATGCCCGCCGACTGCCCCTTCCAGAGAAATCGAGATGGCGAAATGTGGCCAGGGCTCCGTTCGCCATAACTTAACCGTGGCGTTTCTCGAGAAAGAGCCGCCGCTGGCTTATGATGTCGAACAACACGTCGGCGCTGATGACGGACTTGCTGTGCAGCAGCATATCCTTCACCGCCTCTTCGCAGACGCGGGTGATTTCGGCGAAACTCAGGCCCGTTGATGCTTCAGCTAGTTTCTTGAAATTGAGTCGCGGGAGCCTGTGGCCAGCCAGCCTTTCGCGGTAGGTTTTCTCAGCAAGAGCGAGAGTGGGCAGGCCCAATTCGATGATGTCGTCGAAGCGCCGGAACAACGCTCGGTCCAGAAGGTGACCGTGGTTAGTCGCTGCGACGACTACGCTGTTCCCACGATGATTCTCCACGAAGACCAAGAAGCTGTTTAGCACGCGGCGCATCTCACCAACGTCGTTTTCTGCGCCGCGAGCGATGCCAATCGAATCGAACTCGTCGAACAAGTAGACAGCGCGAGTTTTCTCTACCGTCTCGAAGATCAGACGCAGCTTGGAAGCAGTTTCACCCAAGAACCGGGTCATCAGCGCATCAAGACGCACGATAAAGAGTGGTAGCGCGAGCTCGCCGGCAAGGGCCGCCGCGGTCATGGTCTTGCCGCAGCCGGGAGGGCCTGTGAGCAAAACAGTCTGCCGTGGACGAAGTCCATGCGACTTCAGTTTATCTAGTTGCCTTTGTTCGGTGAGGATCCGGCGGATGTGCTCAGCGGCGACTTCGCTCAGAATAAGGTCCCCGAGCTTCGTCGTTGGCTGCTGAATCGCCAGTAAATCGGCGACTTCACCTTGGGGCTGGGCGATATGCAGCAGGTTTTGTTGAGCAGCTTGCCGAGAATCACGCAGTTTGATTCGTTCAACGATATCCCGCAATTCTTTGGCCAATTCTACGTGACCGCTCCGCGCCTCAGCGGCCGCGACCTGTAACGCCACTGCATAAAACTGAGGGTCATCGCCATCAGCATGACTCTTTAGCAGGGCTTTGATCTGGGCAGCGCTAGCCATTGGAATTATGGATGATCAATTACCCCCTCGAAGCAAGCTCCAGGTCCGGCAATGCAAAAGGAGCAGCCGGACGAGGTCTGGCCTTGGGTTTTTTTGGGGGTTCCGATGGCTAGGCTTTGAGACGGTCCAAGGCCGTTTTGATCGCCTGCAGGTAGTTTGGGTGCCAAAGCTCGTGGTCGGCTTCCGCGACCTTTGCGAAAGTGGATTGACGGTAGAAATCGCGGACGGCCTCCGCGCGGCGGTGCATCTGGGCGTCTTCCTCGGCACCGACCAAAATGTCGGCCGGGGTGCTGGCGTTGCCGGCGCGGTAGGAGACCAGCCAGCGCTCGGGTTCGTCTTCGTCCTCAAGGAAGAACGGCGAAATCGAGCCGAGGATCAGGTGCCGGGCGCGCAAAGCACCGAGGTGCGCGTAGAGCGCACCGAGAGAAAAACCCATGACGACCTTGCCCTCCGTCTGGGCGTCCACCTGCGGAAAGAGCGAGTTGTCCCCGAAGGGCGGTCGCCGGCCCGGCCATTCCAGCCGGACAAATTCTGTCTCCCAGCCCGCCGCGTGCACGAAATCGACAAACGGTTTGAAGCGGCGCTCAGCACCCGGCATCGGCGGGACAATGGAGAGGAGGGGCATCGTAATTCAGGGTTCGGAGATTGGAGTTGGGAAAGGGGCGCACGGCGGGCGCGGGATGGACGGGGCAGGCTCCTCCAACCGATGGGTTTCTCTGTGTCCGCCCCGTCTCTGCGGTGCAAACAGGACAGTGCAATCGCTTCGACCTCTTAGGCGCGCAGAATCTTCTCCATCGGCCGGCCCTTGGCCAATTCGTCCACCAACTTGTCGAGGTAGCGGATTTCCCGCATCAGCTTTTCCTCGATCTCCTCGATCCGCACGCCGCAAATGACGCCGGTGATGAGTTTGCGCTTGGGGTTCAGCTTGGGGGCCTGGGCAAAGAAAGTTTCAAAGTCCGTCCCCAGCTTCAGTTGCTTTTCCAAGCCCTTCGGCGTGTAGCCCGTCAGCCAGCAGGTGACCGCGTCCACCTCCGCCTTCGTCCGCCCTTTCTTCTCCGCCTTGGCAATGTAGTAGGGATAAACCTTGGCGACGGACATGGCATAGACGCGGTGCTTGGGGGTCGTGGGCATGGAGGAAAGACTAGCCCGGATATTTCACGCTTAGAAAGCGGAAATGTCCGTCCTGCCGGACCGACTTCGTCGGGGCTAACCGCGACAAAGTCGCTTTTGCCGCAGGCAAAACGGATATTTCTCCACCAAAAGAATTCATGCCAGTGAAATATCCGGGTAGCCACCAAGGCACGGAGGCACAGAGAAAAATGCCGGCGCTCCCGGTCTTCCGCTTTACTTCACTTCCTCGCCGATGGCGCTCTGCTTGGACGTCAGGACAGTTTTCACCAACTCGCCTTCTCCGCACAGAATAAATGTTTCAAAGCGCTTGAACCACGCGCCCACGGGGACGACAGGCTGTCCGTCCATCCAAGCCGCCATCCGGCCCAAGTCTTCCGGGGTGATACCCCGTTGCTGAATCCGCAACAGGATGTGATCAAACAGCGCCCGGGGCAGACCACTGCGCTTGATCCGGGGCATGACGGTTCAGCCCTGTCCGTAGAAGCCGGCCGCGAGCCTCTTCTTCAACGCGGCGGCTTTGGCCCGCGATTTGGCGCCGACCAGTTGCCGTGCCAGCCCCGTCAGCTCGGCCGGGGACTTTTGCCGCACCGTAAGCTTGATTTCCAAGCCGGCGATCTCGGCAGCCCGGGCCAGCGTTCGGATGGTGATGGCGGTATTCTCTTCATCGAGGAGCCGGCGCACGGCCGAGCGGCTGGTCTGCATCTGCTTGGCAAAACTGGACACATCAATGTCCCCGCTGGCTATGCGCTGTTTCAGCGCCCCGGTCAGTTCACTCTTCAGGGCAAGCGCGGTGGCGTCAGTGGGCATGCCCCTAATGGACCATTTTTGGGCCACATAGCAAGGCCGTTCCCAAACCTCTGTCCTCTGACGTCTGGCTTCTGACGCCTCTCCTCGATCCTCAGGAATTCGCCTTGGCGACATGGATCGTGGGCATGGAGGAAAGATTAGCCCGGATATTTCACGTTTAGAAAACGGAAATGTCCGTCCTGCCGGACCGACCTCGTCGGGGCTAACCGCGACAAAGTCGCTTTTGCCGCAGGCAAAACGGATGTTTTTCCATCAAAAAGATTCATGCCGGTGAAATATCCGGGTAGCCACCAAGGCACGGAGGCACAGAGAAAAATCGAGCCGGGTTAAACGCGGAGACCGCGGAGCGGGTAAATCGGTAGCTGGATCTTGAGGCGGTCCAAAGGCGCCTTGCTTGCCTGCAAGTAGTTCAGGCGTCTGAAACCTGCCAGCTCATCGCTTACAGCTTACCACTTACCGCTATCGTCTTACTTTTCAGCTCCGGAAGCTCTGCTCCGCCATCACCGGATCCGCACGGCGTTTCCGCCACAGCAGCATCAGCAGGAAGCCGATCAGCGCGCCGCCGAGGTGGGCGAAGTGGGCAACGCTCGCGCCGAAGAGGGAAAACCCGGTCACGCCGGCCAGCAGGTCGAGCGCCAGCAGGCCCGGGATGAAATACTTCGCCGCCACCGGCACGGGCACAAACATCAGCGCGAGCTTCGCATTGGGGTAAAGAAACCCGAAGGCCACCAGCACCCCGTAGATCGCCCCGGAAGCACCGATCATCGGGCTGGCATACACGCCATAGAGATCGAAGAGCGTCGCCTTCACCGCCGGGTCCGTGGGCAGCACGCCGCGGCCGGTCGCCAGGAGTTCGCTGATGGCCGCCGGGGCCAGCCCCGCCGCGACCAGCCGCTCGTGGAGGGCGTTGAACTCCTGCCAACTCACGCCCAACTGCACGAGCCCGGCGCCCACGCCGCAGAGAAAATAGAAAAGCAGGAAACGCGGCGCACCCCACTCCCGCTCCAGGATCCGGCCAAAGGAAACCAGCGCGAACATGTTGAAGAAAATATGGCCCACGCCGCCGTGCAGGAACATGTGCGTCACCAGTTGCCACGGCGCGAAATGCGGATTCGCCGGATACCAAAGCCCGCCGAGCACGACCAGTCGCTCGTCCCCGCCGGTCAGGAGCAGACCCGCGACAAACAGGATGATATTCGCGATCAACAAGCCGGCGACCGCCCGCGTCAGGTTATTCATGTCGCCACCGTTGCGATCCCCCCGCCATTCGCAACCCCGGAGGCCCCGCCTCGGGCAAGGGCGGTTGCCCCATCGCTCCATCAGAACGAAAAAATCAATCCGTGCGAATTTGTGTCCATATCAGGCCATTCACGTTGTTCATAGACGTGGTCAGCTCAGCTTTCCGTAGGCCAGCGCGTTTACGCGCGCCACACCCTGCGCCCGCGAGCGGGCTGCCTACGAACTGAACGGGTTCCTCGCCCGGAATATCCCCATCCGCCATTCGCGAAAATCCGCACTAAGCGGTTAAAATAATCCCATAGCCATGAAAATGAACAGGCTTGGAAGGCCCCTGAAAAATAGCCGAAAAAAAGCCACGAGCGGATGAGGCCTGAAAGGCGCCTATCCGCCTTCGCCGAGGCTACGGCGGACACGGTAGGCGCGCGGGAGAGCAGCCTAGGGAAAAGGATACTTTTGCGCCTCTTTGCGGCCATAACTTAATTTGAACAGCTATCTCCGCGGAAAACCCTCCGATGCCCGACCTCTGCCAGCTTACCGCTTAAAGCTTATCGCTTACCGCTTTCCTCACCTATGCTCCTCATAGCTGACTTCGATCTTCGCGGCGAAGGCCTGCTGTTTGGCGGCGCCCTGGAAGCGGATGCTGTGCGTGCGTTCGTCGTAAATCCAGCCGTTCGCCGGATCGGACGGCACCTCTTGACCGTCCACCAGCACGCGCAAGCTTGGCCGGTGGAGCGTGGCGCCGGCCGCGACCGGATCGAGCGCGACGGCGACGGTGTCGGCGATGCGGTCGCCGAGCGCCGCGAGGGGCGCGGAGAAATCTTCCTCGATGTTGAGCACGGTGCCGCCCGTGAGCTCGGCGGCGCGGCGGTGCGACACGTTGCTCGGCGACACCACGGCGTGCATCTCGATTTTGCCACGCCGGTTGCCCTTCACGAGGGCGAAGGGCCGCACCACCCAGTAATTGATGTAACTGTCGAGCGTCTGGCGCCGGGCAGGATTCCGCGCGTTGTATTGGCTGAGCAGGTCAGGGAGCTTGCCGTCCTCAATCCACTTCGCCTCCCGGCCGCCGCCGGGCAGTTCCCGCCATGTCGCCATGCGGGTCTCCTCCTCGTCCATGAAGAAGACGACGATCGTGGTGGCGTCGGGCCGCAGGAGGGCGTGCTGCTTTTGGGAATAGTTCGCCACGAAATTATACACCGCCGTGAAGGCCGTGCGGTTGCTGTCACCGTTGGTGCCCACCTTCACGAGTTCGGCGAAGATGCCGTCGGGCGTCTGCGGCGTCACCCACGGCTGACGCAGCACCGGCAGCGTCACGAGCGCACCGTTGCTCGCCACCTGCTTGGTGACGGTCTTCGGCCGCTCGCGGCGATCGAGCACCGCCTGCCCCGCGGCGTTGAGCTCCACGGAGCGGACCGGCTTGAACAGCGCCGCCCGCCGGCCCGGCTCCACGTTGACAAAATCCGTGGTGAGGACGCCGATGCGGTAGTCGAGCCCGCGCTCGTCGAAGAGCTGCCGGAAGCGCCGGAGATTGGCCGCGATGCGGTCCTGGTGCGGCGCCATCGAGGGCGAGTTGTTGATGACGAACACGAGATCGACCTCGCGGCTCTTGGAGCGGTCCGCAGTGAGGCGCTTCGCCTCGCGGATCGGCTCCACGGTGACGATGACGACGTTCTCCATGCCGAGCTGGGCGTTGTTTTCGTCGGAGGTGTAGTAGTGGAAACGGTCCTCGCCGATGAACCCGGGGTTGGGCGCGTAGGTGAGCCGGCCGGTGCGGGGATCGAGCCGCGCGCTGCCGTGCCGGGGCCGGTCGGCCTCGCTCAGGGCATAGACCACCTGCCGGTTGGTGACGGTGGCGCGGTCGGCGAGATCCATGAAGTCCTCATGGCTGGGGACCTGCTGCGTGACCGCGACATTGGGGCGGGTGGCGAGCATGACCGCACGTTCCGCCAGGATGCGCTCGCGGTCCTCGGTGATCTCAAATTTCTCGAGCACCACCGGCGCCGCCGCCTGCACCTCGATCACGACACGGTTCTCGAAAACCAGCCCGGAAGTTTCGTTGCGCACGGTGTAGGTGAACGAATCCTCACCCGCGTAGTCCTCGTGCGGCCGGTAGGCGAAATAGCCGTGGCGCGCGGTCTTGTTTTGGAAAAAATCCGCATCCCCGCCGGCCAGCCCCACCCGGCCAAACCGGGGCTCGACCGTGATCGTGTAGATCAGGTCGCCGCCAAGCGTGTCCCCGATCACTTCCTGGGCGACGACCAGTTGCCCGTGCGTCCCGGCGCCCTCCTCGGCCACCAACCGCATCGGCGTGGTCGAAATAATCGTCTCCGCGTCGGCGGCGACCGCCCGGGAGCCGGCAAAAACCGCCAGGCCCGTGAGCAAACACGACAGCCCCGGCAGTCGCAACCAGGCGGGAAAAGAGAAAGTGAGCTTCATAAGGGAAGAACGATACCGCCCTTGGAGTCTGTCAACCGGGCTCCGGTTCCGTGCCATTACGGCCTGTTGGCCGGGAGCCGCCCGCCAGGGCGCAGGGTCAGACAGGCAATTCAAACCAGAAAACGCTGCCGCCTGCCGGCGGACAATCGACACCAATCCGCCCCCGGTGGGCCTCAATCGCCAACCGGCAGAAGGCCAGGCCAAGACCGACGGAGTGATACTGCCCGTCCTGCCGGGTCTTGATCGCTCCAAATTTCTCAAAAATCCGGGTGCGTGCTTCCGCCGGCACCCCGGGACCCTGATCACAAACTTCCACCCTGATCGTAGTTTCCGTCGCCAGCAGCCGGGTGCAGACCTTGCCTCCGGCCGGGGTGTGCTTGATCGCATTGCCGATAAGATTTTGCAGCACCCGCTCCAGCAAGGTGCGATCAACCGTCGCGGTGCTGCGCTCCGACATCACTTCAACCGTCAATTCCCGGCCTTTCTCCATGTGGGCCAGCGCCTCGGTGATACGACGGACCAGTCCGGCCAGATCGACAACGGAGAGTTCCAGCGGCAGCTTGCCCTGCTCCATCCGGCTCACGTCGAGCAGGTCGTTGGTCATTTGTGCCAGGTGCCGCGCTGCCGCAGTCACACCCTGCAGATTCTTGCCCGCTGCGGGCGGCAGATTGCTTCCAAACTGCATTTCCATCAACTCCAGCCGGCCGAGCATGACCGTCAGCGGCGAACGCATGTCATGCACCAGCATGTGAACCAGATTGTCCCGCAGTTCCTCGAGCTTCTTGAGGCTGTCGTAGTTCCGCGCGAGTTCGTGCTGGGCCTGCCGGATCGCCTCGGTGCGCACGTTGACCAGAGCCTCCAAGTGCTCCTGATGCTCCCGAAGTTCAAGGTAGTTGACGAGGATCTCCGCCAGAGATGAGAGCAGCCGTCGCTCTTCCTCCAAAAACACCTCCTCCCCTGAGCTTGTCGGTTTTTCCAGATAGATCACATCAATACGCCCCTCATTTGTGCCGACTTTGAAAGCGGTCGTCATCTGCCACGGCGTGTCCGGCCAAGGTGCCGTGGTCACTTCTTCGCCATACACTATCCGGGCCACGGCTTGCGCAGGAAACTGCATGCCGGCGGGAATGAGCGCGGCGAGTTCCTGCAATATTTTCCCGCTGAAACGCCGCTGGGGCTGCAGCAGCTGTGCGGCGCCGTGAAGCACCCTCAGCTCCTTGACCCGTTCGCCCAGGGCACGGACCAGCTTCTCCCGCTCCTCCTCAGCCCGGCGTTGCGCGGTGACGTCCATGACCATGCCGGCAAGACGAACCACCGCGCCATCCCGCTCCTCATAAACGGCCGCCACTCCCTCAATCCACTTCAACCCCTCCTCCGGATGAACTATACGAAACTGCCGCCGCGTCCGCTGGCATTGTCTCGTCCGCAGCGCCTCCAGGTTCTCCCGGATGCCGGGATAATCCTGCGGCACCACCAGGTTGCGCCAGCGTTCCAAGGCAATGCGGCCGTCCGCCGAATCGGGCAGACCGAAGATGGCATGATAGCGCGCATCCGCCTCGATCTCGCCGCGCTGCAGATCCATCTGCCAGGTGCCGATGTGGCCGGCCTCAAGCGCGAATTGCAACCGCTGCTCCGCATGGCGCCGGCCGCCGCTTTCACTCTCCGCCCGGCGCAGCGAATCGCTCACCGACACGGTCACCAGCCGTTGCACGATGAGCGCAAGCAGGATGGCCATCGCATTGAAAAGCCACGTGGACCAGATGGTGAACGTGAACTCCGGCTCCGGCAGCAAACCGATGCTTTCCACCACGGCCAGCGTCAGGGCCAGCAGGATGCAGCCCATCGCCGTCATTATCCCGGCCCGCCAGCCCAGCAACAGTCCCGCGATCATCATCACCGCAACAAACAGCGGCGTAGCCGGAGAATGGATTCCACCCGTGTGCAGGGAACGGTTGAAAATTTGCAGCCCGACACCCACCACCAGACCCCAGCTCGCCCAGCGGGTATGGCCGCGGCTGCTGATAAAAAGCATCACCATGCCGAGGCCCGTCAAGACGCCAACCGAGGTCAAACGGGCCGGCAGCGTCTCCGGCTCGACCACCGCCGCAAGGGCGAGGATCACCGCGACCACCGTGATAAAACTCCAGACGGTATATTGAAAAATTGTGTGGTAGTGCGCTCTCGCCGCCATCGAGTCGGTTGAGGGAGCGGGATCCATCCAAAGCACCGCCAATCTCGTGAACATACCCGTCACTACATGCGGGAATGGCTTGGGTGGCATAGGCGAAGGTGGTGCCACCTTCGCCGCGAAAGCTACGCCGGCAGCGCCGGGTCACAATCCAAATCCGGAACGGACGCAATTTTGGCTCTTCGCGCCGCCTACTTCCCCGCCCCGCCCTGCGCCACCCATGTCGCATACTCCGCCCGCGGCATGAAACGCAGCGACGCGGAGTTGATGCAGTAGCGCAGCCGCGTCGGCCTCGGGCCGTCGCGGAAGACGTGGCCGAGGTGACTCCCGCAGACGTTGCAATGCACTTCCGTGCGCACCATGCCGTGCGACCGGTCCACCAGCTCGCCGACAAACGATTTCTCGATCGGCTGGTAAAAGCTCGGCCAGCCCGTGCCGCTGTCGAACTTGGTCTGGCTGTCGAACAGCGGGGTGTCGCAACCCACGCAGAAATACACGCCGTCCTTCTTGCTGTCCCAGAACTCGTTCCTGAAGGGCGGCTCGGTGCCCTGCTGGCGTGCGACGTGATACTGGAGCGGCGTCAGCCGCTGCCGCCATTCGGCGTCGGTGCGCTGCACCTTGGCCTTGCTCATGTCGATGACGACATTGGACGGCAGTCCGCAGGCGGAGATTTCGCCCGGAGCGCATTCGAGGGCATCCTTGGCGGCGGTCTTGTTTTTCGAGGCGTTCATGTCGGTGACAAACAGGAGGCCGGCGGCAGCGAGCAGCACCGGCAGGGTCAGGTGGCGGGGTTTCATGACGGCGACACCTTAACCGCTCCCGGCAATTATTCCACCTTTACAGGCAAAATCCCGTCTTTGAACTCCGTCTGCAGCCGCTGGCCCGGACGCAGCCCCTTCCGCGCGGCCACCGGCCGGCCGGCTTCGTCACGCACGATCGCGAACCCGCGGTTGAGCACCGAGGCGGGGCTCGCCGCCTGTAGGCGCTTCCACAGCGACAACAGCCGGTGCGACTCCAGTTGCACGCGCCCCTCGGGCGAATGCCGCTGCCACTGCGTCCGCATCTCGGCCAAGGCCTGCCGCTTCTCCTGCACTGCCGCCCGCAGCGCGCTGCCCAAGCGGTTGGCGAAATCATCCAGCCGCAACTGGCACTGCTCGATCTGCCCGGCCGGGCTCAACAAACGCAGCCGGCTGCGGGCGTGGTCGAGCCGCTCTTGCGCCCGCTCCATCGCACCGTCGAGCGCCCCGACCATCGCGGCCCGGGCGCGGTCCGCCCGTTCGAGCGCCGCCACGAAATGGCTCGAGATCAGCTCCGCCGCGGCGCTCGGCGTCTCCGCCCGCACATCAGCCGCAAAGTCGCACAGCGTGAAATCAATCTCATGCCCCACGGCCGAGATCACCGGCACCGGACAGGCCGCCACCGCGCGCACGAGCGGTTCCTCGTTGAAGGCCCACAGGTCCTCCAGGCTGCCGCCGCCGCGGCCGATCACCAGCAGGTCGAAAATCCCCAGCTCCTGCGCCGCCGCCAGCATCGCCACCATCTCCGCCGCCGCGCCCTCGCCCTGCACCTTCGCCGGCAGCACGACCACCCGGCCGCGCCACCCGCGGCGCGTGAGGATGCGTAGGAAATCCTGCACCGCCGCGCCGGTCGGCGACGTGATGAACCCCACCGTCGCCGGCAGCTCGGGAATCGCGCGCTTGCGCGCCGCGTCGAACAACCCCTCGTCGGCCAGCCGCTTTTTCAGCGCCTCAAATTCGCGCTGCAGCTTCCCCACGCCGTCCTCGATCACCGCGCGCACTATGAGCTGATACTGGCCGCGCGCCTCATACACGCTCACCTCACCGTAAACGACAACCTGCAGGCCGTCGCGCAGCTTCACGCTTTGCTTCACCGCGTCGCCGCGAAACAGCACCGCGCTCAGTTGCGCGCCGGCATCCTTCAGCGAAAAGTAAACATGCCCGCTGGCCTGCGCGCGCAAGTTCGAGACCTCGCCGCGCACCCAGCCCGGCCGCAGCCCGCTTTCCAAGAGCGTCTTCACCCGGCGCGTGAATTCGCTCACCGACTCCACGCGGTCGTCCGCCTCGCCGAAGAGCGATTCGTCGCGCTTTTTCATGCTGGGGGCCGTTGCCGGCGGTAGTGCCGCCGGAGCAGTTGCACCGCCACCGTCAGCGTCGCAAAAAGCATGACGGCCATGAGCGCCGTGCGGCCCCGGCCCTGCATGACCGCGTCGCCGAAAAGCACGAAGGCGCAGGCGTAGGACGACGTGATCACCCAAGAGATGAAGAAATACGTC
The DNA here is from genome assembly GCA_002344205.1 of Opitutaceae bacterium UBA2377. Taxonomy (GTDB): domain Bacteria; phylum Verrucomicrobiota; class Verrucomicrobiia; order Opitutales; family Opitutaceae; genus UBA2377. Next base: position 57,829 of record DDSZ01000003.1, read on the forward strand.
GGGAAGGAGATCCCGGCCAGCCCGAGCAGGTAGCTTTGCAACACGTAGGGCGGACCGGGTGTCACGCGCACGAGGATCACGAGGCTGCGCTGGTCGGCGGGCGCGGCCTGCGGCAGTTTGTAGCCGAGCCAGCGGCAAAGTTTTTCCAGCCACGGCCGCAGCGCGTAGCGGGCCAGCCAGTAAGTCAGCGCAAGGTTCACCGCCAGGCTCAGCCACACCAGCAGCAACACCAGCGGCATGCCCAGCGTCGGCGCAAAGACCGGTCCGGCCGTGAAGGTGAAGACCGAGAGCGGGCAACCCGCCGCCGGCAGCAGCGCCATCAACAGGAAATAGGTCGGCGCCCCCAGGCTCCGCACCCAGACCACGCCCTGCTCCGCGAGTTCGCGAGGGGATACTTCCTGCGTCTGCACCCACCACCAGCCCGCGGCCAACACCAGCAGGCCGGCGACCGCCAGCCCACCAAAGCGGATCCAGTTGAACTTTTGCTCCTCAACTTCCATCCGCCCAGCCTGCCGCCCGGCGCGCCCGACCGTCAAGGGCGGCGTGCTCCGCGCTTGCCCGACCCCTGCCGCAAGCCGACACTGCCGCCATTCGCGTGACCACACCCAGCAACCGAACCCTGCGTGACTGGCCGGCCGGCCTCATGGTCGCGGCCGCCTTGGGCACGGTGGCGCTCACGCTGGCCCACCCTTCATCCACCCGGCAGTTCACCTGGCCGTGGGTGCTGGTGCTCACCGCCGTCTGGCTCGCACCCATCGTGGCATTTTTTGGCACCCGCGAAGCCTGGCGGTTGCCCGGCCGGTTGCTCACCGCCGGACTCGTGCTGCTGGCCGGCGCGACCCTCGCCAGCGCCTTGGTCAGTCCTTTCGACCGTTTAAGCCTGCCGCGCGTGTGGCCGACGCTCGGCGGGGTCGCGCTGTTTTTCTGGCTACATCATTGGCTCGCGGACTCCGCTTCGCGCGCGCGGCGGGTCGCGCTGGGGCTCGCAGGCATCGGCACCCTCCTCGCGGTTTGCAGCCTGCTTCTCTGGCGCTGGCAATCCGCCGGCATCCCGTGGTCGGTGCGCAACGCCATCCCTTTCGGCCACTCCAACTATACCGCCGGTGCAGTGCTGCTCGTGCTCCCGTGGCTCGCCCTCGCCGGGTGGCAGGCCGCGGGATTGCGGCGGTTCGCGTGGATACTGGCCGCACTCACCGGCCTCGCCGTGCTGCTGACCACCAGCAGCCGCGCCGGCGTGCTGGCCTTGGGCATGGTCATGGCCGGCGGTGTGGTCTTCGCGCTTGTGCGCGCACCTTGGCCTCCACGCCGCAAACTCGCGCTCGGGCTCGCCGCCGTGGCGTTGTTGGGCCTGACGGTGCTGGCCAATCCGCGGTTGCGCGAACTGGTGCTGGGCGGCGGCTGGAGCGACATTGCCCGCGAAAGCAACACGCAGCGCAGCGCCATGCTCCAGGCCGGCGTCCTGCTCGGCGCGGAACGGCCGCTCCTTGGCTGGGGCCCCGGCGCCGTGCCGCTCACCTACCCCAAGGTGCGGGCCCGGCTCGATGGCGGCGTGGACAACGTCCTGCAACTGCACAGCACGCCGGTGCAGGTTTGGGCCACGCTCGGCGCCGTCGGCCTCGCCGCGCTCGGCCTGCTCGCGCTCGCCACGGCGCAACGCCTCCGGGCCGTGCGGCGCGCGCCCGGGCCGGTGCCGTTGACCGCCGCCGCCGCCCTGCTGGCCTATGGACTGTTCGCGCTCACCGACCACCAGCTCGACCTGCCCGCGCTCAACACCCTGCTCGTCCTGAACCTCGCGCTGCTCTTCACCGCTCCAAACCCCGCCGCATCCCCGGGCCAAAGCAACCTATTGGGTTACTTTGGCGGGAGCGCGCTCCGGGGTGTTTTCGGGGGACTGGCGGTGTTGCTCCTAGCAATTCCGTTGTGGCGCACCGGCCAAGACCTCTATGCCCGGCACGCCTACGAGCAGGCACTCACGGCCTTGGTGGACGGCCAAATCCCGGCCGCACTGAAAAAACTCGAAACCGCGGCCCAGCGCGCGCCCCACGATCCCTATTACCGTCACCAACTCGCCGGCCGGCTGCTCGCACTGCGCGAATCGGAAAGCGACCCGGCGCGGCGCGACGAACTGGCCGCCACGGCCGCGGAGCATCTCCGGCTGTCGCTGGCCGCCGGCTGTTTCGAGGAATACGCCCATCTCAACCTCGCGTGGCTCGCCCTTGAGGCCGGCTCGGCTCAGCTCGCCCACCGGCATTTCCGCAGCGCGCTGGCGCTGGCCCCGCATCGCGGCGGCGCTTATTTCGGGCTCGGACTCGCCTTGCGCGAAAACGGCGAACTGCACGCCGCCATCCGCGCCTTCGCCCTCGAATGGGTCAACGACCCCGTCGTCGCGACCCACCCGATCTGGACGCATCCGGACTTCGGGCATTACCGACCCGCGATTGCCCGCGAGGCCCGCGCCATGCTCGAAGAACTCACCCCCAGCCACCAGGCCGCTGCCTACGTGGGCGAACTCTGGGCTTGGTGGAACGAAGGCGGTCCGCCGCCATCCGCAGGCTTCAACCGCGAGACTGCCCGCTTCGCCGCCGCACTGACAGCGATCAGCCGCGGCGAGCCGCCACCGGCCGGCCTGCAGGAATATGCCTGGGGCCGGTTGCTCGATGCGTGGTTCCACCCGTCCGGTGAATTCACCGCGCTCAGCCCGCGCGACCCGGCCTTCGCCGCCACGCTCGCCCGCCGCGCCGCACGCCACCCCTCGCCCGCCTGGCACGGCTTTCTCACCGCCGGCCCGGAAGGCGAACCGAACCTTGGGCTCAACACCCGCGCAACGCGCACCGGCTACGGCGTGCTCGCCCTCCACCCCGCCGGCCCGCCGTTGACGGATGTCTTTGTGCGCCAGACCCCGCGGATCGTTTCCGAGTTTGCTTCGTCGGTGTTTCCCGCGCGAGGCTGGCTCCCGGCGCGCGAGCTGCTCCAACGCCTGCCCGCCCCGGCCACCAACCCATGAACGGAAATTCCCCGCAACGACTGCGCAAGGTCCTGCTGCCGGCCGCCCTCGTGGCGGGGGACACCTTGTTCGCCTTCGGGGCGCTCGCGCTCGGTTACTGGCTGCGCTACGCCTCGCCCGTCGGCCGCCTCGGCCTCGAGGTGCCCGATGCCACCTTCCGCACCTATCTGCCGCTGCTGCTCGTCGGCGTCGCCTTCCTTATCGCCGCCTACGCGCAGCTTAACCTCTACACCGAGCGGCTGCTGCTCCGGAAATTCCAAAGCATCGCCCTCATCGTCAAGGGCACCTCTCTCTGGTTTGCTGCCTATCTGGGCCTGTCGCTGGTGCTGAAGTTCGATCCGCCCATCTCGCGGCTTTTTGTCGTCATCGGCTTTGTCTGCGTCATCGCGGTCATGGCGGTGTGGCGCTCGCTGTTTTATTTTTTGCTGACCCGTCCCGCTTGGCGCGACCGGGTGCGGCAGCGCGTGGCCGTGCTCGGCTGGAACGACGAAGCGCGCAACCTCACCGAGACTCTCACCGCCGATCCTGCCCACCCCTACCGCTTCTGCGGCGTCATCCCGCTGCCCGACGAAACCGTCCCGCCGCAGGTGCTCGGCACCCTCGCCGATCTCGAGACACTCCTGCGCGCCCACCAGATCGATGTGCTCGTCGCCGCCCGCTCCGACCTGCCGCGCGATATCATGATCCGCGCGGTGGAAACCTGCGAGCGCACCTACACCGAGTGGAAGGTCATCCCCTCGTCGTTCCAGATCCTGCTCAGCGGACTGCGCCTGCAAACCATCGGTCGGCTGCCTGTGCTCGGCATCGAGGAACTCGCGATCAACCAGCTTTTCAACCGCGCCCTCAAACGCGCCGTCGATATTACCGGTGCGCTCACCGGCCTGATCCTCGGCGCGCCCGTCGCCCTTGTGCTCGCCATCCTTATCAAGCTCGAATCGCCCGGCGGTCCGGTCCTCTTTCGCCAGATCCGCGTCGGCGCCGGCCACCGCCCGTTCACGCTCTGGAAACTCCGCAGCATGACGCCCGACGCCGCGGCCACCGACCACGCCCGCCAAAGCACCGCCCGGCAGGACCCACGTTTGCTGCGGCTCGGCGCATTCATGCGCAGTTGGAACCTCGACGAGGTCCCGCAGTTCTGGAACGTCCTGCGCGGCGACATGAGCCTTGTCGGCCCGCGCCCCGAGCGCCCCGTCCACGTGGACCGGCTCGCGCACGCAATCCCGCACTACCTGCCGCGGCACCTCGTGAAACCCGGCATGACCGGCTGGGCGCAGATCAACGGCCTGCGCGGCGAGACCGACCTCGCGCGCCGCATCCAGCACGACATCTATTACATCGAGAACTGGTCGCTCTGGCTCGACCTGCAAATCCTCGCCCTGACCTTCGTGCGCTGGCGCAACGCCTACTGAGGCCGCACCCGGCGTGAGGCGCTGAGAGCGGCACGGAAGCGGGCGAGGTGCTTCCACGCCCCGAAAGTGGACCGCCATTTCCAGCGCGAGAGCCAGGTTGCGCCGAAATGCTTCAGATACACGTCGCGGTTGGCGTCGAAGATGGCCGCTGACATCGCTTCGAACTCCTTCGCCACGCTCACGCCTTTGAGATGTGTGATGCAGACGCGCCCGTCATAAACAATCCGATGACCCGCGCGCCCCACGCGGATGCACAGATCGATGTCGTCGCCATACATGAAGAACCGCTCGTCAAATACCGCGCCGCCCGGCTCCGCGACCGCAGTGAGCATGTCGCGACGGCCGAGCATGAAGGCGCCGTTGATCATGCCCACGTCGTAGGTGCCGCCGGTGGGCAGGTGCGTGAGGTTGTAGCCGCTGAAAAGCGCCGTGCCCGGAAATGCCGTCGCCAATCCCGTCGCCCGGCAAAACCCGTCCCACACCGACGGCACCGAACGCCGGCAGGCGAGGTCCATGCTCCCGTCGGCCAGTTCGAGCCGCGGCGTAATCAGCCCGATGCCGGGTTCGTCCCGCACCCGCCGCAGGCAATGCGCCAGTGCCATAGCGTTCACGACAGTGTCGGGGTTGAGGAACAACACGCACTCGCCGGTCGTGCGGCGAAAGCCGAGATTGTTCGCCCGGCCAAAACCGAGATTCGCCTCTGGCGACACGCAGTCCACCCAAGGAAACTCACCCCGCACCCAATCCACGGTGCCGTCCGCATTGCGAGAGTTATCCACCACCACGACCTCAACCACCCGCCCGAGCAGCTCCCGCGGCAACGAGCCGAGGCAGGCCGGCAGCTCGTAGCGCGACTGATACGCGACGATGATGACCGAGAGGATCGGGATCGGGTCCGCGCTCATGACATCGGTCCGCTTTTGCCGCACAGCCCATGCCAGGTGCCACGCATAATCGCCTTCACCTTGGCCCACCGTTGCGCCTCGAACAGCAGCACGCGCGCGAGGTTATACCACGCGAAGCAGAAATCGAACATCGCCCAATGCGGCACGGCGAACGCATGCCTGCGCCAAGCGGCGATGCGGTTGCGTGCCATGTAATAGTGCCGGAACGGCGCGTGGTTCATCGGCCGAAAATCCCGTCCCAGCAGCACCCGCTCCTGCCGCGCCCCGAGCCGGTGCCGCAGCACCGCGTTGCCGGCCACCGCCACCGTCCGTCCCGCGCGAATCACCCGCAGGCAGTATTCCGTGTCGATATAGTCGATGAAAAATCGGTCGTCGAACCGGCCCAGCTCCTCCCAAGCCGTGAGATCAAACAACGAACCGGAAGTCACCGCCATCGTCACCGCCGGCAGATCCCGGCCCGTGCAAGCCACCCGTTGGAACAAGAACGGCAGCGCCGGATGCTTCGTCACCCAACGATAGTTCGCCGGCTCCGAGCCCTCCTCCTGCACCCGCGGACAGATCACCACGGCTTGCGGCATGGTCTGGGCCGCCTGCCACAACGCACGCACCATGCCCGGCTCGGGCTGGCTGTCCTGGTCGAAGGTCAGCGCCCACACAAATCCCTGCGCCCGTGCCCAGGCTAGTCCACGGTTGAGTGCCGTCGCTACGCCGACATTTCCGTCCATCGACAGCCATGTGACTCCCGACACAGTCTCAAGCCGGGCGCGGAGGTCCGTCGGGCAACCGTTGTCCGCCACCACCACCCGGCCGCACTCGCGGATCAGTGCGCGCACGTTCTCCTCCACATTGGGGTCAGGCTGGAACAGCACCACCACCGTGCAGAGCAGTGGATTGGAATCCGGCGCCGCATCCATCCTCATGAAGGCCGCCCCCAGCGTTTAGCAAACCGCCGCCGCGCCCAGTGATGCCGAACCTCCCGCCAACGGTTGCGCAGCCAAGGCCATCCACGATCAGGCGGGAGTAACCCGGCTGCACGCCACTCCTGCGCGAGTTGGGCGAGAACGGCATCATGCTGATGCTTGGACGAGTTGGCCTCTTGGCGGCCAGTCATGCGGGGGCGCTGATGATAATGAGCCAGTGTCTGCGGCAGCACCGCCAGCGAGTACCGGCGGCACACACGTACATTGAATTCCCAATCCTCCAGCACTTGAATATCTTCGCGGTAGCCGCCAACCCGGGCAAAGATCTCGCGCCGCCACAACACGGCGTTGTTGGTGAAAAGATTCTGCCCCACCAGTCTGGCGAGCGTGATTTCGACTAGGTTGGGGTTGAAAGGCTCCTGCCCCAGTTCGACAAGGCGGCCCTCAATTTCATCCTCATAATGTGCTTCGGTACGGCAACAGAGCGCTCCGATCTCATGCGAGGAAAATCTGGCAGCAGCGGCCGCCCCCATCTGCTCCAGAAAACAAGGCGCCCAAGTGTCATCATCGTCCAAAAACGCCACCCAAGGCGTGACCACTTGCAAGATGGCTCGGTTCAAGGCCTTCGAGCGATGCGGCAGCTCATTTGGCGGCCTGGCCAACCATGCGACAGGAAGCTCCCCTTCCATAGGCGCAACTCCGGTGCCAGTATCGTCTGAGATAATCACCTGCGCAGGCCAATACGTCTGTGCCCGGATCGAGGCCAAAGCCCTGTCTAGATAGCAGCGCGCACGCCCTGAAGTCCGCACCACCACAGTGATATCAGGCCGCTCAAGGTTCATGGCATAGCTCAAAAGAAACGATGATGAACCGCCCGCAGCCAGCCGGTGATCAGACCTCGCACGCTCCGCCAAAGCGCGAGCCAAACGGCACCTTGGTAACGCCACAACACAGCTCCGTTTTCACGGAACACCATACCCGCACTATCCGGCCGGTTGCTCACTCCCTTAAGATCGAAGCGAGCCAGAGGAATTGAGATGACATCAGCCCGCGCACCAGCACCCAGCAGTCTCTGCCAGAGATCGAAGTCCATGCAGATACGATAATGAGGATCAAAGCCTCCAAATCGTAGCAGCAGGCCGCGCCGCACCAAGGTCGCTGGATGCGGTGGCCATGAATGTAGCAGCGGCCATTGCTCGCGCAGCGGAGACAAGGCCCGCGCCTCGGCGTCACCGTCGCCGTGGACACACCCTACCACCAAATCAGCCTGGGTCCGGGATAGCAGCAACCTCAACCAATCCGGTCCGAGTTCCTCGTGAATCGCATCGCCACCATTCAGAAACCAGACCCATTCACCCTGCGCCACCTTCAAGCCTTCATTGAAAGCGGCCGCGATGCCGTGACCCTCCTGGCGCAGACACTGCACGCTATCCGGCACCGCCGTCGGCTCCCTACCGGCATGGACCACGATCTGTTCCACCCCGTCGTACGCACGCCACGTTGTGGCGCTGGCCAACGTGCGAGCCCATCCGACAGGATCGTCTTTAGTCACCGTAATGATACTGAGCCAATGCGCCGGGGCGTTCATCATGCGATGCAAGGTATGCTTCCGAACCCAGGGCAAACCCGCAATCACTATGCGGGATCAAACTGGGCCGCTCCGCAGGAGCACGGGGCGGAATCCATCATGACCGGGCGGTCAGTTCCATGACCCTGTTGCGGAACAACCGGTGCTGCCGCTCCGGTGCAAATTCCTCCTTGGCGGCCCAAGCCGCCGCTGCAAGGACCAAACGCCACCGGTCGGGGTCGCTCTGCGCAGCCTCCAACGCGGCGAGCACAGCGCCTTCATCTGGCTGCGCCACCAAAATGGCCGCACCGGTTGCTGCGGCAAAATGACCTACGCTGGAGTAGTCCGGTGCCCAAGCCACGATCGGCTTTGCACAGGCAAGATAATCAACCAACTTGGTTGTGAAGCTGGTTTCCATGAAAGTCCTGTCTTCAGGCCGGAAGCTCATAGTAGTCAAAAGTGCGCCGGCCCGGGCAAATTCGGCCGTCAGGTCGGCAAACGGCCGGTAGCCCCGATAAACGCCAGCTTGTGTAAAGAAGGTGACATCTTCCCGGCGCCAATCGTTGCCCATCGCAAAAATTACCAACGACCACTTGGGATGATCCATCAGCCGGCGGGCCAAGCGTAAAATCATCTCCCCATACGGACCGTAGCAATTCCCAGCATAGACCAAGCTCAGGCGCGCCCCAGGCGGGGCGGCCTCTCCGACTGCCTTTATGGAATTAAAACCGCCCAAGGGATAAAGGACCTCGCCGCGGGCGGCGGCCCCAAACCACGACCTCATTCCCTCGCAGGTGTGAAACACGGCATCGGCTTCGTCCTGCAATCGCCGATATCTTTTCAGTAGGTGGGGAACTGCCCACGAAAAGGGCTGCTGCCAGCGCGGCAGGAAATTCGAACAGGCAAACAAATCCTGAAAGTTGATCACGAACGGGACCCCTAAGCGGCGCGCAAGCCTGTGCCCGATTGGGGCATGAGAGTCGTCGGCGACACTGAAGACCGCATCCGGTTTCCAAGTCAGCGCAAACGTCAGCAGACCTTGCGGCAGGAGCACCCCGCTGCTCAGATAATTCAGATTCTCAGCCCAACGGGCCAATCCGGTGCGGCGCGCAACAGCCCCCGCCCAGTTCCCGCGAATCCGAAATTGCGCCCCGCAACCGTCGGACGCCGGCCAGCGACTGGCCACCGCCACCTCAAAATCCTGCCGTTCACAAAAATGCCGGTGAAGAGCAAGACTGCCGCCGCCCCGGTCCTGAGCAGGAACCACGGAACTCACGATTAGGATCCGTGGCTTCATGTCTGGGCCAGAGGCTGCGGCCTGTACGACCCGCCGCAAGCGGACCAGAGGGGCGAATCCGCCGCCGCCCCGGTCCCCGATAGCGTTGATATCCTTGCCTTCAAGCGTGGCTAGAGTTTCTGCAAAACCCAGATCGTACGTCCACTGGGAAAGGATGAGCCGATTTCAAGCACCCGGAACAAGCGCTCCACCGCCTGGCGGAAATTTTCACTGGTGTATTCGGTCGCCTTGGCGGCCCCGGCGTAGTGACCACGCAGAAATCCGTCCCCCGGCGGGACAAACTCTACGATGAGGTATTTGCGCGCGTAGAGTCCCAGCAGTTGGACGATGCGTTCGAAATCCATGAGGTAGCGTCCAAAATAGAGATGATGCACCACGGCGAAGGCCAGAATCACGTCGGCCTGGAAGCGTTCAGCAAAGGTCGGCAGGGGATTCGTCAGCATCCCGGCAGCCTCGCGTGGAGCCACAAAATCGTTGACCGCGCAATGCACCGGCAAGCACCCGGCGCGGGAAACCTGATACATGCAGTCAATCGCGCCATGATCCGTATCAACCCCGGCGGCTTCATAGCCTTGCAGCCAGGCCATCTGCGTGAAAAGTCCCTTGTTGCATCCAAGATCCAGCAGGGTCCGGCTCTCCGCCTTCAGGGTGGCCAGCCACTTGTCCAGGATCCGCAACTTAGTATTCTCCAAACGTCTTTCGTCGATCCTTCGCTCAGAAATTTCCTTAGCACTGAGGTCGGCCTGTCCGGCCTGAACATAGGTGGTCCATTCGTTTGGGTCGCCCCGCGGGCGGATAGCCGCTAGTTCCCGGCGTAGCCTCCGCGCCACCTGGTGAGCCGCAGCTTTTGCGTGAAAATCCACCCGACCGAAGCAAGCGTATTTCCGCCACTCACGACCTAGAATCCGCCCGGGCTTTGCCTGGGCTGCAAGCAATGCACGGGGAATGCGGCGAAACCAAGGGAGGGAGCGCCATTCCCCAGAACTCAGGATAGAATCTGCGTGACCGTCGGACACATCGGCGAAGGGATGCGTCAGCAACGCCCGCGCAATCTCTCCTTGGCCCTCGTTCAGCAGCGTCAAGGGATGTAGAAAGCATGAGCGAAACTGCCGGAGCCCTGCCTCAACCGTCCCGGCATCGTAGGCCGTGATCGAGGTGAGGTCAACCCACTGCGGGTCGGACCCACGGAAGACCAGATTCCAAGGATGCGAATCCGTCAGGCAAAGATCCTGGTCCCATAGGGCCTCGTGCAGGTCGAGGCATTTTTCCGCAGCCGCTCGAAACATCGCGGCCGACCACTCAAAGGGATAGGCAACAAATGGCAGCCGCGGTTGCCTGAACTGCAGCACGCCCTCCGTCCCGTCGATTTGCGCTACGGCTTCGCTTGCCACCAGCAATCCCTGCCTGCAGAGCTCGATAAACGTCCCTTCCTCCCAGAGCCGCCGGTAGAAGTCCTGCCAGGCTGGCATGATCCCGCGCCACACCTCGGTCTCCGTAAGTGCCAGCCGAACCCGTCGATCAATGCCATTGCCGAAGGCTTTCATGCGGATGTGCTCACGTTCCATTCCTGCCTGACATAGACTGGACTGTCCGGTGCACGGCCAGTCTCAAAAAAACTACCCGGCGCAATCTCGAGCCGGCAGGCATTTTGAATATGATGCTCAATGCGCCCACCCACCAGAAGCGCCGCATTCAAGGCGTAGCTGCCGGGGCGCAAAGCGAAGTCCCGGGACAAACGGATCGTCACCCGCTGGGTGTTGCCATGGCCGGCGAAAGAAAAACCCGCGATCACGGTCGAATCCAGAAAAAGCACCCTGTTCCCAAGCATGTCGTAGACGCCGAGCAGCAATGACGCCCCTTTATGGCCCGCCGCCAAGGCGCAGTCGACGACCAACTGGAGGGGACCCGCCGAAAGCATGTTTGGCGTCGCATCCCAATTGCTCACCTCAATTCGTTTGATCACCGCCTGGCGCGGGTCCGTCGAAGATGGCAGACGGAAGACATTTGTCTCCTCGGAGATCGCCCCCTGCGCCAAGTAGAACTGCACCGCCGCCGTCGCCGCCGCCTGATGGGAAATCCGCCCTTCCTTCAAGACCAGACACCGGCTACAGAGCGCCTGAACAATGCCGAGATTATGACTAATTATCACCACCGTCCTACCGTTGCGCGAAAGCTCCTCCATCTTGCCGAGACATCGCTTCTGGAATTCCGCATCGCCCACCGCCAGCACCTCATCGACCAGCAGGATATCGGTCCTCAGATGCGCCGCCACGGCAAATCCCAACCGGGTATACATGCCGCTCGAGTAGTGTTTGCAGGGCGTATCAAGAAACTGTTCAACCTCGGCGAAGGCGACGATCTCATCGAAATGTGTCCGCACCTCATGCCGCCGCATGCCCAGCATGGCGCCGCTCAGATAGATATTTTCGCGCCCGGTCAGCTCCGGATGAAACCCAGTGCCCACCTCCAGCAGCGAACCCACACGACCGGAAAGGTCAACGCCGCCCTCCGATGGCGCGGTAATGCGACTTAGAATTTTCAACAGGGTGCTCTTGCCGGCACCGTTGCGCCCGATAATACCGAGCACCTCACCCGACCGGACCTCAAAGGACACATTGCGCAGAGCCCAGAATTCCTCCTCACGACCGCCGCCACGCCATGCCGCCAGCAGCCGCAAGGGCAGGTGCAGTAGATCCTCGCGCAGGGTGCGGTAACCGGGCCGGACGCCGGCGTGACGCAGCGTATAGTGTTTGCCCAAGTTCTCGCAACGGATGACGGGATCGCTCATGGTGCGCGTCAGAGATTGTCGGCGAAGTCCCGTTCGACCCGCTGGAAAAACCATGCGCCCGTTGCCAATGCCAACGTCGTTGCCAGCGCCGGAATCAGCAGCAGGGACAGCACCGCGTCCCCGCCGCCGAGCAGCGCCGCCCGGTTGCCCTCGATAATCCCCACCAGCGGATTGAGGGAGAAGAGTGCGCGCCACCTCTCAGGGATCAGCTCCAGGCCGTAGACAACCGGTGTCGCATACATCCAGACTTGGATGAGAAATGGCAGGGCATACATGAAATCACGGTATCGGACATTCAATGCTGATATCCACAGGCTGATGCCGACCGCCAGCATCAGCGTCAGCAAGGTCACTGCCGGCAGCAGCGCGAGCCACCAGCCTGGCCATACCCCGTGCCACGTCAGTAACACTGCCATCACGCCAAGCGAAACCGCAAAGTCTACCAACGCAGCGGCGGCTGCCGCGCAGGGAATCAACAGCCGCGGGAAATATACCTTCGAGATCAGCTTCGACTCCGCCACTAGGCTGTTGCCCGCCCGCTGCAGGATGCCGGCAAACAGATTCCAGCCCAACAGGCCCGCGAAGACGAACAACACATACGGATGCCCTCCGCTGGGCAGTCCGGCAAACCGGCCGAAAATTACTGTAAAAATCAATCCCGCCACCAATGGCTGCAACACCACCCACACGATGCCCAGTGCCGTCTGCTTGTAACGCAGCTTGATGTCGCGCGTGGCCAGCATCACCAGCACGTCGCGATACTCCCAGAGTTCGCCCAGCCGGAGCCCGAGCCAGCCCCGCGCGGGCCGGATGCGGACAAGGGGCGGCGGGGAAACGACGGTCATAAGGATGCAAAAGTGTGAAGTGGAGCCCGGCCGGGTCAACTCCCCCATGGCCAAGACGGCGAACCCGGACAAAAAACTCGCCGTGTCCTCCCGCGGACGCGATAAACCCGGCGTGGCTGTTACCACCCGTGCCCTCGCCTTCCTCCGCCGCCTGCGGCACGCGGACGCCCGGTCGCTGGCCTCGGCCGTGTTGAACCGACTGTGGCCCGCCCGCGCGAGGCTGGCCCCTGTGATCTTGGCTGCCACCCGCGGCCAAACCGGCTTGGAGATCGGCGGGCCCAGCCGGGTGTTTATGGATGGTAAAATTTTGCCCGTTTATGCGGCGGCCGTCCGGGTGGACAACGTGAACTTCGCCTCGCAAACCGCCTGGGAAGCCGGCCTGCGCGAGGACGGGGATTTTGTTTTCCATCCGGCCAAACCGCCCGGCCGCCAGTTTCTGCGCGAAGCCACCGCGCTGCACGGGATCGCCGACGCCGGCTACGACTTTCTCCTGTCTTCCCACTGCCTGGAGCATGTTGCCAACCCGCTGGCCGCGTTGCGCGAATGGCACCGCGTCGTGCGCCCCGGCGGCCATCTCGTCCTGATCCTGCCCGACCCTGTGCATACTTTCGACCATCGCCGGCCCGTCACCACACTGGCCCATCTGCAGGAGGACTTCGCCCGCGGCACGGGCGAGGACGACCTGACCCACCTCGATGAGATTCTGACCCTGCACGACCTGCGGCGTGATCCTTGGGCCGGCTCGGCGGCGGCCTTCGCCGGCCGCTCGCGCCACAACGCGGAAAACCGCTGTCTCCATCATCATGTTTTCGACGGGGCGCTCCAGCGCGCCGTGCTGGAGGCCTGCGGCTGGACCGTGACCGCCACGGAGCGGGTGCGCCCGCTTCACCTGCTGGCCCTTGCCCGCCGACCGGCCCCCGGGGATAATTCTTTCCCCGCCGCCGCCGGTGTCTAGGCTGTCCGGGATACGCATGAAGCTCTCCATCGTTATCCCCTGCTACAACGAGGCCCGCACCATCCGGGCGATAGTGGACGCCGTGCGCGCCGCGCCCGTGGCCGACAAGGAGATCATCATTGTGGACGACTGTTCGCGCGACGGCACACGCGACCTGCTCCGCACCCAGATCGCCCCGCTCGTCCACCAGATCATTTATCACGAGGTCAACCGCGGCAAGGGCGCGGCGCTGCGCACGGGCTTTGCCGCCGCCACCGGCGACATCGTCATCGTGCAGGACGCCGACCTCGAATACGACCCGCAGGAATACCCGCGCCTGCTCAAGCCCATCCTAGACGGCAAGGCCGACGTCGTCTTCGGCTCGCGGTTCATGGGCGCAGAGGCGCACCGCGTCGTCTATTTCTGGCACATGGTGGGCAACCGCTTCCTCACCCTGCTCTCCAACATGTTCACCAACCTCAATCTCACGGACATGGAGACCTGCTACAAGGTCTTCCGCCGGGAGGTGCTGAAGCAGATCGTGATCGAGGAAAATCGCTTTGGCTTCGAACCGGAGATCACCGCCAAGGTCGCCGCGCTCAAGGACTGCCGCATCTACGAAGTCGGCATCAGCTACTACGGCCGCACCTACGCCGAGGGGAAAAAGATCGGCTGGCGCGACGGCGTCCGCGCGCTCTGGGCCATCGTGAAATACAACGTGTTCCGGTGATCTCCCCACCATGCTTGCAGCGGCCAGTGCGACGTTGCTCTTCAGCCTGATCGTCACGGCGCTCACCTTGCCGCTGGCGGCCCGAATACCGGGATATCCGCCGGTGCTCCGTCTCGCCCTCGGCCTCGCGGGAGCCCTCATCATTCTGTATCTCGCCGCCGGCCTGATCTACGTATCCGGTGCAGCCTGGAGTTGGTTGTGGCTGCCACCCGTGACTGCCATCGTCGGTTGCTGGCGAATGCGGTCTGCCATCGCGGACCTCACCGGCGATCCGGCCGTGCGCTCCACAGCGGTCGGGGCAGGGCTGCTGGCCCTGTGGTGCATCGGCCTGCACGCCGTGATCTACAGCTATTCCGGGGGAGCATGGGCTGGCGATTGGTTCGAGCACTACGAGCGGGCCCGTTTTTTCCTGCATCGCTGGCCGCTGGACCACGCTTTTCTCGGCTTTGGCGCACTGCCCGCGCGTCCGCCGTTCGCCAATCTCGTCACCGGCGGGCTGCTGGGATTGTCCGGCGACACCTTCGCGTATTACCAGACGTTCACCACATTGTTGAGCTGCCTGGCATTTTTCCCGCTCGCCGCGCTTGTCGCCCCCGATGGCCGGGATTCGCCCGGACTGCGGCTCCTGCCGCTGCTGCTGATGCTGAACCCGCTGTTCGTGCAGAACGCGACCTTCCCCTGGACCAAGCTGGCCGCAGCCTTTTTCGTAATGCTCGCATTTGCCCTGATCCGGCGCTCGCTGGATGGCGGAAAGGGCGGCGGGCTAGCCTTGGTGATGTTGGCTGCGGGCCTGATCACGCACTACTCGGCCGGTCCCTGGATTATCGCGCTGGGCGCCGGGTGGTGGTGGCTGGCGCGGTCGCAGCCCGTCTTGTCCGGCACGCGCCGCGAACTGCTGGCGGGGGCCGCTGCCGGCGCTCTGCTGGCCGGCACCTGGCTGCTGTGGGCGGCCGTGAATTACGGACCCCAGCTTCTCCTGAAGGCCACTTCGACGGTCGGCGACGCCCCTGTCGCCGGCTTCCGGGGCGTGCTGGCCGTTACGCTGGGCAACCTGCGCAATACCCTGCTGCCCGACTGGCAAGCGCCGCTGTTCATGGTCTTTTGGCAGCAGATGGATGCCACCGCCCGGTTGCGGGACATTTTCTTTATCCTCTACCAGCAAAATTTGCCGCTCGCCTTTGGCCTCGGCAATCTGGCCGTGCTGCTCTGGCTGGTGAGAAATCGTCACGCCGCCCCCCGACTCCGGTTCTGGTGGGTGGCCGGACCAACGGTCGTGTTACTGGGAATCGCGGTTCACACTACGCCGGTCGCAGTGGGTCTGACCCATATCTGTCTCCAGCCGCTGATTCTGTTTGGTCTGGCCGGTGTTGCAGTTGCTTGGTCCAGCCTGCCGCGCTGGTTGCGGCGGGTCTGGGTTGGCGGAGTCGCGGTCGATTTTTGTCTGGGTATCGCCCTGCACTTTGCTCACCAGTCACTTCTGTTGCCCCGGTGGCTCCACCCCGGGGACACACCCTACGAACTGACTGGCCGCTGGCCCAGCTCCGCCATGCTCAACTATGCCGGCAAGCAACACCTGGCGCAGCCTTTCCTGGCCGACAGCGTGCTGCCGCATGCGCCGTGGGTCTTCCTGGCACTGGTGACCCTGCTGGGTGTTGCCTTGGTCCGGTGGTTCAGGGCCATGCGGAAAATGACTTCACCCGGCGGCCCGGTCCGCCTTTAGTCCCGTCATGTGCGCTCACCCGGCCTCACCCGAGATCACGATCGTGATGCCGGTTTTCAACGAACAGGAAGTATTGTTACAGACCTTTGCCCGGCTGACGGCCCTCTTTGCCGCGCAACCGCAATGCCGGTGGCAGGCGATCTTCGTCAACGACGGCAGCCGCGACCGCAGCGCAGAATTGCTTCGCGCGCAGGAAGCCGCGGACCCGCGTTTCCATGTCGTGGAGCTGACGCGCAATTTCGGCTTTCAGGCCGCGCTCGCCGCCGGCTTGGCCGCCGCCACCAACGCCGACGCCGTGGTGACGATGGATGCCGATTTGCAAGACCCGCCCGAACTCATCCCCGAATTGGTTGCGGCGTGGCAAGCCGGAGCGGAGGTTGTTTTGGCGGTGCGCCGCTCCCGGCAAGAAACCGGTGTGCGGCGGCTCGGGATGGATGCCTTTCACGCCCTGTTTGGGCGGCTGACGGACGGACCTCTGATCGACACCAATGCCGGCACCTTCGGGCTGCTCAGCCGTGACGCCGTCACGGCTTTCAACCAGCTGCCGGAACGCCAGCGCTTTTTCCCGGGCCTTCGGGCCTGGCTTGGCTTCAACGTCGCGCAGGTGCCCTACGACCGGCAAGAGCGTGCGGCCGGCCAACCCCAACAAACCCTGCGCCGGCTGGTGCACTACGCCCTCGACGGTCTGTTCAGTTTTTCCCGCCTGCCGCTGCGGCTCCTCACCTATTGCGGGCTCCTGGTGGCGGGGGTGGGCTTCAGCCTGGGCACCTTCTACATCGTGCGGCGGCTGGTCGGCATCGAGATCGCCCAGACCGGTTTCACCACCCTTGCCGTCCTCGTGTTGTTTCTCGGCGGCCTGCAGCTCATTGCGATCGGGGTGCTGGGCGAATACCTCGGGCGTATCTATGATGAGGTGAAACGCCGGCCGCTTTACCTCGTGCGCCGGCGGTCATGATGCGGCGTGTCCTGTTGCTTGGTCCCTGGTTGGCGCTGGCTGCGGCAATGTTCGCCACCGCCTACCTTATCATCAACACGACCTTCATGCTGTATGACGACGAGGGCTACGTGCTGCTCTCGTTGCGCGACTACCTCGCCGGGGGCCGGCTTTACGATGAGATCTTCACCCAATACGGGCCGTGGCCGTTCGTATACCATCAGCTCGTTACCGCCGTGCTGGCGGAACCGCTCACTCATACCCTCGGCCGCTGGCTGACCGCAGCACACTGGACCGGCTGCGGTTTGCTCATGGGCGCAACCGCGCTTCGGCTCACGAATCGGCCCGTCGCCGCACTGGCAACCGGGGCAGCAACCTTCTCGCTGCTCTGGCAGATGAACTCCGAACCCACGCATCCCGGCAGCCTGATCGCCGTGCTCGTGGCCGGCGCCGTATATGCGATGGTCCGGTTGCCCACGCTGGCCCGTCCGGAAGTAGCGGCGGCCTGGCTCGGCGTCACGACCGCCCTGCTCTGCCTGACCAAGATCAATGTCGGCCTGCTGCTGCTTGCCGGAGTCGGAGCGGCGGCACTGCGCTACACCGTCTGGCCCGACCGTTGGATCCGCCCGGCCGCCATCACGGCCGGTGCGGGTCTGCTGCTCGTGCCATGGGGCCTGATGGGGCGCAAGCTGGATGAACCTTGGGCCCTGATCTTCGCGCTGCAATTCACCCTCGGGGCCGGACTGTTGCTGTGGGTTACGCCACCGGCAGAAAACAACCGGCGGTTGCAACCGCGGCTTTGGCTGGTGGCAACCGCAGCCGGCTTGGCCGCCGTGCTGGCGGTGGGCACGATGGTGTGCCTGCGGGGAACTTCACCGGCCGCGCTGCTGGAGGCGGTGCTGATCAGTCCGCTGCGCCATCCGGCCAATTTCTTGTTCGGTTTCTCCTGGATCCCCGAAAGCTGGGCGGTATCGGCCGCGGCATGCGTGCTCGCGCTCCGGGCCGGATGGGAACTGCGGCGACGCGGTTCGCTGGCCCACGCCACCCAGCTCGCCGTCGTCCTGACGCGTCTGACGGCCCTGGGATTCTTTTGCTGGCATCTGCAAACCTGGCTCACGATTTACGGAGTCGGCCGCTTGATCACGGTATGCCTCCCGCTCCTGCCCTTGTTTATGGTGCCGCTCCGGCCGCTACCAAACGCAGCCGGTGTGCCCGCGGCTTGGCTCGCAGCCTTTGTCGCGCTCCCGCAAATCCTCCATGCGTTTCCGGTAGCCGGCAGCCAGATGGGCTGGGCGACCTTTGCTTTCATGCCACTGTTCGCCGCAGGGTTGCATGAAGCCTGGGAAGTGTTGGGCGCCGCGTTGCCCCGGCTGGGCCGCCGCTTGGGCCCGGCGGCATGGGCAGTCCTGTTGGCTGCCACGGGCTGGCAGCTCTGGCTTCTCGGTCACAACGGCTGGGAGCATCACCGCGTGGCCAAGCCGCTCGGCCTCCCGGGCGCCGAAAACGTGCGTATCACCGGGCCAATCCGCGAATCCCTGCGCATCCTCACCCTTAATGCCAGCCTGCATGCCGATGTGCTTTTTTCCCGGCAAGGCATGTTCAGTTACAACCTCTGGAGCGGCGTGCCGACCCCCACAACACGCAACGCCACCCATTGGTTCTGGCTCCTCGACGAGGCCGACCAGCAGCGGATCATCGACCGGCTGGAAGCCAGCCCGCGCAGCGCCGTCATCGTCAACCATCCCAGCGACGAATTCGTCGCACGGCACAACATCCCGGTTGCCGGACCGCTGCATGACTACATCGAAAACCGCTACCGAACGCTTTTTCAGACCGGTTACAGCCCACATACCCGGGACTCTATCCTCTCTTTTCTCGTGCCCCGGGAAAGCCGAGCGGTGCCCTTCGGTAAGATTGAAGCCTTGACCAAAGACGGTGCCGAATCCGTCGGCCACGAGCCGATGCTATTGCGCGCCAACCTGGTGCTGGACGGCAGGCCCGTCACGGTGCGGCTGACACGCGCCTCTTATCCTTGGCGGCTGCTGCACGATTTTTCCGCCACTCCCGCGGATATTTTCCTCGAACCTATCAATTCCGAAGGGCTGACCTACGGCACGCCGTTGCGATTAGCGCAGGCCGGCGCACTCCGCGGGCTCTACCGTCTGACCATCATGACCGAAAGCGCGCCAAGCTTCGACCGACTCCATGATGCCGTGCTCGAGGTGCTGGATGAACATGATCAGGTGCTCGCGGAAGCGCTGTATTGAGCGCCGTCAGCGCTTGCGCGCCACGAGCACCAGGCTCACCCCAAAGGGCATGGGCACACGCGCCATGGCAAGGCGCACCAGTTGCCAGCGCAGCAGCCGGTTCAGCCACGCGGCCGGGATGCGGTTTTCCGCCCGGGCATCCGGCGTGCGGGCGGGAAACCATTTCCGCCACTTCCGCACCAACCACACCGCCGGATACACGAGGACGTTGGTGTAGTTCACGTGCACGAGCTCCCACTCCGTCGCCGGGAAGAGCGCCCGCAACTGCGGACGCGAATAACGCCGGAAGTGATGCAGCCCCACATCCCAGTCGCTCCACAGCGCCATGCTCGCCGGCACGGTCACCAGCGCCACGCCACCGGGTTTCAGCAGCCGGTGGAATCCGCGCACAACGGCGGCATCGTCCGGTGTGTGCTCGAGCACGTCGAGGGCCGTCACATAGTCCAGCGAAGCATCGGGCAGCGGCACGCGGTCGCCCGCCAGACTGAAAATCTGCTCGGGGCGAAAGCGCGCCCGCAGCATCCGCAACGCCTCTTCGTGATCATCGAGCACCAGGACGCGGCAGAGCGCCGCCATTTCTTCCGCAAACTGTCCGGTGCCCGCGCCGCAATCGAGCAAGACGTCGTCCGGCCGTGGGGAACGGATCCGTTGCAGCCAGCGCCGGGCAAACTCCCGCTTCCCGGCATAGAACCAGTGCGTGCGCTCCACCTCCGCCAGTTTGGTGTATTCCTCGGCATTCATGCGGCCTTGCCCAGATGCGGGCGCCGGGCAGCATGGGGACTCCGTTGCCCTTGTCCACGCCCACCTTCAACGTCTCGGTTTCCCGCCGGCGCCGGTTGTCCGCCGCCGCCGTTATCGTCCTCTTGGCCGTCCACGCGTGGCTGGCGCTTTCCGCCTCGCGGGAAAAATCCGCCACGGTGGATGAAATCGCCCACCTGACCGCCGGCCTCGCCTACTGGCAGCACCATGATTACCGGCTCCAGCCCGAGAACGGCAACCTGCCGCAACGCTGGGCCGCGCTGCCCGCCTGGCTGTCCGGCAGGACCTTGCCCCCGGCAGACCATCCCGATTGGCCGGTCGCCAATGTGTGGGGCTTGGGCCGCGATTACTTCAACGCCCAGGGTCCGGCCCTGGACGATCTGTTGTTCGCCGGCCGGGCGATGAACCTGGTCTGGAGCCTCGCCACGGGACTGCTCGTCTGGTGGTGGACGCGGCGGTTATTCGGCGACGCCGGGGCCTTCGTGGCACTGGCCCTGTTTACCTTCTGTCCGACCTTTCTTGCCCACGGCGTCCTCGCCACGTCGGACATGTGCATGACGTTTTTCATGCTCGCGAGCGTGGGCGCCTACTGGCGGCACCTGCAGGATTTTCGCCTTGGCACCGGGCTGTTGAGCGCCGTGGTGCTCGGACTCGCCTGCGTGGCCAAATTTTCCTTCGTGCTGCTGCCGCTGATGCTGGCGCCTCTCCTGATTTGGCGCATGCTGGCACGCCCGCCCCTGCCGTGGCGCGGCCGGTTGCAGCATGAGCGCAAGGCCAAGGCCGGCCTGCTCCTCTCCTCGGCAGCGGTTCATATCCTTGTCGCGTGGCTCATCATCTGGACGTGCTTTGGTTTTCGCCACGACGCGGCCGGCCCCGGCCTGCCGGAACTCGCCGACTATCACCGCCCGTGGTCCATCGTGCTGGCCAGCTTGGAAGGCAAAGGGGGGTGGTTTGACACCGTGCGGCAGTGGCGGCTGCTGCCGGATGCATTTTTCTACGGCTTCGCCTTTGTGGTGGACATGTCGCAAATGCGCGGGGCCTTCCTCAACGGCGCCTACAGCCTCACGGGCTGGGTCGAATTTTTCCCCTACGCCTTTCTCGTCAAAACTCCGTTGCCGCTGCTCCTCGCCCTGCCCGCCGTCGTTGCCGTGATCGGCTGGCGCTGGCGGCAACAGCCGCAGGCCATGGGCGCCGACCTGGTCCGGGTGACGCCGCTGCTGGCGCTGTTTGCGGTGTATTGGCTGTTTTCAATCACCAGCAATCTGAACATCGGCCATCGCCATATCCTGCCGACCTATCCCGTGCTGTTCATCTTTTGCGGTGCGCTGGGCTGGTGGGCGGCGCGGGCAAGACAGCGCATCGCCGCCGGCGCCGTGGTCGCATTGCTGGTGGTCGCCCAGGCCGCCGCCAGCTTCCAAGTGCGGCCGCACTACCTCGCTTTTTTCAACCAACTCGTCGGCGGGCCGGCCCAGGGCTACAAACACCTGGTGGACAGCTCGCTCGATTGGGGCCAAGACCTGCCCGGTCTCGCGCGCTGGCTGGAAGCGCAGCCCGACGTCGTCGCGGGTGAAACGAAGGTTTATCTTTCCTATTTCGGCACGGCCGATCCCGGCCACTACGGCATCCGGGCGCGGCCGCTGCCGCATCTGCCCAAGGCGGGTTACTCGGCCCAATGGCATGCGCTGCAGCCAGGCATTTACGCGGTGGGCGCCACCATGCTCTCGCACGTTTACGCCCCCGTGCAGGGGCCATGGACCGCGGAGATGGAGCGTGAATACCAAACGCTGCGCGCCTTGGAGCCGGCGTTGCTCCATTATGCCCGGACGCCCGCCGCCCGCGACGAGATAGCCGCCATCGCACCGCATGAACAATGGGTGAAAACCTGGGATCGCTACGAAGATCTGCGCTTTGCCCGGCTGTGCCATTACCTGCGTGCACGCCGGCCGGACGACCATGTCGGCCACTCCATCCTGCTTTACCGGCTGTCGCCTGCCGAACTCGACGCAGCCCTGCACGGACCGGCGAGAGCGCTGGGGGCAGCCATCGAACATGCCATACGGCATACCTCCACACGCTAATGATATCTACCGTTGAACGTTGGTTCAGCCGATCTTGGTTAGGCCCGGGGTTCTGTGGCATAACCACCCTCGTATTGTTTTTTCCCGTTTTGGGCGGTGGCTTCCTCATATGGGATGATAATGTGAACCTCTTGAGTAACCCAGCACTCTGGCAGAGCGAGGGAGCCTGGCGCTGGATGCTCACTGACCTCGAGAGCGTCCAACGCTATAAGCCCATCAATTGGCTTCTCTGGCGTTGGCTCGGTAACAGCTTCGGTCTGAACCCCGTGATTTTTCACGTGGTCAATCTGGTATTGCACGTCGGCAATGCCGTTCTGCTCTTCTACGTCGCACAATCTTTCCTTTGCAGCCGCGACAAGCTGCGCATCCTACCGCTATGGACGATCAAGCTCGGTGCCGCTGTCGGTAGCCTCGTGTGGGCGCTGCATCCGCTGCGGGTCGAACCCGTGGCATGGATTTCCGGCGTAGGTTACCCCCTCTGCACTTTCTTCGGGCTTCTGGCCGTGCTTGTCTTCCAGCACTATCTGCGTGGTGAGCGTGCTCTCTGGCACCGGACCGCCTTCGTGTTGTTTGTTGTCTCCCTCCTCTGCTATCCAGCGGCCGCCTCTCTCCCTGCTCTGCTTCTGGTCCTTTCTCTTATGGCCGAAGATCCGCACCATACCGCAAAATTTAGTCGTCTGCGCGCTGCTTTGCGTCACTTGGCCCCATATGTCTTATGTTCTGCTCTTCTTTTAGGCCTCACCCTGCTCACTCGACTGAACGCAAGCGGCGAAATCTGGCACCGCCCGACGACGTTGGCAGACGCGGGTCTGTTAACGCGCATCGGCCAAGCTTTCGCCGTTTGGATGTGGTATCTGCAGAAAACTCTTCTGCCACTCAATCTATCTCCAGTCTATGTCGAATTCAGGGATTTTTCAGTGATCAGTGTGCGTGCGGCGGCCAGTCTATCGATGTTCATCTTCCTAGCAGTCATGGCTTGGCGTAGACACCGGATGTGGCCCGAGGCGGGACCGCTTTCCCTCGCGTTTCTGACACTCGCCATACCGGTGCTTGGAATAACCGACATGCCGTTTACACCGTCGGATCGCTATACCTACGTGCCATCGCTGGCACTGGCGCTGCTACTTGCCAGTGGTATCGCTCGAGTGATACATTGCTTTTCCTCTCCGGCCCATCAGACGGCGACCTTGGTCGTAACTTCCTTGAGCATAGTTGCTCTAGGCTTCGCTTCAACCCAACAACTGGCAGTTTGGCGTAGCCCGATAACGTTTTTCCAACATGCCCTAGCAGGGGTCGGTTCACATCCGGCCGCCGCAGACCTGCACTGGCGACTTGGCTTGCATCACCTCATGGCAGATGATCCTTACGCCGCCATAGTAGAATTTCGATCCGTCCTAAGAATTGACGCCAAGCATGAAGATGCGGCGCGATATCTTCGCGTGCTGGAAAGCCGCCACCCTAATATGTCGGAGTAAGCTAGATTCGTAACCGTCAATCCAAGCTCATCTCTAGGATTTCTCTAGCACCACAAACATCCGCAACGCAACCTTGCGCAACAGTGCCTGTGGCAACCGACGCTCCAGCGCCAGCAAGGCTCGCAGCGCCGCCGCCGGCAGCAGGGCCGGCTGGGAAAATCCGCCGGTGGCGGGGTAGGCCAGCAGATCCCGGTGCGCGACCGAGACGATCCTCAGGCCGAACGCACGCAGGGCGAGCTCGACCGCCGGCCGGTGCCGGCCGAAAAGCGCGTGCGCCATGCCCATGTTGGCGAAACTGCCGTCCGCCTCCGCCGCGAACTTGAACGGCGGTTCGATCAGCTTCGGACGGCAGGGTTCGACATGAAACAGCCGGTAGAAGCAACGCGCCCCCGGTGTGCCGGCCGGCTCGACCAGCACGATGCGGCCGCCCGGCGTCAGGGCGGCAGCGGCACTGGCAAAAAACCGTAGCGGCTCCTGCAGGTGATGCAGCACGTCGAACGCGACGAGGTTGCTCCAGCTTTCCGGCGGAATGGCGTAGGCAGACACCGCCCGGTCCACGAATTTCGTCGCCACGATGTCGCTGGTGACAAGGTCGGGCAGAAAGTCGCGCGCCACCCCGATGCCCGAACCGATCTCCAGCGTCCGTCCCGGAACCATGGACCGCCGCATGGCGGCGAAAATATCGGCGTAAACGGCGCGCAGTGCCGCGGACCGCCGCCATTTGGCCAGACTCTGTTCCAGCAGGGTCAGATCGTAGGTGATGGATGCGCTCATGTGGCGGGAGGCGGCGGCAGTTCGATGGCCACGAGCCGGCTGACCCGGGCCAGCTTGGTGCCGAAGCGTTTCTCGGCCACGAACTCAAGCCGGTAGCCGGCTGGTAGGATTTCATCGGGCATCAGTTCATGTTGGCCGTGCACGGAGGTCGGACGGAGCGACTGCGTGACGAGGATCTCGTTGATGTAACCGTCGGCCAACTGGCGTTGGAGCCGGTCGGGCACCAACCGGGCCCGGTCGATCAAAATGGAAGGGGTTTTCTGCAACAACCACGGGAGGCCCGACTTGTTGGAAATAATCAGCCGTGCCGCCGGCGGCCGCGCAGCCACCAACCGCCGCTCCCACTCGATCTCATCGATTCCCAAGTGCGAATAATGATGCTGGGCTTGGCGGGGCAGCGAAAAGCCCAGCCAGCACATCAGTGTAAGTCCGAGCAATGCCGGTGTCACCGGACCGCGCGCATCAAAACGTGCGGCCACAAACACCACCGCAAAAGCCAGCAGCAGGTAGAACGGCAGGCTGAAACGCGCTGCCATCGGATCATTGAAGGCGGACCAAAAATAAAACATCACCAGCAACGTGTTGGTGCAGATGCCCAGCCCGATCAGCAGCCAGGCAAGGGAAAGCGGCGACATCCGCCGCCACGCCGGCCGCCGCCACAGCACCCAGCCGACCAGAACCAACAGCCCGAGTCCGCCCACCAAGGTCAGCCAGAGGGAATTAGCCAGCCGCACGTCGGTGGAAAAAAGAAAATCCGCCGCCGCCCGGAAATTGTCCGCAAGGTATTCCCAGCCAAAGCGGCTGGTCTGGTCATCCTTCATTTCCCACAGGATCGGCGTGTGCGACAACACGCGGTTGTGCAGGGCCACCGGCACCAGCAGCAGCGGCGCCAGCACGGCCGCCCCCGACAGCACAATCCGGCCGCTGCGCCACCAGCCGGCCAGCACCACCATGGCCGCGGGCACGACATAGAGGGCCGATTCATACCGGCATTGCGCCAGCAGCACCACCGCGAGGATGAAGGCCGACAGCCGCAGGCCGTCCGGCCGCGCCAGCCAAGCTGCGCCCAACGCCACCGCGGCCAGCAGCATGGTGAGGTTGAGCAACTCCATGCCCGAACCGGTGGCGTTCTGCGCAAACAGCGGGAGCGATCCCACCAAGGCCACGGCCAGCGCCCCCGTGCGCCACCCCTGCCAGCATCGGCCGAGGCCATAAACCAGCCCCAGACAAACCGGGGTCAGCAGGGCATTCAGCAGGTAGGCATTATGGGTGCGGTAACCCGTGAGGTCATGGACCAGCGACACGAGAAACGGGTAAAAATAGGGCCGCTTGTCGAGGTAGTTGTCGGTGGAAAGAAACGTGCCCAGGATGTCGTAGCCACGCACCATAGTCGCAACATCCCGGAAAAAATGCATGTTGTAGGCGGTGGATTGCAGCACGAATTCATCGTAGAGAATCTTGCTGCGAAAATCCTCGTGCACGACCGCCACCACGGAGAACAGCGCAACCGATGCCGTGCCCGTCATGAGTTCCCGCCGGCTCCAGCCGGCCAGCGCCTCATGGCGGAGCCGCCACAACGCCGCCAGCCAAAGCACGAAGGTGCCCAGCATGACGTAGTAGCCGCCGTGTTTGATCCCCAGCTCGGCCCGGGCGACCCCGATGCCGATGAAGCCCAGCCAGACGGCCAGCAAGGCGCAGAACCCGAAGGCGGCCAAGCGCACATCGGATCGACCTAAGAATTGCCAGCGGGAAGCTTCCACGACGGTCAGGGCAGCTGCTTGATGAAGTTGTCCAGATATTCCCGACGGATCCGCTCGCGCTCCGTGGCTGACAACGCGGCCGCCCTCACCGGTGGCGGCGGCGGTTGGGCCTCGCCGTCCAAAATTTCAACCACGCGGCTGATCCGGCTCACGGTCAGCGGCGTGAATCGCCGCTCCCAGACGGTTTCCAGGCGATAGTCGGGACCCAGCACATCATCCCATTGGACGGTGAGTTCGCCCGTTTCCGGATTCACATCCAGCCGCTGGTAAACGTAAAAGGCACTGAAGGTGTGGTTGCGGTGGTTGAAGAGCAGACTCTCCTTGTTCAGCACGGTCTGCATCATCGGGGTCGCGGATACGCGGTGGGTGATCCAGAAGATCGAGCTGTTGTCGATGAAGAGATAATCCTTCTCGGGATGCGCCGCCATGAACTCGCGGCGCCAGGCGATTTCCCGGCCGATGTAATAGTCCAGCGAGTAGTCGTGCCGGGCCATCGAGGGCAGCGAAGCCCCGAAGAGCCCCGCCAAGGCCAGCCCGGCCAACACGCGCCACCGCGCCGGACCGCCGCAAAACTCGGCCGCCACGGCAACAATCGCCAGCACCAGCCAGAGATTGAGCGGCAGGCTGAGGCGGCGGATCACGGGATCATCAAAGCGTCCCCAGAAATAGCCCATCAGCAGCGCGGTGTGGGCGGCAAAGCCCAGCGCAAACACCGCCAGGGCGGCCTGGGCGGGTGCCACGGTGTGCAGGCGCGGCAGCGTGCGGACCATCCAGAGCACAAAGAACGGCAGGGCGATGAAACCCAGCACCGCCAGGAGCAGCGAATTCGACTGCTCGCCCGTGGTGTCGAAAAAGAAATTCAGGGCATGGGCGAGGTTGTCGGGCACATAGGCCGGTGAAAACGGACGTTCGTAGCCGGGCTGGCTCGCCAGTTCCCAAGCCGACTCCCGTGCCCGGAAAACCCGGTTGTGCAAGGCATACGGCACGAGCAGCAACGGGCTGAAAACCACGGTCCAAGACAACACCGGACGCCGCTC
The DNA here is from genome assembly GCA_002344205.1 of Opitutaceae bacterium UBA2377. GTDB lineage: Bacteria > Verrucomicrobiota > Verrucomicrobiia > Opitutales > Opitutaceae > UBA2377. Next base: position 85,032 of record DDSZ01000003.1, read on the forward strand.
GCGCCACCAGATCCACAGGATCAACAGGGCCACCGGCAGCAAAAAGAGCACCGACTCATAGCGGGTGAGAGCCAGCAACACGGCCGAGAGCACCAGCGCTTCCTGCGAACCGGCATCGCGCCGCTCCACCCAGCGCATCGCGAGCAGCAGGGTGGAGAGAATCATCACGAGATTGAGCAGCTCAAAACCTCCGCCCGTAGCATTTTGCGCCAGCAAGGGCAGCGTGGTCAGCAAAAGGACCGCCACCGCCCCGGCGCCGCGGCCGGCAAGACGGCAGCCGCACACATAGGCAAGCCCCAGCAGCACAAAAGTGAGCAGTGTGTTGAGGACAAAAACGTTCTCCGGGCGGTAGCCGGTAAAATCGTGCAACAGGGAAACCAGGAAAGGCTGCAGCAGCGGACGCTTGTCGAGTTCGCCCCCCAGGATTTGGAACGCTCCCTGGATGTCATGTCCGCGCATCGGCACCAAGGCCATCTTCTCGAAGTGCAGGCTCATCGATGTGCCCAGCAGCATCGCCTCATCCATCAGGATCTTGAACCCATAGTCCTCATGCACGAGCAACAACAACCCACAGCCCCCGATCAGGACCAGCGGCCAGCGCGGGGCGGTGCGCAGCTGCTCCCGCCACTGTGGCCAATCCGCCCGGGCCAGCCGGAAGAGGCTCAGGCCAAACAGGGCCGTGATCAAAAGTATCGCCCAGTAACCGCCGTAAATCATGAACTGGAGCGAGTGGTCGGCACTCAGCGTAAAAAAACCCAGGGCAAGGGCGAGCAACCCGGACAACACCAGCACGGCCAGCCGGCGATCACTCAGGTAGGCAGTGGTCGGAAAATTCATGGGGCTGGCTCAAGGCAACGGGCATGCAGACGGACGGGCAAAACAAAAGGCCAACGGGACGAGGGACAAAAAAGCCGCCTGTGTTGAACAGGCGGCTTGAAAGCTAAACCAACGGATTCCGGTTAGGGAGCGTAGGTGATCGTGCGGGCACCGGCGACGCTCGAGATGGTGATCGCGATGCCCTGCGTGTAGTGGGCGGGATAGGTCTCGCCGGCCACGGTGTTAACAGCCTTCACGTAGGCAGTCGCGCCAACCAGGTTGGACAGAGCCACGGTGGACACACCGTTCTCAAGGAAATACTGGTCAGCACCAGCGGAGAGCTGACGGGCATTGTTGAGGACGGCCTTGTCCTGCGAGGACTGACGGACCTTCTGGAAGGCCGGGATCGCCATGGCGGCCAGAAGACCGATGATGACGACCACGATCATGATTTCGACGAGGGTAAAACCCTTGGAGCTGTTCTGTTTCATGTATGTGTATGGATTATTATTAACGACGCTCAGAAGCGAGCAGTGGTGCAAATCATCATCATTAGCATTTTGGTCACAAGCTAAAAAAAGTGTGAATACGGGGCGTTTCTGGAACCGCCGTTGCAACCATCCGCCGCGCTGGGTGACGTAAACGCTCCGAAATGGTTTAATGACTCGCCTTGTCCGCAGTCGCGGCACTATATTCCATAAATAACCAACCTATCATGAGTTTACGCAGAGAAGCCAAATTTCCATCCGAGCCCAGCCGTTCTTGTCTGAATTTTCTTTTTTGTCTGCCGGCCCTGCTCCTGCTTGTCTCGCCCTTTGCGCATACAAAAGCTGCGGAACTCCATTTCAACAATGGAGATAGGATCTCTGGCGAGGTGGTGAAACGCACCGACGGAAAAATCTATTTTCTTTCCCCGGTCTTGGGCAATCTTATCATCTCCGAAACCGAAGCCGTCATCATCGAAATTCCCGACACTCCGGCCGATAGTCTCGCCGGACTCCCGCCGGTCATCGAACAAGTGCGACTCCGCGATGCCGATGTCCCGCGGCCGGAGCAGCGCCCGGCCCCGCCCCCCAAATGGCGCGGCAAACTGGAATTCGGCTTCAACAACCACTCCGGCCGCATCGAGGCCAAGAGTCTCAACCTCCGCGGTGAGGCAAACTACATAAAAAAAGCCAACAACTATCGCGTCAACTCCCGCTACCTCTACGGTGAGACCAACGGCCTCGTCACGAGCGACCGCCGCGATGCCGCCTTCCGCTGGCGGCGCGAACTCTCCGGCAAAGTCTTTGCGCAGACCGCCACCAGCTACTTCAGCGACCGCGTGGCCCGGGTTGACGTCAACTTGGAGCAAAACGCCGGCTTCGGTTACAAGTTCCTCACGCAGGACCGCAGCACGGCCTCCATGGGCGGCGGCCTCACCCTGCAATACCGCGACGCCGCCGGCGTCGAAAACGGCACGACCGTGCTGGGCGAATTCTTTCAGGATTATTCCTACAAGATCAACGGCCGCCTGACCTTCTCCCAGGACCTCAACGCCCTCTATTCGCCCGATCCCCGCACCCGCACGGTCATCACCGGCGCCTCGGCTCTCAGCGAGGAGGCCGACAACTACAAGATCCGCTTCAACAGCACCCTCCAGGGCAAGCTCTCCGAGCGCATCTCGCTGAATTTGCGCTACGAATACGAATACGACAACGCCATCCTCCTGCGGGAAAACCGCTCCGACCAGCGCGTGAGCAGCTCGCTGGGCTACTCATTCTAAACGGCGCGCACCGGACCGTGACTCAGGATTTTTTGGCCCGCTTTCCGGGCGCCGCTTTCTTCACGGTTTTCTTCACCGCGGCCTTCTTCCGGACCGCCGGTTTTTTCCTCGGCTCCGCCGGCGGGGCAAGCAGGCCCGGCACCGACACCTCGACCGCATCCTTCCACAGGTTTTCCAGCCGGTATTTCCGTCGGCTCTCGGGCAGGAAAAGATGCAGCATCACGTCAAACGCGTCCACCACCAGCCAGCCGCTCTCCTGCGCCGTCTCCATGCCGACGATCCGGGTGCCCGTGGCATCGATCACCTTTTCCAGCTCCACCCGCAGCGCCCGCAGGTGCGTCTCCGAAGTGCCGGTGGCCACGACGAGGTAGTCCGTGATGGAGGATTGCTCGCGCACATCCAGCACCCGCAGGTCCTCCGCCTTCTTTTCATCGAGGGCGCGGCAGCAGAGTTTGACGAGTTCGAGGGTCGGGAGCGGTGCGGTGTTCATCCTTGGTTGTCGAGATACAGGCGGTTTTCCCGGATATACACAATCGCCTTGTGCGGCACGAAATAATCGAGCGAAAGCCCGCGCCGCACCCGGTTGCGCAGCTCGGTCGAGTTGATGGCCAGCAGGTGGCCGTCGCAACGGCGCAGCCGCAGTCCGGGGATGTCCGGGTGCTCCCGCACCGGGTGGCCCGGGCGCTCGAGGAAGATGAACTCGATCAGCCCGGCCAGTTCCTTGATGTCCTTCCAAAGGTGCAGCTTCGGGAGCTGGTCGCCGCCGATGATCCAGTAAAGCTCGTCGGCAGGATACAGTTTCCGGAAATGCCGCACCGATTCCACCGTGTAGCTGATGCCGCCCTTGCGGAGCTCGTAGTCGGAGATCTCGAAGCGGTGGTCCCACTCGACCGCCGCCCGCAGCATCGCCAGCCGGTGCTCGGCCGAGGACTGCACATCGTTCGGCTTCAACGGCGCCTGCGCGGCCGGCACGAGGATGACCTTGTCGAGCTGGTGCTGCTCATAGGCATCCTGCGCCGCCATCAGATGGCCGAAGTGCACGGGGTCGAAGCTCCCGCCGAGTAATCCGATTTTCACAGCGGCGCAACGTGGTCACCCCCCTGCCCGCGGGCAAGGTTCAATTCCACACCCCGCTGGCCGGCGTGTGCTCGTCCAGCAGCAGCGGCAGCCGCACGGAAAAACGACCGGGCATGCTGCACACGCTGATGTCGCGCCGCACCACCAGCAGGAAGCGCTCACGCAGGTTGCGCAGGCCCACCCCGGCGCCGGGCGCGGCCGGAGCCGCGGTCACCGGACAGGAGTTGCCGAAAACCAGCGCATCTTCCTCGAACTCCAGCGTGATGCGCAACGGCTGGGCTGCGCTGCAGCCGTTGTGCTTGAGCGCATTCTCCAGCAGGAGTTGCAGCGAGGCCGGCGGGATGTGCCGCCCCGCCGGGTTGCCGAAATCCTTCAGCTCGATCTCGAGCCCTTCGGGAAACCGCAGCCGGCACAGTTCCGCGTAGGCCTCGAAGAAGGCCAGCTCCTCCGCCAGCGGCACCAGATCCTGCTTCTGCCGCTCCAGCAGGTAGCGGCAAACCGTCGCCAGATGCCGGGTGAACTGTCCCGCCCGCTCCGGACACTCGCGGATCAACACCCCCAGCGTGTGCAGGCAGTTGAAGAGAAAATGCGGTGCCAACTGGCCCTTCACCGCTTCGAGTTCCGCCTGCAGCCGCGCCCGCTCGGATTGCGCCAGCCTCAGCCGGTCCTCCAGCCGGCCGTTGATCAAAAACGTCGTCTCATACACATGGCTCACAAACAGCACGGCCAGCCCCACCACCGCCGCCACCAGCCCGACCCGCGGCCAGTCAATCCCCGGAAACGGCGCCGCCGCCTGCCACGCCAGCATCGCGCCCGCAGTGAGCACAAGCGTGTAGCCCTGCGTGCCGCCGATCAGCAGCAGGAGCTTCCGCAGCGGCCGTGTTTCCCAGTCCAGCGTTCGCCGCAGCCGCAGGATGAGCAACCGGTTGCCCTGCCACACCGCAAAGGAAAGCAGCAGAAACCAGCCGTGACCGGCCCACCACCACGCATCGGTCCACGTCAGCTCCCCGTAGCTTCCCGTCAGATGCGGGATGGCCAGCCCGAGCAGGGGAATCCCCACCGACCGGACCGCGCCATCGCGCAGTTCACGGTCGCACTCGGGCCGCTCGATTGGCCGCTGCTCGGGGTCGCCGTCAAGAACCATGGTGTGGGGTAAACTGGAATCCACGATCTCAGGACACGACCCATCTGCGACCGGCAGCGGGGAAACTGCGTCATAAGCCGAGCGCCGCCGCGGGGTTGACGCTCGCCGCCTCCACCCCGAGAGTCCGCCCATGCCCGGGTGGCGGAATTGGTATACGCATCGGACTTAAAATCCGTGACCTGCAAAGGTGTGTGGGTTCGAGTCCCACCCCGGGCACCAGTTTTCTCTCCCGCTGGTAAAGAAAATTGCCCGCCGCGGCTTCAACGAAGGCGGGCGGACCCTGCTCATTTCGCCCATGATTGGGGCTTAAGCACAGAAACCACGCCTCGGTGCGTGGAGGCAGGGTCGGACAGCCGGGCCAACCGGGAAGATTTTTCGGCAAACCCAACTTTTAGCCCGTCCCCAACCGCCACCGCGAGCCCGCCTTTCCAAACAGTTCACTTACCGGGTGAATTGTCCCGCAGGTCTGCGACGCTGCGCACCACCCGGTCGGGCTGCAGGCGTGCTCCCTTGAGCATCGCGCGCGTGGAGTGGCCGCTGAGCACCAAGACGGCGCGCAGGCCGGCCCGCTTGGCGCCGAGGATGTCGGTGTCGAGCCGGTCGCCGACCATCGCCAGGCGGCGCCGTGGCAAGCCGAGTTTCTCCGCCGCCATGCGGAAGAGTTCCGGTCCGGGTTTGCCGATGACCAGAGGCCGCACGCCGGTCATGCGCTCCAGGCCGGCAAGGAAAAATCCGCACTCCGGCGCCGGGCCGCGCTCGGTCGGGTAGGACGGATCGGGATTGGTCGCCACCAACGGCACGCCGCGCAGGATGTGCCGCGCCGCAGCAGCCAGCCGCTCGTAGTCCACGCGGCGGTCGAGACTCACGACCACGTGCGAGGGCCGGGCGGCGTTGCTCTCGATTCCCGCGTCGGCCAGCGCAGTGTGAAACGCCGGCTCGCCGATCGCAAACACCCGGCGTGCGTCCTGCGCCCGCAGCCACGCCGCCGTCGCCTGCCCCGCGGTAAGGATGCGCTCCGCCGGCACCGGGATGCCGAACCGCCGCAGTTTCGCCGCGAGGTATTCGGGGGCGAAACAGGAGTGGTTGGTGATGCACAGGTAGGGCGTCGCGGCGGCGTGCAGCCGCCGGACAAACGCCGCCGCGCCCGGCACCGCCCGGCGGCCGCGATAGAGGACGCCGTCCATGTCGAGCAGGTAGCCGTGCGGCCTGGCGGTCGCGAGGCTCACAGCGGGATGGTGAACGCGCGCTCGTCGGCGTTACCGCGCAGGTAGGCGTCGCCCGTCGGATGCGCGACATCCGTATAATCCTTCTTATATCGCGGGGGGCCGTGCAGGTTGGTCCGCGGTTCATGCATTTCCTCCGGCAGGCTGCGCACCTCGACCGTGATAGCGTCCGGCGTCACCGTCACCACCGGGTAGTCGTGCGGAAACGATGCCGTGCCCGAGGTCACCAACTGCCGCACCCCGCCGACCGCGACGGCGCCCGTGAGATGCAGGTGGCCGGAGATGATGAGCCGCACGTCACCACCGTCCACTTCCAAGGTGTCAAGCAGCTCCACCTCCAGCGCCTTGTAGGAGAGAAAGCCGAAGCTCTCGCGCAGCACGGCGTTGTCGCGCACCGGCAGGAACGGGATGTGGCACACAAGGATCTTCGGCACGCCCGGCCGCGCCCGCAGCAACCGCCGGAAATTCTCCAGCCGGGCCTCACGCCGTGCCGCCCCCACGTGAAACGTGCCGGCGTTGTTGAGCACGATGATCTCCGCCGCACCCGCGGGGATGGCGTAGTCGAATTTGTCCGCGCCAAAAGCCCGCACATAGGGCGACTCCCAAGCGGCGTCACCCTCCTGCTGCCTCACCTCGTGATTACCACAGCAGGGATGAAACGGCACCGGTAGCTTCGCCAACCGCTCTTTCAGTGCCGCCATCTCCGCGCCGATGGACGCCAGATTTTCCCCGTGGATGAAATCCCCCGCACCCATGATGAAATCCACACCGGCCAGCGCGCCGCCGTATTCCACCTGTGAGAGCAACCACTCCGCCCGGGCATTCGCCCCGGGATAGCCGGTGTGCATCGTCACGCTGGGGACGAACTGAGCATGCAGATCGTTGGCCACCGCGAAGCGGACTGTTTTCGCCGCCATCGCTCAATAACCCAGCTCAATCATTTGGTGCGCGGTGAATTCCGGCACGTTGAACTCCACCCCGTCGGCGTGGGCGGTGAAGGCCAAGTCGCCACCGTCCGGCACGAGGCGCACTTGCTTCACCTTGCGCGGCAGTCGGAGCCGCACCCGCGTGTCGCGCAGCGGCACGAGGTCCTCGATGATCTCTACCGGTTTGCCGTGGAAGGTGCCACGGTTGCTGGTCACCGCGAAGAGCAGGTGCGCCACGTAGCGCCGCTCCTTGGGCTGCTCGAGGACGTTGATGCGTCCGGTGGAAGGCAGGCTCGTCTCGACCGGCAGCCGGTCGCCGAGCAGGTGCCGCAGCGCCGCGGCAAAGAAATCGCGGTAGAGCGGCTGCCCGTAGGTGCGGTAGGCGCTGAAGAGATTGTGCGCGAAATAGGCAATCTGCTTCCCGAGCACCGCCGCCGGCGAGACCTTGGCGGGTGCGTCGGGCGCATGCTGGTGCGAGCAATAATGCTCCCAGGTGCGGTTGAAATACGACGCGCGCCGCTCCGCGAGCACCTTGGCCGTCGTCGGCTTGATCTCATAGGCGCCGCCGAGGATCACGATGGGCGACCGCACGGCGATGTCCGGCGTGAGCTTCGTCGCCACGAGGTAATCGGGATCNNCTGCTTCTCGTCGAGCAGGGCCGAGCCCGCCGCGATGATGCGGCCGCCGGCCTTGAGGAATTTCTCCGCCTTCGCGCGGAAGGCCGGCGTCATGACAAACGTGTCCGGCAGCACCACGAGATCGAAGCCCACCCAGTCCGCGTGCTCGTCGAGCATCAGGAAAGGCTGGTGCAGCTCCAACAGCATGCGGCCCACGCCTTCGTCGGCCACGACCGACTGCGCATGGCCGCCCCGCCAGCGGTGCTGGTTTTGCTCGCAGCTCACGAGGGCGATGCGGGCCACGGGTTTGACGTGATCGCACCACGGCTCCTTGCGCTCGACCTCGGCATAGGCCGCGCCGATGAGCCGGTAGGTGTCGAGGTTCATCTCGCCGTCGGGGTGCAACTGGTCGCCCACGCTGCACTTCGCGCCGTAGGCCAGCATCGCGCCGCACTCATACTGGAGCGCGGCCGCGCGCTTGAAGCCGCCGAACTCGCCCCACGTGTTGTGGAACTTGCCGGTCATGCCCATGAAGTCCCACTTCTGCGTGATGGCGTAGCGCGCGGAGAGCGGGAAGTGGTCGTAGCCCCAGCCGCCGGTGGGCAGCGATTCGAGCTCGAGGTGCGTGTTGTAGCCGAGGGCTTTCCGCGCGCCCACGGAGATGTGGCCGGAGTTGTGGAAGACCGGCGTATCCTTGCGCACCGACTTCGCCGCCGCCGTCGTCGCCTTGAAATACCGGTAGAGCACGTCCTCGCCGTAGCGGGCGACATCGGCGTCGTTCTCGGGGTTGTAGCCGAGCCGCTTCATTTCCTTCAGCGCGTCGTCGCTGTAGTCGCGGTGCGTGCCGATGATGTCCAGGAAGATGCCGTCGTTGTCCGGCCACCGCTGGCAGACTTCCTCGATCTGCGCGCAGAGGTAGTCGAGGTAGGGCGAATTGAACCGCAGGATGCGCACGAACCACTCGACCTCGAGCGGCTTGTAGGTGGTGCCGTCTTTTTTCTTCACCACCCAGGTCGGGTTGGCGAAGGCCGCCAGCTCGTCGAGGCCGGCGCTCAGGTAGATGGGGCAGCGCACGCCGATCTCGCGGCATGCCTCGATCTGCCGCGCGAGCAGGTCGGTCTTCAAGTGCGGGTGCATCTTGCCGACCTTCGTCGGATGGTAGCTGTAGCCGTGGTGGCACTTGGAAAACACCGTGATGGAGTTCACATGGCCGACCTTGAGCGCCTCCTGGAACTGCCGCTTGTTGAACTTCGCCCCGATGCCGGGGATCAGTCCGCTGGTGTGGAAATCGAGGTGAACCTGCCGGAAACGTAGGTGGTGCATGGGGTGGGCGCACGATGGGCGCATCCCGCGGCCACTGGCAACCCTGCGTTGATTCCCGCCGGCGCTATGACGCACGCCGGTTTATAAGCTGCATGGCCCGGATTCATGTGCGCATGAAAGATTTCTAATGCCTGCCGTGGCCCCCGCCGAACGCGCTGGCCTTTGCCGGGGGGCCTTACCAACCTCCCGCCCCTACCCGACAACTGGTCTCCAGTTTACCCCCAACCCCTACCCCCTAAAATATGAACGTGTCCGTTCCGTGGCCCGTGGCTACCCTGTCTGATATCCCCTCCCTGTTCTGGCTCGCACCGGTCGCCGGTGTCGCCGCCCTCCTGATGGCGCGCTTTTTCAGCGCCTCCGTCATGAAACGCTCGGAAGGCGACGCGGAGATGGTGCGCATCGCCCAGGCCGTCCGCGAAGGCGCCATCGCCTACCTCTTCCGCCAATACAAGGTCGTCTCGGTCGTCTTTGTGGCGCTGGTCGTCTTCCTCGGCCTGCTCTGGCTGCTCGGCCTCCAGCCCGGGCTCACGATGATCGGTGTGCCCATCGCCGGCCTGCTCTCCGGGCTTACGGGCTGGTTCGGGATGAAGATGGCCACCAACGCCTCCGCCCGCACCGCCTTCGCCGCCAAGCAATCCCTCAACGAGGGCCTCGTTGTCGCCTTCCGCTCCGGCGCCGTCATGGGCCTCAACGTCGTCGGCTTCGCGCTCCTCGACATCTCCTTCTGGTTCTTCGTCCTCAATTCCTACGGTGAATTCTTCGGCCTCTCCGGCGGCCCCTCCGAGCGCATCGCCGAGATGACCACCATCATGCTCTCCTTCGGCATGGGCGCCTCCACCCAGGCCCTCTTCGCCCGCGTGGGCGGCGGCATCTACACCAAGGCTGCCGACGTCGGCGCCGACCTCGTCGGCAAGGTCGAGGCCGGCATCCCCGAGGATGACGCGCGCAATCCCGCCACCATTGCCGACAACGTGGGCGACAACGTCGGCGACGTCGCCGGCATGGGCGCCGATCTCTACGAGTCCTACTACGGCTCTATCCTCGCCACGCTCGCGCTCGGCGCGGCCGCGGCCATCTCGGTGCTCGGCGTCACCACCGGCGCCGCCTCCTTCGCGCTCCAGCTCGCCGCGGCGCCCATCGCGCTCGCGGGCCTCGGTATCATCTGCTCCATCTTCGGCATCTTCGCCGTGCGCACGCGGGAGGACGCCACCTTCGCCCAGCTCCTCAAGAGCCTGCACACCGGCGTCTATGTCGCCTCCGCGCTCATCGCCGTCTGCGCGTTCGGCATCCTCTACTACCTCTTCGGCTCCGGCGCGCATGCGGCGGCACTGGAGGCTGCGGGCACCGCCTGGTGGCGGCTCGGTGTCTCCATTGCCCTCGGCCTCAGCGCCGGCCTCGTCATCGCCTACGCGACGGAATACTACACCTCCTACGAGCGCCCGCCCACCCAGGCCATTGCCAACCAGGCCCTCACCGGCCCGGCCACCGTCATCATCGCCGGTGTCGCCGAGGGCATGAAGTCCACCTGGGCCTCCCTGCTCACCACCGCCATCGCCATCCTCGGCGCTTTCCTCTTTGCGGGCGGCGCCGACAGCTTCCTCCTCGGTCTCTACGGTGTCGGTATTGCGGCCGTCGGCATGCTCTCCACCCTCGGCATCACCCTCGCCACCGACGCCTACGGCCCCATCGCCGACAACGCCGGCGGCAACGCCGAGATGTCCGGCCAGCCGCCCGAGGTCCGCAAGCGCACCGACATGCTCGACTCACTCGGCAACACCACCGCCGCCACCGGCAAGGGCTTCGCCATCGGTTCGGCCGCGCTCACCGCCCTAGCCCTTTTCGCCGCCTACGTGCAGATCGTGCAGACGCAGATCACCTCGCAGGCCGTCAGCTACGGCAAAGCCCATGCCGCCGAGCAGGCCGCCCCGGTTGCCGTCCACCAAGGCTATGGCAAATTCGCCGTCGCCTTCCCCAAGGCCATGGCCGACGGCACGGATTACTACGACGGCGCGCTCTTCCTCCCTTCGCACGAACTCCCGCGCAAGACCGTCCGCGACATCCCGGTCGGTGCCCAGCTCCCGGTCGCCGCGGTCGGCACCGATCCCTTCAACGCCAATCGCTACACCGTCACTTGGGCCGGGCAAAATGCCCGCTTCGACGTCGTCTCCTCCCGCCAGGCCACGATCGACGAGATCATGCGCTACTACGACGTGACGCTCACCAACCCGCGCGTCATCGCCGGTCTCTTCATCGGCGTGCTGCTCACGTTCCTGTTCTGCGCGCTCACCATGAACGCCGTCGGTCGCGCCGCCTACCGCATGATGCGGGAGTGCCGGCGCCAGTTCGCCAAGATGCGCGAGGCCTTCCGCGCCGCCGGCATGAGCGAGGCCGATATCGCCGACCCCGAGTCCTGGCCCAAGCGCGTCACCCACGAAGGCGTGGAATACCCAGACTACGCCAACTGCGTGTCCATCTCCACCGCCGGCGCACAGAAAGAGATGATCGTGCCCTCCATCCTCGCCATCACCGCCCCCATCGCCCTCGGCCTCATCCTCGGCGTCGGCGGCGTGCTCGGCATGCTCGCGGGCGGCCTCGTCTCCGGCTTCGCCGTCGCGGTCTTCATGGCCAACGCCGGCGGTGCGTGGGACAACGCCAAGAAACTCCTCGAGTCCTACGGCCGCATCACCGCCGAGACCGTGAAGAACGATGCCGCCGTGCGGGAAAAAATCCCCACCGAAGTGCGCGATGCCATCGTCGCCCGCGCCGAGGACGAAATCGCCGCCGGCCGGCCCAAGAGCATCGTCTATGGCAAAGGCTCGCCCGACCACAAGGCGACCGTCGTCGGCGACACCGTGGGCGACCCGTTCAAGGACACCTCCGGCCCCTCGCTCAACATCCTCATCAAGCTCATCTCCATCGTCTCGGTCGTGTTTGCCGGCCTCATCGTGCGCTTCGCCCCGGCCATCAGCCACGCCCTCGGCCTGGAGTAAGCCCACCACAACACACAACTGACCCAAAAGGCCGCGGCGCAAGCCGCGGCCTTTTTCGCGCCCGATTATTGGGCCCGGGCGTCAAATTTGACCCTGCCCCAACCATGGCCGCATCACATCCGCATCGATCGGTGCGATCCGCGGTTGATGACGCCGATCGGTGATCGGTCGCGAAAATTGTTCCGCGCGAAATCCTCGCGGCGAAAATATAGCACGCGCGAAAATGAAACCTTCGCCGCCACGCTCGGTCCCTTGCTTCCGCCCGGACCGCCGGGCGCAAACCAAGACATACCATGAAAAAACTCCTCATCCCTCTGTTGCTCCTCACCGGTCTCACGGCCTCGGCCCGGACCTTCGTCGCCCGCGCCGACCTCGGCTATCTCCTCGATGCCGAGGAGGCCTACTCCACCGCCAGCGTCGGCTGGCAGTTGAAGGCCGGTGACACCAGCGCGCAGTTTCTCGAAGCCGAGATCGGCTACGCCAAGACCAAGCAGGCCGGCGGCAGCGCCAACCTCGTGCCGTTGACGCTCAACTACCGGCTCGAAGCCGCCACCCGCGGCAATTTCGGCTACTACGTCGGCGCGGGTGCCGGCTCGGCCCGCACGCGCGTGCAAGGCGTGGGCATCGGCGGACCCGTCCGGCTGAGCGACTCCTCGTTTGCCGCACAGGGTTTCGCCGGTGTCACCTATCGCGTGTCACCTGCCGCCACCCTGAGCCTCGGTGCGAAATACCTCTGGATCGACGACGTGAAACTCGCCGGCACCAACTTCAAGGTCGGTGACGACGTCGCCCTCTCCGCCGGCCTGAGCTTCCGATTCTGAGCGCGGCTGGTGGTTTCTGATCAGGCCAAGACCGCGGCGCAGGCCGCGGTCTTTTTACGCCCCGATCAATCAAGCGCGGCGAGCAGTGCTTTCAGCGTGGCCGCGTCGCGCACGAAATTCTCCGGCGCATCGTCCCGCACGAACTCCAGCATCGCATACCGGTCGCCCGGGGCCGCAGCCGCGCTTTGGAAAAACCTTGCCCAACGCTCCCGGCCCTCGGCCAGCGGCTGCCGGTCGCGATAGGTCCGCCACTGGAACACATGCACATGGGCCAGCCGCGGCCGCAGGGCCGCCAGCCCGTCGAGGCAGTCGGCATCGCTCATGTCGGTCAGCGGCTGCCAGTAGGAGTAAAAATTGGGATGCTCCACCTCGTGCAGGAGCCGGTCCGCGGCGGCGTTGGTGTCGTTGAGCGTGTGGCCGTGAAACTCGGCCGCCACCCGCACGCCCGCGTGGGCAGCCAACTCCGTGATGCGCCGCAGGTCGGCCACGATGGGCGCACGCGCGGCCTCGCCGGTGACGTCCGAACCCGCAGCCCCCGCCCAGATGCGGATGAGCGGCGTCCCCAGCGCCACGGCCGACTCGAGCACCTTGGCGAAGGGCAGCCCTTCGTCCTCGCTCCGCCCGGCCCGGTAATAGCTGCCGTAGGCCGGCACCGTGAGGCCCGCCTGCTCCGTCAGTTGCCGCACTTCCTTGGCCCGCGCAAGGTCGCCATGCGGCACATGCACATCGCCGCCCCACTCGATGCCGCGCAGCCCCGCGCGGCGCACGAGCTCCACGATGGCGGCGGGCGCGAGCTGGCGGAAGGTGATCGAGACGAGACCGGAGTGAAGCACGCCGCGATCCTGCCAGCCTGCAACCGTGCGCCAAGTCGGGATTTGCGAATTTCACGAAACCAAGCAACGTTCCGGGCGTCCAATCCCACCATGAAAACCCGCCTGCTCTTCCTTCCCTTCCTCGTGTTGCTGGCCGGTTGCAGCACCATCGACCGCCGCATCGAGGAGAAGGCCGCCGTCTTCGCCTCGCTGGACCCCGCCACGCAGGAACAGTTGCGCCAAGGCATGGTCGAGGTCGGCTACGACACCGACATGGTTTACATCGCGCTCGGCCGGCCCGATGAGCGGCGCGAACGTGTCACCGCCGCCGGCCGCGAGCAGGTCTGGATCTACAGCACCTATTTCCAAGAATACGTTGGCACCACGACCATGGGCTACCGCCGCTATGTCACCGTCCATCCCCGCACCGGCGAACGTATCATCTACTTCGAACCGATCCGCACCGACATTTACCGCGATCGCGTGGACGAGCGCATCCGCATCACCTTCATCAACGGCCGGGTGACCGTAATCGAGCAGGTGCAGCGCTGAGGCCCCTCCGCCAAACGGCTTAAACCCGTCCCGCCGCCGGCTATTGCTTTGCGGCGCCGCGCGGCCGTTGTGTCATAAATGCCATCCCCGCATTTATGCCCGCCCCCGCCGCCAAACTGCTCTCCCCCCGGCGCAAGACGACCGCCGCCACCACCCTCAACGGGCTCGCCCGCGAACAGCTCGCCCATTTTCACCTCGATCCCGATTCACCCGTCGGCGCGCCGCTCCTCCGCCTCGCCGGCCGGCTCTACGCCGCGCACGGCGACCTCGACGAACTCTGGACCGCCACCACGCGCACGCTCGCCCGGCTGCCACAGGCCGACCGCGTGGCGCTTTTCAATGCGAAGAAGTTCCTCGCTTTCCAGTTGGCGAAGCTGCTCGACACCCTGCAAAACCCCACCCGCGCCGTCCACCAGTCGCTGGGCCACTCCACCGCCACCTCGCTCGCCAAGGGGCCCTACCCGACCTTCGACAACGTCGCGGCCATCTTTTCCGCCAACCCCGTCATCACCCGCACGGCCACCTACATCTTCGCGTGCACCGAGTGGATCGACGACGCCTTCCAAGGCCGCGAGTTCCTGCACGAGATTTACTCGCGCCTGCTCAACCCCACCTCGATCTCCCTCGCCAACCACATCGTGGATATCGAGGCCGGCGCGATGTCGGCGGAATACCTCGCGTGGAACTTCAACTCCGGCATGGCCGCCATCGACGGCATCCTCTCCCACCTTGTCGGCTACGGCGACGTCGTCCTGGCCTCGCGCAACGTTTACGGCGGCACCCACCAGTTGCTCCACGACTGGTTCGCCAAGAAATCCAACCTCGACGTCGGCGTGGAGTTCTTCGACGGCGTGACCGCGGACGACTTCACGCGGGCCCTCGCCGCGGCGCAGGCCAAATACGCCGGCCGGCTCGCGGAGGGTCGGCGCATCTACGTTTACCTCGAAAGCCCCTGCAACCCGCACGGCAACTTCCTCGACGTGCCCGCCATCTGCCGGACCGCCCACGCCGCCGGCCTCACCGTGATGCTCGACGCCACCGTCGGCACGCCCTTCCTCGTGCGCCCGCTGCAGGAGCCCGACCCCGCCGCGCGGCCGGATTTCGTCATCCACAGCTACACGAAGGATCTCGTCGGCGACGGCAACACGACCGCCGGCGTCGTCATCGGGCGCAACGCCGACATGTTCATCCCCAAGGGCGACCCCGGCTGGGACCGCACGCTCTTCTGGAACGTCTATTACGTGAAGGGCGCTTTCCTCGACGCGGACAAGGCCTTCGAGGTGCTCAGCGGCATGAAGACGCTGGAGATGCGCATGCTGAAGAAGTGCATCAACACGCTCATCCTCGCGCGCTGGCTCGCCGCGCATCCGCTCCTCCACGTCAGCGGGCCGGCCAGCCCCGGCGACCCCAACCACGCCATCTGCGACCGGCTCTCCTACCTCGGCCTGCCCGCGCCGCTCTTCACCGTGGATTTTGAAAAAGCCGGGCTCGACCGCCTGACCTTCGAGCGCTTCTTCGACAGCCTCGCGCCGATGTTTGGCCACCAGGTCTCGCTCGGCCAGAGCAACACCGTCGTCCTCTGCCCCGCCCTCACCTCGCACAGCGAACTCAGCCCCGCCGCCCTGCGCGATGCCGGCATCACTCCGACCACGATCCGCATCGCCGTAGGCGATGAAAACCCGCGCGAACTCATCGCCGGCTGGCTCGCCACCGCCCGGCTCGCCCTCGAACCGCACCACCCGGGCTTCCTCGCGCAATTCCCCGACCACGCCGCGGTGGACCGCATGTGCGACGACACCTACCTGGACGTCCACCGCCGCCACGCCCTCGCGCAGCCGCGCCTGCGCGATGTCGTGCAATGAGGTAGGCTGTCATCCGCGGCATTTGGAGTTCAGTTTGAAACGCTGTGGCGCGGCAGCGCCGGTAGGGTCCGATCTCCGAGCGGACCGTTGCCTGCGCAGCCCCACGCCCAACGCATCCTTGCACCGGGGCAGCGATTCGCCCACAACGTCGCCCACCCCATGAAAGCAACCCCCGCCCCCAAGGGCATCTGGAAGGTGATCGGCGCCTCGTCCGCCGGCACGCTCATCGAATGGTATGATTTCTACATCTTCGGCGCGCTCGCGACGATCATCTCCACGCAGTATTTCCCGCAGGGCAACCCGACCGCCGCCTTTCTCTCCACCCTCGCGGTCTTCGCCACCGGCTTCATCGTGCGGCCCTTCGGCGCGATCGTCTTCGGCTACCTCGGCGACATCGTCGGGCGGAAATACACCTTCCTGCTCACCCTGCTGCTGATGGGCGGGGCCACTTTCGCCATCGGCATCCTGCCCGGTTACCAGCAATGGGGCATCTTTGCGCCGATCCTTCTCGTCGTGCTGCGGCTCGTGCAGGGTCTCGCCCTCGGCGGTGAATACGGCGGCGCCGCCACCTACGTGGCCGAGCACTCGCCGGACGGCCGCCGCGGTTTCTACACCAGCTTCATCCAGACCACCGCCACGCTCGGCCTCTTCGTCGCGCTGGGCGTCATTTTGCTCTGCCGGCAACTGCTCGGCCGCGAGACCTTCGAGGACTGGGGCTGGCGGCTGCCCTTCCTGCTTTCGATCTTCCTCGTGCTGCTCTCCTACTACATCCGCGTGCGGATGTCCGAATCGCCGCTCTTCGCCAAGGCCAAGTCCGAGGGCAAGCTCTCGAAGAACCCGCTCAAGGAGAGCTTCGTGCAGCCGGAGAACCGGCGGCTCGTCATCCTCGCGCTGCTCGGCGCGACCATGGGCCAGGGCGTGGTGTGGTATACCGGACAGTTCTACGCGCTGTTCTTCCTCCAGCGCGCGGGCGGCGTGGAATTCGTGACCGCCAACATCATCATCGCCATCGCGCTGCTGCTCGGCACGCCGTTCTTCATCTTCTTCGGCAGCCTGTCGGACCGCATCGGGCGCAAGCCCATCATCCTCACCGGCTGCGTGCTCGCGGCCCTGCTCTACTACCCGATCTACCAGGGCATGATGTATTTCTCCAACCCGCTCAACGAGGTGATGCTCGTCATCCTCGTGCTCGTGCAGGTGCTGTTCGTGACGATGGTTTACGGCCCGATCGCGGCGTTCCTCGTGGAGCTGTTCCCGACACGTATCCGCTACACCTCGATGTCGCTGCCCTACCACGTGGGCAACGGCGTGTTCGGCGGCCTCGTGCCCTTCATCGCCACGGCCCTGGTCGCGCGCACGGGCAACATCTACGCCGGGCTCATCTATCCCATCTGCATCGCGCTGCTCACCGCCATCATCGGCTTCATCTGGATCAAGGAGAAGCGCCGCGGCACCTTTGCCGAGTGAGGCTCAGCGCCGCGGCACCGGGCTCTCGCTCTTGAGCCCGCGGGTCATCAACGCGGCCAGCGCCGCGGCCGGCGGCTTGTCCTCAAAGAGGATGGCCTGCATCTCCCGCAGGATGGGCGCGTCGATGCCGCGGTCGGCACAAAGCCCGGCAAAGGCCTGGGTGGTCTTGTAACCCTCGACCACGGTCTTGCGGCCGGCGACAAGGTCAGCAGGCTTGGCCCCCTCGCCGATGCGCTGGCCGAATTCGCGGTTGCGGCTCCACCCGCCGTGGCAGGTCGCTACGAGGTCGCCGAAACCGCTGAGCCCGTAAAAGGTTTCCGCCCGGGCGCCGAGTGCCGTGCCCACGCGCACCATCTCGGTGAGTGCACGGGTCAACAACGCCGCCTTGGAGTTGTCGCCCAGCTTCAGACCGTCGCAGCAGCCGGCCGCGATCGCGTAGATGTTTTTGAGGCAACCGCCAAACTCCACGCCCGCCAGATCGGTGCTCGTGTAAACCCGCAGCGTCGCCGCACTCAACACCGCCTGCACCTCCTGCACGCAGGCGCTGTCGCGCTCCGCGGCCAGCACCATCGCCGCCGGCATCCCCCGGGCCACCTCGCCGGCGTTGGTCGGGCCGGTGAGCGAACCGACCAGCAGCGTCGGCAACACGGCCGCCATCACTTCCGAAGGACGGAGATGCGTGCCCAGTTCCAACCCCTTCGCCAGACTCGCCACCAGCCGCACCCGCGGCCCGGCGGGCAACGCCGCCCGCACCCGGCCGCAGGTCTCGCGCAACGCCTGCGACGGGCAGGCCAGCAGCACGACCTCGGCCTCGGCCAGCGCCCTTTCCAGGTCGGTTTCAATTCGCAGGGAAGCCGGCAACACCACGCCGGGTAGATACTCGGCATTTTCGCGGCCGGCCTGTAACGCCGCGGCCTGCTCCGCCCGGCGGGGTGCCAGCGTGACGTCGCGCCCGATGCGGGCCAGATGCACGGCAAATGCCGTGCCCCAGGCTCCCGCACCGATGACCGTGAAATTCATGTCGCGAAGTGTGGCAGGGTTTCCCGGTGCCGGCACGAATTTTTTTCGCCCGGGCGCTACTGCAGAAACGCCGGGATCTTCTCGCCGGCCGTCATCTGCTCGAAAGTCTCGCGGGCGTTCACCAGCTCGAACGCGCTGCCCTGCACGAGCACCTCGGCCGGCAGCGGCCGGGTGTTGTAGCGGCCGGCCATCGCAAACCCGTAGGCGCCCACGCTCAGGCAGGCCAGCAGCTCCCCCTCGCCGACCTCCTGCAACCGGCGGTCATGGGCAAAACAATCGCCGCTCTCGCACACCGGCCCCACGATGTCGGCCACCAGCGCCCGGCGCGAGGAGTCGCGGTGCAGCGGCACGAATTCATGATAACTCTCATACATGGCGGGCCGCACGAGATCGTTCATCGCGGCATCCACGATGAGAAAGTTTTTGTCCGCGCCGCGCTTGAGGTGCTCGACGCGGGTGAGCAGCACGCCCGCGTTGCCGGTGAGAAAACGGCCCGGCTCCAGCAGGATCTTCAGCCCCAGCGGCTCCAGCAGCGGCACGAGGGCCGCGCCGTAGGCCTCCGGGGTCAGCGGCCGCCGGTCCGCCGGCTGCGTCTCCCACCAGGCCGCTGTTCCGCTGGCGAGCGCATCCTGGTAAACAATGCCGAGCCCGCCGCCGATGGAGAAATACTCGATGCCGTGGTCCGCCTGCAACCGGGCGACCAAGGGCCGCAGCTTCTCCACGGCCGCCACGAAGGGACCCGCGGCGGTGAGCTGCGAGCCGATGTGCATCTGCACGCCGCGGATGCGGATGTGCTTCAGCTTGGCCGCGGCTTCATGGGCGGCGACGGCCTGCCTCAGCGGGAGGCCAAACTTGTTGCCGCTTTTCCCGGTCGTGATCTTCGCGTGCGTGCCAGCATCCACATCGGGATTGATGCGGAAGGCCACCGGCGCCACCACGCCGAGCTTCCCGGCCACGTGGTTGATGCGCGCCAGCTCCGGTTCGCTCTCAACGTGCAGGGCGTGGATGCCGTGCTCCAGCGCCAGTGCGATTTCCGCCTCGGTCTTGCCGACCCCGGCAAAGACACTCTCCGCCAGCGTGCCGCCGGCCGCGAGCACGCGCCGGATCTCGCCGCCGCTCACGAGATCGAAGCCGGTGCCGAGGTTCGAAAAATGCCGCAACACCGCGAGGTTGGAGTTGGCCTTCGCCGCATAGCAGATGCGCACGTCAAGCCCGGCCATCGCCGCCTGCAGCCGCTGGAAATTGTCGGCCATCGTGCCCGCGCTGTAAACGTAGGTCGGCGTGCCGTAGAGCCGGGCAATGGCCGCAAGGTCCACGGATTCGCAGTGCAGATCGGCGCCGGCGTAGTGAAAGCGGTGCATGGGCTGGTTGAGAAAAAGGCGTCAAATCCAGCGGAAGGCGAGTTTCACCTTGAAAAATCCGGCCCCAACCGGCGTTATGCCCGTCCCATGCTGCGCTTTCTGGCCAACCTCCTGCACCGCCCGGCGATCCGCTCGGGCCTGTCCCGGGACGGCCGCGGCCAGTTGCGGAACCCGCGGTTCGTGAGTTTTCTGGCCCAGAGCAACCGCAAGACGCTCGACACCAATTTCCACGACACCGTGCTGCGCGGCCGCCGGCTCGCCCGGCAGGGGCTCTACGTTCTGGTCGGCCTGGGCTGTGCCTGGGTCGTGCTGGAGAGCGCCCGCGCGCTCACGATGTTCTGAGCCCGCCGCACGCGGGATTGCACCCGGGGCCGCCGGCCCCATGCTCGGGCGGATGAGTTCCCCCACTGCCGCCGCCGGCCGGTCGTTGTTCCAGCGGTTTCTCAGCATCATCGAGCGCGTCGGCAACACCCTGCCGAACCCCTCCACGCTCTTCGCCCTGCTCGCCGGACTCATCGTCCTGCTCTCGTGGGTCTTCAGCAAAATGGGCGTGACCGCGATCCATCCGGTCACCCAGCAGGAGATTGCGGTGGTCAACCTGCTCAACCTCGAGGGCCTGCACCGGATGATCATCAGCGTGGTGCCCAATTTCGTGGGCTTCCCGCCGCTCGGCACCGTGCTGGCCTGCCTCGTCGGCATCGCCGTGGCGGAGCGCTCCGGGCTCATCACCGCCGCGCTGCGGCTGATCGTGCTGGCCACCCCGCGCCGGTGGCTGTGCGCCGTGGTCATCTTCGGCGGCATCCTTTCCCACTCGGGGGCCGACGTGGGCTACGTGCTCTTCATCCCGCTCGGCGCGGCGATGTTCCACGCTGCGGGCCGCCATCCGCTGGCCGGGCTCGCCGCCGCCTTCGCAGGCGTGTCGGGCGGTTTCAGCGCCAACATCGTGCTCGGCACCATCGATGTGCTGCTCGCCGGCATCACGCAGGCGGCCGCCGCGGTGGTGCAGCCGGGCGTCGAGGTCCACGCCACGGCCAACTGGTATTTCCTCATCGCCGCCTCCGTGCTCATCACCGTCGTCGGCACCTGGGTGACGGAAAGGATCATCGAACCGCGGCTCGGCCCCTACGACGGCGAGGCCAAGCCCGAGGAAATCAAGCCGCTCGACGCCGCGGAGAAACGCGGGCTGTGGTCCTCGGTCATCGCCACGCTCGCCCTCACCGGCGTGATCCTCTGGGGCACGCTGCCCGCCGGCGGTTTCCTGCTCGATCCGAAGAATCCCACCTTCCTCGCGTCCTATTTCATCCGCGGGCTCATCTTCTTCATTTTCCTCTACGGGCTGGTGGCCGGCCTGGCCTACGGCATCGGCGCGCGGACGCTGCGCAACGACAACGACGTCGTGCGCGGCATGGACAGCTCCATCGCCACGATGGCCTCCTACATCGTGATGGCGTTCTTCGCCGCGCAGTTCCTCGCCTACTTCAACTGGACCAACCTCGGCACCATCATGGCGGTGAAAGGCGCGGGCCTGATCCAGAGCCTCAACCTGCAAAACCAGCCGGTGCTCCTGATGGTCGCGCTGGTTTTCTTCACCGCCGTGGTGAACCTCGTTATCGGCAGCGCCTCGGCAAAGTGGACGCTGCTCGCACCCATCTTCGTGCCGATGTTCATGCTGCTCGGCTACACCCCGGAGCTCGTGCAGGCCAGCTACCGCGTGGGCGACAGCTGCACCAACATCATCACGCCGCTGATGCCGTATTTCCCGCTCATCCTCACCTACGCCGTGCGCTACGCGCCCAAGACCGGCATCGGCACGCTCGTCGCCCTGATGTTGCCCTACTCCATCGCCTTCATGATCGCGTGGACACTCATGCTCATCGGCTGGATCCTGCTCGGCCTGCCGGTGGGCCCCGGCGCCGGCCTGACCCTCGCCACGTAAGCCGACAGCGGAGCCCGGGCTTGCGGTCGGCCGGGCGCTCGCGCTTGCTCCCCGCATGAGCAACGTCCCCGCGGCCGCCCCAGCGTCGGCCTTCCAGCGGTTTCTCACCCTCGTCGAGCGCGCCGGCAACGCCCTGCCCCATCCGGCCACGCTCTTTGTCGCGCTTGCCGCGATCGTCGTCCTCGCCTCGGGCCTCTTCAGCGCCCTCGGCGTCGCGGTCACGCATCCCTCCACCGGCCAGGTCGTGGGAGCGGTCAACCTGATGACCGTCGAGGGCGTGCAGCGGATGATCACGGAGCTCACGCGCAACTTCCTCGCCTACCCGCCGCTCGGCATCTCGCTCGCCTGTCTCATGGGCATCGGCATCGCGGAGCACTCGGGGCTCATCGGCGCGTGCCTGCGGCTCGTGGTGCTGGCCTCGCCCGCCAAGCTCATCACCCCGATGGTGGTCTTCGCCGGCGTGATGTCCAACGCCGGCAGCGAGGTCGGCTACGTGCTGCTCACGCCGCTGGCCGCCGCGCTTTACCACACCCTGGGCCGGCATCCGCTGCTCGGGCTCGCGGCGGCCTTCGCCGGCGTCTCCGGCGGCTACAGCGCCAACCTGCTCGTCGGCTCGATCGACGCCCTGCTCGCCGGGCTCTCCACCGCCGCCGCGCAGATCGTGGATCCAACCTACAGCGTGGCCACCTACGGCAACTATTACTTCATGGCCGCCTCCGTGGTGATTGTGACCGCGGCCGGCACCTTCGTGACCGAGAAAATCGCCGCGCCCCGGCTCGGCGAGTATCGCGGCGCCGCCCCCCGTGAGGAGCTGCGCCCGCTCGCCGCCGCCGAGAAACGCGGCCTGTGGGCCGCCGCACTTGCCGGTCTCGCACTCACCGGCGTCGTGCTCTGGGGCCTGCTCCCCGCCGACGGCTTTCTCGTCAACCCGAAGAGTCCCGAGCTGAAGGACTCGGCCTTCATGGTCGGCCTCGTGACCTTCATCTTTCTCTATGGCCTCCTCCCCGGCCTCGCCTACGGCTTCGCCGCCGGCACCGTGAAGAACGACCACGACGTCATGGGCGGGATGACGGCCACCATGAAGTCCATGGCCTCCTTCATCGTGCTGGCGTTCTTCGCCGCGCAGTTCATCGCCTACTTCAACTGGACCAACCTCGGCATTATCACGGCCGTGAGCGGCGCCGAGCTGATCCAGCGGCTCGGCCTGCAGGAGATGCCGGTCTTGCTGATGATCGCCGTCGTGCTCTTCGCCGGCCTCGTGAACATCCTCATCTCCAGCGCCTCGGCCAAATGGGCCCTGCTCGCCCCCGTCTTCATCCCCATGTTCATGCTGCTGGGTTTCTCGCCCGAGCTGGTGCAGGGCGCGTTTCGCGTGGGCGACAGCGTGACGAACATCATCACCCCGTTGATGAGCTACTTCCCGCTCATCCTCACCTTCATCAACAAATACGATCCCAAGGCCGGCATCGGCACGCTCATCGCCACGATGCTGCCCTACTCCATCGCATTCACGATCGGCTGGATCCTGCTGCTCATCGCCTGGATCATGCTGGGCCTCCCCATGGGGCCGGACGCCCCGCTTTTCCTCGCCCGATGATGGAGCCCGGTCTTGCGGTTTGCCCGGGCGTGGCTTTGGCTGCGCGCATGCATTTGCAACGGTTCCTCCCCGCCCTGCTCGCCGCCACCCTAGTCCTGTTCGCCGGCTGCAACACCCGTGACAACCGCGTCGGCGAAATCGGCGTAGCCATCGTGGCCGTCCAGCCCGCCGCCGGCGATTTCGCGGAGGTCGGGCTCACGCTCCGCTTCATCAACGAGAACATCATGCCTTTCGGCTTCAGCCGCAGCACGCACCGCGTGCAGTTCAACGGCACGCCCGTCGGCCGCATCATCAACGAATCCCCTTTCGGGCTCGCGCCCGCCAGCGCCATCACCCGCGACGTGAAGCTCACCGTGGAAAATCCGGCCCTGCTCCGGCAGTTGCTCGCCGGGGGCGGCGACCGCACGGTCAGCTACCGCCTCGAAAGCGAGCTGCAGTCGCAGCGCGGCGATGAACGCCTCCGCGTGCGCAACGTCGCCAACGGCCGGGTCGATCTCTCGCCCCTCGCCCAATAAAAAAGCGGCCCCGGCTGGTGCCGGAGCCGCCCAGTGCAGGCCAGACGGGGATCAAGCCGCCAAGCCGGAGAAGCTGACGCGCCGCGCCCGGTAGTCGGTGACGGTGATGCCGATGACCCCGGCGCCGGCGAGAATCGCGATGGCCGCCACGGGATTGATGAAAGCCACCACCGCGGTGAGGCCGACGGTCGAGGCGAGTTTGATGAAGGCAGAGGTGTTCATGGATATGAAGGTGTTGATGCCATGAAAACCCGGCACCACCGGGAAAGTTGCAAAAAAGATTTTGGCCCGGAAATCACACCGGCCGCACCGGGCCCAAGACCGGACGCAAATCGCCGGCGCCACCGGCTTTGCGATCGAACCGGACAAGAGTGCCAGACTGTGAAAACCCTCATCGTCTCCTTCATCCTGTTCGCATCCGGTCTCACTTCGCTCCGCGCCGGTGGTCCAAACCATCGCGGAGTATTTTCCCGGCCCAAAACCTTTTCCGCCGAGCGCGAGACCGAAGATCGCCGGACGCGTTAAGAAGTCCGGCTGCAATACAAGGTCATCAAGCCCGAGGTGGAGCTGTCACCAAAGGGCCGGATCTTCGACGTCGAGAGGGAGGACTGAAGCCGCTCAGCCCGCACCTCCACCGCCCAACGAAACAGGCTGGAAGGCCGACTTGACGCTCGCCGCCAGGTAGTCGCGGTTCATGCGGGCAATGAAATCGTGGCTGATGAGCTTGGGGCAGGCGGCGCTGCACTCGTATTGATTGGTGCAGTTGCCGAAGCCGGCATCGTCCATCGTGCGCACCATCGCCAGCACCCGGCGGTCGCGCTCGGGCTGGCCCTGCGGCATGAGCCCGAGGTGCGAGACCTTGGCGGCCACGAAAAGCATGGCGCTGGAATTCTTGCAGGCGGCCACGCACGCGCCACAGCCGATGCAGGTGGCGGCGTCCATGGCGAGATCGGCGTCAGCCTTCGGCACCGGGATGCTGTTGGCATCGGGCGCGGCGCCGGTGCGCACGCTGATGAAACCGCCGGCCTGCTGAATCTTGTCGAAGGCGCTGCGGTCCACCACGAGGTCCTTCACCAGCGGAAAAGCGCGGGCGCGGAAAGGCTCGACGATGATCACGTCGCCGTCCTTGAAGGTGCGCATGTAGAGCTGGCAGGTGGCGATGCCGTGGCCGGGACCGTGGGGCTTGCCGTTGATGGTGCAGGAACAGGTGCCGCAGATGCCTTCGCGGCAGTCGTGGGCAAAGGCAATGGGCTCATCCCCCTTGCGGGTGAGCCCGTCGTTTACCACGTCGAGCAACTCGAGGAAGGACATGTCGGGATTCACGTCCGTCGCAGTGTAGTCGACAAATTTGCCGGGGCTTTGCGCACCGGCCTGGCGCCAGACGCGGAGGGTGACGTTGAAGAGTTTCTTGGAGGATTTTTCAGCGACCATGGTGATGTCCCCGGGCTTATTTGTAGGAGCGGACGCTCATCTTTGTGAATTCGTAGTTCAGGGGCTCGACGTTGCGCAGCGGGGTCTTGCCCTCGCCCTGATATTCCCAGGCGGCAGCGTGGGCGAAGTTCTGGTCGTCGCGCTTGCACTCGCCGTCCTCGTATTGGTGTTCCTCGCGGAAGTGACCGCCGCAGCTTTCCTCGCGGGTGAGCGCATCGCGGCACATGAGTTCGCCCAGCTCGATAAAATCCGCCACGCGTGCGGCCTGTTCGAGAGACTGGTTGAGCGTCTCCGCGGAGCCGGGGACATTGACGCTGGCCCAGAACTCCTCGCGGAGCTCGGGGATCTTCTGCAACGCCGTCTCCAGGCCGGCCTTGGTGCGGGCCATGCCGCAATATTCCCACATGAGCTTGCCGAGGCGCTTGTGGAAGTGGCTGACGGGTTCCTTGCCCTTGATGCCAAGGAGCCGCTTGGTCATGCCCGTGACATTTTCCTCGGCTTGGCGGAATTCGGCGCGGTCGGTCTTGGGTCGCGAGCCGGGCTTCTGTCCCGCCAGGTAATCGCCGATCGTGTAGGGGATGACAAAGTAGCCGTCCGCGAGGCCCTGCATAAGGGCCGAGGCTCCGAGACGGTTGGCACCATGGTCGGAGAAGTTGGCCTCGCCGAGAACAAAGAGCCCGGGGATGTTGGACATCAGGTTGTAGTCCACCCAAAGGCCGCCCATGGTGTAATGCACGGCCGGGAAGATGCGCATCGGCTGCTTGTAGGCGCTCTCCGCGGTGATCTCGTGATAGATGTCGAAAAGGTTGCCGTAACGCTCGCGCACACCGTTTTCGCCGAGGCGGTTGATCGCGTCGGAGAAATCCAGGTAAACGCCGAGGCCGGACTCGCCGACGCCGCGGCCCTCGTCGCACATGCGCTTGGCCGCGCGGGAGGCAACATCGCGCGGGCAGAGATTGCCGAAGCTCGGGTAGATGCGCTCGAGGAAATAATCGCGGTCGGCCTCGGGGATGTCGCCGGGGGCCTTGAGCCGGTCTTCCTTTTTCTTCGGCACCCAGATGCGGCCGTCGTTGCGGAGGGACTCGGACATCAGCGTGAGCTTTGACTGGTAGTCGCCGCTGACAGGGATGCAGGTCGGGTGGATCTGGGTGTAGCAGGGGTTGGCGAAACAGGCGCCGCGCTTGTAGGCCCGCCAACTGGCGGTGGCGTTGGACTGGCGCGCGTAGGTCGAGAGGTTGAAGACGTTGCCGTAGCCGCCGGTCGCAAGGATGACGGCATCGGCCGCGTGGCGCGTAATCTCACCCGTGAGCAGGTTGCGGATGATCACGCCCTTCGCGTGACCGTCCACCAGCACGAGGTCGAGCATCTCGGAATGGGTGTGCAGCTCGACGCCGCCGGCCCCGACCATGCGAGAAAGCGCGCTGTAAGCGCCAAGGAGAAGCTGCTGGCCGGTCTGCCCGCGGGCGTAGAAGGTGCGCGAGACCTGGGCGCCGCCGAAGGAGCGGTTGGCGAGCAGGCCGCCGTATTCGCGGGCAAAGGGCACACCCTGCGCGGCGCACTGGTCGATGATGTTGACCGAGACCTCGGCCAGCCGGTGAACGTTGGCCTCACGGGCGCGGTAATCACCGCCCTTGATGGTATCGTAAAAGAGCCGGTGCACCGAGTCGCCGTCGTTCTGGTAATTCTTGGCGGCATTGATGCCGCCTTGGGCGGCAATCGAGTGCGCGCGGCGCGGGCTGTCGTGGAAGACAAAGCATTTCACCCGGTAGCCGAGCTCGGCGAGGGTCGCGGCCGCCGAGGAACCGGCGAGACCGGCACCGACGACGATGACCTCGTATTTCCGCTTGTTGGCCGGATTGACGAGCTTGATGTCCGTCTTGTGCTTGCGCCACTTGTCGGCGAGCGGTCCGGAAGGAATCCTGGAATCGAGTTTGGCCATGGCGGGAAATCAGTTCGGGGTGCCGGACGTCACCTGCGCTGCGGGATGGAGCGGCAGGGCGCCGCTCAGGATGGCGGCGGGGATGGCGAGATTGCCGAGAAAATAACCGAGGCAGAGCAGCGCCACGAGGCGCCGCAGCCAGCCCGACCACGCCGCCGAGCGAAGGCCGAGACTCTGGAAGAGGCTGTCCAGCCCATGCAGGAGGTGAAACGAGAGCAGGCCGACCGCGATGATGTAGAAGACGGCCACCGGCGCGCTCTCGAAGCCGCGGTAAACCATCAGGTAAACATTGGGCACCGTGGTCCCGGCCGGCACGGTGGCGAAGCCCATCACGGTGTAATCCTCTTGGAGCACGTAGGCGTGGCGGTCTTTGAAATCGGCCGGATCCGTCACCCCAAGGGTGAAATGGGCGAGGTGATAAACGATGAACGCGAGCACGATGTAGCCGGTCCACCGAATGTAGCGCGAAGCCAGCGAGGCGCGGAGCCAGGTTTTCACCGCATAGGCCTCGGGGCCGCGGGCGCGTTTGTTTTCCAAGGTGAGCATCGTGGCCGCCCAGATATGGATGACGACGGCAGCGAGCAGCCCGAGCCGCGCGACCCAGAGGAGCGGTCCGGTCTGGTGGAGGAACTGGGCGTAGCCGTTGATCTTGTCGGGATGCCCGAAGATCTGGAGGTTGCCCACCAGATGGCCGACGACAAAGCCGACGAGGATGAGGCCCGTGAGGGCCATCAGGATCTTCCGGCCGACGGAGGAACGGAACAGGTTGGCGATGAGGCTCATTGGACAGGTCAAAAGGCGGCCGGGGAACTGACCGCGGTGCCTCTTGGTAAGACAAAAGCGTCCGGCAATGTAAAGGCCCGGTCCGGGTAGACCAAATGAGCCACCCGCATATAAGGCGGACTTACCCGCGGGAGAAGGGCCGGCGGCTCAACGTCCGAGCGGCTTCAGGAGGGCAAACTTGCCGCTCGCCGCAGGCGCGATGACCCGCTTGCGGAAAGCGTTCACGCGCACTCCGGCACCGAGCAGGCCCGCCAGCGCCGCGCCGACCGTGGCCGGGGCGGTGTGTTCGGCGACGTAGTGAAAGTCCCAACGGTCCGCCGCAGTCTGCACCAAGCTGTAGTGCCAGCAGGCGAAATCTGCCGGCAACACGGCATCCACATCCGTCGGCGACACCAGCGAGCCGTCGGGCCGGAAATAAATCCCGCCCTCACGGCCGAGGATGCGGAACCCGCTGGGGAACTTTTGCACGATATCGCCGGTGTGATAGCGCAGGAGCGGCATGGCTTCGCGGCCGCGTGTGGTCACATGGATCTGAAAAACATCCGGCAACTCCGCCCGCCAGGGCACGAGCTCGATGAAGGCATTGTCGTCGATGACGCGGGAGTCGTCCTTGAACGCCTCGCCGACAAACAGGTAGCCGGCCTCGGTCGAGCCGTAGAGGTCAACCTGCGGAGCGGGAAAAGCCTCGGCGATGCGGCGGCCGTGCTGCCGGCTGGCCTTGCCGTAGGTGAGGATGACGGCCCGGATGCTGGGCACGCTGACCGCGCGCTTCAGGGCGGCCCGCGCGAGCAACGAGAGATAGACGGGCTCGCCCTCGATGATGTCGGGCTTGGTGGCCTGCAACTCGCGCACGATGCGATCCCACTCGGCCTCGGGGAACGCAAACGGATCGCTGGACAGGTTGAGATAGACCGTGCCGTTGAAATAGCGGTGCGGGAACGGATGATCCTCGTAGGGACAGAGATTGCTGGAGCAGCCCACCGGCGCGAGGACGCACTTGCGGTGCGGCCGGTCGGCGAACTCGCTTAGGATGGGCGAGGCGCGGTAAGCCCGGGTGGTCTGCGCATCCCACCACCCCTGCTCCATGATCACTGTCATGGGGCCCTGTGTGGTGCCGGAAGTGGATTCATATTCGAAGCGCTTGTCCTGCAGCCCGCGCTCGATCTCCGCATAATCGGTAAAGAAGGCCTGGTGCCCTTCCTTCACGATGTCCTGCTTCGAAAGCGCCGGGATCTCGCGGTAGCACGACCATTGCAGGGCGTCCGGATGCAGCGGAAAGCGCCGGCCGTAAAGCGGACTGCGGGCGTAAATCCGGCGGATCTCCTGCTCGAGCGGCCCCGGCAACCGGTCTGGCGTCGGAGCGCCGAAGACGGCGGGGCTGTTGGCAAATTGCGGAGCGGAGATCACAGGTCGGCAGCAGCAAAACGCTCCCGGAAGCGAAGTCAAACGCCCGACCCGCGCAATTCGCGCCAACGGGGCTCGAAGAACATCAGCGCATTGAGCACCAAACCGTGCGTGATGCCGCCGTTCCGCGCCAACGCGTAGACCTCCTCGACCGGCAGGGCACTGATTGCGATCTCCTCGTCGGGATCCCAATCCGTCGCGGCGCTGCGCACCGCGCCCTCGACCAAAACCACATGACAGCGGTTGCTCTGAATCGCGGGGTTGGGATGCACCACGCCGAGCAACCGCGCCTGCGTCCCCGTATAGCCGGTCTCTTCCTGCAACTCGCGCCGGCCGGCCGCAACCGGGTCCTCGCCCTGGTCGATCATGCCGCCGGGAATCTCGAGGGCAAAGTCATCCACGCCGAAGCGGAACTGGCGCACAAGCACGAGGCGGTGCTCCGGCGTGAGCGCGACCACGTTGACCCACTCGGGCGCCTGCAACACGAAGAAATCCTGCTCTGTGCCCCGCGCCGGATGACGATAACGGCGACTGCGCAAATCAAAGATGCGCGTCACCGCCAGCGAATGCTCGCCGAGCTTTTGCCAGCGGGCCGGTTGGTCAGACGGTTGCGCCATGCGGTCAAAAAAAATGCCTCCTGACTTTGCGTCGAGGAGGCAGGTGGAAAAATCGGTGCCGGCTTACTTCTTCGGCAGCTTGATCTTCTGGCCCACGGCAAGACGGGTCCAGTTCACGCCGGGATTGACAGCCTGCAGATCGGCGAGCGAGACGCCTTTTTCACGGGCAATCTTCGCACCGGTGTCGCCCGATTTGATGATGTATTCATCCGGGCCGGCCACGGCCGGGGCACCGCCCGTGGAACGGGTGGCGACAGGAGCCGCTTTGGCGCTCTCCTCAAGCTTGGTGATGCCGGCGCGCAGGTTGCCGAGTTCGGCCGCGACCTGGTTGAAGGCGTCCTGCGTCGAGCGGGAAAGCGCATTCACATCGCGGGCGGCCTTTTCGGCGCTGGCGGCGGAAGTGGCAGCTTGGGATTCAACCGCATCCACCCGGGCGAGCCTTTCCTCGTGTGCGGCCAGCGCCTTGTTGACGCTGGAAAGTTTGATGGCCGAGTAGCCGCCGAGCAGCAGGGCGATGACGCCCACGATGATGCCGCCAACCGGAAGCATACTGTTATTTTCGCGTGAGATAGTATCCATGTTGGAAATTTGCAGAGTCAGGACTAACTCAAAGCACCCCTGAAGCAAGCAGAGATTATTAACACCGCCCGGCGATGGATTTAGAGAACTTTATGCCAACCCCCGAAAGACGCCGCCGGAATCATTGACAGACTCGATTTAAGCGCGTCCCTTGGGGCCGGTTGCGGGGCGTAGCTTAGCCTGGTAGAGCGCCTGGTTTGGGACCAGGAGGTCGCAGGTTCGAATCCTGCCGCCCCGACCATTCTGAAGCCAGTGGCCTGCCCACCGGCCCCGGCACCAAGCCGAATAAACGTGCAAATCCGGCGGGTAAATCCAACATGGTGGTCGCGTTACTACGGCATCTTTCAGCCATGAAAGCCCTGCGCCCCGCCCTCGCCATAATTGCGCTGTCCACAGCCCTGACAGCGCATGCACAAGTCGTGTTGACCGGAACGTCTTACACACAGGATTTCAATGCCATCGGATCGGGGCTTCCGGCCGGGTGGTCGGTTTCAACCAGCGCGACCCTGTCTGCCCTGGGCGATGCAGCGATTTTCACCCAAGCAGCCACAGTTTGGAGCAGCACGACTGGAGTCTTTCGAAATATCGCCAGCAATACCGGGACCACTTCTGACAACACCGCCACGCAAAACGCCAATACCGATCGTGCCTTGGGCTGGCGCCCGGTGGGTGTCACCAGCGAAAATACCGGGCCACGACAAGGGGCCGTCACCTTTGCTTTGGCAAACACCAGCGGGCTGCAAAATTTCAACCTTAGCGTGAGCATTTTCACCGCCAATGACGTAGCCAACAACCAAACCTATGCGTTGGAATACCGCGTGGGCACCACCGGCAATTTTACCTCTCTCGGCACTTACACGACTGGAACACCCTTTAACCCGACAACTCTGACGGCGAACTCAGTCACCTTGAGCGCGCTGAACAACCAAAGCGAATATGTCTTTATTCGCATTCGCGGCACCAGCCTCACTGGCACTGGGAACCTTGATACGCTCGGCATCGACAACTTCAGCCTCACCTACACAGCCGTGCCCGAGCCTTCGACTTATGCCTTTTTGGCCGGGGTTGCCGTGTTGGCGTTCGTGGTGGCGCGCCGCCGATATCGGCCATGCGCGGTAGCGTGATGCTTTGCCGGTCCCTGAAAAACAAAAGCCCGGCTATTTTCAGCCGGGCTTTGTTTTGCAACCTTAGCGGGAACGTCAGTTGCCGCCGGGAAGGTTGAGCTTGATGACCGAGTCGGCGGCAGGTTCGTCAACCGGCGCGGCCGGCGTGGTCGCGGAGGGAGCAGCTGAGCCGGCAACAAGCAGCATGGCCCGTTGCGCCCAAGGGCTGGAGGGGTCCATCTGCATAATTTGCTCGGAGAGCTTGCGGACTTGCTCGGTGCGGCCGGCGAGTTGCGCCCGGGCGGCAAGATGGTAGGCGGCTTCGGCGCGGAAAGCGACCGGGACTGCGGCGAGATCCGCCACTTCCTGCAAGGCAGCTTCACCGTCGGCGGCGCGGCCGGCCAGCAGCAGCGCGACGGCGCGGCCGAGCTTGGCCCGGCCGGAGAGTGGCGTGTTGGCCAAAGTCTTGGCCGCGGCTTCATAGAGACCGATGGCCTCCGCCGCGCGCCCTTCGGCATAAGCGGTGTCGGCCATTTGCAGCGAACCCACGCCCGCCAGCGTATGGCCGGACTGCGCGGCAACGAAAGCCTTGAGCTTTTCCGGCGTGTTGGCGGCGGCATAGGCTTGGCGGATCTCCGTCTCCTTTTGCGCGCCCATGTAGTCGAGCACACCCTTGCCCAAGATGGCCAAGAGCACGATCACGCAACCGGCCACGACGATCCGGCCGTATTGCTTCCAGAAATTGTGCAGGGTCTCCTCAAAGGAGGGTCCGGCCGCCTCAGCCGGGACAAGGTTCGGGGCATCGGCGGTTTTGCTTTGGACAGGGTTTTCGGGCGTGCTCATGCGGGTTTCAAATAATGGAAGGGGCACCGAAACACATCCCCTCCCGGGCGTAAAGACGGGATTTGCCGGACCCGCCGTGCCGTTCCGGACGGCAAACGGCGGGCCGGAGCCCGCTCAGACGGTGGTGACGTTGCCCTTGTAACGCTGGATGGGTTTGACGCCGATGCGCTCGCGCTTGAGCGCTTTGATGCCGCTCAGGCCCGCGTAGGCACCGGTGATGGTGGTCATGATGCAGACATTGTGCGCGTAGGCGGCCGCCCGGATCTGGTTCTCATCACGCCGCGGGATCATGCCGCCGGGGGTGTTGATGACCATCTGGATCTGGCCGTTTTTGATCATGTCCACGGCGGTCGGCCGGCCTTCGTCGATCTTGGCCAGCCGGGTGACTTCCACGCCGTTCTCGGCGAGGGTTTTGGCCGTGCCGCTGGTCGAGTAGATGGCAAAACCCAGCGCCGCGAGCTGCCGGGCGAGATCCACGGCCCGCGCCTTGTCAGCATCCTTGACGGAGAGAAAGACATTGCCGGCGACCGGCAAACCGGGTTTCGCGGCGGCCTGAGCCTTGGCAAAGGCGACGCCGAGGTCCTCGTCGAGGCCCATGACCTCGCCGGTGGAGCGCATCTCGGGCGAAAGCGTGATCATGGCACCGGGGAAACGCACAAAGGGAAACACCGCCTCCTTCACACACCAGTGTTTCGGCGTCTGCTCGCGCGTGAAGCCGAGGTCCTTGAGCTTGGCACCGGTCATCACCTTGGCGGCGAGCTTGGCCAGCGGCACGCCGATGGCCTTGGCGACAAAGGGCACCGTGCGCGAAGCTCGCGGGTTCACCTCCAGGATGTAGAGCTGGTGGTCCTTGATGGCGAACTGCACGTTCATCAGGCCGATGACCTTGAGCTCCCGCGCCAGCGAGTGGGTGGCCGCGCGCACGGTGTCGAGCATGGCCGGCGAAAGCGTATGCGGCGGCATCACCATGGCGGCGTCGCCGGAGTGCACACCGGCAAACTCGATGTGCTCCAGCATGCCGCCGATCACCGAGGTCTCGCCGTCGCTGATGCAGTCCACATCGAGCTCAATGGCGTCCTCGAGGAACTTGTCGATGAGCACGGGCTTGTCGGGCATCACGTCGAAGGCCTGGCGGACGACCGCCTTGAACTCCTCCTCGCTGTAAACGATGAACATGCCGCGGCCGCCGAGGACAAAGGACGGCCGGAGCAGCACGGGAAAGCCGACCTCGTGCGCAAAGCGGAGGGCGTCCGTCTCGTTCATTGCAGTGCGGTTGGCGGGGGATTTGAGCGCGAGCTTGTCAAGGATGGCGGAAAACAGCTTCCGGTCCTCGGCGGCCTCGATGCTCTCGGGCGAGGTGCCGATGATGTTCACGCCGTTCTGTTTCAGCGCGGTGGCGAGGTTGAGCGGCGTCTGGCCGCCGAACTGCACGATGGCGCCGGCGCAGCCTTCCTGCTGGTAGATCTCCAGCACATCCTCGAGCGTGAGCGGCTCGAAGTAGAGCCGGTCGGAGGTGTCGTAGTCGGTGGAGACCGTCTCGGGGTTTGAGTTCACCATCACCGTCTCGTAGCCCGCCTCGCGCAGCGCGAAGGAGGCATGCACGCAGCAGTAGTCGAACTCGATGCCTTGCCCGATGCGGTTGGGGCCGCCGCCGAGGATCATGATCTTCTTTTTCCCGGTCGCCGGCATGACCTCGTTCTCCATGCCGTAGCTGGAGTAGTAGTAGGGCGTGAAAGCCTCGAACTCGGCCGCGCAGGTGTCCACCAGCCGGTAGGTCGTGCCGATGCCGGCGGCCTTGCGGTGGGCGCGGACGCTCGCGAGATCGCTCTGCAGCAGGTGCGCGAGCTGGGCGTCGGCGAAGCCCTGCTGCTTGGCGCGGCGCAGGGTGTCGGCATCGATGGTGGCGAGCGTGAACTGCTTCAGCTCCACCTCCGTCGCGTAAATCTCCCGCATCTGCTCCAGGAACCACGGATCGATTTTCGACAGGTCGAAAATATCGCCGACGGTCAGGCCGATCATGAAGGCGTAGCGGATGTAGAAAATGCGCTCGGCGTTGGGGGTGGCGAGCTTGGCGCGGATGGTCTTCTCGTCCGGCGGCTCATCAAGCCCGTGCTTCCCGCCGCCGCCGAAGCCGCGCGCGCCGATCTCCAGCGAACGCAGGGCCTTCTGCATGGACTCCTTGAAGGTGCGGCCGATGGCCATCGCCTCGCCGACGGACTTCATCGCGGAGGTCAGCGTGGGGTCGGAACCGGGGAACTTCTCGAAGGTGAAGCGCGGGATCTTGGTGACGACGTAGTCGATCGTCGGCTCGAAGGAGGCCGGCGTGAGGCGCGTGATGTCGTTGCGCAGCTCGTCGAGCGTGTAGCCCACGGCCAGCTTGGCGGCGATCTTGGCGATGGGGAACCCGGTGGCCTTGGAAGCAAGCGCGGAGGATCGCGAGACGCGGGGGTTCATCTCAATCACCACCATGCGGCCGGTCGCGGGATCGACGGAGAACTGGATGTTGGAGCCGCCCGTCTCGACGCCGATCTCGCGGATGACCGCGAAGGAGGCGTCGCGCATGACCTGGTATTCCTTGTCGGTGAGCGTCATCGCCGGGGCCACCGTGATTGAGTCGCCGGTGTGCACGCCCATGGGATCGAAGTTCTCGATGGAGCAGATGACCACGCACTGGTCCTTGTGGTCGCGCATGACCTCCATCTCGTATTCCTTCCAGCCGAGCAGGCACTCCTCCACCAGCACCTCGTGGACGGGCGAGAGATCAAGCCCGTTGGCCACAATGCGCTCGAACTCTTCTTTGTTGTAGGCAATGCCGCCGCCCGAGCCGCCGAGCGTAAAGGAGGGCCGGATGATCAGGGGAAACATCGCCAGCTCCTCGGCCGCCGCGCGGGCCTCCTCCATGGACTTGACCGTGCGCGAGCGCGCCACATCGAGCCCGATCTTCAGCATGCACTGCTTGAACAGCTCGCGGTCCTCGCCCTTGTTGATGGCCTCGGGCTTCGCGCCGATCATCTCCACGCCGTATTTGGCGAGGATGCCCGACTTGTTGAGCTCCATCGAGAGGTTAAGCGCCGTCTGCCCACCGAGGGTCGGCAACAGCGCCGAGGGGCGCTCGGCCGCGATGATCTTTTCCAAAAACTCGACGGTGAGCGGCTCGATGTAGGTCACGTCCGCAAACTCCGGGTCCGTCATGATGGTGGCGGGGTTGGAGTTCACCAGGATCACCCGGTAACCCTCCTCCTTCAACGCCTTGCAGGCCTGGGTGCCAGAGTAGTCAAATTCGCAGGCCTGGCCGATCACGATGGGGCCGGCGCCGATGATGAGGATGGACTTGAGGTCGGTGCGTTTGGGCATGGGCGTGGATTTCGCCGAGAGTTGAGCGCGCCGAAACCCGCCGCAAGCGGGAAGTCTGCCCGCCGCACGATTTGCCGCAACCGGGAGTCAAAACTAGCCCAACTGCTCCACCGGCACGCCGAGCACGGCGGCGGTGCGGGCCTTGTCGCCACGGCAGGCATTCAGGACCATCTCCACATACTGTTTCTCCTGTCCGGCGAGGTATTCGGCCAGCTTGGGCCAGTGCTGGATGTCGCGCAGCCGCAGCGGGAGCTGCTCGGAGGTCACAATGCGTGTCTGCGTCGTGGCGGCGGTCTTGGAGATGACCTGGTAGAGTTCCGTGAGGTTGCCCGGCCAGTGGTAGGCGGTGAGCACGGCCAGCGCGTCGGCGGTAAACTCGACGAGGTTGGCGTCAAAATGCGGATTGGTCGCACGCGCCGTGTAGTGCTTCACGAGCAGCGGGATATCCTCCTTGCGCTGACCGAGCGGTGGGAGCTGCACCGGCAGCGTGGCCACACGGTAGTAGAGTTCGTCGTGGAACCGGCCTTCGTCCACGAGCTTTTCCAGATCCTCGGTGGTCGAACAGATGAGCCGGAAAGTGTGCGCGGTGTTGCGTAGCACGCTGACCAGCTCCTTCTGCACGGGTGGCGGCAGACACTGAACATGCTGCAGGAAGAGCGTGCCGCCCTTGGCTTGCGTCACCCAGGTGCCGCCGGCTCCGTTTTGCCCCAAGAGACCCTCCCGGAGGTTGGCGTCGGAACTCAGCGAGCAGTCGATCCGCACCAACTGCGCCTCGGGGTTGCCCAGGCTCGCATGCAGCACCTCGGCCACGGCGGTCTTGCCGGTGCCGTTCTCGCCCTGCAGGAGCAGCGGGGAACGGACCGAGGCCAGCTTCTTTACCTGCTGGATGAGCTTCTTGATCGCGGCGCTCTGGCCGATGATGCGACTTTCGATCTCGTTGGAATTGAGCCCCGGCGCGAGGCCGGTCGCCGCGCGCTCGGCCTGGAACTGCTTGAACTCGATGCCGCGCTTCAAGGTGGCGATGAGCTCGTTTACGCGGAAGGGTTTTTGCAGGTAGTCGAAGGCCCCGAACTTCAGCGCCTGGATCGCGCTCTCGGTGCTGGCATAGGCGGTCATGATGACGACCACGGCGCTGGGGTCGTATTGCTTGAGCTGCTTGAGGAGCGTGATGCCGTCCATCGGCTTCATGTCGATGTCGGCCAGCACCATGTCGAACTTCTCCTCCTTGTAGCGCGCGAGCGCCTTCTCGCCGTCGGTGGCAAAGGCGGTGTTGAAGCCCGTGGGCTGGATGACCGCCTCCAACATCTCGTGGATGGAGAGCAGGTCATCAACAATCAGGACGGAGGACATCGGGAAGCAACCCTTCCAAAGCAGGACCTCAAGTCAACCCAGCGCGCGGCCGGCTTATTGCAAGCCGCCGGCCACCGCACCGAGTTGGAAGATGGGGAGGAACATCGCCATGACGATGCCGCCGACCACCACGCCAAGGAACACGATGAGGATGGGCTCGATCAGCGAAGTCAGCGAGGCGACGGTCGCTTCGCACTCCACGTCGTAGAAGTCGGAGATCTTGGTCATCATGCCGTCCACGTTACCCGTGGATTCACCGGCCTTGACCATGTGCTTCATCATCGGCGGGAAGAAGGCGTTGGCCGCGAGCACCTCGGAGACCTGGCCGCCTTGGCTGACGTGCTTGGCGATCTCGTCGCAAGCATCCTCGACCTGCACGGTGTTGCTGGCGGCGGCCACGATCTCGAGGGTGCGCAGGATGGGCACACCGGAACGGATGAGCGTGGCGTAGGTGCGGCAGAAACGGGACAATGCGATCTTGTGGATCAGGTTGCCGAAGATCGGCGCGCGGACGAGGAACAGGTCCTTGTGCCGGCGGCCCTTGGGCGTGGCAACGTATTTGCCCACGCCCCAGAAAATTCCATAGGCACCGAGGCCGATGGCCCACCACCACGCCTTCATGAAGTCCGACAGGTCGATGAGGAACTGGGTGGGCGCAGGCAGCTTGGCGCCGAAATCGGCGAACATCGCCGCAAACACCGGAATAACAAAAATGAGCAGCACGTTGACCAGCGCCACGGCCAGGCCGATGACCGCAATTGGGTAGGTCATGGCCGATTTCACTTTCTTGGTGAGCTTGACGGAGGCCTCGAAGTAACTGGCCACCTTGCCCAGGATTTCCGCCAAACCGCCGCTCGCCTCACCGGCCTCGATCATGGAGACGAAGAGGGTGTTGAAGGAGTTGGGGAACTTCTTGACCGCCGATGAAAAGGAATTGCCGGAGGAGATGTCGGCCCGCACGTCGCGGATGACGATGCGGAAGCACTGGTCCTCGGTCTGGTCCTGCAGGGCCTCCAAACATTGGACCAGCGGCAGGCCGGCCGTAAGGAGCGAAGCCAATTGCTGGGTGAAGATGGCCAGCTCCTCCAGCGGCAGCTTGTATTTCTTGGACTTCTTCTCGAGCGCTTTAAGCTTCGCGAGGGACTGGGCGGCGGTGAAACTGGAACGCCCTTTCTGGGCTGCATCCGCGCGCTGGACAGCGCTTTGACCAGACGACGGGGAAATAATGGCCATAGCCGGCATGCAAACGACCCGTGCTCGGACGCGCAACCTCATTTCCGACAATACTCCGTAAAAAACCGCTGCCCCCGGAGATTTGACGCCGGAGATGTCGTCCGACATGCGGACCGCCAGGAGAGTGCCCCAAAACGACAGGCTTGACCGGTCCCGGCCGACCATGAAGCTCACCACGCACCCTGCGGGTGTAGTTTAGTGGTAAAACTCCGCTCTTCCAAAGCGGTATCGTCGGTTCGATTCCGTCCACCCGCTCCAGTCGCGGCAGCATCACCCCACGCGCCAGGGCCATTGCACGCAGCCTTCGATGTCACGGATGAGCGCGAAGTCCGCCCGGCCCTTCAGCACGAACGGCAGCACCTCGATTTCGGCCGGCAGGCAGGCCCGCGCCGCCTGCCAGCTCCGACCGGAGACATGGACATCGTCCACGAGCAGCACCCGGCGCCACGCCCCGAGATCCGGGACGGGGGCCAGCAACCGCGGAGCCGTGTGCCGGGGCTCATTGGCCTCATCGCGGTAGTTCAGCGCGATCAGCTTCAATCCCACGCCCAGCTGCTGCGCCACCAGCGCCGCGGGCACGATACCGCCGGTAGCTATGCCCACCACCCCGTCGATGCCTACGGGAAACGGCCACGCTCGCAGGCGGCGGATGATATCTTCAAACGCCAGCGGCGTCATCGCGGGGTCCGGGCGCAGGCTTGGGGTAAAACTTGAGCAGGGCAAAATTCACGGCCGCCAATGCCGCCAAGCCGGGCAAGGCGTTCCGGATCGAGCCCAAGAGAAAGGCCGACGGCGCGCCCAGATCGCCAAAAAGCGCGAGCAAGGACTGCAGGCCGGTGGCGGCCAGCTTTGCGGCCAGATAACCCGCCGGCGCGATCAGCCAGAGCGCCGGCCGGCGCCGCACCGCCCACCATGCGAAGAGCGCAAACACCGCGAGTTCGAAACTCAACACGGAGATCCACCGCAACGCCGGCAATCCGGTCAGCGCAAGGTTGAGCGCCGGGGCGAACAAAGCGACCACCAGCCCGAACCGCAGCCCGTGCAGATACACCGCCACGAAAGCCGTCCAGAACATCGGCAACAGATGCGCCCCCAGCGGCCGGCTCCCCGACCACGGCACCAGATGCACCAGGAACGGCACGAGCCAGGCCACGGCCAGCAGCACGGCCGTGTCGCGCAGCGTGGCGCGCTTGAAAAAATCCCGGGAAGAAATGGCCGCGGCACCGGTGCTCATGCGGCCGAAATTACGGCGCGACTCCCGGGCGGCAATCCGCAAACTTCGCCGACCAACGTGAATCTGATCCTGTTCACCCCCGAGGAAACCACGCGGCCGTTGCCGCGGCACGACCCGCGCGCGCGGCATCTGCTCGACGTCCTGCAACGCCGGCCCGGCGATGCCTTTGACGCCGGGCTGCGCGACGGACCGCGGGGCAAGGGCGTGGTCACCGCCATCACCGCCGATGCCCTCACGCTGACCTTCAACTGGGGCAAGCCGCCCCCGCCGGCCGATCCCATCACCCTGCTGATCGGTCTGCCCCGGCCGCAAACCGCGCGCAAAATTCTCCGCGAAGCCACCGCGCTCGGCGTGGCCGCGCTGCACTTTGTGCGGACCGACCGGAGCGACCCGGCCTATGCCGCGAGCAGTCTTTGGACGGACGGGGAATGGGAACACCAACTGGTCGCCGGCGCCGAGCAGGCCTTCTGCACCCGGTTGCCGACGGTCACCCACGGCCATGCACTCGACACGGTCATTGCAAGCCCCGGCCTGCGGCTCGCACTCGACAACTACGAAGCGCGCCAACCGCTCTCCCAACTGTGCACCGCCGGCACCGCCGCGCTCGTCCTTGCCTTCGGCGCCGAGCGCGGCTGGTCGGCCGGCGAGCGGCAACGGCTGCGGGCGCATGATTTTCAATTCGCCCATCTCGGCGCCCGCGTGCTGCGGCTGGAGACGGCCGTGGTGGCCGCGCTCGCCATCGTCAAGGCGCAGCGGGGAGCGATGTAGTGCGGCGAAAAAAGACCGCCGTGGGCTGGTGCGCGCCCTTCCCGAGCCGCTTCACCGCCGTCCAACCCGGCGGCGTGAGCGTGATCTCGCCAGGCATCTCAAACACAATCACCGGGTCGGGATGGGCGGCGAGCACCTCGCCCAAGCGCGCGAACAGCCGCGGCGCCAGATCCGCGATTTGTTCGTAAGGCGGATCAATGAAGACCAAGTCCGGCGGCGCGGTGTCGGGCCACGGTGCCTGCACCGCATCCCCGGCGGTCACGCGGAGCGCCCGGGTGTCGGCTTTCATGCTGCGGCCCACGGACTCGATGTTGCGCCGGAGGCAGCCCAAGGCCTTGTGGCTCTGCTCCACAAACAATCCGCCGGCCGCCCCGCGGCTGAAGGCCTCCAGCCCGTAGCCGCCGCTGCCCGCAAACAGATCCAGAAAGCGCGCCCCCGGCACCCGCGCGACCAAGCTCGAAAAAACTGCCTGTCGCATGCCATCGGTGGCCGGGCGCACGGCGTCCCCCTTGGGCACCACCAAGGAAATCCCGCGCGCCAAACCGCCGCTGATTCGCATCCGCGCAGCCAAAAGCCGCCGCCACGGGAAGCAAATGCGAAACCCGCCAGATTCCCGTTGCAGACTGAAAGAAAGCCCATTTGGTTAGGAGCCTAATTAGTTGCAGCCGGGCGGCTGCCGACGTTTCGCCCGGCACTGCAACGACTTCACCGTGTCTGCTTTTTCCCTGCAAACTGTGCTCCAACGCCTGCCGGCCGCATGCGCGGCGCTGCTGCCTTGCCTGGCCCTCCCGGCGAAGCCGGCGACCGAGCACAATTGGTGGCCGGTGGCCGTCACCCGCTCGGACGCAAGCGGCCGGGTGCAGGACTGGCAGGCGGCCGGGCCGCTGTTTTTCCATCGCCTCACCGCCGACGGCGGGAGCTACACCGGCTTCCGGCCGCTCTATCTGGAACGCCGGGATGCGGCGGGGCAAGCGGTCGAGTCCTCCCTGCTCTACCCGCTCTACATCCGCCGGCAGGACGCCACCACCGCAAGCTGGAGTGTCTTCAACCTGATCAACCATTCCGCCCCGGCCGACCCCGCTGCCGCGGGCAGCCGGGCCTTCGATGTCTGGCCGTTTTACTTTTCCCGCGACACCGGTTCACCCGACTCCTCCTACCGCGCCCTTTTCCCGGTCGCGGGCACGGTCAAGCGCCGCTTCGGGCAGGACGAAATGCGCTGGGTGCTCTTTCCCGTCCATCTGCGCACGGTGAAGGATGATATCACGACCACCTCCACCCTCTGGCCGGTTTTCCGGCACAGCGCGGGCGGCGGCCATCAGGGTTTCGCCGTCTGGCCGTTGTTTGGCCGGGAGGAGAAAGCGGGCTTCTACCGCCGCCAGTATTATCTCTGGCCGCTGCTCTATAAACACGAAACCGGCCTGGATGAACCGCAGCCCACGATCCGGCAGGGCTTCCTGCCCTTTTACACGCGCGAATCCTCACCGGAGAGCCACAGCGAAAACTACCTCTGGCCCTTCTTCGGCCACACCCGGCAGACCGAACCGGCGCCTTACCGCGAAATCCGCTACTTCTGGCCGCTGCTCGTGCAGGGCCGCGGCGACGACCGGGAGGTCAACCGTTGGGCACCGTTCTACAGCCGCTCCGTCCGCAAGGGAGTCGAAAAGACCTGGCTGGGCTGGCCGCTCATCAAGGAAGTGCGCTGGAGCGAGGGCGACCTCGACCGCCAGCGCCAGCAATTGCTGTTCTTCCTCTACTGGTCGGAGGAGCAACGCAGCCGACAGCACCCCGGCCTGCCCGCCGCGCACAAGACCCACGTCTGGCCGCTGCTCAGCGCCTGGGACAACGGCGCGGGCCGGCGGCAGGTCCAGTTCCCCAGCCCGCTGGAGGTTTTCTTTCCGCACAACGAACAGGTCCGGCAGCTCTACACGCCGCTGTTTGCGCTCTACCGCTTCGACCGGCGCGGGCCCGATGAAGTGCGCACGACGCTGCTGTGGAACGCCATCACCTGGCACCGCCACCCGGAGGGCCGCGCCTTCCGCATCGGTCCGCTTTTCAGCCACACCGCCAGTCCCGACGAGGGCCGGCGCATCGCGCTCGGCCACGGCCTGATCGGACTCCGGCAGTTGCCCGGCGGCAAAGGCTGGCGCATGTTCCTGTTCGATTTTCCCGCGCGCCCCAGCCAGCCTGCTGCGCCGGCCGAATGACACCATGAAACCCATCCTAGCCGTCCTTGAAGGCATCGGCGACACCGTGCTGCTGCTGGTGCGGACGCTCCGGCATGCGTCCTCGCTGCCGCGCCAATTGCCGCGTTTCATCGACCAGTGTTACCAGATCGGCTACGCCACGCTGCCCATCGTCGCGATCCTGAGCTTCTTCATCGGCGGCGTGCTCGCCCTGCAGGCCGGCTACAGCATGTCGAACTTCGGCGCCAAGGAGTTCATCGGCTCGCTGGTCGGCCTCTCGATGGCCCGCGCCCTCGGCCCCGTGATGGTGGCCGTGCTGGTCGCGGGCCGCGTGGGCTCCGCCATCACCGCCGAGCTCGCCAGCATGAAGGTTTACCAGGAGGTGGACGCGTTGGTGACGATGAACATCCCGCCCGAGCGCATCCTCGTGCTGCCACGCCTCGCCGCGGTGCTGGTGATGATGCCCGTCCTCGCCATCATCGCCAATCTGGTCGGCTGGTTCGGCGGCGCGCTCGTCGCCCATACGGTGGATTTCATCGCGCTGGAGCCCGACAAGTATTTCGAGACCCTGCGGCGCTACACCAAGTTCGATGATATCGCCGACGGCATCATCAAGGCCGAGGTGTTCGGCTTCGTCGTGGTGCTCGTCTGCTGCAGTATCGGCCTGCGCACACGGGGCGGCCCGCGCGAGATCGGCGCCTCCGTCACCAAGGCCGTGGTGACGTCGCTCATCCTCATCCTCGTGCTCGACTACTTCCTCACCAAAGCCCTGCTCTGACCCGCCATGTCTCCCTGCCACCAGACCCGCAATCCCTTCAGCGAGGCCGAATCTCCGGCCGTCGGCGTCGTGTGCGAGCAACTGTCGAAAAGCTTTGGCTCCCTCGAGGTGCTCAAGCAGATCGACCTGCGCATCGAGCCGGGCGAGATCTTCGTGCTGATGGGGCCCAGCGGCTCGGGCAAAAGCGTCCTCCTGAAACACATCGTCGGCTTGGAGCGGCCCAGCGCGGGCAAGGTCATGGTCGGCGAATTCGACGCCGCCGAGGCCGAGACCCGGGAAAAAATCCGCATGGCGCTCGTTTTCCAGGCCGGCGCGCTGTTCAATTCGCTCACCGTTTACGACAACCTCGCCCTCTACCCCCGCGAACACCGCCTCGCCAGCGAGGCCGGCATCCGCGAGAAGGTCATGCGCGCCCTGCAGATCCTGTCCTTGGAAAACGCCGCCGGGAAATACCCGTCGCAGCTCTCCGGCGGCATGCGCAAACGCGTGGCCATCGCCCGCGCACTCGTGCAGGAGCCGCAGCTCATGCTCTACGACGAGCCGACCAGCGAGCTGGACCCCGTGATGTCCGCCACCATCAGCGAAATCATCGCCACCCTGAAAGACGAATACCACGTCACCTCCATCGTCGTCTCGCACGACCGCGACCTCGCGCTCAA
Source organism: Opitutaceae bacterium UBA2377 (assembly GCA_002344205.1). Taxonomy (GTDB): domain Bacteria; phylum Verrucomicrobiota; class Verrucomicrobiia; order Opitutales; family Opitutaceae; genus UBA2377. The sequence goes on from DDSZ01000003.1 coordinate 129,114, forward strand.
CATCGCCGACCGCGTGGGCATCCTCATGGAAGGCCGCCTCGCCATCGTCGCCCCGCCGGCCGGGCTGCGCCAGACCACGGACGAACGCGTGGCCGATTTCCTCAACCCCAAGATCAACCTCAAGCAGCCCCGCTTCCGGGAGCTGGCCGGTTGAGCCTCCCTCCTTCCGCAAACCGACACACCGCCATGACCACCACACAGAACACCGCCCGCGTCGGGCTTTTCTTCCTCCTCGGCCTCGCCCTCATCTGGGTCAGCTACGAGACCCTCGGCGACGGCAATGCCCTCAAGAAACGGGGCTACAACCTCGTCGCCGGCTTCGACAACCTCAAGGAACTCAAGGCCGGCGATGACGTGCGCATGGCCGGCGTCCGCATCGGTATGGTCGAGTCCACCCGACTGGCCGGCCAGCGGGCCGAGGCCGTGCTGCGCATCGATCCCACCGTCAAGATCGCCGGCGACGCCAAGGCCATCATCGCCTCGGCCGGGTTGCTCGGCACCAACTACATCGCCGTTGACCTGGGCAGCACCTCGGCCGCACCGCTGGCCGCGGGCGCGGAAATCCGCACCCAGGCCTCGCCCGACCTCAATACGATCATGACCCAGTTGGGCGATCTCGGCGGCAAGCTGGAGAGCGCGCTCGGTTCCATCAGCTCCGTGATGGGCGGCAAGGAAGGCGAGCCCGGGCTTTTCCAGCGCCTCGACACGTTGATCGCGGAGAACAGCGCCAAGGTGGACGCCACCATGAGCAACCTGCAGGAGATCACCACCAAGGTGAACCGCGGCGAAGGCACCCTCGGCAAACTCATCAACGACCCGCAGCTGCACGACGACCTGCTTGCCTCTGTCGGCGAACTCAAGGTGGCCGCCGGCGATGCGCGCAATTTCATGAGCGAAGCCCAAACCCTCGTCGCCCAGGTCAAGTCCGGCCAAGGCACGCTCGGCACGCTCATCTACGACGACCAAGCCGGCAACGACATCAAGGCCGTCGCCGCCAACCTCCGCGAACTCTCGGACAAGCTGGCCAAGGGCGAGGGCACCCTGGGCAAGCTCATCACGGACGACAGCCTCATCCGGGAGGTGCAGGGCACCCTGCGCAAGGCCGACCGCGCGCTCGACGGCATGGGCGACTCCGGCCCCATCACGGCCGTGGGTGTCGTCGCGGGCGCGCTGTTCTGATCAGCCGCCAACCTGGGTGGGCCCGCCCGCACCGGCGAACCCACCCATGCTGCGGCAGCACTGCTGGAATACTGACTGGACTGTCAAAGAACGAAAGAGGCGGCGGCTTATTTGCCTTGAACAGGTTTGATTGGCTCTGATTCACCCGGATTTTTCGGAGTCCGGGATTCCGGCGGTTTCCAATCCTCCGGGGGCAGATCGTGGAGCACCCCGCTGTAATACCAGACGAGCTTGTCCACCATTGGGTGATCCTTGAAAACCTCCCTGAGAGTGCTGCGCGTGCTGGCCGCGTGGATCGGGGCCAGAGCTTTGCGGCGAAACCGCTCACTGATCTCTTTTCTCTCCGCCTCGTAGTGCGCGCTCTGCTCCCACTCCCAGCGCTCCTGTTGCACCTCCCGCTGGTGCGTCCAGCGCTCCGCCTCGATCTGCAGCCGCCGGGCGTTGGCATCGCCGCGCCGCAGGTGGCGGGCCTCGTGGATGATCTCGCGCAATTGCTGCCAGCGGGCCTGCGGGTTGGCGTCGCCCTCGGGCAGGGCCTCCAAGCATTGGAATAGCTCGGCCGCCAGCACGCGGGCAAGATGGTCGCTCAGGGGCTGACGGGTGGTTTTGCCCAGCGCCTGCCCGCGTTCGGCCAACGCCGCCGCCGATTCGCAGGCGGTGCGCTGGCGCTGCCAGATGCGGAAACCCCGCTGGCGCCACTCGCTCAGGTTTTGCGGGCTCACGGGCCGCCCGCCGAATTGTGCGGCGAGCACCTGCTGGACCTCCGGCCGGGCGTTGAGCCAGGGCAGCAGGGTGTCGGCGGGCTCGCCGTCATCGAGCCGCCGGTTGAGCTCCTCCCGCACGACGCGCTGGAGACGGGCGATCTTGCCATTGCCGGTGTTCATGGTGGGTCAGCGGAAACGGCCGCGGATATGGTTGTGATAGAAACTGCCGGGTGAGGAGGCCGTGATCAGCCCCCGGTAGATATCGGCTGGCACCCCATGGAAGGTGTAGGTGCCGCCACTGCGGAACGTGATCTGCAAGGTGCGCGAGGATGGGTCGTAAGCCACATCGGCGATGGCGGAGGAGTTCATGGGCAGACCTCCGGTTGGCTGGATGAAACCGTCCTTTCGGCGGGTGATCGTGAGTGCAGGCAGGGTTGCGAGTGCATCCCCTATTATAACAAATCGCCTTGGGCAGGATGACATAAATCGCACTTATTATTGAAATACAATAGCTTACAGAAACCTGCGATTTTTGATGCAAGGGCCGGGAATCCTGCAAGGGGTCTGCAAGGCCTCTGCAAGGGCGTTTCATGGCAATTTGGGAGATTTTGACAGATTTTCGGGAAAATGGCTGTCAAGCCCCCCAATGAAGAAAAGTGAAAAGAAGTGTAATGGAGACAATTGAGTTACCGGAGTTACCCGCAGGTTCGGCCGCATGCGACTGCTTGAGCCTTCCACGGCAGATCACCGAGCAGGCGACGCCGTCAACGGTCGGTGAAGCCGGCCATGAGGACTGCACTCAGCTCCGGTGCAAAGTGATGCTGCGGATCGGGAGCGTGGCCAATTCCTCGGGCAGCTCGGCGACCTCGGCATTATAGACGGGCACATCGCAGGCCACTTGGCTGTCGGCGAAAAACACATCCACGCGCTGATAGCCCATGCCCGACTCGGGCAGTTTCACGAGTTCATCGGTCCATTTCTTGTCCAAGGTCACACGCATGGTTGCCCAAGAATCAATGCCTGGGAATTAATTGGACCCAAGCACAGCCACTGCTGAATCACGCGCACTCCATAAAAATGCCTTTATGCCATACGCACTTAACGCCTCAAGGTGATCGCCCGAGGGCTTGGCGTCGCGATCGTTCACCATCGCATATGCAGAGAAAGCCTGATTTCCCCGCTGGAGCCGAACATCGTTAACCGCAAAGGCCACACTTGTGGCAAGGTCACGGGTAAGAACATTGACGGCCTGCATCACAGATTCCGGGCGTCTGCCGGCGGCAGCAAAAACGAAGTCGAAATGATGATCAAATCCGCTGCGCCCGGATAGCTTAACTCCACGAATGCAAGGCACCTGCTTTTCCCGTAGAAACGCTGCGACATCTTCTTGAAAAAACTGCAGCACATGTGATTGCCCCATGACCGCGAGATCGTGAATCGCGAGAATCCCTTGGATCAGGTTGTGTTTCTTTTGCGGAAAATCGCGGGAAGTTGCGGTTACCGAAAGTTGGCCGCCTGCATCCAGTCTGACCCCAAATCCATTCAGGATCTGACGAACATGGGCTTCACGCTTATCCGTGTTGATCTCAAGGCCCATATCACCGAGGTCCGCCAAGGTGTAGCCATCATCAGTCAGTCGTAAAACATCGTCCTGCCGCTCAACAAAAATCTGGATTTCATCGTTATGTGGATCGAGAAAAGGCGTCGAAATCAGCGTATAGCCCTCCGTTGACTCAAGGTGGTATCCCTCCTTCAGCCAAATCAGGTAGTCCTCGATCAAACGTTTTCCTTCAGCAGCAAGCATGGCTATATCCCTTCTTGAATTGTCGGCAGCTCCACCACGTTGCAGAAGCGTAAAAAAGCTACAAGCCATGAGACGTCATTATTCGCCGCTGGAGCGATGAACTGCGGGAGATCTTCCGGCAAGTAGGCCACTCGATCCGCAAACCCTTCACGGTAAAGATGGATATGAGTGCCGACGAGTCGCTGGTTAGGGCGATGAGGGGCGTCAACCGGGTTTCGATGCGGCCTGCCTTCGATGTCAATCCGGGCCAGAATGTAGATTTTTCGAGATCGGGTCTGAAACTTCAGTCTGGCGCGCTTTCGATTACCGCGTTCGAGGTCCAACGAAAATTGCTCTCTGTTTCCCAGCCCATGCAACGCGTATTCGGCCTCGAATGTCTGAAACTTGGGAAAATCAACCTGCGCCACTTCTTCGGAAAAGACTTTTGGCATGGACAACAACCGATCGGCTTCAAGTTGGTCGAGGGACATGGGTGAAGGCTCAGGCTCAGAATTCTTGGGTTTGGACTTAACGACAAGCTAATGACCACACGCAAACCCTACCGCACATACGTCCCCTTCGCGTCGCCGGGGTGGGCGCGGCCGAGGGCGGCGAGGGTTTCGAGGATTTCCTGCACATCGTTTTCGTTCGCGCGGGAGAACTGCTTCGCGAGGTCCTTGGCGGTGAGCGGGTGCTCGGCGGCGGTGAGCGCGGACTCCACCGCCTTGGCGCGGTCGGCGATGGTTTTGGGCCAGGGCGCTTTCGCGCCAGCTTTAGGCTTTAAGCTTTTAGCTTTAGGCTTCGACGGCGTGGGGCCGTCGTCGAGGCCGAGGCTGGCCTGTTTCGTGCCGGCGAAGAGGGGCTGCTGATACTCGGGGCGCAGCCAGCGGATGTGGCCCCGGGCTTCCTCGGCGGCGCGCTGGGCGTTGAGGGCGACCACGCGTTCCAAAATCTCGGCATCGGTCAGCGGCCAGGGCCAGCCGTAGGCGGCGGCGACAGCGGCATCGAGGTCGTCGTGAAGCTGCCGGAGGGTGGAGACGAGCGCGGCCTCGTGGATGGCCTTGTCCTTGGCGGTGAGCGCTTCACCCGCGCGGACCTTTTCGAGGACATTGTAGATATCGGTCAGGCCGAGTTTGTGCTGGGCCTGCGCGCGCTTGCGGTGGGCGTCGAGTTCTTCGGCCAGCTGCCGAATCTTGTCCTTCTGCTTCTCGGTGCAGTCTGGGAACGGGAAGGGATCGAAGCAGACCTCGTTTTGGTATCGGGGATCGTTTCCGACGCCCAAGTTCCCGCCGGCCTCCAATGCCCACGTTAAGTGTATATTGCTTGAAAGAACCCCGAGAATGAAGGTGTCAGGGGACGCGATCGCTATCACACCCCCATCGATCAGATTTGCCGGCCAATCGAGTGCAACGAAGACACGATGCTCTGCGACTTCGCTCGTGACGAAGTAACGAGGGCTCGCGCGCATCGCAGCCCTCAGCTCCATCCTCGGTCTTCCAAATAGCCACCACTTTTCACGGAATCCTTTGTCGCGATTGGCATCTCGCCCGGGTTTGACGTGCGTTAGGAGATGTTCGTGGAGCCGCGGAAACTGTAATCGAGCCTGGTCCGCTGTCAGCGCGGTCAAATCGATCACATGTCGCAATGGGCGAATCTCGGTTAGATCCTTACCTGCCCAATAGCGTGGAAGTCGTGCCGAGTTGTCAGGACTTTCAGCCACAAAGGTATCGCGAAGATCCTTAGTGATTTGGAAACCGTCTCCGACAAGCTTCACCCCTTGGAAACAGACCCCTGAATTTGCGAGTAGAGGCTTGGCTTTTCGCAGATCCAAACCCGTTGTGAATCGTGACGTGATCTTACCAGTGAACTCCCTAAACGAGATCTCGCTGGAACCGTCAGCAAGTGGAGCTTCCTTTAGCACCTCAAGGCAGTGGCCGGAGTAATCGCCTTTTCGGCAAGCGCTCATTGCGATGCGAACGTCTGCACCGTCTGCATTGTCGACCCATGGGTGGTCAGGAATCGCAAACGAAAGAGAAAGTCCACCGGCCAAATGGTTTGCTACGACCTTATTGCTCTGAATTTGAGTGATAGTGTTGGTGGTGATTAGGCCAAATCGAGCAGCAGATTGAGCGCCAACAAGGCGTGCTGCATGATCCCACCAGAACATAACAAAATCGGCTGAACCTGGCACAGTCTTGCACACCTTTCTTAGTGTTGCGACGTAGCCGTCGCCTAAATCGCGTCGCATGCGTTTGTTGCCAATGAAAGGCGGATTGCCCACGATGAAATCAGCACGTGGCCACTTTGCCGGGGCCGGATTGGTGTAACGACGAAGTGGAACGGTGGCTTTCTCGTCTGGAATATTGCGGCCGCTGACTGGCTCCTTCTTCTCGGTTTTTTGATCCCAAACAAAAATTACCCCTGAGTGTGAGTCCACAAACCGACGCCAATCGTCGGGTAGTCCAGGAATCTTTGGATCAGCCTCAGCCATTTTTGACGTAACGAATTCCTCAACGTCATACGCGAGCACGGCATCGCGGCACTCGATGTTCTTGAAGGCGCGGAGGACGGGCTCGGGCCACTCGGTGGCGCCGCGGTTGCGGTGGTGCCATTGCAGGTAACCGATCCACAGCACGAGTTCGGCGATGGTGGCGGCGCGGGGGTTGATCTCAATCCCGAGGAACTGGTGCGGGTCCACGGTCTCGCCGCCGAGGTCGAGCCGCATGTTTTCGCCGAAGGACTCAATGAGCTGCAGCACCTCGCCCTCCAGCCGCTTGAGGTGCTCCAGCGCGACGTAGAGGAAGTTGCCCGAGCCGCAGGCGGGGTCGAGCACGCGCACGGCGCAGAGCCGGTGATGGAAGGCGCGCGCTTCCTTGATCGCGGCCTTGAGGTCGCCGCGGCTGGCGAGGGTGACGGCGGCGGCCTTCACCGCGCCCCACTCCTCGCGCAGCGGCTCGACCAGCGTGGGCAGCACGAGGCGCTCGACGTAGGCGCGCGGAGTGTAGTGCGCGCCGAGCTTGTGCCGCTCGGCGGGATTGAGCGCGCGCTCCAGCAGGGTGCCAAAGATGGCGGGCTCGACGTGCCGCCACTGTTTTTTGGCGGCGGCGATGAGGAGGCCGAGCTGCGTGCCGTTGAGCGGCAGGGCGCGGGACTCTGCAAAGAGCCCGCCGTTGAAGTGCAGGATTTTTTGCCGGAGGATGACGGAGAACTTGCCGGTGTTCATCTCGGCAAAGAGCTGCTCCAGCATGGGCACGGCCGCGCCGGGGTCGCCCTTCACCGACTCAAGCAGGCCGGAGAAACTGTCCTTCGGCAGCAGCTCCACATCCTCGGCAAACATACAGAACAGGCAGCGGGAAAGAAACGCCGCGACGGTGGCGGGGTCGTGCGACTGCTCGAAGGACTTGGCCAGCTCGGCCAGGTGGCCGGCGACCTCGCGGGTGACGGCGGCTGAAACCTTGGCCGGGTCGAGCGCATGGGGGTCGAGCCAGAGGGTGCGGAGTTTTGCCCGAACCTCGGGCCGGGCGAGTTCCGCGAGCCGGATGCGGTGGGCGCGGGCATCGGGGAACGGCAGGTAGGCCTTTCCCTTCTGGGTGAAATCCGCGTAGAGCTCGATCACGTGGCCAACATCCACGACGAGCAGGAAGGGCGGCGCATCCTCATCGGCCGGGAGGCTGCGGGCATAGCGCTCGGCCTGGCCCTGGGCCTCCAGCATGGCGCGGTCCCATGCCTCGCTGCCACGGACGAGTTTGGACTTTTTGGCCGGGGCGGAGTCGGTGGCGAGCGCGAGCGCAAGCTCGGCGGTTTCCTCGGTGCGGTTGGCGTATTGCTTGCACTCGCAGACGAAGCTGCCCCGGCGGTAGAGATCAATGAAGCCGGTGGTGGTCTTGCCTCCGCGATGGTGGAAGGTCACGGCACGCTCGAACACGTAGGCGTTTTGCGCGGTGTCGGGCCCGGCGGGATCGGGGCGAGGCACTTCGAGCAGGTCGCACAGCTCGGAGAGGAAGAGGACGTAGTTGGCGCGTTCCGAGGCTTCGGCCTTTGACCAGCGGGCGATGAAGGAGGCTGCGGGATCAGGCGGCGCCATGGGGATGAGAAAGCAGAGCCGTGCCGAGGCAGGGGGGCAAGCCCTGCGACAGGCTCAGGGCGGGCCCTTCGGCAGGACTGGAGCAAGGCCGGCGGCCTCATTTACCGCCGGCCAGCCTGCTGGCGGGCGCGCCATGCAGAGGGGCTGGCCGCGGTCCGCTCGGAGAGCGGACCCTACCGGCGCTACCGCGCCTCAGCACAACGGCGCAGTTTTGCCCTAGCTGACGAGATTGGCCCGGATATAATCGAAGCTCTGGCGGAGCGAATCGAACGGGTCGCCCGGGCAGGTGTCCTGCTCGACGATAAACCATTCGCAGCCGCCGGCCTCGGCCTCGGCGATGATGCGGGCGAACGGCAGCGTGCCGGTGCCGACTTCGCACCACGTGTGCTTGTTCTCCGCGGTGAAGCCGTAGTCCTTCAGGTGCATGCAGGTCTGCCGGCCGCGCAGCCGGCGCACCCACTCCACCACGTCGCCGCCGCCGTAGTGGATCCAGAAGGTGTCGATCTCCGCGCTGAGGTTTTCCGGCGCGGTCTGCGCATAGATATATTCCAGCACCGGCGCGCCGCGGAATTTCACGAACTCGATGGCGTGGTTGTGGTAGCCCAACTGCAGGCCGGCGGCGCGAAACTTCGCCCCGGCCGCATCCAGCTTGCGCACGAGCGTCTCCACGTGCGCGGCATTGGTGAAGTCGATCCCAGCCGGATAGGGATAGGCCGTGAACCGGCAGCCCAACCGCTGGAGCCGCGCGATGGCCGCCTCCGGCTCATCCAGGATCTGCTGCGAGGGCTCGTGCGTCGCACAGATGGTGAGGCCTTCGCCGCGCAGGATCGCGACGACTTCCGCATCGGGAATCGGGCCGATGCCGCTCACCTGCACGGCCGGGTAGCCGATGGCGCGCAGTTTGGCCGCCGTCTGTTTCAGACCGGCGGCATCGCGGCAATGGTCCCGGACCGTGTAGAGCTGGGCGGCAACTTGGGAAATTTTCATGGGTGATGGCTTGGCGTGTAGGGCGGGGTCTCCGAACCCCGCCTCGATTATTGCTCGTCTGCGAAGGCGGGGGTTCGGAGACCCGCCTTACAACCGCGCTCCTAACTTCAGAGCTTGGGGCCGCCCTGAGCGAGGTTGCGCGCGCGCAGGCGGAGACCGTTGAGCCGGATGAAACCGGTGGCGTCAGTTTGGTTATACCAGGACTTCACGCCTTCCATGGACGCGATGTTCATGTCGTAGAGCGAATACTTCGACTTCCGGCCGCAGGTGATGATGTTGCCCTTGTAGAGCTTGAGGCGGACGGTGCCGGTGACGTGCTTCTGCGACTCGTCCACGAGGGCCTGCAGGGCCTCGCGCTCGGGGGCGAACCAGAAGCCGTAATAGACCAGCTCGGCGTATTTCGGGATGAGCGAGTCGCGCAAGTGCATGACCTCGCGGTCCATCGTGAGCGATTCCACCTGCCGGTGGCCGTGCATGAGGATCGTGCCGCCGGGGGTCTCGTACACGCCGCGGGACTTCATGCCGACGAAGCGCGACTCGACCAGGTCGATGCGGCCGATGCCGTGCCTGAAGCCGATATCGTTGGCAGCCTGGAGCAGCTTGGCCGGCGACATCTTCTTGCCGTTGAGGGCGACGGGGACGCCCTCGACGAAGTCGACGGTGATGGTCTGCGGTCTGGCCTTCACCTGCGCGAGGGGCAGGGTCTTCTGGAACATGCGCTCCAGGGGTTCGGCCGCCGGATCCTCGAGCATGCCGGCCTCGAAGCTGATGTGCAGGAGGTTGTCGTCGCTGGACCAGGGATCCTTCTTCGACGCCTTGACCGGGATGCCCCACTTCCTGGCGTATTCGATGGCCTCGGCGCGGCCCTTGATCTGGGAGTTGAACTCCTTGTCGCGCCAGGGAGCGATGATCTTCACCCCGGGCAGGAGGGCGTAGGCGGTGAGTTCGAAGCGGACCTGGTCGTTGCCCTTGCCGGTGGCGCCGTGGGCGACCGCGTCCGCGCCGATCTTGCGGGCGATCTCGATCTGCTTCTTGGCGATCAGCGGCCGCGCGATCGAGGTGCCCAGCAGGTACTG
>DDSZ01000035.1 GCA_002344205.1 Opitutaceae bacterium UBA2377
TTCTCGAGGATGTTGCGCTGGATGACGCCGGGCACGGCGGTGTCGTAATAGCCCATGCCGATGAAGCTGCGGAAGATCTGGTTTTGCGCGGCGAGTTCGCGCAGCTCGGCGAGGGCGGCGGATTCACCGGCCGCGGCGGGCAGGTGGAGCGGCCGGTGCAGGCGGATCTGCGCGGGCACGGCGGCATTCGCCAAGTCCCCGACGCTGGCGTGGCCGACCGTCTGCAGCATGGCCGCGATGTCGGCGGGCGGGGAGCCGGTGTGCCGGCGTTCAAACGTATCGAGCGGGGCGAGCAGGTCGCGGGGCGTGGGCATGCGGCGCAACCTATGCCGGGGCCGGACGGGCGCAATCGCGATTTGTCCGGCACCGGCCAATTAAGGATTTGTTTTCACGGGCAAAGCCCCTCTGCTGGGCTTTCCGTGGATCGTCCGAAACCTTTTTGCACCAAGGCCGAGCGTGCCGCCTACATTGACCGGCGGCTGGCGGAACTTTACCCGGAGACCCCCGTGCCGCTCGACCACCGGGATGCTTACACGTTGCTGGTGGCGGTGCTGCTCTCGGCGCAGTGCACGGACAAGCGGGTCAACGAGGTCACACCGAGGCTCTGGGCGCTGGCCGACACGCCGCAGGCCATGGCGAAGGTGCCGGTCGCCCGCATCCAGGAAGTCATTCGGCCCTGCGGGCTGTCGCCCCAGAAGGCGAAGGCCATTTCCCGGCTCTCGCAACTGCTGATCGAGCGCCACGGTGGCGAAGTGCCGCGCTCCTTCGTGGAGCTGGAGGCATTGCCCGGGGTGGGGCACAAGACCGCGAGCGTGGTCATGGCGCAGGCCTTTGGCGAACCGGCGTTCCCGGTGGACACCCACATTCACCGTCTCGGACAGCGCTGGAAGCTGACCGACGGGCGCAGCGTCGAACAGACCGAGCGGGATTTGAAAAAACTCTTCCCGCGCGAACATTGGAACCAACTGCACCTGCGGATCATCTTCTACGGCCGTGAGCATTGCACGGCACGCGGCTGTGACGGGACGGTGTGCGAGATCTGCCGGACACTCTTTCCCGAAAGAAAGCGCGCGGTAAAAACTCGAAAATAATTTCCCGTCGCCAACCCGATGCGGCGGTGCGAAGTTCCCGGCATGTCAATCACGGTCACGCGTCTGCTGTTGTGTCTGGGAGCCGCGCTGCTGAGCGCGGAATTGATTTCCGCTGCCGAGCCGGCGGAGCTTTGGTTCGTGGCGGGTCTGCGGCATGGCGCGGGCAAGGACCAGCGGGCGGATTGGACGTTTTCCAACAAATGGAGCGAGGACGCCCGCGGGCACTACGAGAGCTACCTAGATGCTTCGCTCACCCGCACGCTCGACCCGCGGTGGGCGCTCACGACCAGCCTGCGCTTTCAGCAGGAGAAAAGTGCGGCCTTGGTCTGGCGCGACGAGATCCGGCCTGCCGTGGCGGCCACCTACACGCACCGGCTGCCGGGAAACTGGCGGCTGGGTTTCCGGCAGCGCTTTGAGTATCGCATCCTCGACCGCGGCCGCGACGACTTCTGGCGCAGCCGGTCGCGGTTGATGCTCACCGCCCCGGCCTGGGGCAACGGCTGGCAGCCCTATGTGAGCGAGGAGATTTTTCACGACCACGCCGCGGGGCGCGTGAACCAGAACCGGGTGTTCCTCGGCGTGCAGGGTCCGCTGGCGGAAAAATGGAACGCCGCCGTGCATGCCGGCTGGCGCAGCAACCTGCGCGCGGCGGGCTGGCGGCACACGCCGGTGGTGAACCTGGCTGTTACGCGGCGGTTGTGAAGTGATTTTGCCGCGGAGTCACGGAGGCGCGGAGAAAGCCTTCAGAGGATATTTTCCGTGTCTTTGCGACTCCGTGGCGAACCTGACCAAAGCGATTTCATCAAACTATAGCCGGAAAAGGTAGGGCCTGCCCTCCGGGCTGGCAGCGGTCCGCTCGGAGAGCGGACCCTACCGGCGCTACCGCGCCACTGGGCTGCGGCTACAGTTCACTTTAAACGCTCACACCTTCCCGGCTTCTTCGTTGCTGACCGGCTTGAAGTTCGGGCGGCCGTAACGCTGCGTCGGCGGCGTGCCGTAGGGGTTGTGCTTGAACTCGTCCACGCCGCGGCAGAGGTAGATTTTGAAGTTCGGGTTCACGCTCATGTCGTTCTTCACGTTGGTGCCCGAGTAGCGGATGGTGAGGCCGGCGCGCCGGCGGTCGGAGGGGTTGGCCTGGGAACCGTGGATGGCGCGGTCGTCGTGGAGCGAGCACTCGCCGGCTTTGAGGCGGAACTGCACGGCGGTGTCGGCCTTGAAGTCGCTGCCGTCCTCCAGCTCGAGCGTGAGCACGGAACTGGTTTCGGTGGACTTGCGGTGCTTGATCACGCCGCCCTTGTGCGAGCCGGGGATGAGCTTCATGCCGCCGTTGACCTCGTCCACATCGTCGAAGGCGAGCCAGACAGTGACAGAGTTGTTGGGCGTCATCGGCCAGTAATAGGAATCCTGGTGCCAGCCGACGGTGGACATGCTGCGCGGGTCCTTGATGAAAAAATTGCTGGCCCAGCAGTAGAAGTTGGGCCCGAGGATGCCCTCGACGAGGTCGAGAATCTTCGGGTTCATGCAGATGTCGTAGAGGTAGGTGCTGGTCTCGTGCCACTCGCGGATATCCTTGGTGGTTTCGCCGGGCTTCAGCAGCTCAAGCAGGCTGGGGAGCTCGGCGTTCAGCTGGGCCATCTCCGCCTTGGTGTAGATGGGCGGCAGGCCGAGCAGGTAGCCGTTCTCGTGGTAAAATTTCCGCTGGGCGGCGGAGAGTTTGTAGGGATTGGGGGCGGTAGCGGTGGCCATGGGAGCGGTGGGTTGAAAGATTGATTGATGAGGAGGTTGGCGGGTAGGGGCCGTGGCCCTTGGCTGGCGGCGAGAGTCGGGCGGTTAAGGATAACCGCCCCTGCCTTAAAATTCATTGGGTGGCGTTCGCGGTCTCGACAGGGTTGAGTTGATAGCCTTCGGCCGGGGCTTCATTGCGCCGGTAGTCCTTGCGACCGTAGCGGGTCGTGGGAGCAGCCGCGTAGGGCGTGTGGCCGTAAGTGTCGGTGCCGCGGCAGAGGTGCGCGACGAAATCGGGGCTGACGGCAAGGTCGGGCTTCACGTTGGTGCCGGAGTAGCGGATGGTGAGGCCGGCGCGGCGGCGGTCGGAAGGATTGCCCTGGGAGCCGTGAATGGCGCGGTCGTCGTGCAGCGAGACCTCGCCGGCCTTGAGGCGGAATTGCACGGCAGTGTCGGGTGAGAAGGCGGAGCCGTCCGCGAGACCGAGGGAAAGCGTGGCGTTGGCGTCGGCGGTCCGGCCATGTTTTATCAGGCCGCCCAGATGGGAGCCGGGGATGAGCTTCATGCCGCCATTGCCCTCGTCCACATCGTCGAAGGCGACCCAGACGGTGACGGTGTTGCAGGGCGAGAGCGGCCAGTAATAGGCGTCCTGGTGCCACGGCACGGTGCCGGGGCTGTGCGGGGGCTTGATGAAAAAATGGCTGCCCCAGACGTAAAAATCGGGCCCGAGGATGCCCTCGACGAGGTCGAGGATCGCAGGGTTCATCACGATTTCGTAGAGATAGGTGCTGGTATGGTGCCACTCGCGGATGTCGCCGGCCGTCTCGCCGGGGCGGAGGAGCGCGAGCAGGTTGGGCAGTTCGGCGTTGATCCGCTTCATCCTGGCCGGCGAATAGACGGGCGGCAGGCCAAGGAGGTAGCCGTTGGCCCGGTAAAATTGCTGTTGATCCGGGGTGAGACGATGGGCGGCGGACATGAAAGGGTAACGGATTCACGATAGCCTGACGCCGGCCGGTTGGCGTTCAGGATATTTTGTGACTTTGTATATTAAATTACGCTGGCGTTAAGAAAGCGCACAGGCAGATTCCAAGCACTTTTTAACCACGGATGAACACGGATAGACACGGCTGCGGGCGAAAACGAATCGCTCGGCCACCTGCCGGGCTGAGGAATGAACTGAATCTGGAGATCAATCAGGTCGCTGGATCAGGGGATGAGATTTTTATCCGTGTGAATCCGTGTTCATCTGTGGTTAAAAATTCTCCCTCCTCCCAACGATGAAAGTCCTGCGCGACCCCCAGATCATCAGCGGTTTTGTCTTTGAGCAGCCGGTGGACGAACTGCCCGAGCTGACGCACTGCGGGGAGGCATTGTGCTGCGAGGGGCATTATCGCGGGCCGCATACGCACCCTGCCTTCGAGTTTCTCTACCTTTCGCGCGGTCGTTGCACCTGGCGGGCGCACGGGGAAACCTCCGTGCAGCACATGGGCGATCTCTACATCGCCTATCCCGGCGAAAAACACAGCACGGGCCCGAAGCGCAACCCCGAGAATCATCACCTGTGGATGGGCGTCGATCTTGAGAAAATCGGCCGCGATGGCGTGCGTCTGGCGGCTCGTTTGCGGGCGGCGCGGCCGCGGCTGGTGACCGGTTGCGAGGAGGTTGAACCGGTGTTGCGCGCGCTCATGCGGCAGGTCGTGGCCCACCGGACACGACGCACCGAGGCGATCGTGGCAAGCATCCGGCTTTTTATCGTGCTGCTGGAGCAGCGGCTGGATGCGGCCGCCGCGAAACCGGAAGGCACGGAGCCGGCGGCGCGCCGGCTGCCGTATTCGCACGCCGTGCAGAAGGCGATGGACTACCTGCAACAGAATCTCGAGCGCCGCCTCCCGCTGACCGACCTCGCGGCCGTGGCGACGGCGCGGAGTGTGCCGCATTTTTGCACGCAGTTCCGCCGCGAGGTCGGGCTGACCCCGGCCGCGTTTCACCTGCAACTGCGGCTTAATGCCGCCCGGGAGGCGTTGCGCCAGCCGGCCATCGACGTGACCACGGCGGCGCAGCAATACGGCTTCAGCTCCTCGCAGCACTTCAGCACCCAGTTCCGCCGGGCCTTCGGGGTCACCCCGCGGGCTTGGCGGCGGGGGGCGGGTTAGAATCCAAGAAAATTTGTTGGATTTTCCCCGGGGGTTGTGGCTTAACCCTCCCTCCCTGTCGGACGCTTAGCTCAGTTGGTTAGAGCACGTGCTTCACACGCACGGGGTCACTGGTTCGAGTCCAGTAGCGTCCACCATCTTGCGGTAGATGTAATCAAGCCGCTGATTTGGGTTTGCGGAACTATCCGCACTGCCTGCGAATGCCCCCCATGAGCGCCAGCCGCATCAATCGGGTTGAATTCTTCGAGGCCGAGTCGCCGCTCTCGCGGCCCATCGCGGATGCGACGCATGCGATTCCGGCGATCAACTTTGTCGTCGCGCGAGTGACGCTGGCCGACGGCACGACGGGCGAGGGGTATCTGCTGGCGTTTCACTTCAACCCGGCGGCGATCCGCGGGGCGCTGGCCGATGTGCGGGCCTTGGCGATCGGGCGCGATGGGGAGGACACACGGGGTTTCGACCAAACATGCGACCGGGAGTTCGAGTATTTTGGCGCCGTGGGGCTCCTGCGCTGGGCGCGGGGCCTGGTGAACATCGCGCTATGGGACGCGCGCGGCCGGCGGGCGGGCAAACCGGTGTGGCAACTGGTGGGCGACGGCCCCAAGGCCGCGCGGGTGCCGGTCTATGGCAGCGGCGGCTGGCTGTCCTACGGCGATGACGAACTGCTGGCCGAGGTCACGGGCTATGTGCGCCGCGGTTTTCGCGCGGTGAAGCTCAAGGTCGGCGCCCGCGAGGGCCTCGGGCGCGACCTGCACCGCATCGCGCTGGTGCGCGCGGCCGTGGGGCCGGACGTGCGCATCATGATTGATGCCAACCAAGGGCTCGACCTGCCGCGGGCGCAGGCCCTGGCCGAACAGGCGCGGGCGCATGGCATCGACTGGTTCGAAGAGCCGCTGGAACACACGGATTTTGAGGGTTATGCGCGGCTGAAGCAGCGCGCCGGCATCAAGCTCGCGATGGGTGAGCGGGAATACGATTTGGTCGCGCTGCGCGAACTCGCGCAGCGCAGGGCGCTCGATCTCTGGCAGCCCGACATCCTGCGGCTCGGCGGCGTCGAGGGCTGGCTCGACTCGGCGGCGCTGGCGCGCACGCACGGGCTGCCGGTGTTGCCGCACTATTACAAGGAATACGACGCGTCGCTCGCCTGCACCATCCCCGACGCCTACGGCGTGGAGTCGTTCGACTGGGTGGACGGCATCATCGACCACCCGCTGCGCATCGAGGACGGCTTCGCCTATCCCTCGGAGCGGCCGGGCTGGGGTTTCAGTTTCAAACCGGAAGCCTTGCGACCGCTCGCAATTTGACCCCGGTTCGCCGCCTGTCCCCAGCCCGCGACCATTCGTCGCAGACGGCTTGGCGGGAGGAAAGGCGCCGCCTAGTGCTCGGTTATGACCCGACGCGATTTGCTAAAACTCGGCGCGCTGGCCAGTGTCGCCCTCATGACCGGACGTGCGCAAATCCCCGCCTCCCCACCGGCGCGCCCGTTGCGGATCCTCATCCTTGGGGGCACCGGTTTCACCGGGCCGCACCAGGTGCGCTACGCGCTGGCCCGCGGCCACCGGATCACGCTGTTCAACCGCGGCCGCCGGCCGCAGGACTGGCCCGGCGAGGTCGACGAACTCACCGGCGACCGCGACACCGGCGACCTGGCCTCGCTGGCCGGGCGCGAGTGGGACGTGTGCATTGACAATCCCACCTCGGTCCCGTTCTGGGTGCGTGATGCCGGGACCGCGCTGCGCGGCCGCATCGGGCATTACGTCTTTATCTCCACGCTGTCGGTTTACGCCGACACCAGCCGGCCCGGCATGGATGAAAGCGGGCCGCTTGCCGCTTACCGCGGCCGCGACGTCATGGCGGAGACGCGGGCCAGCCTGCAGGCCGACATGGGGCTTTACGGTCCGCTCAAGGCCGCCTGCGAGGCGGAGGCGGCGCGGCAGTTCCCGGACATCACGACCGTGATCCGGCCCGGCCTGATCGTGGGGCCGGGCGACGAGACCGACCGCTTTACCTACTGGCCGGTGCGCATGGCGCGGGGCGGCGAAGTGCTGCTACCGGGCGACGGCACCGATCCGGTGCAGTTTATCGACGCGCGTGACCTCGCGGAGTGGACGATCCGCATGGCCGAGCAACGGGTCTTGGGCGTGTTCAACGCCATGGGGCCGGAGCGTGAGCTTACGGTGGCGCCGATGCTGGAAGGCATCCGGACGGCCGTCGGCGGGGAGGCGCAATTCACGGCGGTCCCGGTGGATTTTCTGCGGGCGCAGCGCGTGGCCCCGTGGAGCGATCTCCCCGTGTGGGTGCCGGCGCAGGGTGCCTACACCGGCTTCGCCCGTTTGAACAACACCCGTGCGCTCAAAACCGGGCTCACCTTTCGTCCATTGGCAGTGACCGCGGCGGATACCCTGGCATGGTTCAACACTTTGCCCGAAGCGCGTCGCACCAAGCTGCGCGCCGGGTTGAGCGCGGAGCGCGAGGCCGAGGTCTTGCAGGCGTGGCGCGAGCAGCGAGCGGCCCGCACCTGAGGCATTAACCGAATACGTGGGTTCGACCACCGGCCAAGGTCGTGGCCGGCCGGCCCGGCAGGTGCAGGGTGGCGGTGATGCCGGCGGGCAGCACGACTTCCCCGCGCGGACCGGTTTGCAGGGACACGCGGATGTCGCCGTGCGGGGTGGGCACCACGCCCTCGGCCCCGGTGAGGTCGCCGAGGGCAGGACGGAGATCCACGGTGCGGTAGCCGGGCGAGGTCGGCGTGATACCGAGGATATAGGCGGGCAGCAGGCAGGCCGGGCCGGCGGACCAGCCGTGGCAATGACTGCGACCGGCGGGTTGGATGTGGTCGATGCCGGGTTCGCGGCGGTACACGAGTTCCCACGTGGTCGTCGCACCGTTGCGCAGCATCTGGCCGTAGTAGGAGCGCATCTCGTCGAGCGCCTCGCGCACGAGTCCGGCGCCGAGCCAGGCTTGCAGCAGGTAAAACTCCATGAAGCCGGCCATCGGCCGCCGCACGGCGGCATCGGCCTGCAAGCGTGGATGCACCGACTGCAACTGCGCCGCATCCAGCGCGCCGGCAAGAAAAGCCGCGGCATGGGCATGCCAGCTGCGCGTGGCACCGGCGGGCAGATCGTCGCGCAACGCGGCCTGCGCGGGGCTGCCGAATTTCTCCGCCGTCTCCTGCAGGCGCGCGGCCCGCCAAGTCCCGCATTGGGCGGCCAAGGAGGAATCACCGAGATGCTCCGCGAGTTTGGCGGCATCGCCGAAGGTCGCGGCGAGCTGGTAGCCGAGGGCGGCGCGGCTGCCCCACCAGTCCTTGGTCTCGGGTTGGTTATCGGTGATGAAGGTGCGGCCGGGCACGGCAGCGACGAGGTCCACGCGGGCCAGATGCTCCAGCACGCCGCGGGTCACGGGCGCGAGTTCGCGGGCGAGGGTGGTGTCGCCGGTGTAGAGCACATATTCCCAGATGCTGCTCACGAAGTCCGCGCAGTAGTTGTCGAGCACCCACTCGTGCAGCCCGCCGTGGGTGCTGAGGTCACCAAGGTAGGAAACGCGCGGATAAAGGTGTCCGCCCGCATCAAGCGCGACGGCGGACAGGCTGCCGTTGGCGTGACGGCACTGCGCGAACATTTCCAGGCTGCGGCGGGCGAGGGCGGCGTCGGCAAAGAGCGGCCAGGCGCAGAGAAACTCCACGCGGTAGTCGCCGATCCAGAGCATGCCGTCGCGCTTCACCCCGTCCTCATAAAACCCCTGCATGCACAGGCGCATCGTGCGCCGGCTGATGGCCCACGCATCGTTGAGCAGCGGATCGCTGCAATGAAAATGCCCGCGGTCGGTGACCGGCGCGTGCTCCAGGATCGCCCGTGCGCCGCTCAGCCGCAGCGCGCCGGGGCCGTGCACGATCACGTTGACGAAGCGGAAGGCGCGGCGGCCCTGGTTGCGCAGGGTCTGGCGGCCGGGATTCACTTGGAGAATGTCGCGCGGCTGGTGATACCAGTGGTCCGGCGGGAACGGGTCTTGGACGAGCAGAGCCTCCTCAAGGTCTTCGCCCTCGATGAGTTCGACGGTGGTGGCACCGTCGGCCTCCGCCGTGAGTTCGATCACGCCGACGAGTTCCTCGCCGAAGTCGAGCACGACGCTGGCGCCGGGCCGGAGCAGCGTCTCGCCGCCGGCCAGACAGGCGGCGGGGTTGAGGGCAGCGACGGCATGGGCGATGGCCCGGGGTTCGCGTGGGGTGTAAACGAGCGCGGCGGGGGTGATGGCTTGGGCCATGGGTTGGCGGAGCGTGGGCGCGCGCCGGCCGGGATCAATCCCGTTCCGCCAGAGTGTCCCGCGCTGGGACAAAGGGGTGGGCGGTTTGGCACAGGGGAGGGGCCGGATCGGACGGGCCCCAGAGGGAAAGGCAGCCGCCGGCCTTGGCCCGCCGTATGCACAAGGGAGGACATCATGGATTTCAACAAACTCACCCAGATGTCGCGTCAGGCCGTCACCGACGCCCAAGCCACCGCCCGCCGCCTCCAGCACAACGAGGTGGACACGTGGCACCTGTTGTCCGCGCTCCTCGGTCAGGAAAACGGCATCGTGCCCGGCCTGCTCGACAAGCTGGCCATCACGCCCGGCGCGGTGCAGCTTGCGGTGGACCGCGAACTCGAGCGCCTGCCCAAGGTGTCCGGCAGCGTGGACACGTCGAAGGTTTATGTCACCCAGGCCGTCAACGAGGCGCTGACCAAGGCCGAGGCCGAGGCGAAGTCGCTCAAGGACGAGTTTGTGTCCGTCGAGCACCTCTTCCTCGGCCTGCTTGAGACCGGCAAGCCGGAGGCGCTGAAGAAACTCTTCAAGAGCTTCGGCCTCGACCGCGCGAAGGTGCTCCAGGCGCTGAAGGAGCTGCGCGGCTCGCAGCGCGTGACGACCGACAATCCCGAGGCCACCTACCAGGCGCTCGAGAAATACGGCGTGGACCTCGTGGCGCAGGCGCGGAAGGGCAAGATGGACCCCGTCATCGGCCGCGATGAGGAGATCCGCCGCACCATCCGCATCCTCTCCCGCAAGACGAAGAACAACCCCGTGCTCATCGGCGAGCCCGGCGT
>DDSZ01000002.1:0-86740 GCA_002344205.1 Opitutaceae bacterium UBA2377
CTGGCCGAGGCGCTGTCGCTCGCTCATGACCAAGGTGGAAACGACACTATCATGACCGGGTCCGGCAACGATCTGATTTTCGGCGGCTTCGGTCAGGACGACATCCGTGCGGGCGATGGCAACAACGTGGTGTTCGGCGACAACGGCACCGCGGTTTACAGCGCTGGCCTCGCCATTCTCTTCCAGTCCCTGTCCCCGGAGAATTCGGACGACGACTCCATCGTCACCGGCTCCGGCGACGACACCGTCATTGCCGGTCACGGAGCGGACACGATTGATGCCGGGAACGGCAACAACATCGTTCTGGGCGACGAAGGCGTGATCATCCTTGTTGGCGGCGTGCCGGTCGAAATCGCTTCCGAGCACTTTGACGAAGGCTTGGTGGATATCATCACAACGGGCTCCGGCCACGACCTTATCATTGGCGGCCACGGGGCGGATGTGATCAACGCGGGCGACGGCAACAATGTCGTGATCGGCGACAACGGTGTGATGTTCCTTTCCGGCGGCGTGATCAGCCGTTTGGAGGCACTGGCCCCCGCTATCGGTGGTGTGGACACGATCACGACCGGCTCCGGTCACGACATCATCATGGGTGGCGCGGCTGGCGACGTCATTGACGCGGGCGACGGCAACAACGTCGTGGCAGGCGACCACGCCACCATCACCTTCCAAGGCGGCGCATTTGCCACGCTCACTCCGACCACCCCGGAAATCGGGGGCGACGATACCATCCGCACCGGGTCGGGCCACGATCGCATCGTCGGTGGCACGGGTGCCGACTGGATCGACGCCGGGGACGGTCACAACGTGGTCGTAGGCGACCACGCCATCATCCTCCAGCCTGGTGGCCAACTCACCACGGTCGAGTCCGTGGCCCCGGTCGAAGGCGCCGCTGACCTCATCTTTACGGGCGCGGGCAACGATTTGATTATCGGTGGCACCGGCGGCGACACCATTCATGCCGGTGCGGGCAACGACCTCGTGCTTGGTGACCATGCGCTGGTCACCGGCACGATCCTGTTGGAGCTGCTGCCGCTGGCCATGCATGTCCATCCCTTTACCTTCATCTCCATCTTCACGCAGAACTTCGACGCCAACGGCCGGCCGATCGGCGGCGACGATGTGATCTTTGCCGGCGCGGGCGACGACATCGTCTTCGGCCAGCAGGGTAATGACATCATCTTCGGCGAAGCCGGCGACGACGATCTGGTCGGCGGTCACAACGTGACGGGCGGGCAGGACGGCAACGACATTATCTACGGCGGTGCCGGCTTCGACGTGATCACCGGCGACAACGCCTCGGTCCTCCGCACTGGCGACAACATCAGTCCGCGGCTTCGTGTCCTGGCGGGCACGGCGATGTTTGATAGCCGTGGAAACTTCCTCACGCTGCCCGATCCCCAGGCATGGCCCTTTGACGTGCAGGAGCGGGCGATCCTCATCCTTGATCATGCTTTCGACACGGATACGTCCCTCCATGGAGTTGATCATCTCGTGGGTGGGGCGGGTGACGACATGCTCTTTGGCCAGCTCGGTGACGACTTTATCCACGGCGATGCCACGCTGCCGGTGGATATCGCTCCCGACGGCACCATTGACCGTGCCGCGGTGCGGGCTGCCGCGGAGGCTCTCTTCGCCACCAACTTCTGGGTTGGCGCGGACTCAGATGGCGACGACTACATCGAGGGTGGTGGTGGTGATGACCTTATTTTTGGCGGTTTGGGCCAGGATGATATCGTGGGCGGCAGCTCTTCCCTCTTCGGCCTAACCGACCGCACTCAACGTCCTGATGGGGCCGATACAATCTATGGCGGCAACGGCACGGCCGCAGCCATTGATGATGTGGGCGACCTCTCGCCCAACGGGCGGTCGCGCGATGCCGATGTGATCCTTGGCGACAACGGCAACATCATCCGTCTCGTGGGCATCAATGGGGTCAACTCCGGTGCTTTCCTGAGCTTCGGCTATGCGGTCGAAGGGACCGCCAGCATCATCGTGCGCGGTTTCGACCTGCTTGACTACACGGTGCCGGAGTCCGCCGATGATATTGGCGGCAACGATACGATCTACGGTGAAGCGGGGGATGACACCATCCACGGCATGGTCGGCGACGACTTCCTTTATGGTAACGGCCAGGACGACAATCTCTACGGCGGCAATGGTGACGACTTTATCGAGGGTGGCATGGGGGATGATGCGATTTCCCATAATGATGAACTCAAGGGCCAGATCAGCCAAGGCACCTTGGGTGCTGCTGAACCAGGTGCGGAGCCGCTCTTGAATGGCGACGAAGAAACGGTAACCGGTCCGGATCAAACGCAAGGTGTGCCTTCAAGCCCGGCAACCAACCTGCCGCCCGGGTTTATTTCCACCCCGGGCTTCACCCGGCCGGAGATCCTGTCCTTTGGGCAACTCTTGCTTGGGTTTAGTAACGGTCGCTCTTGGCTCGCGACCGATACTGACTCGGTTTACGCCCACGGCGGCAGCGAGTGGCGTATTTTCGATGCCGGCATTTATGCCTCGTCCCTCTTTGGTGCTCCTTCGAGCCTCCAAGGTCCACCCGTGCCGGTGCAGCAATTTGATGAACTTCTGGAGGAAGGAAGAATGACCTTCGAGGGGGTTGAAGGTCAGTTGCAGTCGCCGGTTTCGGAAATGCCTGAGTCAGTGGCTCCACCCGAGGATCCGGCCCAACTGACCTCTGAAGAACCGTCTGAGGAAAATCCAGTGGTCGAGGAAGAGCTGCCGCCGCCCGGGGCATAAACGCAGTTCGTCCGACTTGCAGAGGTTCTTCAACTGCTGCAACCTCCGCGCTCATCCTTGGGTCCCCGTAGCTCAACTGGATAGAGCAGCGGTTTCCTAAACCGCGTATCCCCGTTCAAGTCGGGGCGGGGGCACCAGCACTTCGGGCTTAATGTGAACAAAATTCTCAGATTAGGGAGATTCTCCAACACGCTATCTGCAGATGATTTACGGGGCGTCTCTTCCTAAACTAGTCGCGAGCAGTTCACATTTGTCGCCTGGCGGGGTGGGTATTTCACGGGATCAAACTTCCTAATCTACCTCTCACATAGGCGGGGCTTGGTATTCATAAGCTCCCACATCGTTGGCTTTGTCGGCCGACCGGTGTTGCCCCGCGCGATCTTCATCCACGTTTCGGCCTGCAAGGTTCGTGCCGGCATTAATCGCGGGCGAACCGGCGGTGAGTCTGAAATCAAACCGGGCGGGATCGGCGAAGCGCAATTCGGTGACGTCGGACCGCCAGATATTGTGGATGGCCAGCAGTCGGGCACCGTCCTCCGCCCGCGCGGCCCGGCCTTCGCCGCCATCAGGATCGAGGTGAGGTCCGACAACGATGTTATTGATGAATTCGTTGGGCCCGGCGCTGTTCGCTGTGAGGAACCCGTAGTGGGCGGGATTGATGATCGTATTGTGATATATGCGGATGTAGCCGCCGGGAATGGCGCCGGGCCGATCGTCACAGTAGATACCATTGGTCCCCGGGTTCACGATGACATTGTTGTAAACTAGGTTGTTGCCCCGGCCCAGCATGACGATCCCATTGGTGGAAGCATTGACGATGAGGTTCCCGTGGCACGTGCCCGAGGTGCCTTCCCCGATCTGGATGCCGCTGCGCTGGTGCAGGACGTTGCGCAGTCCGGTGTCGCGCACGACATTCCGGTAAATGTGGCAGTCCTCAAGCGCACATCCGACCTGGATGCCATCGAAACCGGTGCGTTCCACGATATTGTCGTGGACATAGACCCCGACAAGATCGGCGGGAAACAGGCCGGATACGCCCGCGATAACCACTGGGACACCTGAAGCCCAAAAGGAATTGCCGACGTAGAAGGCCTCGCCGCCGACGTCATGCACATGATTGTGGTGCAGGTGGGTGCTGTATTGGGTGAAGGTGCCGCGCACAGCACGGCCGTTGCTTTGCGGATCAGTCTTGGCCATGATGCCGGCAAACCCCGCCCCGTAAATTTCCAGATGGCACACCTCATAATCGGTGCTGAAGTTGTCGATTTGCACGCCTTGCCCGCGCGCTCGGAAGACCTCGATCCCATAAACCAGTCCGGGATCCCCATCACCGGTCAGTTTGAAGTGGCTGCAATTGTCCACGAGGATGGCGGCGGCCACGTTTTCGGAGCCAATCCGAACCTTGCCTCCCTGATTGGTGATGATGATGGGACGTTGCCGCGTGCCATGCAGGTTACGCAACACCAGATGAGGGCGTTCGCCGGGCTCGAGGCCGATGACCTCGCCGGGCTGCACCGGATCCATCGCACCGTCGAGCAGCAGCCGGTCAGCAGTCAGGGTGCGGGTGAACTGATAGCGTGGGGCGCTGCACAAGGTCGCTGCCGATACCACCAAACCGGCGGCGACCGAGGCGGTCCGGCCCCAGCCCGGGAAATGCAGGGAAACATTCATGCGACGAAGCAAAACAGCAGAACCGCCTGCACATACCGGACAAAGCCTGCTGCGTTGGACAAGTTGAGCGACGCGCCGGTCAACGTGTCCACGATCAATCGATTGGCGGGAAGGGACGGACCGGCGGCAAGGTGCGGACGTTCACCCCACCCCTACCATGAATAAACTACTCGTTTGCAGCGCCGTCATGTCCGGCGCGTTCCTGCTCAGTTCGGCTACAGCACAATTGCGGACGGCGGCGGCCGATGACGACAATGCTCCGGTCGAACTGCCGATCTTCACGATCAACACCGAAGCCGATCGTGGCTACTATGCCACCAACTCAATCTCCGGCACGATGGTCAACACCCCGCTGATGGACTTGCCGCTCAGCATGCAAGTCTTCACCGAAGAGTTTATCCTCGATATCAACGCTTTCGACATCTCGGATGTCTTTGTATACTCCAGCAACGTCAACCACGGCAACGCGCCGGCCACATTCGAAGGAGAGACCAACCAACCCTTCATGCGCGGCCTGCAAGGCGGCTTGGTGCAGCGCAACGGACTGCGCCGTCTGCGGGTGGCGGCGGCGGCCAACATCGAGCGAGTGGAAGTGTTGAAAGGGCCGTCGTCCTTGCTTTACGGACAGATCGAGCCCGGTGGCGTCGTCAACTACATCACGAAGCGGCCGACGCCCAACCAGCGTTTCTCGCTCCGCCAGCAGTTCGGCAGTTTTGAGACCTACCGCACTGTTTTCGACGCCAATGTTCCGCTCTTCGACAAGCGCTTGGGCTTCCGACTCGTTGGCATGATGAGTGATGCCGGCAACTACATCGACCGCATGCACACCAACGCTTATCAGTTCAATCCGGTGCTGACGTGGTGGATCCGGCCGAAGACCCAGCTCACGATCGAATATGACTACACCTCCCGCAAGGTTCGCGGGCAGCGCATCGGCCTTCCTCAGGATGGCACGGCGTTGCGCAACTACACGACTTACCCATGGGCCAGCAACATTACACGCGGATTCAATCTCGCCGACCCCAACGGATACTATAATCAAGCTATCGAGTTGTTCGGTGCCGATTTCCAAACGGAGCTATTTTCCGGCCTCACGCTGCGCACCAACTACACCTACTCGGTGCGCGACGGTGCGCACAACCGGGTCGGCGCAACCGGCATCACCGGTGCCAACGCCAACCTGCTTGGCCGCCCTGGCAACCGGCAGACCGTGCGCCAGCCCGAGAGCTGGTTTCAAGCCAACCTGCACCATTCGACCCGTGTCATGGGTATCGGCGTAAAGACCTTGATTGGCTATGAAAACAAGTGGGACGAATTCCAGAACTTGCTGACGGCGACCTCGCCCGCGGGCCTGCTCCCGCAATGGGACCTGAACAATCCGGCCACCTGGACGTTCACGATGCCGACCTTCCCGACGAACTATGCCATCTCGGTGAACACCGGCCGCCGGGTCCGCGCGGAGAGCAAGGCGTTCTTCGTTACCAATCAGCTCTCATTTTTCAACGACCGGGTGCTCACCTTGGCAGGCGTGCGCCGCGACGATGTCTTGGTTTCGGCTTGGAACGTAAACACGCCCAACGTGCCCGCCGCCGTGGATGATTATCCCGTGGCTAACACTCCCCAGGCGGGCATCGTCTTCAAGCCGCATCCCGGAGTGGCAATCTACGCGGCTTATTCGGAATCCTTCATCCCGCAGTTCGCAGGGCAGAAGCAACGACCGGACGGCAGTTGGTTCACGCCGCAACCGTTCACGGGCGAAGGGCTGGACGTGGGCGTGAAGTTTGAACTCTTCAACAGCAAGGTGGCCGGCACCATCACACGCTTCCGCGTCGAGAACACGAACCAGATGCAGCAGTTGCCCAACCAAATCGACCCCGCGACCGGCGATGTCTTCACTCCATGGGTGCAGGACGGCGCTGTGGATCACAGCTCTGGTTGGGAGGTGGACCTGCGCCTTATGCCGCTCGAAAACACACAGGTGGTGTTTGCCTATGGCCACATGAACGCCTACAAGAAGAAGGATGTGGTTACGCCCATCCGGGAAGGTCTGCGTTTGGGTAATGCCCCCGAGAACACCTACTCGGTGTTCGTAAAACAGAACCTCGGGAAAATGGGTGTGTTTGAAAACATCTCCCTGACTGGCGGCGTGCGTTATGTGGACGAGATCGTCGCTGGGGTTGTTCCCGGGGCTTGGCGGATGGACGACTACACTATCGTGACTCTGGGAGCGAACGCCCGTTTCAAGATGGGCAAAGCCAGCTATAATATCGGAATCAACGTCCAAAACGCCTTCGACAAACTCTATCGTCAGGATGTGCACTCATTCGGCCCCCCGCGCAGCATCAACCTGAACTTGGGGGTCGCTTTCTGAATTGATTTTTCAGAAAGCGCGTTCACTCCGCCGCCGGGGATCAAAGCCCCGGCGAGCGGATGAAAGCACGTTCTGTTGCAAGCCGTCGATGCCACACGACCATGAAGTCTTCCACTTACGCCAATCCGGAGATGTGGGCATGAGTCCCGACACTGTCCCGCGACCACCGGATCGGAGTCTCATGCGTCCTTGGAAATGGGAGGGCGAAGTGGCCGGTCTCGTGCAGCGCGCGCCGTCCGCCCCAATTCCCTTGGTCTGCATCGGCAGCTCATCGTTCACCCTGTGGCGGACCTTGGATGCCGACTTGGGCGCCGTCGGCGCGCTCAACCATGGCTTTGGCGGCTGCGAAATATCGGACTGCATGCATTTTTGCCCACAACTGGTCCTGCCCTTCCGGCCGCGACGCGTTCTTTTCTGCGCCGGTGACAACGATTTGGGCAATGGCAAACCGGCCGCGCAGGTGACGGAGGATTACTGCACGTTCTGCCAGATGATCTGGCGCGAATTGCCGCAGGCACGGGTCCTGTTTGTCTCGATCAAACCGAGTCCCGCCCGCTGGTCATTGCTGCCGTTGCAGACGCAGGTTAACGAACATATCCGTGCTTGGGAGAAAACGGAACCGCGCACCGGTTTCATCGATATCCGCCCGGTGATGCTGGATTCTGCCGGCCGACCAAGACCGGAGCTCTACGCGGAGGACGGCTTGCACCTCAGTCCCGCCGGCTATGCGGCTTGGGCGGAGGTGCTGCGTCCGCGGTTGCAGATCGAGCTGGCGGCGGGTTGAACCGGCCGTTCAGGCACGCAAGGCACGCCGGGCCGTGCGTCCTGCGCGGATAACCACGTTCCAGACGAGGCGATGTTCGCGGCCGGCCAGTGTCAGCACAAGAAGACGCAACCGCAGACGTCCCTCGGTGACGTGCACGGCCAGGTGGTCGCGCTTCAGGACAATGCGACCCCAGCCGGTCGCAGTGGAGAAAAAAACGGCATAAGGCCGCGTGCGGACGGAAGGGCCAAACCAAAGCGTCTCCTCCAACGCGGAGTAACGGAAGCCGGAACAGGCCGGGAGCAGGGCGTAGCTGGCCATGGCACGAGCATAGTAGCTGCCACATTCATATTCGTTGTAGGGATTGCGCACACGGCCATCATACCGGCGCCGGACCGCCCTCACGATCTCCAGCCCTTTCCGGAACCGGCCGGTCGCAATCAGATGGGATGCCACCTGATATTCCACCCCGGTCCACACCTCGTCGCAATAGACGAAGGGCAGAGTGGGCCGCCCGCCTCGCGGCCACGAGCAGAGCAACAGGCCGGCCTCGGACCCCATGGCGTAGCCGGGCCGCTGGGTATTGGCATGATCGCGCAGGTCTTTGCGGAAATTGTGCCGGTGAATCGCATCCAACGTGCGGCGCACCCGCTCCGGGTTCAGCGGCAACGGCAGGCCGGCCGCCCAAGCCAGCCACGCACCGAGGACGCCATCGGAAAGGCAACCCGGGCCGTATTGGTATTTGGGACCTTCCGTATCCAGCAAACGCTGCCGTTCGGGATCGGTCCTCGGATCATCGATCAATTGCAGGACGGTCCGGTCACGCACATCGCGATAGCGCACCTGCTGGTGATAATATTCACCGTTGAACAACTTCAGATCTAGCAACCGTGCACCGCGCTCTGCCAGGTCGCCGGACTCACGGGCCATGCGCCGGTCGCCCAAAGCCGACGCCATCGCAGCCATGGCACTCAGGGCGGCGACGTAAATCGTGCCTCCCATGCTGTCCGGCCCCCAGAACTCGATGTCATAGGTGTTGTGATGCGGCTCGACCAGCGACCCCGTGCGATCCGGATCCCAAGTGCGGATGCAGTAGCGCAAGCTGCGTTTGGCGTGCGGATACAGGCGTCGCAGCCATGCCGTGTCGCCGCTGATGTGCCAGTCGCGGTAAAGTTTTATAATGCCGCCCAGTTGTCCGTCCGCGGCGGCGGGACCGTCATGCCGCGCCGGACCATCCGGCAGGGCCGCGCGGAAGCCAACGTGCCCCCTCCGATCCTGCGAACGGAGCAGTTCCTGTTCACGCAGGGTGCGCTCAAGCGCGGGGAAGAGGTGGCATAGGGATTGTGCATAATTCCAAACGTGGGTGCATGACCCCGGGCAGCAGCCCCGATCGGGGAAACAACCTTCCCAACCCCACAGGTTGCCGTTCTCCTGCCGCAGGACGGTGGGTGACTTGAGAATGGCGAGGTTGGCGCTCACGGCATCGAGCACCGCTGGCGGGAGCGTGCTGCCATAAAGCGCGTCGCGAAACACCAGCGTCCTTGCGCGGAGCCGCCCGTAGTGACGACGCACATGCCGTGCCACGGCCGGGGCATCCGGCCACTGTCCCGCATAATATGGCCGCCAAGGAGGAGGCTGGCCCGGCGCCGGCCGGATAACTTCGCCATGAAACGGCCGGCCCGGACCTGACACCACGCCGGCATTTGGAAAATGCCACGCCAAGACGAGCGGGTGGCAGGATTCTGCGTCCGGTGCCAGCCGCCCACGGAACAGCAATGAACCGCCAGAGCGGCCTTGGCGGGATTCATGTGGCGAGCCACTGCAGGCACGGAACCGCCCGGTGGCGACCTCGCGCCAGAGCATAGTCAGCGCGTCGAACCACCCGCCGCGAAACCAGCCCGCCTTGATGACGGCCTCCCCGCCCAACGAAAGCAGGGCCGCGCTGCCAAACGCAGGGTCCAGCGCATGCTCCCGATTCCAATAGTGCACACCCGTCCGGCCGATTGCGGTGGTGCCGGCGCTTTCACCGCGTCCATTGCCGGCGGCGAGGTGCGACAGATGGAAGGAAAATTCATATTGCACGGTCCGGCGCGAACGGTTGCGGAAACGATATTCGAGGATCGCGCAGGGCAGGCCCGAGTTGCGATCATCCAGCGGGATAAAGGGATTGAAGGCCGTGATGCGCGCCGTCACCGGCAGGGCCGGATCCTCGAGGAGGACATGGCCAAAAGGAAACTCCCCCTCAAATACAGCACGCGCAAAGCGGGGCAGCCCTTCGTGGCCGCCCTGCCGGTGCCCCTGGGCTTGCAGACCCTGATCATAGATCCTGCCCGGCGGCAGCGGTCCTTCCACCAGCCGGACCATTGGGTTGCGGCCGGCGATACGCAGCAACGCAAAGGCGGCATCAGCCGGCTCGTTGGCATCGGGCAGCGCCGTGGTGTGCGGACGGTGCCGGATGGAAAAATCCTGCAGGCCGCCATGGCCGTTGAGACATACGTTGCCCGCGCCCAGCCCGCCCACGGGCATGGCAATCTGAGCCAGTTGCGGGGATGCGAACCGGAAAGGGGCATGAAGCGACAAGTCAGGCGGTGGCATGGACAATCAGGGATGGGCCGCGGTTTCGCCCAGCGCATGACGGTGCCGGGCCGCCCGCAGCGTCGAGAGCACCTGGACCTCCCAGAGCGAGTCCGTTTCCCGCAACCCTTCGGGAGCGCGGTCGAGCGCGTGCAGGCGGTCCTGCGCGCCAAGGGCAATGTCGAGCCGCTGCTGCATGAGGGTGATGCGCTGGCTATAGCGCTCGAGGGTCAACCGCAGGAGCTGCCGGTAGGAAGGTTCGACCGCATTGCGAAAGTCCTCCACCGAGCCTTGGTATCGGATAAGGCGATGAATCTCGCGGTCCAATAGTCCAAGCAGCCGGGTGTCGTTCATCAGCCAGAAGGAAAACCCTGGCGGATCGCCGGTGGTGTCGGCGGCAAAGTCCGCGAGCCGTTCATCTGGTTCGACCCCGCGCACGCCCGGCAGCCAGTCACTCAGGGTGGAAAACCGCCGATTACCTTCCTGAGAAGTCAGGAAGTGCAGGAACTCGATGGCGAGGTCCCGGTTGGGCGAGGCGCGGGTAATCGCAAGGCTGGCCATGGGCACGAAATTGCCTTCGGCCATCGTGCCAGCTCCAGATACCCCGCCGACCGGCAGACGGACCACGCCCAGCGGAAAGGCACATTGCTTGAGCAACGTGGTGAACTCGTTGCTGCCGGCCACGTAATAGACGGCGCTTCCCTGCATGAAGGGGAAGGAAGCGTCTGCTGCCCGCATCTGGAAAGCTCCGGGGGAAAGATGCCGGCCGGCCTCGCGCATCTGATGCAGCGCCGTCTGCACCGCGGGCGTGTCCCAATCCCAGCGACCCTGCAGATAGGCGATGATGGCCTCATCGTCCCAGTTCCAGCCCGCGGCCAACGGGTCGAGGTCGCGGTGCAGGGAAACCGTGCAACTGCGCATGATGCTCGTGAGCAATATGCGCGCGCCGGTGCCCGCCGCCGCCAAAGGAATGACATCCTGATCCAGGCCGTGCCGGGTGATTCGATCACAAGCCCGGGCGAGATCCTGCACCGTGCGCGGCGGGCCGGCCGGGCCTAGAATCCTTGCATGCAGGTCGCGGTTGAACACCAACCGCAGCGTCATGATGGAAGCGGGCACCGAATAATGGCCGAGAATGCTTTCGTAGTAGTTGGGTTGTTCGTTGAGGCCGGTCAGAAAGGTGTCGCGCCAAGCGACGTCGGCCAATGGGGTGCCATGATTCTCCGGATTCGGGCGGCGCAGCCACGGCCCAAGCTCCTCCAGGTAGGCCAGCGCGTCATCGGGAGTCAGCCAGCCGGGAGCCTCCACAATGTCCGGAGGCGTCCCTCCCGTGAATTGCGTGTGCAACCAAGGACGGTAGAGCGTGATGGGGACGTCGGTGATTCGCACTTCCACCCCTGGCCGGCTGGCCATGAACTCGCGGGCGATGGTGGCGAAAGCCTCCCGCACGGCGGGATCAATGTTTGTGTGTGCAATCCGTAGAATGCGGGTGTTGCCGGCCCCGGCAGGCGCACCGCCAGTCCCGAATTGCAGCCATGTGACCAGCGCCAGCACCAACAGAGTGCCAAGGACAAGGAGCCTAGGGTTCATGGGGCTGGAGTTGGAGGGCAAGGCACCGGGCAAGGTCGGTGCGACGGTCGGCCGGATAGCGAGCGACGAATTCCCGGAAAAACCGCGCCGCGGTGGCTTCCTCGCCCTTGCGCCGATGATACTCCCCGAGCCGGAACAGCACGTCGGAAAAGGTGTAGTGACTGGCCAGTCCCAGCTCGTAAACAACGAGCAAGTGGGCGCACGCACGATCCTCGTCGTCGAACAAACGCCCCCATGCCAGTGAGGCCGAGAGATGATAAAGCCGGCGGGCGGCGGGCGATCGCAGTAGCCCGCGCACTTCCTCTTCGAAGGTCAACAGCGCTGTCCGACGGGCCTCCATTGGTCCGGGTTGATGTTGAACGACGATGGCTGCATATACGATCGCGCGCTCCGCTTGGGGTGAGTCCGGAAACCTTGTCCAGATCTCGCGGTAGCGCCCGGCCAGCGGGGTGTCGGCCAGTTCGCCGCGGGTTTGGGCGAGGCGGACACGCTGGTAAGCGGCCTCGGCAGCCACGGCGTCATCAAACGGTAGGGCTGAGAGGGCTTCAAGACGGCGGGCGGCTTCGTCAAGCTTGGTGCGGGTCTGCGGAGGCGAGACGATGAGCAGGAGCGCTCCGGCCAATTCCGCGCTGCGTGAGTTGTCTTCCGGGCGGGTTTGTTTGAGCAGGTTTTCTCCGGAGCGGAACTGAAACCCTGCTGCCCCGACCAAGGCCTGCACGGTGCTCTCATCCGGAAGTTGGCCGGTCGGCAGCGAAGCAACCGCCGTGTGTGCGGATAGCACGCAAGCCAAGACAGGGATAAACACGGGAGGTCGGCCGGTCACGGGGCGGGGATGGTCGCAAGGCTGGGCGCAATGACACCCGGAGCAATGATGGAACAGGTCATCAACGGTCAGGTGGCGAGAAAACCGCCGTCCACCGGCAGGGCCGCGCCGGTTATCATGGCGGCGGAGGGACCAAGCAGAAATTCCACGACGGCGGCAACCTCCCACGGCCGGGCAAACCGGCCCAGCGGAATCCGCGCCAGCATGGGACCGCTCTTTGCCGGGTCTCCCCAGGCCATTTCGGCCATCGGCGTGAGGGTGACGGTGGGATTGACCGCATTGACGCGAATGCCGTGCGCACCGAGTTCAAGGGCCATCACTCGGGTGAGGGCGTCAAGCGCGCCTTTCGATGCGCAATAAACCGCATGTGCGGGCAAAGCGGCCTGAGATGCCTGACTGGAGAGATTGACGATTGCCCCACGATGGCCGCGGACGATCCAACGCCGGACAACCGCCTGCGAAACAGACAGCACGGCACGGACATTGACCGCCATCGTGCGGTCGAAGGCCTCGGCGGTGCAGTCGAGAAACGTTTGGGGGATGGAGATGCCGGCATTGTTTACCAAATGATCAATGTCGCCCATGGTCCCGACAAGAGCGGCGACAGCACTAGGATCTGAGAGGTCGGCCACATGGGTTTCACAGGTAATTTCCCGGCCGAGGGTGGCGAGGTCGGCCGCAGTGCGGCTGACGGCGACGATCCGCGCGCCCGCGGCGGCGAGATGCCGGGCGATGGCGCGGCCGATGCCCTTGCCTGCACCGGTGACGAGGATACGTTGGCCGGTAAATTCAGATTTCATGGCAGTTCGATCTGGATTTTGACGGTGGCAGGTTTGGGGCTGGCCGCATAATCAAACGCTGCCGAGGAGTCACCGAAGGGAAAGCGGTCTGTGATCAGTGAGCGGACGTTCAGCGCGCCGATTTCCATCAGGGCGAGGGCGCGCGGGAACATGTGCGCGTAGCGAAAGACCGTTTCGATGCGCGCTTCTTTCACTTGGGCCGCCACCACGTCGATGGGCACGGGGGCGCCTGGCATGCCGATCAACGTCACGGCCCCACCCGGTGCCAGCGCTGCCAGAGCATCGGACAGGGCCGCCCCATGACCCGATGCCTCGAACACATGGTCCGCCCCCCAGCCGTCTGTCGCCTGACGCACCACGCCGGCGAGATTCTCATGGCGCACATCCACGGGAGTGACAGGGCCAAGCCCGGCGGCCAAGCTGAGCCTTTCGGGAACCACGTCGGAGACAAAAATCCGGCTGCAACCGCCTGCCAGCGCTGCGAGCGCGGTCAGCAAACCGATCGGGCCGGCTCCGATCACCACCGCCACGTCCCCCGGCCTGACCCGGGCCTTGTTGACCGCGTGCATCCCGACTGCAAGCGGCTCGACCATCGCGCCCTCGGCAAAAGAGACATTGTCCGGCAAACGGAATGTAAAGGCGGCCGGATGCACCACGGTCGGGCGCAGACAACCATGGACGGGAGGCGTGGCCCAGAAGCGCACGGCGGGATCGAGGTTGTAGCGACCGAGGCGGGCCGCGCGGCTGCCGGCATCCGGAATGCCGGGTTCCATGCAGACCCGGTCCCCCACGCGCAGGTGGGGCACCGCGCGTCCGACCTCGACGACGGTGCCGGCGGCCTCATGCCCGAGCACCAGCGGCTCCCGCACCACGAACGGCCCGATCGCGCCATGCCGATAGTAATGCACATCGCTGCCGCACACCCCGACGGTGTGGATGCGGATGCGCACATCGTGCGGTCCGGGCTCCTCGGCGAGCGCAATCTCGCGGAGGCGCAGCACATGTTTTTGTTCGAGGACGACGGCGAGCATGGGGGTGGCCGGGTAACGAGCCGGCCGGCAGGCCATCTCTCCGGGCCGGAAGAAAGGAGACAACGGCCCGGATGGTGGACAAGTTGACCCTGCGGGCCGTCAGTCACTCCAGACGAAGAGGCAGCCCATCGCCGAAGCACGGCTGGTGCGGAGCATCTCGTAGGCTTCCGCGGCGGCAGCCGGTGCGAACCGGTGCGTGATGAGCGGCCGCACGTTCATGCGGCCCTGCGTCAGCAGATGCAGGAAGAATTCCTCCATGCGCCGGCCGGTCCAGAGGCCGCGGGTCGGCGATTGCACGGGGGCCTGGCTGTCGTGGGCGCCAACGAGATGCAGGCCGCGCGTGACGAGATCGGGGGTGAGGGTCTGGAGGTGGGGCCGGCCGGTGTCGCCGAGCACCACGACGGTGCCGGCATCGCGGACTAGCGGGAGAAGGGTAGGCAGCACGGCGTGGTGGCCGGTGACGTCGTAGGCGACATCGGCGCGGAACCCGTCGTTTGCGCTCCGCACGGCGGCGAGGGCGTCCGCAGCGGAGCCGGCAAAAGGTTGCACGGTCGGGAGACCGGCGAGAAAGGCCAAGCGGGCGGGCGCGGGGTCGAGGGCGAGGATGGTGCGTGCGCCTGCTAGAGCGACATATTGTGCAACGAGCTGACCGAGCAATCCGAGGCCGGCGATCACCACGGTGTCGCCGAGCTGGTGGCCGGCGGCGCGCACGCCGATCTGGGTGATCCGGCCCAGCCCCAGCCACACGGCTTCCTCGTCGGCGACGGCCGCCGGCACGGGGACGGCGCGGTCGGCCGACACGGTGACATGACTGGCATGAGGTGCGCGGGTGGCAGCGCGGTCGCCGGGAGACCAGCCGGTGACACCAGGCCCGACGGCCTCCACGACACCACAGTGCAAGTAGCCGGGGTGAAACGGATATTTGACCCAATGGGCGAAGTGGGTGCCGGCGGCGAAGTCGCGCGCATAAATGCGGCCTTCCGTGCCGGTGCTGATGAGCGTGCGTGTGGTGCGGAGGAGCAGTTCGCCGGGTTGTGGTGCGGGGAGCGAGTCGGTGGCGAGGCAGACCTGGCCGGGGCCGGGAAACTTTAGGGCGGTGCGCTGCATTGGTCAGCGAAGGAAGGCGCCGCAGGCGCGGAGGCGCTGGCGCAGAAGGCCGATGTTGATGGCGTGAACGTCGCCCGCGGTGGCGGCGGCGAGAGCGGCGGCGAGACCGGCGGCCTCGCCCATGGCGAGACAGGCGGGCATGATGCGCACGCTGCCCTGCACGATCTGCTCGCAGGAAACCGAGCGGCCCGCGACGAGCACGTTGCGCAGATCGCGCGGAGTGAGACAGCGGTAGGGGATGCCGTGGGACTCGCCGGGCTGATAGCGCAGGCTGGCCTGATCCCACGCCTGCCATTTTTCGGGGGAGTTGGCCAGTTCGGCGGCGGCCCAATGGACATCAAGGAAGTAGCAGTTGCGGGCGATCTCGTCAGGGAAGTCGCGCCGGGCGAGATAGTCGTCGAGACTGAGCACATAGTCACCGACGATGCGGCGGGTTTCGCGAACGCCCAGCAGCGCCCCGGTGGCGGCGAGGAAGGCGTTGCCGAAGGCGGCGGGGTGAAACTCGGCGAGGGCGTCGCGGTATTGCCGCGCCATGCGGCGGCCCTGCATCAGGGCGGTGGAAACGGAGGCCGGATCGGTGTTGTCCACCCGGAAAAGGTGGCCGGCGTTGAAGCCCACTGCGCCCGGGCCGATGAGGTTGTTGCAGAGATGGGCGTCGGGAATGAGCGGGTAGCGTTTCGACTCGAGGATGCGATAGACCGGACTGGCGGCGTTCCCGCCGTGCAGCTTGGGACCGTTGAGATAGGCGTAGTCGTCAACATTGGTCAGCACGAAGCAGTGGGTGGCGGGCATCAGGTTGCCGCCGCCGGCATCGCCTTGGTGAAACCGGGCGCCGGCCCAGGCGGCGAGGTCGGCGTCGCCGGAGCAATCGACAAAGACCTTGGCCCGCAGCGCGCTGAGACCGTGTTTGTTGGCGACCAACACATGGGTGACGGTGCCGTCGGCGGTGCGCTCGACGGCGGCCAGCACGGTGTGGAAGAGGACGGTCGCGCCGGCTGCGGTCACCACGTCGTCGTAGATCTGCTTGAGACGCTCGCTGTCGATGGGCACCCAGTCCACATGTTTCGCGCTGATGTGGGGCAGGGCGGCTTTGGCGGTGCGGAAGATCTGCTCGGCGAGGCCGCGATAGACAATCTGGGTGCCGTCAGAAAACGGGGTCCAGGCCGGCACGAGGGCGGCGGTGCCCATGCCGCCGAGCGCTCCGGTGGCCTCGACCAGGAGCGTGCGCGCGCCCTCGCGCGCGGCGGCGGTGGCGGCGGCACAGCCGGCCGGCCCGCCACCGATGACCACAACATCCCACTCGCCGGCGACGGGGAGCGCGGGACGGTGGAAGGCTACCGTGGAGGTGTTCATGCGGGCGGCGGCAGGGCGGCGGGAAAAGCCGCGGCGCGGTGGCGGCGGAGAGGCATCATCCATCGGGCAACCGCCGGCGGTCCGGTTCAAACGTGACTTTGCTGGACAAGTTGACGCGGAGCGATTGGCGATTGTCGTCGCGGAGTATCGGAGGTGAAGTGCGGGTGCCGCAGCCATGAAGATCAGCGCGAGTATCAGGGTGGGTTTGGCCATGACCGCCGTATGGGGGACGGTGGCCTCCGCCGCGGACGGCGCGGCCGCGCCGGATTCGGTCGAGGTGGCCACGCGCGACGGGGTGCTGGCGGGCGAGCGTGGCGCCGTGCTCGCGTTTCGGGGCATTCCCTTTGCCGCGCCGCCGGTGGGTCCGCTGCGGTGGAAACCGCCGCAGCCGGTGGCGGGTTGGAGCGGCGTGCGGCCGGCAATAGCTTTCGGCCCCGACGCGATGCAGCACACCCGTCGCCGCCCGGTGAGCGAGGACTGTCTGTATCTGAATGTGTGGACGCCAACGCTGCAGCCGTCGCGTCCGCTGCCCGTGATGGTGTGGATCCACGGAGGCGGATTCACCGATGGCGCCGGCTCGGTGCCGATGTTCGACGGCGCGGGATTCGCCGGTCGGGGCGTGGTGCTGGTGACCATCAACTACCGGCTCGGCCTGTTTGGCTTTCTCGCGCATCCGGGGCTGACGCAAGAGTCGCCGGACCGGGTGTCGGGCAACTACGGGCTGCAGGATCAGATCGCGGCGCTGCGGTGGGTGCAGGACAACATCGCCCGGTTTGGCGGCGATCCGGACTGCGTGACCGTGTTCGGGCAGTCGGCCGGGGCCTACAGCGTGTCGTTGCTGCTGACCTCGCCGTGGGCGGAGGGGCTGTTTCACCGCGCCATCCTGCAAAGTCCGGGCTCGCTGCGGCCGCTCCCGACGCTAGCGGAAGCGGAACAGGCGGGTGCCGCGTTGGAGTGCGACGTGGAGCGCCTGCGTGCGATGACGGCGGGGGAGATACTGGAACTGCAGGCGCGGCTTATGGCTGCGCAGGAGCCGGCCCTGTTGCAACCCCGGCCGCTCGGTCCGGTCCATGACGGCCGGATAGTGCCTTGGCCGGATGAAGGTGTGGCGGCAACGCACGGCCGGTTGCGGGCGGTGGATACGGTGATCGGCACCTGCGCAGACGAGGGCGTGGGGTTCGTGAAGGGCTGGGCCATCGACGATCAGAAGGCCTACGGGGAGTTTTTGCGGAGGCAGTTCGGCCCGCGGGTGCGGGAAGTGTTTGCGCACTATCCGGTGCGGCGCGACCGGGAGGTGAAGGTGGCGCTCGCGGCGTTCCACGGGGATTTACATTACCTGCATGGCACGCGCGTGATGGCGCGGGCGCTGGCCGGGGGCGAGGCGCAGGTATTTCGCTACCATTTCGTGCGCCACTGGCAGGGGGGAGAAGCCGCGCCGACACACGGGGACGAGATTGCGTATGTGTTCGGGCACCTCGCGCAGGAATCGCAGGGACCGCAAGGATTTGCCGGCGACAAGACGCGGGATGATGAGCTGTCCGAAGCAATGCAGGCGGCGTGGGTGCGATTTGCCACGACGGGGAACCCGAACGGCGGTGGACTGCCACACTGGCCGTCCGTCGGGGCGGAGGGGGACCTGTATCTGGAGATTGGCGATGCCGTGCGCGCCGCCGCGGGGCTGCGGGCGGAGAAGGTGGCGTTTTGCGGCGGACTGCGGCGCTGGCGCGGTCCGGAGCTTTCGGACGCAAGCCCCTGAAACTCGCGCGCCGCCGGCCGCTCCGGTAGAAAAGTCAACGTGTCCAATCCGGCAGGACTTGTCCGGGCCCCCTGGCGATGCCCGCATGGGAACATGCGCAAGAATGTGCGGAGCACAGGCCTTCTTCACCCCGCTGGCAGGAATGTGGCTTGATGAAGCCATCCAGCACAATGCCCCGCCACCGGCGGCCGGCGGCCCGTCGCGGCTGCCTGTTCGGTGTGGCCTACTATCCGGAGCACTGGGCCGAGAATGAGCGGCGGCGTGACCTCCGGCTCATGCGGCGCACGGGCATCAACGTTGTGCGCATGGGTGAGTTTGCGTGGGATGTGTGGGAGCCTGCGCCCGGCAGGTTTGATTTCTCCCTCTTCGACGAGACTATCGCCGCATTGGGTCGCGCGGGGATCCGGACTTTGCTCGGCACGCCTACCGCTGCGCCTCCACGCTGGCTGACCCTCGCCCATCCCGAGATTCTGCGCGAAACCGCGACCGGCCACGTCATCGGTCATGGCGCACGCCAGCACGCCAACCTGGCCCATCCGGAATTTCGCTCCGCCTGCCGGCGCGTCGTCACGGCACTGGCGACGCACTATGCACACAATCCTCAAGTGATTGGTTGGCAGATCGACAACGAGCTGCACTGCATCGGCTCCACGGATTTTTCCGCCGAGACGGAGCGCCAGTTTCAGGATTGGTTGCGCCGGCGTTATCGTCGCATCGATACGCTCAACCGGCGCTGGGGCACGCGCTTTTCCGCCGGGACCTACGGTGCGTTCGACGAGGTTCCACTGCCGATTCGGAACCGGCCCGACGGTCTCGCCCCGCATCCGGCCCACCTGCTGGATTTCCACCGGTTCACCAGCGATGTTGCCTGCCAATTCTGCCATGAACAGGCCTCTCTCCTGCGTGCGGCCAATCCCCGCTGGCTGGTCTTTCACAACGGGCTCTTCCCGCATCTCGACTATTGGAAACTCTCCGCCGGACTGGATACACTGGGCGTTGATCTCTATCCGGGCTTCGGGGGAGCTGAGCCGGCGGCACAGCTTGCCTGGGGTTCGTTCAAGCTCGAGCTCTGCCGCGCCCACAGCGGCTCCTTCTTGGTGCCCGAACTGGCCTCCGGTGCCGGCGGCACGCGTGACTTCCTGCTCGAGACACCGGAACCTGGGCGGATGCGTCTGTGGGCGTGGCATGCCGTGGCGCATGGTGCCGACGGCATTGTGCACTTCCGGTGGCGCACCATCCGTTTCGGCCAGGAAATTTACTGGCGGGGGGTGCTCGATCACGACTCCGTCCCGCGTCGCCGGTGGCGCGAATTGCGCCGCACGGCCGGCGAAATCGCATCCGTTACGGCCGCGCTCGCCGGCACCGTGCGCGATGTGCGTTGCGGCATTCTGGTGGATTTTGAGGCCGATGAATCGCATGCCGCCGTGCTGGGACGTTATCCCGCGCCGCGGCACCAAGCCGAGCATCTGCTCGCCGAACTGCTGGCCCGGCACCAACTCGCGGGCCTCGTGCATGCGCGTGACCGGTTCGATGGTCTCGACACCCTTGTCCTGCCGTCGTTCGGACACGTTGACGCGGAACTGGCGCGCAAATTGCGGCGTTTTGTCCGGCGTGGCGGCATACTCCTCTGCACGGCCGGCACGGGTGTGCGCACCGTCGACAACCAGGCGCTGGGAATCACGCCGCCCGGTCCCTTGCGCAGCCTGCTGGGCGTCACCATTGAGGAATGCGGGGGATTTCGCGTTCCACGGTTGGAAATCGCGATGCCTGACGGTTGCGCCATGCCCGCGCCGGCCGGTTACGAGATCCTCCGGCCGATCGGTTCCGCGGTGGTGGCGCGATGGCGCGACTTGCAGGCAGCGACCGTCGGGACTCAACCCCATCCGGCCCACGGTGAGCCGGCGCTCGCTTGCCGCACTCTGGGCCGCGGCCGGGCTTTGACACTGGGGACGTGGATCTCCTCGGAAAACGCGGGCGCAGTCGCTGCATTGATCCTCCACCGGCCTTTGGTGGAGGCCGGCCCGATGGTGGCCGTCTCCCGGCGGATCGCCCGCAGCCGGGTTGTGTGGTTTCTGCTCAATCACGACGCCCGGCCACAGTCCGTCGCCGGCCTGCCTCCCGGCCGCGACCTGCTGACCGGCCGGCATTGTGACGGCCGGCTCCGCCTGCCGCCCTACGGCGTGGCCTTGCTGCGCTCAGGCCGTTCCCTCCCATGAATTCCACCCCGCCCAATGTCATCTGGATCTTCGGCGACCAGCACCGTGCACAGTCGTGGAGCGGCGCGGGCGATCCCAACCTTGCCACACCCAATCTGGACCGCATGGCGGCCGAGGGCATCGTGTTTCGCCGAGCGCTCTCGACCTATCCGCTTTGCTGTCCCGCCCGCGCCGCCCTGCTCACCGGCCTGCACCCGCATCAGACGACAGTCCGCGGCCACGAACAGCCGCTCGATCCCGCGCAGCCGACCGTGGCGCATGCCTTCCGTGCCGCCGGCTACCACACCGCCTGGTTTGGCAAGTGGCATCTCGACGGCTTCCGCGAGAGCGATGGCCGCGCCGCCTTCCATGTCGTCGGTCGCGAACGGCGCGGTGGTTTCGACGAGTGGCTGGGCTACGACAATAACAACAGCCCGTGGGACTGCTGGGCGCATGGTCACGGACCCCGGGGAGAAATCCCACCATATCACCTCGACGGCTATGAGACCGACGCGTTTACCACCCGCCTGCTCGGATATCTGCAGGAGCGCAAAAGCGCCGCCGCGCCGTTCTTCGCCGTGCTCTCGCTCCAGCCGCCGCACAACCCCTATGCCGCGCCGGAAGAATGGATGCGACGGCACACTCCCGCCCGCGTGGTGTTGCGGCCCAACGTGCCCGATGTGCCCCGCATCACCGATCGGGCCCGCCGTGAACTCGCCGGCTACCATGCGATGATCGAAAACCTTGACTGGAATGTGGGGCGGATCCGCACGGCGCTGGCCGATCTGGGTCTCGCACGAAACACCATCCTCGTCTTTTTCAGCGACCACGGCGACATGCACGGTTCCCATGGCCAGTTCCTTAAAACCTGCCCGTGGGAGGAAAGCATCCGCGTGCCCTGTATTATCGCCGGCGAGAGCCCCTACTACGACCGCCGGCAGGGAGTGTGCGATGATCTTGTGACTCTCACCGACCTGGCTCCGACCACATTGGGCCTGTGCGGGCTTGAGGTGCCGGCAACAATGACAGGCTATGACTATTCGTTCCGCTGGCGGCCCGATCGCAGGCCCAAGGACGGGCTGCCGGACGCCGCAGTGCTGCAATGTCTTGAGCCCACGCTGCATCCGGACAGCGTGGACCGGCCCTGGCGGGGTATAGTGACACGCGATGGCTGGAAATACGTCGTGCTCGAGCACCAGCCATGGCTGCTCTTCAACCTGACGGACGATCCATTCGAGCGGGTCAATCTCGCGCACAACTCCGTGCACTGGCAGGAGCGGAACCGTTTGCACAACCTGCTGCGCGCCCAGCTCGACTCCGCGGGCGATGTCTTCAGGCTGCCCGACGACCCTACGTTTTCCTCCCCGTGAAGCCATTCTTGCTTCTCTGCGGCCTGCTCTTGTCTGCCGGCGCGACGGCCACAGAAACGCCCCAGACTGCCGGTCGGATTGAGCTGCAGGTGCCTTACGCTTTCGACTATCTCATCGCCTTGCCGGAAGGTTATACCGACGAGCCGGACCGTCGCTGGCCGTTGCTGGTTTTTCTGCACGGCGCCGGTGAACGCGGGCGCGATCTCTCCCGCGTGGCGCGTCACGGTCCGCCCGCGTTGATCGCGGCCGGCCGGCGGTTTCCCGCCATCGTATTGTCGCCCCAGTGCCCCGACGATACTTGGTGGAACCTGCCGGCGGTCGAGACCCTGATTGATGAGCTGGCGCGAAAACTACGCGTGGATCAGAACCGGATATATCTCACGGGCCTGAGCATGGGCGGCTACGCCGTCTGGTCGCTGGCCCAGCGAAGGCCGGATTACTACGCCGCCGTGGTGCCGATCTGCGGCGGCGGAGATCCGCGGTGGGCTCCGCGGCTCCGCGACCAGCCGCTCTGGGCTTTCCACGGCGCGCGGGACGAGGCCGTGCTGCCACGTGAATCGCAGAAAATGATCGAGGCCATCCGTGCGGCGGGCGGCAGGCCGCACTTCACCCTTTATCCCGAGGCCGGCCACGACGCCTGGACCGCCGCCTACGGTGATGAAGCGTTGTGGGGATGGCTCTTCGCCCAACACCGGGGGAACCCCGCCTCACCCTGAGGCGGCAATTCCATGCACTGCAGGATCAGAGGAACTCCAGCTTCGGTTCGGTCAGGGGCGGGCCAACCACGCGAAGCGACCGTCCCTCCGACCACGTCACATCGGTGAACACCGTCTTCGGGTTCGCCGGGATGCCGGTCTCGCCCCGGTTCAACTGGCCGATGAGCAAGTCCACGGCGGCGGCGCCCAACCGCCGCGGTTGGTGGTCCACACAGCAAAACCCCTCGGGCGCCACCGTGCGCGATGTCGCCACCACCCCGATGTCTTGTGGCACGTCCAGTTTCTCCGCGCGAATCCAGTCGGCCTGAACACGGTTGGTGAGGATCACCGCCTCGGGCCGGTGTCGGCGCAGCCAGCGGACGAACGCGGCACGCGGGGCGCCGGCCAACTCGAGCACGGGCACGGGCCGGCTGCGCGGCAACCGGCTCTGGAACCATTCGAAGGGTGCCGAGAGATTGAAGCGCGCCAGCGGGTCCATTCTCTTTTCCAATGCGAAACCGATGCGCCGATAGCCGCGGTTGGCCAGTTGCTGGAGACAGACGAGCATGGCCTGCTGGTGATGGGGCACAGCGCGTGTAAGACGCGGCTCGACCAGCGAATAGCCGGCGGTCACGGCCGTGAAGTGCTCCCAGTCAAGCTGCACCCCGCGGCGCTCGGGCAGCGGGGCGATGAGCAGTGCGCTGATACCCCGCGCACGGATGATGTCGCTCAGGCGTCGCGCGCTCATGCCGGGCTCCTTCATCCAGAGCTCGTCCACCGCATAACCTAGGGCTTCCGCGCGCTCACGCGCGCCGGCCAGCCACTCCGCATGGTAGGGCACCGAACGCGCGGGCTGGGGTTCGGCGAAGCCGTGCAGGATGCCGAGCGTGGCCCGGGCCTGCATCGGACCGGTTGCCCGCACCGAGCGCATCATGTGAGAAAACATCGGATTGGGCCGGTAGTTCAGCGCACGGGCGGCGGCCAACACGAGTTCGCGGGTCTCGGCCGGAATGCGCGGGCTTTCCCGCAGTGCCAGGGAAACCGCGGATTTGGAAAGGCCGGTCCGGGCCGCTATGTCGCGGATGGTCGCCATGGGGTCAACTTGTCCAGCTAGAATCCGTTGTTGGCCCGGCGGGCATCAAGCCATTTCTCGGCCGGTCAACACACCCGGGCCGCCTTCGGGGCTGAGATGGGTGGCGTTCCAAGACTCCATCATGCATCAGAACACGTATCCGCAAAGTTTCGCCTGGGGTGCCGCGACTTCGGCCTATCAGATCGAAGGCGCCTGGGCTGCCGACGGGAAGGGCGAGTCCATTTGGGATGCGTTCTGCAGGCGCGAGAGCGTGACCTTTGCGGGACACGACGGCCGGATAGCCTGCGATCATTACAGGCGCAGTGAGGAAGATGTCGGGCTCATGCGGGAGATCGGCCTCAACGCCTACCGGTTTTCAATCGCTTGGCCGCGGATTCTGCCGGACGGCACTGGTGCCATCAATTCGCGCGGACTGGACTTCTACGACCGACTGGTGGATGCCTTGCTGGCCGCGGGTATCCAGCCATGGGCCACCCTTTACCACTGGGATCTACCGCTGACGCTTTGCCATCGTGGTGGCTGGTTGAATGCGGAGAGCCCGCAGTGGTTTGCCGACTACACGCAGGCTGTGGTGACACGTCTCGGCGACCGGGTGCGACATTGGATCACCCTGAACGAGCCGCAGTGCTTTATTGGACTCGGCCTGCTCAACGGCCTCCATGCCCCGGGGCTCAAACTGGACTGGCCCGATGTCCTGCGTGCGGGACATCACGCCCTGTTGGCCCATGGCCGGGCCGTGCAGGTGCTGCGGGCCGCCGGGGGTGATCGCTTTAAAATTGGCTGGGCGCCGGTCGGCGGTGCGCGTGTCCCGGCCACCAA
The DNA here is from genome assembly GCA_002344205.1 of Opitutaceae bacterium UBA2377. Classification (GTDB taxonomy): domain Bacteria; phylum Verrucomicrobiota; class Verrucomicrobiia; order Opitutales; family Opitutaceae; genus UBA2377. Next base: position 24,775 of record DDSZ01000002.1, read on the forward strand.
CTCACCGGCGGACATTGCCGCCGCCCGGCAGGCGATGTTCGCCATCACGGAGCGGAGCATCTGGGCGACGACTTGGTGGGCCGATCCCGTGATGCTCGGACGTTATCCGGAGGACGGCCTGCGGATTTTTGGTGCCGCCGCCTCTGCACACTCGGAGGAAGAGATGCGGATCATCTCCACGCCCGTGGATTTCTACGGCACCAACGTCTATTCCGCCCAGATCGTCGCGGCGGGACCGGACGGTTGTCCGCGTCAGATCCCGCCACCTCCCGGCGTGCCGATGAACATGTATTATTGGCCGGTTTTGTTTGATGCGCTGCACTGGTGTGTCCGGTTTTTGCACGAACGCTACGGCAAGCCGGTGGTGGTGACTGAAAACGGCACTTCAAGTATGGACTGGGTGAATGCCGACGGCCGCGTGCAGGACCCGCAGCGGATAGATTACCTGCGCCGGCAGTTGCAGGGACTGGCTTCGGCCATGCAGGCCGGTGTGCCGGTCGAGGGTTTCTTCGTGTGGTCGCTGCTCGACAATTTCGAATGGCATGAAGGCTACCGGCAGCGTTTCGGCCTCATCCATGTGGATTTCGAAACGGGCCGCCGCACCCTCAAGGATTCAGCGCTGTGGTATCGCGACTTTATTTCGGGAAAATCCCGCTGACGAACGTCGGGGGGACAAATTAGGCGGATCCGGTTAAAACCTTAATCTTTGGTCGTCCGAGGTTGGTGCCAATGGTGTTAATGGGCGGGAGCCTCACCGGTCGGGCTGGGCTTGATTAGCATCAAGGCAACCTCCCGATTAGGGATTGATTGGCCATTTATCCCTCTGGGTGGAAAATATTTCGACCAATTAGCACCAAGGATTTCACATCATCGTCTAGCCGGGGGCACCAGCCGGATGGGGATTTGCCGCTTGCCGGGGTGCGGCGGCGGGACAATTTTCCCGGACGGTATGCCCAACACTTTTGGCAAACTCTTCACCATCTCGACCTGGGGCGAAAGCCATGGGCCGGCCGTGGGCGTGGTCGTGGACGGCTGTCCGCCGAACCTGCCTCTCACCCCGGCAGAGATCCAAGTGGAGCTGGACCGGCGCCGGCCGGGGCAGAGCGACATTGTGACCCCGCGGAAGGAGGCGGATGTGCTGGAAATTCTGTCCGGTGTGCATGAAGGCAAAACCACCGGCACGCCGATTTCCCTCCTGGTGCGCAACACCGATGCCCGGCCTTCCGCCTACACGGAAATGCAGGAGAAATACCGGCCGTCGCATGCGGACTACACTTATCAGGCGAAATTCGGCCATCGCGACCCACGCGGTGGCGGGCGCAGTTCGGCCCGCGAGACGATCGGTCGGGTGGCGGCCGGGGTCATCGCCAAGAAAATCCTCGCACATGCCGGCCAGGTGGAACTGCGCGCCTATCTCACCCAGGTGCACGATATCGCGATGCCGCCGCGCGACACGCTGCCGGCGCTCGCCGAAGTTGAGGCCACGCCGGTGCGCTGCCCGCATCCCGAAACGGCGGCCAGGATGATCGAGCGCATCAAGGCCGTGCGCAGCGCAGGCGACTCGGTCGGCGGGGTCATCGAGTGCCGCGTGCAGGGCCTGCCCGTCGGGCTGGGCGAGCCGGTGTTTGACCGGCTGGAGGCGGATCTGGCGAAGGCGATGCTTTCGCTGCCCGCGACGAAGGGTTTTGAAGTCGGCAGCGGTTTTGCGGGCGCGTTGCTCAAGGGCTCGGAACACAATGACGCTTTCGAAATGCGCGCCGGCCGGGTGCGCACGGCCACCAACCGCTCCGGTGGCGTGCAGGGCGGCATCAGCAACGGCGAGGATCTCGTCTTTCGGGTGGCCTTCAAACCCACCGCCACGATCCTGCAGACGCAAAAGACCGTGGATGTGCACGGTCAGGACACCGAGCTGCTGGCCCGGGGCCGGCACGATCCCTGTGTGGTGCCGCGCGCGGTGCCGATCGTGGAGGCCATGGCCGCGCTTGTGCTGGTGGACCACTGGATGCGGCACGCCGCGCAGAACCAAACCTTCAAATTCTGATGTCCGGACAAAAGCCGCTCATATACCTCGTCCTGGGTGCCGCCGGTTCGGGCCGGCGGGAGGTGGTGGGCAATCTCGTGGCGGACGGTCTGGAAGCGGGGTGCGAACGTGCGCTGGTGTTGCTGGCCGCCGACGAGGCGTCCGATCCGGCGGATGCCGGCCTGCCGGCGACGGCCCGCTGGTCGTGGAATGAGGACCGCAGCCTGAACCTGCCGGGGCTCGGGGATGCGACGCACGTTTTCCTCGTGGCCGACGGGCGGGCCAACCCCGTGGATTTCATCGAGGCGGCCAAGGCCTGGCTGCCGCTTTCCGGCGGCGAACTGGCCCGCATCCTGTGCGTGGTGCATTGCCAACTGGCGGAGAAACATCCGGCTTTGCTCGCATGGTATGAGGCCTGCGCCCATTTTTCCGATGTGCTGCTGCTCAACCGTCGCGAAGGTGTGGCGAACAAATGGCTCTCGACCTTCCAGAACCGGTTTCGCGAGCAATTTTTTCCGTTCCTGATCGAACTGGTGAAGGCCGGTCAGGTGAAAAACCCGGCCGTGATCCTCGAGCCGCAGGCACGGCGAATGTCTCACGTCTTCGATGAGGAGCCGAATTGGGTGATCGCCGGCACCACCACCGAGGCGGATGACGAGGAGACGGAAGACGGGGCTGAGGATGTCGAGATCGTGCCCGAGGCAGATCCTTACCTTGAGCAGCGCGCGGGCGGGCGGCGCGTCAAAGAGATCCCCGATATCCGGAAATTTCTGGAGCAACCCTGACCTTGCGCGCGGCCGGTCACTTGGCCGCGGCGACGGCGGCGACGAAGGCCTTGGCCTTGGCGGTGATGGCGGCCCAGTTTTTTTCCTTCAATGCCTTGGCCTCGACCAGCGAGCTGCCGGCCGCGGTGGCGAAGGCGCCGGCCTTGAGGAAGTCACCCACGTTGGCCTCGTTGACGCCGCCGGTGGGCAGGAGCTCGATGTGCGGCAGCGGAGCCTTGACGGACTTGATGTAGGCCGGGCCAAAAAACTCGGCCGGGAAAACCTTGGCGGCATCGGCCCCGGCTTCCCAAGCGTTGACGATCTCGGTCGGCGTGAAGGCGCCGCTGAAGATCGGGACACTGTAGCGCTGGCACAGCGTGATGACATCGGGCCGCAGGGCGGGGGTGACAATGAACTTGGCACCGGCGAGGATGCCGGCGCGGGCGGTCTCGGCGTCGAGCACGGTGCCGAGGCCGAAGAGAAAGTCGGGCAGCTCCGCGGTGGCCTTTTCCAGCATGCGGATGGCGCCGGGAGTGGTCATCGTGAGCTCGATGCTCGTCAGCCCGCCGGCGGCGAGCGCCTTGGCGCAGTCGAGCAGGCCGTCGGGGTTGTCGGCCCGGATGAGGGCGACGACTTTTTCAGCGCGGATTTTCGAGAGGATGGCTTCCTTTTTCATGGGAAATGGCAGTGTGGCCGGGCGCAGGATGGAGGGAAATCAATTTTCTTGCGCCAAGGCGGTGGGGCGTATGTTTTTTCCCTCCCGTCACGCCCAGGTGGTGGAATTGGTAGACACGCAGGTCTCAGAAGCCTGTGCCTTAACAGCATGGGGGTTCGAGTCCCCCCTTGGGCACCATCTTTGCCGGGCGAGGGTGGACATCGGGTTTGTCGGGGAAGGATTCAGCCGGCCTTGCCGCCGCCCTTTGCCCCGCTGGCCAGCAGGGTTTCGAAATACGGGGCCTGCTCCTCGCGGGCGACGGCGGTCACCTCGACCTTGGTGAAGCCGGCTTTTTTCAGGAAACCGTGCAGGGCGCTTTCCTTGAAGCCGAGCCAGACGTCGGCGTAGAGGTCGCGGGCTTTTTCGAAGGTGTGTTCGTTGAGGTCGAGGATCAGGAGCTGGCCGCCGGGCTTGAGGATGCGAAAGGCCTCGTTGACGGCGGCCTGGGGATGCTGGGCGTGATGGAGGGCCTGACTTAGGATGGCGAGATCCACCGAGCGATCGGGCAGCGGCACCTTTTCGATGTCACCCAGCTTGTAGGCGAGGTTGCCAAGGTCGTTCTTCTTCGCGAGGGCGGTGCCGACCTCCACCATCCGGGGGGAATTGTCGATGCACCACACCTGCTGCGCGCGGCGGGCGAGAAGCTGGGAGACGAGGCCTTCGCCCGCGCCGAGGTCGGCGATCGTGATGGCGGGCGTGAGACGCAAGGCGAGATGGCCGATGGCCTCCCAGGAACGGCCGGGACAGTAGTTCTTCCCGAGCCGGCCGGCGATGAGGTTGAAATACTGTTCCTGGGTGCGGCGACGCTTTTGCAGGATACGGTCGAGGTTGTCGCGATCCTCGCCGAGGGCGGGTTGTTCCGCGATGGCCTCAAGGGCGGCCTTCAGCAGGTTGAGGATGCGGGGGGCCAATCCGGCCCGCAGGGAGTAGAAGGCGTTTTTGCCTTCGCGGCGATCCGTCACGAGGCCGGCCTGGCGAAGCTGGGCGAGCTGCGAGGATATGCGCGACTGGCCCATGCCGAGGATTTCCTGCAGCTCGGCGACGGAGAGTTCTTCCCGGAGCAGCAGGGCTAGCACCCGGAGGCGGGTGGGGTCGGAGAGGATTTTGAGACTGTCCCAGGAGGCGTTCACGCGTCTGCACCGTGAGCCATGGGGTGGTGCTTGGCAAGGCGCACGCGGGCGGTCGTGCGGGTCCACAAAAAACCCCGGCCGTGATGGCCGGGGTGGGAAGGTTGTCCGGGGTGATGGCTCAGACCGTGTCCGCGTAGCGGGCGATGCTGATGATCTTGTAGTCTTCCTCCGAGGCGCCGGTTTTCACGGTGACGGTGTCGCCGGCTTTCTTGCCGAGAAGGGCCGCGCCGAAGGGCGTCTTGTAGGAGAGGATGTTCTTGTCGGGGTCGCCATCCCAAGCGCCCAGGAGCGTGTAGCGGCTGTTCTGACCGGAGGTGGTGTTCTGCACCTCGACGATGGTTCCGACGCTGACCTGATCGGTGGTGGCTTCCTTGAAGTCGGTGACGCGGGCGCGGCCGAGGTCCTTTTCGAGGAGGGTCTTCTGGGCCATGAGCACCTGCTGGTCCTGCTTGGCCATCTTGTATTCGGAGTTTTCCTTGAGATCGCCGTGTTCGCGGGCGGCGGCGATGGCCTTGGAGTTCTCGGGGATCTTCTTGGAGACGATGGTCTCGTATTCCTCGCGCTTGCGCTCGAAGGAGGCCTGGGAGACGAGCAGTTGCTCCTCCTTGCTCTCGGCGTCGGCCGCGACGAGCGACTGGATCTTGGGGAAGATTTTGATGAAGCGGGCGAGCAGGGACTTCTTGGTCAGCTCCTCGAAGCCCTGGTTGAGCATGAGGGTGTTGGCCAGGTCGCGCGCCGTTTCGGGGTCGGCCGTCGAGAGGAGGTCCGAGATGAGGTCCGTGTCGTCGCTCAGGATGTCGGCGAGCGGGATGCGGCGCGCGCTGGAGGCCTGGAGGGCTTCGTAATCGATGGCGAAGAAGATGGAGCCCAGCAGGCGCGGGGTGATCAGGTCGTGCAGGAGCTTCGCAAATTTCTTCGAGTGGCGGTTCTTGACGACCCACAGGAGCACCGGGGCGCGGAGGTTCTGCTCCGTCTGCCAGCGCCGGAGGGCGGCGGCGAGTTCATCCGCATGGCCGTGCTCGACGAGGAAGTTGATGCACTCGGTGGTGAACTTGCCTTGGGAAACCTTGAGCAGGGAGAACAGGATGTCGCGGCTCTCGATCGGGTGGGTCTCCTGCACGAGTTCGAGGAAACGGCCCTGAAAGTGCACGGGGATCTTCTCGGCGATGTCGGGCAGGTCGCGCACGTTGGCGATGAGGGCGGATTGCTGCGGTTCGAAACCGCTGCTGTCGGTGCCGAGCAGCTTGGCGAGGTCATCGCGGACGGCGGCGCCGTAGAGGCGCTCGGCCTCGTCGAGCTGGTTGCTGGTCTTCACGGCCTCGACGATACCTTGGAGAATGCCGCTGAGGTCGGTCTTGAGGTCTTTTTTGTTGGCCGAGCCGAGCAGATCCTCCGCGAGGGCGATGCGGCGGCGGGCCGAGCGGGTGCCGTTGAACTGCTCGAGGATCTCGTCCTCGGCGGAGACCGGGGTCTCACGCAGGATGTAGCACTCGGTCTTCTTGGCTGGGATCGAGACGCGGGGATCCTTGGCGATGGCCTTCTTGGCGGCGGACCACCACTTCTTGAATTTATCCTCGCCGACGACCTGGGCCAGCGTGATTTCCATCTCAATGACGGTCGCGGCGTTGTTCGGGTAGGATTGGAGGGCCTCGACGAGCAATTGGGCGGGATTCTCGGCGATGAGCTCGGCGATCTGCTTGGGCTCGGTCTCCTTGCGCACGAGCAGGTGGTTGGCCGGGAGCACTTCCATGGTGCCAATGCAGAAAACCGGGTCCATGGGGTGGCCCTTCTTGCCCTTGAAATCGATCTGCAGGCGCTGGGCGGCTTCGTCGTAAGTCTTTATCTGGCCGAAACCCCAACTGCGGTGCACCACGTAGGCGCCGGGCTCCATGGCCTCAAGTTTGGCTTTGGCCGTCTTGAGGGACGGATTCTTGGCGAGGAGCGCGGATACAGCTTCGGAATTCATGATTGCGTGAGTGAGGGCCTGAACGGGAGAGTTGAGCGGATAATGCCGAACCTTGTCAAACAGTGTGTCAGCGGGGTGCTTTTATGAGCACCGGCGCCTTCAGAACCTCTCCCAGTGCCTGGGTGGCCGCGGCGCGGCTGCTGGCCCGCTGGCTCGACCGTCACGAGCGGGTGGATGAGCTGGCGGAGACGATGCTGGCCGGAATGGGCGGCGTGGAACGGGCCCGGGCCCAGCATCTGGTCTTTGGCGTGGTGCGGCATTTTGGCCGCTTGGAGGCGGCGCTGCGGCGGCTCGTCGCCCATCCCCCCCGCTTTTCCACCCGGGCGGTGCTTTATGTGGCCGGCTATGAGCTGATTGAGGCTGCAGGCGGGTCCGGGGAGGACGGTGCCGTGGCCAAAATCGTCCACCATGCGGTAGAGCAATGCAAAACGCTGGCCAGCCCGGCCGAGGCCCGGCTCGTCAATGCGGTGGTGCGAAAACTCGCCCCGCTTTTGGCCGCGGCTCCGCCGGCCAAGCTCGCGACCGCGGAGGATTTGGCGGAGTATTTTTCGCACCCGGAATGGCTCGTGCGCCGCTGGTTGTTGCAATTCGGCGCGGAGGCCACGCGCCGCCTGCTGGAGTGGAACCAGCGGCCAGCCCCGGTCCATGCGCGTTGGCGTATGAAGACCGTCGCGGATGGGGCGGGCGCAGCCGAGACACTGCCGGAGTTTTTGAAGCCCTCGGCGTGGCCGGGATTTTATGAGGTGACGCCGGGCCGCTGGGCCGAGGTTGAGCCGTTGTTGAAAGCGGGCCGGATTTATCTGCAGGACCCCGGCACCCGGCTCGCGGTGGAGCTGCTGGCCCCGCAGGCCGACGAAACGGTGCTGGATCTTTGCGCGGCGCCGGGCGGCAAAAGCCTGCTTATCGCCGATACCATGCGCTCGGGGCGGCTGGTGGCAATGGACCTGCCGCCGGAGGCCGGCCGGTCCGGGACCCGCATCGAACGCCTGAAGCAAAATCTGGCGCGGGTGACGGAGGGCGTGGAGGTCGCGCTGGTGCTGGGCGATTTCACGCGCGATGCGGCCAAGCTGCTCAAGGAGCACAACCTGCCTGCGGAATACCCGGCGGTCCTGCTCGACGCACCCTGTTCGAACACCGGCGTGATGCGGCACCGGGTGGATGTGAAGTGGCGGCTGCAGGAGACTGATTTCCAAAAGCACGCCCGCCAGCAGGCCACGATGCTGCACAACGCGGCGCGCTTGGTGGCGCCCGGCGGCCGGCTGGTTTACTCGACGTGCAGCATTGATCCGGAGGAAAATGAAAAGGTGGTGCGCACGTTTTTTGACAGCCGGGCCGGCGGGCCGTTCAAGCTGGAGAGCGGCGGACCCAGTCTGCCCTGGATCACGGGGCACGACGGGGCCGGCGTCTTTCTGCTGCGGCGGTCGGGGTGAGCCCCTGCGTTTCGCTACGGCACGAGGGTGAAGACCGGCAGCGTGCGTTCGGTCTCCTGCGTGCCGTTGAGAAAGCTGAAGCGGATTTCATCCGCGTTCGCGATCAACTGTTCGAAGCGGTTGAAATCCCACCGCTCCACCGGTTCGGCATTGATGCGGGTGACCAGATCGCCGGCCTGCACACCCGCGGCCTCGGCGGGTGAACCGGCCACGACGCTGACGATCCGCCAATACGCGGGCAGCTTGGTGAAGCTGAGCCCGCTGCTGCGCCGCACCGCCGCCGGCACCGGCGCATGCGTTTCGCGGTGAAAGGTCACGCGGTTGCGCTCTTGGTCGAAGGTGACGGTGAAGTGCCGGAGAACCCCGCCGCCGAGGGAGCTGAAGTTTTCGGTGAGGTCCACCACGGGGCGGGGCACGGTATAGTCGCCGACCTGCAGGGGCGCGCGCCAGCGCCCGACCTGCTGGAGGTGATCGCCGGTGAGCGTGCCCACGACGACGCCGGAGCGGGGCGGAGTCTCGAAGTCCGGCTCCAGCCCGGCGAGGTTGAGCGTGAGCGCGGCATCGCTGCCCGAGTCGATGAGGGCGGTGAAACTTTGGTCGCCCAGCTTCAGTGGGATGAACGGGGTGCGCTGCTCGCTGTTGAAGGTTATGGCTGTGCCCGGGTGCAGCGGTGCGGGATAACGCGGCTGGAGCAGCAGGCGGGATTGCGGGTAGTCGAGGGTCATCACCGTCTCGCGGAAGAGCTGGAAGCCGAGGATGCCGTCGATCTTGACGCCGAAGTGGGCGGAGAGCTCTCGCAGATCGTGGACGAGCACGGGCACATCCTCAAAGCGCGCCTCCTCCAGCTCAATCCGTCGGATGGTGGTGGAGGGCAGCAGTGCGCTCTCACCGCTGGCCGAGCGCACGCGGACACGCGGCATGGCGACGGCGGGTTGCTGGCGCGACGGGTAACGGGCCACCAGCTCGGGTGTCACCAAGGTTGTCGAGGAGCCGGTGTCCACCAAGAAGCGGTAGGGGCCGTGCCGGTCCCACTTGGTTTCGACGAGCAGGTAGTTGCCGAGCGTCCGGGCCGGCACGATGACGAGCGGCGTGCCCAAGCTGGTGCGTCCGGGCCGGGCAATTTCCGCCGTCCGCGTCGCGCAACCGGCCAGCAGCAGCAACAGTCCGAGGATGATGGCGGGGCGCAGGATCATTTGGTTGGGCGGGGCAGGCGCAGGCTCAACCAGCCCGCGGCGGCCGCCAACACCGCGGCGATGACGTAGAGGGATTTGGCCCCCCAGATCCAGAACACGATGCCGGCCAGCACGGGGGTGATGGCGCGGGACAGGGCGCCGAGCGAGCGGAAGATACCCAGCACGCGCCCCTGCTCCGCCGTCGAACTGTAGAGCGAGATGAGCCCGGTCGAGGCCGGGTTGACGAGGCCGGAACCGAGGGCCAGCACGGCGAGCCCGGCATAGAGCAGGACCGGCGCGGGCGCGAACCCGATGACCAACAGGCCGACACAGGAAGCGGCCAACCCCGCGCCCAACACGCGGATTTCATCCACATGCAGCAGCAGCTTCCGCACGATAAGTCCTTGGGTAAGGATGGCGCAGATGCCGAGGAAACCGAGCAGCAGTCCATTTTCCCAAGCGGTATAACCGAACCGTTCCGCAGCGAGAAAAGTGAGCGAAGTTTCCATCGCGACGAAGGCGGTGGAAAAGACGAAGGCCACGAGATTGGTCCGGCGGACATTGGGATCGCCCACACCGAGGATGGCGGAGACGGGGTTGCGGATTCGCGGTTCGCGGGCCGCGGCCCGGGCCGCCGGCGTGAGCGTCTCGGTGAAGCGCAGGGAGATCCAGATCAGGTTAACGAGGCACAGAGCAAACGCGAGGACCGCGGGCGCGGAAAACGGATTGATCCCGAAGCGCGCCAGCTCCGGCGCCAGCTCCAGCAGGTTCCAGTGCACAGTGATGGCACCGAGCATGGGGCCGGTGACGAGGCCGAGCCCGAAGGCCGCGCCCACGAGCCCCATGGCGCGCGAGCGCTCGCTCCGGCTGGTGACATCGGCGACAGCGGCGGTGGCGACGGAAAGATTGCCGCTGAAGGCACCGGTGACGATGCGTGAAAGCAGGAACAGCCAGAAGGAGCCGCTGCAGACCCAGACGAGATAACCGAGCGCGGTGCCCGCCACTGAAAACCGCAGCACGCGGCGGCGGCCGATGCGGTCCGACAGCGCGCCCCAGAACGGGGCGAAAACAAACTGCAGGATGGAGAAAATGGAGCTGAGCAGGCCGCCGAAAAGCACGGCGACAAAAGCCTGCTCCTGACCAAGGGCGGTGGCGATCCGGTTGGTCTGGAGCAGCAGCCAGCCGAGCGCACCGGACTGGCCGTCGGTGGCCAGGTAGTGGGCCAGCAGATCCGGCCCGAGGGGGAAGATGATCGAAAACCCGATGAGATCGATGTAGAGCGTGAGAAAGATCACGCCGAGCGGGAGCGGTCGGTTGGGCGGCGTGGATGCGGTCGAGGTGGGCACAGACGGAAGGGAGGAAAAGAGTTCCGCTGCGGACGCCAAGCCGCAAGCGGAAGTTCCGGGCAAGTTGCCGGGCGGGGCCGGATCAGGTCAGGGCCAGGCGGGCCCGCTTGGTCAGCCCGGCGACCACGAGCTCGTGGCTGCGGCGGATACAGGTCTCCAGTGCCTCCGTGGAGAGCGCGGCCGGATCTTCCAGTTGCACCCAGTGCCGACGGGCGAAGTAGGGGGCCTGCCGGATGCCGTCGAGGTCGGTCAATTCATCGAATTCCGCCGGGGTGCATTTGAAGGAAAGATGAAGCAGGATGCCGGCTTCCTCGCCCGCGACGAGAAAGACCTTGCCCGCGACCTTGAAGACGAGGCTGTCGCCCCATTGCCGCACGAGGGTGGCGCCGGGCAGCGTCAGGGCGAAGCCGCGCAGATGTTCGAGCCGGTTCATTTTCCCGTGGCGGACCGGAGCGCCTGCAGCAATTCCTCGCGGGTGAAGGGTTTTTTGAGCCAGATGGCCCCGGGGGTGGCGGTATCCGGTTCTTGGCCGCTCATGAAGATGACGGGCAGGTCGGAACGCAGCGCCTGGAGCCGGGTGCAGGCTTCGGCACCGGTCAGACCGGGCATCACCGCATCAAGCAGCACCGCGGTGAACGCCTCCGGAGATTCGCGGAGCCGATCGATGCCGGCCTGTCCGCCGTGGGCGATCACGGCGCGGTAACCCAAGGTGCCCAGCAGCTCGGCGGTGAGTTCGCAGATCGCGTGATCGTCGTCGATGATGAGAACCTTGCCGTTGGCGGGGACGGTGGCGGGCTTGGGCGTTGCGACGGGCGCGAGATAGAAGCGGAAGGCGGTGCCCTGACCGGGCGTGCTGCTGACCTGCAAGGCGCCGCCGTGCGCCTTCACGATGCCGGGGATGGCGGCGAGGCCAAGTCCCCGGCCGGCGAGCTTGGTGGTGAAAAAAGGATCGAAGATGCGGGCGAGGACTTCCCGGTTCATGCCTTGACCGGTATCCCGCACCTCCAGCACCACGCCCGGCCCCTCGGCCATTTCGGAGCCGATGCTGCATTCGGCGAGGAGCCGGCGCGTGAGCCTGACCGGGGCGGTGGTCACGACGATTTCGCCTTCCCGGTCGCCGATGGCATCGGAGGCGTTGATCACCAGGTTCATCACGACCTGACGCAGCTGCGAGGCATCGGCGCGGATCGGCGGCAACTCGGCGGCGAGACGCAGGTGGAGGCGGATGCGGGGATTGAGGGAAGGCTGCACCAGCGGAATGAGCGTCTCGATGAGGTTGCCGAGGCTGAGCGGCTCCATGCTCAACCGGCCTTTGCCGGAAAACGTGAGCATCTGCTGGCAGAGTTCGGCGGCGTGGTGGGCGGCAGTCTCGATTTGGCGCAGGCAGGTGTCGGCGGTCGAGCCGGCGGGCAGGTCGAGCCGGACGAGGCCGGCATTGCCCACGATGCTCGTGAGCAGGTTGTTGAAATCGTGGGCCACGCCGCCCGCCAGCAGGCCGAGGCTCTCCAGCTTCTGGCTCTCCAGCAGGCGGCGCTCCATGGCGAGCCGGTCGGTCTCGGCCTGTTTGCGGGCGGTGATGTCGATGACGAGACCTTCGAAAAAAAACTGCCGGCCGCTGGCGTCCTGCACGCCTTGGCCGCGGGAGAGCACCCATTTTTCGGAGCCGTCGCGCAGGCGGAGACGATATTCCAGCTCGAAGGGCAGCTTCTCGTCCAAGGCCTGCCGGGTGCGTTCGCGCACGACGGGCAGGTCGGCCGGATGGATGAGTTCGCGCAGGTGCGGCCGGCCTGCGACCAAATCTTCGGCGGTGCAGCCGGTGAGCCCCAGAGCGCCCGCGCTGAAATAAAACGGCCGCATGCCCTCCGGGCCGTAGGTGCAGCGATAGGCCATGCCGGGCAGTGATTGCAACATGCTCTCCAGTTGCCGTCGGCTTTCGCTGAGTTCGGCGGTGCGCTCCGCGACCTCGCGCTCGATGCCTTCGGTCCGGCGGCCAATGGCGTGGATGAGACCGGCCAGCAGGCCGGTCATTACGAAACCGCCGAGCAGGCGCCAGACGGGATAGGTGGGTTGTTGGGTCTGCAGCCACGCCCTTTCTGGCCGATAGAGAGCGATCCATTCCCGGTCGCCGACGGCCAGTTTCTCCTCCCAGTGCGGCCCGCGGCGAAACTCCGCCTCATCGGGCCGGTGCGCCGACTGGAGCGGTTGGCCCGCGCGATAGTGAATCACGCGCAATGCCGGGTCGGTTTCCTTGGGGTCAAGGTAGAGGGCGTCCAAGGCTTGGCCCGGTTGGAGCTTGAAGGATTCCTCCAGCATTTCCCGGACGCGGAAAACACCTTGGACAAAACCTAGCAGTTCACGATCGCCGCCCGGGGTGTGGCCGTAAACCGGCCAGATGAAGACAACCCCGTTGCGGGCATCGGCGGGTTCTTGCACGAGTCGGAACAGCGGGCTGGTCGCCATCCGGCCGCTGCGCCGGGCGCGGGCCAGGGTTTCGGTGGTGGGTCCGAAGGTCAGGTCGAACCCCAGGGTGGGTTCATTGCCGGCAAACGGTTCGACATACAGGATGGGCAGATGTTCGTCGGCTGCCGGCGAGCGAACCAATTGCCCGGCGGCATTGCGCGCGGTGAACTCAAATGGCCGCCCCAGTTCCGCGGTCGCCGCGGCCTCGAGGCCGGCCCGCGCGGCGGCGGGGACGATGGGCACCCATTGCAGGGCCGTGATGCCGCCGTAGCGTTCGAGGATTTCCCGGGCCGAGCGGGCAAACTCCTCGCGGGTCACGTCGTCGGAGCTGATAAAAAGATGCCGCAAGCCGAAGAGCCGCGCCTCGAAATTGTTGATTACGGATTCGGTGAGGGCGTTGCGGATCTGTGCCCGTCGGGCGAAGTCCGCCATGATGCGGGCATCCTCCCGGTGTCGGGCCCGGACGTGTCCGAAGATCGAAATGGCCACGCCCAGCAGGATGACGCCCGCGATTATCAGGCGGCGGCGCATCAGGCGGGATGGCGCGGAGGGGTTCATAATGACACGCGCGCCAGCATGAGTCGGGCCCCAACCCGCACAAGGTTAAGCCGGCGGCAGGGGGATACACCCCAGCCGAACAGACCGGCTTCAGGCCCGGTAGGGCAGCGGGAAGCGGGCGGTGAGGGCGGTGACGCGGGTCTTGGTGGCGGCGATGGCGGCCGCTTGGCCGGGGGTGCCGATGGCTTCCAGAACCGCATCGATGCAGGCGGCGATTTCGTCCATTTCGGCTTCCTTCAGCCCGCGGGTGGTCATGGCGGGCGTGCCGAGGCGGATACCGGAGGCCTGAAAGGGCGAGCGGGTTTCGAAGGGCACGGTGTTCTTGTTACAGGTGATGTTGGCCAGATCGAGCGTCTCCTGCGCGACTTTGCCGGTGAGCTCCGGGAACTTGGAGCGAAGGTCCACCAGCATAAGGTGGTTGTCGGTGCCGCCCGAGTTGATCTTGTATCCGCGGGTCACCAACGCGGCGGCGAGAGCGCGGGCGTTGGCAATGACCTGGCCGCTGTAGGCCTTGAATTCGGGCTTGAGGCATTCGCCGAAGCACACGGCCTTGCCGGCGATGACGTGCATCAGCGGGCCGCCTTGGCCGCCGGGGAATACCGCGGAATCAATGGCCTTGGCGTGGGCCGCCTTGCACATGGTGAGGCCGCCGCGCGGGCCACGGAGGGTCTTGTGGGTCGTGGTCGTGACAAAGTCGGCGTGCGGGAACGGCGAGGGGTGGTGGCCGGTGGCGACGAGGCCGGCGATGTGCGCGATGTCGGCAAAGAGCAGGGCACCGACGGAGCGGGCGATCTCGCCCATGCGGGCAAAGTCGATGATGCGCGAGTAGGCGGAGGCACCGACGGTGATCATCTTGGGCTGTTCCCGGAGTGCGACGGCGGCGAGTTCGTCGTAATCGATGAGGCCGTTGTCCTCGCGCACGCCGTATTGGACGAACTGATAGAGTTTGCCGGAGAAGTTGGCGGGATTGCCGTGGGTGAGATGACCGCCGTGGCTGAGGTTCATGCCGAGGATCTTGTCGCCCGGCGAGAGCACCGCGGTGTAAACGGCGAAGTTGGCTTGCGAGCCGGAGTGCGGCTGGACGTTGGCGTGCTCGGCGTTGAACAACTGCTTCGCCCGTTCGATGGCGAGGACCTCGACCTTGTCCACCTGCTCGCAGCCGCCATACCAGCGCTTGGCCGGGTAACCCTCGGCGTATTTGTTGGTGAGCACCGAGCCGACGGCCTCGATGACAGCCGGGTAGGTGAAATTTTCCGAGGCGATCAGCTCGATGTGGCTCTGCTGGCGGGCGAGTTCGCCGGCGATGACGGCATGGACGGCGGGATCGAGCTGGGCGAGAGGGGCGGCGTTCAAGGACATGGCAGATTTTCGATTTGGGACTTCCGAGTTTAGAATCGGGTCCAAGCAGAGCGGACCCGAAATCAAAAATCCAGAATCGAAAATCGAAAATCAGGTCTTCCGGCCTTCAACGAGCGTCTTAAGGAAGGCGACGATGGACGGCACGGCCTCGACCATCTCGTCGCGGCTTTGTTCGTAGAGCCGGAGTGGGCCGCCGAAGGGATCGGGCAGTTCGTGGCCGGCGGAAGGGGGCAGGAATTCGCGGAAGAGGTGCAGGTGGGCCGGCGGGGGCGAGGCCTGCAACTGGATCATCTGCCGGTGCGACTCGGTCATGCCGAAGACGGCCAGCGCGCCGTCGAGGAGCTCCTGTGTCACCGGCTGGCTGCGGTGGCTGCTGATGTTGATGCCGGTTTTTTTCAGCGCGAGGACGGAGTTCTCGGAAACGCGCTCACCGTGGCGCGCGGCGATGCCGGCGGAGATGACTTTGAGCGACCGCAAAGGCTCGGGCTGCGCCGCCAAGGCGTGTTGCAACAGCCCCGCTGCCATCGGACTGCGGCAGATGTTGGCGGTGCAAACGACGAGGATGTGCCCGGGAGGCGGCATGAGACAGACTCAGGGGATACGAATCGGGCGGAATTGCAAAGGCGGAGTCCTCGTTAATTCCCGCCGGTGCGCGGGACGGACAGGCCGCGGTGCAATTGCACGGCCCGTTGCAGCACCCGGTCTGGCGGCAGGCCGGGTTCGGCAGGCGGAGCCGCTTCCCGGGTTGTCCGCGCATCGCCGCCGTTTTGGTGCCGGCGCACGACGGCCGCTTCATCCTGACGGATTTTGCCGGGGTTGTCCGTGAGCAGGCGGGTGATGTCCTCGTTGCCGGTGGCCGCGGTCCAAGCGGCATGTTCTGCGTCGGCTGCGACGACGACCGGGATATCCGGTGCGAAATCCCCGCCGGCGCGGCCGACCACGAGGACGCGGGCGGGCAGCTTGTCCGGCACGAGGGCTTGCCGCAACGGGGCGGCGGTCTCGGGGTTGGCCAACACGAGGAGCAGGCGGCGCTCCGCGGTGCCGGCTCGCAGCCAGCCCTGCAACCGGCCGGCCGCTGCATCATCGCCGGTGGCGTAGCGCAGGTCGAGCACGGCCGAGGGCGCGGCCGGCAAGGCGTCGGGCTGGTCCGGTATGTGCTCGATCCGGAGGTAGGCGAGGCCTTCGCCGAGGTCGCGGACGTGGCCGGTGTCGGCAAGCAGCAAACCGGGAAAGGCGAGTGCGAGAGAAACCGCGATAAACGAAAACGATTTCACCGGGAGCGGTTCAGTTGCTTGGCGCCGATGTCGCGGCGGAAATATTTCGAGGCGCAGCTGATGGCGTCGCACACGGCGTAAGCGTCGCGGGCGGCGTCGCGCAGCGTGGCGCCGAGGGCGGTGACGCCGAGGACGCGGCCGCCGTTGGTGACGAGGTCGCCGGCGTCATTGCGCGCAGTGCCGGCGTGGTAGATCGTGACGAGCCCGGGAATCCCGGGCGGCAGCGTGATGACGTCGCCCTTGGGGAATTTCTCGGGGTAACCCTTGGCCGCGATGACGACGCAGAGGGCGTGGATGGGTTTCACCTTGAGCTGAAAGCCGGCGAGTTCCCGCCGGGCAGCGCGCCAGAGGAGTTCGAGGAGGTCGCTGTCGAGCCGCGGGAGAACGACCTGGGTCTCGGGATCGCCGAAGCGGGCGTTGTATTCGATCACGCTCGGGCCGGCCGGCGTGAGCATGATGCCGATGAAAAGTGTGCCGCAGTAATCGAGGCCCTCGTCGGCGATGGCGTTGACGGAGGGGCGGACGATCTCGTCCTCGATGCGCCGGAGCAATTCCGGGGTGACGACCTCGGCGGGCGAGTAGGTGCCCATGCCTCCGGTGTTGGGGCCGGTGTCGCCGTCGCCGATGCGTTTGTGGTCCTGCGAGGTCGGCAGGATGACGTAATCGCGGCCGGAGACAACGACGAGGATCGAGGTCTCCTCGCCGACCAGACAGTCTTCGATGAGAATTTTGCTGCTGCTGGCGCCGAATTTGCCGGCGAACATTTCGCGCACGGCGGCTGCCGCCTCGACGTCGGTTTGTGCGACGACCACGCCCTTGCCGGCGGCGAGCCCGTCGGCTTTGATCACGATGGGCGCGGGGTGGGATCGGAGGTAGGTAAGCGCGGGAGCCTCGGCGGCAAAAATCCCGGCGGCGGCGGTGGGAATCCGGTATTTGAGCAGGATTTCCTTGGTGAAGATTTTCGAGGCTTCGAGCCGTGCGCCGGCAGCTTTCGGACCATAAACCGGGATGCCGGCGGCGAGCAATTGGTCGGCCAGGCCTAGGGCCAGCGGGACTTCCGGCCCGACGACGACGAAATCCACCCGCTCGCGTTGTGCGAGAACAACGAGGCCGGCCACCTCATCGGCCGCAACCGGAAAACAGGGCGCATCCTGCGCGATGCCGGCGTTGCCGGGAGCGCAGATCACGCGCGGCCGGGCGGGCGAGGCCAGCAGGGCGCGAACAAGCGTGTGTTCGCGCCCGCCAGCGCCAACGACGAGAACGGAGGAAGGAAGCGGTGTGGCCACGGGGCAAAAATTCAGGCCGCGCCGAAGGAGGCAAGGCTTGGCTGTGTCACGCCTTTACAGCACCTGCAGTTTCTTGCGGTAGAAGCGGACGACCTCGTCGGGGTCGTCGGTGAAGAGGATGTAGTCGTTCATCCAGGCCGGGGCGCGCTGGTCCTTGATCATCTGGTTCACCTGTTTGCGGAGGTCGCCCCAGAATCTGGCGTTGAAGAAGACGTAGGGCACGCGGGGGCGGATGCCGAGCTTGAGGTTGCAGAGTTCGATGCCGATCTCCTCGAGCGTGCCGACGCCGCCGACATTGAAGATGCAAAAATCCGCCGCTTCGAACCACTTTTGGCGGAAGTGCCGCGAGTTTTCCTGGAAGGTGTTGAAGAAATCCACGCCGAGCTCGGGCGGCTGCGCCTCCAGCTCGAGGAAACACGCGCCGGTGAGCGCACCCTTGCCACGGGCCTGGTCGGTGGCGAGACGCATGACGCCGCCGCCGCCGCCGGTGAGCACGCCGAGGTTGCCGCCGAGGAAGCCGGTGAGCTTGTCCACGAGCGAGGAGATGCGGTCGGTGTCGGCCTGGTCGAGCCCGACGGCGGAGCCGTAGAAGGCGAGGATGGTGCTTTCCTGGAACTTGCGGGCCGTCTCCTCGCGCACGAAGAAGCCGTGGTCGCGCTTGTAGGTGTGCAGGTAGAGTTCCTTGGTCAGCTCGTCATACCAATAGACCTTCACGCCGATGGAGTGGAAGGTATCGAGGCGGGCGTGGGCGTTGCTGGAGAGGAAGTAGCCGTGCGTGCGCGAGGCGCGCCGGAAAATGATGCGGCGCAGCTTCAGGTCGCCCAGCCGGGTGATCAGTTCCATGTGCTCGAGCAGGTCGGGAAAATAATCGACCACGAGCGTATCAGCGTCGGCCGGGGCGGCGTCGAGGGCCTGGATGAGCGTGCGGCTGCCCATGGGGCAGGCGTCGCCCTCGAGGAGCTTGCGCAGCTCCTCGTCCTTGGCGCGGATGAGGATGGCGCGGTTTTCCATCGTGGCGCTCTGGCCGCGGACGGTGATCTTGGTCTTGGGTGCCGGGGCGCCGGTCTCGCGGGCCGGAAACTCATCCAGGCACTTGAACAGGCTTTGGGCGGTGCCGAGCAGGCGCAGGCGCTTTTTGGCCAGGGTCTTGGCCTCGGGGTCGGTGTAGGGCGGAGCACGGAAGACCTCGACGGAGACCATGGGGTTCACGACCGGGTGCTCGCCGGTGTTGTAAACCTCGAGCATGATGTTCGTGCCGAAGGTCTTGATGGGATCGAGCAGGACGGCGCTGGTGTGGAGGCCGAAGTTGCCCTCGCCGGGGTTGAGCACGACGTAGTGCTCTTTCAGATACATCGAGCAGCTCGTAAGGACGCCGGACTGCGGCGGGATGGCCAGCGGGGCGGCGTCGTGGCGGACCTGCACCTTGTCGATGAAGGAGCGGCCGGCATAGCCGCTCACGATGTGCTCGAAGTTGAGCCGCTGGAGCCGCGGGTTCAGGGTGTAGCTGACGGGATGTGGGGTGAAGAAGACGCGGCCGCCCGAGTCGATGGAGATGGTGTTGGGCAGCTTGAGCAGGTTCTGCCGGAGGGCATCCCAGATCTCGGTGCTGGAGAGCTTGGCGGCGGCGGGGGCGTGGAAGAGCCGGCCCACGGGCGTGCCGGGCCGGAGGAGTTTTTTCCAGTAGGGGGCGTTGGGAAAGCTCTGGTCGTAGAGGAAGGCCTCCGCTTCCAGCACGAGCCGGTTGCCGTCCACGGTCGGGGGACCTTGCAGGATCATCTCGATGCCGATCCGCGCGAGCGAGCTGCGCTCGGTGAACCGGAGGGCTGCGCGGTGCTCCTTCATGAAGTCGAACTCGGCGGGAAGGCGCGGCCAGAAGGCGAGAGTGAGCAGGGCCGTCTGTTCGTCCTTGGTTTTGACGGTCAGGATCTGGCCGTCCTGGCTGGTCCAAAATTGATCGGATGACATGGGAAGAGCGTTTAGGATGCCCCGGATACCGGGCTGACACAAGCGGGGAGTAAGGGATTGCATTCTCCGGGGCCGGCTGGCACATCCAAAAACTCCGCGGCACAAATGTGTCCGGAACGTGACGAATAGCTTCCCAACCTCAATCCATGAAACTCCACTCCCTGTTTACGACCGCCGTGCTCGGCCTCGGTGTCACCACCGCGGCCCTCGCCCAGGAGGTCAAACTCAACCTGCCCGGCACGACCGAGGCGCAAAGGACCCCGGCAGCCCTCGCCGCGGCACCCGCCAATTCCTTTACCGAGGCCCAAATCCTCGAGACTTTCGGCTGGTTCTTCACGGCCCGTCTCGGTCTCCACGAGCTGGAGCTGACCCCGGAGCAGATCACCCATCTCACCAAGGGCGTGGCCGCGGCGGTTGCCGGCAAGGAGCCGCCTTATGATCTGACCAAGATTGGTCCGGTCATGGATGAGTTTATCCAAGGCCGGCAGCAGGCGGCCTTCGAACGGCTCAAGACCGAGAACGAGCGTCTTTCGCGCGAATTTTTCGCCGAGCTCAGCAAGCGCCCCAACGTCAAGCAACTGCCCAGCGGCCTGCGTTACGAGATCGTGCAGCCCGGTGCGGCGGCCAAGCCCACGCTGAAAGATACCGTGCGCATCAATTACACCGGCAGCTTGGTGGACGGCATGGTGTTCGACACGAACGAGGGTCGCGGCGGGCCGGCCGAGATCGCGATGGACAAGGTTATCCCCGGCTGGGCCGAAGGCGTGCAGCTCATCGGCGCCGGCGGCAAGATCATGCTCTATATCCCCGCCAATCTCGCCTACGGCGACACCGGCATTGGCGACATCCCGCCGGCCGCCGCGCTGGTCTTCGAGGTTGAGTTGGTGGACTTCAAGCCGACCCCGCCTGAGGCGGCTGAGGCCAAGTAAGGTCATCCCGCCCAACCCGGCATTTTTCAGCCCCGCCTTTCGGCGGGGCTTTTTATTTGCAGCGGCCGGCTATCGCGGCGAAGTCGGCGAGCAGGGCGTCCACGGCGGCCGGTTTTGTGTCCCATCCGCACATGAAGCGATAGCCGTCGTCGCCGATGAATTTGAGGAATTGCCAGCCGCGCGCTTCCAACCCGGCGGCGTGCGCGGCGGACAAGCGGACGAAAACTCCGTTGGCCTCAACCGGACAGAGCAGCCGCGTGCCGGGCAGTTGGGCGAGTCCGGCCGCGAGCCGGCGGGCCATCGCGTTGGCGTGGGCGGCATGGCGCAGCCAGGCTCCATCCCGTAGCATGGCGGTCCACTGGGCGCAGGCGTAACGCTGCTTGGAAGCCAGTTGTCCGGACTGTTTCACGCGGTAGCTGAAATCACGGGCCAGCTCGCGGTTGAAAAACACGACCGCCTCGCAGCCCAGCATGCCGTTCTTGGTGCCGCCGAGGCTGAGCACGTCCACTCCGACCCGCCAGGTGAGGTCGGCCGGCGTGAGGCCTTGCGGGGCGAAGGCCGCCGCGGCGTTCGCAAAGCGGGCGCCATCCATGTGCAGGGTGATCCCGTGGCGGCGCGCGACTTCGCCCAAGGCGCCGGTTTCATCCGGTGTGTAGAGGGTGCCGAATTCCGTGGCTTGGGTGAGCGACAGGGCGCCGGGCCGGGGGAAATGCACATCGCTCCGCCGGCCGAGGGCCGCGGCGACGGTGTCGGGGGTGAGCTTGGCCCCGGCGCCGGCGAGCGGGATGATCTTGGCGCCGCCGGTGAAATGCTCCACCGCACCGCACTCGTCCACCTGCAGGTGGGCGGATTCATGGCAGAATACTCCTTGATAACTCCGGCACGCGGCAGCGAGCGCGAGGGCGTTGGCGGCGGTGCCGTTGAACACGAAGAAAACTTCGCAGTCCGTGCCGAACAGCGTGCGCAACGCCTGCCGGGCTTCCGCGGTCCGGGGATCCCCGCCGTAGCCGGCGGCGTGGTCCGTGTTGGCGGCGGTGAGTGCAGCCAAAGCTTCGGGGCAGATGCCGGCGGTGTTGTCACTGGCGAAGGTCCAGTCGGGCCGTGGGGCGGTCATCCCGGCAGTGCAGCACAAAGCGCCGGCGGGGGCCAAGGTGTTTTCGTGTTTGGCAAGCGCGGGCCGACGCCGTTGCCTTGGCCGACACGATGAACGCAGCCGACGTCAACCTCTACCTCGTGGGTTTCATGGGCACCGGCAAGACGACGATCGGCCGGACGGTGGCGCACCGCCTGGGCTTTCACCTGCTCGACAGCGACCACGAGATTGAGCGGCAGCACGGCAAGAGCATTGCCGAGATTTTTGCCCAAGAGGGTGAGTCGGTTTTCCGGGGGCTGGAACGCGCCTTCGTGGAAACCGGCCACCCGGCCGAGCGCACGGTTGTCGCCTGCGGCGGCGGGCTGGTGGTGCAACCGGGCCTGCTCGACCTGTTGCGCGCCCGCGGGGTGGTTGTGTGCCTGCATGCGTCGCTGGAAACCATCCTGGAGCGCACTTCGCGCCACCGGCACCGGCCGCTGCTCAATGTCGAGGATCCTTCGGTGCGCCTCCGCGCGCTCTACGCCGCGCGCGAGCCGATCTACAAGCAGGCGGGCACGGTCGTGCTGACGGATTCGCGCCCGTTGGGCGAGATCGTGGGCCATGTGATCCGGGTGTGGCGGCGCGACGCGGCGGATTTTGCCCGTCCGGCCCGCTGACCGGCGGCGAGCGCCGGCGCTTCAACCCCGGAACAACGCATTCATCCGCGTGCTGAAAGCGGGCGGCGGGCGCACCGGTTTGCCCTCGCGGTCGATGAAGGCGTGCAGGGTGTGGCCGGTCACGAGCAGCTCATGCCCGCGGCGGATCTCATATTCGAGGCGGATGCGCAGGAGGGGTTTTTCGCGCAACGTCGTGATGACGGTGACGGTGTCGTCGTAAAGGGCCGGCCGATGGTATTTGACCGCGACCTCGAGCACGGGCAGCCGGTAGCCGTCGGCCTCCAGTTCGCGGTAGGGAATGCCTTGCTCTTTCAGCAACCCGGTGCGGCCGATCTCAAACCACGGCAGGTAGCTGCCATGATAGACGATGCCCATCATGTCGGTTTCGGCGTAGCGGACGGTGACTTCGGAGCGGGAGGTGATCATGGCGCGGCGGGGAGATCGAAAAGCGAGCGGGCGGAGGCTTGCCAGCAATTCCGCCGGGCCCACTCCCGGCCGGTCTCCCCCAATTGCCGGCGCAAGGCGGGGTCGGTGATGAGTCGGGCAAAGGCCGCGGTGAGCCCGGCGGCATCGCCGGGCTTTACGAGCAGACCGGTTTTTCCGTCCAGCACGGCTTCGCCCACGCCGCCGATGTCGTGCGCCACCACCGGCAGGCCGTGGGCGGAGGCTTCCAAATAGACCAGGCCGAAGCCTTCGACGCTCGGTCCGCAGGGGACGCTGGTCATCGCGAAGATGTCGGCCTGATCGTAGGCGGTGGCGAGGGCGGCATCATCGACATTGGCTTCGAAGTTCACGGGAAAGTCCGCCGTGGCCGCGAGCGCGCGCAGTCTGGTCTCGTAGCCGGGCTTGCCGTGACCGCCGATGAGCCGGCAGGCGATGCGGGCGCGCAGTTCCGGTGGCAACGCCAACAGGGCCTGCAAAGTTTCGAGCTGGCCTTTGCGCGGATGCCAGCGACCGACCGTGAGCACGATGAGGCGATCCCCGTTTGACGCCGGTGTCGCGGATCGCGCCGGCGACAGATGGAAATCAGCCCGCAGGGCGCCGGGTGACAGCATCACCTTGCCGCTGGCTTCCGGAAAGTGCGTGCAAAGCAGGTCGCGGGTGTAGCCGGTCAGGGTGCTGATGCGGACGGCGTGGCGGATGAGACGCCGGGTGAGCCGGCGGGTGAGGGGGTTGCGGTGAAAGCGCAGGATTTCCGAACCGTGGAAGGTGAGGATGAGGCGGGGCGGCCGGAAGGCCTTGAAGAACTGCAGATACATCAGGCTCAGCATGGGCCCGGGCTCGGGCAGCCAAACCACGGTTTGGCGCAGGTCGCGGCGGTTGCGGACGAGCTCGCGGCCGAGTTGCCAGAGACACCAAAAGTCGTGGGTGCCCTTCAGGGACAGGCGGCGCAGCCGGAAGGGCCAGGGTTTTTCCAAGGCGCGGTCCGGGGCGGCCTGGGCCCACACTTCGACCGCGGCGCCGGCGCCGGCTGCCGCGGTGGCCATCTCCTCGGTGAAGGTCGCGATCCCGCCCCGCCTAGGGTAGAACTCATGGGTGATGATATGGAGGGCAGGGGCGCTCATGCGCGGTGGGCGGGTAAGGCGGGTGGCAAGGAGCCTGTAGGTTGGCCCGCCGGGCGCGGCTGGCAAGCGCCGCATCCGTTCCGGCCGGGAACCAACCCTCCCTGCGGCCTACTGTGCAAGGCCCGTCCCCGCCAAGAAATTGGGTTTACAAGCCCCGGGGTCGTAACATACAAACGCCGAACAATGTCAGAAGCAGTTCATAAATCGCAGGGCAGCAGCAAGCCGTTTCCGTTTGTCATGAAACCGGTTGCGCCCGAGGAGGAAGCCGCCCTGCGCGAGTCGCTCAAACGCTGCTCTCCTTCGACTTTTGAGGCGGCCATCCAGTTTCGCAAAACCGGCAATCCCGAGCACTTGCCCGCGGTCGTGATCGGCGTGATCGAGCGGTTCGTGGAGCCCGATCTGCGCGTTAAGCTGAAGGATGCCGACGACGACCTGCGCCTGATCGAGGACCTCGGCATCGACTCGCTCACGATGATGGAAATCGTGATCCTTGTGGAAGACGTGCTGCAGATGTCCATCAACAACGACGAATTGCGCAACCTGCGCACGGTCGGGGATGTGAAGACTTTCATCGACTGCAAGGTCCGCGGCCTGCCCCTGCCCATGCCCACCAAATTTCTGCCCATCGAACAGATCGCGGCCACGATGCCGATCCAGCCGCCGTTCCTCTTCCTCAACGAGGCCTCGGTCAGCTCCAGCGGGGCCAACGCCAAATACAAGATCTCCGGCCAGGAATTTTTCCTGCAGGGCCACTTCAAGGACAATCCGGTGATGCCCGCCTCGATCATGCTGGAGGCACTGGGCCAGCTCGCCGTGCTCTACCTGCTCGAAGGCCTGACCCCGGAACCCGGCAAGGTGGTCAACCCCCAGATGATTTTCTTCACCGGCTGCGAAGGCGTGCGCGCCCACCGGGTTTGCAAGCCCGGTGACATTCTCACGCTCTCCATCAAGCCCAAGCGCATGAAAATGCCGCTGGCGACCTTCGAAGGTGCCATCCGCGTGGGTCAGGAGAAGGCCGTCATTGCCGAGGAGATCACCCTGACCTTCGGGTTCTCCGAGGTCGTGGTGCAGCCTGCCCCGGCGGCGGCCGGCAGCGGTGAAGGCGTCAACGGTTCGGCCCCTTCGTCCACGCCCTTGCGCGTGGCCGCCAGCGCCTGAGCGGCTGGTTGCGGCGCTGCCGTCACCGCATGTTTGCGTATGTCTCCCGCGTTGACCGCGCGGTCGGAACCGGCTTCGCTGGCGGCTTGAATTCTCCCCGTCGCGGTTGAAACCGCCGGCCGCTTCTGCGGTCACGTTTCCTCTCACCCACTTTATTGCATGCCCAGAGTCTTTGTCACCGGAATCGGCCTGATCACCAGCATCGGCAATGATGCCGCCAGCGTCACCAGCAGCCTGCGCGAGTTGCGACACGGTTTCGAACTCTACCCGCCTTTCCAGCCGGATGACATCCCGGTGAAGGTGGCCGCGCCGGTGAAGGGGTTTCAGACCGACTCGACCGATCCCGAGGACTGGACCTTTCCCGAGCGTTATCGCATCCGGCGCGAGGTGATCCGCGGCATGGCGCCGCACGGTGTCTATGCCTGGTGCGCGATGCAGCAGGCGATCGAAGATGCGAAGTTGGCCGAGGCGGATTACAGCAACGCCCACACCGGCCTCTATGCGGCATCCGGCGGTTCGCCGCACCTGATGGGGCACATGCTGCAGCGCATGCACACGCTGGGGGTCATGCGGTGTTCGCCGCTCGGCATCGTGGCATCCATCTCCGGCACGCTGAATTTCAATCTCGTCGCCCACTTCAGGATCAAGGGCGCCTCGTGCGGTTTCTCCTCGGCCTGCGCCTCGTCCTCCCACGCTCTCGGCTATGCCTACGACGATCTCACGCTCGGCCGGCAGAAACGCATGTTCGTCGTGGGGGCGGAAGACGGCAACGTGGACAGCATCCTGCCGTTCGCCGGCATGCGGGCGCTTTCGCTGCAAAAAGACCCGGTGCTGGCTTCGCGGCCCTTCGATGCGGCGCGCGACGGTTTCGTGGGCACCGGCGGCGCCGCCGTGCTGGTGCTGGAGACCGAGGACGAGGTCGCCCGCCGCGGCGCGAAGGTTTATTGCGAAGTCGCCGGCTGGGGCCAGGCCTCCGACGGCCACAACGTCGCCATCTCCCATCCCGACGGCGAAGGCCTGCGGCAGGCGATCGAACACGCGCTCCGCTCCAGCGGCACGCCGGCGGAGGCCGTGGATTACATCAACGCCCACGCCACCTCGACGCCGATCGGCGACATCTCCGAGGCGCGGGCGCTGAAGGCCGTGTTCAAAACCCCGGAGAAACGGCCGGCGGTCAGCAGCACCAAGGCGCTCACCGGTCACGGGCTGTCGCTGGCCGGCGCCATGGAGAGCGCTTTCTGCGCACTCTCCATCCGGGACGGCTTCATGCCCGGTTCCGCCCACATCAGCCGGCTCGACCCGGAGTGCGAGGGGCTGAACATCATCCGCTCCACCCAGGCGGCCGCGCCCAACGTGGTGCTGAACAACAGCAGCGGCTTCGGCGGCGCCAACGTCTCGCTCGTCTTCCGGCGGGCCACCTGATGTCCGCCACCCCGCTCCAGGCAATCTATCGCACCGCGTTTGTCACCGGTGCGAGCACCGGCTTGGGCCGGGCGTTTGCGGAGATGCTCTTGGGCGAGGGCGTGAAAGTGTGGGGCACGGCCCGCGACTCCGCCCGGCTGGCGGACCTCGCGGCGCGCCCTGGCTTCACGGCGGTGGCGCTCGAGCTCGGCGACGGGCCGCGGGCCGTGGCGGCCTTTCGCGAGGCCGAGGCCGCGGCGGGCGGATTTGACCTGGTCATCAACAACGCGGGCTACGGCGCCTTCGGCGATTTCACGGCCACGGATTTCAGCGTCTGGCAGGAGCAGATCGCGGTGATGCTGGTGAACACCGCCCGGCTGGCCCAGGCCGCGCTGGCGGGGATGCGTGCGCGGAACCACGGCGCGCTCGTCAACGTCTCCTCGCTCGCGGCGGAGTTTCCGCTGCCGTTCCAAAGCGCCTACAACATCACCAAGGCCGGCCTCACCGCCCTCAGCGAAAGCCTCATGGTCGAATATGCCGGCACCGGCGTGATTATCCTCGATCTGCGGCCGGGCGATTACCGCACGGATTTTGAAGGCTCGATGCGCCGCCCGCCCGGACCCGCCTCGGCGGCGATGAACCGGGCTTGGGCGGCGTTTGCGCGTTTGATGGCGTCCGGCCCCGCACCGGCGCATGCCGCCGCTGCCCTGCGCCGGGCGCTTCGTCGGCGCCGCAGCGGCACGGTGCGCTGCGGGCGGTTTTTCCAGGCGGTGGTGGCGCCGTTCATCACCCGTTTCGGCTCGCTGGCGCTCAAGCGCCGCATTCAGGCCCGCTACTTCGATCTCTGACCATGGCCCGCGTCCGCATCCTCGTCCTCACATCCAGCACCGGCGGCGGCCATGACGCCCGGGCGGAGGCGTTTGCCGAGTGGTGTTTCCAGCTTTACCGGCACGAGGTGGACGTGCGCATCGAGCAGATGCTGGAAAAATCCTCCGCGATCAACCGCTTCGGCGTGAATCTCTACAACCGCATCCAGCGCGGCGCGCCGTGGATGCACAAGGTCTTCTTCACCTTCGTCGAGTGCCTGAGCTTCATCAACGCCCGCAAGGTCACCTTTGGCGGGGCCTATTACCTCTCGGTGCTGGCCGAATACCGGCCGCACCTGGTCTTCAGCGTGCATGATTGCCTGAACCGCGGCTACTTCCAGCGGGCGCGCAAGCTCCTCGGCCCCGATCAGGTGCGCTGCGCCACCTATTGCGGGGAATTCTCGGGCGGCTGGGGCTATTCGCGCAACTGGATCGAGCCCACGGTGGACCGGTATTTTTCCCGCACGCCGACGGCGCGCGACTACGCGGTCAAGCGCGGCATCCCGGCCGCGCGCGCGCGGGTGCGGGGCTACCTGATGCATCCGCGGGCGCACCTGGAAGTGCTCACGGAGGCGGAACGGGGCGTCTTCCGCGAGCAGCGGCTGGGTCTGCGGCCGGATTTGTTCACGGTCTTCCTCGCGACCGGGGCCAACGGCGCGCACAACCATTTCGACCTGCTGCCCGTGCTCGCCCGGCACGGCGAGCGCTGCCAGGCCATCGTGATCTGCGGCCAGAACAAGGAGGCCTACAACGAGCTCATCCACTGGCGCGCCAACCATCCGGAGTTCAACTGTTACATCGAGGGCTATTCCGAGATCGTCCACCTGCTGCTCCAGGTGAGCGACGTGATCGTGACGCGCGGCGGCACCACCACCTGCGCGAAGGCGCTGCATTTCCGGTGCCCGATCATTTTCAACGCCTTTGGCGGCATCATGCCGCAGGAGGAGCTGACGTGGAAATTTTTCCGCAACGGCGCCGGCTCGGAGAAGATCGGCTCCGCCGCGGAATTTGCCGCCATCATGAACCGTTGGCTGGAATCGCCGGCCGCCTACGCGCGCTGCCGCGCGGATTTTCTCGCGCTGCGCTACGAGGAGGACCCCACGCTGCTCATCGAAGAGCTCGTGGGGCTGGCCAACGAGGTTGCGCGGGTCCCGCTCAAACGGCAGCCGTTTCCGCCCCGCGGGGGTTCGCGGTCCGCCTTCAGTCCAGCATGAGTTTGGCGAGGCCGAGGAAGCAGCCCATGCTCGCCACGTCGGTGGCGGTCGTGAGAAAGATGCTGGAGGCCGTGGCGGGGTCCGCGCCCATTTTTTTGAGGGTGACGGGCACGATCACGCCCGAGACGCCGCTGAGCAGGCAACTGGCGGTCATCGCCAGAAACACGATGACCGCGAGCTCCAGCGGGGACTGCCCGGCGGGCTGCATCGAGGCGTAGAGATACATGCCGAGACCGGCGGTGAGGCCGACCAGCGCGCCGTTGGTGAGGCCGAGGCCGGCTTCCTTCAGGATGAATTTCCTTTGGTCCTGGCCGGGCACGAGTTCGCCGAGCGTCATGCCCCGCAGCGCGACGGCGAGCGCCTGGCAGCCGGTGTTGCCGGATTGTCCCGCCAGCACCGGCAGGAAAACGGCGAGGACGACGAAGCGGTCGATGGTATCCTCAAAGATGCCGACCACCGCCGCCGCGACGAAGGCGGTGAGCAGGTTGAACTGCAGCCAGGGATGGCGAAATTTCAGGCTCTGCCAGAACGAGGTCGAGGTGCGTTCCTCCTTCTCCACACCCACCATCCGGCCGGCCTGGGCGATGATCTCGAAGTTTTGCTGCTCGAACATCCGCGAGCCGCGGATGACGCCGATCAGTTTCCCCGCTTCGTCGCAGACCGGGTAGGACGGGTAGTGCTTGTCGAGCGTCAGCCGCATGGCGTCGCGCACGGCGCAGGCGGCGGGCAGCGTGAAGGGCTGGCGGAGCATGAAGGACTCGAGCCGAGCATCGCTGCCCTGCAGCAGCATGTCGCGCATCGTTACGACCCCGACGAGCACCCCGGATTCATCCGTGATGTAGCCGTAGGTGAACGCCCGGGTGCCGGCCGCCAGTTCGCGAATTTTTTCGACCGCTTCGCCCACGGTGAGCTGGGGCGGAAAAACGGCGATCGGCGGCTCCATCAGGCGGCCGACGCTCTCGGGCGGGTAATCGTTGTTGGCGCCGGGTTGCTCGCTCATGCAAAAGGGAAAGCCCCGGAATCGTGGGCGGCGTTCAGAACGTGGCCGTCACCTCGGTCTGGCGGCCGGGCTCAAGGGTGATTTCGCCGAGTGCGGCGCAGGGGGTCTCGTCGTTTTTGTAAAGGCTGACCGAGAGCGGACCGGTGGCCTCGGTGGATTCCCACCGCCATTTGCCGATGGAGACGAATTGCAGCGGCACGCCTTTTTCGGGGCTGAGTCCCGGGCCGGTGCCGCGCACAAAAAGCCGGTTGCCGATGCCGATGTAGGCGGTGACGAGCAGGCGGGTGGCGCCATCGGTGGAGACGGAGGTCGCCGGGGCGTTTTCTTCCGGGGAAACTTGGGTAAAGTCGTCCGCTGCGGGCTGGGCTGCGACCGGCTCATCGGCCGGCGGATCGCCCGGCATCGGCAGATTGAGTTCGTCCACCTTGGGTTTGCGGGGCGCCCGGGGCTTTTTGGGCTTTGGCTCTTCCGCCGGGGGCGGCATCACGGATGTTTCTGCTTCCGCCACGGGTGAGGCAGCCTCCGGCGCAGGCACCGCGGGCTCGGGTGTCGGCTCAGGCAACGGTTCGGCCACCGGCGGGATGCTGACGGCGGGTGAGGGGGATGGCGCGGGTTCGGCCGACGCGGTAGGTGCGGGCGGCGGCGTCTCGACGCGGAGGGGTGCGGCCAGTTTTGCCTCCAGCGCGCGGAGTGCCGCGGCCTGCGCCTGCATCAGGGCCTGTTCGGCTTCGGTGCGGGCCTTGGCCAGGGCTTCCGGCAGTTTGGTGAGCGCCTCGGTGGTTGCGGCCAGATGCTTGGCGGCGGCGGCTTCGAGCTTGGCCAGCTCGGCGGCGGTCTTGGCGATGCGGTCGCCGGCGGCTTCGAGCTTCTCGGCCTCGGCCGCGCGGAGGGTGTTGATCTCCTGCTGGAGGGCTTCGTTTTCCGTGACGGCGGCGTCGTTCAACTGGCGGGTGAAATCGTTGATTTTTTCCTGCAGCTTGTGGGGCAGTTGCTCGGCGTGCTTGAGGTTCTTGTGCGCGAGTTCGGTGATTTCGTTGAGGCCGTTGACCGCGATGCTGATCTGCTCGGCGGAGGTGGCGACGGTGCGGGCCAGGGCCTCCAGAGCGTGTTGGCGGTCGTCCAGGCCGTCTTCCTGCCGGCGCGCATAGTCGGCGATCAGGGCCGCCGAGGTGATGAGGGCGCCGGTAAGCACGCAGCCGATGATGGCGAGGACGACGGGGAGGGAGAGCGGCCGTTCGCTGTTGGCGGCGATGAAGGCGGCCACGCCGATCAGGAGGGCATCGGTGGCCAGGAAGAACCATTTGGGCAGCTTGGGAGTGGAATCGGGCAGGCTCATGGGGTGGCTCGCGGCGCGGGGAGTTTGTGCGGCGCAGGCGGTGGTTTCTCAAGGAGAAAGGCGGTGAAAAGGAAGGTTGAGTCCGGGCCCGGGCGGCGGCAGGCTCCGGGTGCGCGATGAACGAAAATCATTTCCTGCGGATTGAGCGCGAAGGGCCCGGCGGTTCCCGCCATTACGTGGTGCATGCCGTCGATCCGCGGTTCACGCTGGAGATGACGCCGGATGCGCAGGCGCCGGACCAGGTCGGTCGGGGCGTGCTGAAGCGCCTCCGCCTGCCGAACTCCTGGGCGGGGGATTACACGAAATGCTCCAAGCTTATCGGCGCCGCGCAGGATTTCTTCGCGCAGTCGTTTGCCGAGCCCGCACCCAAGACGGAGACGCGCCGTTTCTCGCGTTGAGCGGCGCGCCTACAGGCGCCGCCAGGCAAAGACAAAGAGCGAGAGCAGCAGGCCGATGCGCAACGCGCCCTCGAAGGTCAGGATGACGAGCACCCACTTCAGGTTGCAACCGCGGCGCAGGAAGTAGCCGATGGCGCTGATGAGCAGCAGCAGCGCGGCGTGGCCCCGGCCGAACGGCAGGAGCAGCAGCCCGAGCATCCACGCCCAGTAAACCAAGAGGATGGCGCTCCAGATGAAGGCGGTGAATTCGCCCAGCCCCAGCGCCCGCGGGTCGGCACCGCGTTCGATCTGCTTGATGCCGAGGTAGCGCTCGCTGATCACGAGTTGCCAGAGCTCGAAGAGCATGAAGACCGGGGCGAACAGGAAAAGCGTCAGCACGGGCGGAGCTTCGGCCGGTCGGTCATGGACGCCAAGGCAGAACCGCGGCGCTTGCCTCCCCGCGCCGGATCGCCGTTACTCCCGCCTCGCCGCCCCATGAAAATTACCCGGATCGAAACCGTCGCGCATCCTTCCGGCCTGCTGCTCTGCCGGATCCACACCGCGGAAGGGCTCATCGGCTGCGGCGAGACCCACTACATCCCCACGGCGGTCGCCGCCGTGATCCACGACTGGATGGCGCCGCGACTGCTGGGCGCCGATGCCCTGGCGATCGAGGGCCACTGGCGCTTTCTCTACGAACGCGCCGCCAATTTCGGCGCGCGCGGGGCCGAGTTGCGGGCGCTGTCGGCGATCGACCTTGCGCTTTGGGACATCAAGGGCCGGGCCTGCGGCCAACCGGTCTGGCAGTTGCTCGGCGGCCGGGCGCAGGACGGTGTGCGCATTTACAACAGCACGGGCTACGGTCGTGGGCAGACGCCGGAGCCCGGCGGCACCTGGCCTGGTTACGGGCGCATGGGCGTCCCCGAGCCGCTGAACGACTACTGGAACGCCCTGCACGAGCCGGCCGCCTACGCCCGCGAGCTGCTGGCCGAGGGCATTGAGGGCGCCAAGCTCTGGCCCTTCGACTTCGCCGCGCACAAACCCAACGGCAGCCTCTTCGTCAGCGGCGCCGATCTGGAAACCGGCATGCAGCCTTTCCGGGCGATGCGCGCCGCGGCGGGCAACAGGCTCGAACTCATCCTCGACGGACATGGCTTCTTCCAACTGCCGATGGCGCTGCGGATCGCCGCCGCCATGCGCGAGGTGAACCCGCTCGCGCTGGAGGATGTCATCCGGCCCGACTGCGTGGACACGATCCGCGATTTCCGCGAACGCTGCGGGCTGCCGCTCGCGGTCAGCGAGATGCTGACGACCGTCGAGGATTACCGGCTCGTCCTGCAGCGGCAGGCGGCCGACTACGTGATGATCGACCCCACGTGGGTCGGCGGCATCACGGCCACGGCGCGCATCACCGATCTCGCGCAGGCCTGGAACATCCCGGTGATGATGCACGACTGCACCGGCCCGCTCACGCTCCTCGCCGGCATCCACGTCGGCGTGGCCCGCGCCAACGTCGCCTGGCAGGAAACGGTGCGAATGCTCCTGCGCCTCGTCTATCCCGAGCTGGTGACGCACCTCCCCGCGGTGAAGGCCGGCCGCATTGCCGCGCCGGAAGGTCCGGGTCTGGGCGCGGCCTGGCACGATACCCTTTTCAAGAAGACCGACACCCTCCGGGTGAGCACGCGTTGATGAAACCTGATTTTCAATTTCACGACCTCGCCGGCCGGACGCTCGTCATCACGGGTGTCACGCGCGGCATCGGCCGTGCCCTGCTGCCCGGCCTGCTGGCGCAGGGGCTCAACCTCATCGCGGTGAGCCTCGGCCGCGCGGAGATGGAGGCGGTGCTGGCCGAGCTCGGCGTGGACGAGACCCGCCTGCGCCTGTTTGAGTGCGATCTGGCGGATCCTGCGGCGGTGGACGCCACCGGCCGGGCCATCGTCGCTGCGGGCATCCCGGTTGATGCCGTGTTGCACAACGCCGGCATCGATCCGCGGCACCGCTTCGAAAAAATCTCCCCCGCGCCGTGGGATGCTGTGTGGCAGGTGAACGTGCGCGCCGCCGCCACGCTTACCCAGCACCTGCTCCCGATCATCCGGCGCAGCCCGCAGGGGCGGGTGGTTTTCACCGGTTCCATCGTGAGCGAGCTGGGCGGCGCCTACATGACAGCCTACGCGGCGTCGAAGGGCGCCGTGGCGGCGCTTGCCCGCGCGCTGGCGCATGAATTGCAGGGCTCGGGTGTCACCGTAAACTGCATTCTCCCCGGCGCGATTCAGGTGGAAAAGGAGGCGGGCACGATTACGGGCGAGGATGTTCTGCTCGGCTGGCAATCCCTGCCGCGTCGGCTCACGCCGGCCGATTTGCTCGGCCCGCTTTGCCTGCTGCTCAGCGGTGCGGGCGGCGGCATCAGCGGCCAGTGTCTCACGGTGGATGGCGGCGTGTTGCACCCGCTGATGGCGCGTGATGCCCAGCGCGGCCGGCTGGAGAGTGACGGCTACGCGTAAGCGCCGTCACTTGCCGCCATACCAGAACGCACGGCGCCAGTTGTGGCGGCGGAGTTTTTCCACGAGTGCAGCCGGCATGGCCGGGAGGTCGCTCACGGCGCAGTTGGCTTCGGCCTGCGCGGCGTTGCGGATGCCGGGGATGACCGTGGAGACGGCCGGGTGGGCGAGCACCCACTTGAGCGCGGCCTGCGGCAGCGTGTAACCGGTGCCCTCGAGGTCCTGCCGGATTTTTTCCGTGCGCATCACGGCGCGCGACAGCCGGTCGCCGGCAAAGTAGTTGTGCCGGAAATCGTCCGCGCCAAACTTCGTGTTCACGGTAAACTTCCCCGTGAGCACGCCCTCGTCGAAGGCCACACGCACGATGATGCCCACGCCGCACTCCTTGGCCACGTTGAGCAGCTCGGCCGCGGGCTCCTGCTCGAAGAGGTTGTAGATCACCTGCACGCTGTCCACCCAGCCGCCGCGCATGAGGTCGATGACGGAGTTCTGGTCGTGCTCGGGGGTGGAGACGCCGATGAGGCCGATCTTTCCCTCGCGTTGGAGTTGGCGGAGAATCTTGAACGGCGCCGGGTCGCGGTTCCACGCGCGCGTCCACGTGTGCAGTTGCAGGAGGTCGAGTCGGTTGGTGCCGAGGTAGGCGAGCCGCTCGGCGAGATTTTCCCGGAGATAGGCCTCGGGGTAACGGTCGCTGGCGCGGTCGTAGGGCGACGGCGGCCAGGCGCCGCCGGTCGGCGGGGTCTTGGTGGCCACGAACACGCGGCCGTGTTTCCCGGATGCCTCGCGCTCGCGCAGGGTCTGCGCGATGAGGCGCTCGCTGCGACCGTTCCCGTAGCCGGCGGCGGTGTCGATGAAGTTGCAGCCGAGGTCGAGTGCGCGGTGCAGCGCGGCGAGCGAGTCCTTGTCGGCCTGCGGGCCCCAGGCACCGCCGATCGCCCAGGCACCGAAGCCGATCTCGGAACAGTTGAAACCGTGTTTGCCGAAGGGGCGGGTTTGCATGGGGGCGGATTTAGCCGAGCGCTTGCTGGAGGTCGAGCTTGAGGTCGTCCACGTGTTCGAGCCCGACTGAAAGCCGGAGCAGATTGTCCGGCGTGGCGGAGCCCGGGCCTTCGGCGAGTTTGCGGTGCTCGATGAGGCTCTCGACCCCGCCGAGGCTGGTGGCGCGGGTGATGAGTCGCAGCCGGCCGGCCACGGCGCCGGTGGCGGCAAAATCCCCGCGCACCAGGAAGGAAATCATCGCGCCGGGCGAACTCATCTGCCGGCCGGCGATGGCGTGACCGGGATGCGAGGAGAGGCCGGGGTAGAAAACCGCCTCGACCCGCGGATGTGCGGCGAGCCAAGCGGCGAGGGTGGCGGCCGTGGCGGATTGCGCGCGGATGCGCACGGGCAGGGTGGCGAGGCTGCGTTGCAGCAGCCAGCAGTCGAAGGGCGCCGGCACGGCGCCGCCGAGCCGCTGCCAGTTTCGCACGCGATGGGCGAAGTCCTCGGGCGCATCTGCGCCAAGCACGAGCGCACCGCCGAGGACATCGCTGTGGCCGCCGAGATATTTCGTGGTGGAGTGCATCGCCACGTGGGCGCCGAGGGCGAGCGGCCGGGTGAGCAGCGGCGAGGCCCAGGTGTTGTCGGCCACGACGAGTGCGCCGGCCTGGCGGCCCGCGGCGGCGACCGCGGCGATGTCGGTGATCTTGAGGCGGGGATTCGAGGGCGTCTCGATCCACACGAGCTGGGCCGGGGTCTGAAACGCCCGCGCCACCGCGGCGGGGTTCGTCTGGTCGATGAACTCGGCTTGCAGGCCGCGGCCGGCGTAGAACTCCTGCACCAGCGCGCGGGTGCCGTGATAAAGGTCGTCGGGGAAAAGCGCGCGTGCGCCGGCGGGCAGCGCCTGCAGCACGGCGGCGGTGGCGGCCTGCCCCGAGGCGAAGGCCAGCGCCTCGCGTCCGCCTTCGAGGGCGGTGAGCGCGGTTTCGAGTGCCTGCCGGTTCGGGTTGCCGTAGCGGGTGTAGTTGTTGCCGTGGGGCAGGGTGCCGTCGGCCGCGCGCTCAAAGGTCGTCGCGAGCGAGAGGTTGGGCGTGACGGCGCCGGTCACCGGATCGATGGCGCGGCCGGCATGCACGGCGAGGGTTTCGGGATGGGTTAGCATGAAGATTTTCCGCCGGGGTCGCAGGCGGTGAGGCAGGTGGCGAGGGCGTCGCGCAGGTGGCGGAGGGCGCGTTCCACGTTGGCGCGCTCGGCGGCGGGCACGCAGCCGAGGAGGTTGACCGCATGGGTGTTCAGCGAGGCTTCGAGAAGGCCGTGCTCTTTGCGGCCCTTGGGCGTGAGGCCGATGAGCCAGATGCGGCCATCGTCGGGGTGCTCGCTCCGGCGGACGAGCCCGCGTTGTTCCAGCCGCGCGATGAGGCGGCTGGTCCAGGTTTTTTCCAGTCCCATGCGCTGGGCAAATTCCTGCTGGTTGAGCGGGTCGCCGGCCGACCCGAGCAACAGGAGCGCCTGGCATTCCTTGGTCGTGGCCTCCGTGCAACAGGCCGTCATCGTGCGCTGGGCCTGTTGGAAAAGCCGCACGACCTCGCGCAGAAGCGCGTCGGTTTCCTGGGCGGTGGCGGTGGACGAACGGGACATGACGGCAGGGTGGAGCCGCGCCCGCGGGTTGGCGAGCGCGGCTTCGCGTTCAGGCGCAGCAGGCGGCGGCGCGCTGTCCGGCGGGTCGGGTCTCACCGCAGCCGCAACCGGCTGCGGCGGTTGCGGGCGCCGGCTTTTCGGCCTCGTTTCCGCAGCAAGCGCCCGTGACGCCGGCCAGCCGGCGCTCGGCGGCCTTGCAACGGGTGCGGTCGGGGGTGAGTTCGATCCACAGTTGCCCTTCCGCAGCGGTGACGGTGGCGACGTCGTAGAGCGCGGCGGGCTGGCCCTCGAAGGCGGCATGGATGCGGGCGGGGGCTTCACCGTCGAGCGGCAGGGTGCGCCCGACCCGGTCGATGATGGCGAGGAACTTCGCCGCCGGCATGTGACCCCGGCCGGGCAGCGCTCCGGCGAGCGGGGGGACCCAGATTTCGAACTGCGTCTCGTTCCAGCGATGGGCGAGCCCGCCGCAGTCCATGGTTTCGTAGGCGACCCGCTTCACCTCGGTGAGGTGGTAGCCGGGATGGATGAGGCGGCTGCCGGCACGAAAGACCAGGGCGTGGTCCCGGCGGGCGCGGAGCGTGTCGGGGAAGGCGGAGGTGTGCATGATTTGGATGGGTGGAAGACTTCGATTGGATTAACAGTTGCTAACAGCAACCAATAGTCGATAGTTGTCAACCACAACTTTTATTAATTTTCACCGCTCGCGGCGCTCAGACCGGGCGGACGGCCAGCCAGCCGTAGGCGGCGGCGTAGATCACACATTCGGCGATGAGCAGGCGGTAGCCGGCGCGGAGCCATGGGTTGGTGAGCGTGGCGCGCACCCCGAGCCAGGGCAGGATCAGCGCTCGGCCGCCCCAGAACAGCGCCGTGGCACCGCATACAGCCCGGGCGAGCGGGGTGCCGGCCACGAGGGTGGGTGCGAACAGGAGGCTGAGCAGCCCAAGCACGACGATGGTGGCGCCGATGGAGAAGTTCTGCGCGAGGGCGAACCGCCGGTGCATGGGCGGCAGCGCGGCCAGGTTCTTTTCCCAGTCCGGCGGGATGGGCGTGAAACAGGCCAGCACCAGCGTGACGAAGTGGAAACCGCCGGCCAGCCGCACCCCAAGGATCAGAAGCTCATCGGACATGCGGGCTGTTAACCACAGTTGACTCCGGATGAACACGGATTTTTTGGCGAAAACCCCGTCCCGTCGCCGCGATCCCGGGACGGTGCGCTTTTGCACCCGTTGCCCCCGGGGTATTTATCCGCAGATTGCTAACAATAGCGTCTTTGGCAGGGAACTAGCTGTCCCGGCTGTTACGATCCGGCAAACATCCCGGCTCGCCGGGGTTCGGGGCTTGACTGGCTCTGGACCGTGGCGTTCCGATTGCCGCCTACCATTCGGACCGGCCCTCACGGGGCGGTTGTCGCTTCCTCAAACCTACCTAGCAATGCAAACCAAGAATCCGTTCCTGAAATTCCTGCTGACGGGCGCCGTGGCGCTCGCTCTGGCAGCCGCCAACGCCGTCTTCGGCCAGGCGATCACGACGTCGTCCCTCACGGGCACTGTCACCAACAATGCGGGCCAGCCGATCGTCGGCGCCGCGCTGACGATTCAGCACGTGCCGACCGGTTCGTCCTACACCGCCACCAGTCGTGCCGACGGCACGTTTGTGCTGCGCGGCCTGCGTCCGGGCGGCCCCTACACGGTCTCCTCTTCGGCGACCGGCCAGGTGCCGACCGAGCTGCGCGAGGTTTACCTCGATATCGACCGCGGCGCGGACGTCGTGGTGCGGATGGAGACGGAGGATGTGGTCATGCTCGACCGCTTCGAGATCACCGCTTCCGCCGAGGACACCCTGTTTGACTCGGTCAAGACCGGCTCGGGCAGCTACCTTACCAGCGAAGACATCAGCAACCTGCCCGCCGGCGACCGTTCCATCAACGCCTTGGCCCGCATGGACCCGCGCATCAGCTACAACCGCGACCCGTTTGACCGCGGTATCTCGGTGAGCGGTCTGAGCAACCGTTTCAACAGCATCCAGGTGGACGGCGTCAGCGCCAACGACCCCTTCGGCCTCAACGCCAACAACACGGCGGCCGAGCGCAATGTCATCCCGGTGGATTCGCTGGAGGCCCTCTCGGTTGACACCTCGCCTTACAATTCCCGCAACGCCGGCTTCGTCGGCGCCCGCATCAACGCCATCACCAAGAGCGGCACCAACGAGTTGAAGGGTTCGCTTTATTACACCTACCGCGGCAAGACGGCCTTGGGCGGCATCGACATGGTGGGCGAGCAGTTGGCCGAATTCTTCCGGCCGATCACGGCCTTCTCCGAGGAGACCCTCGGTGCGACCCTCGGCGGCCCGATCATTCCCGGGAAACTGTTCTTCTACGTTTCCTACGAGAAGGTGGACGAAGTTCGCATCCCGCCTTCCCCGGCTTTCCCGGTGGATGCGACCACGCTTAACCAGATCTCGCAGGCCTTGACCGCCCTCGGCTTCTCGCCCGGCAGCGCGACCCCGCCCGCCGGCAACGACCTCTCCGATGACAACATCCTAGTGAAGCTCGACTGGGAGATCAATTCCAACCACCGCGCCACCCTCCGCTACAACAACGTGGAGTCCTCCCGCCCGACCTTCCCGGGCTTCGGCACCGGCGCGGCCCAGAACAACTTCTCCTATGATTCCCACTGGTATGACCAGAGCATCAAGAACGAGTCCTACATCGGCCAGTTGATCAGCCGCTGGTCGGACCGCCTCAACACCGAGGTCTCGATCTCGCGCAGCACCTACGACTCGATGCCGATCAACAACAGCACCCAGCCCTCCGTGCAGGTGCGCAACGTTCCGGTGGCCGGTTCGACGACCGCGTTCATCATGGCGGGCACCGAGCTCAGCCGTCACGCCAACATCCTGAAGGTCGAGACCGACACGGCCGAACTTTTCGGTTCCTACGAACTGAACGACAACCACACCCTGCAGTTCGGTCTCCAGTATGATACGGCCGATATCTACAACCTCTTCGTGCAGCGGGCCTATGGCAGCTACGAATTTGAGAATCTGGCCCAGTTGCAGGCCGTCGCCGCCAACAACAACGGCACGGTGCAATACCGCCTGTTCTCCTACAACCAGATCATCCCCGGCGTGAATCCGGCGGCGGAGTTCACCGAGACCAACATGGGCTTCTTCATCAATGATGTTTGGCGCGTTAGCTCGAACCTAACGTTCAACATCGGCGCCCGCGTGGACATCCCCGGCCTGCCTGATGCCGTGCCGTTCAACCAGTCGTTCCTCACCACCTTCGGCGTGCGCAACGACCACACCTACGACGGCGACCAGGTCTTCCAGCCCCGCTTCGGCTTCAACTGGCAGCCCGATACGCAGAAGCGCACGATCGTTCGCGGCGGTTTCGGTCTCTTCTACGGCCGCGCCCCGCGCGTCTGGGTCTCCAACAGCTACTCCAACACCGGTGCGAATTTTAATTCCTACTCGGCCGGCACCGCCGGCGGTGGCCTGTTGGCTCCGCGCGTCTCGGCCGATCCGAACAACCAGCCGGTCACGGCCAGCGTGCCGCCCGCCCAACAGGTGGCCTTTATTGACCCCGACTTCCAACTGCCCTCCCGCTGGAAGGGCAATATCGCAGTCGAGCGCGCCCTCGGCTTCTGGGACCTCAAGGCCACCGCCGAGTTTGAGAAGACCTGGGTGAAGAAGGACATCTTCTACGAGAACATCAACATCGCCCAGACCCGCACGGGTCCGGACGGCCGCGCGATGTATTTCAATGCCTATGGCGTCACTTCATCCGGCACCCGCCTGGTGAACACCGGCTTTACCAACCGCATTATCAAGCTGGCCAACACCGAAGAGGGTGGCACGGAGTCCCTCACCGTCTCCTTGGAGCGTCCGCGCACCAAGGGCGGCTGGTATTGGCGCGCCGCCTACGTCAACACGAGCGCCACCGAGGTGCTCTTCGGCACCTCCTCGGTCGCCGCTTCCAACTGGAACAACCGTTCGGTGTTCAACACCAACGCGCAGGAAAAGAAGCGCAGCGAGCTCGAGATCAAGGACAAGGTGATCTTCAACCTCACCAAGGACATCGAGTTCATCAAGGGCAACAAGACCACCTTCTCGCTCTTCTATGAGGGCCGCAGCGGTTATCCCTACAGCCTCGTGTATAACTCCGACGCCAACGGCGACGGCCTCACGAACAACGACCTGATCTACGTCCCGCTGGCCAACGACCCGATGGTTCGCTACGCCACGCAGGCCGACCAGGACAACTTCAACAAGATCGTCGAGCGCTTCGGCCTCACCCGCGGCCAGGCTGTCGCCGCGAGCTCGGAGACCTATCCTTGGGTCAACCAGTTCGACTTCGGCATCAAGCAGACGGTCAAGCTCCCGGGCTGGCGTCACCGCGTGGTGCTCGGGCTCGACATCCTCAACGTCGGCAACCTGCTGAACAACAAGTGGGGCCTCATCCGCGGTTCCAACCAGTTCTTCCGCAAGTTTGAGACCGTGTCCAACGTGGCCTTCGACGGCGTGGCCAACCAGTATGTCATCAGCAACGTGAACGCCAACTTGGCGAACAGCGTGCCCTTCGCCCCGTCCCTCGGTCGTGGCGAGCCGGCGGCCTCCCGCTGGTCGGCGATGCTGAGCGCCCGTTACGAGTTCTGATCGGAGCGCAGCAGCGCCTGCGCCCGTCCCTTCCAGAGCGGCCACTTCGGTGGCCGCTCTTTTTTTGTCCCGCTGGCCGGCCGGCGGAACCCACCGGCGGCGATTGTCCGGTGGCGCGGTAGCACCGGTAGGGGCCGTTATCCCTAACGGCCCGGGGATCAGCTCCGCCCCCAGGGGGCGGTTGGAGCCTGTCAAAAACAGTGTTGTCGCAGTCCGGTGGCGCGGCAGCGCCGGTAGNNGCGGACCGCCGCCCGCTTGCTTGCCACAGTTCAAATGAAACCGCTGGCGCGCCCGGGATCAAGGCGGTCTGGGGAGATGTCGCCCGGTCATGGCCGGCCGCTGTATCAGAAAATCGATTACGTCGGTTGGTTGGTTATATGCTGCGGGTTTTGATCCGCGACCGGTCAGTGTCGCCGGAGTTTGGTTACGCCTTTGGGCGGGCGTGGCGGGAGCGGGCGGCCGGGTTGCCGGGCAGGGTGGGCGAGGGGACCGGCGGCGCTGATTCTTGGGGCGCTTTTGCAAAAGGGCGGCGCGGGCGGGATTTTTCCCTCGGGGGGAAGTTTGCATCGGTGTCGCAAGCCAAAATTTCGCGTAAAATTCCTCACCCGGGCGCACAAACCTATTGACGGGCCAAAACCCGAGGACCAATTAGTTGTGGTCGTCACCGCTGATGACCACAGCCCGTTGTGGTCAACAACGCGTTAACAAGTTTTAGCAACTAATGTTCGCTAAGACCTTAAACGCGCCAAAATCAGCGGTTTCCCAGCCCAAAAACCAATCTTTTCCCCATTCCGGCATCATGCAGAAGACATTCCAGGTAGGTTCCAAGACGTTCGTGCTCGATCAGGCCAAGGCCGAGGCCGCCTTTGCGGCCAAGAAGGTCATCAACGGCCGCGAGACAATGTGCTTCAACCTCCTGCCGCTGAAATACCAGTGGGCCTATGATCTCTACCGGAAGATGAAGGCCAACCACTGGGAGCCCGAGGACATCCCGATGGGCAAGGACATCGAGCAGTGGCGCGACGAGAAGGCCGTTTCCGACGCCGAGCGCTGGATCATCCGCATGGGCATCGGCTACTTCTCCGCCGCCGAGGGCATCGTGGGCGACAACATCCAGCACGTCGTCCGCGAACTCGTCACCGCGCCCGAGCTCAAGCTCGTCCTCGGCCGCCACGCGCACGAGGAGAACATCCACGCCGACTCGCTGCTCTACATGATCTCGTCCCTCGCCATCAACCCGCACGAGTGCGAGGCGATGTTCGAGGATGTGCCGACGATCGTCCGCAAGAACGCTTTCGTCACCCGGGTCTCCCGCGAGCTCCGCCGCGATATCGACCTCACCCAGACCGCCAACAAGCAGCTCCTCGCGAAGAACATCTTCGTCTTCGGCCAGTGCATGGAAGGCACCCAGTTCTACGGCCTCTTCGGCATGGTCCTCTCGCTTTACCGCCAGAACAAGTTTCCCGGCATCGGCCAGATGTTCCGCTACACCCTGCGCGACGAGTCCAACCACATCGAGGTCTTCCGCAACCTGTTCATGGACCTCATCGAGGAGAACCGCGAGATCTGGACGGCCGAGTTCAAGGAAGAGCTGCGCGGCCTGATGGCCGAGGCCGTGACCCTGGAGAAAGAATTCATCCGCGACTGCCTGCCCGTCAATTCGGTGGGCCTCAGCGCCGAGGATTTTACCCAATACATCGACTACATCGCGGACCGTCGCCTCGAGGGCGTCGGCCTGGCCCCGCTCTCCGCGGGCATCAAGAATCCGCTGCCCTGGCTGGCCGAGATGATGGACATCAAGAAGGAGCAAAACTTCTTCGAGGGCCGCGTCACCGAATATCAGAAGGCCTCCTCCCTCAACGTTGCTGCCGACGACGAGCTCTGAGCCCCCGGGGCCCGTCGCTGCGTTTCCCTCCGTCCCGCCCGTTTCCGTCTTTCCACCCCATTTCGCCTGATCGGCCGCCCTAGCGGCGCGTCAGCCGTTTTTTCGTCCGTTTTTCACCCTTCCACCGTCCACCACCGCCGTCCCGCCGCCATCCATGAGCAATCCTTCCCTCGCGCACGACCTCGCCCTGAAGCGCACCGTCCACACCCCCGTTGAACAGAAGCCCCACTACGCCTGGCGCGATGCCGTCGCCACCGCCGACATCACGGTGCCGCCCGTCGTCCTCCTCTGCCCGCACGGCGAGGAGAAGTTCAACCTCACCGAGGTCGCCGACACCCTGGGCAAGGCCCTGACCAACGTCGCCCTCGCCAAGGGCGAGAAGGACATCTTCAACGACACCAACCGCGCCTGGGTCGCCCGCATCTGCCGCGAGGTCGCCGCCAACCTCGCCACGCTGGCCCGCAGCCAGAACCCCCTGCGCCTCTCCCTCAACGCCCTCTACGAGCTCATCGAGAAGACGCTCGTGGACAACAACGCCTACTTCGTCGCCAAGAGCCTCCTGCTCAACCGCGCCCGCAAGATCGCCGTGGACCGCGAGGCCGCCGCCGCGTCCACCCTCCGCGTCATCCGCCGCAACAACCAGGTCGTGCCGTGGAGCGACCAGAAGGTCGAGATCGCCGTCCGCAAGACCTTCCTCTCCCTCGAGCGCGACTCCGCCCCCGCCGTCGCCATCACCCAGGCCGTTTCCGCCCGCGTCCACGCCTCCAAGCAGGCCTTCGTCCACATCGAGGAGATCCAGGACATGGTCGAGGAGGAGCT
The DNA here is from genome assembly GCA_002344205.1 of Opitutaceae bacterium UBA2377. Classification (GTDB taxonomy): domain Bacteria; phylum Verrucomicrobiota; class Verrucomicrobiia; order Opitutales; family Opitutaceae; genus UBA2377. The sequence continues at coordinate 68,289 of DDSZ01000002.1, forward strand.
GATGAAGGCCGGCTTCTTCAAGGTCGCCAAGGCCTACATCCAGTTCCGCGAGCGCGCCGCCGCCGTGCGCACCCAGGCCCCGGCCGAGTCCGTCGAGGCCCCGGCCGAGACGCCGGCCCCCGCCGCCGGCCAGGAGACGCTCATCATGGTCAAGAAGCCCGACGGCACCAACGTGTTCTGGGACGGCGCCGACCTCCGCAAGCGCATCGAGTTCGCCTCCATCGGCCTCGACCTCTGCCTCACCGCCGAGGAGATCGAGCAGGAGCTGCGCCGCGCCATCTACGACCAGATCACGCAGAAGGACCTCGACGCCACCATCATCCTCAACTCGAAGACCCTCATCGAGCGCGACGCCGACTTCGCCAAGTTCGCCGGCCGCATCCAGCTCACCTACATCTACGAGGAAGTTCTCGGCTGGGACATCACCCGCGACGGCATCGGCGCCCTCAAGACCGCCCACCAGCGCGCCTTCAAGAAATACCTCGAGCACGGCGTCGCCATCAAGCGCCTCAACCCCCGGCTCCTCGACTACGACCTCGACACGCTCGCCGCCGCCCTCGACCCGTCCTCCGACCTCGAGTTCGACTTCCTCGGCATCCAGACCCTCTACGACCGCTACCTCATCATCGACAAGACGCGGAAGCCCTCCCGCCGCATCGAGACGCCGCAGTTCTTCTGGATGCGCGTTGCCATGGGCCTGATGCTCGACGAGCCCGCCGCCCGCGAGGGCAAGGCCGCCGCGCTCTACGATCTCTACAAGACCCGCCGCTTCTGCAGCAGCACGCCCACGCTCTTCAACTCCGGCACCCTCCACTCGCAGCTCTCCTCCTGCTACCTCTACTACGTGGACGATTCCATCGAGGGCATCATGCTCCGCGGCATTGCCGAGAACGCCTTCCTCTCCAAGTGGGCCGGCGGCCTCGGCGGCTCGTGGACCGCCGTCCGCGGCACCGGCGCCTACATCGGCGGCACCAACGGCGAGTCGCAGGGCGTCATCCCCTTCCTCAAGCTCCACAACGACCAGCTCGTCGCCGTCAACCAGGGCGGCAAGCGCAAGGGCTCCGGCTGCGCCTACCTCGAGTCGTGGCACAACGACATCCTCGAATTCCTCGAGCTGCGCAAGAACACCGGCGACGAGCGCCGCCGCACCCACGACATGAACACGGCGAACTGGATTCCCGACCTGTTCATGAAGCGCATGGAGGCCCGCCAGCCCTGGACGCTCTTCCGCGCCAACGAGACCAAGGACCTGCACGAGCTCTACGGCAAAAAGTTCGAGGCGGCCTACCTCCGCTACGAGCAGCTCGCCGAGGAGGGGAAGATCCACGGCCAGAAGATCGAGGCCCTCGAGCTCTGGAAGAAGATGCTCTCGATGCTCTTCGAGACCGGCCACCCCTGGATCACCTTCAAGGATGCCTGCAACGTCCGCTCCCCGCAGGACCACGTCGGCGTCATCCACTCGTCCAACCTCTGCACGGAGATCACGCTCAACACCTCCAACGACGAGACCGCCGTCTGCAACCTCGGCTCCGTCATCCTCGAGACGCACCTCAAGCCCGACGGCTCCCTCGACCACGACAAGCTCCGCGAGACCATCCGCACCGCCGTCCGCGCGCTCGACAACGTCATCGACATCAACTTCTACCCCACGAAGGCCGCCGAGACCTCCAACCGCCGGCACCGCCCCATCGGCATGGGCGTCATGGGCCTCGCCCACGCGCTCTACCTGCGCGGCCACGCCTTCGCCTCGCCCGAGGCCGTCGAGTTCAACGACGAGGCCATGGAGGCCATCGCCTACTACGCCTACGAGGCCTCCTCCGACCTCGCGGCCGAGCGCGGCGCCTACTCCACCTACAAGGGCTCCAAGTGGGACCGCGGCCTCCTCCCGCAGGACACCGTGGACCTCCTCGAGCAGGAGCGCGGCGTCGAGGTCGAGGTGCCCCGCGGCGGCCGCATGGACTGGGCCCCCGTCCGCGCCAAGATCGCGAAGCAGGGCATGCGCAACAGCAACGTCCTCGCCATCGCGCCCACCGCCACCATCTCCAACATCACGGCCACCTCGCCCTGCATCGAGCCCACCTACAAGAACCTCTTCGTGAAGAGCAACCTCTCCGGCGAGTTCATCGTGCTCAACCCCTTCCTCGTGAAGGACCTCAAGGCCCGCGGCCTCTGGAACCAGGAGATGATCGACAACCTCAAGTATTACGACGGCGAGCTGAAGGACATCCCCACCGTCCCCGAGGACCTCAAGGCCAAGTATCTCACCGCCTTCGACATCGACCACAAGTGGATCATCGACGCCGCCGCGCGCCGCCAGAAGTGGATCGACCAGGCCCAGTCCGTGAACCTCTGGATCAAGACGCCCGACCTCAAGACCCTCAGCCACATGTATCGCCATGCGTGGCACACCGGCCTCAAGACCACCTACTACCTCCGCAGCCTCGGCGCCTCCAACATCGAGAAGGCCACCGTCGCGGTGAAGAAGGAAGTCCGCGGCGCCGTGAAAGAAGGCCAGGACGGCGGCCAGAACTCCGGCGATGCTGGCGGTTCACATGCCGCCAGCACCCTGAGCGCAGTCGAAGGGCTCCCCGCGAAAAAGACATACACCGAAGCCGAGAAAAAAGCTTGCAGCATCGAAGCGATGCGTCGAGGCGAAGAATGCGAAGCGTGTCAGTAGAATAAATAAGCCTGCTAAAAGGCGGCCTTTTTAGGCCTTATAGTGCCATAAACCAATATCAATATACGTAATACTATGGATGTTGGTGCTGTTTTCTCCACGTTTTTGGGCAATCTGACAATTGCCAATATAACCACTATTTCTGCAAGAAGTGGCGCAATAACTAAGCGTTTAAATAAAGATTTCTATGCGACGGAATCTGAAACAGCACACAGCTTCTATGCAGGTTCATACGGAAGAAATACCAAAATTAAGGGGTCAAGTGATTTGGACTTAGTGTATGTTTTGCCGTATGAAACGTATGTTTTATATAATTCATACTCGACGAACGGCCAGTCCGCGCTTTTGCAATCAGTTAGGAACTCAATTTTAAGCCTCTATTCATCTACGGCGATTAAAGCTGACGGCCAAATTATTGAGGTTTCGTTTGGCGATGGAATGAAAATAGAGGTGTTGCCCGCATTTTTGAACGACAACGGCACATACACTCACCCCAATTCGAACGATGGTGGGAAGTGGGCGGTAACCGATCCTAAAGCAGAAATTGAGGCTATAAGAAAACGGAACGATGCTTGTAATAAGAATTTGATCAAGCTTGCGCGCATGGCGAGGGCGTGGCGGTCTACATGGGCAGTGCCTATTAGTGGTATATTGGTTGATACGCTAGCATACCAATTTATTGAAAACTGGCCTTACCGCGATAAATCATTCCTTTATTACGATTGGTTGAGCCGGGATTTTTTTAAATGGATGTCTGAGCAAGATGAATCACAGGATTGGTGGCGTGCTCCTGGCAGCGGACGCTATGTTTACGGCAAAGGCCTTTTCCAGTATAAGGCGAAGCGTTGTTATAATATTTCAGTTGAGGCGATAGACAATGCAGGGAAGTCGCAAGATTGGGCTGCCAAAAATAAATGGCGGGAGATATATGGATCCTCATTTCCAGACTGATGACACGAAGGTTTCTCGCAAGGTCTTAGAAGGCCAATTGCGTGAATGTTTTGGACGTGTAGTCTATTCACATAAAACACATGAAAAATGTGCAGATATCTTATTGGAGAAATGGGCACGTATTAAATTGGCCCAGATTGGCTGTGCTACCATTTCAACGGGCGGGTTTATTGTCACTATTTTTGGAGTCGATAAGGCAGGGTTAATTATCGGGACGATCGTTTCAACCTTGTTGTTGGTGATTAATGCATATGTGAAAGATTATGATTTGGGGGAAATTGCTCAAAAGCATAAAAATAGTGCATGCGATCTATGGTTAATAAGAGAGCGCTATCTATCGTTGATAACTGATTTGGTGATGGGGGAGCGCCCTATCGAATCTCTTCAACGTGAACGTGATGTATTGCAAACGGATTTACATGCAATCTATCAGGGAGCGCCTCCGACTAACACAAATGCTTATCATAAAGCTCAAGATGCCCTTAAAAATAAGGAAGATCTCACTTTTTCGGATAAGGAAATAGATGCATTTTTGCCTACAGAGCTTAAGCGGGATAGGAAGCAATCCGATGGGGTGCAATCCGACGGGTCAGGCCGTAAATTGTAAATTAGGGTCGGTCAGGCCCGAATAACGGCCGGTTTCAAGGAAGGCCGGACGCGGCGAGGCCTGACAGGGTCAGGCCTTGGGGCTTGGGGTGCTTGCCCGTCAAATCGGCCAACCCTAACCTTGGTCGTTTGTCATGGCGGGGCGGAGGCGGGAATGCGCAGTCGACAGGTTTGATGGACCGCCTATTGTGTGGCCCGATTTACCCGACAAACTCCGCCTCCGCATGAGCAACGAAACCTGGCATGACCTCGGCCCGGCCGAAACGTTTAAACAACGCGGCTTGTGCGAAGCCGGGGTGGGAAGACTGAAGCTCGCGATCACGTGCAAGGATGGCGTGTTCGGCGCTGTATCCAATGTTTGCAACCACGCGGGCGGTCCGCTCGGCCAGGGCCGGCTCGATGGTGAATACCTCGTGTGCCCGTGGCACAACTGGAAGTTTCACCGCCGCACCGGACTCGGCCAGCCGGGCAACGAGGCCGCGGCCGTTCCGTCGCACGAAGTGAAAGTCGAGCACGGCCGTCTGCTGGTCCGTGCCGAGCCGGCATCGCCCCGCAAGCAGGCTCCGCATGTGCCGCACCCGCTCGCGCGTCCGGTGGCCCGGGCTGGCGGACCTATCCGCGTGGCCGGCATCTCGACGACGGTGATGGATCGTGCCAACCCGCGTTACTCGACCTCGGAAGCGCTGCTCGAGGTCGCGCTCGCGTGCGCGCGCGACGAGCTCGGTTGCGAAACGCAACTCCTCCGCCTGTCGGATCTGAAGTTCGGCGCGTGCGAGGGCTATTACTCAAAAAGCGCGCAGGCGTGCACGTGGCCGTGCTCCATTACGCAGTTCGATCCCGACGACGAGCTCACCGCCGTCTACGAGGCGTTCGTGCACTGGGCGGACGTCGTGCTGGTGGCGACTCCGATCCGCTGGGGGCAGGCGAGCTCGCTCTACTTCAAGATGGCCGAGCGGATGAACTGCGTGCAGAACCAGATCACGATCCGCGACCGCGTGCTGATCCGTCACAAGGTCGCCGGCTTCATCATCACGGGCGGGCAGGACAACATCCAGGGCGTGGCGGGTCAGATGCTGGCGTTTTTCTCCGAGATTGGATTTCACCTGCCGCAGTTTCCATTCGTCGCCCATTCGCGCGGCTGGACGGCCGAGGACATGGAGAAAAACGTGGCCGAGGTCAGGCAGAGCGAGGAGTTGCGCGAAGGTGCGCGCGACCTCGCGCGGCGCAGCGCCACGCTCGCGCGCATGCTCGTCGATCAGGCCACCGACGAGGCGAAGACCGCGCGCGGCGGACGCAAGGCGCACAGGCTCGAAGTCGAAAAAGCGCAATCCGACGGGGTCAGGCGCGCAATCCGACGGGGTCAGGCCGTAAATTGTAAATTAAGAGTCGGCAGACCCGGGTAACGGTCGGTTACGAACGGACATCGTGCCGGTTCTGCTTAGCCTCGCATCCCGTGGGAAATTCGCCAGGTTGCTTCCGCAGGCGGGCACCGCAACTTCTGGTCTCCAACCGCGCCTCATTTCTTGGGCAACACCCATGAGCACCACCCTTTTAACCACCCCATCCCGGCATAGCCGGTTTCCGACCGGCAAGCGGGTGGGCAGGCCGTTTCGGGCCGGGGCAATCTGGCTGGTGCTGGCACTTTTCTCACCAAGCGCTTGGGCGGAGCCGCATATCGTGATCGACCGCGATGGTCTCTCCACCGCGATTCTGGCCGAGACCAACCGCGAGCGCGTCGCGCGCGGGCTGCAACCGCTGAAGCCCGATCTGAGGCTGGATCGGGCGGCCGACGGGCATACGAAGTTTCTCGTGCTGGTGGGCGGTCTCCGGCACCGCAGCTTTCTGCCGGGCCGGGAGACGCTGGAGGACCGCGTGCTCGCCGAGGGGTTGAGAGCGTCGGCATTGAGCGAGAACCTCGGTCTTCTCCCTATCCGGCCGCCGGCCATCCGCGAAGACGGTGAAAGACAGATCGTGGACGGAGAGGAAACGGACCTGCGGGCCGAAAAGCTCGCGGTGAAGTTTGTGCGCGCATGGCTGGATTCGCCGAGACACCGGGCAAACCTGCTCAGTCCCAATTTCACTCATCTCGGCAGCGCAGTGCAGACGGGCCTCGGCCCTGCAGCCGTCACGCATGTGTATTCGACCCAAGTCTTCGCCCGGCTGTGAGCCTCTCCGAACGGGGTCAGGCCGTAAATTGTTAATTAAGCGGTTCCGCTATAGCTGGATCCGGGAAAGGTAGGGCCCGACCTCCGGGCGGGCCGAGAAACGATCCGTTGCCTGCCGGGCCGCTCGGAGAGCGGAGCATTTGGCCACTTGTCGCAAACACAGCTCTTCACCGGTTCACTATCAGTCGGATCCCCTCTCCGGGCCGCGGGTTACCTCGGGGCGCTTGTCTGCGGCACGCGGCGGAGTTGGCCGACGTCGTAACCCCAGGCCCGCAGCCGTTCCACGTGTTGGTCATAGTCCGCGGCCGGGATCTCCGGGGTGCGGGCCATGATCCAGACGTAGTCGCGGGCGTTGCGGGCGATGATGGTCTGGGTGTAATCTTCGTCGAGGTGGGCGATCAGAAACTCGGCCTTGAACGGCCAGATGAACTGCATGCCCCAGGTGGCGTTGCTCTCCGGGTCGCGCACAAATCCCCGGGGCGTGTAGCGTTTCAGCGGCCCGTCGGGCGCGCCGGCCCGGAAGGTGAAGGTGGTGGCGATGGTGCCGTCGGGCGCGAGCGCGTAGCTCTCCACCGCATCGTGCGCCGTGCGCTCGATGAACGTAGGGATGTGTGCGATCACATGCCAGTCGCCCATGAAGCGCGGCAGATCCACGTGGGGCACCGTGGCAATCGGTTCGCGTGAAGTGGTGGCGCAGCCGGAGAGCAGCGCAACCAGCGGCAAAAGCGGAAGAAAATGTTTGGGCCACGAGTTCACTGCCCATACTACGCGGCAGCCCTTCCGCCGGATGCCTTTCGGGAACGGGGTCAGGCCGTAAATTGTTAATTAAGGACTGGAGCGAGCGGTTAAGTCCGGTCATGGTCCGGCCATGGCCAGAAAACTGCGACTGGAGGAAGCGGGCGGGTTGTATCACGTGATCAACCGCGGGAATTACCGTCAGCCGGTGTTTGGTTCGGTGGGCGCGGCGCAGGCGTTTGAGACGACGCTGCGCGAGACGGTGGAGCGGTTTGGCTGGCGGGTGCATGCCTACGTGCTGATGACGAATCACTATCATCTGGCGCTGGAGACGCCGCAGCCGAATCTGGTGGACGGCATGCACTGGTTGCAGAGCACGTTTGCCACGCGGTTCAACCGGTTTCGGGCGGAGCGCGGGCATTTGTTTCAGGGGCGCTATCAGGCGTTGCCGATCGAGGATGTGGCGGCGCTGGCGCGGGTGGTGGACTACATCCATCTCAATCCGGTGCGGGCCGGGCTGGTGGGGGCGGAGCAACTGGCGGGGTTTCGTTGGAGCAGTCTGCGGAAGTTTCTCCGGGGCGAGCGGTGGTCGGGGCTGACGGGCGAGCGGGTGATGCCGTTTCGCGGGTTGGCGGACGAGACGGCGGGCTGGGCGGAGGACGAGGCGCGGCTGCGTGCGTTGGCAGGGGACGAAGCGGAGCAGAAGCGACGGGGCTTTGACGAATTGAGCAAGGGCTGGGCGATCGGCACCGCGGGATGGCGGTCGGCGCTGGCGAAGGAATTGGCTCAAAAAGATCTCGCCGGCATGAGCCGGGAAGAGGCGCGGGGTTTGCGCGAAGACCGGTGGCGGGCCGAGCTGGCGACCGGGCTGGCGAAGCGCGGCAAGGCGCCGGCCGATCTGGCGGCGCTCAAGCCGCGGCAGCGCGGCGAACCCTGGCGGTATGAACTGGCGGCACAATTACGTCGGGCAGGTGCGCCCCATGGTTGGATCGCGCAAACTCTGGGCTATCCGAGCACCGACAGCCTGCGGGTGCGGCTCAATGCCAAGGCTTAATTAACAATTTACGGCCTGACCCCGTTCATGAAGGTATTTTCGGCGAGAGCCTGTTGGATCTGGGGGGCCGGGGCGCGCGATGGGTATCACGATTACCGGCGGTTTCGGCAGGAGTTTGCGGCGCCGAGGGGTGGGGCGGTCCGGCTGCTGATCACGGCCGATGCTTATTATCAGGCATGGCTCAACGGCGAGATGGTCGGGCATGGTCCGGCCAAGAGCGCGGCGGGGCGGCGGTCGGTCGATACCTATGAGGTGACCGCGCTTTTGCAGCCGGGCGGGAATGTCCTCGAGGTGCTCGTGCTGGGCCTGGGCGTGGGCACGATGACTTATTGTCCGGGCGAGGCCGGGCTTATCTTCGAACTGCAGGCGGGAAAAATGATCCTGGCCGCGAGCGGAATCAAGACGCGTGTCCGCTCCGAGGCGGCGCGACAACGGCCGACGGTGCGCCGCTGGATTTTGCCCGGGGTGGAGGATGTGGATACGACCGCGCAGGCCGGACCGTGTCGGGCGGCGACGATCGTGAAGTCGGCCGCGCAGCTCTACCCGCGGCGCGTGTCGTTGCCGGTGCGCGAGCCGGTTTACCCGCGCCGGCTCGTCGCGGAAGACCGGGTGGAGCTGCCGAATTTTCAGGCGGGGTTCCGGATCAAGCCGGCGTTGGTGCCGCCCGACGAGGCGTGGCGGCACGAGCAATTCACCGTCCCGGCCACGGTGCGGCTCACGCTGGTGTCGCCGGTGGCGCAGTCGCTGCGCTTCACGCCCACGCTGGGCAACGTGAAGTGGCTGCACCGCGGCGTGGAGCTGTTTCCCGGCGCCTCCGGCCATCTCTTGTGGGATGAGCAAAAGGCGCACGCCACGGTGCGGCTGAAAAAAGGCCGCAACGAATTTACCGGCATCCATCTCCCCAACCATTTTGAGCACATCTCGCTCGCGGGGTTCGTGGCAAAAGCGCCGCTGCGCGTGGAGCCGTTGCAGGTCTTGAAGGACGGTGCCGCGACGCCGGTGGCGGTGGAGCCGCTGCTGTTTTCCAATCCGCAGGACCTCGCGCGGGGCGCGAAGGTGACGCCGGCCGGCGCAGTCCGCCGCACGATCTGGGATCTCGGCGCGGTGCAGAACGGCTGGATCGCCTTCGAGGCCGAGGGTCCGCCGGGCAGTGCGCTGCTCCTGTCGTGCTTTGAGGCCATGGAGGGCGCGCAGATCCAGTGGCCCGACGGTTGCAACAACGCGCTGCAGCTCCGGCTGGCCGGTGGCCGGCAGCGTTTCGAAAGTTTCTTCCCCTACGGCGTGCGCTACATCGCGGTGCACGAGATCGGCGGCGCGGTGCAGGTGCGCGACTTACGCGTGCTCAAGGCGACTTGCAGCGGCGTGCGGCAGGGTTTCATCCAAACCGGCGATCCGTTGCTCGATGGGATTTACACGATCGCGGCGCAGAGCGTCGAGTCCGGGACCGACGACACGCCGACGGACTGCCCGACCTTCGAGCAGGTGAACTGGAACTTCGACAACCGGCTCTGCTCGCTCGCCGACCTGCTGATACAGGGCAATGCCGACATCACGCGCAACGCCATCGCGCTTTTCGCCGAGGAGCCGCGCCGGCGCGGGTTGGTGGACTCGCACACACCGAGCGAATGGCGGCGGCAGCCGATCCCGCTGTGGTCGTTCAACTGGATCATGTGGTGCTGGGATTATTATTGGGCGACGGGCGATGTTGCTTTTGTGCGGCGGATTTTCCCGGCGGTGGCGGAGGGCATTGATGACGCGCTCGGCCGCATCGGGCCGCAGGGGCTCTTCGCCTGGCCGGGTGTCTGGCATTTCACCGAGTGGGCGCACGGGCGGGACGACAATCATGCGATCAACACGGCCGAGCAGGCCGGGCTCGTGGCCGCCCTCGATGCGTCGGGCCGGCTGGCCAAGGCCATCGGCCGTCCGTGGCAGCGGCAGGCGGCGCGACGCGCTCTCATCCGCGCGGTCAACCGTCACCTGTGGAATCCGGCCCGCGGCTGTTATGCCGACAGCCTGCATGCCGACGGCACGCAGTCGCCGGTGTCCAGCCAACTGACCAATGCGATGGTGGCGTTGCACGGCATCGGGAGCGCGGCGTGGTCGCGGCGGCTGGCGCTCGACCTTGCCCGCGACCAACGCAGCGATCTCCTGCCCATCGGCAGTCCCTACGGGTTGTATCACATCATGGAACTGCTGGACCGCCACGGTCAGGTGGAGGCGATCTTCCGGCACGTGCGTCACCGCTGGGGCGACATGGTGCGGGCGGGCGACGGCACGACTTGGGAGATGTTTGCCGAGCACGGGCACGGTGCCTGGCCGACGCGGAGCCGGTGTCACCCGTTTTCCGCCTACGTGGTGAAATACCTCGTCAAATACCTGCTGGGCGTGGAAGCACTCACGCCCGGCTATGCAAAGGTTCGCATCCGTCCTCGTCCGCCCAACGGGATCGCTTCCTGCCACGGTGCCGTGCCAACCCCGCACGGCTTGCTGCAAGTGTCCTGGCGAAAAGAAGGCCGCCGCATCCGAATCACGACATCGGGAATGGGGTCAGGCCGTAAATTGTAAATTAAAGACAGCTATCTATTTGTATATAGCTAATTTAAATATAGATAATAACTTTATCCACACTCTAGGAGTGGGAGCTCTGGACAGAAATTAATTAACAATTTACGGCCTGACCCCATTCACGGCCAGAGCCAGGCGAAGGTGCCGGCGGTGACTAGGCCGTAGAGCAGGCCGTCGATGGTGCATTTGACGGTCGTGCACCAGCTTCGGCGCATCCAGATGGACTGTGGCCACTGGGCGGCGGCGTAGGCGAGGAACGACACCGTGCCGACGATCCGGAATACGGCGAGATAGGATGCTTCTGCCGGCACGGTGTGGTGGGCCACGTAGGCCGTGAAAAATCCCACCACGAGCAGGAAGACGAACCACTGCACGAAGGTGAGGCCCATGTTGCCCTGGCCTTTGGGCAACACCGTCATCAGCAGATTCGGGCCGGCGTCGAGCTTGGCCTTGAACTCGGGCGTGTTGTAGTCGCCGCCTTCGCACGCGGGCATCATGTAGTCGCCCGCCGGGACATTGAACGGCCGCAGAGCGTCGCGGACCTTGTCCTCGTCGGGGACTTTTTTGAAATCTTGCTTATGCCAGGGCAGGGCCATGTGGAGGATGCCGCTGAGGATGAACACGAACACGGCGGACAGCAGGATGGGGAGCCAGAGTGCGAGCATGGGAGTAATCTCCGTTGGGGTGGGGTTGATGGATCACGCCGTCGACGACGGCTTGGGGTAACACCCCGAGCCTGCCGTTTCCGCGTTGGGCCGTCAATGGCCTGGTGGCCGGGCCGCGCGGAAGCGACGGCATCGGCGTGCTTGCCCGCGGCGGGGGCAGCCGTAGAAGGGTCGGATGATTTCACTGCTGGAGGGGCAGGGCTCCGCCAAGAAAAAGACCCCCGAGAAGGTGTTTGTGCTCCGCCTGGAAGTGGCGGGCACGACCCCGCGCGTCTGGCGGCGGCTGCTCGTGCGCGAGTCCATGTGGCTCTCGCGGCTGCACGACGCCATCCAGGTGGCCTTCGACTGGTTCGACTACCAGACGCACGAGTTTGCCCTCGACGACCTGCGGTTCGGCAATCCCGTGAAGCGCGACGAAGTCGTGGTCGAGGACGACCGCGATGTGACGCTCGCCGACCTCGACCTCGAGTCCCGCGGGCGGTTTACCTACACCTATCATTTTGGCGAGGGCTGGCAGGTGGATATCGGCGTGGAGAAAATCCAGACGGTGGAAAAAGGCGTGCATTATCCGCAGTGTGCGGCCGGCGAGCGGGCCGGTCCGCCCGAGGACTGCGGCGGCTTGGAGGCGTTTCACGACATGCTCGCCTGCATCGCCGAGCCCGGCACGGATCTGGGCCGCGAGTGGCTGGAATGGCTGGGGCCGGATTACCGGCCGGGGGAATGTGATCCGGTGCGGATCAACAAGGCCCTGCGCAAACTCGGTCGGTAAACGCCCATGGCCCGGCGTTCCCGCAAATCCCGCTCCCGCGGCCTGCTGCCCCGCGCTGGCCGCTGGCTGCTGTGGCTCAATCTCGCCGTCGCGCTGGTTTTGGGCGGCTGGTATCTCGCGCAGCCCGAGCCGCGGCGACAGGAGGTGGTCCGGCTCGTGCAGAATGCCTTTGAGCGCAACAAGCAGGTTTCGCCGCTCGATGTGGCGTGGGATATCTGGCAGCTCTACTATGCCGACAGCGCGGCCGGGACGATTGCGGAGGGGGACAAGTCCATCGTCTATGGCGGTGCGCCGCGGGCGGCCGGTCCCGCCGCCCCGGCCTTCCGGGTGCTGACAAACCAGGCCTACGCCGTCGGCTACAGCGATGCGCTCGGCAACCCCGTGTGGGCGGCCTACCGCGTGGCCGACATGAAAAAGCTTCCCGAGGCCCCGCCGCGGCCGGCCCGTTTTGAGACCGATCGCCGCACCGTGGCGCGGATCAGCCACGACGACTACACGGGCAGCGGCTACGACCGCGGCCACATGGCGCCCAACCACGCCATCGCCACCCGTCACGGCGAGGCGGCGCAGCGTGAGACCTTCCTCATGTCCAACATCGTGCCGCAACTGCACGCGCTGAATGCCGGCCTGTGGAAAGGGCTGGAGATGAAAATCGCCACGAGCTGGCCGGCGCGCTACGGCGAGGTGTGGGCGCTCACCGGGCCGGTTTTCGGCGAGCGGCCGGAGCGCCTGCGCGGCCGCGTGGCCGTGCCGGAAGCATTCTACCTGATCGTAATTGACGAGATCGAGGGCCGGCTGCGCACGCTGGCGTTTCTCATCCCGCACGAGGCGGCGCCGACCGGCGATGCGGCCCGTTATCTGACCACCATTGATGAGATCGAGCGCCGCACGGGGCTGGATTTTCTGCACGAGCTGGAAGACGAGGCCGAGCAGGCCGTCGAGGCGCAACGCGCCGGACGGGTGTGGTGAGGCGCGGGTGTGACGGTGTCACGCACTTGGAACGGAACCTGCATTTGACGGACCGGCCGCGGGAGACATGCTGCGGAAGTTCTTTGCCGGGTTTGTGGTCAAGCGGGAGACGCCGCCAAGCGGCGTCTCCATTTGACCATGAACCACACGACAAGATCGCCGGTGACGGCGAACCTGCGCGTTGGTCCCGAAGTGCCGTGCATCACGTGGTATGAGCCTGAAAGCCTCATGCGCCGCGCCGATGACTACATGCTCCGGGGCGATCGCGTGGGATCGTCGCTGTCGGCCTCAAAACAACCCAACTGCGGGCAGACAGCCACCCGCCGGCCCGGGGTCTGGCAGCGTTTGTTTCGACAAGCGCTGGGACGTCGGCCGGCCCGGCCGGAACTCGCAGCCTGAAACAGAAAACCACGGGGCGGAGGAGAAATCCTCCGCCCCTTTTCATGTGGCGGCAGGGAAACAAGAATTACGCAAATCATTGGTTTAGATTTGGTAGCAAGTTATGCCATGGGCGCATGCTTGACGGTTGGCCGGCGGTCCGCAGGTTTCCGCGTCCGTTCTTTCGCAGTTCGTGGTCGGCCAGGAGGGTTCAGCGTATCGCCCGAATCCTCCGTCCGACCATGAACAAGAAATCCAAAACGATGTTTGTCGTGCAGCCCGGTGGCTTCGGCTCCGGGGGCCTCATTTTCGCCACTTACGAGTTCGAAAACAACTCCCAAGAGGAGGAAATGACCAGCCCGCCGGCCGTGGCAGCCGCAGAGCCGGCCCGGCAAACTCAAGTCAAACGCAACTGGATCGAATCGGCCGTGCGTCTCCCCGAGACGCTCCACCGTTCGGTTTGGCAGCCGCTGTCGCGGCGGGTGATGAAACTCGCCGACGCAGCTTAAGCAGCAAACTACGCCGGGGCGGGGGAGAAATCCTCCGCCCCGGTTTTGTTTTTTGGGCGGCGCGACGGCGGAAGAGCGGACCCTACCGGCGCTGCCGCGCCTGGGTGCGACGGCTGCCGTTCATATTTTGGCGGACGGAATGCCTCGGGGCTTGGCCCGAGGCATTGCACTGGAACTGCGCCACGGGCGTTTGGATTTACTCAAACCTGCGGGTCTTTTTCCACGCGGCGCGGTCGGTGAAGGTCGGCGTGAGGGCGGTCTTCGTCTCGTGGTCGCGGCCGGTGAGCAGGATCGTGCGCACGCGTTGGGTCTCCGGTGCCATGAGTTCGCTAAGGACTTCGCGGACGCGTTCGGGGGTGAGTTGCTCCAGGGCGGCGAGGGTGGCGGCCTTGCGCTCCCAGTCGCCGTTGAAGTTGTAGGCGCGGTCGAAGAGCACACCGGCCCGTTCCTCGATGGTCTTTTCCTTCTCCAGCAGGCCGGCGCGGACACCGGCGATGAGCGCGGCGAACTTTTCCGCGTCCACGGCCGCCCATTGTTCGCCGAGCGTGCCGAGAAAAGCGAAGGCGCGGGCGCGCAGTTCATCGGGCGGGTAGTCGCTGGACTGGATGACGAAATAGGCGAAGAGCTGGCGGTCGGTGGTGCTGGTGCCGCCCCAGACCAGGTAGCCGAGCTGTTGGTGCGTGCGCATCTCGGCGTAGAAGGGCTCGTTCACGAAATTGCCCAGCACCAGCGCGGCGGCGCGATACTCGGCGGTGTCGGCGGGGAAAAGATACTCGTGCCAGATGCAGGAGTTGTTGCCGAGCACCCGGTCGGCGTCCACGACGGCCTCGCCCGGGGCGAAGACGGTGAGGCGGCGTTCGGCGACCTGCGCCGCGGGGAGCCCGGCGAGGCCGAGCTGCGCCTGCAGGCCGCGGACGAGACCGATGGCCTCGGTGGCGGACAGGTTGCCGTGGGCGAGGCTCTCGATCTTGCCGTGGGCAAAAAACTTTTGGGCGAAGGCCCGCACGTCGGCGAGGGTCACGGTGCGGGCGAATTCAAGCTGTTCCTCCGGGGTGTGGTGCACCTCGCGGGAGAGGGCGTTCTTGCGCTCGCGCGCGATCTCGTAGGTCTCGCTGCGCGGGTAGCTGGCGAGGGTGCGGAGGATGCCGTCCTTGAGGGCGGCGAAGCGGGTTTCGTCGAGGCTGAAGCCGAGCAACTGGCCGCCGAGATATTCGAAGAAACGGGCGGCGGAATCGCTGTAACCGCCGACGCCCACGCGGAGGCCGTCCGGCAGCGCCGCGACCTGGTAAGTGATGCCGGCGAGCTGGGCATCCTGCGCGACCTCGCTCATGGCTTCGTTGACGCAGGCGACGTAGAAACGCAGCAGCGCGGCGGTTTCGAGCCCGAGCAGCGCGGCGGCCGGCCGGATCTTGCCGACGAAGGCCGACATCGGCCGGGCGAATTCGGTGTCCTGCAGGTAGAACAGACTGAGGCCGGGCTCGTCGATCACGCGCACCGGATGCAGCGCGAGCAGATCGGTCTGCCGCGGGGTGAACGGGTTGGGCTTGGGCAGATGCAGCGCGGCGATGGCAGGCGGATTGGTCAGCGCCGTGTAGGCCGGGCCGCGGTCCTCGGTGTAGCTGTAGGGGATGCCGAAGTATTGCTCCTTCCGGTCGTGCGGCCGGCCCTTGGCGGTGAGCGTCACGAGCAGGTTGTCGGGGCGGAGTTGGTTCAACACGCGGCGGTAGGCGGCTTCATCGGGCGTGAGCCACAGGAACGGCTCGCGCTCGGCGATGGCGAGCGGATGAAAGAGGGCGTTGTTGGCGAGATCGACCGCCCGGTCGGCGCCTTCGCCCTTGTCGCGATAGAGTTCGTCGAGCCGGGCCATGGCCGCGCGCTCGTGGAAAAACGCTTCCGGGTAGGGCGACTCGCGCAACATCCGCACGTGGGCGAAGACCGCCGCCAGCACGTCGTGCTTTTGTTCCAGTCCCTGCGGGGTGAGGTCGATGCTGATGAGGAAAGATCCGTAGCCGGTGGTGCGTTCATAGGCGCCGGCGCCGAGGCCGAGGGCCCAGCCCTGCGCCTTCAGGTAGGCGAGCAGGCTGCCGGCGCCCTCGTAGCCGATGAGACCGCTGATGAGCTCGGCGGGCTTGGCAGCGAAGTCCGGGCGCGTGGGACCAAGCGCAAACTCGAGGGCGAGCTGACGGACCTCCTTCACCGGCTCGATCTGTGCGAGGCGCAGCGCGGGCAGGGGCGGCAGGAATTTTTGCTCGCGCACGATGGGCGGGAGATCGTGGCGGGGGATGGCGGAGAAGTATTCGCGCGCCCAGGCTTCCAGTTGGTCGAGCGAGGCGCGGCCGATCAGGGCGAGCGCCATGCGGTCGGCGCTGTAGTGCTGGCGGTAAAAGGCGAGCAGCTCCTCCTGCGTGGTGCCCTCGAGGGTCAGACGGTTGCCGGTGGAGAATTTGCGCTCGCTGCTGCCGGGAGCGTAGAGTTCGCGCTTCACCTGCCAGAGGCGGCGGCCGTCGTTTTCCAGGTAGCGCTGCGCCTCGTTGTTGACGGCGCTGATCTCGCGCTCGGTGAACTCGGGCGTGAAGAGCGGGGCGATGAAAAACTGGGCGAAGCGGTCGATCGCGCCCTCGAAAGTCTGGTGCGCGATCTCGAACTGGTAGTTGGTGTGGTCGCTGGCGGTATAGGCGTTGGAGTAGCCGCCGTTGCTCGTGAGGTAGTCGCCGTAGTCGGACACGTCGGGGTATTTCTCGGTGCCGAGGAAGAGCATGTGCTCGAGAAAATGCGCGAGGCCGGGGCGATCATCGGGATCGTCAATCTGGCCGGCGTGGACCACGAGCGAGGCGGCGGACTTGTTGAGCTTGGGGTCGGAGAGCAGGATGACCTTGAGGCCGTTGTCGAGGACGAGCCGGCGGTAGGCCGACTGGTCGTTGGGCGCCTGCGGGCGCGGCGGGAGGTTTTCGAGGGAGAGATCGGCGGCCGCGAGCGGGGCGAGCAGGAGCAGACCGAGGAGCAGGAGGCGGAATTTCATAAGGTAAACGTTGGTCGGGACCGTAGCCGAACCCCGCCCGCCGCCAAGCGATTAGCGACGAAGTGCGGCGGAGCGGGATGAAAGGGCGGCAGCCGGGATGGACAGCAGTCAGTTGGCGGTGAGAATTTTCTCCCGCAGGTGGGTGTGGCGGAATTTCGACTCGGCGTTGCGGACGGCCATGCTCCAGGCGGCGGGTTCGCCGATCACGAAGACCTTTTTTCGGCCGCGGGTGATGGCGGTGTAGATGAGGTTGCGCTGGAGCATCATGAAGTGGCCCTTGAGCAGCGGGATGACGACGACGGGATACTCGCTGCCCTGCGACTTGTGGATGCTGATGGCGTAGGCGAGGGCGACGTCGCCGAACTCGCCGCGGTCGAAGGCGTGCTGTTCGCCGTCGAAGTCGGCGACGAGCGTGCCTTTTTGCAGGTCCACGCTGACGACGGTGCCGATGTCGCCGTTGAAGAGGTTTTTGTCGTAGTTGTTGCGGAGCTGGATGAGTTTGTCGCCGGGCCGGTATTCGCCGCTGATGGTCTTGATGCCGCGGCCGTGGGGGTTGAGCGCGGCCTGCAGCCGGGTATTGAGATTGGCCACGCCGGCCACGCCCTTGTGCATCGGGGCGAGCACCTGGACGTCGGTGACGGGATTGAACCACTTGAAGTGCGCCGGGATGAACTGCGTGCAGAGCTCGATGAGCTTGGCGAGGCAGTCCTCGGCGGAGGACGCGGCGATGAAGTTGAGGTCGCTCCACGCCTGAGCCTTGGCGACCTCGCCGAGGGGCGGGGGCGGCTGGCTGACGCCCTCGTTGATGGCGTGGGCGGTGGTGACGATGGCACTTTCCTTGCCCTGGCGGTAAACGAACTGGAGCCGGGTGACCGGCAGGGAGAAATGCGGATCGCGGACTGCGGAATGCGGAATGGCAGAGGGTAGGGCCCGATCTCCGAGCGGGCCGCTTGGAGATCGGCCCCTACCTGAGAGTTGTTCGCTGACGGCGATGAGGTCCTTCAGCACGTTGCCGGCGCCGACGCTGGGAAGTTGGTCGATGTCGCCGACGAGGAGCAGGTGCGCGCGCACGGGCACGGCCTGCAACAGCGCCGCCGCAAGGCGCGTGTCGAGCATCGAGGACTCGTCCACAATGAGAAAATCGGTGGCGAGGGGCTTGGACTCGTTGTGCACGAAGCCGCCGCCGGCGGGATCGTAGGCGAGCAGACGGTGAATGGTGGACGCGAAACCGCCGGTCGTCTCGGCGAGGCGCTGCGCCGCGCGGCCGGTGGGCGCGGCGAGGGTGACGCGCGCCTTCTTGGCCTTCAGGATGTCCACGAGCGCGCGGAGGATGGTGGTTTTGCCCGTGCCCGGTCCGCCGGTGAGGATGGTGAACTTGTGCGCGAGGGCG
>DDSZ01000002.1:86766-143417 GCA_002344205.1 Opitutaceae bacterium UBA2377
ACGGCGGCGTCGATCTTGATGGCCGGCAGGGCGGAGGGCACGGCGTTGAGGCGCTGGACGACGGCGGCGATCTTGGTTTCGAAGCGGTCGTTGTGGGGCAGTTGGATGAATGACTGCGGATCGCGGGGTGCGGATGACGGAGCATCTGCGGGCGGGTGCTGAATAAGATCCTTCGCGGTGATGAGGGCGTCGATGCGGGCCTCGATCCGCTCGGCGGAGGTTTCGAGCATCGTGGCGGCGTGGGTCACGAGGTCGCCGCGCGGGAAGGCGGTGTGCCCCTCCTCCTCGAGGGTCTGGAGTGCGTAGATGAGGCCGGCATCGAGGCGCGGCGGGGCGTCGTTGGCGAAGCCGAGGTTGATGGCGAGGCGGTCGGCGGTCTTGAAGCCGATGCCATCAATCTCGCGGGCGAGGCGGTAGGGCTCGGCGGCGATGATCTTCTGCGCGGCGGTGTCCCATTTTTTCACGATGCGGACGCATTGCGCGGTGGTGACGCCGTAGGTCTGGAGAAAGATGTGCACCTCGCGGAGCGTCTTTTGCTCCTCCCAGGCGGCCTTGATGGAGGTGGCGCGCACCTTGCCGATGCCGGGGACCTTGCGGAGCTTGGCCGACTCCTCGCTGAGCACCTTGAAGGTGTCGGTGCCGAACGCGTCCACGATTTTGTTGGCGTAAACCTTGCCGATGCCGGGGACGAGGCCGCTGCCGAGGTATTTGCGGATGCCGTAAACGGAGGAGGGGAGCTCGCTCTTGAAGGCGGTGACCTTGAACTGCGCGCCATGCTGCGCGTGCTTCGTCCACTCGCCGGTGAGCCGGAGCGTCTCGCCGCATTGCACGCCGGGCAGCGGACCGGTGATGGTGACGCGCGCGTCGGCCGTCTTCGCGCCGTCGGGCTTCAGCTCGGCGATGGTGTAGTGGTTCTCCTCGTTGAAGAAGATGATGCGCTCAAGGACGCCGGTGAGGGAGACGGATGCGGGGGAGACCACGGATGTAACGGACGAAAACCACCGGAGCCGGCCGAGGCAACTGCGGGAATGGGTGAAACACACGGGAAGGGTTCACCCAAACTCCCGGTCGTATTCGGCATGGGAACCGATCCATTGCCAAATGAAGCCATCGTCGACGAAGCGGCCGATGGCCCGGTAGTGATCGCCGACGCGGACGGACCAGTTTGGGCGACCGATGGGCTTGAAATGCAGGGAAGGGTGAAACGCGTTGTCCTGCCAGAGCCGGTAGTTTTTGCGGGCAACCAGTTTAACTTCGGCGGGCAACTGCCGGTAAAGCCGCCAGAACTTTTCGGTGCCGCGGCTGGCGATTTTCACGACTGCTCCAAGATGTCGTCGAGCGGCTTGGTGCGGCCGGGTTCGTAGGCGGACGACTCCTCGTTCAGGGAGTTAAACTTTCCGGCCGCGGCGTCGGCCTGCATCCGCCGATCCCAGGCGTCGTTGGTCCAGCCGCACAATTCAGCCACCAAAAGCGCCCGTTCCTCCAGAGGAAGCCGGGCAATGGCGGTCTTGATTTCTTGCACGGTGCTCACCCGCCCATCCAAGGCCACCGGGCCGGTTTTGCAAACGAGAATACACCGGTCTGGTTCCTGCGGGCATTGGACATCCGGCCGAAATCCGTCAGGCTCCCGGGCATGCGCTATTTTGAGGACGTGAAGGTCGGCGACAAATTTCACACCGGCGAACAGGAGATGACACCGGAGGAGATCATGGCGTTTGGCCGGGAGTATGATCCGCAGGCGTTTCACACCGATCCCGTGGCGGCGGAGAAAACGCTCTTCGGCCGGCTGGTGGCGAGCGGCTGGCACACGGCCGCCGTGACCATGCGCCTGATGGTGCGCAGCGACATGGAACTCGATGGCGGCGTGATCGGCCAGTCGGTAGATGTCATCCGGTGGCCGCGGCCGGTGCTGCCGGGCGACCGGTTGCGCGTCACGATGGAGGTGGTGGACAAACGCGAGGCGCCGCACCGGCCGGACCGCGGGGTGATCAAGCTGCGCAGTCGCACCCTCAACCAGGACGGGAAGATCGTGCAGGACATGACCGCGAGCTTGTTGATCGCGCGCAGACCGTCCTTCAAGTAGTTTACATATTGAGGACCGCCAAGCAGGCTGACACACCCCGGCGCTGGCGCGCCACCCCTCTCGTAGAGGGGACCCGAACCAACGCTGGCGAAAATCCCCTCTGGTGAGGAGTGCCCGACAGGGCTGGGTGTGTCGCTTGGTGATTTGCAGCGTTGCGTGCGGCGGCGGGGCCGGTTTCGCTGCGGCCATGAAAATCCTCGCGGACGTCCTCGTCGGGCTCGTGGCGGTGTTGCATCTCTATTTTCTCGTGCTGGAGATGTTTTTTTGGACCAAGCCCTATGGACGGCGGGTGTTCGGGCTCACGGCGGAAAAAGCCGAACTAACCAAGACGCTGGCGGCAAATCAGGGGCTCTATAACGGCTTCCTCGCGGCCGGGTTGGCGTGGGGACTTTACGCGGGGGCCGATGGTTATCCGGTGAAGGTGTTTTTTCTGGGGTGCATCATCGTCGCCGGGATTTTTGGCGGAGCGACCGTGAAAAAGAAAATCCTCTGGGTGCAGGCGGTGCCGGCGGCCGTGGCCCTCGCGCTGGTGTGCTGGACGCAGGCCTGACGCCTTTCCCATGGAATCCCTCGCCGCCTCCGCCTTCCTGCCGATCATCCAGCTCGCGATCACGCCGGTGATCCTCATCTCCGGCGTCGGCGCGCTGATGCTCACGCTGACCAATCGCATGGCGCGCATCGTGGACCGCACGCGCGTGCTGGCGGTGCAGGTGCAGGCCACCGCCGGCGAGGACCGCCGGCATCTGGAGAACCAGCTCACGATCATGTGGCGCCGCGCCAAGCTCATCCGCATGGCGGTGACCTTCGCCGGGCTGAGCATGCTCGTGGCCTGCGTGCTGGTGATCGCGATTTTTGCCGCCGCGCTGCTCGACACCGACCTCACCGGCGGGCTCAAGGTGCTTTTCACCGCCAGCATCCTGCTGCTGATCGCGGCGCTGGGCGCGTTCCTGCGCGACATCTACGTGTCGCTCCACGCCCTCAAGCTGGAAGTGGACCGGGCGCGCGGGCGCTGATCTCAGGATTTTTTGTTGCCGGCCTGCTGTTCGCGCAGGGTGCGGATCAGGTCGCGGATGTCGCGGCCGGCCTTGATACCGACGTAGAAGACGAGGAAGCCATACCACGCGATCGAGCCCAGGATCAGGACGGCCCAGAAGAGGACGAAAGGGTCTTTCATAACGCGGCGGGGCGGGCGGTTTGGGCGGGGGCGGACAGCGAGCCGAGGATCATGCCCAACGCCGCGAGCGCGAAGGCCGAGAACCCGGCGACCTCCGGCGGGATGGAGAATTTCTTGCCGATCAGCAGGAATGTGACCGGCCCGATCGCGCCCATGATGAGCGCGGCGTAGGCCCCGCGGGCGTTGGCGCGCGGCCAGTAGAGCCCGGCGACGAGCAGCGTGAACACGCTGGCGAGGTAGATGTTGCCGGTTACGGCGAGGTAGTCCCAGGCGTTGCCGGGCAGTTCATACCATAGGCCGTAGAAAAGCAGGAAGACGCCGATGCCGAGCACCAGCAGGCGCGTGAGCAGGAGCCGGCCCTTGGGAGAGAGCGGGTTTTTCAGGCACGGGGTGATGAGGTCGTTGTAGATCACCGTGGCCCAGGTAAGCAGGTAACCACTGTCGGTGGACATCTCCGCCGCCAGCATGGCGGCGATGACGAGGCCGATGAAGCCCACCGGCAAAATGATGCCCAGATAATGCGGCATGGCGGTGAGCGAGGAAACGCCCTCCGGCAGGCCGCCTTGTGCCGCGAAGTAGGCGAAGGCGGCCGCGCCCCAGAGCCCCGGCAGCAGGAAGCGGCCGACGAAATAGAACGACGTGCGCCGATACATCCGCTGCGCCGTGCCGGCATCCTTGGCGGCGAGCACGCGGCTGATCACGGTCTGCCAGGTCGTGGCCGCGGCCACCTGCAGCACGAGCATCCAGAGCAGATAACCCCAGCCGAGGCTGGAGCCGTGGAAGGGGTTGAAGGGATGGGAATTCAGCTTCATGCCGGCCGAACCCGCCCAGGCCGCCTGCAGCGAGGCCACGAGCTCGAAGCCGCCGGCGTGGATGAGCACGAGCACGGAGGTGACCACGATCCCCACACCCATCACGAGGAACTGGAGATAGTCGGTCACCAGCACGGAGAGCATCCCGCCGAGCGCGGTGTAGAGCAGCACGAGCCCGAGCAGGATGGTCATCACCCATTCCAGCCAGTGCGGCGGCAGGCCGGTGGACCACACCAGGAATTCGCCGCCGAGCCGCAGGAAGATGCCCATGTTGAGCAGGCCGCCGAGCACCACGAACAGGCCGGCGAGCCAGCGCACGCGGACGCTGAAGCGCTGCTCGAACAGTTCCGGGATGGTCATTACGCCGGCGGTGCGCAGCGGCTTGATGATGAAGCCGGTGCGGCCGACGAGGTAGAAGGCCGCCGCCATCAGCACGCCGATGCTGGCTCCGGCGAGCCCCTTCTCGAAACCGAGCTGCGCCGTATACATGATCGTGACGAGGCCGAGCTCGGTGGCGGCGAGCGAGGCGATGCCGAGGTTGACGTTCATCTCGCGCCCGGCGACGGCGAACTCCTCCACGCCGCGCACGTAGCGGCGCATCCAGATGCCCGCGGCCATGCAGCCGGCGAGGTAGGAGATGATGATGAGCCAGTCGAGGGCGGTGAGGGTCATCCGGGGTGGGCCCGCAGGCCCGGCGCTCACGCTGGCCGAAGCCGGGCGGGAATAAAGCCGATTCTGTCGCGGCTAGCCGCCGGCCCGTTCCGCGGACGGCGGCCGGCCGTGGGCCTTGCGGTAATCGCGGGAAAACTCGTGCACACGGTGATAGCCGACACGCAGCGCGATCTCGGTCATGTTCAAATCGGAATACAGCACGAGCCCGCGGGCGAGGCTCAGGCGAATCTGCTTGAGGCGCTTCATCGGCGCGAGGCCGACGGCCTCGCGGCAGGCCCGGGCGAGGGTGTTGGGACTGCGGTGAAATTGGGCGCACAGTTCGGCGAGCGTCGGGGCGCGCTCGATGTGCTGCCGGGCCCAGGTCTCGACCTCCCACCAGAGCCGGCCCGCGGGAGTGGCGGAGGGCCGGTCGTCCCTGTTGGTTTCCAGCCCGGCGAGCAACGCGAGCAGGTGGGACTGGCAAAGGACGTCGCGTCGCCACGAGGGTGGTTGCCGCCAAGCGGCGTGGAGGGCGGCGAAGGCCGGCTCGAGGGCGGCTTGGTCCGGCAGCAGGCGGCGGGCAAAATCCGGCGGGCTCAGCGTCGGCGCGCTGAAGTTCACCGCATACCAGACCCAGGGGGCGCGCAGCACCCGGCCCTCGACCCACTCGTCTTCGTGATACCAGACGAGGGTGCCCGGGGCGAGCCGTTGCCGCCGGCCGTTGCTGGTTTGCTCCACCTCGCCCGCCACGATGAGATGGATCAGGTGGCCCGGCAGGGAGGTGGCGGTGAAGGTGAAGTCTGCGCTCCGCCGTTCAAAACGTTCGACGAGACGGATGCCTTCGATGGGCGAGGGGCCGGTGGCGGGGCTGGCTGGCATGGCGATAATTGCTAAACAACGTTTCGGCCCGGCTAAAGACGAAATCTCCGCCCGGTGCTAGCATCGGTCCGGTTTACCCATGAAAAAGATCAAATCCGCCGAACTGGCCGCCGGCTATGAACGCGACGGCTTTGCCGTCATCCCCGACCTCCTGAACGCCGAGGAATGCGAACGGCTCAAGGCCGAGGCGCGCCATGTGCTCAACCACCACGCCAAGCCCGGCTCCTCCGTCCATGTGCATGTGGCGGCGGTCAACCCGGCCTTCCGCGCCCTGGCGGAGGACCCGCGCATCGTGGACATGCTCCGGCCGGTGATGCCCCACGGCGTGATGTTTTTGAGCGACAAGATCGTTTACAAGTCGCCGGACAAGACCTTCCCCACGCCCTGGCACATCGACTGTTTCTACTGGCGCAACACCCGGCCGAAGCTCTCGGTCTGGATCCCGCTCGACGATGCGCTGCCGGAGAACGGCACGCTCACGGTCGTCCCTGGCAGCCACAAAAAGGACTGGCGCATGGTAAAAATGGGTCTGCCCAGCGGGGACTTCCAATACGAGCTGGCGGAGCAGGGCTGGCGCGAGGGCGATGTCGTCACCTGCGCCATCAAGCGCGGCACGGCCATCCTCTTTTCCGACCGCCTCGTCCACGGCTCCACGCCCAACACGGCCGGCAAGGACCGCTACGCCATCATCAGCACCTACCACGCCCCGGCGGCCGACGAGCCCTTCGACCTCGAGTTCCCTGCGCGCAAGATTCTTGTGCCGGCGGCGTGACAAGCTGATGTATCCGCATGCAGCAGCCCTATGACCGGATCGCAGCGGAGTGGGCGGCGGCGCGGGTGACGCTGCGGGAGCAGGATCGCCGGTTGCTCGACCGGATGATCGAGGGGCTGCCGCCGGGTGCCGAAGTGCTCGATCTCGGTTGCGGCACGGGCCGGCCGAATGCGGAATACCTCGTGGCGCAAGGATTCCGGGTGACCGGCGTGGACCAATCGGCGGCGATGCTGGCGAAGGCACGGGAGCTGCTGCCCGGCTGTGACTGGATGCAGGCGGAGCTCGATGCCGTGGAGTTGGACCGGAACGTTTCCGCCGTGCTGTGCTGGGATGCGCTCTTTCATCTCGAACGCGCCCGGCACCAGCGGGTGCTGACGCAGGCCTGGCAGGTGCTGCCGCCCGGCGGGCGGCTGTTGTTCTCGACCGGTGGCTCCGCGCATCCGCCGTTCAACGACACGATGTGGGGCCACGAATTTTTCTACGATGCGCATCCGCCTGAGGAGATGGTCGCGATGACGGAAGCAACGGGCTTCCGCGTGCTTGCAGCCGAGATGGTGGACCCGCCGACCGGCGGCCGGGACAAGGGCAAGCTGGCGATCCTGGCGGAGAAGCCGTGAGAGTGCCGGTCTGTTCAGCGAGCCAACGCCAGGCCCAGTTCGTGGAGATCCGTGAAAACCCGCCCGGCTCCGGCGGCGGCGAGTTGTGCGGCATCATGGGTGCCGGTGGTGACACACCAGCAGGCGAAACCGCCGTTGCGGGCGGCCTGCACGTCGAAGGGCGAGTCGCCGATCAGCAGGGTGGAGGCGGGGTCGGCCTTGAGCTCTTTGAGCACGTGCGTGGCGAATTCCGGCTGGGGCTTGAGCCAAGGCGTGTCGCCGGCGCCGTAGATGCCGGCGAGGTAGGGCGTGAGCCCGAGGTGCGCGCAGATGCGGCGGGAAGAGTCGGCGTGCTTGTTGGTGAAGACGGCAAGAGTGAGGCCCCGGGCGTGAAGTTGGCGCACGAGATCAAGTGCGCCGGGCAGCAGCTTCACGTCTTCCAGCAGGATTTGCCGCGAATGGGCGAGGTGCACCTCCATCGCGGCGGGCACGAGCTCCGGCGGCAGGAAACGGCCCATCGCCTGCGCCAGGCCGCCGCCGACCGCGGCGCGGACCTCGGCGAGGGTGGGGGCGGGCCGGCCGAATTGCGGCAGGGTGTGGACGTAGCAGCGATGGATGGTCGTGAAGGCGTCCACCAGCGTGCCGTCGAGGTCGAGGAGAACCGTGCGAAAGGGCATGTCCGGCCCACGTTGCGGCACGGCTACGCAAGAATACGAACATTTTTAAGGTTTTGCTTTGGCCGGCGGTCGCTACAACGGGCCGCATGTGTGCCGCCCCCATCGCCGCCTGCGCCTCGGTTGAAGCCGCGGGCGACGAGCTGACCGTCGCACTGGGCGGCGACTGGCGGATCACCGGCCCGCGGCCTGCCTGGGAGGAACTGCGCGCCGGCCGGGAACCGCAGCGTGTGACCGTGCGGGTGGGCGGGGTCGGCAAATGGGACAGCTCACTGCTGCTTTTCCTGTTTGAGGTGCAGCAGTGGTGCCGCATGGCCGGCGCATATTTCGACGGCGAGGCGCTGCCGGAAAAACTCCGCACGATGCTCGGCCAGTTGGCACGCTCGCATGAGACCAGCGTGCCCTTTGACCGTTCGCAGAGTTTCATGGAGACCGTCGGCACCGCGACGCTCCAAATCTGGCAGAAAGGGCGGGAGATCGCGTATTTCGTGGGCGAGTGCACCCTCAGCCTGGTCAAGCTGGCCCGGCAGCCGCACAAGTTCCGCTGGCGCGACTGCCTGCACGAGATGCAGCAGTGCGGCGCGATGGCGCTGCCGATCGTGAGCCTCATCAGCTTCCTGGTCGGCATGACGCTGGCCTACACCGGCGCGCTCGTGCTCCGGCAATACGGCGGCGACATCTACGTGGCGGACCTGGTCGGCGTGGCGATGGCGCGCGAGATGGGGGCGTTGATGACCGCCATCGTGCTCGCGGGCCGGACCGGCGCGGCCTATGCCGCCCATCTCGGCAACATGAAGGCCAACGAGGAGATTGATGCGCTTTCCACGCTCGGCATCTCCCCGGTGGATTTTCTCGTGGCCCCGCGCCTGCTGGCGCTAACGCTCATGATGCCGCTGCTCTCGCTCTACGCGTGCTGCGTGGGCATCGTGGGCGGCATGGCGGTGGCCTGGTCGGTGCTCGACATCCTGCCCGTGGCCTTCTGGGTGGAGATGCTGACGATTGTGGACCTGTCCGACGTGCTCTCGGGCCTCGTCAAAGCCGTCACCTTCGGCGTGATCGTGGGGCTGGCCGGATGCCTGCGCGGCCTGCAAGCCGACCGCAGCGCGGCGGGCGTGGGCCAGGCGGCGACCTCGGCTGTCGTCACCGCCATCCTGTTCATCATCGTGGCCGACGCCGTTTATGCGGTGGTGTTCGACATCCTGGGGATCTGAGCCATGGAAACCGCCGCCGCTTCCGCCCAGCCCACCGAGGTGCCGACCATTGCCGTCGAAGGGGTGGCCTGCGGCTACGACGGCGGCCTCGTGGTGCTGAAAGATCTGACCTTCCGGGTGACCCGCGGGGAGATTTTTTTCATCATCGGCGGCTCGGGCTGCGGCAAGAGCACGCTGCTGCGCAACCTCATCGGCATCCACCAGCCGCTGGCGGGCACGGTGAAGTTCAACGGCGAGCCCTTCCAGTATCACGATCCCGCCGCCCGGCGCGAGATGCTGAAGACCTTCGGCGTGCTCTACCAAAGCGCGGCCCTCTGGAGCTCGCTCACGCTGCGCCAAAACGTGGCGCTGCCCCTGGAGGAATACACCGCGCTCAACCACCGCGAGATCGAGGAGCTGGCGACGCTCAAGCTCGCGCAGGTGGGCCTCACCGGCTTCGAGGATTACTACCCGGCGGAGATCAGCGGCGGCATGAAGAAACGCGCCGGCCTGGCGCGGGCGCTGGCGCTCGACCCCGCGATCGTCTTCCTCGACGAGCCCTCGGCCGGACTCGACCCCATCACCTCGCGCAAGCTCGACGAGCTCGTCCTGCAGATCCGCGAGATGTTCAACACCACGCTGGTCGTGGTGTCGCACGAGCTGGCCTCCATCTTCAGCATCGCGGACCGGGTGATCATGCTCGACAAGGCCAGTAAGGGCATCATCGCCGAAGGCCCGCCGCGCCTGCTGGCCCGGGAAAGCCGCGATGCCCGCGTGACCGAGTTTCTGCACCGGGGCGACCGGCTGGAGGCCGCGCCATGAACCTGCGTCCGCCCGCGGGGCAGGATTGCCCCCGCACGATTCACCGCCACCATCAACTCCAGGATCCCGCATGAAAACCAAAGTCAGCCCCGCCATCGTCGGCGCCTTCGTGATCGGCGCCTTTGCCCTCGGCGTCATCGCTTTGCTGTCTTTTGGCGGCATCAGCCTTTTTTCCAAGCCGCAGCGCTTCACCGTGGATTTCAACGAGACCATCCACGGGCTCGACCTCGGTTCGCCCGTGAAGCTCCGCGGCGTGCGCGTCGGCCGGGTGGTGGACCTCAGCGTGCGCTTTGATGAAGCGGCCAAGCAGTCGGTCGTCACCGTGCTGTGCGAATTCAACCGCAGCATCGTGCGCGACTCCAGCGGAGTGCAGATTGATATTTCCGACCGCACCGCCTTGCAGCGGCTCATTGATCAGGGCCTGCGTGCCCAGCTCGGTGTCATCGGCCTCGCCACCGGCCTGCTGTATGTGGAGCTTGATTTTGCGGACCCGGCGGAACACCCCGATCCCCATCGGCGGACCGATCAAAAATACGCGGCCGTGCCCGCCATGCCCTCGGCCATCTCGGAATTTCAGGCGAGCTTCACCCAGATCCTTGCGGATTTGAAGAAGGCCGACATCGCGGGGCTGTCCCAGGAACTGCGCGGACTGCTGGCGTCCACCCGCCGGCAGGTGGACGGGCTCGATCTCCCGGCGCTGGCGGCCCAGTGGACCGAGACCGGCAAGTCCGCCAACGCCCTGCTGGCCGGCCCCGAAGTCAAAGACGCTTTCCTCAACCTCAACGAAACCCTCTCCGACATGCGGCGCATCCTCGCCCGGCTCGACCGCCAGATCGACCGCACCGGCACGGGCCTCGACGAAACGCTCGCCCAAGCCAAGACCACACTGGAGTCGTTCAACGCGTCTGCGCTCACCGCCCGCCGTTTCATCGAAGCGCAGGGCGGGCTGGGGGAAGAGGCCGCGCGCGCACTTGCGCGGCTCGGCGAGGCCGCGGAATCCGTGCAGCGGCTGACCGATTTTCTCGAACGCAACCCCAACGCCCTGCTCACGGGCCGGAAGCCGCCCCAATGAACGCCGGAGGATTTATGAAGACCCGTTTCGCCGCCCTTGCATCCCTGCTCCTCAGCATGCTGGTCGCCGGCTGCTCGCTGCCTTCGGCGCAGCCCGATCCGACCCGCTACTACCTGCTGACGGCGCCGGCCGTGGCCGCGCCCGCGACCGGCGACACCGTGCTGGGCCTGCGCAGCGTGGACACGGCGGCCTACCTCCGCACGCGGGCGTTGATCGTGCGCCAAGGTGAGCACGAGGTCGAATTCCGCGAGTATGCCCGCTGGGGCGAGGCGCTTGACGCCGGCATCGCCCGCGTGCTGCGCGAGAACCTGCTCGCGTCCGACGCGATTGCACAGGTCGCCGTGGTGCCCTTTGCGCTCGATCAGGAGCGGGATTTCGACGTGACCGTGCGCGTGCTGGCCTGCGAAGGCGAGGCCGGCGGGGCGGTGCGTTTTCGCGCCGGTTGGGAGCTGTGGAGCACCGGTGCCGGCGCGGAGGTGCTCGATCGCGGCCACCATGAGGCCCGCGGCCTCACGTGGGACGGCCGCAACGAGGCAAGCCTCGCCGCCGCCCTCAGCCAGGCGGTGGCCGGACTAAGCGCAGACATCATTGCGGCGGTCGGCCGGCAGTGAGCGCTCAGCTCACTTCAGCGCCTTGGCGATGCGTTCGAGGGCTTGCTCGACGTTGCTGCGGGAGTTGAAGGCGCTGATGCGCACGTGGCCTTCGCCGCACTTGCCGAAGCCGGCTCCGGGCGTGCAGACGACCTGCGCCTCGTTCAGCAGCTTGTCGAAGAAGGCCCATGAATCCGTGCCGGTGTTGATCCAGATGTAGGGGGCGTTGTCGCCGCCGACGCAGGAGAGACCGAGGCCGCTGACGGCCTTCCGAATGAGGGCGGCATTGCCGAGGTAGAAATCGGTCATCGCCTTCACCTGCTGCTTGCCGGCGGCGGTATAGATCGCGGCGGCGGCCTTTTGCACGGGGTAGGAGACGCCGTTGAACTTGGTGCTGTGGCGGCGGTTCCAGAGCGCGTGAACGGAGTGGGCGTTGCCGGCGGCATCGTAGGCCTGGAGCGACTTCGGGACGACGAGGTAGGCGCAGCGCGTGCCGGTGAA
Organism: Opitutaceae bacterium UBA2377; assembly: GCA_002344205.1. Classification (GTDB taxonomy): domain Bacteria; phylum Verrucomicrobiota; class Verrucomicrobiia; order Opitutales; family Opitutaceae; genus UBA2377. Next base: position 98,583 of record DDSZ01000002.1, read on the forward strand.
GCCGGCGGTCTTGGAGAAGCTGCGGAACTCGATGGCGACATCGCGCGCGCCTTCGATCTCGTAGATGGAGTGGGGGATCTGCGGATCGCGGATGTAGGCTTCGTAGGCGGAGTCGAAGAGGATGATGGCCTGGTTCGCCTTGGCGTAGGCGACCCACGCGGCGAGCTGGGCCTTGGTGGCGACGGCGCCGGTGGGGTTGTTGGGGAAACAGAGGTAGATCAGGTCGGTGGCGACCGACGGGATGGCGGGCACGTAGCCGTTGGCGGGGGTGCTCTCGAGGTAGGTGATGCCCTCGTAGCGGCCGTTGACGTTGCCGCCGGTGCGGCCGGCCATGACGTTGGTGTCCACGTAAACGGGATAGACGGGGTCGGGAATCGCGAGGCGGATGTCGGCGCCGAAGATTTCCTGGATGTTGCCGCAGTCGCACTTCGAGCCGTCGGAGACGAAGATCTCATCGGCCTCGATGGCGCAGCCGCGCGCGGCGTAGTCGTGTTGGGCGATGGCCTCGCGGAGGAAGGCGTAGCCCTGCTCGGGGCCGTAGCCCTTGAAGGTGGCGCGGTCGGCGAGTTCGTTCACGCCGGCGTGGAAGGCCTCGAGGCACACGGCGGGCAGCGGCTCGGTGACGTCGCCGATGCCGAGCCGGATGACCGGCTTCGCCGGATTGGCGGCGGCATACGCGGTCACGCGCTTGGCGATGTCGCTGAAAAGGTAGGAGGCCTTGAGCTTGGTGTAGTTTTCGTTGATGCGAATCATGGCGGAAATGGTCGGGCGAAAAACTTGAACAAACCCGGCGGCTCCCGTTAGTTCAAGCCCGACGTTGTCCCTCAGCGTCATCACCCTATGCAAACGATCACGACCACGGCGGACATGCGTGCGGCGGCGGACCAATGGCGGGCGGCCGGCCGGACCATCGCCCTGGTGCCCACGATGGGCGCCCTCCACGCCGGCCAGGAGGCCCTGATCCGCGCGGCCGCGGCCAAGGCCGACATCGTGGTGGCGGTCTGCTTCGTCAATCCGCTCCAGTTCGCCCCGAACGAGCTGATCGCCAATTACCCGCGCAGCCGCGAGGAGGACGCGGCCCTGTGTGAGCGCTGCGGCGCCGCCGCCATCTTCGTTCCGTCGGCGGAGGAGATTTACCCGAAGGGTTTCTCGACCTATGTGACGGAAGAGACGCTGAGCAAGCCGCTCTGCGGGCCTTCGCGCCCGGCGCATTTCCGCGGGGTGACCACGCTGATGGCGATGCTCTTCAACCTCGTGCGACCGCAATATGCCTTTTTCGGTCAGAAAACGGCGCAGCGTGCGGCCATCGTGCGCAAAATGGCCGCCGACCTGCGGTTCGAGGTTGAGGTGATCGTGGTGCCGACCGTCCGCGATGCCGACGGTCTGGCGCATGGCGTGCGCAACCGCGAGTTCACCGCCAGCCAGCGGCAGGAGGCGCTGGCGCTCAGCAAGTCCCTGATCAAGGCCCGGGAGATGGCGGCGGCCGGCGTGCGCAGCCCCGACCGCATCATCGCCGAAGCCACCCACATCATCAGCCAGCATCGCCGCGTGCGGATCATCTACGTGGCCATTGTGGACCACTTGACCATGGAGCCCATGCGCGAGGTGGTGCCGGGCCAGTCCATGCTGGCCATCGCGGCCTGGGTTGATGAGGTGCGGATCATCGACAACACCATGCTGTAAAACCGCTTAAGCGGTTTGCTAGTTTTTGGTCGAAATCTACCAAAATCTATCACTTAATCGGCGTTCCATGTCATCCGCCCCGACGCCGCTCCAACGCCTGCTCGACCTGTCCCATCAGCTCGGCCGGGAGGACCGGCGGCTCGCGATTCTTGGCGAGGGCAACACCTCGGTGCGCCTTTCGGACCAAACCTTTCTCGTCAAGGCCAGCGGCTCCAACCTCGGCGGCTTGACCGCGACCGGCGTCACTGAGTGCCGTTTTGCCGACTTGCTGGCGTTGCTCGATGCCCGCCGCCTGGATGATGCGGCGATTGACGAAAAACTGCTGGCGGCGCGGGTGGATCCCGCTGCCAGGAAGCCTTCGGTCGAGGCGATGTTCCATGCGTGGCTGCTCACGCTGCCCGGCGTGAATTTCGTCGGGCACACCCACCCGGTCGAGGTGAACAAGATCCTTTGCACACCGCTGGCCCGCAAATTTGCGCAGCGCCGGCTCTGTCCCGACGAGATCGTCTGCTGCGGTGCCGAGTCGGTGCTCGTGCCCTACGTGGACCCGGGCCTGCAACTCGCCCAGGCCATCCGGCGGGCCGTCCTCGCTTTCATCAAGCGCACCGCCCGGCCGCCGCGCGTGATCCTGCTCGAAAACCACGGCCTCATCGCGCTCGGCGGCACGCCCGAGGCCGTGCTGGCCACTTCGCTGATGACCGTGAAGGCTGCCGAGGTCTTCACCGGCGCACATCTGCTCGGCCGGCCGCGTGCCTTGACCCGCGCCCAGGTGGCGCGCATCGCCGGCCGCCCCGACGAGCATTACCGCCAGCAGGCCCTCGGCCTGCGCTGAATTTTATCCTCATGAAAACCTACCAATACGTGAACTATCTTTGGGACGACGCGAAGGCCGCGTCCCTCGACCAGGTCGAGCGCCTCGTTTATCGCTCCAACATCCTCGGCAGCGACCAGCGCATCACCAACACCGGCGGCGGCAACACCTCGTCGAAGCTCACCGAGAAGGACCCGCTCACGGGCAAGGACGTCGAGGTCCTCTGGGTCAAGGGCTCCGGCGGCGATCTCCGCACCAGCAAGCGCGAGAATTTTTCGTCCCTCTATCAGGAGAAACTCATCGGCATGCAGGCGCTTTATCTCGGCCGCGCCGACAAGGGCCTGAAGTCCGCCGCCGAGGACGAGATGGTGGGCATGGCCAGCCATGCGACGTTCAACCTTAACCCCCGCCCGTCCTCAATCGACACGCCGCTGCACAGTTTCATCCCGGCGAAGTTCGTGGACCACATGCACCCCAACGCGATCATCGCGATCGCGGCCTCGGCCAACTGCGAAAAGCTCACGCAGGAGATCTTCGGCGGCGAGATGGCCTACGTGAAGTGGATGCGCCCGGGCTTCGAACTCGGCCTCGCGATGCAGGCGATCTGCAAGGCCAACCCGAAGGTGAAGTCCATCATGATGGGCCAGCACGGCTTCATCTCCTGGGACAACGAGGAGAAGGCCTGCTACACCTACACGCTCGACTGCATCGAGCGGGCGGCCGCCTACATCGAGAAGAAATACGTGGAGAAGGGCGGCGACGCCGCGGCCTTCGGCGGCGCGAAATACACCACGCTCGCTCCGGAGAAGCGCAGCGAGCTGTTTGCTGCCATCCTCCCGTGGCTGCGCGGCCAGGTGTCGCAACAGAAGCGTTTCATCGGCACCGTGCAGGACGACGCGAAGATCCTGCGCTTCGTGAACTCCAAGGACGCCGCCCGCCTCGCCGAGCTCGGCACCAGTTGCCCCGACCACTTCCTCCGCACCAAGATCAAGCCGCTCTACGTGGATTGGAATCCCCAGTCCGAGGACTTTGCCACGCTCAAAAAGAAGCTCGCCGCCGGGCTTGAGCAGTATCGCAAGGACTACGCCGCCTATTACGCGAAGTGCAAACACGCCAACTCGCCGGCGATGCGCGACCCCAACCCGACGGTCGTCCTCATTCCCGGCCTCGGCATGATCGCTTGGGGCAAGGACAAGTCCGAGAGCCGCGTCACCGCCGAGTTCTACAACTGCGCGGTCGAGGTTATGCGCGGCGCCGAGGCGATTGATCGATACATCGCGCTGCCGCAGCAGGAGGCCTTCGACATCGAATACTGGCTCCTCGAGGAGGCGAAGCTCAAGCGCATGCCTGCCGAGAAGGAACTTGCCCGCCAGACCATCATTATAGTCGGCGCCGGCTCCGGCATCGGCAAGGAGACCGCCCACCGCATCGCCAAGGAGGGCGCCAACATCGTGTGCGTGGACATGAAGCTCGAGACCGCCGAGGCCACCGCCAAGGAGATCACCGCCAAGCTCGGCCAGGGCATCGGCGTCGCCGGCACCGGTATCTCCGGCTGCGGCCCGGCCATCGGGCTCGCCGCCAACATCACCGACCGCGCCAGCGTCCGCGCCATGCTCGACCAGGTCGCGCTCGCCTACGGCGGCTTCGACTCGATCATCGTCACCGCGGGCGTCTTCTGGCCCAGCGACACGACCGGCCACATCCCGGACGACAAGTGGTTCTTCACCTTCAACGTCAACGTCACCGGTAGCTACATCGTCGGTGACGAGGCGTTCAAGACCTGGAAAGACCAAGGCCTCAAGGGCCAGCTCGTCCTCACCACCTCGGCCAATGCCGTCGTGGCCAAGAAGGGCAGCATCGCCTACGACACCTCGAAGGCCGCCGCCAACCACCTCGTGCGCGAGCTCGCCATCGAGCTGGCGCCGCTGGTCCGCGTCAACGGCGTCGCCCCCGCGACCGTCGTGCAGGGTTCCGCGATGTTCCCGCGCGACCGCGTCATCGGCTCGCTCGCGAAATACAACATCCCCTACACCGACGACGAGGCGACTGAGTCGCTCGTCCGCAAGCTCGCGCAGTTCTACGCCGACCGCACCCTGACCAAGGCGCCGATCACTCCTGCCGACCAGGCCGAGGCGTATTTCCTGCTCGTCAGTCAGCGCCTGAGCAAGACCACCGGCCAGGTTGTCACCGTGGACGGCGGCCTGCACGAGGCCTTCCTGCGGTAAGCTAGATCTTTCCCGCGAATGGCGCGGATGTGCGCGGATTTGGATTCCTCTTATCCGCGAATATCCGCGTAATTCGCGGGAAAATGGATCTGTCGAAAATATGAAATACGCCGGGCATATCTACCTCTGGACTCGGGTCTGGTCCGACTGTGAAGTAGGTTTGTTCCGACGGGCGCGCGGGCTTGGGTTGGACCTGTTGGAAATCGCTGTCGGTGATGATGTGCGGTTTGATCCGACGCTGACAAAGCGTGCGGCGCAGGATGCCGGCATGGGCATAGTGATCGGTCCCGGCGGCCAATGGCCGGACGGTGCCGATTTGTCGGACGACGAACCGGCGAACCGGCGGCTCGCGTTCGATTGGCATCGGAAGCAGATCGATTTGGCTGTGGCGATGGGCGCGCGAGCCTACTCGGGTGCGCTCTACGGCCGGCCTGGCAAGGTGCTGCGCCGCCGTCCGCCGGCCGACGAATATGCCCGCACCGCCGAAGGCCTGCACGGCCTCGCCGACCATGCACAGCAAGCCGGGGTGGGGCTCGGGATCGAGCCCATGAGCCGCTTCCGCACGCATCTGGTCAACACGCCGGCGCAGGCGCTGCGCCTCGCCGAGCTCACCGCGCATCCGCACCTCAAGATCGCGATCGACACCTATCACCTTGTCACGGAGGTGCGCGACCTCCCGGCGGAAATCCGCAAGGTCGGTCCGCGCCTGATGGCGCTGCACGCCTGTGAAAACGACCGCGGTGTGCCGGGCGGCGGACTCATGCCGTGGCGGGAAATCTTTGCGGCGCTGCGCGAGACGCCGGCGGAGTTCGTCGAGTTCGAGAGCTACAACACCGCGCTGGGCGACTTCGGCTTCCAGCGCGGGATGTTTCAGGACCAGTGCCCCGACGGCGACGATTTCGTGCGCCGTGGCCTGGAGTTCGTTCGCCCGCTGGTAGGGTGTAGTGGTTAACCACGAAGGGCACAAAGCGCACAAAGATCGGACTTTTGTGGTCTTTGCGTGCTTCGTGGTGAATTAGGCCTTTGGTTTGTAAACCTTCTGATCCAAGTCGGCGCTGAGGAGACGGCGGAAGGTTTTCAGGTCCTTGACGGCCTTGAGGGCGATGAGCTGGCGGGCGATGTTGCCGACGGCGGTGCCTTCGAGGCTGAACGAGACGACGGGCACGCCGGCGGCATCGGCCGTGGCCTGGCAGAGGAGACGGTTTTTCGAGCCGCCGCCGACCATGAGGATGCGGTTGAATTTTCTGCCGGTCATGCGCTCGAAGGCCTGCATGCAGTTGGCGTGGCCCCGGCCGATGGAGGCGCAGATGAGCCGGGTGTAGCCGGCGAGGTCGCGCGGAGCCTTGAGCTTGCGCCGCTGCAACTGGGCGTCGATGGCGGCCTTCATCGAGGCGGGATTGGTGAAGGCGCTGTCGGTCAGGTCGAGAAGATCCTTCGGCGCGGGGAGTTTTTCCGCGGCGGTGATGAGCGCGGCCCACTCCCGGTCATTTTGCGGACGCTGCCGGAAGTCCTGCATGATCTGCTCCAGGAGGAAAAGGCCGACGACGTTGGTGAGCGGGCGGAAATGGCCGTCGCCGGTGCGCTCGTTGGCGACGCGGGCTTTTTCCGCTTCGGGGCCGAGGACGGGCGTGGCGCTTTCAAAGCCGACCAGCGACCAGGTGCCGGAGCTGAGGAAGAGGTCGCTGCCATCCTCGGCGGCGGGCATCGCATCGTAGGCGCAGGCGGTGTCGTGGCCGGGCACCGCGATGACCTGCGTGCCCTTGAGCTCGGGCAGACCGCGGACGAGGCCGAGTTTTTTCCCGGCGCGGACGGGGGCGTTGAACCACGAGGGCGGAATGCGGAAATGCTCGAGCGCGGTGCGTGACCAGTCGCAGCGGGCGTGCACGTCGATGAGCTGCGAGGTGCTGGCGACGGTGAACTCGTTCTCCATCTTCCCGCTCAGGAGATAATTGAAGTAGTCCGAGAGAAAGAGGCAGCGCGTGGCGAGATCGGTGACAGCCGGGCAACTGGCGACGGTCTCGGCGAGCTGGAGGCTGGTGTTGTAAAAGACGTTGGGGATGCCCGTGGCGGCGTAGATGCGGTCGGCGCCCTTAACGGCGAGTTTCTTCAGGCCCGCCTGCGTGCGGTTGTCGCGGTAGGCGTGCGGTGGAAAAACGAGACGGCCGGCATCGTTGAGCAGCACATGATCGCAGCCCCAGGTATCCACGCCGACGGAGGCGAGCTTCGCGCCCTTGGGCAAGAGCGCGGCGGCCTTCCGCAGGCCGGTGGTCACTTCATGCCAGAAGGTGCCGAGCTCCCAATAGGCGTGGGCGCCGAGTTCCCGGTAGGCGTTGGGGAAACGGTGGGCCTCGGTGAGGGTGAGCTTGTTCTTGGACCAGGCGCCGAGGATGACGCGGCCGCTGGTGGCGCCGAGATCGACGGCGGCGGTGTAGAGAGTTTTCATGGGAAGTAGCGGGTAGTAAGTAGTGGGTAGAGGCGGGCAGGGCCAAAAGTTTTTGATATGCCCGCAGCTCGCGGCCTGTCACTTGCGGCTACGCGAGCTGGAGCAGCTCCGAGGCGCGCGCGGCTTGGGTGCGGTAGAAGGCGGCGTTTTCAGGCTTTTTGATATCCACGTCGTAGGTGGGAATCATGGCCTTCATCCGCGCGGCGCCTTCCGGCGTGGCGAGCAGGTGCGGGAAGCATTTTTGAATGACCTCAAGCACGATGTGGACGGAAACCGAGGCGCCGGGCGAGGCGCCGAGGAGCGCGGAGATGGTGCGGTCCGCGTTGGTGATGACCTCGGTGCCGTAGTGGACGATCCCGGCCTCACCGTCGGTCTTCTTGATGGCCTGCACACGGATGCCGGCGTCGATGAGCTTCCAGTCCGTCTTCTTTGCGTCCGGATAAAAAACGTGAAGCACCTCCATGCGGTCGTCCATCGACTGGGTGCCCTGTTGCACGAGGTAGCGGACGAGCGGGATGTTGGTGGCGCCGATCTTGAGCAGAGTGGCGAGGTTGTGCGGTTTCACCGAGCCCGGGAGATCCCACCAACTGCCTTTCTTGTGCAGGAACTTCGTGGTCCACGCGGCAAAGGGGCCGAAGAGCAGCGTCTTCTTGCCGTCTAGGATGCGGGTGTCGAGATGCGGCACCGCCATCGTCGGCGCGGCGTCGAGCGGCTGGCCATAAACCTTGGCCTGATGTTGGGCGACGATGTCCGGATTGTCGCAGACAAGCCACTGGCCGCCGATGGGAAAGCCGCCGATGCCCTTGCTTTCGGGAATGCCGGACTTTTGGAGAAGCTGGAGGCTGCCACCGCCGGCGCCGACGAAGACGAACTTCGCGCGGTTGCGGCGGATGGCGCCGTTGGCGAGGTCGCGGACGGTGACGTCCCAGCCGCCGGCAGTTTGAGCGAGATCAATCACCCGATGGCCGCTGGCTACACCGCAGCCCGGCTGGGCGCCGAGCCAGCCGAGGAGTTTGCGCGCGATCTCGCCGAAATTCACATCGGTGCCCGAGTCCATCTTGGTGGCGGCGATGGGCACATCGGCGCGGCCGGCCGTGAGCAATGGCGCCCAGCCGCCGATGGTGGCGCGGTCGGTGGTGAACGTCATGTCCGCGAAGAAGTGGTGCGCGGCCATGCCGGCGTGACGGGCACGGAGATAATCCACCCATTTGGCGCCGTGCACGAAGCTGAGATGCTGGACGGGGTTGATGAAGTCATTGGGTTTTTGGACCATGCCCTCGGCGACGGCATAGGCCCAGAACTGGCGCGAGCGCTCGAACTGCTCAAAAATCTTGATCGCGTTGGAAACGTCCACGGTGCCGTCGGCCGCCTGCGTCGGCGTGTAGCTGAGTTCGCAGATACCGGCGTGCCCGGTGCCGGCGTTGTTCCAGCCGTGGGAGGCCTCCTGGGCGAGGTCGGCGGTGACCTCGTAAACCTGGATACGGAGGGCGGGTTCCAGCCGCTTGAGCAACGCGCCGAGGTTGGCGGACATGATGCCGCTGCCGATGAGGATGACGTCGGGATTCTCGACTTGGCTGGCGCGAATAGACATACGTTGGTAGTGTGCGGCGGCCGCCGCCGGGCCGTCAAGCCGCCGGCCTATTCCTCGCCGTCGAAGTAGTCCACCTCGGTCATCCGGAAGAATTTTCCCGGGGTGAGCAGGCCCCACTTGTTGCTGTCGGGATAATGGAAAACATCCGCCGGCGGGTTGTCGGCGATGATGAGACATTCCAGTTCCGAGTCCGCGGCGACGATGGTCTGGTGCGGACAGCCGGGCGGGTGCAGCACGACATCGCCTGGTCCAACGGCGCGGTTGCCTTCCGGAGTGCGCACGGTGCCGCGGCCGTCGAGGAATACGAACAACTCCCATTGTGTGACGTGGCTGTGGTAGGGGCACAGCAGTGTGCCCGGGGCGGCGCGCCGAATCTGCAGATCAAACGGATGGCCGCCGGCCGGCACCCCGGCATTGCGGATGCCGCCGAGCGCGAGCGAGAGGTCGCGCCGCCGGTTGTCGTAGCGGCCTTTGGGCGAGCGCCGATGGTCCCAGGGAATGTCGTCCATGCGGGCAAACCGGGCGGGGGTTTCCGGCGGAGCGGGGCGGGGAGACGGTGTTTGCCGGGACTCCGGGCTGTCTTCTTCACCGAAGTGATAATCCACTTCTTGTCGGAGAAAAATGCCGCCGCCGGGCCTGAAGCCCCACTTGTTGCTGTCCGGGTAACGCCAGACCTCCGTGAGTGGATTGTCAGCGACTAGGTAGTAGGTGAGATCTGTGTCGCCTGTATTGATGAGTTGGTGGCTGCTACCAGGCGGGTGCAACGCGAGATCGCCCGCCTTCACCTCGCGACGTTCGCTGCCGTGGCGCATCACGCCACGTCCGCTCCGGATCCAATAGCATTCCCACTGGGCGGAATGGGCGTGAAACGGGCAGCCGGACTTTCCAGGTGGGAGACGGCCGATTTCCAAGTCAAAGGGATGGCCGCCTGCAGCGAGGTTGGCGTTGGTCACGGCACCGAGCGCCTCCGAGACCTGCTGGCCGAAGCCGTGGAATTTGCCGCCCGGCGAGGTCCACTCGGCCCAGGGAACGGCATCAAGGTGAACGTGCTTCATAGATAACCGTATGTTCGGCTAAATATCGGTTCAATGGTGAATGGCCGTGGCGCCTTCAGCCATACATTTGCCGCGGATAACACGGATATACACGGATGGAACTTCTGTAATCCGCGCTCATCAGCGAGATCCGCAGAAAAGGATTTGGTCTGCCTATTTCGCTGTTCAGGCTTCGTTGACGACGGGATTCGTCAGCGTGCCGATTTTCTCGATCTCGATGCTCACGGAGTCGCCGGCCTTGAGCCAAAGCGGCGGCTTCCGGGCCATGCCCACGCCGTGCGGCGTGCCGGTGAGGATGACGGTGCCGGGGACAAGGGTGGTGCTGCCGCTCAGGTAGGCGATGATGGCGGGCACATCGAAGATCATGTCGCTCGTCGTCCAGTCCTGCACGCGCTCGCCGTTGAGGATTGTGGCGATCTTGAGGGCGTTGGGATTGGGAATTTCCGCCGGGGTGACGAGGCAGGGGCCGAGGGGGGCGAAGGTGTCGAAGAACTTGCCGCGGCACCACTGGCCGCCGCCGAGCTTGATCTGGTGGTCGCGGGCGGAGACGTCGTTGGCGCAGGTGTAGCCGAGCACGTAGTCGAGGGCGCGCTCGCGGCTGACGTTTTTGCAGGGCTTGCCGATGACGACGGCGAGTTCGCATTCGTAATCGACTTCATGGCTGGCGAGCCGGGTGGGGATTTCGATGGGGTCGCCGGGGTTTTGCAGCGTATTGATGCCTTTGACGAAGAGGATGGGGCGCTCGGGGACTTTGGCGCCGGACTCGGCGGCGTGGTGCCGGTAATTGAGGCCGATGCAGAGAATCTGGGTGGGGACGACCGGCGCGAGGAGTTTGCCCGGTTGGACCACTTGGTCGGTGACCCGGTGGTCGCCGTAGATGTCGCCGGCAAGCGCACGGGCGGAACCATCGGGTTGCAGCGCAGCATACGCAGGGCCGGCAGGGGTGAGGTGACGGATAATTTTCATGGCAACAAGGCGCAGCAAGCCGGCTCACCCGCCTTTGCGCAAGGCCGCGCCGTGTCTTTTTTCGATCCACGCGCGGGGTGGTTGGCCGAAGCGCTGGCGAAACAGCCGGTAAAAGTGCGAGAGGTCGCCGTAGCCGCTCGAGAACGCGGCACCGATGATCGAGTGGCGGCCCTCCCGGAGGAGGTCGGCAGCGTGGGAGAGGCGCAGCTCCGTGAGCTGTTCGAGGAAGGTGCGGCCGGTCTGTTCGCGGAAGAGCTTGCTGAAGTGGCGGCGCGAAATGCCGGCACGGGCGCAGGCGCGCTCCAAGCTCCAGGACTCGTAGAAGGTGGCCGCCAGTTCCCGGGTCACGGCGGCCACGCGCGCCGCTGCAGCCTCGACCGGCTGGTCCGCCGGGGTGCGGGCGAGGGCGACAAGGATGTTGGCCGCCACGGCGCGAACGGCCACCTCGCGGGCGGGCTGGCGGCCCGCTTGTTCGGCAATACCGGCCCGCCAGAGACCTTCGAAGCGCACGCGGCCGGGATGGCCCGGGCGGAGTGCGGCCGGCCGGCCGGCGGTGAGCGTGCGCCAGAGTTGTTCCAACGCGGGATCGCGGCTAAGAAACTCCGGCGAAAAACAAAGCAGCAGCAGGGTGGGAGGTTCGGCGTCGGTGATGCGGTGGCGCGCCCCGGCCTGCACGCATACCGTGGCACCGGCGCCAGCGCGCAGCGGTTCACCGCCGGCGAGCGTGTTGAAGCCGATGCGCCCCTGCAGGACGTAGATGAGCTTGTGGAAGGGGTCCGCCCGCTCCGGCATCCGGAAACCGGGCCCGTGGATGCTCTCCGCGAAAGCCACGCCATGGGCGGGCAGCGTGACGGCGATGGGACGGGAGACGGGCATGACGGAGCCAGAGTGCCCGATCTGCCAATTGCGCCAAGCCCGAAAAACCAAGACGAATGGCCGGCTTTCGCCTAGACTCAGCTCCCGTTCGCCCAACCCCTCCATCCATGTCCCGCACCCTGTGTTCCGTTCGCGCTGCCGAGGCCGAAGCCCACCGCTTCGCGCCTGCCGGGTAACGTTGCCGCTTCACCGCCATGACCACGCTGCCGGACAGATTTGAGCGCACGCAGGATTTTCTGCTCGGGGTGGAGCTGGTCTCGACCCGCGGCACCGTCACCGAGACGCGCGCGGGGAAGACGGTGGCCTTTGCGCAGGATCTCGCCGCGGCGCCGGGCATCGACTGGGTGTCGATCACCGACAACGCCGGCGGCAATCCCATGCTCGCCGCACCCGCGCTGGGCGGGCCCTTCCAGGCGGCCGGCCGCGAGGTGGTGATCCACCTTTCGTGCAAGGATTTCAACCGCAACGCGCTGGAGAGCGAGGCGTGGCACCTCGCCAGCGAGGGTTTCCACAACCTGCTTGTGCTCAGCGGCGACTATTCCGGCGACGGCATCGGCGGCGGCGCGAAGCCGGTGTTCGACATCGACTCGGTCGGCCTGCTCACGCTGCTCGGCCGGATGAACGCCGGGCTCGATGTGACGCGCGCCGCGGCGAAAAAGACGGTGCGGCTCGACCCGACAAAATTTTTCCCCGGTGCGGTTGTCACCAATTTCAAGCTCCACGAGAACGAGATCATTCCGCAGCTCCTCAAGATGGAGAAGAAGATCGCGGCCGGCGCGCGGTTCCTCATCAACCAGATTGGCTACGATTCGCGCAAGATCCACGAGCTCATCGTGTGGATGCGGCAGCGCGGCCACGGCCGGGTGCCGCTCATCGGCAACGTGTATGTCCTCAACCCGGGGGTGGCCCGCGTGTTCCGCGCCCAGCGCATTCCCGGGGTCGTGATCTCGGACGAACTCGCGGATCTCTGCGAGCGTCACGCGACAAGCCCGGACAAGGGCAAGGGCTTCTTTCTCGAACTCGCGGCCAAACAGATCGCGATCTACCGCGGGCTTGGCTACCGCGGCGCCTACCTGGGCGGCGTGCATGATGCCGCCGACATCGCCCGCGTGCAGGAGATTGAGCGCGGCTTTGCCCCGGAGGATTGGCGGCAGTTTGCCCGCGAGATCCGCTATTCGCGGCCCGGCGAGTATTTTGTTTACAGCGAGGATGCGGCGACCGGTTTGGCCGACGCCACGCGACCGACTGCACCCGGCCGCGCGAACGCCCGCAACGTCACCTTCAGCTACCGTTTCTCAAAATTCACGCACGACCTGATGTTCACGCCGGGCAAGGGACTCGCGAAGGTCGGGGCCAAGCTTTGCGCCGGCGCGAAGGATCCGCTGCAGGGTCCGGGCTGGCTGCGCGCCGTCGAGCACGCGAGCAAGAGCGTGATGTTTGGCTGCAAGGATTGCGGCGACTGTTCGCTGCCGGAGATCGCTTTTCTCTGTCCCGAGTCCGCCTGTGCCAAGAACCAGCGCAACGGCCCCTGTGGCGGCACGCGCGACGGCAAGTGCGAGGTGGATGATTTCGAGTGCATCTGGTCCCGCGCCTACGACCGCCTGAAACACGAAGGCCGGGCCGAGGAGCTGCTCGCCCATGTGCCGGTGCTGCAGGACCAGAATCTGCGCGGCACCTCCAGTTGGGCCAACACCTGGCTCGGCCGCGACCATCTGGCCAAAAAACATTCACCCCAAACCACCAACTGATTTATTAACAGTTAGGGTCCGACCTACGGACGGACCGCTCGGAGATCGGTCCCTACCTCCAAACCGCCTTCCATATCCCAAAATAATCGCAAAATTTTATCCAAAATCATGAGCACGCAAAATCCCTCCAACCTTGAAGCCAAACTCCAGCAATTCGGCGGCGACGCCGTGAAAATGCTGCGCTCCGCCCCCGTCGGCGGTTATCAATTCCCGGACAAGCCGGAATACTCAAATTGGCGCGACGAGCAGGCCGCCTGGCAGAACACCGTCGTCCTCTTTGACCAGTCCTTCCACATGAAGGACGTCTATTTTGAAGGTCCGGACGTGATGCGTCTCCTGTCCGATGTTGCCGTCAACACGATGAAGAATTTCGGCCCCAACAAGGCCAAGCAGATCGTGGCCTGCAACCACGACGGCCACGTCATCGGCGACGCCATCCTCTTCGGTCACGCCGAGAACAAGGTCAGCGTCGTCGGCCGTCCCTCCGTGCCGAACTGGGTGGAATACAACGCCATCAAGGGCGGTTACGACGTGAAGGTCACCCGCGACGAACGCACCGTGGCCAACGCCGGCCGCCGCCTCATCTACCGCTACCAGATCCAGGGTCCGAACGCGCTCGAGCTGCTGAAGAGCGTGCACGAGGGCGAGTTTCCCGAAATCAAGTTCTTCAACCTCGGCGACCTCAAGATCGCCGGCCGCAAGGTGCGCGCGCTCAACCACAACATGTCCCGCATGGGCGGCCTCGAGCTGCACGGTCCGGCCGAGGACGGCGAGGCCGTGCGCGAGGCCATCCTCAAGGCCGGCGAAAAATTCGGCCTCGTGCAGGGCGGCGCCCGCTCCTACTCGACCGTGTCGCCCGAGAGCGGCTGGATTCCCTCGCCGATGCCCGCCATCTGGACGGAGCAGCTCAAGGCCTACCGCGAATGGCTCCCGGCCAGCGGCTTCGAGGCCAACGCTTCGCTCGGCGGCAGCTTCAGCTCGCCCAACATCGCGGACTACTACCAGACCCCGTGGGACCTCGGCTACGGCCGCCACGTGAAGTTCGACCACGATTTCATCGGCCGCGCCGCGCTCGAGCAGCTCGAAAAGCAGCCGCACCGCCGCAAGCTCTGGCTGCGCTGGAGCAAGGAGGACTCGCTCAAGATCTTCGGGAGCCAGTTCGGCGACGGTCCGCGCTACAAATACATGGAGATGCCCAACGCCTACTACGCGATCCTGCCCTTCGACAAGGTGCTCGTGAACGGCAAGCTCGCCGGTCTCTCCACCTACACGGTTTACACCGTCAACGTGAAAGGCTGGTTCTCGCTCGCGATGCTCGACGAAAACATCGCCGACGGCGCCGAGGTCTCGCTCGTCTGGGGCGAGGAAAACGGCGGCTCGAACCGGCCCGTGGTCGAACGCCACGTGCAGACCGAGGTGCGTTGTCAGGTGTCCTACAACCGGCTGAACGAGTCATGAGCGCCACGGAACCCGCCCGCCTGCGGCTCATCGCCTCCTGCCCGGACCGCGTCGGAATCGTGGCCCGGGTGGCCACCTTTCTGGCCGAGCGCGGCGCCTCCATCACCGAGGCCGCCCAGTATAACGATCCCCGCAGCGACATGTTTTTCATGCGCTCGGAGTTCGTCATCGCCGGCGGTCCCGAGGCGCAGGTGCGCCTTGAAGGCGAGTTCCGGTCCATCGCGCAGGAGTTGAAACTGGACTGGCGGCTGGTTGATGCCAACCGCCGCCAGCGCGTGGTGCTGCTCGTGAGCAAGTTCGACCACTGCCTGGCCTACCTGCTGCACCGCCGGAAGGTGGGCGACATGCCCTTCGATGTCCCGTGCGTGATCTCCAACCACGATGACCTGCGTTCCCTGGTCGAGTGGTATGGCATTCCCTACCACCACGTGCCGGTGCCGGCCGATCCCGCCGGCAAGCAGGCGGCCCTGGCGAAGACGGCGGAACTCATCGGGGCGGCGCAGCCCGACACCATCGTGCTCGCGCGTTACATGCAGATCTTCCCGCCGTGGCTGTGTGAGCGCTACCGGCACCGCGTGATCAACATCCACCACAGCTTCCTGCCTTCGTTCGTCGGCGGCAAACCCTACCACCAGGCGGAGGAGCGCGGCGTGAAGCTCATCGGGGCGACCTGCCACTACGTGACCGAGGAACTCGATGCCGGCCCGATCATCGAGCAGGACGTCGTGCGCATCCGCCACAGCGACACCATCAAGGACATGATGCGGCTGGGGAAGGACGTCGAAAACGCCGTGCTCTCCCGCGGTCTGCGCTACCACCTCGAAGACCGCGTCATCGTGCACGGCAACAAGACGATCTTGTTTTCGAGCTGAGCCGATTCAGATATTCACCACAAAGAACACCAAGGTTCTGGTCTTAGTGCCCTTTGTGAATTTTGTGGTGAATCACACTGTGGGCTCCGCCTGAGCTTCCATGCCGGGCGCAGGAGCACATGAGGTTGTCGTCGCTGGAGACGTTGTGCCCGTAACCGACTGCGGGACCGCCCGGCTTTAGGGTGTCGGCAGTTTTTCCCGGCTGCCGAACTTCCGTTCCCAGGCAAAAAGATATTGCTGGGCAAGACCGGCGAGGGGGCCGAAGTGGGTGCGGCCAAAATGGGCGACTTGGGCGGGAGACCAGCCGTCGAGCCGGTAGTGGCGCGCCATGGCCTTGAGAATCCAGGTGTCCACGGGAAAAGCCTCCAGTTTGCCGGCACCAAAGAGGAGCACGCAGTCTGCGACCTTTTCGCCCACGCCGGGCAGCTCCAGCAGGCGCGCCTTCGCGGCCGGGTAGGGCAGTTGCTCGGTTTCATCCAGCCAGCCGGGGCGGGCGGCCAGATAGAGCGCGGTCTCCTTGATGTAGCGGGCGCGGAAGCCGAGCAGGCAGGCGCGCAGATCGGTCTCGGGGATCTCCGCGAGCTCGGCCCAGGACGGCAGGCGGTGGATCGGCGGGGTCAGCGACCCCGCCCGGCCAACCGGTTGTCCGTGCCGCGCCGCGAGCAGCGCGACCATCTGCTTGATCTGCACGATCTGCTTGGTCGCGCTGCAGAGGAAGCACAGCAGAGTTTCGCCGAAGGGCTGACGCGGGAGGGCGAGACCGGGGAAGGCCGCGAGGCACCGGGCGAGGTGTGCATCGCTGCGCCAGGGCAGGGTGTCGGCGAGCGCGCGAAAATCCCGGCCGACGCCCAGATAGGCGGGCAGCGCGGTTTTCACCCGCGCGGCGAGCTGGGCGGGAGCGGACCACCGCAGGCGACCGTCGGGTTGCAGTCTGAGCCGGGCCACGCAGTCGGACCAAAGACCAACCCAGGTTCCGTCCGGCTGGAGGGACCAACGGAAGGTCTGGCCGCCGTCGAGGGTCTCGGCGAGCACCGCGGCCGTGAGCGGCGGCTGGCCGGCGAGCGGCTGCCAGTCGGACCAAGCGTCGGCGGGCATGAGGGCGGGGGCGACGGCTATTCGCCGTCCGGCTTGGCCCACAGGAAACTCTGCTTCACGGCGAGCTCGCGCCCCCCGGCGTCGAGGAGCCGGAGCTGCCATGCGACGGGCTGGGTCTTGCGGTCGGGCCAGTCTGCGCCGGTGAGGCCGAGGTTGAAGGCATGGCGGCCGGCGGGAACGGTCGAGGCGAACAGATGGGTGCGCGGAAAGGGGGAGTCGGGCGCAATGACCTTCAGTTCGAACCGCGCATCGGGGATGGCGGCACTGTCGTTGTCGAGCCGCACGAGAAAATAGAACCCGGCGCGCTCGCCCAGCCGCGTGCGCAGCACGGTCTGCCGGCCGGTGTTTTCGCTGCCGCCGAAATATTCGGAGATCCGCAGGAAGGAGTCGGCGTCCCGCCACGCCGGCCAGACGCGCACGAAGTCAATTTCCGCGGCGCCGGCGACGGAGGTGATGATCAAGGCGGCCAGGCAGCCACGGATGACACGGATGGGCACGGATGAAGTCATTGGCCGGGACGCCGGGGCAGGCAAGGGCGGAGTGCCGCCTACGGTTCGAGGTAAAGGCGTTTGTAGCGGTGGAAGCCAAGCAGGGCTGGCTCCCAGCCGCGGACGGAGGGATGCACGAGGTGGGTCTTGGTGCCGAAGAAGACCGGGGTCATCGGGGCGGCGGAGAGTAGGAGGGCCTCGGCCTGTTGAAAAATCTCGCGGCGCGCGGCCAGGTCCGTGGTGCCGATAGCGGCGGCGATGAGCGCGTCGTAGGCGGGATCGTGCCAGCCGGTCCAGTTGTTGCCGCCGTCGCCGACAAATAGATCGAGAAACGTGAGCGGGTCGGCGAAGTCGCCGATCCAGCCGGCACCGGAGACCATGTAGTCGAGGGCCTGCTGGTTCTGGATCCAGGTCTTTTGTTCGAGAATGGTGATCTCGGTGCGCACGCCGAGTTCGCGTTGCCATTGGGCCTGCAGAACCTCGGCCATGGCGGGCTGCAGGGCGTCGGAACGGACCTGCAGCTTGATGACGGGCAGCCCGCGGCCTTCCGGAAAGCCGGCCGCGGCGAGCAGGCGGCGGGCCTCGGCGGGATCGGTGCCAACGGTGGCGCGGGCCGTGTAGCCGGCGAGATCCGGCGGCGTGAAGTGCGGGGCGGGCTGGTTGGCGCCGCGCAGCACGCTGCCGGTGATGGCGGCGCGATCAATCGCCAGGGCGAAGGCGCGACGAACCTCGGCGCGGTCGAAGGGCGGCCGCGTGGTGTTGAAGCGCAGGAACACGGTTTGCAGGAACGGATCCGTCCGCAGCACACCGGACTGCTCCGTGCGGTAGGGCGCGATCTTGGTGACCGGCAGGCCGTGGGTGATGTGCAACTGGCCGGCGCGGAAACTGCGCTCCTCGGTCTCGGCGCTTTCGACGGGGTGGAACACGAGCGTGTTGAGCCGCACGGCGGCGGCCTCCCAATAGTGCGGATTGCGGCGGACGATGACATGGGCGTTGGGCCGCCATTCCTGCAGGGTGAAGGGGCCGTTGCCGACATAGGTCGCGGGGCGGGTCCACGTGTTGCCGCGCTGATCGGGGGTGCCGCCGGCCGCGATGACGCGGGGGTTGAGGGGAAACCAGACGGGGTTGACCGTGAGCGCGGGCAGATAGGGCGTGGGTTGCTCGAGGGTGAGCCGCAGGGTGCGGTCATCCACGGCCTCGGCGCCGAGTTGGCTGAAGTCGGTGAGTTCGCCGGCGTTGAGCGCGGCGGCGTTCTTGAGCGGAAAGAGCAGGTAGGCGTATTCGGCGGCGAGCGCGGGCGAGAGCGCGCGCCGCCAGGCGAAGACGAAGTCGGCGGCGACCAGCGGATCGCCGTTGGACCACTTCAGGTTTTCGCGCAGGTGGAAGGTGTAAACGAGGCCGTCGGCGGAAACCTCCCACCTTGTGGCGGCGGCCGGCAGCGGTTCCGAGGTGCGCTCGTCGAGCGCGCACAAGCCCTCGAAGAGGGCGAGCATGAGGTTGGCGTCGGTGAGCGCGGTGACGAGCTGCGGATCCAGCGTCTGCGGCTCGGCGCCGTTGCCGAGATGGAGGGTCTGTGTGCGGATGCCGGCCTCGACGGGGGTTTCCCGCCGGGCGCAGCCGGCGGCGAGCAGTAAGACCAGGGCGGAAAAAAGCAGGCGGCGCATGGGACCGATGAGAGAGAAGCGCCGGGATGGGCGCAAGGCCGGGTCAGGCGCCCGACTCCAGCACGGCTTCCTCCCGTTCGCGGCGAAACTGGTTCGTGTAAAGCTCGTAGTAGTGGCCGCGGCGCCGGAGCAGCTCCTCGTGCGTGCCGCTTTCCTCGATCTTGCCGCCGGTGATGACGAGGATGCGGTCGGCGCGGCGGATGGTGCTGAGCCGGTGGGCGATAACGAAGCTGATGCGCCCGGCGAGCATGTTGGCCATGCCCTGCTGGATGAGCTGCTCGGTGCCGGTGTCGATGGACGAGGTGGCCTCGTCCATCACGAAGATCTGCGGATTGGCGAGCAGGGCGCGCGCAAAGGAAACGAGCTGGCGCTGGCCGGTCGAGAGGCGGTTGCCGCCCTCGCCGACGGGCGTGTCGTAGCCCTGCTCCAATTGCAGGATGAAGTCGTGGGCATTGACCATGCGGGCGGCGGCCTCGATCTCGGCGTCGGTCGCCGTCAAGCGGCCGTAGCGGATGTTTTCGCGGACGGTGCCCTTGAAGAGGTGGGGCGTCTGCAGGACGATGCCGAGCTGCGCCTGCAACCAGGCGAGCGGGAGTTCGCGGTAGTCGGTGCCGTTGATCAGGATTTCGCCGGTGACTGGCTCATAAAAGCGGCAGACCAGCGAGACGATGGTGCTCTTGCCGCCGCCGGAGGGACCGACGAGTGCGATGGTCTGGCCCGGCTGCACGGTCAGATTGAAATTTTCCAGGACGACCGGCCCGGTGGAGTAGCGGAAGGTGACGTTGCGAAACTCGATCGTTTCGATGCGCGCCGGGCTGCCGGCCGCACCGCGGGCGAGGACGGCGGGGCTGTCCTTGATGGCCGGTTCCGTCTCCAGCAGACCCATGATGCGCTCGCCGGCGGCTTGCGCGGCTTGGATCTCGGTGAGGCGCTGGGCGAGCTGGTTGATGGGGTTGAAGAACATGCCGGCGAAGTTCACGAACGCGACGAGCGTGCCGAGGCTGATCTGGTCGTGGGCGGCGAGCCAGCCGCCGCGCCACAGGGCGAGGCCCGCGGCGAGGCTGCCGAGGGTGAGGACGATCGGGTAGTAAACGGCGTTTTGCCGGGCGTTGAGCACGGCGGCGGCGAACATGCGGGACGAGAGGGTCTGGAACTCGCCGAGGTTCTCGGCCTCGCGCACGAGGGTCTTGGTCGTGCGCACGCCCTGGATGGACTCGTTGTAGGCGGCGGTGATCTGCGAGTTGTATTTGCGGATGTCGCGGGCGCTGAAGAGCAGCTTTTTCTGGAAGTAGCGCGAGACGAGGGCGAGCGGCGGCACGACCGCGAGGATGATCAGGCCGAGGCGCCAGTTGAGCACGAGCAGGCTGACCGCGATCATGAGCACGAGGCTCAGGCCCCAGACGATGTCGAGAAACCCCCAGCCGATGGTGCGGGCGAGGCGGTCGCAGTCGCCGGTCAGCCGCGTGATGAGCCAGCCGACGGGCCGCGTGTCGAAGAACGCGAACTCAAGCTGCTGCAGCCGGTCAAAGCCGTCGCGCCGGATGTCATGGGCCAGCCGGTTGGAGATGTTGCCGGCCAGCCAGATGAACAGCCACACGCAGGCGCAGAGGATGAAGGTCACCGCGAGGTAGGCGGCGGCGTAGAGGGGAAAGTTGGCGGCGGTGCCGTCGCGGACGACACCGTCAATCACCCAGCGGGTGATCAGGGCGAAACTGGCGTCGCAGACGGCGAGGACCAGCGCCGAGAGGAAAAGCGGGATGAGATAACGCTTCAGGTGGAAGGCGCGGCGGAGAAGTTTCCACCACAGGCCGGCGTCGAGCCGGGCCTTGAAATCATCCTCCTGGTGAAAGGGTGCGGGCATGGGAAAATTGCGGATTGCGGAGGGCGGATTGCGGAAGTGAAGAAACCGATGGCGTCAGTTTTTTAGCAGTTCGTTTTGGAAGTCGGTCTCGACGCTGGTTTGGATCTGCCAGAGACGGCGGTAGAGTCCGTCTTGGGCGGCGAGCTCGGCGTGGGTGCCGCTCTGGATGATGCGGCCGTGCTCGAGGACGAGGATGCGGTCGGCGTGCGCGAGCGTCGCGAGCCGGTGGGCGATGACGAGGGTCGTGGACTTGCCGCGGCGGCTGCGGAGTGCGTCGAGGATTACGGTCTCGGTCTCCGCATCCACCGCGCTGAGGGCGTCGTCGAGGATGAGGATGGGCGCGGCCTTGAGGACGGCGCGGGCAATGGCCACGCGCTGGCGCTGCCCGCCGGAGAGGGTGATGCCGCGCTCGCCGATGACGGTTTCGTAGCCGTGCTCGAAGGACAGGATGGTGTCGTGGATGCAGGCGGCGCGGGCGGCATGCTCGATCTCCTGATCGGGCGCGCCGCCGCGGCCGAGGCGGAGGTTGTCGCGCAGGCTCTTGGAGAAAAGGAAGGGCTCCTGCATGACGACACCGATCTGCCGGCGCACCCATTGGCGGGGCAGCGCGGACAGTTCGCGGTCGTCAAGGCGGATGGAGCCGTGGCGGTAGTCGTAGAGCCGGAGCAGCAGGTGCATCAGCGTGCTCTTGCCCGCGCCGGAGGGACCCAGGATGGCGAGGGTTTCGCCGGGGCGGACGTCGAACGACACACCGTTGAGCGCACCGCGGCCGTCGGCCGGCAGGTCGCTGGCCGCATGGTGGAAGTGCAGGTCTCGCACGGCGATGCGCCCGGTGAGCGGGGCGGCGGTGAGCGCCGGCGCGGCCACCGGGTCGGGCTCACGCCCGACATGCAGGATTTCGTGGATGCGCGTGAGCGCGACCGTGGCCTTGCCGAGATCTGTGAGGATGCGCCCCATCATGCGCACGGGCCACAGCATGATGCCGAGGTAGGCAAGGAAGGCGAAGAGCACGCCGACGGTGATCTCGCCGGTGGCGACCCACCAGGCGCCGACGAGCAGGGTGAGGCCGAGCTGGCCAAGGGCGACGAAATCGCTGACCGACCAATACCACGACATCAGCCGCAGCATGCGGAGGGCGCGGTCGCGGTAGAGAGCGTTGGGCACGGCGAACTTCGCGCGCTCATGGTCGTGCCGGGCGAAGGCGCGCACGACGCGGATGCCGGTGAGGTTCTCCTGCACGACGCCGGTGAGCATGCCCTCGGCCTCGTCCACCTGCTTGAAGACATGGCGCACCTGGCGGAAGTAAACGTAGCCGTAGACGACGAGCGGGCCGAGGAGGGCGAAGGAGACGAGCGTCATCGGCACGTGGAGTGCGAGCATCAGGGGCAGGGCGGTGCCGGCGAGGATGACGGCGTTGCCGATGTCCATCACCTGCGAGGCGAGGAAGAGCCGGGTGGTCTCGACATCGCTGGTGCAGCGTTGCACGAGGTCGCCGGTGTCCGCGCGGTCGTGGTGCCGGGCGGGCAGGTGGTTGAGGTGGTCGTAAAGTTCCTCCTTGAGGCGGCGGGCGATGCCGTCGCTGGCGAGGGAGGCCTGCCAGCCCTTGAGGTAGCTGAACACGCCGCCGACGGCGCTGAGCAGCACCATCGCGACGGCCGCGAGCCAGAGGTTGGCCCGCAGGTTTTCGGGGCCGCCGAGCAGGTGCAGCAGCCCGCGCATGGGCGCGGCGGTGTCAGCACCCGGCGTGCGGTCGCCGACGGCGAAATCGATCGTCACGCTGCCGACCAGCGGCACGCCATAGTTGAGGAGCGTGGCGGCCAGCAGACAGGCCAGGGCGAGCCCGTAGCGCAGGCGGTGGCCGCGCATGAGGGACCAGATGAGTTGGAAATGGGAAAACATGGAAAGGGAACGGAAATGGACGTGAAAAAACCCGCTCGGGTGGAGCGGGTTCGGAGGAGTGCGTTTGATGCTTCCGGGGCCCGCTCTGGATTCGCGGGCCGTGACCGGCTCAGGTGGCCGGGATGCCCGCGTGCGCGACGAGGTCGATGGGGAGATAGGCGCGGGTCATCATGAAAGAAAGGGGTTGAAACGAAGCGGGCGGAGCGAACGCTCCGCCCGTTGCCGAGGCAAGCCGGAATTTCAGGCACGGCGCCGGCGCCACACCGTCCAGCCGATGAAGGCCAGCCCAAGCCCCATCAGGGCGTAGGTGGAAGGCTCAGGCACGGCGGTGAAGTTGAGGTGAATGTGATCGCCGGAGAGGCTCAGGCTGAAGAAACCATCATCCACGCCGTTGAAAGAAAGGCTGTTGGCGAAGCCGGAGGTATCGATGGCGAATTTGGCGGGGTCGAATCCACCCGACAGAGCATCGAATTTGAAGAGCGACCAAGCATAGGACTGGCTGGGATCAAAACCACTGACCAGCCCGGCGCTGCCGCCGGTGTTCAGGGAAATGATCTTGAGGGAGAAGGGGGCCTCGCTGGTCGCGTTGATCACGAGGGTCTGGGCCATGCCATAAATCTCAATGTGATCGTAGCCCACGCCCCGATCGGCATTAGGATTCTGGATATGCCACTCCAGAATGCCGCCGGGATCGAGTTCCAGATGACTGAAGTTCAGGGTGCCGATTTCATCCAGCCCGGCGAGTCCCGGGGAAAGGATGGCGCCGCTGCCAACGGAGGCATTTTCGAAAAAACCGCTGCCGGCCAATCGCGCGCCGGGCTCGAGGACAATGGGGTTGTAGAGCCAACTATTATCCAGTGCCAGCGTGCCCCCGGTGCGCACCCAGAAGGTGCTTTCACTTTCGTAGCTGTAAAAACCACCGCCGAGGATCAGGCGGCCGCCCTGCACCTCCAAGCTTACCGAAGGGCTGCCCGGCAATCCGGGCTCCGACACCCCGATCCAAGGATCAAAGTAACCCGACTGCCAGTGCAGGGTGCCGGAGCCGGCCTTGACGAGACGCAGGCCGGGTTCATCGGCATTAATCGCACCCTTGAAAATACTGTCGAAGGACTGGTTGACGGTCAGCCGCGTGTTTTCCTGGTTGGTGTAGAGGTAGCTGTAATCGTCGGGCCCGCTGACGAGGCCGCCGATCACGGGGTTGGCGGTTTCAAAGTAAACGTAACTGCCGCTGCCATAGCCGAAGGACAGCGGGCCGGTGCCGGTGGCAAGGTCGTGTCCAACCCATAACGCGCTGCTGCTGCCGATGTAGATGCCCCCGGCAAACCCCGTATTGCCGGCGGTGAGAGTGACAGTGGCGCCGTTGCGCAGATAGAGTTGTCCGGGCCCGCTTATCAGGCCGTTGAGATCAAGGTTGCTGCTGCCCGCGACATCCAGCCGGGTGTTGAGAACAATGTTGTTGTTGATGGTCAGTCCGCCATGAGCGGACAGCGTCGGGGCGGGGGATAGACCATCGTTAAATTGCCACTCGGTCGGCAGCGTCATGCCGTTGACGATCAGGCTGCCTGTGCCGAGGGCGTTGGCGTTGCCGAGAAAAAGTTCGCCGCCAAAGAGGGTGACGTTGCCGGTGAGGCTGCTGTTGTTGCCCATCAGCGCGACGATGGACATCCGCTCGTTCAAGTAATCTCCGAAGGTGGCAGGGGAGTTGGGATCGCCAATGAGCACCCCGGCGCTGCCGGAAAGGAGGCTTTCCACCCGCAGCATGCCGCCCTTGTAGGCGCCGAAGCGGTAGGGATCGGTGCCGTCGTTGCCGGTGGTGATGCTACCGGTGAGGCGCAGACCGCCGTAAGGCGGGCCGTCGAAGCCGCCTTGCTCAGTCGTGCCCAAATAGACGGGGCCCGTAAAATTGCTCAGATCCAAATTGGCCGATACGGTGCCGCCGTTGAAGCCGATCATACCGTGGGCTGTGCCGGCGGCGAAACGGTTGATGAAGGCCTGTGGGTCGGCGGCGTCTTCAAGCCCAATATAGCCGCCTTGCTGCAATTGCAGGGTGGCGGCGGCCGGGAGGCTGGAGGAGCCGAAGATGAAGGCGGTGTGCGAGGCTGAGACGGTGCCGGAGAAATCATTGCCGCCGTGGCCTAGGTAAACCGTCAACGGCAGGGCGGAGGGGGAGGCGCCGATTAGGTTACGCGGGGATTCATCCGGGGCGTTGCCGAGGTGCGCGCCCACGCTCAGGTAGCCGCCGCCGCCGCCGAAACGATAGTCGGTGCCTTGCGGCGTGATGGAACTGTCGGAGCCAAGGGTGGCGTAGGTGGCCGAACCCAACCTGGCGGTGGCGGAAAAGCCGGTCAGGTTGATCGGACCCTCGAAAACACTGGAGCCTTCGTTCGCCGGATCGGAATCGAAACCGATCGTGCCGTGGGTGGCGGCGGGATCGAACTTGGCGATGAAATTGGCAGCGCCATAGCCCGGAGCGGCGAGGCCGGCATAGCCGGTGCTGGCGACGGTGATGGCGCCGGTGGCCGGGATGGCATATTCGCTGCCGAAGATCAGGAGGCCGTTCTCCACATGGGTGCCGCCGTCGTAGGTGTTGATGCTCTCGGTTTCACCCGGATCCAGCACGACCAAGCCGGCTGCATTGATGGTGAGGGATTTCCCGCTGCCGGAGATGCCGCCTTCGATGAACAGGGGCCGGCCGGCGGTGGAGATGACGGCGTTGGACTGGAGGGTGATCGGGCCGGTGAGGAACAGCTCCGTGTGGTTTTCCGTCCGCATCACGCCATTGATGGCGATGGGGTTTTCGATGATCGCCGGGTAACCGTAATCGCCGTAGTAGTCGAACCGGCGGGCAACCAAGGTGGGGGTGCCCCCGCCGGAGGCGTCGAACGTCAGCGTGCCGGTGCCGAGCGAGGTAACAGGAATGACCGTGTAGTAATAAAGGTCCACTTTGGAATGCACCACCACCCGGCCATCTTTGATGACAAGGCCACCGGAAAAATCGCTGTCCTCATAATAACCCGGCTCCAAGACGAGCGTGCCGGCACCGGTCTTGGTCAGGGTCCGCGGGGTTTCGTCTTCGTAGATGGCGCCTTGCACAACGAGTCCGCCGCCCGTGATGTTCCAGGTCTGGTTGGCGGTGAGGATGATGGAATCGTCGATCTTCGAGCGGACGTCGCCGTTGGGCGAATACACGATGCCGCCGGCGCCGAGGTAGATGGTGGCGCCGCCGAACGCTTCCAGTTTGTAGGGGCGCGTGTGGCCGGTGAACTGCAACTGGTTCGCTTTGAGCTCAACATAGCGGACGCGGGTATTGCGCACGTTGCCAAATACCACGGTATCGCTACCGGTATTATCATCGTAGGCGGTTGGGGCCACGCCGCCCTGCCAGTTGGCCCCATCGTAGTATCCGTCGTAATAATCTGAGCTGCCCAAGCCCGTCCAGATGTAGGTTTGGGCCTGCAACCCGACACCGCAGCCGATCAAGAAGGCGAACACCGTGGTCAGGAGGCGCAGTTTCATGCGCCTAGGCATGGCAGGCGGTAGGCCGGGCTACAAGACCAGATATGCAAACAAATGGCTAGTTTCCTGCGCGAGGTGGGGCCCCATCCAAGGCGTGGATAGCGAGCGTGCCGGTGCGGCCTTTGACCACAACCGTGCCCAAGGGCCGGGTGGACCAGATCTGCCCGGCGGCCTGCAAGGTGGCGGTGCTGAGGATGATGTCGGCGCCGTGGGTGGGATCGCGGGTGAGGGCTTGCAGGCGGGCGGCGATGTTCACCCCGTCGCCGATGACGGAGTAGTTGAGCCGGCGGTGGGAGCCGATGTTGCCGGCGATGACGCGGGCGGTGTTAAGGCCGATGCCGAAAGCAAGGGGCGGCCGGCCCTCCGCGGCGAACTCGGCGTTGAGTGCGGCCAGGGCGGTCCGCATACCCAGCGCGGCGGCCAGGGCGCGGTCGGCGGAGTCGGACTGGGCGACCGGGGCGCCGAAGAGGGCCATGATTTCGTCGCCGATGAATTTGTCGATGACGCCGCCCTGCGCCTCGATGGCGGCGCTCATCCGGTCGAGGTAGCGGTTGAGGAGGGTGACGACCTCGCGCGGCGGCAGGGTTTCGCTGAGGGTGGTGAAGCCGCGCAGGTCGGCGAAGAGGATGGTGACCTCGCGCTCCTCGCCGCCGAGGGCGGAGCCGTCGCGCAGGAGCCGGGCGGCGACGGCGGGCGAGACATTCTTGTCGAGCAGGTCGCGCACGCGGTCGCGTTCGGCCAAACCTTCGCTCATGCGGTTGAACCCCTCGGCGAGCTGGCCGAACTCGTCGGTGCGGTCGAGCGGCAGGCGGGTGGCGTAATCGCCCCGGGCGATGACGGCCGTGTGGGCGGCGAGCCGTTGCACGGGCCGGCTGACATTGCGCGCGATCGACAGGGCGGCGCCGGCGGCGAGCGCGAGGCCCGCGAGAGTGACGAAGAGGATGATGCGCTCCAGGGCCCGCGCCGGCTCCAGTTCATCTTGCAGTGAGCGCTGGAGCACAATCCAGACCGGATCGTCGCTGTTCGTCGGCAGACGCCTGAAAGTTGAAATGTAAGGCTCGCCACCGAGATTGAGTGCCGCGCCGGCTGCTTCTTCGGCGACATTTTGGCGAATGAGCTCGTCGGCCAGCGCGGCCGGCAGCGTCGAGGCCAACAGGCGCGGGGAGGCACCGCCGGTCAGGAAGGATACTTCCAAGGCGGAGTCTTGTTTCAGCTCCCGGGCGGTTTCCTCGTCGATTGAGAAAGCGATGCCGACCCAGGCCGCCACTTCCGGTGGCGGGGCGAGCAGGGGCACCATGACGAGTTGGCTGAAGCTGCCGTTGAGGAAACCGTAGCCGGTGGCCTCCTGCAGGTCGCTTTCATCGGCTCGCTCGCGGAGCACCTCGAAGGCGGCGCGCTGTTCCGCGGTGGTGCGGCCGCGGGTGTCCGCGAGCAGCGCGCCCTCGGGGGAGAGCAACACGATCACCGGCATCTGCAGGCGCTGGATGCGGTCCTGATAAGATTCGAGGGCGGAACGGGCGGTGGCGGGGCTGAATTCCTCGATGAGGAATAGCTGTCGCATCGCGTAGTCGGCGGCCATGAGGCGGGCGGCCAGCAGCAGGTCGGCCTCGCGTCGGGCGGAGATGGCCTCGAACTGCTGCACGCCGCGGGCGAGAGCGGCGTTGATCGCGGTGACGGCCGTGGTCCGGTTGGCCTGGGTGACGATGAGATAGGTGGCGGCTTGAGTGAGCCCGAGCAGCCCGAGCATCAGGACCAGCAGCCGGGTGCGGAAGCGCTGGAAACGAAAAATCCCGGCGGCCATGGCTTGCGCGGCTTAATAACCGCCCGTTCTGGGTTCGGGCGCGCGCCGGATGCGCCGATCCGGCCGGAGGGTGAGATCGACGGCGAGGGAGGGGTTGGCCACCGCGGTGAGTTCGAGTTCGCGGACCTCGGTTTTCGCGAGGCGCGGATGCCAGATCTCGACCCGGTAGCGGCCGGGGGCAAAGCCGGTCAGTTGGGCGCGGCCGGCGGAGTCGGTCTTGGCAAAGTGCGGCGTGGGCAGCACCACGACGTAGGCGATCATCCAATCGTGGATATTGCAGCCGAGGACGACGACGCCGGGCTGGTCGAAGACGACGGACTCCTCGGCGCCGCTGGCATAGAGCGGTTTCTCGAAACGCTTGGGCCGGGAGAGCGAATAGATGTGGTGCTGAATGGTGTCGCGGTTGGGAAAGCGCACCTTGGTGCCGACGAGGACCGGGGTGATATAGGGATCGTATTCCTTGTCTTCCTGCGCGATGACGGCTTCCCCCGGCACCGCCGGAGCAGGCGTGGGGCCGAGCGGGTGCAAGGAGACGACGGCATCGGCGATCGGACCGCCGCGGGTATCGCGCACCGTGAAGGTTACCTCGGCCGCGGGCAGCGCGCCGGTGATGACGAACAATAGGAGGCAGGAAAAGCCGGCAGGCACGGGCAGTTTCATAAGCGCAAGAGCAGGCCCACGGTCCAGCGTTCCTGCCGGTATTTGATGCCGACCCGGTTGACGGCGTCGGCCTGCTCGTAACGCAATGCCAGAGTGCTCCGGGTGCCCAAGGCCGGAGCGAGTTCCAGCCACCAAAAATCGGCGTGGCCGCTCACGGGATAAGTGACCCAGCCCGGGCCGTAGAGATCGGTGATCCGCCAAGGGATGGAGTTGTAATACTCCTGCACCGCCGGGCCGAGGGCACCTCCCAGCGCCGCTCCCCACACGGGCCAGGAGGCGTTGGCCGCAAAAACGCCATCCAGCCGTCCTCCGCCCGCCGCAGCCTGCCAGCGATCGGTGATATCCCACGTCACGGCGCCGTGCAGCCGGCGGTGGTGGACATCGAAGGCGGGGCTGCGCGCGGCGTGGCCCGACCAGTCGGTGGTGACGGACACCCGCCAGGCGGGGTTGAGGCGCTTGGCGAGGGTGAGGCTGCCTTCCGTGGTGGTGCCCCGATCACCCGGCGCGTGGGCGAAGCGTTGGGTTACGCCGGCTTCGGCCTGAAGCACAGGCGCGAAGGGGCCGAGCCCAAATTTATGCTGGGCCGATACGCGCGGGCCGAAGGTGGTGCGATTGTTGAGCGAATGGCGGTCCACGACGAGTGCGCCGGCCTCCAGGCCGGCTCCGGCCTGCACGCTGCCGCTCAACTGCCGGCTCCAGCCGGTCGCGACGGCGACCTCGTAGAGCGCGGACGCTTTCTGGTCCGCGGGAATGACGGAACGGCTGAGATTTTCGGCCCAGCCGGCGGCGGCTTGCAAGCGGAGGCTGGGAGACTGTGCGTGGACCAGAAGGGGCAGCGCCAGCAAGGCGAAGAATGCGTGGGCTGCCTTCATAGGACGGGACGTAAATGTTTCCAGACCGTGTCCGCAATGATTACCTGCCCGGCGGCCGTGGGATGGATGAGATCGGGCTGATTAAAGGCCGGGTCGGCACCGATGCCTTCGAGGAGAAAGGGGATGAGCGCGATGCCGTTGGCTTCCGCGAGGGCGGGAAAAATCTCCCGATAAGCGCGGGTAAATTCTTCGTTCATGTTGGCGGGCATCTGCATGCCGGCGAGGACGAGGCGCACGGCGGGGTATTTTTCCCGCGTCCGGTCGATGATGCCCTGGAGGTTGTCGCGGGTCACCGCGGGGTCGATGCCGCGCAGGCCGTCGTTGCCGCCGAGCGCGATGACGAGCACGTCCACCGGCTGGCGCAGGATCCAGTTGAGCCGGCGCAGGCCGCCGGCGGTGGTGTCGCCGCTGATGCCGGCATTGACCACCCGGTGCGGCAGGCCCGCGGCGCGCAACTTTTCCTGAATGAGTGCGGGGTAGGCCTCGGCGAGGGGATTTTCCAAGCCGTAGCCCGCCGTCAGGCTGTCGCCGAGAAACACAATGGTGGGCGGCGGTGGGGCGGCGTGCAGAACGGGGCAGAAAAAAAGGACAAGACTGAGCCAGCGGACATTCATGGAGGAAATCGACCGCTCAATCTGGAGTTCGGGCCAATTCGCGGTTTGTGTAAATGATTCCAATCATGAGTGATGAGAACATGCTGAAAGTCGAGCGACTCACAAAAACATACGCCTCACAGGCCCCGGCGGGTGCATTGACCGTCCTGCGGGAGGTCAATTTTTCGCTGCCGGCCGGCGCGAGCCTCGCGATCGTGGGGCCCAGCGGCAGCGGCAAAACCACGCTGCTCGGCCTGTGTGCCGGGCTCGACACGCCCACGGACGGGAAGGTGCTGCTCGCGGGCGCGGACCTCGGCGCGCTCGACGAGGATGCGCGGGCCCGGGTGCGCAACGAGCACGTCGGCTTTGTGTTTCAAAACTTCCAGCTCATCCCGACGCTGACGGCTTTGGAAAACGTCCTCGTGCCGGTGGAGCTGCGCGGGGAAAGCGGCCGCGAGGCGGAAGCGCGCGAACTGCTGGCGCGCGTGGGGCTGGGCGAGCGGTTTGAGCATTATCCCGTGCAACTGTCGGGCGGCGAGCAGCAGCGGGTGGCGCTGGCCCGGGCATTCATGAACCGGCCGAAGGTGCTGTTCTGCGACGAGCCCACGGGTAACCTCGACGGCGAGACGGCCGCCGCCATGGCCGAGCTGGTGTTTGGGCTCAACCGCGAGCGCGGCACTACGTTGGTCCTGGTGACGCACGACCTGGAGCTCGCGAAGCGCTGCCAGCGCATCATCCGGCTGAAAGGCGGGGCGGTGATCAGCGACAGTCAGACCGAGACTCCATGAACTTCATCCTGAAAATGGCCTGGCGGGATTCGCGGGCGGCGCGGCGGCGCCTCGTGTTGTTTTCGCTGAGCGTGGTGCTGGGCATCGCGGCGCTGGTTGCGATCGGCTCGTTCAGCGCGAACCTGCGCGTGGCCATTGACGACCAGGCCCGCGGGTTGCTGGGGGCCGATCTGGTGATCACCTCGCGGCAGGCGTTTTTGCCGGAGGTGACGGCACATCTGGACGGGCTGGGCGGCGAGCAGGCGCGGGAAGCGAGCTTTTCCTCGATGATGATTTTTCCTTCGCCCGAGGGCGACCGCACCCGGCTGGTGCAGGTGCGCGCGGTGGAGGGCCGGTTTCCGTTTTATGGCGAGTTTCAGGCGCGGCCCGGCGACGCGCCCGCGCAACTTGCGGCCGGCGGCCCGGTGGTGCTGCTGGAGGAGACGCTGCTGAGCCAGTTCGGTTTGAAGACGGGTGACACGGTGCGGCTGGGGCGGGTCACATTCACGATCATCGGGGCGGTGCTGAAGGTGCCGGGCGACTCCGTGGCGATCACCCAGCTCGCGCCGCGGGCTTTCATCCCGCTCGGCCAATTGCCGGCGACGGAACTGGCCGGACCGGGCAGCCTCGTGCGGCACCGCATCGCGCTCAAGCTGCCGCCGGAGGTGGATCCCGCCGCGGTCGAGCGCGAGATGCGGCAGAAGTTCATCACGGAGCGGATGAGCTACGATACCGTCGAGGAGCGGAAGCGCGACCTGGGCCGCGTGCTCGAAAACGTGAACGGATTTCTGAGTCTGGTCGGCTTCGTGGCGCTGTTTCTGGGCGCGATCGGCGTGGCCAGCGCGATCCATGTGTATATCCGGCAAAAAATCACCACGGTCGCGGTGTTGCGCTGCCTCGGGGCCAGCGCGCGGCAGAGTTTCGCGGTCTATCTGGTGCAGGGCTTGGGGCTGGGCGTGCTTGGGTCGGTGCTCGGTGCGGCGCTGGGCGTCGCGGTGCAACTGGCGCTGCCGGCGGCGATGGCCGGGCTGCTGCCTTTCGACGTGGATTTTTTCGTTTCCTGGACCGCGGTGGCCCGCGGTATGGGCGCGGGGTTGGTGATCTGCGTGTTGTTCACGCTGCTGCCCTTGCTGGCAGTGCGGCGGGTTTCGCCGCTGGTGGCGCTGCGGGCCGCGTTTGCGGACCGGCCGGCGCGGCCCGATCCGTGGCGCATTGCGTTGGGCGTGCTCTTGGTGGCCGCGATTGCGGGCTTCGCCGTGGAGCAGACGCGCAGCCTCGTGCTCGGGCTCGGTTTCACGAGTGCGCTGGCGGCGGGGTTTGCCGTGCTGGCGGGCTTGGCCAAGGCGGTGGCTTGGGCGGCGCGCCGCTGGCTGCCGCGCGGTCTGCCCTACGTCGTGCGCCAAGGCGTCGCCAACCTGCACCGGCCGAACAACCGCACCGTGCTGCTGTTGCTGGCGCTGGGGCTCGGCACATTTCTCATCACGACGCTTTATCTCACGCGGACCACCCTGCTGGCGCAGATCCAGGGGACGGGCGGTGCGGGCCGGCCGAACCTGCTTTTCTTCGACATCCAGGACGACCAGATCGGGCCGCTGAACACGCTGTTGCGCGAGGCCGGCCATCCGGCCACCCAGCAGGCGCCGATTGTCACCATGCGGCTGCGTTCGCTGCGGGGGCAGGCGGTGGAGGATTTGCTGAAGCAGCCGGAAAACCGGATCCCCGGCTGGACGCTCCGCCGTGAATACCGCTCCACCTACCGGGCGGACCTCACCGACACCGAGACCCTGCTGAGCGGCGAGATCGTGCCGCGCGTGGCGCCCGAGGAGGAGATCGTCCCGATCACCATCGAGGAAGGGCTGGCCCGCGACATGCAGCTGCAGTTGGGCGACGAGGTGGAGTTCGACGTGCAGGGCGTGGCGGTGCGCACGCGGCTCGCGGGCATCCGCAAGGTGGACTGGCAGCGGCTCCAGCCGAATTTCTTCATCGTCTTCCCGGAGGGCGTGCTGGAGGAGGCGCCGCAGTTTTATGTCGCGGCGCTGCGGATCGACACCGCGGCGGATTCGGCCCGGCTGCAGCAGGCGGTGGTGCGGGCGTTTCCCAACGTCTCGGCCATCGATCTCACGCTGCTGCTGGAGACCTTCGACACGATTTTTGGGAAGGTCGCGCTGGTCGTGCAGTTCATGGCTTTCTTCACCGTGGCGACGGGCATCATCGTGCTGGCGGGGGCGGTGCTCACCGGGCGGTGGCAACGCATCCGCGAGACGGTGCTCCTGCGCACGCTGGGCGCGACCCGGCGGCAGCTCGTGCAGATCCAACTGGTGGAATACGCCATCCTCGGCGTGCTGGCGGCGTTGGTGGGTTGCCTGCTGGCCGTCGGGGGCAACCTGCTGCTGGCGAAGTTTGTGTTCAAAACGGCGGCGACGCCGGATCTGCTGACGCTCGGGCTGGCGGTGCTGGCCGTGAGCGTCATCACCCTGCTCACGGGCTTGCTATCCAACCGCGGGGTCGCCGACCATCCTCCGCTCGAAATTCTCCGCCAGGAAACATGAACCGCCGCGTCGTCACCTTCCACTACACCCTCCGCGATCCCGCCGGCCGCGTGCTCGACACGTCCGCCGGGGCCGACCCGATCGTTTACCTCGAAGGGGCCGGCCAGATCATTGACGGCCTTGACGAGCAGCTGCGCGGCGTGGCGCCGGGCGTGAAGACCTGCGTGCAGGTGCCCGCGGCGCGGGCCTACGGCGAGCGCGACCCGGCGCAGGTCCAGCAGGTGAAACGCACCCAACTGCCGGTGGACGGCGAACTCAAGGTGGGCGACCAGTTCCAGACCGAGCGGGACAAATATGCGCCCATCGTGACCGTCGTCGCGATCGAGGGGGAGCACGTCACGCTTGATGCCAACCACCCGCTGGCCGGCGTGGACCTGACTTTCGAAGTGGAGATTGTGGCTGCGCGCCCGGCGACCGCGCCCGAGCTGGCCCATGGCCACGCCCATGGTGCCGACGGACACGGGCATTGCCAATAAACCGGACGCCTGCTGGCCTGCAGACGCATGAATGCACTCGGCATCGATATCGGCGGCTCGGCCCTGAAAGGCGCGCCCGTGGACACCAAGACCGGCCGGCTGCTGGCGGAGCGGCACCGCATCGCGACCCCGGCCAACCTCACGCCGACGCAGATGGCCCGCGCCCTGCGGCAGATCGTGGAGCACTTCGACTGGTCCGGCCCGATCGGGGTGGGCTTCCCGGGCGTGGTGCAAGGCCCGTTGATCCGCACCTCGGCCAACCTGCATCCGCGGTTCATCGGCTGCGATGCCGGCAAGCTTTTCTCCCGCGTGGCCGGTTGCCCGGTGGCGCTGACGAATGACGCGGCGGCGGCGGCGCTGGCGGAAATGAGATTCGGCGCGGGCCGCGGGTTTGCGGGCAAGACCCTGCTGCTCACCCTTGGCACCGGCGTGGGCTCGGCCCTGGCCTACCAGGGCGTGGTGATGCCGGCCGAGCTGGGACATCTGCCGTGGAAGGGCGGCCGGTCGGCGGAGAAGCACGTGGCCGCGTCGGTCCGGGAGAAGAAGGACCTCAGTTGGGCGAAGTGGGGCGGGCGGCTCACGAAGTATCTCGCGGTGCTGGAGACGATGTTCTGGCCCGAGCTCATCATCATCGGCGGCGGGATTAGCGCGAAGCACGCCAAGTTTTTCCCGCACCTGCGCACGCGCGCGAAACTCGTCCCGGCGCAGTTCTTCAACGAGGCGGGGATCGTGGGTGCGGCGCTGCATGGCGCCGCGCAGCGGTGANNGCGGTGAGCGCACCGATCCTCATCGCGGGGCAGGGGCTGGCGGGCACGCTGCTCGGCTTTGCGCTGGAGGAGGCGGGGCTGGATTTTCGCATCGTTGACGCCGGCCATGCCGGGGCCGCGTCGCGCGTCGCGGCAGGCATCATCAATCCCGTCGCCGGCCGGCGTCTGGTGAAAGCCCCCCGAATCGGGGAACTGTTGCCGCTGGCGCGCACCACCTACCGGAAAATCGAGCTGCAGGCGGGCGTCCCGCTGTGGCGCGAACTGAAGGTGCGGCGACTTTTCCGGGATGCGTGCGAACGGCGGATCTTTGCGGAAAAGCAGGCGCGGGGCGAACTCGCGCCGTTCGCCCACGAGGCGGATGAGGCCGGATTTTGGATCGCCCCGGCCGCCCGCGTGGACGTGCCGGCCCTGTTGGCAACAACCCGGGTGCGCTGGCTGCGATCAGGCATCCTGCGGGAGACGACGGTGGATTGGGC
This sequence comes from Opitutaceae bacterium UBA2377, assembly GCA_002344205.1. Taxonomy (GTDB): domain Bacteria; phylum Verrucomicrobiota; class Verrucomicrobiia; order Opitutales; family Opitutaceae; genus UBA2377. The sequence continues at coordinate 133,795 of DDSZ01000002.1, forward strand.
GCGGTTGGATCCGGCGCACGAACTCGTGATCGACTGCACCGGCGCCGCGGCCCGGCGCGGTCCGTTTGCCAAGATGGATTTTGCGTGGAGCAAGGGCGAGACGCTGCAAATAGCGGCGCCGGGCCTGGCTCCCGATGTCATTCTCAACCGCGGCCACTGGCTGCTGCCGCTCGCCGGCGGCACCGCGTGGGTGGGGGCGACGCACGAACCGGGGGTGGACGATGCGGAACCAACGACCGCCGCCCGTGAAACCCTGCTCGCCGCCGCCGAGGCACTCATCGGCGGACCGGCGGATGCGCGCGCCCAATTCGCCGGCGTGCGCCTGACCACGCCCGACAAGCTGCCGGTGGCCGGCCGGCATCCCGCCAACCCACGGCTGGGGATTTGCAGCGCCCTCGGCGGCCGCGGGGCGTTGTTCGCCCCGTGGCTCGCCCAACAGTGGGTGGAGCACTTGGTCGGCGGTTCAGCATTTGATCAGGCCTTGGTAGTGCAGGCCCGCAGCAAACGGGGCAGTATCCGGTAGGGCAGGGCAGGGGCGGTTACTTGATCCACCGTGCCGGCCAGCAGCAGTTCCAGCGATGGACAATAGAATAACCACGAACCGGTGGAACCCGTATGTCCGATGACCGGTGGCACCGGATGAAAGGGCGTCAGGAAGCGCGGACTTTGAAAGCGCATCAGGCCCAGGCCGTATTCAATTGGCCAACTGGGTGCGCGCAGTGCGGCGGCATCAAACGGCAGCCCAAAGCGGATCCAGCGCTGCTGCATCTGGGCGAACGTCCCGGGTTGAGCAAACAACCGTCCGTTTACCAAGCCGCGAAGCAATGCGATCATTTCAGGCGCAGTGCTGTTGATGCTGCGCAGCGATTGCAGGGCCATGGGCCGATCAAGCGGCATTTTTCCGCACCAGAGAGCAGCGGACACAGGAGTCCCGGGCGAGGACGGATTGTTGCCGACAAACCGGGTGCGCGTTAGGCCGAGCGGTTTGAACAAGCGGTGTTCGAATGTTTCTGCCAGCGACTGACCGGTCAGATGTTCGATCAGCAGATTCAGCAGCTCGAAATTGGTGTTCGAATAACGGCTGCGGACACGGGGTGCCGTCAGGTTCTGCGGCTGAAAGTGCGGCTGAAGCCGGGCTCTTACCAAGTCTAGCGGCTCATCCTGGGCCCAGGTGCGGTCACCCTCTTCCAGTATTTCTTCCAGCAGGCTGCGGCCGCCGGCGGGCCGATCCTCCAGAAAATCGGCGACTCCGGAGGTATGGCTGAGCAAATGGCGCACTGTAATTGCCGGGGTGTGGTCAACCCCGCCGAGTTGATGCAGACCGCTCATCGTCCCGGCGGGCAGGCAGGTGGTAACGGGTTCATCAAGTTGGAGTTTCCGCTCTTCCGTCAGTTGTAAAACCACGGTGGCAGTCAGCAGTTTGTCGATGCTGGCGATAAAGAAAGGCGTGTCGGCCAGCATGGGTGTGCCATCGGGCTGGGCATGGCCAACGGCTCCGCTCCAGCGAAAGGAACCATCGAGGTTCTCGACCGCCATCACGGCGTGCGGCAGATTGCGCCGCCGCCCCAGCTCATGGACCAATTTGCTAAGCTGACCGTAAGACGGCTGCATCGTCCTTCACCCTGCGCTGGGAATTGGGTCGGTCAAGGGTCTCAAGTTCAGCACCTATCGGGGCGCCCCACTTTTCATCGCAGGCCCCGGCGCTCGTTTTCCTCCGTTCGTCGCAAGAAACCGGCCTTTCATCGAAAATATCCGCACCCGCGGCCGGCCGGCGGTGTTATGGAAGCAAGGTGTTGTTCAAGTTGGACCAGGGCCGTTGGAACCGGGTGCTGCTCATCGCCGCCGGCTGGATGCTGGTCGGGCTGATGCTGGCGCTGGAGCTTTATTTCAATGAAAGGGCCTGGATCCACCGCACGCGCACGCCCGGGGAAGTGGACCTCTGGGGATTGGCGGCGCCGCAGTTTATGCGGACCCTGATGTGGGCGGCGCTTGCGCCGCTGATCCTGAAGCTGCGGGAGAAGGTGCCCCTGAGCACCGGGTATTGGGCCGGCGGGGTGGGGTTTCACCTGACGTTCAGTTTTGTCGTGATGATGGTGTATTATGCCGGCCGCTGGCTGGGCTATTTTCTCTGGATCAGGCAGGCTTGGCCGCCCGACGGGTTCTGGGTGGAGCTGATCCACGGTTTCTACGGCCGCAACCTGATCGACATGGTTTACTACTGGGGCGTGCTGGCTTTCGGCCATACGCTGGAGATCCATCAACGCTACCGGCGCCAGGAGCTGCGGAGCGCGCAACTGGAGGCGCGCCTGACCGAGCTGGAGCTCAAGGCCCTGCGCCAGCAGCTCCATCCGCATTTTTTGTTCAACACGCTGAACACCGTCGCCGTGCTGGTGCGCGAAAAACGCAACGACGAGGCGGTCGGCCTGCTCTCGCGCCTCGGCGGCCTGCTGCGGATGGCGCTGGATCCCGCCCGGAAGGCCGAGATCACGCTGCAGCAGGAAATGGAATTTCTTGAGGCTTACATCGGTATCCAGCGGCTGCGGTTCGCCGACCGTCTCGCGGTGAACATCGATATTTCCGAGGAAGCGCGCCGGGCGATGATCCCGAGCCTTCTGCTGCAACCCATCGTGGAGAACGCCGTGCTGCACGGGGTGGCGCCCAAGGCCGGGCCCGGCCGGCTCGACATTCTCGGCTGGGTGCGACACGGCGTCCTCCATCTCGAGGTGCGCGACGATGGGGCCGGTTTGCCCCGCGCCGGTCTCACCCGTGTGCGCGAAGGCGTCGGCCTGACGAATACCCGCGACCGGCTCGTGAAGCTTTACGGCACCCGCAGCCAGCTTACGCTCAAGAGCGAACCCGGCCGCGGTGTCACCGTGCAGATTGTCCTGCCTTACCGAACATGAACTCCGAACCCCCGCCCCTGTTACGCCCCATCCGCACGCTGATTGTCGATGACGAGCCCGCCGCCCGCCGCGGGGTCCGCCTGCTGCTTGAGCAGGATGCCGGGATCGAGATCATCGGCGAGGCGGCCGACGGCCTGCAGGCCGTGGAATGGATCCGCCGCGAGCGGCCCGAGCTGGTGTTCCTTGATGTGCAGATGCCGGGCTGCGACGCCTTCGAGGCTTTGCAACAGGCCGGGCCGCCGCCGCTGCCCGTCGTCGTGTTTGTGACCGCCTACAACGAGCACGCCCTGCGGGCCTTCGAGGTGCATGCGGTGGACTACCTTCTCAAGCCCTACGACGACGAACGCTTTTTCGCGGCCTTGCGCCGGGCGAAGGAGGCTGTGCGGCAGCGCGACCGGGAGGCGACCGGCTCGCGGCTCACCCGGCTGCTTGATTACCTCCAGTCGCGCGTGGACCAGCCGGCGGACAGCATGGCCGACCGCATTTTCATCAAGTCTTCCGGGGAGATATTCTTCCTGCGCACGGCGGAGATTGACTGGATCGAAGCGGAAGGGGATTACATGAAATTCCATGCGGCCGGCCGCTCGCACCTGATGCGCGAGACGATGGCGCGCCTGGAAGCCCGGCTTGATCCGCGGCATTTCATCCGCATCCACCGTTCGACCATCGTGAACCTTGACCGGGTGCGTAAGCTCAGCCCCGCCTTTGGTGGCGAGTATGTGGTGATCCTGCAGGACGGCACCAAGCTGAAGCTGAGCCGGGGCTATCAGGACCGCATCGCGCCGCTGCTGCGGGACAACAGCTGAGCGCATGACGCTGCCCGGCGTGCGTTCGTCGCAAAGGCGGCGCGCTTCGTCGCATTGCCGAAACCTCCGGCGCGTGCCGCGGGTTTCTGGCCGTGATGAAACAGGCGCTGGCTCTCTGGCTGTTGCTGTGGTCCGTCCCGGTGGCCGACGCCTCGCTGGCGGCGGCGCGGCAGGCGCGCGACCTGCTCGGCGCGGATGTCTGGTCGCGGGTGGTCCGCATCGAGAACGAACGCCCGGGCGCCTATCCGGTCGAGGTGCATGCGACGATTTTTGCCTTCAATGGCATCCTGTGGTTTTACACCGGCAGCGAAGGCACCCAGAGCCTTTCCCTGCGGCGCGGCCGGCTGGAGCGCGATCAGGCCGACCTGCAACCCCTGCTGGAGGCGATCGATGCGGGATTTGTGCGTCACGAAGTGATCGACGGACCGGATGCGGGCGACGGATGGGAGGAGAAACCGCTGCCGCATGGATGCTTCATCAACAGCGTGGTCGCCCTGCGAAAGCTGCTGGCCGGGGATGAACCGGTGGCCAGAGCCAGCCTGTTGAGCTATTATTTTGAGAGCGGCCGACTGGCGAAGGGTCACACGGTGCTGGTCTTTGCCACAACCGAGGGATGGTTTTTCCAAGATGAGGAGCTGGGGCCGGGGCCGCGGCCATTGCCCCGGATGCCCGGGGAGCCGCCGGCTTTGGCTGCGGCGCGGGCGATCCAACGGTCCGGCCGGTCCCGCCCATCCGCCGGAGGGGCCGTTCATCAAAGTTTCGTGTAACTTTCGGGTGGGAGCCCGTGTTGTGGCTTCATGTCAGCGAGCTTTATGCACCGCCTGCGGTTAAACGCCTCCAGCCTGCGCCTTGTCGCAGCCGGAGCGCGTTTGGTCGCAAACCGGTTTTCAGCTCCGCGGACACCGTTAGTTGTCAGCACCGTCAGTAGTTATCAGTTGTTGTGTTGTGGAGGGGCCGTTGTGGGCCCCTCCACGTTTTTTTGGCGCGGCCGGGTTGGCTGCTTGCCAACGCGGTGCTGAATCCGAAGCCTCTCCCTTCAAAATCCAGCAACGCGTCCCATGAACCAAGCCAATCCCTCCGCTGTCGCGCCCCGCAAGAAATCCAAGCTCAAATGGATCATCATCGGCGGCACCCTGTTGTTTGTCGTGCTCATCGCCATCGGCGTGGCCTCCAACCGCAACAAGGAGCGTGGCATCGCCGTCACCACCGAGAAGGCCGTCACCAAGACGATTACCCAGGTCGTAACCGCCACCGGCAAGATCCAGCCTGAGGTCGAGGTGAAAATCTCCCCCGAGGTTGCCGGCGAAATCATCGAGCTGCCGGTCAAGGAAGGCCAGGCGGTGCAGCGGGGCGATCTGCTCGTGCGCATCAAGCCGGACTTTTATCAGGCCCAGTTGGAGCAGCAGGAAGCCGCGCTCAGTTCCGCCCGCGCGGCCAGCGTGCTCAGCCAGGCCCGGCTGACCAAGGCCGGGCAGGATTACCGCCAGGCGCAGGACCTCTACGCGAAGAAGCTGCTTTCCGATGCCGACTACCTCAACGCCAAGACCAATTTTGAGGTGGCCGGCGCCGATTTCGCCTCTTCGCAGGCGCAGATCCGCCGGGCCGAGGGCTCCGTGAGCCAGGCGGCCGACCAGCTCAGCAAGACCACGATCTACGCGCCCATGGACGGCACCGTGAGTTCTTTGTCGAGCGAGGTGGGCGAGCGCGTGGTGGGCACCGGCCAGTTTGCCGGCACCGAGATCATGCGGGTGGCCAACCTCGACAGCATGGAGGTGCGCGTGAAGGTGAACGAGAACGACATCGTCAACGTGAAGGCCGGCAACACCGCCCGCATCACCATCGACGCTTTTCCGGGCCGGCGTTTTTCCGGCGAGGTGAAGGAGATCGCCTCCGCCGCGCTCACGACCGGCATGAATACCCAGGAGGAGGTTACCAATTTCCAGGTCCGCGTGCGGATCCTCGACAAGGACGCCCGCATCCGCCCCGGTATGAGCGCCAACACCGACATCGAGACCCGGACGGTGGAAAACGTCGTCGCGGTGCCGATCCAGTCGGTGACCGTGCGTTCCCGCGAAGGCGCCAAGACCATCGATCAGCTCACGGAGGAGCGTGAAAAGAAGGCCCGCGAAACCAAGGGCGAGGGCGCGGCTGCGGCCATCAACGAGCGCCAGCAGCGCGAGGATGAACGGGCCGACCGCGAGGCGCTCCAGCGCGTCGTGTTCGTGCGCGACGGCTCCAAGGTCAAGCAGGTGCCGGTCGAGACCGGCATCGCCGACTCCACGCACATGGAAATCAAGTCCGGCCTGAGCGAAGGGGATGAAGTCGTGAGCGGCAGTTTCAGCGTCATCACCCGCACGCTCAAGGACGGTTCGGCCATCCGCATCGAGCGTCCGCGCGGCGGCGACCAAGCCAAGAAGTAACCGCCATGACGCCGCCCGCCCCTTCCGCGGCCACGCCGCGGACCCTGCGCCCGCCCGGCGCCCTCGTCATCGAGATCGAGGGCGTTACCAAGCTCTACAAGATGGGCGCCGAGACCATCCACGCCCTCCGCGGCGTGGACCTGCAAATCCGCCGCAACGAGTATCTCGCCATCATGGGCCCGTCGGGTTCCGGCAAGTCCACGCTGATGAACATGCTGGGCTGTCTCGATACGCCCACCGCCGGCCGCTACGAATTCGCCGGCAAGAACGTCGCCGGGATGGATGACGACGAACTCGCCGACATCCGCAACCGGGAGATCGGTTTCGTCTTCCAGAGCTTCAACCTGCTGCCGCGGTCCGACGCCCTGCACAACGTCGAGCTGCCGCTGATCTACGGTGGCATCCCCGCCGCCGAGCGCCATGAACGCGCCCGCACCGCGCTGGAGAATGTGGGTTTGGGCGACCGCGTCCACCACCGCCCCAACGAACTCTCCGGCGGCCAACGGCAACGCGTCGCCATCGCCCGCGCCCTCGTGAACCGCCCCTCGATCATCCTGGCCGACGAACCCACCGGGGCGCTCGATTCCAAGACCGGCATCGAGATCATGGCTCTCTTCGAGCAGCTCTACGCCCAGGGCAACACCCTCATCGTGGTTACGCACGAGGAAGACGTGGCCCGCCACGCGCGGCGCATCGTCCGCCTGCGCGACGGACTGATCGAATCGGATGAGACCGCATCCTGATTTTCGATTTCTGTCATGACCGAAAGGAAACTCAAACAACGGCCGAAGTCATTCGCCCAGCGAATGCCGGCGCGTCGCGGCCGCCAATCGAAAATCGAGAATCAAAAATCGAAAATCCCGTGAGGCGCATTCTCTACGAGTTCAACGAGTCCGTGCGGATCGCCGCGGCACAGATCCGCGCGAACAAGATGCGCTCGGCACTCACCGCCCTCGGCGTGGTCATCGGCATCGTGGCCGTCACGCTCATGGGCACCGCGATCAAGGGCATCGACGTCGGCGTGGACCGCAGCATGGCCGGCTTCGGCGACGACGTGCTTTACGTGGGCAAGTGGCCCTGGCGCGATGTCGAGGACTGGTGGAACTACCGCAACCGCCGGCCGATCCAAACCACCTACGCCGCCCAGATCAACCAGTGGATCGCCACCCATCCCGACGGGCCGCTCAAGCTGGCGGTGCCCACGGCCAACCGCGCGAGCAACATCGTGCGCGGCGAATACCGGGTGAACAACATCTGGACGCTCGGCACCTCCGCCGATTATCCGCGCATGTCGAAGTCCGACATGAAGGAAGGCCGCTTTTTCAGCGAATTTGAGGCCCAGTCCGGCCGCAACGTGCTCGTCATCGGTTTTGATGTGGCCGATGCGCTTTTTCCCAATGAGTCCCCGATGGGCAAGACCGTGCGCATCCAGGGCCAGACCTTCGAGGTCATTGGCGTGGCGGCCAAGCAGGGCAGTTTCCTCGGGCTTTTCAGCTGGGATTCGATGGTGGCCATGCCGCTGACCACGTTCCGCCGCTACTTTTCCTCGCGGGATGACGGCGAAATCCGCGTGCAATACGACGGCACCCGGCTGGCCGCGGCGAAGGACGAGCTGCGCGGGCTCATGCGCCGTATCCGCCAGCTCGGGCCCGAGCAGCGCGACGACTTTGAAATCAACGAGCAGGGCACCATCCGCGAGCAGCTCGACCCCATCAAGAACGGCATCGCGCTGGCGGGGTTGTTCATCACCGGGCTCGCGCTCTTCGTCGGCGCCATCGGCATCATGAACATCACCTATGTGAGCGTGAAGGAGCGCACCCGCGAGATCGGCACCCGCAAGGCGCTCGGCGCGCGCCGCCGCACCATCCTCCTGCAGTTTCTCATCGAGGCGGTCTGCATCTGCTTCATCGGCGGCTTGGCCGGCCTCGCGCTGGCGGGCGGATTGTCCGCGGCGGTCGGCGCCGTGGCGCCCTCGTTCCCGCTCGTCTTTTCCGGCGGCCTGGTGGTCACCGGCCTGGTGATTTCCGTCCTGACCGGCGTCTTCAGCGGCTTCGCCCCCGCCTGGCAGGCCAGCAAACTCGATCCGGTCGAGGCTTTGCGCTATGAATGAGTGCGGAGTGCGAACTGCGGAGTGCGGAGTTTTCCATCATGAGCCACGATAATCTTAAACAGCGCACCAAGGCGTTTGCCTTGAGGGTGATTCGCATGAGCGAAGCCATGCCGCGTTCCATCGTGGGCGATGTCCTCAATCGCCAAATTGTGAGGTCGGTCACTTCGATTGCGGCCAATTATCGTTCCGCCTGTCGGGGAAAGTCTCGCGCGGACTTCATCGCCAAGATGGGCATAGTTGAAGAGGAGGCGGATGAGCCCGCGCTTTGGCTGGAACTCATCACCGAAGCGGGGCTGTTGCCGTCGGCCAAGACGGTTGCTTTGCACGCCGAAGCCGGCGAGCTCACCGCAATTGCCGTGGCTTCCATTCGCACTGCTCGCGCCCGCAAAGCCAATCCGCACTCCGCAGTCCGCACTCCGCAATGAATTTTCTGGAAACCATCAAGCTGGCGTTTGCCGCGCTCAAATCGAACAAGCTGCGTTCCAGCCTCACGATGCTCGGCATCGCGGTGGGCGTATTCTCGGTCATCGGCGTGATGACGGTCATCAGCGGCCTGCGCGCCAATATCGAGTCGGGGTTGAATGTCCTCGGGGCCAATTCGTTTCAATTTTCCAAATACCCGGCCATCAACTTCAGCGACCCGCGGGCGCGCTTTGCGAACCGGCGCGACATCAGCTACGCCCAGGCCACCCGGTTCAAGGAGCTGATGGGCGAGGATGCGACCGTGGCGCTCACCATGGCCCGCCGCGGCGTGCGCGCCTTCTACGCTGACCGCTCGACCAATCCGAATGTGCTGCTCGGCGGTGCCGACGAGAACTTCCTCAGCGCGCGCAATTTTGAGATCGGCGCGGGCCGCAACCTCACGCCGTCCGACGTTGAGCTGGGCCGGCCGATCTGTGTGGTCGGCGAGGATGTGGTGAAGCGGCTGTTTGTGAACGAGGATCCGCTCGGCAAGGCCATCCGCATCAGCGGCCAGAGTTTCACCATCATCGGCGTCACCAAGCTCAAGGGCTCGTCCTTTGGCCAGAGCCAGGACAACATCGTCATCATCCCCATCACGCGCTGGCTGCAGACCTTCGGCAGCGCGGGCCGCTCCATCGGCATCAACGTGCAGGCGCCGAGCCAGGAGTTGTTGTCCGGCGTGCAGGATCAGGCCATCGGGGCGATGCGCCTCGTGCGCGGCCTCGAGCCCGAGGATGTGAACGACTTTGAAATCTTCTCGAACGATTCGCTCATCGAGGCCTTCAACAACATCGCCGGCGTCGTGGCGATCGGCGCCTTCGTGATCAGCGCCATCGCGCTGCTGGCCTCGGGCGTGGGCGTGATGAACATCATGCTCGTGAGCGTGACGGAGCGCACCAAGGAGATCGGCATCCGCAAGAGC
>DDSZ01000002.1:143438-144499 GCA_002344205.1 Opitutaceae bacterium UBA2377
CTCGGCGGCAACGCCGCGGGCATGATCCTCAACGCCGCCGTGGTCTTCCCGCTCGGCTGGGCCGTCACCGGCCTCGTCGTCTGCAGCGCCATCGGCATCGGTTTCGGCCTGTATCCCGCGTGGAAGGCCGCCTCGCTCGACCCGATCGAGGCCCTGCGCTACGAATAAAAAACCGTGCACCGGGGAGGTGCACGGTTGGATCGGCGGGAAACTATTGGCTCAGGCCGTCCGCACCGGCTGGGTGTAGGTGGCGCTGCCGAAGCCGAGGATCGGGTAGAAGATTAAGCCGAGCAGCGCGAGGCCGATGCCGAAGCCCGCACCCTTGCCGAAGGCCTTGGCGACGTCGATGGCGACGATGATCGCGATCACGAGGTTCACCAGCGGGATGAGCATCAGGAGCAGCCACCACCACGGGCGGTTGGCGATCTTCAGCAAAATGTAGACGTTGTAGATCGGGATGATGGCGGCCCAGCCGGGCTGGCCGGCCTTGGCGAAGGTTTTCCAGACGCCGGCAATGACGGCGACAACGATGGCGAGCTGAATCAGCAGGACGATGATTTCCATGGGGGTTATGGGGTTGGAGGTGGACCGGAAGAACCCGGCGGGGGGCCGGGGCAGAACCTGAGCTACGCGGTTTGCCCGNNACTCGACAAGCGCGCATTCGGGCCGGCAGGCTGGGGCATGGGCAAGGTTTACGACCGGATCATCCCCGAACTGCAGGCATGGCTGGGCCGGCAGCACATGTTCACGGTGGCGACCGCGCCGCTCACGGCGGAGGGACATGTGAACTGCTCGCCCAAGGGCGGCGACACCTTCCGGGTGTTGGGACCCCGCGAGGTGGCCTACGCCGACCTGACCGGCAGCGGCATCGAGACCGTGGCCCACCTGCGGGAGAACGGCCGCATCGTCCTGATGTTCTGCGCCTACGAAGGCGCGCCGCAGATCGTGCGGCTGCACGGGCGGGGCGAGGTGGTGGAACCGGGCGATGCCGGGTTTGAGGAACTGCGGGCCCATTTCCCCGCCTTGGTGGGCTTGCGCACGATCATCCGGGTGCGGGTGAC
>DDSZ01000002.1:144569-172307 GCA_002344205.1 Opitutaceae bacterium UBA2377
CAGGCCGTAAATTGTAAATTAAAGACCGGTTTTTGGGTGAAATCCTGTGATCCGATGGTCAATGGCCCCAGTATAGGTGCTTTTAGATGAGAGGCTTCGATTGAGAACGAGAGCAGGGGCTTTTGTATTTCCCAAGTATATACATTAAAATTACTTAATAACGTATGGGAGCCGCCATGCATGTTCGGCGCGATGATCTTTAGCTGGGCTTGGCGAGCGGATTAATTTACAATTTACGGCCTGACCCCTTTGGTTGCCCCCGTTTATTGGGCTTTAGTATGTTTCGCCGAGCCCATCCAAAGGAAAAATACCGCCCAAGGTTTCAATTGCCTTTGCAAGCGCTGGATCCCGCCGATGGATGTAATCTTCGGCGGTGGGAAGTATGAGGTGGTCTGGTGTGACTCCTTTCCCTTCGAGGTCGTTATCGGTGCTGACGATCACCTTGGCCACCGGTAGCGTCATGAAGTTGTATATGCTGGTATGCGTGGAGTGAAATTTGTCCAGTAACTGATAAACCTCCAAAACACGGAATTTTCCAGCAGAGCGGTCCCCCATGACCAAGGCTCGATTTCTGGATTGTAGAACATATGCTAAGGCTTCGGCGGCATAGGCCGTGTAGGCGTTGGTAAGAACAATTATAGGCTTTTTGAATGCTCGGGCTGTTCCGCGCACCGTTATGGCTTCGATCGCTTGACGGCGATCAATTGTGTAGGCGGTGAATGTTTCATCAAAAAACAAAGAGCAGGCCTTCATCGTATTTTCGTGAGAACCGAGTGACAGGCTGCGTAGATCAAGAACCAGCGCTCGGGCGGCATTAAGTTCTCTGTTCATGCGTCTGAGCTGGACTTCACCAAAAACCAGTTCTGTTGGGCGCCATATCAGAATACCGTCATGTATACGGTGGTTCGCCGACGGCTTTATTGCCGACTGCTTATCATGAGGCGGAGCATAGAATATCCCTGCAGGGGTCCAAAGTTTTTCATTGGTGCGCAGGATCTGACCCGTGATTTCCACCCATCTTGGATCTTCGTTGGGAGATTGTAGCAGAACTCGTAATGTTGGTCGGGGAGAAATGCTCAGGTAAGCGTAAGATATGCGATCTGCCGTCAGGCGGTTCACGGGCAAAGCTTCGATTTGAAGCACCCGGTCGCCGCGTTTAACCCCCTTTTTGTCTGCATCTGAATCTGCGTTGACGACACGGACATAAGCTTTGTCGTCAACCAACGTCCAATCCCAGTCGTGACGGACCACTGCTTGGCGTGGGAGCGGAATTAGCCGGATATGACGTGTGTCTACCGCACCAAGTAGGTTGGCGATTACCGCAAACGATTCATTATTGGAGCGGGTTTGCTGAAGCCTTTGGCGTGCATCTTCTACCATGGCTGGGAAATCGCCTGGAATATGGCTTGGATCAAAATAGTGGCTTACAATACCCGCATGTGCGTGATGCAGCAGACTAAAAGCCAAGTCCCGGTCGCCCTTTGTGTAGGTGGTGGGGTTGCTAGATTGGCCGGAGGCAATCGCGACAAGGGCTGTCGCCATAGCCATAAAGAGCAATCGGCCTGAACTTGCGGTGTTGGAAGGCATATCTTTCCAGGCGCTCATCGACTACTGTCAGTGGGGTGGATAACTTGAGCGGGGCTGATTTCTTCAACTGCCTATCATATTACATACCCCGTTGCTTCCTCAAGCATGTTGGCCATGAGCGGCTCAGCCGCGGCGGATTTCGGAGCCTTGGAAGCGGATCTGGATGCGGAAGACTTTTTTGAAGCGGCAGGCGATGAGGCCGGTCTTCAGGTCGAACTTTTCCGGGACCTCGATGCGGTGGATGTCCACGACGGCGTGGTAGCCGCGCTCGGAGAACACGTCGATGAGCATGGCGAGGGCGAGGGCGTCGTCGAGGAGCGGGTGCTCGGTGTTGATGAGCGCGACGCCGGAGATGGCGTGCTTGAGGACGATGGGCATCACCTTGCCTTCGATGAAGGCGGTGACCTTGGCGAAGAGCTCGTTGTGCTCGAGTTCGTAGCTGTCGAGCCGCTTCACGAGTTCCTGGCGGGCGTGGATGATGATCTCGCTGGCGACGGGGATGCTGCGGAGGCGGTCGTGCGTGCGGGGGTCGAGCTCGAGGGTGCTCTGGTATTGGAGCTCGTTGAGGATGTTCTGCTCGACCTCGGCGAAGGTGCCCTGCGCGTCGATGAAGTGGTAGTGGAAAATTTCCTTCAGCGACTGGAGGGCGTCCCAGGTCTGCTCCTTGAAGACGCGGTAGCGGCGGCGGGCGAGGGCCTCGTCGTGGTCGGTGGGCCGGTCTTCGCGCGGCTGGCCGATGCCGGTGCGTTTGACCTCCTCGTTGTGGGCACGGGTTTCCTGGCCGCGCTTGAGCTGGCGGGCGACGGATTCCTTCTCGTCCACGAAGAGCACCATGATGTGCACGGTGGGCTGGCGGAAATGGATGCTGAGCGGGGTGTCGTAAAACTCGCGGCGGAGGAGGTGCATCTTGCCGACGAGGAGCTTGAGGCACTCGACCTGCACCTGGGTGCGGGGGAAACCGTCGAGGATGACGCCGTCGCGGTAAACGGGCTTCAACAGCTCGCGGAGGAGGAGGCCGACGACCTCGCGGTCGCCGACCATGTTGCCGGCGTCCTTGAGGCGCTTGGCCTCGGGCGAGTCGAGCAGGGCGCTCATGACGATGGGCGGGCAGGTGAGGCCGCGGGTCCGGGCGATGAAGGCGGTGTTGGTGCCCTTGCCGGAGCCGGGGGCGCCGCCGAGAAGGATGATCTCCTTGGGGAAGCGCAGGTTTTCCCGGCCGCACTCCACCTCGATGTCTTCCCAGGCCGAGTTGAAGATCAACTGGGCGTCCTTGATCTCCAAGTCGGTGACCTTGGTGGATTGGCCGTTGCCGGCAGGGGTGGCGGGGGTGGCGTTGGACATGAAAGTTACGGGTTCATGACGGTGACTGCGGCCGGTCGCGACAACAGAATTCGGCACGGCCCGGGGCGGCCCCGGCGGAACCTGACGGCGCGGGGCGGGTCGGTGGAGCCGGGACAGGCGCGCCGGCCAAGCCGGTGCGAATGTCCGTTGAAGCTGGACCTGGCGGGGTCGCGCGAGCGGCCCCGCCTTGGCTTTTGAGACTGGCCCCGTTCCCCGGGGCCGGGCATATCAACCGGGTCAGGCTGGAAATTCCAAAAACCAAAGTGACAAATCCCAAACCCAAGCGCGCCGCTGGCGCCTTAAGTCCCAGGTGCAAGTCATGCGTGTCCTGATCGTAGATGACGAGCCGAGCATCCGGAAGACCACGCGGATCGCCGTGGAGACGGCAGGCCACGAAGGGGTGGAGGCCGCAGGTGGAACCAAGGCCCTGGTGCTGCTCGAGGAGCACGACTTCGACGCCTGTTTCCTCGACGTGAATCTCGGCCGCGAGGACGGCCTCGAGGTGCTGGCCAAGCTGCTCAAAGTGCGCCCGCAGCTCGCGGTGGTGATGTTCACCGCGTATGCGAGTATCGCCACCGCGGTGGAGGCGATGCGCCGGGGCGCGTATGATTTCATCCCCAAGCCCTTCACCCCGGAGCAGGTGCGCGCCGTGCTCGCCCGCATCGGCAAGAACCGCGTGCTCCAGCAGCGGGTCGAGACGCTGGAGCACCAACTGGCGGAAGCGGCGCCAGTCGTGGACCTGGAGTCGCCCGAGCCGCTGATGCGGCGGGCGCTCGACGTGGCCTTCAAGGCGGCGCCGACGCCCGCGACCATCCTCATCCTCGGCCCCAGCGGCACGGGCAAGAGCGTGCTGGCCCGGGAAGTGCACCGGCGCAGCACGCAACTGGAAGGCGCGCTCGTCACGGTGAATTGCCCGAGCCTTTCGCGCGAACTGCTCGAGAGCGAGCTGTTCGGCCACGTGAAAGGCTCGTTCACCGGGGCCGTGGCCGACAAGCAGGGCAAGGTGGCGGCGGCCGAGGGCGGCACGCTCTTCCTCGACGAGATCGGCGAGCTGCCCCCGTCCATCCAGCCGAAGCTGCTGCGGCTCCTGCAGGAGCGGGAATACGAGCGGGTGGGCGAGACGAAGCCGCGCCGGGCCAACGTGCGCGTGATCGCCGCGACCAACCGCGACCTTGCCGCCGAGGTGAAAGCCGGGCGTTTCCGCGAGGACCTCTACTACCGGCTCAACGTCATCAGCGTCGTTCTGCCCGGCCTGAAGGAGCGGCCGGCCGACCTGACGCGGCTGGCCGAGGCGTATCGGCAGCATTTTGCGGCGCAGTTGGGCAAGCCGGTGCTGGGATTTGCCCCCGCCGTGCTCGAGGCCTTCGGCCGCTACGGCTGGCCCGGCAACCTGCGCGAGCTGCGCAACGTCATCGAGCGGGCGGCCATCCTGTGCGCGGGCGAGACCATCGAGCTCTGCGACCTGCCGGAGACCTTGGCCGCGGGCGATGCGCCCGACATCGCGGTGGGCGCGCGGGTGACACTCGAGGCGCTGGAGGCGGAGCACCTGCGCCGCATCGTGGCCGCCAGCCGCAATCTCGACGAGGCCGCACGCACGCTCGGCATCGATCCCGCCACCCTCTACCGCAAGCGCCAGAAACTCGGCCTGGCCTGAGCCCATGCTCCGCACCCGTCTGCTCCTCGCCTTCCTCGCGGTGCTCTGCCTGCTGGCGGCGGTCGGCATGCATGCGCTGTGGACCACGCGGCAAGTCGGGCGCACCGTGGCCGAGACCATTGCGACGAGCGCCCGCGGCCTGCTGCTGGCGGAGCGGCTGAAGCAGGAGGCGAACCGGCTGGGCAACGCGCTGCGCCAGTTGCGTGCGCTGGACAGTTTTTCGCACCGCGCGGAGTTCCAGGCGGCCCGCGAGGACCTGCGGCGGTGGATTCAGGCCGAGCTGGCGCAGACGCCGGAGTCCGGCGGCCGTTGGCAAAAATTGGAGGCGGTGGAGACGGCCATGGCGCGGCTGGAAGAGCGCGCGACGGATCTCACGGCCACGGGCCGGCCCCTACAAGTCCTGCAGGCCGACGAGGCCGCGCTGTATGCCGTGCTGCAGGCGGCGGAGGAACTGGCCGTTTATGATGCGCGGCTGCTGGCCGAGGCGGAGTCCCGCGCCGCGCTGCTCACGGAGCGGTCCACGGCCATCTTTTCGCTCGGCCTCGGCGCGGCGGTGTTGTTCACGCTCGGCCTCGCCTGGATATTGGGCGGACTTTTGCTGCACCCGATCCGGCAGTTGACGGCGTCGGCGGCCGCGCTGGGCGAGGGCCGGCTGGAGCGCGATGTGCCGGTGACCTCGCGCGACGAGCTGGGGGAACTGGCGCGCACGTTCAACACCATGGCGGCACGGTTGCGCGCCTACCGCGATGCGATGACGGAGAAGGCCCGCCAGGCGCAGCGCACGATGGAGGCGACGCTGACCTCCGCGCCCGATCCGCTTTTTGTCGTGACCAAGGACGGACACACGGAAGTGAGAAACCCCGCGGCCGAGGCGCTGGAGCTGGCCGACGGCTGGCCCGAGGGAATCGCCGGGCCGCTGCAGGAAGTATTGGCCACGGGCACGCATTATCTGCCCACGGAATACAGCCGGATCGTCACCCTGCACGACCGGCACTATCTGCCGCGCATCCTGGCCATCGGCGATGAGTTGACCGATTTTCGCGGGGCCGCGCTGATTCTGCAGGATGTGACGAAATTTCGCCTGCTGGATGACGCGAAGACCAACCTCGTGGGCACCGTCAGCCATGAGTTGAAAACGCCGCTCACGAGCCTGCGGATGTCGCTTTATCTGCTGCTGGAGCAGCAGGTCGGCGCGCTGAGCCCGAATCAGGTGGAATTGCTGGAAACCGCGCGCAACGATGCCGACCGACTGTTGCGCATCCTCGACGACCTGCTCGATCTCAGCCGGATCGAGGGCGGGGTCATGTCGCTGGATTTGGCGCCGGTGCCCGTCGGCGATCTGCTGGCGGAGATGGCGCGGGAAGTGCAGCCGCTCACGGAGGCCGCCGGCCAGACGGTGACCGTCACAACCGAAGGAGCGCCGGCCCGGGTGCCGCTGGATCGCGACCGCATCCGGCATGTCTTTATCAACCTCCTGACCAATGCCTCCAAGTATTCCCCGGAAGGATCCGGGATCGTGCTTTATGCGGAAACGGCAGACGGCGGGCTCGTGCGCTTCGGCGTGCGGGACAGCGGTCCGGGCCTGAACGAGGCCGAGCAACGCCGCGTGTTTGAAAAATTTTACCGGGTGCCCGGCCAGTCCAAGAAAGGCGCGGGGCTCGGGCTGGCGATCTGCCGCGAGATCGTCGTGGCGCACGGCGGCAGCATCGCCTGCAGCAGTGCGCCGGGTGGGGGCTGCGATTTTCATTTCCTGCTTCCGTCCGATCCCAATCCTTAAACCTGAAAACCATGAACAAGCCATTCACCTCCCTGATCCTGATTGTCGCCGGCCTGCTGGTCATCGTGATGGGCACGCGGCGCGAGGATTCCGTCGCCGGCATCTCCGAGAGCGTCGGCACCACGGTCGCCAATGCCTGGGACGGCAAGGCGCGCCAGCCCAAGCATGTGTGGTATTACGCGACCGGCGGCGTGCTGATCGTGGCGGGCATCGCGTCGGCCTTGCGGCGAAAAGCCCCCTGAGGGCTCAGCGCTTGCGGAAGATCACCTGCGGCGCGGTTTCCATCTGGCCGCGGGTGACGCCGAGCTGATTGAGCAGCTTGAGCTCGCGCCAGAGTTCGTCGCCGGTGAGTTCGCCGTGCAGGAGCTGCTGGTAGCGGTTGAGCGTGCGGGCGACCTCCTCGGCGCCTTCGTTGACAAACTCGACGCGGAAGCTGCGGGCGCCGAGTTCGCGGAGGCGCGCGACGTATTCCGCGCCGGTCTGCGCGCGGTTGTTGAAGACGGTGTTGCGGCAGCCGGCGTCGGCCTTGAGCGGGAGTTCGGCGCCGACCCGGTCGCGCAGCGCGACACGATGCTTGTCGCAGGGCCGGCCGCAGTCGCGGTAGTCCTTGCCGGTCGAGAGGAAGGCGCAGAACACGCAGTGCTCCATGTGAAACATCGGCATGTGCTGGTGAATGGTAAGGTCGAACCAGTCGCCGGGGGCGGCCTGCAGCAGCGCCTCCAGCTGCGTGATGTTGAGGTCGTAGCTGGCGGCGACGCGCTCCAGGCCGTAGCGCTCCCGAAAATGCGCGGCGGTGAGCGGATTGGCGACGTTGAGGGAGAAATCGCCGCGTTTCCGGTCGGCGGCGAAGAACGCGAGGTGCTCGTGGTTGCGCACGAGATAGCCGTCGGCCTCGCAGGAGCGCACCTGCTTGAGAATCCATTCCTCACCCGGCTTGAAGATGCGCGGTGGCGCGACCCAGATGCCCGGATTTTCGATTTTCGATTCGGAATTTTCGATTTGCAGCTGGCGGAAGCGGGTGACGGCGTCGCGGTAGTGCTTGGGGTTTTCGAACTCGCAGTAAATCGTGCGCACGCCGGCCGACCAGGCCGCCTCCAGCTGGGGCAGCTCGCGGATGACCGCGATGATTTCGGGCGGGGCGGGCGGCGGCGTCGGACTTGCGATCCGGAGGCGGGGCGCCGTGGCCCGCAGCTGCCAGCGCTTGGGGGCGGCACGCAGCCGGTCGAGTTCGGCGGCGGTTTCGCGGCGGAGCCGGTTGATTTCGCTGAGCGGCAGGATAACCGCGCCTTCCAGGAAAGATTGCAGCCCGCCGAGCCGGAAGGGCGTGCCGCCGAGCCGGCCGAGCTGCTCGCGGAGCCGTTCGGGCGTGAGCGGCTGGTTTTCGGCGGCGGCGAGCGGGACGGCGGAATCGAGCCGCACGACATGGCCTTCGCCGTCGTCGGTGATGAGCGTGAGCGGGGTGCCGGTGCGGCCGTGGACTTCCATTGTGACGGGGCGTTGGAAGCGGATCTTGTCGCCCTCAAAGGTGCCGCGCACCTCGCGGTCGAGCGCGGGATCGTTGGTTTTCCAGACGCGGTCGCCGACATGGAGCCGGCGGAAGTTGAGGTCGCCGTCGCCGAAGCGGAGCACGGTTTCGCCGGCCTGCGACTCGACCTGGTAAACGCGGCCACCCTCCTCGCCTGCCTCGGGCGAGCCCGCATCGAAGACCACGCCGTCGCCGGGCTTGACCGGGGCGGCGGTGTGGAGGTGCACGCCGGCCCGGGCACCGGTGCCGAGGCGGGTGACCGTGCCGAGGAAGACGCCGCGTTTGGTGCCGAAGCGACCGTGGGCGAGTTCCTGGTTGTTGATGCCCCGGAACCAGCCGGTGTAGAGCCCGCGGGAGAAGCTCATCTCGAGCTCGTAGCGGGCGGCCTTGGGCTCGAAGGCCGGCGCGGGTGCGCCGGTGAGTTCGGCCATCACCCTGTCCAGCGCCGTGCGGTAAACGCGGGTGATGCTGGCGACATACTCGGGGGATTTGAGGCGGCCCTCGATTTTCAGCGAGGCGACGCCGGCGCGCACGAGCTCGGGCAGCACATCGAGCCCGGCGAGGTCCTGCGGGCTGAGCAGGTAGCGGCGGTCACCGAGGTCCACCGGCCGCCCGTCGGCGATGAGATCGTAGGGCAGGCGGCAAGCCTGGGCGCATTCGCCGCGGTTGGCCGAGCGCCCGCCGAGCGATTCGCTGGTGAGGCACTGGCCGGAGTAGGCGACGCAAAGCGCACCGTGGACGAAGACCTCCAGCGGCAGCGGGGCGTCCTTCTGTGCGGCTTGGATGGCGTGGATGTCCTGCAGGGAGTTTTCCCGGGCCAGCACGATGAGCTGGGCGCCGAGGTCGCGCACGAACCGCACGCCGCCGGCGCTGGTGACGGTCATCTGCGTCGAGCCGTGGATGGGGAAATCCGGCGAGAGTTCGCGGATGAGCCGGCAGATGCCCACGTCCTGCACGATGGCGGCGTCCACGCCGCTCGCGATGATGGTGCGCAGGTAGTCGGCGGCCTCGGCCAGCTCGTTGGCGAAGACGAGCGTGTTGAAGGTCACGTAGCCGCGCACACCGCGGCGGTGAAGAAATTCCATCAGGGCGGGCAGGTCGGCCTGCGTGAAGTTTTTCGCCCGCATGCGCGCGTTGAAGCGCTCCAGGCCGAAGTAGATCGCGTCGGCGCCGTTCTCGACCGCGGCCCGGGCGCATTCCCAGTCGCCGGCGGGCGCGAGCAGCTCCGGCCGGCGCAGGGCGGGCGGCGTGGCGATGGACTGGGCGGCGGGAGCGGGCATGACGCGAGACTGGGGCGCGGCGCGCGGCTGGCAATCCGCGATCAGACAGGTTCCGGCGGCGTGGCGACGGGAGCCGGGTTCCGGGCGGCATGCGGCGCGCCGGCGCGGAGCCAGGCGGCCAGCACGACCGTGAGCACGAAGGCCACGCCCGCCACGAAGCCGGCGCGGGCGTAGCCCACGAGCTGGCCGGAGGCGGTTTGCGTGATGAGCAGCCCGGCGGTCAGGTTGGCGAGGCCGCCCGAGGCCTGCTGCACGGCGGAGTTCACGCTCATGAAGCCGCCGCGGTAGCGCGCCGCCACGGCGTTGGTGATCATCGCCATGGCCGGCGCAAAGCGGCCGGACATGGCGATGAAGAACAGCGTGGTGGTGACCAGAGTGTAGGGCAGCGGGCCCGGGCCGAGGTTCGTGATGAACGGCACGACCGCGACCGCCAGCAGGGAGACAACGGCCAGCACATGCAGCTTGTCGTGCCGGTCGGAGAGCCGGCCAAGCCACGGCATAGTGACGAAGGCGCAGGCACCGCCGAAGAGGTAAACCAGCGGCAATTCCCAGCGTTCATCCAGCCCCACGTTGGTGATCAATGAGGGCGCCATGAAGGGCACCACGGAGGCGCCGGCAAACACGAGCACGCCGCTCAGGAGAAAACAGCGCCGGTGAATCGGGTGGGTGAGAATCTCGACCATCTGCCGCACCGGGTGGTTGTCGGAGCGGTGCGCCGGCACATGGGGCAGGACCCGCCGCGCGTAAAACAGGATGCCGGCGCTGCACAGGGCGAGCAACTGGAAGGGCGCATGCCATTCCAACCAGCCCGAGAGAATGAGCCCGGCGGGCACGCCAAATACCGAGGCGATGGGAAAGGCCGTCATCACCATACCCATGGCCCGGCCGCGGCGCTCGGGCGGAATCACATCGCCCACCATCGAGGTGACCAGCGAGCCGGCGACCCCGCCACAGGCGCCGGCGGCGATACGCGCAGCCATCAGGATTTCGTAGGTCGGGGCCAGGGCGCAGGCCAGGGTCGCGATACCAAAGCCCGTGTAGAGCGTGAGCAGCGCGGAGCGGCGGTCGAACCGGTCGAGCACGAATCCCCCGAGAAAGCCGGTGGCGGCCGCGGCAAAGCCGTAGGAGGCGACAAGCAGGCTGAACTGGGTCGGGGTGATGCCGAAGACCTGCATGAGCCGCGCACCCAGCGGCATCATGATCATGAAATCAAGGATGTGCGTGAACTGCACCGCCGTGAGGGTGAACAACAGCGCGCGCTCGTGGGGAAAAGGGCGGGCGGCGGTTGTCGGCATGAACGGGCAGGGTCGAGGGCCGGCGTGGAAAGCGCAATCTCCGGTTCGCCTCAGGGCAGCAGCAGCGCCGCCGCGGTGGAGTGCAGCAGCCGGATGAAGGCCATGGATCCCCGGCTCTGATAGCGCTGCAAATGCCGGATGATGACCAGATCGCGGGAAGGCGTGGCATCGGCCAGGTCGCGGTAAACCAATCCGGAATCGTCGGACGCCCGCGTGCCGCGGGGGAGGATGGAAATGCCGGCGCCGACGGCGACGAGCGCCTTGACGGTGGCGATCTGTGCGCAGCGGAAACCGACATGCGGCGTGAGCTTGTGGTCGCCACAGAAGTTTTGCACCTGCTCGGCCAGTGAGCTGGAGCTGCCGAGAATGACAAAAGTTTCCCCGGCCAAGTCGGCCGCGTGCACGCGTGGCTTGGCGGCCAGCGGGTGATCGCGGCTGACGGCGAGCAACAACGGCTCGGTCAGGAGCGGCTCCACCGCGACCTGGGGATTGGTCACCGGCTGGGCGGCGATGGCGAGGTCAAGGTCGCCCTCCAGCACGCCGCGGACGAGCTGGGAGCGGAAATCCTCCCGCACCTCGATCTGCAGGTTGGGATGGGCGCTGCGGCAGCGCAGGATCAGCTCGGGCAGCAGATAGGGTGCGACCGTGGGGATGGCGCCGACGTTTATCCGGCGCTCCAGTGCCGGGTCGTCCTGCAACTCCTTGGTGGCGTTGTCCGCTTCAAACAGGATTCGGCGAGCTCGTTCGATGAAAACCATGCCGGCTTCCGTGAGGACCGCTTTCCGGCCCAGCCGATGGAAGAGTTTACGCCCCAGCTCTTTTTCGAGATTTATAATCTGCTGACTTAAAGCCGGTTGAGTCACCGAGAGGCGCTCTGCGGCCCGGGTGAAATTTTGCGCCTCCGCCACGGCAAGCAGGTAACGCAATTGGTATAATTCCATAGGAAATTATTATCTAAAACATAGAATACGACTATTTTTATTATTGTAAAGCTGAGGTATCATGGCGGTGCCGTCGAAAGACGGCGTTATAATCCATGAATACCAAAATCATCATCACCATAGCGATTGCTGCGATCCTCGCGGCTTTTGCCGTCCTTATTTTGCTCGTGAGCTCCCCTCTCAGTGCCGGCACCCTTCTGGGCTACCTTGCGGTGGTCTCCTTGGGGGCCATCACTGGGCTGGAATACAGTCTCCAGCGGAGGCTGCCGTTGCGAAAGTAAGCAGATTTGCTGTTACGACAGCGCGAGACCCGGGGTTTATCCCCGGGTCTTTTTTGTGTCAGGATTCGACGATGGGAACTCTCCGCTAGTTTTTTTAGACAAAAATCAGGGCTGATGACGCTTTACCGGCAAACACCCGCAAAATCCCGCATGGCGGATGAACGCACCCATGAATCCTGGAAAGATTGGTTTCAGCTCCACAGCCCGAAACTGCTGCTCTGCGCGCGGCAGTGGACCCGGTCGCTGGCGGATGCCGAGGATGTGGTGCAAGAGGCGTTTGTGCGCTTCTGGCGAAACCAACGGTCGCTCGGCGGCGAACCGCAGGCTTTGCTCCTCACTTCCCTGCGCCGCGCCGCGATTGACCTGGCCCGGCGAAATGACCGGCGGGAACGGCGCGAGCGACAGGCGGATGAGCCGGACGCTTTTTTTGAGCCGTTGGCCGGGGCGGATGACCGCCGGCTGGCCATCGAGGCCGCCCTGCGACGGCTGCCCGCCGAACAGCGCGAGGTGCTCACCCTCAAGATCTGGGGCGAATGCACGTTTGAAGAAATCGCGCGCCAACTGGAAATCCCGCCCAACACGGCCGCTTCGCGCTACCGCTATGCGCTGGCGGCCCTCCGCCGCGAATTGACCGCCGCCGACTGCCATGGATGAGGAACTCCAACAACTCGAAGCCGAATTGAAGCAGCTCCGCCCGCGGGCGGTGTCGGCCGGCCTGCGGCAGCGCGTGGCCGGCGAACTGGCCGCAGTGCGGATGAGCCGGGCTTGGGCGGCGCTGCCGTTGGCGGCGGCGTTGGCCGTGGCGTTCACATGGTGGCAGCGCGCGGACGAAAAACAGGCGTTGGCCGAGGCGGAACCGAGCCAGCCGTTGGCGGCCGGTGCCCCGCAACCGGAGGCGCAGTTCAAGCCGGTGTCCGTCGAGAAGCTGCTTTACGATGCGAAGGACGACGGCGCCGTAACGCTCGACAACGGCGTGCGGGTGCACCGGATGCGGGAGTTCTACGTGGATACGGTCACGTGGCGTGATCCGCAGACCAATGCCTCCCTGCGCTGGTCGGTCCCCCGCGAGGAGGTGCGCTTGCAGCCGGTCATTTTCCAGTAAGCAAAAACAATCCAAACCCATGAATCCAACAATCCGACAAATCATACCCCTCGCCGGCCTCGTGCTGGCCTTGCCAACCCTGCAGGCCGCCGATGCGCCCGAAGCCAAGAAAGAAGCCCGCAAGGAAGTCCGCGTGCTGGCCGTCCCGGCTGCACCCGCCATGCCGGGCGGGCCGACGGAGCGCCGCATGCAATGGGTGGAAGCCCTGCCCGCGGAGATGGAAAGCGTAACCTTCCTCGGAGTGCAGACAGCGCCGGTCGGTCCGACGCTCGCCGCCCAACTGGGTCTGGCCAAGGACCACGGCCTGGCGGTAGCCGAAGTCGTGCCCGACAGCCCGGCGGCCGGCGCGTTGCAGGCTCACGATATCCTGCTCAAATTCAACGATCAGATCCTGGTGGATGTGCGCCAGCTCACCGTCCTCGTGCGCAGCGCGAAGGAAGGCGATGAAGTGGCGCTTACCTACCTGCGCGCCGGCAAGCAGGCGACCGCCAAGGTGAAGCTGGCCCGGAAGGAAATGCCGAAGCAGCTGGCCTTCGAAGGCGCGGTCGGCGCGCCCGGTTTCAACTGGCAAGGCATGGTTGCGCCTGCGGCACCGGTGCCGCGGGGTGAAGTGGACCGCCTGCTCGGGATGATTGAACTGGGGCGCGACGGAGCCCGGCGGGTGGTGCGGCACAATGAAGTCGGCGGCGACCGGCTCGTCACCATCACCGTGAACACCGGCGACAACCAGATGAGTTACAGCGACGAGAAGGGTTCGCTCGAAGTGAGCACGAAGGGCGGGGTGAAGGCGCTGGTGGCCAAGGATACCAACGGCGAGGTCCTCTTTGACGGACCGATCAACACCCCGGAGGAGCGCAAAGCGCTGCCGCCGGCCGTTGCCGAGCGACTGGCGAAAATCGAGGGCATGCGGGGATTCAGCTTCAAGACCGACGAGGCCTTTGAAGGCGGAGAGACCAAGATCGTGCGTCCGCAGGGCCGGGGCATCTCCCTGCCGATGGAGCCGGCCAAGACGGCTCCAGCCCGGCTGCGGGAGCTGTAAGCGACCAAAACAAAAACGCGGCGCCGTTGGGCGCCGCGTTTCAGCTTATGGCGTAAATCTTATGCGATCAGACCGTCGGTGGAGAGGTGACCGGGCGATTCTTCACGAAAGCGGCCACAATCAGGGAAAGCACCAAGAGAATGAGAAAACCTCCAAACAAGCCCATTGCAGTCATCACTCCGGGCCTCGCAATCATTTCCAACATTGGCATGGCAGAGTCGATGTGAGCCGTAGGGAATTTTTTCGCTTCCATCTCCATGATCTGGAACTCAACAAAAAGCTCGCTGAACCCTGGATTAATGTAGGCGAAATAGGCGTAGTTGTAGATCGCGCTGAACAATGAGCTGAAGAGCGATATCATCACGCCGGTTCCAAAAGCGGAGCCGTAGCCCCACGATTTTTCTGGCGGGGTGGCAGCCCGCTTTTCGCGCATGCCCAGAAGCAGGCAGGCGATACCGATCACAAAGCCAATCAGATAGCCGAGGTTTTGGGCGAGCTTGAGCTTGGCTGGATCGCTATGGAAGCCTCCGAAGAAGAGGCCCAGGCCAAGCAAGGCACCGGCGAGGGTCATGATGAAACCGTAAGTCAGGTAGGTCTTCATGTCGCGCAGGCTGGGCGGTCGGACTGGAAAAACAATCCCGCTGTGACCAGCGGGCGGGGAACGGGAGCAGCGGCGAAATGCCGCGGGCGAGGGGAAACGCCCCTCAGGCGGCGGCGGTGAGGGCGGACACGCGGCGGCGGAGCACCCGGGCGCGGCCGGTGAAGCGCACGCGGGGCGTGGACCGGCGAGGCTCCCAGCCGGCGCGCCGGGGCGAATAGTCGCGGATGACCGCGACCAGCAGGAACGCGCAGACCATCAGCAGGAAGGAGGCGGTAATGCCCTGGTCGAGGACCAGCCCGAGGGTAAAGGCCCCGAGGCCGACGAAGGCGGCGCTGGCGAGGTAGTTGATGAGATTCATGGCAGAAGTTGAGTTGAACATGATGATTGCCCCGAGAACGCAGCAGCGTGGGCAAAAGTTACAAAAAACTTCCTGACGAAAAATGGCGGGGCGACCCGGCCGCGGGTCAGATGCGATGGCGCAAGGCGACGATGGTCGCACCCCAGCCGCCGGAGGTCTCGTCGCCCTGCCGGTATGAATCCACGAGAGACGAGCGGCGCAGCAGTGCGTGCACGGTGGCGCGCAACGTGCCGGTGCCTTTGCCGTGAATGATGCGGACGGTGCAGATGCCGCGGGTGGCGCATTCCGCCAGATAGGCCGGAATGAGATCGCCGAGGTCCTGCGGCCGGAAGGTGTGCAAATCCAACTCGCCGGTGATGGGCAAGGACACGGGCTCCCCGTCTCCGGTTGGCGGGAGCGGGGTCACGTTTCCGGCGGGGAAGACCGGCGGGGCGCAGCGGGTCGAGGGGCCGGCGGCGGGGGCGGGGGCGAGGCCGTGGTGTCCGGCGCATCCTCGATGGCGCGCTTGAATTCCTCTTCGACGCCGCTCGCGGCTTTTTTGAACTCGCGCATGGATTTGCCGAGCCCTTTGGCCAGCTCGGGCAATTTTTTCCCGCCGAACAGCATGAGCACGACAAAAAGCACCATCATCAGCTCGGGGCCGCCGATGCCTTCGATGAACGCGAGATGAGGGTTGCCGATCATGGTGCCGGGGAATCTGACGGATTCCCCCGGCCAATGTAACGGAAAAATTCGCGCCGCAACGGCGCGACCGTCAGATCACGAAATCGGCATCATCGGGCCGGACAACTTCCCGCGGCGGATGCAGCATGCCGGCGGCGACGGTGGCGTGGGTGCCCTGCTCGATCAGGATGAAGGAACCGGTGAGCCGGTTGGCGGCGTAGCCGTCGAAGACCAGCGGGCGCGCCGTGCGCAGGCGGATCTCGCCGATGTCGTTGAGCGCGAGGCCGGCCGGGGCGGCCTCCTGCTCCAGGGTGCCGATATTGATGCGGTGCGTGATTTCCGTGACGACGGCCTGCACGGTGTGCGTGGTGTGCTTGAGCCAGAATTTTTTGCCGGGCTGCAACACCCGCGAATGCATCCAGCACACCTGAGCGTGCAGATCGACCCCGGCACCGGGCAGATCCTCGAGCCCGATGACCATGTGGCCGCGGCTCACGTCGATGTCGTGTTCGAGCACGAGCGTGATGGATTGCGGGCAAAACGCCTCGGGTGCCGGGCCGTCGTAAGTGTGGATTTCCTTCACCGTGGTCGTGAGCCCGCCGGGCAGGATCATGACTTTCTGGCCGGTGCGCACGATACCGCCGGCGATCTGGCCGCTGAAGCCGCGGAAGTCGTGGAGCCGCGGATCGGTCGGATTGTTGGGCCGGTTGACCCACTGCACGGGCAGGCGGAAGCCGCGCAGATTCCAATCGCTGGCGATGTGCACGGTTTCAAGATGACTGAGGAGGGTGGGGCCGGAATACCACGGCGTGTGGCGCGAGGGTTCGACGACGTTGTCACCGTTGAGCGCGCTCAGCGGGATGAACTTCACGTCCCTGATGCCGAGGCGGGGCAGGAACTGCTCAAATTCGGCGCGGATTTCGTTGAAGCGCGCCTCGCTCCAGCCGACGAGGTCCATCTTGTTAATCGCGATGACGAGGTGCGGGATGCGCAGGAGCGACGCGATGGCGGTGTGGCGGCGGCTCTGCTCGATGACGCCGGCGCGGGCGTCCACCAGGATGATCGAGAGGTTGGCCGTTGAGGCCCCGGTCACCATGTTGCGCGTGTATTGGATGTGGCCGGGAGTATCGGCCACGATGAATTTGCGGCGCGGCGTCGCGAAGTAGCGGTAGGCGACATCGATGGTGATGNNGTGATGCCCTGCTCGCGCTCGGCGCGGAGGCCGTCGGTGAGGTTGGCGAGGTTGACCTGACCGCCCCCGGTGATGTCGGCGGAGCGCTCGAGGGCCTCGATCTGGTCCTCCATGAGCGACTTCGAGTCGTAGAGGAGGCGGCCGATGAGCGTGGATTTGCCGTCGTCCACCGAGCCGCACGTGTTGAAGCGCAGGATATCGACGACCGGTGCGGCGCGGTTTGAGAGCGAATGAGAGGTGGCGACCACGGACATGAAAGGTTGGGTGTTGACGGATTCTAGAAGTAACCGGCTTTTTTGCGGTCTTCCATGGCGGCCTCGGAGGCCTTGTCGTCGGCACGGGAGCCGCGCTCGGTGACGCGGGCGGCGGCGACCTCGGCGATGATGTCGTCGAACGAGCTCGCGGGGCTCTCGACCATGCCGGTGCTGATCATGTCGGCGATGGTGCGCACGCGGCAGACCATCGTCTTGCGCGGCTCGGTGGGCTTGGGCCGGGCGCCGGCATAGGGATCGGGCTTGGTGTCGTCGGTGTGCGGCGGCGGCACGGGCAGCCACTGGCCGCCGCGGCGGAAGCACTCGCGGGTGTGGCTGAAGTAGATGCTCGGGACCTCGAGCTGCTCGCGCTTGATGTATTCCCACACGTCCATCTCGGTCCAATTGCTCAGCGGAAACACGCGCATGTTTTCGCCCGCGTTGAGTCTGCCGTTGTAGAGATTCCAGATCTCGGGGCGCTGATTCTTCGGGTCCCACTGGCCGAAGCTGTCGCGGAAGCTGAAGAAGCGCTCCTTGGCGCGGGCCTTCTCCTCGTCGCGGCGGGCGCCGCCGATGGCGCAGTCGAAGCGGAACTCCTCGATGGCGCCGAGGAGCACGGGGATCTGCAGCTTGTTGCGGCTGACCTCGCCGGGCGCCTGCGTGGCGGAGCCGTTGGCGAGGGCCTGGTCCACGGTGCGGACGATGAGCTTCGCGCCGAGCTGCTTGGCGCGGCGGTCGCGAAACTCGATCAGCTCGGGGAATTCGTGGCCGGTCTCGACGTTGAGAAACGGCATCGGGATGTCCGACGGGCGGAAGGCCTTCTCGGCGAGGCGCAGGAGGCAGATGGAGTCCTTGCCGCCGGAGAACAGCAGCACCGGGCGCTCAAACTCGCCCGCGACCTCACGCATGATGTGGATGGCCTCGGTTTCGAGATACTGCAGGTGATCGAGATGATAGTTGCTCATCGGGCAAAGCAGGGCCGGCCGCGGCAAACGGGGCCGGCACCGATGCGATTACTGTCCAACGGCCTTCCCGCCCCAGGCGGCGTGGAGGCCGCACTCGCGCTTTTCGTCGGCCTTGGCGGGATCGAAGTAATCCCATTCGTTGGGCAACTGATGCTCGGCGAGGTAGGCCTCGAGCTCGGCGTCGCTCCAATAAAAAAACGGACTGACCTTGAGCGCACCGAAGTTCGCGTCGGGGAAAACGATGTCGAGGCCGGCGCGATTCGGATTCTGCACCTTGCGCAAGGCGGTGATCCAGACGCGGGGCGCAAGTTCGCGCATCCCGCGTTGAAAGGGCTCGAGCTTCATCTGGGTGCTGAAACGCTTCAGGCCTTCTTCGTCGTTTGTGTCCGGGATCGGTCCATAGACGGCGTCGCGGTGAGCGGCGGTGAGGCGCGGCAGGTAGGGCTTGAGGTTGAGGTTCAAGCGGGTGCGCAGTTCCTCAGCGTGGCGGTAGGTGGCCGTCCGGTTGTAGCCGTGGTCCACCCAGAGCACGGGGATGTCGGGCTGGGCCGAGACGGCGAGATGCAGGATGGCCGCCTCGTAGGGGCGGAAATTGGTGGAGACGAGCGCACGGCCCGGCGCCTGCGCGAGGGCCCAGCGCGTGATCTCGAGCGGGGTCTTGGTGCGCAGCGCGGCATTGGCGGCCGCGAGTTGTTCGGACGTCATGGCGGGATCAATTCGCGGTGGGTTGCGGGGTTGCGGCGGCGGCCTGCTCGGGCCAAAGCACGCGGGCGGCGAAATCGCCGAAACGCTCGCCGGGCTGGCGTTCGTTTTTCCAGCGGGTGAGGACGGGGCGCAGCTCGGCCTCCACGTCGGCCTCCTTGATGGTATCCTTGAAAACGCGATTGAGACGGGTGCCGGAGGCGTTGCCGCCGAACCAGAGCTGGTAGCGGCCGGGCGCTTTGCCGACGAAGGCGATCTCGGCCATATAGGGCCGCGCGCAGCCGTTGGGGCAGCCGGTGGAGCGGATGATGATTTCCTCGCCGCCGAGACCGATCTCGCCGCCGAGTTTTTCGATGCGGTCGATGAGGCCGGGCAGCATGCGCTCGGACTCGGCGAGCCCGAGCCCGCAGGTCGGCAGCGAAGGGCAGGCCATGGCGGCGGCGTGCAGGATCGAGGCCTGGTTGTCCACCTTTACGCCGTGGCCGGCGAGCAGCGCGGTGATGCCGGCGCGATCGCGCTCGGGCACGTTGGCGAGGATGACGTTCTGGTTGGCCGAGAGGCGGAACTCAATGTGGGGAAATTGCTCCGCGACCTGACGCAGCGCGGTCTTCTGGGTGTGGCCGGGCACGTCCTTGATGCGGCCGGTCTCGACGAAGAGCGTGAGGAACAGCGAGCCGTCCACCGCGCGATGCCAGCCGTAGAGATCACCCGTCGTGGTGAACTCGTAGGGACGCACGGGGCCGAGGGCAAAGCCGGTGCGGCGGTTGACCTCGTCGCGCATCCAGTCGGTGCCGCGTTCCTCGAGGACGTATTTGAGGCGGGCGTGTTTGCGGTTGGTGCGGTCGCCGAAGTCGCGGTGGATGGTGAGCACGGCTTTCGCGACCTCGATCACCTTTTCCGGCGGCAGGAAGCCGATAACGTCGGCGAGCCGCGGGAAAGTCTGCACGTTGCCATGGCTGCGGCCCATGCCGCCGCCGACCGCGAGGTTGTAGCCGAGGAGCTGATCGCCTTCGACAATGGCGATGAAACCGAGGTCGTTGGTGAAGATATCCATGTCGTTGACCGGCGGGATGACGAGGCCGGCCTTGAACTTGCGCGGCAGGTAGGTGCGGCCGTAGAGCGGATCGACGAAGTCCTTGTGGGCGGGGTCGTCGAGCTTGAGCTGGACGCCATCGATCCAGATGGAGTGGTAGGCCTTGGTCTGCGGGGCGAGGGCCTCGGCGAGGCGGACGCTGTCGGTGTAAACCAGCTCGCGGGCCCTGGTGTGGGCGGGCGTGGGTGAAGCGGTGATGTTGCGGTTCACATCGCCGCAGGCGGCGAGGGTGGAGAGCAGCGACTCGTTGATTTTTTTGATGAGGGCACCGAGGCCCGACAACAGGACGCCGTGAAACTGGATGCTTTGCCGGGTGGTGAGGCGCAGGGTGTTGTTGCCGTATTGGGTCGCGAGATTGTCGAAGGTGATCCACTGGGCCGATGTCATCACGCCGCCGGGGATGCGGCCGCGGATCATCATCATGTATTTTTTCCCGGTCTTGCGCAGGTCGCGGTCGTCCTGCTGGTAGATCCCGTGAAACTTGATGAACTGCTGGTCATCCTCAGAAAAGCGGTCTGCGGCCGGATCGGCCATCGTGGCGGCAATGTTGCCCGCGAGCGTGGGGATGGCGGTCTTGATGACTTCGTTGTGAGTGGGCTTGGCGGGTTCGGGGGCGGACATGACAATCTTTATAGTTGATAAATATAGTAATAAACTAAAGATTAAAACTGCAAGATGAGTAAAGCAGTAAAACGGGATTATGACAGGCTGCCGGAGGCCGGACGGGTGATCCTCGTGGGAGCCGGGCCGGGGGCGGTCGATTTGCTGACTTTGCGCGGACAAGCTGTTCTCAACAAAGCAGATGTCGTGATCTATGATGATCTGGTGAACCAAGAACTGCTGGATCATTGCCCGACCGGGGCAGAGCGAATCTATGTGGGCAAGCGGGCGGGGATGCACTGCATGCCGCAACAGGAAATTGGGGAAATTATGGTGCGGGAAGCGCGGAAAAACCGGTGGGTGGTGCGGCTGAAAGGCGGCGATCCGCTGGTGTTTGGCCGGGGTGGAGAGGAAATGCAGGCCCTGACGGCAGCCGGGATACCCTATGAAATCGTGCCCGGGGTGACGGCGGCAGTGGCGGCCGGCGCGATGGCGGAGATTCCGCTGACCTTTCGGGGTGCGGCCTCGGCGGTGGTTTTTGTGACCGGACACGAATGTGCGAACAAAGGTGACCACGCGGCGGTGGACTGGGCGGCGCTGGCGCGGACCGGGGCGACGTTGTGCATTTACATGGGGGTGCGCCGGCTGCCGGAGATCGCACGGGCGCTGGCCGAAGGCGGACTGAACGGTGACACACCGCTCGCCGTCGTAAGCAATGCGACATTGCCGCAACAGCGGGTGCATGTCGCGACCCTTGGGCTGGCGGAGACTTTGAGCGAGCAACTGCGCGGCCAGCCGACTTTGATCATCGTTGGCGAAGTGGTGCGCTGGAAAGAACTCAGCCAAGTGGCGCAGCCGATGGCATTCGGGCTATGAGCGGGAGCGAGGCCAAGTCGGCGGTATTGCTCGTAGACAACGGCACGCTGGAGCCGGCCGCGATCCTGCGCCTGAGGCAGTTGGCGGCGACGCTGGGTGAGCGATTGGGGCGGCGGGTGGAGCCCGTATCGTTGCAACATTCGGACCGGGTGGCGGCCGCGCTGCTGGACGGCCGGTGCGCGGAAGTATTGGAGCCGGCACTGCGTATGCGGCTGACAGAGGGAATCACGGATTTTCTGATCGTGCCGTTGTTCATCGGGCCGACGCGGGCATTGTCCGAATACCTGCCGCAGGTAATCGAGCGGGTGCGGGCGGATCGTCCAACGATCACGGTGCGGATGGCTTTGCCGCTCCATGCGGGAGCGGAGGATCGACTGGCACAAATGATTGCGGGGCAAGTTGAGGATGTGATGACGAGGACAGGCTGGGATGCGCATACCAAGGTGGCGCTGGTGGATCACGGCTCGCCGCTGCGCGAGGTGACGGAAGTGCGGGACCGGGTGGCGGACCATCTGGCGCAACTCCTGGGGGAGCGAGTTGCCGTGGTCGCGCCCTGCAGCATGGAGCGGCGGCCGGGAGCGGAGTATGATTTCAACGAGCCGCTGCTGGCAAACCTGCTTGCGACCCCACCGTGGAACGCAGGCCAGATAGTCGTGGCGCATCTTTTCCTGTTGCCGGGGCGTCACGCCGGCGAAGGCGGCGATATCGCACAGATTTGCGCCCGGGCGGAATCGGAGAGCCCGGGGTTGCGGGTGGCGCGGGCGGGGCTGCTGGGCGACATTCCCGAGCTGATTGATCTGCTGGTTGACCGCTATCGGGCGGTCTTGGCTTGAGCCGAAGCTAGCAAATCCGCCGCCGCGGCAGGAGGTAGCCATCGTCCCACGAACTCACGTTCAGGGGGAGTTTGCGCCAGTAATACTTCAGGTCGTCGTGTTTCCAGCCGGCGTAGATTTCTTCCCACTTAAGCGGACAGTGTGGGTTCAGCGAGCTGTTGTCCACGGGTTCGTCGGCGGGTTGATAGCGCACATCGAGCGAGAGACGGATGCGGTCCTTGAACTGGCAGCGCAGGGCCTTGTGGATCGTGTGGCAGGGGAAGGTCAGCACGTCGCCGATTTCGTAGTCGCCCTCAACCCAGTGTGTATCGGTCGGGCAGAGGGGCACGGCGCGGCCGCCGGCGCCTTTGGCCAATTGCACGGGCAAGTAACCATTTTTGTGCGAACCCTGCAGCACGGTGAGTCCGCCCATGGCGCGCGGGCAGTCGCCGACCGGAAACCAGCAAGTCCAGGTGTTGGTGGAACCCTGGATGTAGGGAAAATCCTGATGAGGCGGAGTCGGCACCATGCAAGTGTGCGGGGTGATCATCCGCGCGATGTGCCGGGGATGAACCAACACCTCGCGATCAAACAGGGCGCGATAAATCTCCAAGAGGCGCGGGTGATGTGGCAGGCGATGGAAGCGCTCGAGCCGCTGCACGTCGTGATAAGCATCGGCCGTTACGCCGACATCGGCGCGGTGCATCTCCTCCTCGGTGATGCGGTTGATGGCGTCGTAATCGATCAGGCCACCGAGGGCGTCCTGACCGGGCTGACGCCAGCCGTATTTATCAACGATCGCGAGCATTTCGGCGCGCAAGGCCAGCAGTTCGCCAGCCGGCAGCCGGCCTTTGAAAAAGAGGTAGCCGTCCTCGGCGGCGCGGACGCGTAGAGCCGCCGGGTCGGCAAGCAGTGGCGTCGAATCGACAAAGAGGGTCTTGTGAACGGCGAAGGGGGCGACCATGGGTGGCGAAAAGATGCGTTCCGGGAGCGGATGTCGATTTCTGCCGACCGCGGTTGTTTGTGCCCCCGGCGGGCTCAGCCGCCCTATTCAAGAATGTAGATCAACCGCGTGGCAGATGTCCTTTGGAAATTGCCGGTGGTGAGATTCCCATCGTCCAGTTTGGCGTCGATTTGCTGGAGTTGCTCGTCGGAGGAGGTGAAGCCGATGATACAGACACCGGCGTTGCCGCCGGTGGAGAGCTGGTTGTCCCACTGCCACAGTCCGCCGACAGTGGTGGCTGCCTGCCAACTGCCGGCTTTCAGGGTGTCGGTGATGGCGGTAGGCAGATTGGGCATGACACCCGGGGCCGCAGATTCCGGCCAACTACCGTTTTGCGTGTTGTAGATTTCAAAGGCTTGGACGAAGACACGAAAATCGTTGATCACACGGGTGCTTTTTGAGGCCAGTTGGTTGCGGCGGATGGCCGGGATCGCGAGAGCGGCCAATAGGCCTATAATGACAATCACCACCATGATCTCCACGAGCGTGAAGCCGCGTGATTTGCCAAAGCTGAACCGGGGTTGGGTAAGGCTCATCGACTATCGGTAGCGTCAGTCAGAATCATGCCTAAATGCAATCCCCGAGCGCAGCCCGATTGAAATACCTGGTTGGGAACGCAAGGACGACTCCGGTCTTACGCGGCATCCAGCGCGCTCTCTCACTGC
Source organism: Opitutaceae bacterium UBA2377 (assembly GCA_002344205.1). Taxonomy (GTDB): domain Bacteria; phylum Verrucomicrobiota; class Verrucomicrobiia; order Opitutales; family Opitutaceae; genus UBA2377. The sequence goes on from DDSZ01000002.1 coordinate 168,173, forward strand.
GCGCAACAAACAAGAGACCCGGCTTTTTAGAGCCGGGTCTCGAAAACAGAATTAACTCACAGAAATAGAATTAACTGCTCGGACCACATCACCGGTATTCCTCGCCGGTAAGGGCGTTGATGATCTTGAAGTTTTCGACGTGGTAGTTGAGATCGGCGCGGAAGGCCAATTTCACGCCGAAGAGCCGCTCCATGCGCACGAGCAGCTCGGCGTCCTCGCTACGGAGGCGTTCGAGGATGCTCGGGTGGACGAGGACGCGGAGGGAATACTCCTTGCCGTCGTTGCGGAGCTGCAGGCGACGGACGACCGAGGAGAGCTTGCGCTGCAACTCGACGGACATGGTGGTGGCGCTCTTCACGATGCCGCGGCCCCGGCAATAGGGGCAGTCGGTGTAGAGGTTGGAGGAGAGCGACTCCTGCTGGCGCTGGCGGGTCATCTGCAGGATGCCGAGCGTGGAGATGGGCAGGATGTGGTTCTTGGCCTTATCGTGCGCCATTTCCTCGACCATCTTTTCGTAGATGGCGTTGCGATGGCGGCGTTCCTTCATGTCGATGAAGTCGATGATGATGAGCCCGCCGAGATTGCGGAGGCGGATCTGGCGTGCGGCCTCGGAGGCAGCCTCAAGGTTGACGGCATAGATGACGTTCTTCTCGTCGCCACCGCGGGCCTTGTGGGAGCCAGTGTTGACGTCGATGGAGATGAGCGCCTCGGTCTCGTCGATGACGATTTCGCCGCCGGAGGGCAGGGGAACCTTGCGCTGGCCGGTCTGCTCGATCTGCCGCTCGATGTTGAAGCGTTCGAAGATGGGGATGCTGTCGTTGTAGAAGGCGATCTTCGAGCGGGAGCGCTTGGAGATCTGGCCGACGAGGTCCTGGGTGCGCTCATGGCTGGCCTTGTCGTCGATCAGCACGCGATCGACTTCCTCGGTGAGAAAATCGCGCACCGTGCGCTCGACGAGGTCGGGCTCCTGATAGAGGCAGGCGGGGGAGCGCTCGGACTTCATCTTGGTGGTGATCTCCTCCCATTTTTTAAGCAGGATGTGCAGGTCACGCACGAAGTAGCGGGTCTTCTTGCCTTCGCCGGCGGTGCGGACGATCACACCCATGCCCTCCGGGATGGTGAGTTCGTTGAGCATTTGCTTGAGGCGTTTGCGTTCGCCGGGATCCTCAATTTTGCGCGAGATGCCGCAGCCTTCGCTGAAAGGCATGAGGATGAGATAGCGTCCGGGCAGGGAGAGGTTGGTGGTGGTGCGGGGGCCCTTGGTGCCGATGGGGCCCTTGGTGACCTGAATGACAATTTCGCTGCCGGGCGGATAGAGGTTGGGGATGTCCTTGACGGTGGGCTCGGCGGTGCGGGCCGGGGCGTTTTTGCGGCGGTTCACCCGGACCACCTCGACGGAGGAGTCGGCGGCGGCGGGCAGCATGTCCCAGTAGTGCAGGAAGGCGTTCTTGGAGTAGCCGATGTCCACGAAGGCGGCCTTGAGGCCGGGGTCGAGGTTCTTGATGCGACCCTTGTAGATGCCGCCAACCATGCGGTTGTCGGACTCGCGCTCGATCTCGAATTTCTCGAGGCGGCCGTCCACAAGGAGCGCGACGCGCTTTTCCAGCGGCTCGGAGTTGATGATGAGCTCGCGGTAGGAGCCCTTTTCTTTTTTGAAAACGGCGAGGATTTTCTGCAGCAGGGGACGCTGTTTGGCGCGCTCCTCGGCCCCAGCCTTCAGTTCGGCGGCGGAAGCAGGCTGGGTCGCCGCGGCTGGCGGCGGGTGGGCAAGTTCCTCATCGTATTTTTGGGTGACGTCCGGGGAGTGGCCGGAGTTGGGTTGCGATTGATCGCTCATGGTGCGGTTGGCGTTGTGGGTTCATGGGGCACCCGGGTGCGACCGTTGCAGCGCAGGAAATCCCGGCAGAGCGGTCGATAGCGCGAAGAAGGATATTCATGTGAAATCCTTCCTGAAGCGATAGACGCTCTGGACCAGTCCTTGCAGCATGCAGCAACTGAGCACAAAGGAGCCGCCATAGCTAATAAAGGGAAGTGGTATGCCCGTGATGGGCACGAGGCCGATGGTCATGGCGATGTTCACAAACACATGCACGGCGAAGAGCACCGTGACGCCGATGGCGATCACGACGCCGAGACGGTCTCGGGCGAGACCGGCGATGCGTATGCCGTTGAACAGCACTATCCCAAACAGGCCCAGGACCATAATGCTTCCCAGAAAACCTTTCTCCTCGGCGATGACCGAGAAGATGAAATCGTTGTGCGCGACCGAGCGGGGCAGATAGCCCAACTGGGCCTGCGAGCCCTCGGTCCAGCCTTTGCCAGCGAGCCCGCCGCTGCCGACGGAAATCAGCGACTGGCGCTGGTTCCAACCGATGCCCATGGGGTCGATTTTGTCGGGTGCGACAAAGGAAATAATCCGGTCGCGCTGGTAATCATGGAGGGGGACGAAGCTGTAAGGCTCGTATTTGCCCCGGTCCTTGATGTAAGAGTAACCGTTTGACTCCATGAAGTTGGCGTAACGCCATGTATCCCAAGATACTACGGCCACCACAAAAAGAAACGCACCCAAGGCGCCGGCAAAAAAGCGGGACGACAGCTTGGACACGTAGAGCATGGAAAATACCATCGGGGGCAGCACGATTGCGGACTTCAGGTCGGGCTGAAGCAGGATAAGGAGCAACGGCACTCCCACCGCAAGGGCCAATTTTCCGAGGACGCCCAGCGACTGGCGGACGGTGCCAATTTGCGAACGCACCAGCAGGCTGGCGGTGATCAATAGCACGGCAACTTTGGCAGTCTCAGAGGGTTGGAAGGCAAAAAAACCGAAATCGAGCCAGCGCGTGGCGCCAAAGCGCTCGCTGCCTATGCCGGGCAGCAAGACCACGATGAGCGGCAACATCGCCGCCAAATAAAACCAGTGCGCGACACTCAGCCAAAACCGGTAGTCAATGAGTGAGACGGCCACATACACGACCGCGCCGGCTAGCAACCACACTATCTGAGTAGTCCAATTACTACCCTGCACCGACAATTGGGCGCTGTAGATGAAAAACACCCCGTAAAGCGAAAGGCCGAGCAAGGCGACAGGAGTCAGCCGATCCCAGCGGCCGCGCGTGGTGGTTTTGAAGACGTTGAGGTAACTGAGGGGAAGGGTCAGGCGCACGAGGGAGGTGATAGGGCGGCTTACGGTAGTGCTTTGGCTTTGGTATGGTCGGTCTATGCTATACCTTGGCACCAATGGAGAATGACGATTTGGGCAGTGCGGACAAGAGTCGAGCCCTGTGCGGCGCAAAGATTCCGTGGGCGGGGTCGCCGAGACGCGGTGCCATATTTATATTGTGGATACAAACAGAAGGCTGGTGCTTGAGGATGAGCAACCGGAAGATGGGCCAAGCTGCTGAAGCCGTTTTCTGGTATTGTAAGTAATTGATATAAAAATATTAACGAATCATTTTCGCTTTTTTTAAAATAGTGCTTGAAGAGAATGGGCTGGGTTGCATTTTCCGCCCTCCCTTCGCTGAACAGTCTGGTCGAAAGACCTCAACCGAACAACCAAGGGCAGCTTGAAAGTTTCGATGTCCGACAGTTTTTCGAAAATATTTCGAAAAGTAGTTGACGGTTATCTTAAAAAAAATCTTGCTGGAAATCTTTCCCTCACAGGGAAGCTCTTTGAAATTTACTTTGTGCGATTGATTGGGACCCCCAATCAAAATTCAAAAAACGATCCCGGCTTCCCGCCGGGATCACATTAGTAGTTCAGAATCACTAGGTTCTAAACTCTTTTCGGAGAGTTTGATCCTGGCTCAGAATGAACGCTGGCGGCGTGGTTAAGACATGCAAGTCGAACGGTGTTTCAGTTGTAGCAATACAATTGAAACGCAGTGGCGAACGGGTGCGTAACACGTGAACAATCTACCTTAAAATGGGGAATAGCTCGCCGAAAGGCGAATTAATACCGCATGTGGTCAGTTCCTGCATGGGAATTGAACTAAAGTCAGGGACCGCAAGGCCTGACGTTTTAAGAGGAGTTCGCGGCCTATCAGCTAGTTGGCGAGGTAACGGCTCACCAAGGCTAAGACGGGTAGCTGGTCTGAGAGGATGATCAGCCACACTGGAACTGAGACACGGTCCAGAC
>DDSZ01000041.1:0-402 GCA_002344205.1 Opitutaceae bacterium UBA2377
GTTCATGAACAAGTGCGACCGGCCCACGCTGAACCCGATCGACCTGCTCGATGAACTGGAAAACGTGCTCGGCCTCCAGGCTTCGCCGCTCATCTGGCCGCTCGGCAACGGCCCTTCCTTCCGCGGGGTCTTCGACCGCCGCTCGCAGCAGGTCCACCTCTTCGAACGCGTGCCCGGCGGCAAATACCAGGCGCCCGTCAACGTCACCTCGCTGGAAGATCGCGCCGTGCGCACCCGGCTTGATGACTACACCTACGGCGAAGTCACCGAGCAGCTCGCCATGCTCGACGGCGCCGGCCATCCCTTCGACCTCGCCGCCGTGCAGGCCGGCCGGCAGACGCCGGTTTTCTTTGGCAGCGCCGTGAACAACTTCGGCATCCAGCTCCTCCTCGACGGCTTCCT
>DDSZ01000041.1:472-21694 GCA_002344205.1 Opitutaceae bacterium UBA2377
AACATGGACCCGAAGCACCGCGACCGCATCGCCTTCCTCCGCGTCTGCTCCGGCCGGTTCACGCGTGACATGACGGTCATCCACCAGCGCACGGGCAAGACGGTGCGCCTCTCCTCCTCGCACAAGCTCTTCGGCCAGGAACGCGAGACCGTGGACGAGGCCTGGCCCGGCGATGTCATCGGCCTTGTCGGCCACAGCGAGTTCGGGATCGGCGACACCCTCACGGAGGACAAGGCCATCCGCTACGACGAAATCCCGCGCTTCCCGCCCGAGGTTTTCACCTACATCACCAACCCGAATTCCGGCGACGCCAAAAAATACCGCGCCGGCCTCGAACAGCTCCTGCAGGAAGGCGTCGTGCAATCCTTCAGCGCCAAGAATGCCCCGCCCGGCGCCACCCTCCTCGCCGCCGTCGGCCCGCTGCAATTCGAGGTCGTGCAATACCGGCTGCAGGCCGAATACAACGCCGAGTCCCGGCTCACGCCCACGCCCTGGAGCCTCCTCCGGTGGCTGGAGCTTCCGCCGGGCGTGAAGGCCTACGATTTCTCCACCACCATCGTCGCCTCGGGCGTGAGCTTCGGCGCGGACAAGTTCGACCACCCCGTCGTGCTTTTCCCCAACGAATGGACGATGGGCTACTTCACCGAAAAAAATCCGGAGCTGAAGCTGCACGAGCTGCCCATCGAGCAGACCGTCTGAGCGCACGCACTGCCATGGACTTCGCCGCCTGGCACGAATTGAACCCCACCCAGGCCGCGCGGCGCTTGCTGGACGGTGTCGCCGCATTGCCCGCTGCGCAGCAGCGCGCATGCATCGCCGGCCTGCCGGACGAGCCCGCGCTCACGGCCCGGTTCGCCGCGGCCAATCGCGAAGCCCCCCTCGGTGCCATACCCTATTTCACGAAGGACCTCTTTGACGTCGCCGGCGAGCCCACCCGCGCCGGCTCGGCCTTCCTCGCCGAAGTGCGGCCCGCGCCCGCGCAGGACGGCGTCCTCACCCGCCGGCTCACCGGTGCCGGGGCCGTGCTTGCGGGCAAGAGCCACCTGCACGAGTTCGCCTACGGCCTCACCGGCGAGAATCCGCATTACGGCGATTGTGAGCATCCGCATTTTCCGGGTCGCACCACCGGCGGGTCCAGCAGCGGCTCGGCCGCGCTCGTGGCCGCCGGCGTCGTGCCCTTCGCCACCGCCACCGACACCGGCGGCTCCGTGCGCGTGCCGGCGGCCTTTTGCGGGCTTTACGGCTTCCGGCTCACGCCGCGCGACGAGTGGATCGCCGATGCCTTTCCGCTCGCTCCGTCCTTCGACACCGCCGGCTGGTTCACCCGCACCGCCGCCGACATGCGCCACGCCCTCGGCGCCCTCATCGGCTGGCGCGAGCCCAAACGCGAACCGCGCGGCGTTTACCTTGAATTGCCCGGGCTCGACGCCGAGGTCGCGCTCGCCTGCCGCGAAGCATCGACCAAGCGTTTCGCCGAGCCCGCGCCCGCGGAGATGCAACGCGACCTGCTCGACGCCTTTGCCGAATCGTCCTTCGCCTACGCCGTGATCCAAAGCACGGAGGCGTATGCGATCCACCGGGACTGGATGAAACCCTATAAAGACCGCTACGACCCCGCCGTGTGGGCACGGCTCGACCGCGGCCACCGGTGGACCGAGGAGCAACGCACCCGCGCCCAAACCATCCTGACCCTGGTCCGTCTGAAATGGGCGCAGGTGTTCGCCAGTTGCGATTTTCTCGTCATGCCCGCTGCGCCCTGCGCGGCGCTGACCAAGGCCGACTGCAACCAGGCCAACCGCGACCGCCTGCTCGCCGTCACCGCGCCCGGCAGCCTCGCGGGCCTGCCCATCCTCACCGTGCCCGTCCCCCTGCCCTCCGGCCTCACCGCGGGCCTGCAAATCGTGGTCAACCACCCGCAAAGCCCCGTGCTGCCGTGGGCTTTGGCGCGTTGAATCGTCCGAACGGTAGGGGCGGTTATCCTTAACCGCCCTGATGAGCGCCGATCGGCAAAGTCCGTTGAGGACAACGGCCCCCACCTACCCAGCATCTGCTAGAGCGGTTCAAATTAAGTTATGGCCGCAAAGAGGCGCAAAAGTATCCTTTTCCAATGCTGCTCTCCCGCGCGCCTATAGGCGCCTTTCAGGCCTCATCCGCTCGTGGATTCTTTGCGGCTTTTTGCGGCTATTTCTTCAGGGACCTTCCCAGCCTGTTCATTTTTCCGGCTATGGCATTATTTGAACCGCCCTAAAGTCGCAGCAGCCGCTTTGCGTTGTCCGCGACGATCGCCCGCAACGCGGCCGCATCCAACTCCGAGCGGTGAACCTCCGCGACGAGCCGGGAAAGATTAGGCTCCGCATCAATGCCCGGATACAGGTTGAGCGGAAAATCCGACCCAAACAGCACGCGCTCCGCCGGGACCTGCGCGCAGAATTTTCTCCAGATGTCCTGGCCGTAGAGCAGCGGACTCGCCGCGGTGTCGTAGTAAACATTGTCCGGCATGGCCTCCGCCGTGCGCAGCGGCAGCAGTCCGCCCCAGTGGGCGAGGATGAAAGTGGTCTGCGGAAAACGTCGGGCAAGCTTCAGGAAATCCGCCAACGGGGTCTCCACCCGTCCGGGGTAAGCGCGGCTTTCCGGATCGGTGACATGCAGATTTACCGGCCAGCCCATTTTTCCCGCCCATTCCAGCGCGGCGTCTAAAACCGGATCGTCGCAGGCATAACCCTGACTGTGCGGCGAAAGTTCACCCAGCCCGCAAAAACCCGCATCCCGCGCCTGGCCAAGATTCTCCAGCGTGTCCGTCAACCCGGCCCCGGGATGAAGCGTGGCAAAGGCCGACAACCGGTCCGGGTGCGCCCGGACACACTCCGCGTAAAACCGGTTTTGCATCCGGCAGGTTTCCGGCCGCTCCCAATACCAGCCGAGCAGGACCGCCCGCCCCACGCCGGCCGCATCCATCGCGTGCAGCAGCTCCGTCACACTGGGAAACGCCTGCACCCGCTGCCCGTTTTTGCGGCGGCGTGTGCACAATTCCGCCCAGTGGCGCTCACCGCAGGCCGCGGCCCAGTCCGCCGGGTCGCGGTTCACCTCCGGCGGATACAGGTGCACATGGGCGTCAATCAGCTGCATAAATCCGGATTCCCAATCGTTCTCGTAATCTTAATCGTTCTCGCAATCCTACCTGCCTTCCAGCGAGAACGAGAACGATTAGGAGAACGAGAACGATTTTTCGCCCCATGCTCAACCGCCTCTTCAAGCTCGACCAGCACGGCACCACCCCGGGGCGCGAGGTGCAGGCCGGCTGCACGACCTTTGCCGCGATGGCCTACATCCTCGCGGTCAATCCCGCCATCCTCGCCGCCGCCGGCATGCCCATTGAGGGCCTCATCACCGTCACGGCCGTGAGCGCCGCCGTGAGCACGCTGATCATGGCGCTCTACTCGAACTTCCCGCTCGCGCTCGCGCCGGGCATGGGGATCAACGCCTATTTCGCCTACACCGTCTGCGTCGGCCTCGGCGTGCCCTGGCAGCAGGCGCTCGGCCTCGTGTTCATCAACGGGCTGGCCTTCCTCGGCCTCTCGCTCAGCGGCATCCGCGAAAAAATCATCAACGGCATCCCCTACCAGTTGAAGATGGCCATCACCTGCGGCGTCGGGCTCTTCATCGCCTTCATCGGCCTGAAGAACGGCGGGATCATCGCCGGCCACCCCGAGACGCTCGTGACCCACGGACAGCTGGGCTCGCTGCCGGTGCTGCTCTGCTTCGCGGGCATTTTGCTCACCGTGGTGCTGATGGTCCGCCGCGTGCCCGGCGGCATCATTCTTTCCATCTTCGCCGTCACACTAATCGGCCTGATCGTGCCCGACGGCCGCGGCGGCACGGTCACCGCCCTGCCCGACCAGTTCGTCTCCCTGCCGGCCTCGATGGCCGACACGTTTCTCAAGCTCGAGTTCGGCTACTTCCGGGAGGATTTCTTCAAGGCGCTCACCGTCGTGCTCACGCTGCTGCTGATCGCGCTCTTCGACAACGTGGGCACTCTCATCGGCGTCACCCAGCGCGCCGGGCTGCTGGACAAGGAGGGCCGCCTCCCCGGCGCCGGCAAAGCCCTCGTGGCCGACTCGCTCGGCGTCATCGCCTCGGCGGGCTTTGGCACCTCCAACGTGGTGAGCTACATCGAGTCCGCCTCGGGCGTGGAAGCCGGCGGCCGCACCGGCCTCGTCGGTGTCACCGTAGCCGGGCTGTTCATCCTCGCCCTGTTTTTCACCCCGGTGATCCAGGCCATCCCCGCCGTCGCCACCGCGCCGGCGCTGGTCGTCGTGGGCATCTTCATGTTCCAGTCGGCCGCCCAGCTCAACCTCCGCGAACTGGAGGAGGTGGCCCCGGCCTTCATCATCATCGTCGCCACACCGCTCACGTTCAGCATCGCCGAGGGCATCGGGCTCGGCCTCGTGGCCTACGCGCTCATCCATCTCGCCATCGGCAAGGGCCGGCAGACCAACTGGATCGTTTACGTCCTCGCCGGCATCTTCGCCCTGCACCTGTTCCGCGAGCTGTTTGCAGGGTGAGCAGGTGGTGATACGCATGGTAGGGGCGGTTATCCCTAACCGCCCTGATTGGACGCCAAGGCCAGGGCCGTTAAGGATAATGGTCCCCGACGTTTTAAGTGCGGTGGCGGCCAAGCGCTGCTCGAAGTTATCGCTACAGATGAATCCTAGTGCGGTTCAAACTAAGTTATGGCCGCAAAGAGGCGCAAAAGTATCCTTTTCCCAATGCTGCTCTCCCGCGCGCCTATAGGCGCCTTTCAGGCCTCATCCGCTCGTGGATTCTTTGCGGCTTTTTGCGGCTATTTCTTCAGGGACCTTCCCAGCCTGTTCATTTTTCCGGCTATGGGATTATTTGAACCGCTCCAGCCGCGGAATGGCGCGGCCGGCCAGCCCTGCCTTCGTGCAACGGTCAGCGTGTGATTGAAACCGATCCAAGCCTCAACGCACCGCGCGCCGCCGGAGGGTGATCAACCCGTGCTTCGGGGCGAAGCCGAGCGCGAGCAGGAAGACGGCGGCCTGCACGAGCACGATGCAGGCCCCCGTGGAGGCATCCAAAAAGAAGCTCACATAGACGCCCGTCACGCTGGAGCCGACCGCGGTGACCGTCGCGATAGCCAGCATCCGGTCAAACCGGTCGGTCAGCAGATAGCCCACGCAGCCGGGCGTGATCAGCATCGCAACCACGAGGATGATCCCCACGGCCTTCAGCGAGACGACGATGGTCAGCGCCAGCAGCGAAAGCAGCAGGTAATACAGGACCTGCGTGCGCAATCCGATCGCCTGCGCCTGCGCCGGATCAAAGCAGAACAGCATCAGGTCGCGCCGCAAGGGCAGCACCACCGCCAGCACGACAACGCTGGTGAGCAGCGTCGCCCGCAGGTCGCCGCGCTCCAGGCCCAGGATGTTGCCAAAGAGGATGTGATCGAGATGCAGGTCCGTGTGGACCTTGGTGAACATGACCAGGCCCACCGCAAACAGCCCGGTGAACACCACGCCCATGATGGTGTCTTCCTTCACCCGGCTGTTGGCCTTGATCCAGCCGGTCGCCACCGCGCACAGCAGCCCGGAAACAAAGGCGCCCAGCGCCAGCGGCACACCGGCCACATGGGCCAGCACGAGGCCGGGCAGCACGGCGTGCGACACGGCATCGCCCATCAGCGACCAGCCTTTCAGCACAAGATAGCACGAGAGCACGGCGCACACGGCCCCGACCGCGGCGCCCGCGGCCATGGCCTCGATCATGAAGCCGTAACGGAAAGGTTCGAGCAACACGTCCATGGTTCAACGCGAACTAATGTCATTCTGAGGCGCAGCCGAAGAATTCATTGCACCAACCGCAGCGCAGCCACGATTGGATTCTTCGCTTCGTTCAGAATGACAGGAACCTCGCAAGACAGCCTGGCTTTGGATTATTGACGATTTCCAATCGAAGTGACGAAAGACGCGAGCTGGGTAGGGGCCGATCTCCGAGCGGCCCGCCCGGAGGCCGGGCCCTACCTCACGGTCACTTCTTTGGGTAAGTCTCAATAATGCGCGCATCAGGAGTTAAACGCTACGGTCCGCCGGGAAGCGCGGGCGGCCAGCAGGCCGTGTTTCGGCGCAAAAACCAGCGCGAGCAGGAACAGCAGGGTCTGCAGCGTCACAATGCAGCCGCCGGTGGCGCCGTCGAAAAAGTAGCTGGCATAGGCCCCGGCCACGGAAGCACCCGCGCCGAGACCCACCGCGATCGCAATCATCCGGCCGAAACGGTCCGTCAGCAGGTAGGCCGTGGCCCCGGGCGTGACCAGCATGGCCACAACCAGCAGCGCGCCCACGGTCTGCAGCGCCGCCACCGCCGTCGCCGAAAGCAGGGTGAGGAGAAGGTAGTGCAGCACCGTGACGTTCAGTCCCTGCGCCCGGGCCTGCGCGGGATCGAAGCAAAACAGCAGCAGGTCGCGCCACTTCAGGCCCAGCACCAGCAGGGTCACGACCGCGATGATCAGCACCTGCACGACGTCCCCGTCGGCGATGGCCAGCACGTTGCCGAAAATGATGCCCTTCAGGTCCACGCTGCCAGGACGGACCGAAATGAGAAATATCCCCAGCGCAAAGAAGGCCGTGAACACCACGCCGATGACCGCGTCTTCCCGCAGCCGGGTGCGCGCCTTGACAAAACCCATGCCCACCGCCGCCAGCAGCCCGGTGAGGAAGGCGCCCGCCGCGAACGGCCAGCCGATAAGGTAGGCCACCGCCACGCCCGGCACCACCGCATGCGACAGCGCGTCGCCCATCAGCGACCAGCCCTTGAGCGTAATGTAGCAGGAAAGAAACGCGCACACGCCCCCGACCAGCCCGCTCACCCAGATGGCGCGGAGCATGTAGTCGTATTGCAGCGGGATGAGCAGCGTCTCGATCATCGGGATAAGCCCTTGATTGCAGCCGGCAGGTAGGGTCCGACCTCCGGGCGGACCGGAGAACCGTGCGTCCACCAAAGCGGCCCGCCCGGAGGTCGGTCCCTACCCACTTGGCGCTGATCCGATGGCCTGCGATTGGCTCCGCTCACTTGTCGTCCTCCTCCTCGGCGCGCTGCTCGACCACGTCCTCCTTGCCCTTGCGCTGGCTGTATTCAAGGTGCCCGCCCTTGCCGAAGACGAGCGGCCGCTCGTCGTCGGTCAGCAGGGTGACGGCCTTCCCGTCGTGCTTCTGCACGGTGGACTGGTCGAAATGGAAATGCCGCAGCACGCCGCCAAAGGCCTGCACGAGGTTCTCCTGGGTGAAGACCTCGGCGGTGGCGCCCGCGTGCAGGACCGTGCGGTTGATGAGCACGACCTGGTCGCAGAATTCCGGCACGGAGCCGAGGTTGTGGGTCGAGACGAGGATGAGGTGCCCCTCCGTCCGCAGGGTGCGCAGCAACTCGATGATCGTGGTCTCCGTCTTCACGTCCACGCCGGTGAAGGGCTCGTCGAGCAGGATCACGCGGCTCTGCTGCGCCAGGGCGCGGGCCAGGAAGACGCGCTTGCGCTGGCCGCCGGAAAGTTCGCCGATCTGCCGGTCGCGGAAGGCCAGCATCCCGACGCGCCGCAGGCTTTCCTCCGCGATGCGCCGGTCCTCGGCGCGGGGCATGCGCAGGAAATTCATGTAGCCGTAGCGGCCCATCAGCACCACGTCCCACACGCTGACCGGAAAGCTCCAGTCCACCTCCTCCGCCTGCGGCACGTAGGCCACGAGGTTGCGACGCAGGGCCGCGCCGAGGTCGAGCCCCGCGATTTGCACCGCGCCCTGGGCAGGTTTGACGAAGCCCATGATCGCCTTGAAGAGCGTGGACTTGCCGCTGCCGTTGACCCCCACGAGGCCGCAGATGGTGCCGCCGGTGAGGCTGAAGCTCATGTCGTGGAGCGCCAAATGGCCGTTGGGATAGGCAACCTTGAGGTCGCGGACCGTCAGCTCCACGGGAACTTCGTTGGCCTGGTTCATGGTCGGGTCAGTCCGTCCACAATGGTCCGGGCATTGGATTCCATCAAGCGCAGGTAGGTCGGGGCCGGTCCGCGGGTGGTCGTCAGCGAATCCACGTAGAGCACGCCGCCGTAGCGCGCGCCGGACTCGCGGGCGACCTGCCGCGCGGGCCGGTCGCTCACCGTGCTCTCGCTGAAGACCGCCGGGATCCGCCGGGCGCGCACGGCATCAATCACCCGCCGCACCTGCTGCGGCGTGCCCTGCTGGTCTGCATTCACCGCCCAGAGAAACAGCTCCCCGAGTTCAAAATCCCGGGTCAGGTAGGAAAACGCCCCCTCGCTCGTGACGAGCCAGCGCTGCTCCGCCGGGATGGCGGTCAGCTCCCGTCGCAGATAGTCCTCCAACTCCACGAACTTCGTGCTGTAGGCCGCGGCGTTGGCGTTGTAGGTGGTGGCATTGGCCGGATCGATTTCCACCAGGGCGCGCCGGATGTTTTCCACGTAGATGCGGGCGTTCCGCGGCGACATCCAGGCATGCGGGTTCGGTTTGCCCGCGTAGGGGCCTTCGCCGATGCCGATGGGGTCGATGCCCTCGGTGAGCACGGCCGAGGGCACCTCCTTCAAATTGCCGAAAAAGCGCTCAAACCAGCGCTCCAGGTTGAAGCCGTTCCACAGCACGAGGTCCGCCTGCTGGGCGCGGACGATGTCGCGCGGCGTCGGCTCGTAGCCGTGGATCTCCGCGCCCGGTTTGGTGATGGACTCCACGATGGCCGCGTCGCCCGCGACGTTCTGCGCCATGTCCTGGATGATCGTGAACGTGGTGACAATGAGCTTCTTCGCCGCCTCCAACTCCGCCACCGGTGCCAGCAGCAGCCCCAGCAGGATGAATCCCAGTTTGTTCGTTTTCATAAGCGTGAAAAATCAAAACCGGCGCGACAGCCCGGCAAACAGCAGCAAATCCGGGGCCGACCGCGAGAGTCCCACGTTGACGCCGGCATCCAACTGCAAGTCCGGCCCGAGGCTACGGGTCAGCCCAAAGTTGAAGGTGGCCACATGCGCGCCGTCGCCCGTGGCCGAAGTCAGTTCCAGGAATCCGCCGACGGTTTCCGTGAGATCGCGGCCCACCACGAAGGTATTGATCCAGACGGCGCGGTTCACACCGGCCGCCGGCCGGGTCCACTCCACCCCCGTCATCGCCCCGCCGCTCCAGCCGCGGCCCAGTTCGAAGGCCAGCGGCAGGATCAGCGCGCCCTCGACCCGGCCGTTGCCCAAGCCATCGGCCGCGGTTGGCAGCTTGAGATCCGCCATCAACCCCCACGCCATGGCCACGGCTTCGTCGTTGCCGGCCCCATTCCACTTGGCCCGCAGGGTGAGGTCGCCGAAACCGGCCTGACGCACCCGCGGACCGGCCGGTGGCGTTTCCGCCACGACCACGTGCGGCGCAACGAGCACGCCCAATTCAAAGTTTTGACTCACCCCGAAGCGCAGATTGAAGGGCGCAACCTGCCACTCGGTCACCCGCGTCCCGGCCTCCCGGTCGCGGCTGAATGCCACAAAATCCAGCTCCAGTTGCACCCGGCCCGCCGGCACCGTGAAGGGGCTTTCCGTGCCGTCCGGCCGGTCGGTCGTCATCTCCCGCGCCGCCGCCATGCCGGCACCAATCGCGAGCAGGCCCGTCAGGACCAGGCCCCGGCGCACCAAGGTTTGTATGTATTTATACATTTTGTAGCATGTGCTACATTTTGTCCGCTGGACTTGTCAACCGGATTTCATTTCCCTCGCGCCGTCCGTGAAAAAACCCGCCCGCCAGTCGAAGAAATCCGTGCGCCCGTCGAGCCTCCAGGCCGAGAGCCTGCAGCAAACACGCCGCGAGCACGCCACGGAGATTGCCGAGGATTACGTCGAGGCGATCGCCGACCTCGCCGCCGCGCAGGGCGAAGCCCGCGTGGTGGACCTCGCCCGCCGCCTGGGCGTCACCCACGTGACGGTCAACCGCACCCTCGCCCGCCTGCAGCGCGACGGCTACGTTACGGCCCAGCCCTACCGCGCCATCTTCCTCACCGGCACCGGCCGCAAGCTCGCCGAGGCCTGCCAGCAGCGCCACACCACCGTGGTCTCATTCCTGCGCTCGCTGGGCATCAACGAAAAGACCGCCGAGCTGGACGCCGAAGGCATCGAACACCACGTGAGCCCCGAGACCCTGGCCGCCTTCGAACGGCACCTGCGGAAGGGATAGACTCCGTGGAGCCAAAGCAAACCACCGGCGTTTTCTTGTGGCGCGGCAGCGCCGGTAGGGTCCGCTCTCCGAGCGGACCGCAGCCCGCCCGGAGTTTTCCGGCTTCAGCGCTAACGAAAGCGCTGCAAGAGTGTTTCAGCCCTCAAAACCACCCACGCTCAGCGAACGGCCGTTGTCCTTCGCGCCGAGTTTGAGGATGAAGGGCGCGGCCGTCTCGGCCCAGGCTTCGGCCTTCGGGTGATTGGCGGCGCCCTCGGCCCAGCAGGCGCGGAGCATATCGGTGTCGATCACGCCGGGGTTGAGCGGCACCGCGGCCATGCCTTGCGGCAGCTCTTCGGCCAGTGCCTTGGTCAGGCCCTCAATCGCCCATTTGGACATGCAGTAGGGCGCCACCTCGGGCGCAACCGAGCGACCCCACCCCGAGCTGAAGTTCACGATGACACCTTTCTTCGCCGCCACCATCGCGGGGACGAAATGCCGGATGACATTGGCGACGCCGCGGATGTTGGCGTCCACCAGCCGCGTGAACTCGCGGTCGTCCTGCTCCCACAGCGGGGCGAGCCGGTTCATGACGGCGGCATTGTTGATGAGCAGGTCGGGCGGACTGCCGGCCTCCAGCACCTTCGCCGCCCAGAGCGCGACCTTGTTGTCCAGCGCCACATCCACGACCGAAAAATCGTGCGGCGCGCCGTGCGTCATGCGCAGGTCAAAGATCGCCTCCCCGCTCCGACCGCAGCCGATGACGGTATGGCCGGCCTTGATGTAATGCTCCGCCAGCGCCCGGCCCAGGCCGCGGGTGACGCCCGTGATGACGATTTTCATGGGCCTAGTAGTAGCGAGCAGCGGGCAGTGAGTAGCGAGTAGAAACAACTCAAAACGCACAAACGGCCGCACAGCGGCCATACTCACTCTTCGCTGGACGGATCGGGTCGAAGGTAGGGGCTGACCTCCGGGCAGCCCGTGCAGACAGGTGGGAGCTTCCCCGGCCCGCTCGGAGATCGGGCCCTACCCAATCAATCCCTACCGCGACTGCAGGCTGAACTTGTTCAGGCCGGTGCGGCGGCAGGCGTCCATCACGAAGGCGAGCTTCCGCAGTTGGGTGGTCTCATCGGCCATGATGAGCACGGGGATGTCCTTGTCCACGTTGCGCACCTCGCGCAACAGCACCAGCAACTGGTCCTCGGTGACCACGCGGCCGTTGAAGGATAGCACGCCCTCCGGATCGATACCGATGGTGACGGTGCCCTTGAACTCGTTTTTGCCGGCGGTCTCGACCTTCGGCAGCGTGATGTTGAGCGTCGCGGCCGACTTGAACTGCATCGTGACGAAGGCGAAGAACACCAGGATCACGAGCACGTCGATCAGCGGCACGAGGTTCATCTCGGGCCGTTTGCGCCGCTTCTGGTAGAGCGTGCTGCTCATCGCCGGCTGCGCTGCAGGATGCGCTCCAGCAGCACGTCGAGCTGCGCCGCGTAGTTTTCCACGCGCCGTTGCAGCCAGCCGCTGCCCACCAGCGCCGGGATGGCGATGGTCAAACCGATGACCGTGGCGGAGAGCGCCAAGGCCACGCCGCTGGTGAAGGCCACCGGGTCCGGCAGGCCCGTGTCGGGCGAAATCTTGGAAAAGACAAGGAGCAGGCCGGTGACCGTGCCGGTGAGCCCGATAAGCGGCGCCGCGGCGTAGATGACATCCAGATAAGGAATGCCCCGCTCCATGCGGTTGATCTCCAACCGGGCAAAGGCCTTCACAGCCTCGGGGTCGTTGCTGTGCGCATCGGCAAACTCCAGAATCCGGCCCAGCACGGAATGCCGGCCGCCGGTGACCGTCCTGCCGGCGACGATCCCATCCACCATGTCCTGCGGCATCACGGCCGCGCGGCGGAGGGCAAAGGCCCGCTCGCTGATGATGTAAACCACGGCCACGGAGCAAAGGCCCAAGGGATAAATGAGGAGGCCGGCGCCCTTGAAGACGTCAATATACGCTAAGATCATAGGTTGGAGAACGGTTCTATGACGCCGGCAAAGTCAAAAAGGTTCAGAAAAAATCAGGCAGGCGCGGAAACATAGGGCAGGCGCCCCGCGACGGCGGCCACCTGGGGCAGGCCTTCCAGCAGTTCGCCGATGGCATCCCACCGGCCGTTGACGAGGGCATCGCGGGCGGAGTCGCGCATCGTCAGCGGGACGGCGTTTCCGCCAAACCGCAACTGCATGGCGGCGAGGTCCACGGTAACCGACAGCGCGGGATCGGCCGCCACCGCCTGCCCCACCCGCTGAAGATCGGCGCGGGCGGCCGAGACACAGGGCAGGCCGATGTTGGTCGCGTTGCCGAAGAAAATCTCGGCGTAGCCTTCGGCCACCACGGCGCGAAAGCCGGCCTTGCGGATGGCCTGCGGCGCGTGCTCGCGGGAACTGCCGCAGCCGAAATTGGCGCCGCTGATGAGGATGGCCGCCCCTTGGTGCCGCGGGTCGTCCAGCGGATGACCGCCGCCGGCGGCCTTGCGGTCGTCGGCAAACAGCCCGGCCGCGAGTCCGTCGAAAGTCACGCACTTGAGAAAGCGCGCCGGGATGATGCGGTCGGTATCGATGTCGTTGCCGGGCACGACAACGCCCCGGCCGGAGATTGTGATGATTTTTGCTAAAGCCATGGCGGAAGTATTTATACCACGAAGAGCACGAAGTTCAGACATGTCCGGACGGTTCCTTCGTGAGCTTTGTGCTCTTTGTGGTAACTATAGATTGAGCCTGAAAGTTTAATTGACCGCAAAAACCTCCCTCGCGTCGGCCACGGCGCCCGTGACCGCGGCGGCGGCCACCATGACGGGGCTCATGAGGAGGGTGCGGCCGGTCGGGCTGCCCTGCCGGCCCTTGAAGTTGCGGTTGGAGGAGCTGGCGCAGATCTGGTCGCCGACGAGTTTGTCGGGGTTCATCGCCAGACACATGGAGCAGCCGGCCTCGCGCCATTCGAAACCGGCCTCGCGGAACACCCGGTCGATGCCGAGCTCCGCACACACGGCGCTCACGAGCTGCGAACCCGGGACCGCGATGGCCTTGATCCCGGGCGCCACCTTCCGGCCTTTCAGGTAGGCGGCGACCTCCTTGAAATCGGACAGCCTGGCATTGGTGCAACTGCCGAGGAAGGCGACGTCGATCCGGGTGCCCTTGATCGGCGCGCCGCCGGGCAGCTTCATGTAGGCGAGCGCTTCCTCGATCGCGGTGCGTTCATCCGCCGACCCGGCCGCCTGCGGGGCGGGAATGTTTTCATCGATGCCGATGCCCTGCCCAGGATTGATGCCCCAGGTGACGGTCGGCGGGATGTCCTCGCCGCGCAGCGTGACGACATCGTCGTAATGGCAGCCGGGATCGCTGGCGACAGCCCGCCAGCGGGCCACGGCCTCGTCCCAAGCCGCACCCTGCGGGGCGTAGGGCCGGTCCTTGAGGTAGGCAAAAGTGGTTTCGTCGGGGTTGACGTAGCCCGCCCGCGCCCCGCCCTCGATGGACATGTTGCACACGGTCATGCGCTCCTCCATCGAGAAACGGTCGAAGACCTCGCCGCCGTATTCGTAGGCATAGCCCGTGCCGCCGTTCACGCCGAGCGTGCGGATGAGGTGCAGGATGACATCCTTGGCATAGACGCCAGGACGCAGCCGGCCGGTGACGTTGATCCGGCGGACCTTCATCGGGCTCAGCGAAATGGTCTGCGTGGCCAGCACGTCGCGCACCTGGCTGGTGCCGATGCCAAACGCGATCGCCCCGAACGCCCCGTGGGTGCTGGTGTGCGAATCGCCGCAAGCGATCGTCGTGCCGGGCTGCGTGATGCCCTGCTCGGGACCGACCATGTGCACGATGCCCTGCCGGCCGGAGTTGAGGTCGAAATAGGTGATGCCATGCTCGGCGCAGTTTTTCTTCAGCGCCTTGATCATCTCGTCGGCCAGCGGATCGCTGAACGGCTCGGTGCGCTGGTCCGTGGGCACGATGTGGTCCACCGTGGCAAAGGTGCGGTGCGGCATGGCCACCTTGAGCCCAAGGTCGCGCAGCATGCCAAAGGCCTGGGGGCTCGTCACCTCATGGATCAGGTGGGTGCCAATGAGCAGTTGCGTCTGGCCATTGGCCAACTGTCGGACCGTGTGGTCGGCCCAGACCTTCTCGAATAGACTGCGCGGTGTCATGCGATGCTCGGAACGGCCCAAAGTGCAATGAATGTGCGCCCCTGCAACAGGAAATCCCGCCATAAAATATGGGCCGGACGCGAGTTCAGCGACAACGGGCCATTGACGGCGGAATGCCGATAGGTTGCATTTCCGCCCATGTGTCTCCGCTGCGTCTTCCGTCTGGCCCTGCTCGTTGCAGGCATGGCGGCGGTCGGACCGGTTGGAGCCGAGCTGAGTGAACTCGGCCGCCCGCTGATGGTGAACTATTCACCACGCAGCTACGAAGGCCACAACCAGGTCTTCGGCGGCTTCCAGGCGGAGGACGGGCTGTTCTACTTCACCGCCGGCGAATTCGTGCTGCAATACGATGGTGCCCGTTGGACGCGCATCAAACTCCCCTCGCCCTATACCCGCGGCATGACCTTGGGCGCGGACGGCCGCATCTATGTCGGCGCGGTGGACGAGTTCGGCTACCTCGCCCGGCAGGCCGACGGCTCCCTGCGCTACGAATCGCTCGTCGGTCGCATGCCCAAGGAGCTGCAGCCGCCGGGCACCGTGTGGTCGATGGCCCGCGTGGGTGATGCGATCTACCTGACCGTGCCGCACCGCGTGCTGCGCTGGCAGGATGGCGCCTTCAAGGTCTGGGAAACGCCCGACTGCCCCCGGCACCTGCTGGTCGTGTGGAACGACCAACTCTACCGGCACGTGCCGGGCGTCGGCGTGTTTCGCCTCGACGGCGAAACCTTCACGAAAATCGAGACCCCGCGGCCCTTGGTCGAGACCGTCGCCTTCCTGCTCCAGCCCGGCCCGGACGGCGCTGCCATCGTCGGCGTGAGCGACGGCAGTTTCTACCATTGGGATGGTGCCGGTGAAATCCGCCCCTGGGTGACCGAAGCCCAGCCGATCATCACGAAGGAAGGCCTCTTTGGCGGACGCCGGCTGCGCAGCGGCAACTACCTCATGAGCACCCGCAGCGGCACCGTGCTGCTCGTTTCGCCCGCGGGCAAGCTGCTGCGGCTCGTGGACGCCGCCGCCGGGTTGGATCCGGCCCAGGTTTACGGACCCAGCGAGGACCGGCAGGGCAACCTCTGGCTGGGCTCTTCCAACGGCATCTACCGCCTGGAGCTCGATTCGCCCTACACGGTGTTCGACCGCCTCAACGGCCGCATCCGCGGCGAATTTTACTACACCTTTCGCCTGCACGGCACCCTCTACACCTTCACCGTCGAGGGCCTCTACCGCCTGCGCCCCGGCCGCCTCACGGCCGGCACCAACGCCCGCTGGGAACGCATCGAGGCCGCGCCCAACATGATTTGGAATGTCAGCGTCGGCCCGGATCGCGCGCTGGTCGCCACTGACCTCGGGCTGATGGAATTTGACGGCGAAACGTTGAAGCCGCTCGTGCGGCTCCCTTCCCCGCTGATTTCATTCACCTATTCGCGCACCGACCCCTCGCTCGTATTTGCCGGGCTCAGCCACGGTCTTTATGTGCTGCGCCGCGGCGAAGGCGGCGAATGGAGCATCGAGTGCGAGATCAAGTCCGTGGCGACCGAACCCCGCTCCATCATGGAGGAGACGGACGGCACGCTCTGGATCGCCAGCGCCAGCCGCGGCTTGGGCCGCGTTCGGCGCACCCCGGGCAGCACCTCCTGGGCCGACGCCACCACGACCTTTTACCGCAACTCCCACGGTCTGCCCGAGGGCACGATGGGGCTGTCCATGTTCCCCGGTCATGGGGAAAACTTGTTCTCCACCTCGAGCGGCATCTACCGCTACGACGAGGCCGAGGACCGTTTTCACGCGGACCCGCGCTTCACCATCGAGGGCCGCACGGATTTCAAATTCATGTTCGCCATCCCCGGCGCCGACGGCGACCTGTGGGCGCAAGTCGTTTTCCCCGACGGCTACGACAACCTGCGCATCGGGCGTTTCCGCTTCGGCAGCGACAAATCCGTCACCTGGGAATCCATGCCCCAGCGGCTCGTCGAGCTCTGCGGCCCGCGCGGCGCCTACGGGCTGAGCGTCGAGACCATCGACGGCCGGCAAATCCTCTGGGCCGGCGGCCAGGAAAACATGGTCCGCGTCGAGCTCGACCGCATCCCCGCCACGGCCGAGCCGCCGACGCTGGCCCTGCGCGCCCTGCATGCCGCCGGCAGCAGTTTCGTTCTCGGCGAGTCAGCCCCGCAACTGCCCCGTTTGCCTTACAGCACAGCCCCCATCCGCATCGACCTGGCTCCGCTCGACATTCCGTTGGGCGAACGCATCGAATACCAAACCCGCCTGCTCGGTTATTCGGAGGACTGGTCCGAGTGGGGGCCTGAACCCTCCGTGAACTTCACCAATCTTTGGGGCGGTCCTTTCACGCTGGAGGCCCGGGCCCGTAATCTTGAGGGCCTCGTCAGCCAGCCCGTCAGCGCGGTCTTCCACATTGCGCCTCCTTGGTATCTGCGCCGCTGGGCCGTGGCCGGTTATGCCATCCTGCTCGTCGCCGCCATCAGCCTCTTCGTCCGCTGGCGGCTGCGCGCCGGTGAACGCGAACGCCGCCGGCTCGAACAGATCGTGCAGCAACGCACGGCCGAACTCGGCGTCGCCAAGGAGGAGGCCGAGGCCGCCAACCGGGCCAAGAGCATGTTCCTCGCCAACATGAGCCACGAGCTGCGCACGCCGCTCAACGGCATCATCGGTTACACGCAGGTGCTGCACCGCTCGCCGGGCATCGGCGGCCAGGACCGCGAACGGCTCGGCGTGATCGGCACCAGCGGCGAACACCTGTTGAAGATGATCAACGAGGTGCTCGACTTTTCCAAGATCGAGGCCGGCAAGGTCGAGTTGCGCCCCGCCCCTTTTCACCTCCCGCAGCTCCTCGACGACATCGCCGCCGGCCTGCGGCCGCGCGCCGCCCAGAAGCAACTGGGCTTCACGCTGGATCTGCCCGCCGACCTCCCCGCCCACGCCATCGGCGACGCCCAAAAACTCCGGCAGGTGCTCGACAACCTGCTCGGCAACGCCGTGAAATTCACCCGCTCCGGCCAAGTGACGCTGCACGTGACCCGCAACGGCGACCGCACCGGCTTCGCCGTGCAGGACACCGGCGTCGGCCTCAGCCCGGCGGACCGGGAGAAGCTTTTCCAACCTTTTGAGCAGGCCGCCGACGGACGCCCGCCCGAGCCCGGCACGGGCCTGGGCCTCGCCATCAGCCGGCGGCTCGTCGCGCTCATGGGCGGCGAGTTGGCGGTGACCAGCGAGCCGGGCCGCGGCAGCACCTTTGCCTTCGCCATCGACCTGCCGGCCCTCGCGCAAGCCGCCGACCCCGCGCCCCGCACCACCGGCCGGGTGACCGGCTACGCCGGTCCGCGCCGGCATTTGCTGGTCGTGGACGATGTCGCCGTAAACCGTCACCTGATGGCCGACCTGCTCACGCCGCTCGGCTTCGAGGTCACCTGCGCGATTTCCGGGGAGGAAGCCCTCACCCTCGCCGCGCGCCGGCGGCCCGACCTGATTTTCCTCGATCTGCGCATGCCCGGCATGGACGGACTCGAACTCGCCCGCCGCCTGCGCGAGACCGCCGGCGGCGACCGGCTGAAGCTCATCGCCATGTCGGCCTCCGTGCTCTCCTTCAACCGCGACGACGCTTTCGCCGCGGGCTGCGATGATTTTCTTTCCAAGCCTTTCCGCGAGGACGAGCTGCTCCGCCAGCTCGCGTTGCACCTCGATCTCACGCTGCGCCACGCGGAGGAACCGCCCCCTGCGACCGGCGCCGCCCTGCCCGACCCCGCCGACCTCGAAGCGCTGCTCGCCGCGGCCCGGCGCGGCGAAATCACGACCCTTCGCCGCCACCTCGCCGAACTGCGCACGCGCCGGCCCGACTGCGCCGACTTGCTGAACGAACTCGAAACCCTCACCGCCTCCTTCCGCATGGAATTGATCCGCCGCCGGCTGGAAACCGTCCTCACCGCCTCGCCATGAACTCCCCCGCCAAGGTCCTCGTCGTGGATGACACGCCCGCCAATCTCTCGCTGGTGTTGGAAGCCTTGGCCGGCTCGGGGCACGATGTGCTCGTGGCCGAGGACGGGCTCAGCGCGCTCGCCCTGCTGGAGCACACCCTGCCGGACCTGATCCTGCTCGACGTCGTGATGCCCCAATTGGACGGCTTTGCCACCTGTGCCCGGCTGAAGGCCAACCCCGCCTGGGCCGGCATCCCGGTGCTCTTCATGACCGCGCACGACGCCCCGGAGGACAAGGTGCGCGCCTTCACCGCCGGCGCCGTGGATTACATTCTCAAGCCGGTGCATCCGCCGGAAGTCCTCGCCCGCGTCAACGCGCACCTGCAGATCCGCGCCCTCCAGCGCACGCTCGCCGACGAACTCGCCCTGCGTCTCGACGCCGAGAACCAGCTCAGCCGGTCGCTCGACCGCGCCGTCGTGCTGGCCGACACCGCCGGCCGCATCGTTTTCTCCACCCGGCTGGCCGAGGCGCTGTTACATCGCCATTTTCCGGACTACGCCCCCGGCACGCTGCCCCGGGGCCTGCGCCGCGACGACAGCCCGCTCCGGGTGCGCTGCTTCACCGAGGCCGGTCGCAACGACTTCGCGCTCCTCATGCTCGAAGAGCCCGCCCCCGGCCCCGGCGCGCTGCTGCGCCTCGGCCTGACCGCACGCGAAGCGGAAGTGCTCTACTGGCTCGCCCAGGGCAAGAGCAACCCCGACATCGCCACCATCCTCGGCACCAGCGTGCGCACCGTGCACAAGCACGTGGAAAACCTCTTCCGCAAACTCGGCCTCGAGACCCGCAACGCCGCCGCCCTCACCGCCCTGGAAATCCTCCGGCCGCCCAGTCGTTCCTCGTTCTCCTAATCGTTCTCGTTCTCCCTTCCCCGCCTCCACGCGCGCCGCCCAATCCGGAGAACGAGTACGATTAAGATAACGAGAATGATAACGGGGAACGTGCGTGAACCGGTCGGCGCGCCTGTTTACAAACTCGCAAAAGCCTCAGAAAATCCGTTCGGTAATCACGCCGCTGTGCCAACGACAGATCCGCGCCGTCCAATGCCTCTTTCCAAGCGCCAAACGATACCACAAAATCTGATTGTTCAGTATTTTGGTCTCCCCCAAAACCCATACTCGCAGTATAGGTTTTTAGGAGAAGCGCTCAACCCAAAACACCATTCCCTCCGGTGTCTTCAGTCATCTATCGCTTCATTTACCATTATCGTTGATTGAGTTATGAAATCCACCAATCAACCACATCTCTGCGGCGGCAATTTTAACTATTCCCGATATCTCATACCCAGTATGGGCTATTAACACTGTTCGCCAGAAGCAATGCAGCCTCGCGTTTTCATCAGTTCGACGTTCACGGATCTGGAAGCGCATCGAGCGGCACTCTTTTCTGCTTTGGCCGAGGTGAACGCAAAAGTGCACGGTATGGAGTTCTTTGGTTCGAGACCCGGTGCGCCGAAGGAAGAGTGCTTAGCCGAAGTTCGCAGGGCCCATATCTTCGTCTTGGTCCTCGGCATGCGATACGGCTCCCTCGACGTCGAGTCTGGGTTGTCATTTACCCACTTAGAGTATCTAGAGTCACAACGGCTGAGCTTACCTTGCCTCGTTTACCTCATCGACGAGTCAAAGCATCTCGTGCTTCCGAAAGACGTGGATATCGGCGATCTGGGAGTGAATTGAAGACTCTGAAAGAAGCGGCGGCGCGATCTCACGTTGTGTCACGCTTCTGTTCACCGGAAGACCTGAAGAGCAGGTTTGCTCACGATGTCGCGGCCCTGTTTGAACGTGAGAAGCTGGGGATCGAAAGTCGTGAGCTTGAAGTTATCGTTTCGAAGCTCCCACGAATCACGTGGCTTAACGAGGACCGGCTAGCTTTTTTGATCAAAGAGCTTGGTGACTTGGGCGCGAGTTACAGTAGGCAATCGGTTCTCAAGGAAGTTCTAGAGTTTCTGCTGGTCGGCGATCGGCAATCTGCCGTCTTTTTGACCACGAAGCACAGCGGCCTCGATTTCCGGAAATCTATCGATCTCTGTGTCGCCATCGACGAAAAGCTTCAGACCGTCATCAAGCGAGGCGTTTCAATCCTCGAAGAAAAGAAGGGGGCGAACCAGCCGGCACAGACAACTCCGGGGAGCTCCGCTCCCCTCCGTGTCTGACCTAGGACGCTCGTGTCTGAGTTCAATCGGTCGGGCAAAGTGCCTGCTGAGGGCGCACGCGGCACAGCCTTGGGCTGGCTACCAATCGGACATCCCTAGTTTCAGCGTCAACCCACGGGTGGGCCAAAAGAAAACCCCGCTCCCTTGATCTCGGGGGCGGGGTTTCGGTTGGGCGACGGTTGGTCGTCGTTTACGACGCCACCTCGGTGGTGGCGGGAGGCGTCTTTTGCTTGAAGATAAGTTTCTCCCCTTCGCGATCCACCAGCACCGGCTCGCCGTCCCGGACTTCGCCGCGGAGGATGGCCTCGGCCAGCGGATCCTCGAGGTAGTGCTCGACGGCCCGGCGCAGCGGGCGCGCGCCGTATTTCTCGTCGTAGCCCTTCTCGATCAGCAGCGTCTTGGCGTCGGCGGTGAACTCGAGCGCGATCTTCCGCTCGTCCAGCCGGTGGGCGAACTTCGCGAGCTCGATCTCCACGATCTTCACCAGATCTTCCTTGGCAAGCGGGCGGAAGAAAACGATGTCGGAGATGCGGTTGAGGAACTCGGGCTTGAAGACGCGCTTCGCCTCCTCGAGCACCTTCTCGCGCATCTTTTCCGAGTCGTTGAAGCTGGCCGCGGCGGCGGCGAAACCCATCGAGGTCTGGCGCTGAAGGAGCTGCGCGCCGACGTTCGAGGTCATGATGATGATCGTGTTGCGGAAATCCACGGTGCGG
>DDSZ01000030.1 GCA_002344205.1 Opitutaceae bacterium UBA2377
TCGGCAACCGGGATCGGCGCCGGCTCGATGCCGGCGGCTTCGAACACTTCTCCCAGCTCGGCCTGCGCTTCGGCGATGATTTCTTCGCCGCGCCGGACCTTGCCGGCGGCGCGGATGGCGCGCAGACGGTCGATTTCGGGTACCGGGAAGGCGGCTTTGGCGTGTCCGTTCCACGCCGCTTCGCCGATGAGGCGGCCGTCCAGGTCGAGCAGCCAGACCTTGCGGGCATCGTGCAGGTCGTAGCGCACGCGTACCTTGGCGCCTTCGGCCAGGAGGCCGACGAGGTCGCGCCGGGAGTAGGCGTTGCCGAAGAGCTGGACGACGCCACGCGACGGGGTGCGGATCACTTCGGGCATCCACAGGGTGGCGATTTCGCTGTCGGTCGGCCCGAAAACGATGGAATCGCGGTCGAGACGCGCCTGATAGGTGCCTTCCGGCGTGCCGTCGCCGCCGGCCTTGGCCAGCTCGCTGTGCTGGTGGTGGAGGTTGTAGTCGGAGAGGACGCGCTCGATGTCGTCGAGCAGCTGGCGGAAGCTGGGGATGGCGATGCCGCCGCCGTCCTTGCGCGCCAGCAGCTTGATGACCTTGGTTGTCTGGTTGTCGTCGGCGCCGCGCCAGGTGCATGTGGCGTAGCTGCGCGCCAGCGGGATCAGCGCGCTCTGCCAGAAGCGCTCGATGACACCGCGGCCCTGCGGGTTGCCGGGGATGCCGGTATGGTGGGCAATCCCCTGCCGGACGAGCGTGCCGGTGATCGGCGCGTCGATTTTCTTGCCGGTCTGGCCGGAACCGTTGTCGGAGTAGTAGACCAGCGGCCGCGCGCGGGTGACCGTCTGCGCGTGCCGGAAGGCGTCCGAGACGGCAACCGTCGACTCCGAGAGCGAAACCGACCAGCCGACGGCTTTGCGGCTGACCCAGTCGAGGATGACCGTGACTTCCGGAGTGAAGGGCTGGCCGTGGATCGGGTGCTGCACCTTGGCCTTGAAGCTGTGGCCGTCGCCGACCCAGATGTCGTTGGCCTTGAAGGCGGAGAGGTCGCGATCGACGTAGGGCTGCAGCGAGCGCCAGGCGCTGCCGGTGACGCGGCCGCGGTACTTGACCGTCACCGGCAGATCCTGCTGGATGCGTGCGACGGTGGCGTAGCTCGGCACGGGCAGGCCGTGCTCGGCGAGCCAGGGCGCCATGGCGCGATGCGCCTCGGCGATCGTCGGCCGGCTCGGCCGGCAGAAGAAGCGCAGGAAGGCGGCGACCTGCAGCGGGTGGTGGCCGATCGCCGGCCGGGCGCCGGGCGCGAGGTAGCGGCCCGGGTCGCCGACCAGCCGGCCACGCTCGAAGAACGCACGCATCCGGGCGAGGCGCGCGGCTTGCGCCGATACGCCGCCGAGGCCGCCCCGGCCGCCAAGCGCCGCTTCGTCGGCCGGCGCGTGTCGCGGTTTGAGGTAGGTGGCGCGCGCCGCCTCGAGCAGCCGCGGGTGCGCGTCGCCGGCGACGAGGCGCTGCGCCAGCTCTTCGCACGCGCGTCGCTCGCTGCAGCAGGCCGTGTGGATGGCGTCGTCGACGGCCTGGCAGAGGATCAGGGCGGCGTCACGATAATGCCTGCCGCTGTCGGTGAGGGCATTATCGGAAACCATTTTGCGGATTTGCCCGCGGGCGGCGACCGCATGCTCCGGTAGGGTGCGCGGAAGGGTTTTCTTGAGGGGTTGCGGTGGGGTTTCCGCGGGGGGTTGTGCGATCGGCTCGGGGAGAGAGGAAATCAGGTCGTGCGCGAGACGGGAGAGGTAGTCGCGGGTGAGGGTGGGGAGGGAAGATAGTGCGTACTCGGATCCTTTGCCGCGCACTTTACGGCGACTTGACCACAAATTTTTTTTCGCTGTCCGGATCACTGCCGAGTACGTCTCGGACATCCCGGGAAGCCCTGCGAGTTCCTGCGCCGAGAACCACCCGGCGGCGGGGTCGATGCGCTGGCCGTTGACGGCCTCAACCGTGGCCACGACGCCCCCGGGGTGAGAAAAGGGAGAGGGGTCTCGCCGCTTCGCTAGAATGGAGCGGCAGGCTCACGACTTGCAATCCATTCCACTTCACGGGAGATCCCTCGTATGAAACGCGACATGAACCTGGTTCGAGAAATACTGCTCTGGGCGACCGACCAACCAGACTACGGATTCCGGGAGAATCCGTGCTTTCCGGGCTACACGGATGAACAGGTCGGACACCATATCTACCTGATGGAGCAGGCTGGATTGGTCGAGGCGGAGGAGATCACCATGATCGAGTCCTTGTCTCCGGTGTCCGTTCTGCTCGCCGTCACTTGGGCCGGCCATGATTTCATTGACGTCGCGCGCGACGGCACCATCTGGAACAAGGCCATGAAGAAGCTGGCTGCAGCAGGCGAGGCGCTCACGTTCGACCTTCTCAAAGGACTGCTGACACGTCTCGCGGAAGCCGGATTAGCCGCTTCGTAAGGACGTTGACGCAGTCCTCGTGGCAGCGGCACCCGTGCTCGAAGAACCTTCTCTGGAGAGAAGGTCTCAGACCCTCCGCGCGCTCACGCTCGGCTCGCGCGAGCCGAGCGTGCCTCTCGATCAGTTCAAGGATGGCGCTTTCCGGGATCACCTCGCTCGGCGTCGCGCCCAGGACGCCATTCAGTTCATCCAGGAAGTTGCCGTAACAACCG
Source organism: Opitutaceae bacterium UBA2377 (assembly GCA_002344205.1). Lineage (GTDB taxonomy): Bacteria > Verrucomicrobiota > Verrucomicrobiia > Opitutales > Opitutaceae > UBA2377. The sequence continues at coordinate 2,672 of DDSZ01000030.1, forward strand.
GCACCGTGCTCCATGATCTCGCTCAAGGCCTTGGAGAGCGCACCATCGGCGCTCTCGCGGCGCCGTTTGGCTGCCAGAGCAACCATCTCGACCAAGGCCGGCAGCTCGTCGCGGCTGATGCCGCCGGCGCAGGGCTGCTTCTCGGGCGTCTGGGCACCAATTTCCGTGTTCCGTATCGTGCTCATTTCTCGATCACCCCTTCCTTGATGCCGAGTTCGACGGCGATGCGGTGACTCATCCCGCGGCGGCAGGCCCGCCGCCCGGAGAGCACCTCGTGCACCAGCGTTGCCTTGTAGCCCCGCTCCCTGGACCAGACTGAGACGGCTGTTCCCGTGCGCAGGAACCATTCCCGTGCGCGCGCCGCGCGCTCCGCGAGGTCGTTTTGGGTGGACTTGACTGGTTTCATGGCCTAACCTTGATGACGGTTGATGGTGCAACGTGAATTGTTCGCCTTTTACGGCGAAGTGTCAACACTTCACGGTGTATTTTGGTCACATTCGCCGTAATTGACGGTTTTTGCGGAGGCAGCCGAATATGTCTGGAAGGCCAGTAAACACGGGCTTTCCAGAGAAAGTGACGCGGTCACTTTCTCCTGGTGCCGACGGTCACATTCCTGTCGATGAAAGTGACGCGCTCGTCGCTCGCTTGAAGGACGTCGTAGGGGGAAACGTGTCTGCTTTCGCTCGCCGCTGCGGCGTTCGCGAGAGCTTGCTTAGGAAATACCTTGTTGGAACGCAGCCGGGGGCATTCAACTTGGTGCGGATTGCCGATGCTGCATCGGTGAGCGTCGATTGGCTCGCGTCCGGTCGTCTGCCGCGGAGTCGCGCGGAAGTTCTTGCCGCACTGCGCCAGTCGGCAGCACCCGCTCCAGCTCCAGCGGAGTCCTGCCGTGAGCCGGACGCCTCGGCGAGCTACGGTGCGCCGAAGATCAACGCGGAAGCCCTGGCGGCCATCCTGGCGGGCATTCTTGATGCCATGGGACCGTCCGCAGACCTGCGGCTGGCCGCACAGAAGGCGGTGGAGCTGTATTTGGAGGTGTTGGGGCGCGGATTGATCACCCCGGATGGCCCAGGCCAGCATGCCGACTGCGCCTGATCGACCAGGTGCCGCCTGATCCTTACGACTGGCTGCGCCTGTGGGCGCGCATCAGATCGGCGCCGCTGCCAGCCAGCCCGGCTCCCGCACCCGCCGCGCCGCTACTCCGCCCGATCTGGCTGGCCAGCTCCGGAGCACTCCCCATCGAGCCAGCCGATGTCGTTCCGTCGGCCTGCGATCAGAGCGCCTCGTTTCGAAACCAGCCCGCGTCAAATCGCGTCGGTCGCCGGAAATGTTTGACGGTCGGCTGCAGCGTTGCGACAAATATCGTGCGAACCTGCCCAATATTTAAGCGATTCGGCGAAACGGTGCTGCAAATCGCCTTCCGTCCGATTCACCGCCCATCCCGCTACAACCCGCATGGTTGCGTCTCTTCCCGGATCTCAAGCCGCCTCCGCGCCTCCGGTCCCTGCGACAAATATCGTGCGAATTCACAAATACGTTCGGGCTGTCCGGTGGCC
>DDSZ01000006.1 GCA_002344205.1 Opitutaceae bacterium UBA2377
ATGGCGACCTTGAACATCTGCGGCGGGATAATGTCGGCGAGTTTCTCGCACAGCTCGCGGCCTTTGCCTTCCGCCTTGTCGCGGTGGACGATGCTGGCAAAGGCGTCCACCGGGTCGGCGTTGACGAGAATTTCCATCTTTACGAGGTCGGAGACACGGTAGTCGCCGAGTTCATAATCCATGGAGCCGTAGCCGTGGGTGATGCTTTTCAGACGGTCGTTGAAATCCACGAGGATTTCGTTGAGCGGCAGCACGCAGTTCAGCATCACGCGGGTGGCATCCAGGGTGTCCGTATGCTCCACGACGCCGCGCTTCTCCATGATGAGCGCGAGGATGTCGCCCATCGCCGTGTTCGGGATGTGGATGGCCGCCTTGATCGTGGGCTCGCGGATTTCCTCGATCGTGCCCGGGTCGGGCAGGTTCACGGGATTGTCCACCTCGATCAGGTCGCCGCCATGCTTGAGCACCTGGTAAACGACACTGGGATAGGTCGAGATGATGTCCACGTCGTGCTCGCGGCGGATGCGCTCCTGGATGATTTCCNNGAAGCCGCAGCGGAAACCAAAGCCGAGCGCGACGGAACTTTCGGAGGAATACACGAAGGCCGCATCGTTCAGGCGCAGGCGCCCCATCGCGGCCTTGAGCTTTTCATAATCCGACGTCTCCACGGGATAGAGCCCGCAAAATACCATCGGACGCACTTCCTTGTAGCCGGGCAGCATCTCGGCCGCCGCGCGCTGGGAAAGCGTGATGGTGTCGCCGATCTTGATCTCTGAGGTGTCCTTGATGCTCGAGACCAGATACCCGACGTCGCCTTCGGTCAGCCCGGGACGTTTTTCCATCTTGGGCGTAAAGACGCCCACTTCCTTCACTTCGGATTTTACGCCGTTGCTCATCAACAGCATGTGGTCACCGGCCTTGACGGAACCGGAGAAAATGCGGACGTAGGAAATCACCCCGCGATAAGAGTCGTAGAGGGAGTCGAACACCAGGGCGCGCAGTTGCGGATAATCCGTCCAGCGCGGCGGCGGCACCCGGGCCACCACGGCTTCAAGGATATCCTCGATACCGATGCCGGACTTGCCGCTCGCGAGGATCGCCTCCTCCGCCGGGATGGTGAGGATGTCCTCGAGCTGCCGCAGGCAAAGATCCAGATTGGCGCTGGGCAGATCGATCTTGTTGATCACGGGGATGATCTTGAGCTGCTGGCCGAAAGCCAAATGGGCGTTGGCGACCGTCTGCGCCTCGACTCCCTGCGCGGCGTCGATGAGCAGCACCGCGCCCTCGCAGGCTGCCAGACTGCGCGAGACCTCGTAGGCGAAGTCCACGTGGCCGGGAGTGTCCATGAGGTTCAGCTTGTAGCGGTGGCCGTCCTTGGCGCGGTAGTGCATCGTCACCGGATGCGACTTGATCGTGATGCCGCGCTCCTTCTCCAGGTCCATCGCGTCGAGATGCTGGTCGGTCATCACGCGCTGCTCGACGGTGTTGGTATGCTCAAGCAGCCGGTCCGAAAGCGTGGTTTTGCCGTGATCGACGTGCGCGATGATGCAGAAATTGCGGGTAAGATTGGCGGACATCGGTTCAGGCGGTCAGATCGGCAAATTCGGCGATGCTTTTCACGGTCCAGCTTTTCTCGGTGCGGCGGGCCAGTCCGGCCAACACCCCGCCCGGCCCGAGTTCCCAAAATTCCGTGGCACCGGCGGCGGCCGCGGCGCGCATGCAGTCTTCCCACAAAACCGGCGAGACCACCTGCCGGATCAGCGCGGCCTTGATCGCGGCCGGCTCAGCCACGGTTTGCCCCGTGGTGTTCGTCAGCAAAGTGCAGGCCGGCGCGGCAAACGGAATGGGCTCCAGGTATCCGGCAAATGCCGCCCGGGCCGGCTCCATCAGGCGGCTATGGTAAGCGCCGGCGACATTGAGCGGGATGACCTTCTTGATACCGCGGTCCTTGGCGGCAGCGACGGCCGCAGCGACCTTGGATTTTTCGCCAGAAACAATGATCTGGCCCGGCGCGTTGAAGTTGGCGGCCTCGATGTCGAATTCGCCGCACAGCTCCTGCACCTTGGCGCGCTCTTCGCCCATGATCGCGGCCATGCTCCCTGTGGTGGTCTCACAGGCCGATTGCATCAACCGGCCGCGCTCGGCCACGATGCGCAGGCCGGTCGCAAAATCGAATACACCGGCCGCAGCGCAGGCGGTGACCTCCCCCAGGCTGAGACCAAAGGCGAACTGCATTCCCGGCAGACGGCCCGATTCCCGCAACGCCGCCATCGCCGCCAGGCCATGCACATAAAGGGCGGGCTGACATACCTTGGTTGGGGTCAACTCTGATTCCGGCCCCTCGAAGCAAAGGCGGGAAAGGGACCAACCGAGCACACGGTCAGCTTCGTCGAAAAGCGCGCGGGCCGCGGGCGACTGTTCGTAAAGTGAACGTCCCATGCCGGTCTTTTGGGCGCCCTGCCCGGAGAAAATGAGTGCCAATGCCATAAGGAAACCGGCTAGAAAATCGCCCGCCGACGCAAAAACCAAGCCCTAAAAACGGCGCAACTGCGGGAAGTATTTGGCGTCGTCCGCCGGCGTTGAAATTTCCTTGGGCGGAGCCGATCTGGTCGGTGCCACCGGAACTTCGTTTTTGCGCGTTGGTGGCGGAGAAAAATCAAGCGACGGACCGGACGGCGGCACTTCCGGCATGAAGGAGACTTGGCCTCGCGTCGCCGGCAGCGATGGCAGATCGGGCGGCAGATAAGGATTCGCCGGTGAGTTGTCGAAAAACCGATTCGGCAAGGTATTTTCTGTGCTCGTCCGACCCGGCCCCTTGGCAGCGTTGAGCTCCAAACCCGGCGCCGCCAGCATTTGGGAGAAAACCGGTCCGGCGCCGACGCTGGCCGCGGCCTTCGGAATCAGTAGTTCATGATCCCGCGGGCTGATCCAATCCCCCATGAATGCCGTCAACGGATTCTCAACCGCCGTCGGCGTCTCAACCGCTTTGGCAACGCCTGCTCTTCCTTTGGGGTCCGTTGTCGCCCGCTGGGACAATTTTTCGCCCGGCAGACGAAAACGCTTTTCGAGCATGATCTCCGTCTCGGTTTTTTCCCCGGTCAGGATGAGCAGCTTTTCCTCCTCGGCGGTCCGCTCCCCGTCCGGGTTCATCGCCTGCAGCAGCCAGTTTTCCGATGCAGTCTCCTGGCGGTCCCGGGTTTGTCCGGCTGCAACCCGTGGTCGCGGCACCACCATCGCCGGCTGCGAGTCAGGCCCGGCGATCGCGGGCAAGTTGAGCCGCTCGCGGCCGGCCTGAACGCCCGCCGCCTTGATCTCTTCCAGATCGCGCCTGACGGCGTCCTTCATGGCCGGCTCCTTCTCCTGCGCCTGCGCAGCGGCCACAACCATGGTCGCGGCGAGCAGCGGAATTTGGAGCCGGACGCGCATCAGATGATCTCAGGATTTGATGAAGATGCCCTTGAGGTTCATCTCCAGCGCCTGCGGGTTCGGCGAAAAGCGCAGACCGTCGGCCTTGCTGATCTTGCCGGCCTTGATGAGCCGGTAGATGTCCTTGTTGAAGGAATAGCTGCTCGAATCACCGGTGCCTTCCATGATGCCCTGCAGCTTGTCGAACTGGCCCTCCAGGATGAGGTTTTTCACCACGGCGTCGGCATTGAGGATCTCATTCGCCGGAATGCGACCGCCGCCCTCCAGCGCCGGTATCAGTTTTTGGCAGATAAAGCCGCGGAGCGAGCCGGCGATCTGGCGCCGCGCCTGGATCTGCTGCTCCGGCGGGAAAAACTCAAACAGGCGCGTCAGCGACTGGGCGACGGTGGCCGCGTGCATGGTGGAGAAAACGAGGTGGCCGGTTTCCGCCGCGGAAATGGCGGTCTCGAAGGTCTCCTTGTCGCGCATTTCACCGATCAGGATGATGTCAGGGTTTTGGCGCAGCACGGATTTGATCGCCAATTCGAAGTTCGGGACGTCGAGCCCGATCTCGCGCTGTTGAAAGAGCGATTTTTCATCCTGAAACGTGTATTCGATCGGGTCCTCGATCGTCACGATGTGCTTGTCCATGTTCTGGTTGATCCAGTTGAGCATCGCGGCCATGGTGGAGCTCTTGCCGGAGCCCGTCGCGCCGCAGACCAGCAGGATGCCGTCCTTCGCCTTGGCTAGGTTGAGCAACGGTTCCGCCTGCAGGCCGAGATCCTCGAAGACCGGCACCTTGCTCTTGATGTGACGCATGACGATGCTCACCAAGCCGCGCTGATGGAAACCGTTGACGCGAAAACGCCCCACTCCATCGGCCGAGTAAGCATAGTCCACCTGGCCTTCATCGTGCCATTTCGGCAGGAAGACCTTGGGGCAATGCTCCTCGATAAACGCCTGCGCCTCGGGACTGGTGATCGGGTCCATGTCCACCGGCTTCAAGCGCCCGGCCAGCCGGACATAGCCTGGCTTGTTGGACTTGATGACAATGTCGCTGGCTCCGCTTTCGACGGCGAGCTTGAGCAGGTCGTTGATTATCTCGGTGTGTGATGTCATGGGTGTGGCGCCGGGTAAAAAAGCGTTGCGCAATCCGTAAATCACCCTGCTCTACTCAGCAAGACTGCATTGCCTGCAAAAACCGCCATGAAACTCGCCAAGCTCACCGGCACGTTCACCGCACTCGTCACGCCTTTCCAAGGGACCAAGGTCGCCTACGATGATTTGCGCCGCCTTGTCGCCTACCAGATCAAGGGCGGCATCAACGGACTGGTGCCGGTCGGCACCACCGGCGAATCGCCCACCGTCACCCACGAGGAGCATATGGATGTGGTGCGCGCCACGATCGAATACGCCCGCGGGCGCGTGCCGGTGATCGCCGGCACCGG
>DDSZ01000046.1:0-1058 GCA_002344205.1 Opitutaceae bacterium UBA2377
AGAACATCCAGGTGCGTCGCTTCGCCCGCTTCCAGCTCGGCGCCTGAGCCGCGCCGGCAGTCCGGCCAGATTTTGCGAGCGCCCCGGTGACGGGGCGCTTTTTTTATGGTATCGGCCGGGCTGATGGGGCCAAGGAGCGGAGGTTTAAGCTGCAACCCGGGCTTTCGCTCTGCGGATTTGCTGTCAGGCTGCCGGCATGAACGTCACGCGGACCCAGATTCTTCAGCGCGGTCTTTTGAACCGCTGCCCGAATTGCGGCGGGCGCACGCTGTTCCGGCAGGGGCGGCTCTTCGAGCTCAACCGGGAGTGTCCGCAGTGCGGTCTGAAGCTGGAGCGGGACGAGGGGTTTTTCCTCGGTTCCCTCTCGCTCAACTATGGCGTCACGCTGGTGGGTTTTCTCACCCCGGTGTTGTTGCTGTGGTATTTCAAGGTGCTGGGCGATACCGCGGCGGCAGGGCTGGCGATTGTCGGGGCGCTCGGGTTTCCGGTGTTGTTTTACCGTTCTTCGCGGAGCTGGTGGCTCATGTGCTACTATTATTTCCTGCCCCACCATCTGCCGGCCAACCAAGGGCGGGCGACGGCGGGCGAGGATCAAAACACATGAGCACGAGCATCCGGCCGGCGGGCGAGGCGGACACCGCCGATTGGCTGCGACTGCGGTGTGCGCTCTGGCCTGACCAGAGCGAGGAAGAGCACCGTGCCGANNCCGAGCCGTTGGCCGTGTGGCTGGCGCGAAGTGCGACCGGCGAGGCGGTGGGTTTTATCGAGCTTTCAATCCGGGCGCATGCGGAAGGGTGTGAGCGGCCCAACCCGGCTTACGTGGAGGGCATCTATGTTGCGCCGCAGCACCGGCGCGGCGGGGTGGGCCGCCAACTGCTGGCGGCGGCGGATACCTGGGCGAGGGCGCGCGGTTGCAGCGAGATTGCTTCCGATACGGCGCCGGACAACGCCCCGAGCGCGGGGCTGCATGCCGCGGCCGGCTTTCAGGATGCGGGGTTGGTGCGCTGCTGGGCCAAGCGTTTGTAGTTCTGCCCGGAAATTTCGGCTTCCGTTTTGAG
>DDSZ01000046.1:1078-1599 GCA_002344205.1 Opitutaceae bacterium UBA2377
TTCGCTCTGCGAGCTTCGGGTGGCACGGCCATCTTTCGGGCACGCACGGTGTTAGGGTCTGCACCAAAGTTTACGGCCGGTCGCGGCTGGAAGCCCGATTCGGGCCGACCTTCCCCTTACAAATCGTAGTGGCAGGACACCTCGTGGGCCTCGGCACCGACAGTGCGCAGGGCCGGCGCCTCGACCTTGCAGCGGTCGGTGGCGTGCGGACAACGGGTGTGGAAGGTGCAACCGGTGGGCGGATGGATGGGTGAGGGCACGTCGCCCTTCAGCACGATGCGTTGCTGGCGGTGCGTGGGATCGGGCTGCGGAATCGCCGAGATGAGCGCGCGGGTGTAGGGATGCCGCGGCTCGCGGTAGATGGCGTCCGCGCCGGCGATCTCAACGATGCGGCCCAGATACATGATGGCGATGCGGTCGGAGACGTGTTTCACCACGGCGAGATTGTGGGCGATGAAGAGATAGCTGAGGCCCATCTCCCGCTGCAGGTCGAGGAGGAGGTTCAGCACCTGGCTCTGGAT
>DDSZ01000046.1:1633-2406 GCA_002344205.1 Opitutaceae bacterium UBA2377
TGGCGCTGGCCGCCGGAGAACTCGAAGGGGTAGCGGTCTGCGGCATTGGCGGGCAGGCCGACCTTGGCGAGCAGGGCGAGCACCCGGGTTTGGCGCCAGGCGGGGTCGCCGAGGCCGTGGATGACGAGAGGCTCGGCGATGATGTCACCCACCGTGTGGCGGGCGTTGAGCGACTCGACCGGATCCTGAAAGATCATCTGCAACTGCCGGCGGTGCGGCTTGAGGGCGCGCGCGGAGAGCGGTGCCAGATCCGTGCCCTCGAAGACGAGCTGGCCGGCGGTGGGGTGATTGAGCCGGACGATGCACTTGCCGAGGGTGGACTTGCCACAACCGGACTCGCCGACGAGGCCGATCGTTTCTCCCGGATTCACGGTGAGGTTGATACCATCCACGGCGCGGCAGGCGTGCTTGGCGCGTTGGAACAGGCCTTCCCGGACCGGGAAGTGCATGCACAGATCGCGCACCTCCAGCAGCGGGGCGGAGGCGGCGGCAACGGCCGGGGCGCTGCCCGCATCCGCAGCCGGGTTGGTGCCAACGGAAACCGGCGGCAGCTCGGCGGTGCGATGACAGGCGACGGTGTGACCGGGCGTGACGGGAGTGAGCGGCGGCTGGACGCCGCAGGCTTCGACTTTCCAAGGGCAGCGGTTCTGGAAACGGCAGCCGGCGGGCATCTCGGCGAGACTCGGCACCATGCCCTCGATGATGTTAAGCCGGCTCTTGCGCCGCGAGGTGAGGCGGGGGATGGAGTTGAGCAGCCCGCGCGTGTAGGGATG
>DDSZ01000046.1:2588-215979 GCA_002344205.1 Opitutaceae bacterium UBA2377
CCAACCTTCTCCAGCATCTCAACGGAGAGCCGGAGCGCCTCGCGTTTGTCGTTGGTGCGGTGCAGCAGAAAGACCTCGCTCAACTGCCGGCCGATGGTGTGGACGGGGTTGAGCGCGGTCATCGGCTCNNCGATGCGGTCGCCGCGGATGCGGCGCATTTCCGCGGGCGGGAGCGTGGCGAGGTTGAGCCCGTCGAACCGGATCTCGCCGCTCTGGATGCGGCCCATCGGCTGCGGGAGCAGGCGCATGATGGAGAGCGCCGTGACGCTCTTGCCGCACCCGGACTCGCCCACGATGCCCAGCGTGCGGCCGCGCTGCACGGAGAAACTCACGCCGTCCACGGCGGTCAGGCGGCCGGCATCGGTGTCAAAGGTCGTGACGAGGTCACGCACCTCAAGCACCGGCGCGGCGGGAGCGGGGGCGGCGGGTTGGGTCACGGGATTAATCCTTGAACTGGTCGTAGGTCAGGAGCAGCGGCGGGAACTTCTGGCCGGCGCGGCGGGCGGCCGTGGTGGCGGCGCGCTCGTCCTCATCGACCCAGTGGAGGAAAAACTCCTCGGCATTACGGCTCTGCATCGCGTTAAAGCCTTCCGGCCATTTGACGTGCCGCCAGTAGCCGGTGCGGTGGAAGGGCAGGGCCCAGCCGTTGACCCAGGTCGCCACATCGTGGATCCGCTGCTCGATCTCCCGGGCGTAGGTCTTGATCTCGTCCAGCGTCTGGGCGGCGTCGTAAGCCTCGATCAGGCGGTCGAGCTCGGGATCGAAGGTCATGGTCATGTTGTTTGTCTGCACGCGGACGCGGGCCGGGTTGGGGTTGGGCGTGCCTTTGGAGAACTTGTCGGTGAAGCTGCCATCCGGGGCGAGGTAGGCGTCCTCGTAGGCGTTGGAGCCGTGATACATTTCCCAGTAGCGCGGGAAGAGTTCGACCGAGCGGCTGAGTGCCACGAGGGCGATGTCGTGCTGTTTTTCCTGCACTTTTTTCCACCCGGTGGTGGAGTCGAGGACTTCGAGCCGGAAGTCCACGCCGGCCTTGAGGGCCTCCTGCTGGAGGATGGGCAGCAGGTCGCGCAGGGTCTGCAGGTAGGTGGTGATGGTGAACGAGAGGCGCTGGCCGGCGGCATTGACGAGCACGCCGTCGGGACCCTGGGTGGTGAAGCCGGCGGCGGCGAAGTGCTCACGCGCTTTCACCGGGTCGAAGCGCCGGGCGGTGATGTCGGGGTGCATGCGCCAGCCGTAGCCGTCGGAGCGGGTCTCCATGCGCACGGCGTCGCCGCGGAAATACTGGGCGCACACGAGGTCGAAGTTGGTCGCGTGATGCAGGCCGAGACGGACCTCGGTCTGGTTGAGCAGCGGCTTGTGGGAATTGATCCAGAGACCCCAGTCGGGCCGGGGCGTGCGGTTGAAAAACTTGGTCTTGCTGATGAAGCCGCCGGCGACCTCGGGGTGGGTGTCGGGCAGCATCTCATACCAGATCTTGGGCTGGCCGACGGGGAACATGTCGAGATCGCCGCGCACGAAGGCCTCGAAGGCTTTGTCGGGATCGCGGATCACATCGAGGCGGTAGCGGTCGGGATTGAAGCGGCCGCGCCAGAAACGCAGGTCGCGCGCCCACCAGTCCTTGACCTTGGTGAGGGTGACGGCCCGGCCGCGCTCAATGTTGCGGTCCAGCAGTTCGTAGGCGCCGGTCGTGGGGAGAACGCGCCACTGGAACTTCTCGATCCAATCGGAGCCAAATTCCTGCATGGCGTGGCGCGCATAGGGCACGAGGTTGCCGGCGCGGGTGAGGGCGTCGGGTTTCCACTCGGCGAGGGTTATGGCGAAGGTGTGTTCGTCGTAGATCGTGAGCGCGTCGTAGGTCTTGGTGTAAAAATCGTTATACCATGGCTCGCGGAGGTGTGGGCTGCGCATGAAATAGAACGAGAAAACCACGTCGGCGGTGGTGACGGGCCGGCCGTCGGACCAGCGGGCGGAGGGGTTGAGGCGGAAGTAAACCTTCTTTTCCTCCGGCGCGAGGGCCCAGGAAGACGCCAAGCCGGCATACACCTCGCCGGGCAGGTTGGGATGCGGGTGGAGGTAAGCCACGCCGACGTAGTCGAGCAGGTATTGACGGATGCCGCCGGTGGCATCGGGGCCGATGGTGCGGGTCGTGCGCGGGAAGTCGGCGATGTAGTAGCGGAAGGTGCCGCCCGGTTTCGCATTGGGGTTGGCGAATTCGGGGAGGTGGTCGCTGTTCTGCCAGTCGAGACCGGCGGGCAGGTCGGCCGCGGACTTCAGGCGGTAGAAATCAGGCTGTTCGGCGAGCGTGCGGGCCAGATCGGCCTCCATGATGCCGGGGCCGGTGGCGGCTGTATCGGCGGCCGGGGCGGAGGTTTCCTTGCGGCCGCAGCCGGCGAGCAGGGCGGCGGTCAGTGCGAGGAGGCAACGGAGGGGTAGGTGGTGGATCGGGTTCATTGGTAAGTGGTGAATTTCTTGGGGTCGAAGGCCTCGCGGATCGCCTCGCCGACGAAGGTGACCAGGGTCAGCACGACGGTGAGGGCGATGAAGGCGGAGGCCACGATCCAAGGAGCGTTGAGGTTGGAGGTGCCCTGCCGCAGCAGCTCGCCCCAGCTCGGGGTGGGCGGCGGCAGGCCGAAGCCGAGAAAATCCAGGGCGGTGAGCGCGCTGATGGCACCGGACACGGTGAAGGGGATGAAGGTGACGATCGTGGACAGAATGTTCGGCATGATGTGCCGGAAGATGATGCGGCCCGTGCCGGCGCCGAGCACCTGGGCGGCGTGCACGTAGTCGCGCGCTTTCTCGCGGTAAGTGACCGAGCGCATGTAATAGGTCATGCTGGTCCACGAGAACAGCACGACGATGCCCAGCAGAATCCAGAGATTCATGCCGATGCCGGCCGGGATGACCGAGGCGACGATGATGACAACGAACAGGAAGGGGATGTTGGACCAGACTTCGATGATGCGCTGCACCAGCAGATCGAACCAGCCGCCGAAATAGCCCATCAGGCAGCCGAGGGTGATGCCGATGACGTAGGTCAGGCCGATAAAGCAGGCGGCGAAGATCAGGGCGTTGCGGAAGCCGTAGAGCAGGCGGGCGAGGATGTCGCGGTTGATCTGGTCGGTGCCGAGATAGTGGCCCTTCTTCCAGTCGGGCGCGCGCGGCCGGAAGATTTCACCGGGGTAGCAGTTCTCGGTGGCGCTGAAGGGCACGGGCGGCAGCAGCGCCCAGTTGCCCCGGCCCTCGGCGCGGAAGTGGTCGCGCAGCTCGCGGTATTTCACCTCGTAGTCGTAATTCAGGCCGAACTCACGGCCGGTATGAATCGCGCCGTAGGTGGGGAAAAACCACTCGCCCTCGTAGCGCACGACCAAAGCGCGGTTGTGCACGAGCAACTCGGCGGCGCAGGCCAGCAGCGCGAGAAAGACCAGGGCCAAAAAAGACCAGTAGCCGCGCCGGATATGGGTGAAGCGCCGCAGCTTTTTCTGCGTGAGCGGGTCGCGGACGAGGCGGTTGAGGAGGCTGGCCATCGTGGTTTATTTGAAGCGGATGCGCGGGTCCACGAGCGCCACGAGCACATCGGCGATGATGTGGCCGAGCAGCAGGAGCAAGGAGGAGAGCAGGAGCACACCCATCACGGTGGGGTAGTCGCGATCCACCACCGAGGTGTAGCCGAGGAGCCCCATGCCGTTGATGTCGAAAATGAACTCGATGAGGAACGAGCCGCCGACCAGCACGGTCACGCTCTGGCCGAAATAGGTGGCGAGGGGGATGAGGGAGTTGCGCAGGGCGTGACGAAAAACCGCCTGGCGGAAGGAGACGCCCTTGGCCACGGCGGTGCGGACGAAGTCGGCCGCGAGGTTGTCCATGAGCTGGTTTTTCAGCAGGAGGGTCACGAAAGCAAAGCTGCCGATGGTGTAGCAGATCAGCGGCAGGGCGGCGTGGCGGGCGAGGTCGGCGACCTGGCCGAAGAAGGACAGATCCTCGAAGCCGATGCTGCGAAAGCCGCCCATGGGAAACCAGCCCCAGCGCGCCGCGAGATAGACCACGAGAATGGCGCCGAGGGCGTAGCCCGGGATGGCGTAGCCGACGAAGACGATGATCGAGGTGAGGTTGTCGGTGAGCGTGCGGTGCTTGATGGCCTTCAGGATGCCCAGGGGCACGCAGACGGCATAGACCAGCACCAGGGTGACTAGACCGTAGAGCAGTGAGACGGGCATCCGCTCCAGGATGACGCGGGTGACCGGTTCGCCGTAGCGGTAGCTCATGCCGAGGTCGCCGCGCACGACCTTGCCGAGCCAGGTGAAGTAGGCCCGGAGCGGCGGCTGGTCGAAACCGTAGTATTCCTTGAGCGCCTGCATCTGCTCCTCGGAGATCGCGCCGCGGCCGATGTCCGCCGATGAACTGGTGCCGCTGTCGCCCATGGAGCGCGCTTCCATGATGGCCCGCTCGATGGGGCCGCCCGGCACCACCCGCGTGATCAGGAACACGATCAGCGTGATGCCGAGGAGGGTGGGGGGGATGAGAAGGAAGCGACGGAGAAAATAGTCCCGCATGGGAGGATCGTCAGGCGAGGGCGCCGGGCGCACTCGGGAAAGACGGCTGAAAGTGAGGAACCGGGGGAAGCAGAATGCGAGCCATAATGATGCCGGAAGCGTTAAGCCAATCGGGTTAAACGGTCGCCGGCCGGCCGACGGCTGCCGGGTTCAGCCCAGCCAGAGGGTCTTGAGGTTCACAAAGGCCCGGAGGCCGGGCCGGCCCAGTTCGCGGCCGAAGCCGCTTTGCTTGATGCCGCCGAAGGGCAGCGAGGGATCGGAGCGGACGAAATCGTTGATGAAGACCATGCCGGCCTCGAGCTGGCGGGCGATTTCACGGGCGCGGGCACGGTTGCGGCTGAAGACGGCGGCGCCGAGTCCGTAGGGGGTGTCGTTGGCGACCGTCACGGCCTCCGCCTCGTCGCGCACCGGGATGATGGCGGCGACCGGGCCGAAAAGTTCCTCGTCGTAGGCGGGCATGCCCGGTTTCACCCCGGTGAGCACGGTGGGCGGATAAAACCAGCCGGGGCCGGCGGGGATTTTGCCGCCGAGCAGCAGGCGCGCGCCGCGGCGGATGCTGCGCTGCACCTGGCCGTGGAGCTCGTCGCGCAGGTCATGTCGGGCAAGCGGGCCGAGCACGGTTTGCGGATCGGCCGGGTCACCCGGCTGGCGCGCCTGCATGCGCGCGACAAAACGCCTTTCGAATTCGCGCCGGATTTTGCCGACGACGATGAAGCGCTTGGCGCTCACGCAGCTCTGGCCGGCATTGACGAGCCGGGCCGCGGCGCAGGTCTCGGCCGCGTGTTCGAGATCGGCGTCTTCGAGGATCAGATAGGCATCGCTGCCGCCCAGCTCGAGCACGCAAGGTTTCAATGCGGCGCCGGCGAGGCCGGCGACGGCCCGGCCGGCGGCGGTGCTGCCGGTGAGCGTGACGGCGCTGATGCGCGGATCGGCGATAAGGGCGGGCACTTCGCGGGCGGTGATGAGCAGGGTTTGGAGCAGGCCGGCGGGAACCTTCGCATCCGTGAAGACTTGGGCGATGGCGAGCGCGCAATCGGAGACATTAGAGGCGTGCTTGAGCAGGACGGTGTTGCCGGCCATGAGCGCGGGCACGGCCGCGCGGAAAAGCTGCCAGAAGGGAAAATTCCACGGCATGATCGCGAGGACGACGCCCAGAGGCTCGCAGGCGACGCGGGTGTTTTTCGGCGCGGCGGGCGAATGGGCCTCGGCCAGCCACTCGGCGCCGTGCCGGGCGTAGTAATCGCAGACGGCCGCGCATTTCTCGATCTCGGCCCGCGCCTGTGTGACGGGTTTGCCCATCTCCGCGGTGATAAGGGCGGCGAGATCATCGCGCTGCAACCGGAGGATCCGGCCGAGCGCGCGGAGGTGGCGGGCACGGAACGCCGGCGTGGTCTCGCGCCAGCCGTGGTGGGCGCTGTGCGCCAAGGCGAGCGCATGCTCAATCTGCACCGACGAATGCAGCCCGTGGATGTGGAGGCGCTGCCCGGTCGCGGGATTGATCGAAACGAGGGACATGTCCGCAGTCTGGGTGGAAACAGGGATGCGGACAAATCAAAACCCCGGTCGGGCGACCGGGGTTGATGAGGCTCAGGCCTTGACCGGCCAGGGCGGCGGCGGGGGCAGGGTCTGGCCCTTGGTCTTCAACTCCTCAAGGATGACCTCGATGGCCTTGTCGAGCTGCTGGTCCTCGCCGCGAAATTCGCGGGCAGGGTCGTTGTCCACCACGATGTCGGGGTCCACGCCGTGGCCTTCCATCACCCATTGCTTGCCGTCCTTCGAGTAGGGGGCGAACTCCGGCTTGCGGAGGTCGCCGCCGTCGGTGAACGGCAGGGTGTTCTGGATGCCGACCACGCCGCCCCAGGAGCGCTTGCCCACCAGCTTGCCGAGGCCGTGCTCGCGGAAGCGGAAGGGGAAGATGTCGCCGTCGGAAGCGGAGTATTCGTTGAGCAGCGTGACCTTGGGGCCGAGCAGCATGTGCGAGGGGTTGGTGTTGGGCGTGCCGTTGCGGCTCATGTTGACCATGGCGAGCTCGCGGCGGAGGCGCTCGATGATCTGCGGCGACACGTTGCCGCCGCCGTTGCCGCGCACGTCGATGACGAGCGCCTGCTTGTTGAGCTGCGGGTAGAAGCGGCGGACGAATTCATTGAGCCCGCCGGGGCCCATGTCGGGGATGTGCAGGTAGCCGACCTTGCCGCCGGTCTTTTCCGCCACATAGGCGATGTTTTTCCTCACCCACGCCTCATAGTAGAGGGAAGATTCATCGGCGATCGGCACGATCGTGACATCGCGGGCGCCTTCGTCCGCGGGGGTGGCGTTGACGCGCAGGACGACCTGCTGGCCGACGGTGCCGATGAGCGCGGTGTAAAGGTTGGCCAGCTCGCGGACGGGGCGGCCGTTGACCGCGAGGATGTAGTCGCCCTCGTTCACGTTGACGCCCATCGCGGCCAGGGGCGAGGCGACCTTGTCGAGCCAGTTCGGGTCGCGCAAAATGCGGTCGATGCGGTAGGCGCGGCTGGCGGGATCGCGCGAGACCTCGGCGCCGAGCAGGCCGGTTTTGACGCGCGGGGCCATGGGGCGGTCGCCGCCGCCGACGTAGGCGTGGCCGGCGTTGAGCTCGGAGATCATCTCGCCGATGAGGTAGGTGAGGTCGTTGCGCGAGGCCACGTGGGGCAGGAGGGCGGAGTATTTGGCCTTCTGGGCGGGCCAGTCCACGCCGTGCAGGTTGGGCGCGTAGAAAAAGTCGCGCATCTGCCGCCAGCTTTCGTCGAAGATTTGCGTCCACTCCGCGCGGCGGTCGAGCACGAGCTCGAGGCCGGAGAAGTCGAGCCGGCTCTCGGGCTTGAGTTCGGTGCGGGCGGAGGGCGTGTCGATCAGGTGATAGTTGCGGCCGCTGCGCACGAGCATGCGCTTGCCGTTGGCGGTGATCTCGTAGCCGTCGAAGTTGCCGAGTTCGGCTTCCTTCTGCTGCTTGAGGTCGTAAAAGGCGACGACGGAGCGGGAGGCCGCGGCGGCGCCGAAGCCTTCGCCCCCACCACCGCCGCCGATCTGCCCGGCGGGCAGGCGGCGGTAGTAAACCTTGTCGCCGATCATGCGCAGGCCGGAGTAGTTGGAGGCCGTGATGGGCAAGGCGACGATGCGCTCCGCGAGACCGTCGGCGTCCACCTTGACGGTGATTTTCGATTTTGAATTTTCGGTTTTCGATTTGACGGCGGGGTCGCTGCTTTTGCCGTCAGATTTGTCGGGGCTGCCGTTCTCGTCAGCCTTGGTCTCCTCCTTGGGCAGGGCGACCTCGTCGCTCTTGGGGGCGAACGGCGAGGGTGTGTCCTTGGCGAGGGCGACCATGTAAACGCGTTCCATGTCCACGTAGGCGTGGTTCCACTCGGTGGCGGAGTAGTAGGGCCGGTAGTCGCGGGCGGAGGCGAAGAGCAGCCATTTGCCGTCGTCGCTGAACGCCGGGCTGTTCGCGGCATACCAGCCGTCGGTCACGGCGAGGGTGTCGCCGTCGGTCACGCGGTGAAGCATGATCTTCGACAGGGTGCCGCGTTCGTTGTGGGTCCAGGTGATCCACTGCGAGTCCGGCGACCAGTCGTATTGGAAGAAGCGCGAGTCGGGGTTTTCCGCCACGGTGGTCACGGTCTTGGTGTCCACGTCCACGTAGCGGAGGCGCTGGGCGCGGTCGGACCAGAGCAGCTTCTTGGAATCGGGCGACCACACGGCGCCGTAGTAGTAGGTGTCCGCGTCGGAGGTCAGTTGCACGGCCGGGCTGCGGCCGTCCTGCGCCCGGACGTAGAGTTCGTTTTCGCCGGAGGCATCGGAGATGTAGGCGATCCAGCGGCCGTCAGGCGACCAGGTGGCGTTGCGATCATGCACGCCGGTGCTTTGCGTGAGGTTGCGGGTCGGACCGTGCTTGGCGGGGACGGTGAAGACATCGCCGCGGGCGGTGACCGTCACGCGCTGGCCGTCGGGGGAGGGGCTGACGCCGGTGACATTGCCGCCGACCTTCACGAGGGCGGGGCGGGTGACGGGCAGGTCTTCGCGGATGGTGATGGCGACCGGCGCGGCTTTTTCCGTGCGCAGGTCGAGCCGCCAGATGCGGCCCGCCTGTTCGAAGACGATGGCATCGCGGCCGAGCGAGGGGAACTTCACGTCGAAGTCCTTGAAGTCGGTCACCTGCGCGGTCTTTTTGGTTTTGAGGTCGTAGCTGAAGAGGTTGGCGCGGGCGGTGCGCTCGGAGACGAAGTAGATTTTGCCGTTGGCCGCCCACATGGGGTGGATGTCCTGCGCGGGATGGTCGGTGATGTTCTCGATGGCACCGGTTTTCAGGTCGAAGACCCAGACGTCGTCGGCCATGCCGCCACGGTAGCGCTTCCAGGTGCGGAATTCCCGGAAAACGCGGTTGTAGGCGATCTTGGTGTCGTCGGGCGAAAAGCTCACGAAGCCGCCGTGCGGCACGGGGAGCTGCGCCGGCAGGTCGCCGTCGAGGCCCACGGTCATGAGCCGGCCGATGAAAGGATTGAAGGACTGCCAGCGCGAGCGGAAGACCACCTCGTCGCTGCGGTTTTTCCACGCCATGACGATGTTGTTGGGGCCCATGCGGTCGGCCATGTCGTCGCGGTCGAGCGTGGCCGAGGTGGTGAGGCGCTGCGGGGTGCCGCCTTGCGCGGGCATGACATAGACCTCGGTGTTGCCGTCGTATTGGGCGGTGAAGGCGAGGCGGGAGCCGTCGGCCGAGAACCGCGGGAAGATGGCGTAGCCGGGGGTGTCGGTCAGGCGCCGGGCGGTGCCGCCGGCCACGGGCACGGTGTAGAGCTGGCCGGCGTAGGAGAACACCAGGTCCTTGCCGTTGGTGGCGGGGAAGCGCAGGAGCCTGGTTTCTTCCGCGGGGTTGGCGGCGTGGAGCGAAGCGATGAACCCGCAGGCCAGCGCGAACAGGAGGGGCAGACGGAGTGACTTGGTCATGGATGTAAGGGGCGCATCCTGACGACCGCCGCAAATTTGGCCAAAACAAATCACCCGCCCCGCCCGAATAGTGCCAAAGGGCTAATCCGCCATCGGCCTCTCCCCCTCAATCGATATGTTTTTCCCGGCTTGCCTTAGCATTTTGACTTATCGGATTTTTTGCAGGGGCGTGCCTTGTGCGCCCGTGAGCGCAGTGGAGCATCCAAACGGGCGTGGACGAGCCTCGCTCCTGCTGCAGCCCAAAAGCTTGGTGCGTTTGGTTTTCATCCGCGCCCCGCTCCGAAGAGCGGGGGCGATCGCCGGCTCCATCGGGTCGGTTTTGATGCAAGCGACCGGACTTGGTTGGAATGGGTCATTGGGTGTTGCGCTTTAACTTTGCCGGGTGGGAGTGCGAGGGTGAAGCTGCTGGCGGCTTATGAAGCGTATGCTGCTCGTCATCTTCACCACGGCGTTCCTGGCTTATGGGGCGTTGTGCGTCCTGCTGTTTCTCATGCAGCGGCGGATGCTCTACTATCCGGGCAAGACGCCGGTGGCTGAGCAGCTCAGGTATGCGGCGGGTGCGGGGCTGGAGCCCTGGCTGGATGCGGCCGGTGAGCGTATCGGTTGGAAGCGGGAGTCGGCCGATGCGGATGCGCAGCGTTGGCTCGTGCTGCATGGCAACGCGGGACTCGCGGTGCAGCGGGCCCATTGGGCGGATGCCTTGGAACGCGTGTCGCCCGGGCGGGCACTGTCGGTTTATGTGCTCGAATATCCGGGCTACGGCGGACGGAGCGGTTCGCCGACCGAGACCAGCCTGACGGCGGCGGCGTTGGCGGCGTTTGACGTGATTCCAAGCGTGGGGCGGATCCATTTGCTGGGCGAATCGCTCGGGTGCGCGGCCGCGGTGCAAGTGGCGCGGGCGCGGCCGGAGCGCACCGGCGGGCTCGTGCTCGTGTCGCCCTTCAACCGGCTGGCCGATGTGGCGTCATACCATTACCCGTGGCTGCCGGTGCGCTGGCTGGTGAAGGATCGGTGGGAATCCGACTTCGCGCTGCGTGATTTCTCCGGGCCGGTGACCGTCATCGCGGCGGAACGCGACTCCATCGTGCCGGCGAAATTTGCCCGGCGGCTGCACGAGGGCTACCCGGGCCGGAAGTGGATGCATATTATCCCTGGCGAGGACCACAATTTCTTCGTGTTCGATCAGGCGTGGTTTCGCGAAGCGGTCGCCTTCGTGACGGCGAAGGAATAGAACAACCCGGTTGGTTGACCGCTGATTTGGGCTGATGGACGCTGATCTTTGGGAGAGGGAGTAATTCGACCCCTGCTTTAAGTAAAACTACGGCCGGAAATGGCAGGGTCCGACCTCCCGCCGTCGCCTAGGCTTTGGCGGACAGGCCGGGCGGGCTGCGGTCCGCTCGGAGAGCGGACCCTGCCGGCGCTGCCGCCCCACAGGGGTGCGGCTGCAGTTCTATTTGAAGCGCCCCGGTCACGGATTTTATGGATGGGCGCGGATGCTCAATCCTCTGCTTTGTATCCGTGCTATCTGTGCAATCCGTGGCGAAATGGATCTACTGTTGTCTGCCGTAAAGTCCGCCGAAGAAATCATCCGGCAACCAGGCCGGCGGCACGGGGTCGTCCGCGATGGCGCGGACAAAGTCATGGGCAAACACCGTGTAGGCACCCGTGGAAGGCCAGTCGATGGGCTGGCTGAGGTCGTCGTTGGGCTTGTGGTAGCGCTCGCGCAGAAAGCCGTTCCACGCCGCCGCCAGATCGAATCCAGGGTCAAGCGAGCGCTGGCCGGTGCCGATGAAAATGGCCGGCACGCCGGTGCGCACGAAGGCGTATTGGTCGCTGCGCACGAAGATGGTCTGCTCGGGCATGAAGTCCGGGCTCACGGTGAAGCCGGTGCGAGCTGCAGCCGCATGCACCATCGGACCAAGCGTGGTGTGATCCTCGCCCCAAGCGACGATGTCGCGGACCGGGGCAGGGAAGATGGGCATGTCGATGTTCACGTTGGCGGCAAACCGCTGCACGCGGGCCGGCGGGTTGTTCGCGAGGTGTTCCGCGCCCAGCAGGCCTTTTTCCTCCGCGGTGAGGGCGGCGAAGAGCACCGGCCGGGCGGGACGCGGACCGGCGGCCAGTTCCTCGGCCATGGCGAGAATGATGCCGATGCCGACGGCGTTATCGATGGCGCCATTATAGATGCTGTCGCCATCGATGGCTGTGCCGATGCCGAGATGGTCGAGGTGTCCGGTCACCACGATGGGTTCCCCGGCGAGCGCCGGATCGGTGCCGGGCAGCCAGCCGAGGACATTGGTGCAAGCGAGCGGATGCAGTTGTGCCGAGCCACCGACCGTGAGCGTAACCCCGAGATCAAAGGCCTGCGGTTCGCCACGCTCCGCTGTGGCGAAAATTTCCTCCGCGGTGCGTCCGCTGGCAACGAGCAGACGATGGGCGGCCGTGTGGCGCACGCTGGCCCGGCCCCGGAGTTGGGGATGACTGCCGACGACGGTGCCATCGGTGGCTACGAGACGCATGCCGGGGAAGCGCGAACTGGCGATGACAATGGCCCAGGGAGATCGGGACTCATCGCGCGGGGTCAAGATGCTGACCACGCCCACTGCGCCGCGGGCCACCAAGAGATCATTTTTTGTCCGGCCACTGGAATAGTGTGCCCGCTGCGTGCTGGGAAAACGGGCCGGTGCACCGCTGAGGATGACGGCGATTTTGCCGGTGAGATCGATGCCGCCGAGGTCATCGTAGCCGAGTTCGGGGGCCTGCACACCGTAGCCGACGAAGACCGCCGGGGCGGTGATTTGCGTGACGGTGTCACCGGGGGCCGGCGCGGCCAGCATGTCGTTGATCGGCGTGAGGGCGTCCTCGCTGTCCGCATGGTGCACGATCAGGCGTCCGGCCTCGTGATCGGTCGTGGACTCCAGCAGCCGCAGGGGTTGGAGGAAGCTGCCGTGGTCGGCGCCCGGTTCCAAGCCGATCCGGGCAAACTGTGCGGCCACATAACCGGCGGCGAGCTGGTAGCCGCGCGTGCCGGTGCCGCGGCCTTCCATGAGGTCGTCGGCGAGGAAGGTGGCATGCGCCTGCACCCGCCGCGCGGCGACGGCGGGATCGAGCGCGGGGATCGGTCCGGCCTGCAGGCCGAGGCCGAGGAACAGGATGAACACAAAGTGGCGCAACCGGTGGGGCATGGAGCCGGGAAACCATGCGACGGCTTTGGTCGCAAGCGGCAATATTGGCCGGTTGAGAGAGGCGCAGCGACGGAAATTGGTCCCGGGCGGGAGTGATGTTCACCCCTGCGGGACTACCGGTGCAGCTCGGGAAACAGCAGCGGGGCGCTGAGGGCGAGGCCGTCGCCCACACTGGTGAACTCGCCGCCGTCACGGAGGCGATCCGCGCCGAAGCGGCGGACGAATTCATCGCGCAGGCTGCGGATAAGCGAAGTGCCGCCGGTCAGGAAGACGGTTTCGATGCCGGCGGGATCGATGGCGGCTTCCTGCATGAACGCGTCGAGCTTGGCCGTAATTTGGCCGGTCAGGTCGGCGGTGTTGGCGTTGAACTCTTCGAGCGTCAGTCGTTCGTTGATCGGGATGCGCGGGTGGGTGAATCGGAGTGAAGCCGTATCCGCGGTGGTGAGCGTGATTTTGGCCGCCTCGATGATTTGGAAGAGGGCGAAGCCTTGGTTTTCCGTGACGAGGGCCTGCAGGCGGTCGAATCCGGCCGGATTGTCCGAAAGCCGGGCGAGCCGCCAGATCAGGTCGAGTTTGGTGGCGTTGCGGAGGAAGACGATCTGGTCCCATTGGCAGATCTGCCGGTGCAGGGTGGAGGGCACCTCGATGCGCTTGCCGAAACTTTCGTAGGTGGCGCCCCGTCCGAAATGCGGGGTGAGCGTGTGCCACATGGTGGCGGAATCATACCGGTTGCCCGCCACCGGCAGGCCGCCGGTCGCGAGGATGTCGGCGAGCCGTTCAACCTGGTCCTGTCGGCGTGGGTCGAGCTGCACGACGGTGAAATCGGAGGTGCCGCCGCCGAAGTCGCCCACGAGGACGCGCTCGGGTTGCCGGATGCGGGCCTCGTAGGCAAAGGCGGCGGCGATGGGCTCGTATTGAAAATGAATTTCCTTGAACCCGGCGAGTTCCGCGGCGCGCCGGAGGCGGTCTTGGGCAATCTGATCCTCGGCGGGTTCGGAGGAAAAGACGGCAGGGCGGCCCATGACCACACGCTTCACATCCTGGCCGGTCACCCGGTCGGCCTTGCCCTTCAGATGGCGCAGGAAAAATGCGATCAGGTCTTCGAGCAGGTAGGTCTCGTTGTTGACGATGGTCTGCTCGAAGGTGCGGTTGGGGAGGATGGTCTTGATGGCTTGGAAAAACCGGCCGCGCATCTCGTCCTGCACGTAGCGTAGCTTGGCGGCGTTGCCAATCAGGGGCGGGTCTTTGCTCAGGGTGTAGGGAAAATACATGAATGACGACTCCACGCCGGCGATGCTTGGGTCCCGGGCAAGTGTGCGGCGCTCCACATCCCAGATCGTGACCGAGGAGTTGCTGGTGCCAAAGTCGATGCCGTAGATGTAGGTGCTCATGGGGAACTCCGAGGTTGAGCGCGGGTGCGACGCGCACTTCGCCGGGTGGGCGGATGGGGGCCGCTCCCGGCACAGGGGGCGTGCGAGAGAATTCAGGCCCCTCGGCCTGACAAGGGAAATATCACCCGGAGGGTGGATATATCCCGGCAGTGCCCGCCACGGCGTTATCAACTAAAGTGGTCCACCGCTTCCAGTCCAAGGATCTGCCGGAAGTGGACGTCGCGGGTGGGCAAGGCGGCGCCGGTTTACAGGATGACGGCGGTGATGAACAAATTGGTGGCCGGAATGACGATCCCTTGGCGGTGATCTAGTAACTACTGTCGGGTGGCTCCAGGTTGCTTGGGCCGTTGATGAAGCCCTGCGCTGGCATCGAAATCCGAACGTCCAAGTGTTAATCGCTCGGTACCGAAATTCGTCTGAAAGCGGCCGAAAATTGGCCTAACCCGCACCCAAATCCGAAAATTCGGCATAGAGTGATGTACACTTAATCACGTAAGTATGCTGCGGTTAGTCTGTTCCGAAAAGTGTTCATCACTACCCGTTTTTTCGGATCAAATCCCAAATGGCTGCGGATATCCTGAAACCGATCCGAACAATCTGGGGCAAGCTGGCGGCCTGCCTAGGTGATCGCAGGGGAAAAGAAGGTGAACAGTGTTAATCAGTCCTGCCCTCCGGGGCAAGTTGCAGCTCGTCCCGATGTTAGAACCTTTTGCCAGCTTGCCCCACTTGCCCCACTTGCCCCGCTTTTCTCCCGTCGCTTCAAATAACTCCAAGTGAGTGTAGCCGTCAGCGTTGGCATCCGATCGGCAGCAGGGTGAATTTTCCATTGGCGGGAACTGCGACCGCGCTATTTTGTTAACGTGGAAACCCCATCGTCCAGTCGGGCTACCGGACTCCGACAACAATTGGCAGAACTCACAGTTAAAGCTCGCGAGATTGAAGACGAACTTGCGGTCATCGCGTCGGACGGTCGGCTCAAATTCACGTCAGCAACCGCCCCGGGAAATCCGCCACAGACGCCGTCGGAAAAAGTGGCGCTCTTTCTCGATCTGTTCGGGACGCGCCGATCGGTCTATCCCAAGCGATGGGAAAACCAGAAAGCCGGAAAGAGCGGCTATGCACCCGTCTGTGACAATGAATGGCGGGCTGGCATCTGTGAGAAACCGAGAGTTAAATGCGCGGAATGCCGTCATCAGCGATTTCCCACTCTTGATGACCGGTCGGTCGAAGGCCATTTGCGGGGCGCTCATACTCTCGGCGTGTATGCCATTGCGGCCGATGACACCTGTCGGTTTCTAGCGGCAGACTTCGATGGTGACGGCTGGTTGGATGATGTGCGCGCCTATCGCGATGCGGCTGAAAAGGTGGGGGTAGCGGTCGCCATCGAGCGGTCTCGATCCGGCAATGGCGCACATGCTTGGATCTTTTTTCACGAACCGGTGCCAGCGGCATTGGCCAGGCGATTGGGGACTATTCTTGTCGCAAAAGCTTCTTCGTTGCGTCCTACGCTGAGTTTGGGCGCGTATGATCGACTGTTCCCCAATCAGGATACTCTCCCGCCCGGTGGCTTTGGAAATCTGATTGCATTGCCGCTGGCCAAGGGGCCGAGACAGCACGGCAACACGCTGTTCCTCGATACGCAAATGCAGCCAATCGAGGATCAATGGAATTTTTTGGCCGGCATGGCACGACTAACTCGTGGCGACTTGGAGAGGATACTGGGCAGGATTGCTCCCATACCATCGCTCGGAGCTTCTATTCAGAACAGCTCCGCCTCTGAAGATTTCGTACTGCAAAACGACACCGACGTATTGGATCTATCGCATCCGAGGGTCCGCAGCGGGATGCTAACGGGTGAAGTCACCGTCCGTTTGGATGCCCAGATTCATCTGCCTCGGTCACTGCCGACACCTCTTTTGGCAGGATTGCGACGGCTGGTGACGTTTCCCAATCCCGTTTATCATGAGAAACTTCGCTTGCGATTTCCTACATACGATACGCCGCGATTTCTCTTCGCCGGTGAGTGGCATCCGGATCGACTGGTATTGCCACGCGGCGTTTTGGATCGGTGTCTTGCGCTCCTTGAGGCTGCTGGAGGCACGGTGGCTTTGCAGGACACTCGTCAGGCGGGAACGCGAGTAAAATGGAAGTTCGAAGGCGAGTTGCGGCAGGAACAGGAAACGGCAATTCGGGAAATGTTGGAGGAGGATACCGGGGTGCTCTGTGCTCCGCCGGGTGCAGGAAAAACAGTGATGGGATGCGCATTGATTGCGCATGCCCGCACCTCGGCCCTCATCTTGGTTCATCGTGCGGTGCTTGTGGACCAGTGGAGGGACACGGCGATGCGTTTTCTCGGTTTAAAGCGCAAAGAAATCGGACTCTGGCGCAGTCGATCTCCGCGCCTTACCCGGCGGCTGGACATCGCGATGCTGCCATCGCTGGCGCGGGCGGAAAACCTGGAAGCCGCCATGCGCGGGTATGGGCTGGTCATTGTCGATGAGTGCCATCATGTGCCGGCAGCATCGTTTGAAGTCGTCCTCAAGGCATGCCCCAGCCGGCGAATTTACGGCCTTACGGCCACACCGGCGCGGAAAGACCGGTTGGAAAAGCTCCTTTTTGCTCAGTGCGGCCCTATTCGGCATACTCTGGTCGCTACCTCCACCGGTGCAGCAAAGACCGTGAAAGTTCGCCATACTACGGTGGCGCTGACGCCAGAAGCCGGGGCACGACCACCAATCCACGCTTTTTGGGAAGCGCTGGTCTTGGACGGCAGCCGCATCGAGGTCATTCTATCAGACTTGGTCGAATGTGTGGCGATGGGGCGGTCACCACTCGTGCTAGCCGACCGGAAGGCCTACTTGGACCGGCTGGAGAGCGCTTTCACCGCCCGTGCTGCGAGCGCGGCGTGCTTCCGGTTTGACGGCCAGCTAGGCAAGAAAGCTCGGAGCGAAGTGCTCCGACGGATTGAGGAATGTTACGAGACCGGGAAGACGTTCGTGCTTTTCGCGACGGCATCGTTGATCGGCGAGGGATTCGACCTTCCTCGTTTGGACACGCTTATCCTGTCAATGCCGCTCTCATTCAAGGGACGGCTCATTCAATATGCTGGGCGTCTAAACCGGGTGCATGAGTCGAAGAACGCCCCCTTGATTTTCGATTACTTGGACGGAAACCATGCACTCACCAACGCGATGTTCCGCCGCCGACTGACAGGATATAAGGAGCTGGGTTACCAAGTCGAAATGCCGCAAGACGTAGTCCCTGCGTGGTTTGAGGACGGAGCCGGTAACGCCAAATAGCTTTATAGTTGCAGGCCCGGCAAATTGCCGGATAGTGATTCCATGGCCACTTTAGCTGCAAAATCTCGTTCTCGTGTCCCCACCACCGCCCGACTTGAGGCGAGAATTCCCCGTGATTTCAAGAAGACCCTGGAGCAGGCCGCCGCCGTGACCGGGCATCCCACGGTCACGAGCTATGTTCTCTTTGCCCTCCAAGCCAGCGCCCGCAGGGTCATCGAGGAGCATCAACAGGCCAAACTTTCTGCGGAGGAATCGACCCATTTCGTTAAGGCATTGCTTGCACCCGCCGCTCCGAATGCGGCGTTGCGGGGTGCTTTTAAGCGCTATCGTGAGGCCAGCGCCTGATGGCCTATCGTTTTGAGCCGCTGACCAAGCAGCACGACCGGGCTGCGTTTCGTTGCGCCAGCGCGCCGCTCAATACCTATCTCCAGCAGATTGCCCGGAAGGACGCCGAGCGCCATGTGGCCGCTGCATTTGTCATGGTGGATGACGCCGCCCCGGCCGCCATCGTGGGCTATTACACGCTTTCGGCCTTCGCCGTGGACGTGACGGAGCTTCCGGAAGCCATGCAAAAGAAGCTGCCCCGGTATCCGCGGCTGCCCGCAACCCTGCTTGGACGGCTGGCGCGCGATGTGCGTTTTCCGGGCACGGGATCACTGCTTTTGATGGATGCGCTCGCCCGGGCGTATCAGAAATCGGCCGAGATTGCTTCGCTCGCCGTGGTCGCAGACGCGAAGGATGAGGCCGCTTTGACGTTCTATCGGAAGTTCGGATTTGCCCAATTGGGTAGCGATCCGAACCGGGTTTTTCTGCCGATGGGCACCATCGCGGAGCTGGTTGGGAAGCAGGGTTAGCGACCTATTGGGGCGCGGCGCAACCTGCGTCGGAAGGGATTTTCCCGTAAACAAAATTGATTGGGTAGCCGCCCAACGCGATGGAGCACAGCGGCGTCTGTGCAAGTGATTGTTTCCGAGGCAGTATGGCTATCGCAGACAACCGGGAAGTGACGGTAGAAAAGTTATGCGCCAAGGTTTATCGCGGCTGCACGATTGTCCCATTGAAGCGCTCTCCCGTCCAAGACAGGGCCGCAAAAACCTGAAATAATCGCCCGCGCTACGAGGCCAGAGTAACGAAGCGCTCGTATGCTGACTACCCAGCACCGATTGCCTGTCTTTCGGTGATTTTTGCATAGAAACAAGAATGCAGTTACCCACATATTATGAAGCTACCCCAAATAACGTCAGTAGTCCTATCCGGTCCGCTATGTGTGCAACGCCCTCCAAGCGCTGCACATTTTTTTTCAGCTTTTGGAGGCAGCTGTGCAACAGAGTCAAAATCTATGACCACCTGTTGCACACTAACAATTTCCAGTCGTTGATCATCGGTGAGTTACACACTGTGCAACGCAGGCATCTCGATTTGTAATACAAATCCCGCTGGCTGCCCGGGTAGGATAGGGTCACGAACTCGCGCGCACCGCTTTGAGGCACCGTCGAGAGGGAAATGGGTCCCGATTCGTTCCAAATGGCCAAGTAACCACGTTGTTTTGGAACGAATCAAAGATCAGTGAAGCCAAAATTGGTCCGGTTGATTCGTTCCATTTGTTCCAACTTCATTAAGCCGGCACTAGCCGGCGTCGGGGCGTTGCGGGGTGTGTCCGCGAGCTCCACCAAGCGCGCTTGGTCTCGCGACCGAGACGCTCCGGAGCGCTTCCACGAAATTTTGCGTTAGTTGTGACCTAACGTTTTTGCGCCATACGGCCAAGAGCCGCACGACCAGATCGTCCCCGTCCTCTTTGATGCGACGGAAGAGGACCGCATCATTATTTCTCGAAAGGTTAAGCGGCAGCAGCATCGATACCCCATGACCGCCGGCCACGAGCGCTACGAGTGCCTCGAAACCATTCACGGGTTTGACGGGGCGATGTCGGATGCCACGAGCGGTGAATATGGCATCCACAAATTTTTGGTGCAAGTTGTAATGTCCGTCGTCGCCGATGCACAAGAAGGATTCATCAGCAAGTTCCGCTAGCGCCACTGATGGCCTCCGCGCGAAGCGATGTTCAGGGCCGATTGCCACAGCCAACCGCGATATCAGAACTTCGACCGAGGCGAAGTTGGAGGGAATGGGAATCCCTTGAGCGATCACAAAGCCCAGTTGGATCGTCCCTGCATTTATCGCGGAGATTTGGTCTGGCATCGACGCTTCATGCAACTCGACCTCCACCTGCGGAAAACGCGCCCGAAACGCCGCAAGCGCGGCGGGAAGAAAACTCGCCGAGATTACGCCCAGGCTGCCGATAGTCAGGCGTCCCCCGCGGCCGGCCTCTGCTTCGCGGACCGCCTTTGCGGTCATTTGCACCCGCTCTAGAATATCTTTGGCTTCTTCCAGCAACACGGTTCCTGCATCGGTTAATGTGACTCCTCCGGTATTTCGGTTCAACAGGCGTGCCCCCAACTGCTCCTCCAAATCCTTGATTTGCTTACTCAATGCAGGCTGGGCGACGTGGAGCTGCTCAGCGGCGCGCCGGTAGTTCAGGGCCTCAGCCACTGCCACGAAATACCTTAGATGTCTTAATTCCACGCCCGTCTGATAACCCAGGAGTATCAGTCTGAAAACAACAAACTTGGGCAGCCCGGCCCGGTCGGCCACGGCGCATCGTTCTGATCGGCGTTCGCTGGGAACGCGTGACGGAGGATTCATGCACTTCGGTTAGGTCGGCCAATTGCATCCGGCTGCTCGCCGCGAATCAGCCGGACACATAGGCGGGCGAGCCCTTGGGCGAATAGCGCGTAGCCGGCCTTCGTGTAGTGCAGATCATTGACGGGCTTCTCACCTTCCATCTTGTCGTTGAGATCGTCGGTATCGACCCAAGCGCCGCGCGGGATTTCACGCGCAATTTTCATCTGGATGGCCCGCACCGCATCCCAGCCTACCTGCATGCCCACGCCCGGGGCGTGATCGCCGAGGCGGCCGATGACGACGTTCATCGCCGGGCAGCGCAGGTCTCGGTGGAGGTTGGCGAACAAAATTGCGTGAGGACCTGTTCTTAAGCAGCGGCGAGCCCGGTCTTGGCGTTGCGTTTGCCCTGCATCCAGCACAGCGTGATCGAGGTGAAGACCGGATGCCGAATTTGCAGCTTTTGGAATTCGGCCAGGATTTGCTCGTAATAGACCGGACCTTGCTCGTTCCGCTGGTCGAGCTGCGCAGCGACGGCAATCCGGTCCCACTCCGGCAGCCAGCGGCGGATGGGCTCGCCCACGACGGCGACTTTCAGGCAGCCCACCTCCGTTCCGGTCAGCATAGATGTTTAGTCCCAGAGAAAGGTGGTGAGGGCGAGGGCAATAATCCAAACCCTGAAGAACTATGGGATAAATACTACACGGTTGCGCCCGAACGACGGCGGCGGTGCGTCGGGCGATCCAACATAGTCAAGAGAGCCTGAGGACACTGGCTCAACGTTATGGGATTAACCCCAAGACGGTTCAGAAGTGGCGGAAGCGCTCCGTTGTGGAGGATGGCCGAATGGGGCCTCGGCCCCATTCGCTTATCTTGAGCGCGGAGCAGGAAGCCATAGTGGTTGCGTTTCGCCAACACACGCTGTTGGCCCTCGATGATTGTCTGTATGCTCTGCAGGCGACGATTCCTCAGCTTACCCGCTCCAGCCTTCACCGCTGCTTTGTGCGTCATGGAATCAATCGGCTGAGCGATCCCGGTGAACGAGGCCCCGGCAGGAGGAAGTTCAAGGCCTATCCCATCGGCTACTTCCATATCGATCTGACCGAAGTGCGAACCGCAGAAGGCAAACTGTGCCTTTTCGTGGCCATCGATCGCACCTCTAAGTTCGCCTTCGCCCGGCTTGTTCAGCAGGCCAACCGCGCCGCGGCCGCCGATTTCCTGCGCGAGCTGATCCGAACCGTCCCCTACAGGATCCCATACCGTCCTCACTGACAACTGCACCCACTTCACCACGCCGAGAAACTCCCGTTCCGCAGCCAAGCACATCCAACTGGCACGACAGCGCGGCGAACTCTTTCGCGCCCATACCTTCGAACTGGCCTGTGCCGATCATCGGATCGATCACCGCCTGACCAAACCCTATCACCCTTGGACCAATGGCCAGGTCGAGCGCATGAAGCGCACCATCAAAGAGGCCACCGTCCGCACCTATCACTACCTCCACCACGACCAGCTCCGCCGGCACCTCGACGCCTTTCTCAATGCCTACAACTTTGCCAAACGCCTCAAAACCATCTCCGGCCTTACATCCTTCCAATTCATTTGCTCCTGCTTCCAAAAGCAACCAGATCGTTTCAAGTCTTCGCCCCACCTCTCTCTGGGACTAAACATCTAGCCTGCGCCTCCGGCAGAAAATCGGCCGCGGGATCCGGGTGCACCATGTTGGACTGCCCGGACAGGATGAACAGGTGGACCGGCTTCTCCGCCGCAGGAAGGAATCCGGCCAGCAGAAGAAAAACGGCGGCGGTCAGGCGGGAAAGGAAGCGGAGAGTTTTCATGACACGAAACTTGGTCATCTCATGGAATGCATGACGGAAGAGGGCAAAGCATCCGTTGAACACCATTCCAACCGGAATCCGAATCCGCCGACTGTTGCATTTCAACAAATGAACGCCACAGGCCTGCTGCATCTGCGTGAACGCGTCATCGAACGGCTCCATCGCCCCCAGCTCCGATGCAAGAAATTTGGCCGGCCAGTCAGAAAGTCGCGCTGCGCGGGCATGCTCGGCATCTAGCAGACATGGGAGGTATCGAAGCGCGCGGATCGCTGCGCCAGCCGCATGAAATTCGGCACCTGCACCCAGCCTCACGCATAGGATGGCAGGCAATGTCGGTTCACTGAGTGGAAGGCGACGACGATGGCTTTCAAGCGAACCGGGGTCGGCCGCAAGGCGGGCGCTATTCGAGCGTCTCCGCTGTGGTGACAGTGCGCTGGCCGGGAGTCGGTCGGACTGGCGAGGGATGGATCCGCGGCAGCGGCTCACCGGCAGCGGCCATGCGGCGCAACAGGCGCTCGCGCAAGACTGCGCAGGTGGCGGCGTGAGAAGCGAATCCGGCTAGGTTGATCAGCTCATACGGATCGCTGGCCAGATCATACAGCGCCTCCTCGGTGTATTCCGGCCAGTCGCGGGCGTGGCAGGCGGCCTTGGCGTCGGCCCCCTGCACGGAGACGCAGTATTTCCAGCGGCGGGTGCGGATGGCGCGTGCGTTCTGGGCCTCGCTGATCTGGACAAAGACATCGTCCGGCCATTCTACGGCGGTCCCGCCGCGGAGGCGGCGAAGGAGCGAGCGGCCCTGCATCTCGGTCGGGACCGGCAGGCCGGCCGCATCGAGAAGGGTCGGCGGGAGGTCAAGTAAGCTGACCAGTTCCGCACGGTCGCCCCCGCCCATGAAACCGGGTCCGTGGAACATAGTGGGCACGCGGATGGAGGCATCGTGGCATGAGCGTTTGTATTCGCCGTTGCGCGTCTTGAAGTGGCAGCCGTGGTCGGAAGTGAATAGCAGGACGGTGTCTTCAAGCTGGCCGGTGCTCTTGAGCGCGTCGTAAACACGGCCGAGCGCCTCATCGAGCCGTTTCACCATGCCGTAGTAGCCCGCCAGATGGCTATGGGTCGTGCCGCCGAGCGCCAGGAGGTCGGGCGGCACCCAGCGGCCTTGGTAGCGTTCCGCGTAGCCGTCGGGCGCGGGGTAGTCGTCCCGATAGTTTTGATGGTGGGGCTCGAGGTAGGAGAGAAAAAGAAAAAAGGGTTGGTCGCGCTGAGTCGCAACGTAGCGGATCGCCGCATCGGTCAGCGCGTCCACCCGATAGCCAGGCAGGTGCTTTTCCTGGCCCTGCTCATCATAGAGATTCGTGGCATAGGCATCGGAGGTGTATTCGAGCTGGTTGGCGGCGAGCCAATCCTGATAGCCGCCGCGCTCCTCGGGTTTGACCGGGCCGGCGGAGTTGACGTCGCCGAGGTGCCATTTACCGATGTAACCCGTGCGGTAGCCGACGCCTGCAAAATGATGAGCGAGAGTGCGCGCATTGGGTGGGAGCGTCACGCCGTTGATATGGGTGTCGAGTTGGGTCGCGTAGCGCCCGGTCTGAAGGCAGGAACGGGCGGGGCCGCAGACAGGCTGGCAGGTAAAGCTGTGGCGCACATGCGTGCCAGCGCGGGCCAGACGGTCGAAGTTCGGCATCAGGTCCAACGGGTTGCCGTGCAAGCCGGCGCAATCCCAACGCTGTTGATCGGTTAAGAAGACGAGGACGTTGGGGCCGGATTTTGAATTCATGGGAGACAAGAGGGCTGCGGTCGAGTGTTGACTGACTGGTTAGCGTGTCGATTGATGATTGCGCGCGCCCAGATGACGGGCGATGGTTAGGGCTGATGGCTGGGCCTTCTCGGCCAGCTATTGGAGCGACTCGGCATCCATTGCGCGCGGGGCAGGGTCATGATCGCTGCTGGCGCCATGCTGTTGCCCAGCAGGGCGGCCATCGTGTTCATCGCGGGTTCGATGTGCAGGAAGAATTTCTTGTAACCCGCGCACAGGTAGTTGAGGCCGGGCTCACCGTCGGGCGTGCTTATGAACCGGTGCTTGGGACACTCGCCGTGACAGGCGAAACGCACCGGGCACTCGCGGCAGTAGCGCGGGAGGGTGGCCGACTTGGCCCGCCCGAACTGCGTCTGGCTCGGTGAATCAACCATCTCGACCAGGCTCGTGTTGAGCAGGTTACCAAGCCGGTAGTGCGGATAGACATAGTGGTCGCAACTGTAGACGTCACCGTTGTGCTCCAAGGCTAGGCCGCGTCCACAATTCTCGTTGAACACACAGATGCCGGAGGGCTGCCCCGTCCAGTTCGCCAGGGCGGCGTCGAACTGCTGCACGAACACCTTGCCCACGTCGTGCTGCACCCACTCGTCGAAGATCTGGATGAGAAAGTTCCCGAAATCCGCCGGGCGCACGCTCCAGGGCGTGACATGGTGATCGAGCGCTTCGGCTTCCTCATGGTCCGGCGGCGGGGCCAGCCATAGACCGGAGGCGGCGGTGGCCGCCGGTGCCGGCCGCTCGACGATCGGGATGAACTGGATGTAGCCCGAGCCGATTTTCTTGAGGAAACGGTAAACCTCGAGTGCCTGGACCGAGTTTTTCCGGTGCACAGTAGTCAGGGTGTTGAACTCGACGCGATGCTTCTTGAGCACGGCCAAGCCCGCCATCACCCGGTCGAAAGTCGGCGCTCCACCGCGGTCCACGCGGTAGGCATCGTGCAAATGCCGCGGACCATCGATGCTGATCCCGACGAGGAAGCGGTTTGCGACGAGAAACTCTCCCCACTCGTCGTCGAGCAGCGTGCCGTTCGTCTGAAAGGCGTTCTCGATGGTCTTGCCGTCAGCGTAGCGTTGCTGGAGGGTCACTGCTTCGCGGAAGAAGGCCACACCGAGCAAGGTCGGCTCCCCTCCCTGCCAGGCAAAGCTGACCGTGGGGCCGGGCTGGGCGGCGATGTAGTCGCGGATGTAGGTTTCCAGCACCTCCGGGCGCATCCGAAAGTTGCGGTCGTTGGGATAGAGATGAGCCTTCTCCAGATAAAAGCAGTAGGAGCACTCAAGATTGCACAACGACCCTATCGGCTTGGTCATCAGGTGAAACGCCGCCTGGGCGGGCTTTGGCCCTGGCGCCGGGAAGGGAGTGTTGCTCTGTGTGGACATCGACGTGCAAAAGTGTGCCCAACTGACGGGGAGGGGAAAGCTTGTTTCTTTGAATTGATCGCCGCGCAAGGCCTAGCGTTGTCTGGCGAGCGCGACTTCGGGGCCGCAGCGGCAAAACCATCCGCGGGTATGGCGAAAGGGGCGACGTTGGAAATGTCTAATTCACGGGCGAGGCATATCGTCGGCGTGGTCCAGATGTGCTGGTAGAGTTCCTTGCGGGAGAGGGTCGTCATGAATAGAGTGGCGGGACCGCGAGCCTGGAGGACGGCGCGGCGATCAAGCGGTGGGCTGCGGAGCGTGGTCGTAGAAGATGCGCAGATCCGGCTTGGTACCGGGCAGGAGTTGCTGTGCGCGTTGGAGGGCGCGTTTGGTGGCGAGGGTGGGATTTTCCTCAGCGGGGAAAATGTTCTCAGGGCCGATTCTCGCGGCGAGGCCGCTCCGTTTGAGCACCGTGGCGACATCGCTACGCACCCCGGAGATGAGCAGGTGCCGACCCTGTGACTGAAGGTATTCGAGCAACTGGCCCAGGGCCATGACGGTCGTTGCGTCGAGGTGCCGGGCATTTTTCATGCGCAATATAAAGACCCGGATGTGGGGATCCTCGGCCAGCCTGCGGACGTCATCCTGGAAAATATCGGTGGCGCCGAAGAACAGGTCGCCTTCGACATGGACGATGGAGATCTGCGAATTGTTGCGCCCGGCGGGTGATGCGATCTGGGCGAGCTGGCCCTGTTCGTTGAAGGCGTGTTCGACGAGACTGGGCGCGCCGGCCTTCTGGAGGAAAAGCACGAGGGATACGCCGACTCCGGTGTAGATGGCGGTGTCGAGATCGAGAAACAGCGCCGCCACCAGCGTGACCCAGAAGACTGCCGCATCGGAGGAGGTAGAAAGCCGCACGACTAGAATTTGCGCGGGTTGGATCAGCCGGATGGCGATGACAATGAGGTAGGCAGCGATGGCCGCGACGGGGAGGTGGGCCAGCAGTGGAGAAAGCATCTGGACGATGAGCAGGAGCATCGTGCTCCCGAGGATGACTGCCCACTGGGTGTGACCTCCGCTTTGCTGATTGGCGGCGCTGCGCAGAAAAGAGGCGGAGCCGGGCATGGCGCCGAAACCCGCCCCGAGGAGATTGCCCAGCCCCATCCCGATCAGCTCCTGGCTGGGGTTGACGCGCTGGCCGGTCTTCACAGCCAGAGTCTTCGCGACGGTGACGGCTTCGAGCATGCCCAGCAGGGCAGCGGCTATCGCCACACTGGTGACCTTGGGCAGCAAGATGAGGCCTGTGGCGTTGAGTGGAAATCCGGTGAAGAATGGTATCCCGCCCGAGATCGCTCCAAGATCGCGGACGACCCCAACACCGTGCTCATTGAGGTCGAGCCAAGCGGACAATGCGCCCGCGAGAATCAATACCGGCAAGCCGTCGGGCCAGCGGGGACGCCAGCGGCGGAGAGCGAGGATGGTTGCTAGGCTGCCCACGCCGATCGCCGCCGTGACGGGATTGAAATGCAAAGTGAGGAAACTGGTTGCGAGGTGACGCAAGGTGCCCGGCAGGCTGACCTCCGTGCCACGGGCTATGCCGAAAAGATTGCCCAACTGTCCGGTCGCAATGAGAATACCAACGGCCGTGGTATAGCCGACAATGACCGAGCGAGAGACGTATTGGGTGATCTTGCCGAAATTGGCGAGGCCGGCGGCGAGTTGGATCGCACCCATGAAAAAACCGATGAGCAGGACTTTTTGCAAGGGGACTTGCGGCTCGGAGGCGAGACTGTAGAGGGCCCCGGCCAGAATGATACTGATGGTGTTGGTCGGCCCAACGACCAAGTGCCGGGACGAGCAATAGAACGAACACAGCACGGTGACAATAAAGGTTCCGGCCAACACCGAGGACAAGGGAATGCCGATCAGGAGCGCGAATGCAATGGACTGTGGGATGGTGATCACCGCCACTGTGACCCCGGCGAGGAGGTCGGCCCGGAAATTTGCGCGATCATAGTCCGGCAACGCGCGGCAGAGCGGCGGAATCAAATTGGCTCGGATTTGCTTGCCGATCCCGGTCGCGGAATCACCGGCCACTTCCTTCAATTCTGTGAATTCCTGCATATGGTCATTCGACCGGTGTTAGGAAACCTCGGCGGGCAGCTTCGAATGGTCTCTCATTGCAGAAGACGTTGCCAAGTTACCTTGGCCGGCCAGGGGGGAAGTGTTCCAGTCGGCAGAGAGAATCGCACCGCCCACGAGGATCGACCCGGTATTCTCGTGGATAGTATTGCGAGATCGCGTGTGATTGACCCAGTTCATGTTAACCGCGTGGACTGAGCCTTGCTCACGTTGGCAGTCGCTCGTTCCGCTGCTTGAGGTAGCGAACATCCGGGATGCGCGTAGAGAGCCATGCCGACACCACGCCGAAGACAAACGCGACAACCCAGATGACCCGGTAGTTGTTCCCGAGCGCTGCGATCAGCAATCCGCCGCCGGCCAAGGCAACGGTGCGACCGAGGGCGAAGCATACGTTGTAGGCCCCGCTGATTTGCCCGACCAGATCGCGCGGCAGATATTCGGAAAAAAACGGTTTTTGGGTGACCTCCACGAGAACCCAACCGATGCCGAACAAGAGAGCGATGACGTAAAACGCATCCACACTGTGCGCGGAAATGCCGACGAGGCAGGCGGCCAGCATGGTGGCATAGCCGGCAGCCAACGCCCACGATTTCGGCACACGCTCGATCAGCATACCGAGCGGAATGGCGGCGAACAACACCGGCACCGCCTGCAGGCTCCACGCCCGTCCGAACTCGTCCCGTCCTATCCCGGCCGTTTGCACCGCGAAGAGCACGACGAATCCCGTGATGACGCTGAAACAAATTGCCTGGGTGAACGCCAGCAGCATGAATCGCCGTAGAATGGGCTCCTGGGTGATATCGGTGACGTAGCGACGCAGTGTGAGGCGCGGCCGTTCCAGCGGAATTACGGGTTTCTCCTTCAAAAACATCGCCGGGAGCGCCACCAAGCCAAGGTGGCCCGCCGCGGCCACAACATAGAAGATGCCC
Organism: Opitutaceae bacterium UBA2377; assembly: GCA_002344205.1. Taxonomy (GTDB): domain Bacteria; phylum Verrucomicrobiota; class Verrucomicrobiia; order Opitutales; family Opitutaceae; genus UBA2377. Next base: position 30,726 of record DDSZ01000046.1, read on the forward strand.
TCGCCATGCCGGACCAAGGCGAAACCCATGCCCACTTGGAGAAACAGAAATGTCACCAACTGGCCCGAACTGGTGGTGAACGCTTTGGCCAGCGGGCGCTTCTCCGGAGGCAGCATGTCGGCCATCAACGGGTGCTCCGACCCCCAAAGCACGTCCTGAAAGAGCTGAAAGACCACGACCAGCACCACCACCTGCCAGAAGGAATCCGCGTGCGGCATCAACCAGAGCGCTCCCGCCACGATCGGGGCGCAGACCACCAAGAAAAAGCGCCGACGACCGAGGGGCGTCCAGATGCGGTCGGACAAAATTCCGACCACAGGCTGAACAATGAACCCGAAGGCCGGGTTGATTGCCAGGATGAGCCCGATGATGCCTGCGTTTTCGGTGAAACGACGCAGCGTGAGTGGCAGAATGTTGTTGGAAAGTTGCTCGGTGAGCACCAACCCGCTCCAAATCGAAGTAAGAACTGCAATGACGGCGCGAGTCGACGACGGTGGGGAGTTCACGAGGGGTGTGATGGCAGTCTGATAGTGGGGAGCGCCGAAAATCAAATGCCTGCCAAGCCCAGTCGCGCGAATTGTTCCTGCGGGGCATGTGCTTGGCGCATGCCCTCAGCCAAAGCCTGTGCCATTTGGGATTCCAAGACAGGGTCATTAATCGGGTTCTGCTGCCCTGAATCTCTTGCCAAATCAAAAAGCAAGTGCCGGGATCCCACCGCGACTGCGGCGGGAACAATACCATCGATCTCCCCTTGCGCCTGCGCGATGCGCAGCACGGACATCCCCTTCGTGAACGGTAGCGGCCCGGCCAGCTCGACCTGACCGGGGGCGAGTTCCGCCGGGGAAAACATCCGCCGCATGCGCGCGGGCATCAGGGTGTATTCATAGAGAGGCACTGAGGGGTCGGTGGTCGCACGCATGTAAACGTGACGGCCTGTGGTGATATTCACATGGGCGCCCCAAGTTCCGAAGAGTCCGTATTGGCGCACCGGCGTGTCGTGAGCGATGGCCTCCCGGAGATTGCGGCCGATCATGTCGGATGTCGGTGGCACCCCGAAGAAATCCAGCAGCGTGGGGGCGAGATCGATCGCCGGTTGGACCAGGGACTGGCGGGCGACGCCTTGGGCGCGGCAGCGCGGATCCCAGACGAAAAAGGGCGTGCGGGCCAGCTCCTCATACCAAGGCACGTGCATCTTGGCCCAGCAATCGTGCTCCCCGAGAAGGAAGCCGTGGTCGGTCCAAACAATCAGCATCGTGTCGTCCCACAGTCCGTATTCGTCCATCGCGTCGAGCACGCGACCGAGTTGCCCGTCGCAATAGCTGACGAGGGCGGCGTATTCCATCCGGCAATGTTCCCGCAGTTCGGCGGGCTCCGTGGCCGGAGCGTAGGCGGGCCAATCGAAGAGCTTTCCCGAGTAATTTTTGAAATGCTCGGCGTAAGGCGCCTTGGCTTCGGGCGGACTGAAGAAGGGCTCGTGCGGATCAAAGGTCTCGATCTGCAGGAACCAGCGATCAGCCTGATGATTGCGCTTCAGGAAATCCAGGCCGCCGTCGAAGGTGCGGGTCTGCGGCCAGTCCGCGGCCGTCCGCATGCCTGGCGGTTGACGAGATCGTGTCGCACAAGCCGGTCGTGTTTGGCGTTGCGGCCGGCGGCGGGCGGCCAGAGCGGATCCTCGACCTGGCCGATCCAGGGGTCGCCCTCCTGGCCGCGGATGAATTCCCAGGACGAATAGCGGGTGTGGTAATTGGCGCCGCCGTCCTCGAAGTAGTGCTGGTGGTCCGTGACCAAGTGCGAATAAACCCCCTGCGCCTGGAGCATCTCCGTGAACGCATCATCGAACGGCTCCATTGGCCCCCAGCTCCGATGCAGGAAATTTGGCCGCCCGGTCAGGAAGTCGCGCCGCGCAGGCATGCACGGCATCGAGCAGACATAGGAGGTGTCGAAACGGACAGAGCGCTCGGCCAGCCGGGTGAAATTCGGCGCCTGCACCCAGTCGCACCCATAGGGCGGCAGGAAGTGTCGGTTCAACGAGTCAAAGGTGACGACGATGGCTTTCATTAGTTTTTGTGGTCAGACACAGGATGGAGCACTCCGTCATGAGGCTGCAGCGTAACCCCAGAGGGAATGGTGGCAGGCGTATGAGCTTCCCGGAGAGCTACGGCTTCAGGTGTTGCACCAACCACGCGGTCGCATCATCGATATAAGTGTGTGGCAGCATGTGACCGCTGTCGAAGAATTTGAGTTGCTTGGAGGAGCCAGGCACGCGGGCGACGAGCCCCTCGGCATCTTCGGGCGTATAATAGATGTCTTCCCGCGCCATCAGAAACAGCACTGGTTTGTCCCCCAGCGCCCGGGCATGGTTGTCCGGGGCAACGGCGGCCAGACGCGCCCGGGCGGCCGGCGGCATGGATGCCGGAGCGCCGCCGGTGCCAAGCATCGGCGGCGCCACACAGACCACCCCAACTTGGAGGCGAGGTTCGACGGCGAGCAGGTTAATGGCAGTCACGCCGCCCATGCTGTAACCGAAGACCGCGCGGCGGACCGGATCAATGTCGGCGCGTGTCGCCAGATAGTCGAGTGCCCGGCGGTAATCGACGGCGGTGCGAACGATAAGATCGCGAAACCGATAGAGCCAGTTGCTCTTGCCCACAAAGTTCTGGGGATTGGCGAAATCCCCAAGATGGCTGCGTTCGCCGAAATAGGCGGCATCGAGCATGAACACGGCATAACCGGCCTCAAGCAGCTGCGGGATCAACGGGCCGGTCGGGTTGTCGGCACGCCACCACGCGTCCTTGTTGGATCCGACGCCGTGCAGCACCAGCACGCACGGCGGTGGGGTGGTCGCGGACTTTGGCAGGGCAAACCAGCCGGCGATGCGTTCGCCGGTGCTGGTGGTGAAGGCGATTTTTTCGCGCTTATAGATCGGCGTCTCGCTCTGGTCCACGACCCGGGCGTCGAGCGGGATTGAGAGGTCGTAGTCGTAGAATTGAGTCACGGCATGGTAGGCTTCGTCGCTGAGTAACGTTGGGTCTCCCGGCGCAGCAATCGTACCCGTCTTGGATTGGGCCGCCAAGTAACCGGCGGAATACAACATCATCGCGCATAAACCGATCATGATATTAGTTTGCATAGGAAACTTCACTACCGATCAAAACCGATAGCGAGGGGTTGTATTGGTTAGAGGCTATCCGAAAACCCCAATGCAGGGATGGTCGGCAGTGACATTGACCGCGCTTCAGAGTGAACGGCGTGCGCAAGCATGCTGGCCTACGTGTGGATTTCATGGTTTTAGGTTAGCCTCTAGTATCATCACGGCCTCGCTGGGTGAATTTCTATGGGACAATGGAGATTTCCGCTTCTTTCCAGTAGAAAGGATCCCGTTTTTCCGCTTCCTTCTGCTCAAGCGTGTATTGCTGCAGGGCGTGGGACTTGCCCAGCCGGACATCAAATTCAAGCCGGCCATCGCTGTCTGCTTTAACTTTTTCCGGCGACACCTTCGCTTCGGCTGCACCTGATACATTCAATGAGTAATCGTGGTGTGGGAGGAAACCCGGCGCGGTCCGAACCCTTATGTCACCGCTGCCACGAATCGTCAGGCCGGATTTCGATACATTGGTGAGGTAAAGGAATTCGACCACATCACGAGTTACAGTGAACTCCCAGTCCCAGACCCGGAAGTTTGGTTCGATCGATCGATAGTTGAACTGCACTGGATTTTGCACAGGCCTCATGAAGTCCGCCGCAATATTTGGCCATGCCTGCAAGAACGACTCCATGAAGTGGTATTGAATGTGGCCACCGCGGGGATATGAGTCGTAGAAATGAGCAATCCGCAGCTCATTGAGCCGTTCGTGGAACCTGTCATTAAGCAGCGCAATTTTCCCTTCCAGGCCGAGCTTGGCCGGATCACCGTCATCGGGAGCTGGGCCGCCGGGAAGTCCGCGGCCGGTGCGAAACCAGACCTGAAGTGGCGCGAGGTTCTCCGCGAGATCAAGTGGATTGTGTCCGTGCCAGCGCACTTCCTGCGTCAGAAAGGGGCCCCAGATGGCATCTGGTCTCATTTGAGTCGGGAAAGCACTCTCCGGCCCGAGAAACGCATTGTCAAGCGCACCCGAAAACGCGTAGGTGCCGGCGAAGAGATCCGGATGGCGGGCAGCATAACTCATCGCACCAAATCCCCCCATGGAAACACCCGCGACGACGCGCCCCCCGCGGTCAGTCCGCACATTATAGTTCGCCTCAATGTATGGAATCAGCTGGGCAAGATGAAAAGTTTCCCACATAGGGGGGCCAAAACTGCCTCCATTATACCAGTCGCTATAAAAACCGAGATCGCCTCCATCGGGCATCACAATCACGACATCCTTGTCGCCAGTGAAATCAAAGAGGGTTTGCGGGGCGAGAATGTTCTGAGTCCAAACATGTGCGCCGCCCCGCCCGCCACCGCGCGGCTGCCCCCCGTGAAGCAAATATAAAACCGGATAATTTGCACCAGCCTTGGGATAATTTTGTGGCAGCAAAATCCGAACCTTGGTATTGGTGCTTGGATTAATGAGCGGGTTGGCGAACTCCAACTCAATAAGCCGAGGACTGGTCATTGGGGCACCTGCAGCGTTAGTCCTTTTGGTGCCATCGCTGTTGTAGAGCGGAGGATTCGTCTGGCTGACGAGCACGAGCGGGAGAGCCGAGGACACCGGCATCGCGTGGAGCGAGACAAAGACGGTGGTGGATAGCAGAGCCGCAACCAATACCGCGTAGGATATGGGCCTTACGGGAAGTCGTTGCGGGGAACGAAAGCAGAAAGAATCACTCGACGCAGATTTTGACATGGTATGCATAAGGGTTGGGCGGGGGGTAGGTTGGTCTCGTGGTTTAGAACCGGATTCGCGCGCTGAGCTTGGCGTTGAAGGGGCGGCCTCGGACCAGAAAGTAGTCAATATAGTCTTCGTCGGTCAGGTTCTCCATGGTGAGCACCCAATCGACATTGGCGCGGCCAATTTCCATACTGTAGCCGAGCGACGCGTCCCAACGCGACCACGAGTCGACTAAAACCCGAAAGGTCACAGGGTTGCGATTGCCGCGCATCCTGTCGGTGAACATGTAGCCCGCGCCGATCCACAACCGATCAAACGGCCCGCCCTTGAAGGTGTATTTGCCCCAGAACCGGTAGGAATTGCGCGGGGCATCGGGCAGTTCGGTGCCCACGCGTGCCGGGCGTTCCAAATCGGATATCACCTCGGTGTCGAGATAGGCATAGGATCCGAGCAATTGGAACTGGTCGGTAGGGAGGAATTGGAACTCCACCTCGGCCCCCTTCGAGCTTTCCTCACCAGAGAGCTCAAAGAAGGTCAGGCCCGTGAGCCCGTCGAAGCGACCTACCTGGATGTTTCTTCTGGTGGTATCAAAATAGGTGACACTGCCGGAAAACCGATCTTGGGCCACCTTAATGCCGAATTCGTAATTTTTCCCCTCCTCGGGTGTGTCCGGAAAACGCGAATTGGCGACGCCAGAATCCGAGGTGTTGGCAAATAGAAAAACATGAGGCACGATGCGGAAAGAGGCACCGAATTGAGGCTTTGATAATTCGAACTCACCACGGCTGATTGGGTTGGCCATCAAGGGTTGATTGAGAAAGGTTTTTGTTTCGCCCCGCCCGGCTCCGGCCAGTAAAGTGAGGCGTTCATCGAAGGCCGTGAGTATCGCCAGGGCGTAGTAGACCCGGTCGGAGCGCTTCTCATTGCTGACGCCGTTGGCGGCGGGAAAATAGTCGGCCAGATTGCCCACGCTGTAATTGCGCGCGGCGATGTTGAAGATCGGGAAGTTCCGCTGGGGGAGGTTGGTGTTGACCAGTGAACTGACGCGCGCCTTGGCCTCGGCATTGCTCGCGCCGACCACGGTCTTCAGCGTGCCAAAGGGCAGCTTGAAACTCCCCGTGAAATCGAGCTGCAAACTATCGATCTGTCGCTTGTCGTCGTTGATATTGCCGGTGACGACCACAGTGGTGGCATTGCTAAGGGGAACCTGGGCGGGAGGGATCTGCGCTCCCACGCGCCGTAGCGCATTGTAGTAGTGTTCGTCTCGGACGGCGGCGGCGCGCAAGGAGAAATGTTCGTTGAAGACATGCGTAGCCTCAAGGTAGGTGGTGATCTGCTTCTGCTTGGCGTAGGTATCGGGGCCGCCCGTGTTGTAGGTCCGCTCGGGCAGGGCCAGCGTGCCGGTGTTGGGCTCGAAGGGCATGAGGATGAACGCCTCGTGCTCGTCCAAGTCCTGAAGGCGGACTTCGGCGCGAACCATAGTGCGCTTCTTGTAGTTGAGTTGGAGCTGGGCGTTGAGGAATTTCTGTTCATAAGCCTCGAAATCGCGGAATCCCCCGGAATCCAGGTAAGCGCCAATCACGCGATACAGAAGTTGCCCTTCGCCGAGCTTCGCCAAGGGACCAGTCGCATCTATAGTGGCGCGAAAGAGGTCGAAGTCGCCGCCCTCGAGTGTCAACACCGTCTGTTGCTTGGCTAGGGGTTTCTTGGTTAGGATGTTGATCACTCCGCCGGGATTGCCGAATCCGAACAGCACGGAAGTCGGGCCTTTTACCACTTCTATTCGTTCAATCTCAGCCATTTCGTTGCGGCCACGTTCTCCCGCAAAAGCGGGCGCATCGGAGAAGTAGTTGCGGCGGGCGGATCCGGCTCGAAAGCCGCGGATGGTAAACTCGTCGGAATTATTGCCATTGCGGCGGATGCCGGGCACTTGGCGGACCACGTCATTGAGGCTGGTCCATCCGCGGTCCTGGATAAAGTCACTGGTGACGACGCTGGCGGTGAGCGGCAGAGACTCCAGCGGCACGGCGATGCGTGTCCCCACGGCGGAGTTGGTTGCGAGGTAGGAGTTGACCTGAGTGGCCTCGACTTCGAATGGCGAGAGTAGGATGACCTCTTCCGGTTCAGCCGGGGCGGGAGATGTCTGGGCGCTACTTTGCAGCTGGAACACCAAGATCACGACCGCCGAGGAGAACTTCCGGCCAAGGGCTAGGAACTTGATTGTATCATTGAGAGGGTTCGCTTTCATGGGGCATGGGGTGGTTTGGTGCAGGGGTGAAGACAACTTTGCCGCTGGCCAAAGGGGTTTGGCCAAGGCGACGTGGAACACTGCTGACATAAGTTGGGCCCAAAGGGAGAATAGGCCATCCTTTCGGAATCTTACACGTTAGATATTGACCCGAACCGGAGGAGTTCCACTATCATTTGGTCGGCACCTCGGACATGCCAAGCCGCCTGAATCTACGCCTTATCGCCCAAAAAGCCGGAGTTTCGGCCACAACGGTCTCCTATGCGTTGCGAAATGATCCGAGGGTTCGCGCTGAGACGCGGAAAATGATTGAGGAAATCGCGCTGAGCCTCGGTTACCGGATGAATCCGCTTGTGGCGGCACTCATGACCAGGATAAAGTCCGGGCGACCGATCAATTATCAGGGCACGATTGCCGTCCTGCACGATCATTTGCTGGAGCAGCGGGACGACGAGCGGCCAACCGCGGAAAGGTTTATGGCCGGGGCGCTTGCGGGAGCGGGCCGCCACGGATTCAAAGCGGATAAATTTGAGCTGAACGAGGTCCAAAAACACCCCGAGACCTTCAAGAGGGTTTTGCGCGCCCGCGGCATTCGCGGACTGGTGGTCTTGCCACCCGTGACTACGAAACTCGAATTGGCCATTGATTTGGAAGACATCGCCCCAGTCTGCATCGGTTATCCGGTCGTGTCGCCAGAGCTGCACCGCGTCGCGCACCATCACCATAAATCTTTCTCCCTGGTCTGGCGGGAACTCGCCGAGCGCAGGCTAAGGCGTATCGCCCTCGTGGTGGATGAATTGGTGGACGACCGGGTCTCCAACCATTGGTTGGCATCCTATTTTTTCCACAGTCATCATCAGTCTGTTCGTGAGCGCATCCCGCCCTTCGAGCATCATTCGGGGCTCGACTCAGATACGATTAGTCGGTTCGCGCAATGGCGGAGCCGTTATCGGCCGGACGTTGTCGTGGTCGCGGGCACTGCCCGCATCGTCTTGGGGTGGCTCCAGTCGCTCGACCTGAAGGTTCCCAATGACCTTGGAGTCGTGGCCCTTCGGGCACAAAGCCCTGACGTGACCGGGATCGATCAACGAGAGGAGGAGGTGGCGGCGGCGGCGGCGGCCGCAGTCATCACCAATCTGCTCAACAATGATTTTGGGATTCCGTCCTATCCCCACCTCACGCTCGTGCCAGGTAGATGGGTCGAAGGCAAGACTCTCAAGCCAGGATGGACGGAGCACATCCGGCGGTGCAAGTTGGCGTGATAGTTAGCTGGAAGAAATAGATGCGCAGCATCCGCCCCAGACCGATGGGCGGGCGACCGCGTTCGCCCTTGCGGTAATGCGGCGCGATAACCGCCAGCATACGCCGTTTCCGTTGTATCACAGGGCGTTATCTCCCGATTCAGGGTTCTGGCGCCTCAGGCTGCTCGAACATTATTCATTAATTTTGGGCGAGCCTGATAACCGAAAGCTATCAGACTGTGAACAACAAAGTCACACCGCGTGAGCCGGAATCCGCTATGGTTGGCTCATGTCCCATTCATTCTGCTGTGGTCCGACCCGCGCCGCCATCCTCGCAGAGGCGGGCGAGCAGTCACCAGAGGCCGAACTGAAGTGTCATGCTTTGCTTGGTCTCGTGCAGGCCTGCCATTCGCTCCAACGTGCGTTGCGCCGCGAGATAGCCCCAAACAGTTTGACCGAATCGGGCTTTTGCATCCTGGCCTGCCTGAATCAGCGTGAATTGTTGCCGGCCAATTCGCGGGCATTGGCGCGTGAGCTTTCGTTATCGCCACCGGTGGTCGTTGCAACGCTCGGCCGGCTGGAAATTTCCGGATTGGTTACGCGAGAACGTTCACAAAAAGATCATCGTGTCCTTGCGTTAAAAATTACCGCCGCCGGCCGGCGGGCTCTTGCGGACACGCTCTCGCACTATCTCAAGTGCATCACGGGAGTGATGTCCGTGCTCGATCCACACGATGTTGCCACCCTCGACCTTGCCTGCGCCCGTCTTCGCGAGGCTTCCGCCCACGACCCCGCTTCAGCTTCATGAACCCGTTTCCCTCCATGTCTCCCTCCCTTCCTCGCCGTTTTTTCCAACGACAGACCTGCCTTGGCGCGTTGGTCGTCCTCCTGGCTTTCATGCTTGCCGGTTGCGGCAAGAAAAATGCGCCCGCGGCCCAGCCTGCGGCCCTCGAAGTCGATGTTGTCACCGTCACCACAGCGCCCGTTGCCTTTACCCGCGAACTCCCCGGACGCACCGCCGCGCGCCGCATCGCCCAAGTGCGGGCGCGGGTCAATGGCATCGTGCTTCGGCGGCTTTTCACCGAGGGTGCCGAGGTCAAGGAAGGGGAGATCCTTTACGAGATCGATCCGGCGCCCTACGAAGCCGCGCTCGCGAGCGCCCGCGCCGCGCAGGCCCGCGCCGAGGCCAACCTCGCGTCCGTCAAGATTCAAGCGGAGCGGTTCCGTCCGCTCGTGGCCAGCAACGCGGTCAGCAAGCAACAATACGATGACGCCTTGGCCGCGGCCGGAATCGCCGAAGCCGAGGTGGCGTCCGCCAATGCGGCGGTTTTGGCGGCCGAGATCAACCTGGGCTACACCAAGGTCGCTTCGCCCATTGACGGTCGCATCGGCTTGGCCGAGGTCACGGAAGGCGCGTATGTGCAGGCGGCCCAAGCGACCCTGCTCGCCACCGTTCAGCAAACCGACCCGATTTACGTCAACCTCGTCCAGCCGAGTTCGGAAGTCGCCCGCCTGCGGCGTGAATTCGAAAGCGGCCGGATGACGCGCAACGAAGAGGGCCAGGCGGCGGTCACCCTCCTCCTAGAGGACGGCACGGAGTATCCCGTCCCGGGGCGCATGGAATTCACGGACATCACGGTCGACCGCGGAACGGGCTCCGTGACGCTGCGTGCCCTGTTTCCCAACCCCAAGGGGGAGCTGCTCCCCGGCACTTTCGTGCGCGCCCGTTATGCAGAGGGCGTCAATCCCCAGGCACTGCTCGCCCCCCAGCAAGGCATCACGCGCAACTACCGCGGAGATCCGACTGCTTACATCGTGGGCGCCGATGGCACAGCGGAATTGCGCGTGCTCAAGACCGGGCGCACCTACCGCGACTCCTGGGTCATCGAGTCCGGGTTGCAAGCCGGCGAGCGAGTCATTGTCACCAATCTTCAGCGTATCCGGCCGGGCGTGCCGGTGAAGCCGGTTCCCTTCCAGCCGAAAGCGGCACCGGCCGTGCCGGCGCAATAACTCAATCACCCAAAGGGCGGCTCGCACACCTGACGCGCGTCCCGTCTCAGCCAATTCCTCCGACACACTTCACATGGCCAGATTTTTCATCGACCGTCCTGTTTTCGCGTGGGTCCTGTCCCTCTTCCTGATGGGGGCGGGCCTGCTTGCCATTCGTTCGCTGCCCGTTTCGCAGTATCCCAATATCGCCCCGCCCCAAGTGGCGATTTCTGCCACTTATCCCGGCGCCTCCGCCGACACGGTGGAGAACACGGTGGCCCAAGTGATCGAGCAGAATCTCACCGGCATCGACAACGTGCTCTACATGCAGACCACGAGCGATTCCGACGGCAACGCCACCATCACGATCACGTTTCGCTCGGGGACGGATGCGGACATCGCCCAAGTCCAGGTGCAAAATAAGCTCCAGCTCGCGATCCCGCTGCTGCCCCAGGAGGTGCAGGATCTGGGTGTGAGGGTGCAGAAATCGGTCCGCAATTTCCTCATTGTCTATTCGTTTTATTCCGAATCGGAGTCGCTGACCCGCGACGATATTTCGGATTTCATCAACGCCAGTCTCAAGGAGCCGATCAGCCGGATTCCGGGCGTCGGCGAAACCGTGGTCTTCGGCAGCCAGTATGCCATGCGCATCTGGCTCAATGCCGACCAGATGACGAACTACGGTATCACGGTCGCGGACATCACGAATGCGCTGGCCGCGCAAAATGCGCAGGTGTCTGCCGGCCAGTTTGGCGGGAGTCCGGCCGTGCCCGGCCAGCGCCTCAATGCGACGATCACCGCACGCAGCCGCCTGCAAAGCCCGGAGGAATTCGCCAATGTGCTCTTGCGGACCAATCCCGACGGCGGCGCGGTGCGCCTGGGTGATGTCGCCCACATCGCGCTCGGAGGAGAGAACTACGCCATCGACGCATTCTTCAACGGACACCACTCGTCGGGTTTGGCCGTCCGCCCCACCGTCGGTGCCAACGCGCTGGAAACGGTCAAGCAGCTCAACGAGTTTCTCGCCTCGCAGGAGAGTTACTTCCCCGTCGGTATGAAATACACGGCGGCGTTCGACACGACGCCGTTCGTTCGCCTCTCGATCGAGGGGGTCGTCAAGACCCTCGTCGAGGCGGTCATCCTGGTGTTTCTGGTGATGTATCTGTTCCTCCAGAACCTTCGGGCCACGCTCATCCCCTCGATCGCCGTGCCAGTCGTGCTGCTGGGCACGTTTGCGATCATGTCAGCCTTTGGTTTCACGATCAACACGCTCACGATGTTCGGCCTCGTGCTGGCGATCGGCCTGCTGGTGGACGACGCCATTGTGGTGGTCGAGAATGTCGAGCGCGTCATGGCCGAGGAGGGTCTTTCCCCCAAGGAAGCCACGCGAAAATCGATGGATCAGATTACCGGTGCGCTCGTGGGAATCGGCCTGGTGCTCTCCGCAGTGTTCATCCCGATGGCGTTCTTCGGCGGTGCGACCGGCATCATCTATCGGCAGTTCTCCATCACCATTGTTTCGGCGATGGCGCTTTCAGTATTTGTCGCCCTTACCCTGACACCCGCACTCTGCGCCACGATGCTGAAGCCCATCCCGAAAGGACATCATGCCGAGAAGCGCGGCTTTTTTGGCTGGTTCAACCGGGTTTTTGGCCGCACCACGGACATCTACGTGGGCGGCGTCAGTCGCTCGGTGCGGCGATGGGGGCGTTCGCTCGTCGTCTTTGCCGTGATCGTGGCGGCCATGGGTTTCGTTTACCTGCGCATCCCGTCGTCCTTTCTCCCGGACGAGGATCAAGGCGTGATGATGATGCAGGTCATGCTTCCGGCGGGAGCGACGCAGGAACAAACCAGCGCCGTGCTGAAAAAGGTGACGGACTATTTTCTGACCCAGGAAAAGGACGCGGTGGAATCCGTTTTTGCCGTCGCCGGCTTCAGCTTCGGCGGTCGCGGACAAAATGCCGGCTTGGGATTTGTTAGGCTAAAGGACTGGGACGAACGACCAGGTGATAACCTGAAGGTCCAGGCTCTCGCCGGTCGCGCCATGGGCTATTTTTCGACTCTTAGAGAAGGCATGGTGTTTGCGTTCCCGCCGCCCGCCATCATCGAACTAGGCACGGCCAACGGGTTCGAATACCAGCTCATCGACCGCTCCGCGCAAGGCCACCAGGCGCTTATGCAGGCCCGCGGGCAGCTTCTTGGGCTGGCCGGTGCTGACCCACGCATCATTGGCGCCCGGCCCACGGGCTTCGATGACGTCGCGCAGTATCAGCTCGATATTGACGAGGGCAAGGCCAGTGCGTTGGGCGTGCCCCTGGCGCTCGTCAATCGGACGCTGGCGGCAACCTGGGGCTCGTCTTATATCGGCGATTTCAGCCACCGCGGCCGCGTGAAACGCATTTACATGCAGGCTGACGCGCCGTTCCGCATGAATCCGGAAGATTTGGAGCGCTGGTATGTGCCCAACCTGGCGGGCGATCCGGTCCCCCTTGGGGCGTTCGTGGGCGGGCATTGGACCTTTGGCTCACCACTGCTCGCGCGCTTCAACGGTCTTCCCTCCATCACCATCCAGGGCCAGGCGTCGCCCGGCCACAGTTCGGGAGAAGCCATGACCGCGATGGAGGAGCTCACGCGCAAGCTCCCGCCGGGATTCGACCTCGCCTGGACTGGACTTTCCTACGAAGAGAAACAGTCGGGAGCCCAAGCTACCGCCCTCTACGCCATTTCATTGCTCGTAGTCTTTCTTTGCCTCGCCGCGCTCTATGAGAGCTGGGCGGTGCCGTTTTCGGTCATGCTCGTGGTCCCGATCGGCATCCTCGGTGCGGTGCTCGCGGTCTTCCTGCGTGGATTAACCAACGATGTCTACTTCCAGGTCGGACTGCTCACGGTTGTCGGTCTCTCCGCCAAGAACGCCATCCTGATCGTCGAGTTCGCCCGCGAGGGATACAACCGGGGCATGAGCCTGTTTGATGCGACTCTGCTCGCCTGTCGGCAGCGTCTGCGTCCGATCATCATGACCTCCCTGGCGTTCGGGTTGGGCGTGTTGCCGCTCGCGATCGCCAGAGGCGCCGGTTCGGGCAGCCAGAATTCGGTCGGCACGGGCGTGCTGGGTGGCATGATCACGGCGACATTCCTGGCCGTGTTCCTCATCCCGGTATTTTATGTCGTGGTCACGCGGCTGTTCCGCGTGAAACCGCTTCAAGCCACCAGCGAACTTCCGGAGGCCAAGCAATGATCTCCTGGCCCACCATGCGACCAATCTTTACGCCCCTCGCCGCCGGCTTCGTATTGCTGAGCGGGTGCTCGCTAGCACCCAAATATCAACGCCCCGATGCGCCCATTGCGCCGTCTTACCTGACGGGTTCGCCAGCGTCCGGGAGCCAGACCGCCATTCCGGCGGCGGAGCTCGCTTGGCGGGAATTCTTCGGTGACGCGCGCCTGCAGCGGCTCATAGGACTTGCGCTCGAGAACAATCGCGATCTGCGCGTCGCCGCGCTCAATGTGGAGCGGGTGCGGGCCATCTATAACATTCAGCGCACGGCTCTCATCCCGAGTCTCGACGCGACGGCGAACGGCAGCCGCCAACGCACGCCGGCCCAATTGAGCCCCTCGGGCCAGGCGGTGACGAGTTCAAGCTACAGCGTCGGGCTCCAAATTCCTTCCTATGAAGTCGATTTCTTCGGCCGGATCGTGAGCCTGCGCGATCAAGTGCTGCACCAATATCTCGCGACCCAGGAGGCCCGCAACAGCGCCCAAATCAGCCTTATCTCCGCTGTCGCGCGGCAGGCACTCGCGCTCATTGCGGCAGAAGAGCAACTCGCTCTGGCGCGCGAGACGTTGGCGGCGGCCGAACAGTCTCTGGCGCTCAATCGTCAGACGTTCGAGGGCGGGGTAACCTCTGAACTCGATCTGCGCACGGCGGAGGCGCAGCGCGAGACCGTTCGCGCGAACGTCTCCCTCCTCGCGCAGCAGGTGGAACAGTTCAGGAACGGGCTCGTGCTGCTGGTTGGCGCGCCCCTGCCGGACGATCTGCCACCGGCCGCCTCCCTCGCCACGCAGAAGCTCATCGAAGATCTTCCGGCCGGATTGCCCGCCGACCTGCTGGCCCGGCGGCCCGATGTGCGGGCGGCAGAGCATGCGCTACAAGCCGCCAACGCCAATATTGGCGTGGCGCGAGCCGCATTCTTTCCGTCCGTGAAACTCACCGCCTTTGGTGGCAGCGCCAGCACGGAGCTTTCGGGGTTGTTCAAAAGCGGTTCAGGAGGCTGGAGCTTTTCTCCGTCGATCACGGTTCCGATCTTCGCTGCCGGACGCAACAAGGCCCAACTCGACGTTGCCTGGATCGAGCAGCGCATCGAAATCGCCACCTATCAGCGGACGATCCAAAATGCTTTCCGCGAAGTGGCCGACGCGCTCGCCGTGCGCAATCTGATCAACGAGGCCGTCGCCGCCCAAGAGGCGCGCGTCGTCGCCGCGCAGCGGCGCTATGAGCTGACGCAGCAGCGCTTCACGGCCGGTATCGACTCTTTCCTTGGTGTGCTCCTGGCCCAGCAGGAACTGTTCGCGGCGCAGCAATCGCTGATCGACGCGCGGCTCGCCCGGCTCGCCAATCTTACCGCGCTCTATGCCGCACTCGGAGGCGGCTGGCAGGATACTTCTTTCCTCAACCCGGCAACAAGATGATCACAGCCTCGACGTCAGAACCGGCCTTTCGCTGCCCTCCCTGACCCGACCAACCGTGGCAAAGGTATCTCCATCTTCGTCTCTCAACTCCTCCTCCGGGGGAGCCGACTGGAGAAAGTTGTTGCCCGTCTGCTTGCGCAAGGCCCACCGCCACCTGCCGTGCGAACCGGCGGCTGGCGAACTATTGCTGCGGTTCACCGCCTCCGCCCGCGCCTTGCACGAGGGGTTCATGCGGGTCTTCGGCCCGGAGGGGTTGACCGATCACAAGTTCATTGTGCTGGTCGTGCTCTCGGCCATTGATCCCCAACCCTCTACCGCGTCCCAACTCGCGGTGCATGCGGGTGTCACCCGCGCGTCCATGACCAAGGTGCTCGACAGTCTCGATCACTCCGGGTGGATCAAACGGGTCCGCAACGCTCAGGACCGACGGACAATCCTGGTGAAGCTGATGCCAAGCGGGCGAAGCGTGATCAGCGAAGCGGCGGCGCGTTATCTCAGAATCGCCGCCGGCTTGGTCCGTCCGCTGGACCCCTCCGACCTTGCCGCCTTCGCCCGGATCTGCGCTCGCCTCCACACGGCGGCGAATGCGCTGCCCGGTGACATCTCGCATTGTCAATCCAACCCCGAATCGTCATGATTTCTCCCGATGTCTTTCATCGCCTTCGAGCTGCGCAGCATCGTGCGGTCCACGAACAACGGCTTTTATCCGGCCGCGACTGGCTGCTTGTCGCCGGCTTTGTCCAGATTCTGACGGCGATCCATCCGCTCTTCGCTTGGATAAATAATGCCGTGCTCGGTGGCGACTTGCACCGGGGCTTGCATCCGGGTGTCCACGTTGCCGCCACGCTCGCTCTGGCTGCGACGCTGGTGGTGCTGTGGCTGTGGGCACGCCACGCGCCCTTTCGGGCTGCGGTCACCGGAGTGATCGTTTTTGTCCTGGTGCATGGCGCACTGGGGTTTGCCGACCCGGGCGCCCTTTTGTCCGGCGCGGTGGTGAAATCGCTCATCCTCCTCGGCTTGTTGCACGCGGCACGCACCGGATACCTCCGCCACCGGCCGCTTTGATCCCTCGTTCACTCGCAATCATGAAACCCCCCGTCGTCATTACACCTGAACCGCCCGATGCTTCTTCTGACCTCGGGCCATATCACCGGGGCGGCCCGTTTGCCCTGTTCATCGCCATTTTCTGCACGTTTTCCTTCGCCGCCACCGTTCTGCTGCTCTGGCGCGAAAATTTCCGCTTTTGGGCCGGTCTTGGGGCGCTGCTTTTCGGGGGGGCCGCGCTTTGGGCGGCGTGGTGCATCATCGAGCGATTCCGCCATCACGCCGCGCTGCCGCGCTCCCACGCCGTGCTCACCGGCGCGCTCGCCTTCGATATCCACACCACTTGCCGCGATGTGGCCGCCACCGTCTTTTTTGATCCGGATGATGTGCGACCGGGCGCGTTGACCCAGCTCTACTGTTTCGTGGAGAACTATGCCTCGCGGTGGCGCCGCGCGCGTTTCCGCATCGGCCCACACCCCGGTCTCGGGCTGAACGAGGAGCATTGCGTTTATCTCGAACTCGCCGCCGGACAGGCCGCCGTGTATGCGCTGCCGCTTGGGGTCGTGGCCACTCTCGGGGTCGGCGAGCACGACCTGCCGGTAACCTTGCAGGTGGATAAACCCAACGGCACGGGCGCGCGTCTGCCTGGCTCTCGCCGGCATCTGTATGATCTCTGGACGGTTCACTTCGCTGTTCCCTTCACGGTCGATGCCTCTCTAGTCGATAAACCGGCTCCGGCTGGCGTCACCGCGGGGATAGGCCGCTGCCTTTCGCTCGCGTCTGTGAGCGAACCGGCGCCGCGGCTCGCCGCGCTGCACGCACTGGTCGAGGGCAATCCCGATCAGACGCCGGCTTCCGCATGACCTTGGATGAACGAACGCCTTGCCCCCACCCACCGCGCGATCCCCTCACCAAGCCGGCCCCCTGATGTGCATGTCTGTGTCCAAGCCGCGTGATCGCCGTTCTTATCATATTGCTCCTGCTGGTGATTGTCGTGTCGCTCGATTCCGACAACGACGATGGGGGTGGTTCGCAATGAAGAGCGGGCCGTTTCCCGCGCATTAACAATCTCACGGTCATGCCCTGATGCAGTCTTTCGGCTACTATGCCACCATTCCCCTCGATGCCCAGGTCATCGAACGGAATGCGATGCTTGGCTACCCACGCGAAAAAATCGCGTTTACAAGTTGCACGGGTGAACGGATTGCCGGCTGGCTTACTCTTCCCCAAAGGACTGGTGCGCCGCATGCGTGCATCCTTGTTCTCCATGGTGCGGGCGTCACCGAAGAGGCGTGGTGGAGTGCAGGGAATCCGGCTGGCCCTTTGGTGCCGCGGTTGCTGGAGACCGGCTACGCAGTCTTCATGTTGGAAACGGCGTCTTTTGCCAAACATCGGCCTCCCCCCGACATTGCCAAGGGCAAAGAGGCTTCGTTAACGCCTGGATGGCGCCGCGGGTTTCGCGCTCATATCTGCCGCGCAACCGCCGATCACCGACGAGCGCTTGATTATTTGGGGACGCGAACCGACCTCAATCCAAGCCACAGCGCCGTTTTTGGCTACAGCATGGGCGGTGTCGCTGCGACCAGGCTGGTTGCCGTCGAGCCCCGCCTCAAGGCCGGGGTTATCTGCGTGGCGCCGCCAATGATAAAACCCGGTTCTGTGTTTTCCGCTACACGCGCCCGCTTGGCTGCGATCGCACCGGAGATCGAAGCCCGCACGCTGGCAGATCGACCACTGCTGTTTCTCATGGCACGCCATGACATCTATTTTTCGGCCGAGGAGGCGGAGGGCCTGATTGCGCTCGTTCCCGGCTCGGCCAAGCGGGTCAAGTTCTTTGAGAGTGGGCATATTCTGCCGCATGCCTACATCAACGATACCGTAAGTTGGTTTAGCCAACATTTGAAACCGTAGTTTCTTGCTTTCCAATTGGATTAGCGGGCAAAGCGGACGAGTTGCTTGGTTCCATTGTCTATCCAGTCGAAATCCAGTTCGACGCCAAGGCCGGGGCCGTCGGGCCCGGTCAGGAATCCCTCGGCGTCGATGGCATACGGGTTGTGCTTGAAGATTGGAAATGACGCAGGAAGACAGTAAGTGTCGAGTTCGCCTTTTGGTCACCTACAATTCAATTCTGTAGGTGCCGATCAGGTTTGTGATGGGCGTGAAGACATCATTGTCGAAACCGGAACCGAGGACGTTGATAGATGCACACGCCGCCGACTCGTTGATTGAGGGCGAACTGGTGGCGGCGACGTTCACCGCGAGCGGTTAAGCATGCCGCCCGGGGTGATGCTTGCACAACATGCCGATGGCATGGCAGAGAGTGTCCTGCTGGTCCGCCATGACTGAGCCAACGCAAAGGCCGCTTACCCCTTCTTTTTCAACGACCGGGTCACGGAGGCGCGGACATCCAGGCCGGTCACTTTCGCAGATCCCGCGAGCGCTTCAGCGGTGGTGGCCGGCGCGATGTTCTTGCACCATGACACTACGCAACTTTCCTATCGACGCGAGAACATCGGGCTCTTGAACTATGGCCAGCGGAGCCGCACCAATCTCACGGGGCACGTTCTGTTGTGCAGACTCTCGGGCCTTCGAGCCTGATGCTTAGGGTGGTCGCGGCGTGGCGGTCATTACCCGATTTGACCGCGCCAGCGCGGTTCGGCTGCCCTTTGTTTCCGGTGCGACTCTGCTGGGCCTGTCACCGGGACAACCGGGATCATACACGCAACTGGCCGATGGCATCCGTCGCTTTGGTCATGATGTAACCGGAGATTTGCGTGAACTGTGGCGACGCATGATTTTCTCGCTTCTGGTCAGTAACCATGACGATCACCTGCGCAATCACGGCTTTCTGATGCGTGAACCGGGGCATTGGTCCTTGTCCCCGGCCTACGATCTCAATCCGGTGCCCGAAGTGGACCGGGTGCACATCAACCAGACAGCAATTACCGAAGGACAAGAGGAGGCATCGATCGATGCTGCGCTGGCCGCGACGATGCGCTTCGGCCTCAAACTGGCTGAGGCTAAATCGATTCTGGCGAAAGTTTTCACGGCAGTCGCCAGCTGGCGCGTGGCTGCACGGCGGATGAAACTCAAGACCGCGACACTTACGGCTTACGAGAGCGCCTTCGAAAGCCCCGTGATGGTCGAGGCCAGGAAATTGCTAGCTCAGTGACCGCCAGGCTCCCCCAAAACTCTGTAGATTGCAGACAGTGAGTGAAGACGATCCAAGTCTCTAAATCTGATTGCGAGTTGCGCTACACGTGGGATCAGCGCAAATATTAATGCGAGATCATCTTCATCATCCGCCGTGCCCGGGCGCGCACCGCCGGTGTCGCTCCCTGTGTGACACAGCGCTCAACCAGCGCATCGACTCTCATTCTTTCCCGCTCGAAGCCTGGGGCACGGCTCAACCGAACGAGGCACTCAAGGGCAAACGCCTGCACGATGCTGCTCCGGTTGTTCAGATAGCCGCGCACCGTGGCCAAAGTACGCCGACGATCGGCAGCCGTGATCGTCGTCAGCCGCGGAAGGATCAAGCAAACATGCTCGCGTACCACCCAGTCGTCGACTGCGGTCAGATGATCCAGAATTTCGCGTTGGTAAGGCTGGATGAGATCGGGCCGCTCCGCCGACACTTTCTCCAGCGCATCGCTCGCGCGACCGCGAATCACTTCGTCGCCGCTGGCGATCCCATCGAACAACTCGGAGACCAACTCGGGCCGGGCGAGAACCCGGTTCGCTACCTCGGCCGAGCGCCCCAACGTCCGCCGGTCACCTCCGGCCAGCATTTCCAACAACGTGCTCATCGCGCTGACCCATGCTGCTCTTCTATTGAAGCGACGCGCTGCCCGAGCCGAAGACAGGCCCCCACGGCAGCAGGCTGGCCATCCACGAGCACACCCGCAAAGCGCACCGGAACACCCGCCGAAGTGAAAAAATCCGCGCCGGCCTGCACGTGAAAATGAAGGTGTGGCTCCGAACTGTGCCCCGAATGGCCGCAGCGCCCGATCACCTGCCCGCGCTCGACGGTGTCGCCGACCCGAACCGACACCTGACCCGCGAGCAAGTGGGCGTAGAATCCGTATTCGGAGGCAGCATGCCGAATGACGACGTGGTTCCCCACGAAGCTCCTCGCGCAAAAGTCAACGATGCCGTAGCCGACGAAAGGTGCCTCGCCAATCCGGTCTTCCACCGCGACGACCACACCCGAAGCCGCCGCGCGAATGGCGCGGCCATGGCAGAAATATTCGGCGCGCCGGGTTCCCCGGCCGTCGTGCCGTTTCAGCTCACGATCCACGACCACAAAATCGTAAGCGTAGCGCTGCGTGAGCACGTCCCACGAATGCGAATCCTCCCGGGTCACGCCACCATTGTAGACAAACCATTCGCCGTCGAAAGGCAGCGCGTAGGTGAGAGCACTTTCTGCGGGTCCCGCGGGTTTGGCACGCAATCGCGCATTGCCCAGAGCTTGACGCACAAACTGAACGACTTGAAACGGATTCAACAAACACAGCAGGCCGGAAACTGTGAAAGCTGCGACCAAGCCCTTCTGGCCCAACCGCCCGATCGGACCCGAGGTCGGCCAATCCGGTACCGCCGCTCCCGGAGTTTGACTGATGGCCGCACGCCGTTTTTCGCGTGTCGCCAGCGAGACGACGAAGTGGATGCCCACGTAAAGCGTGACTGCGCCCAAATACGGGAGTTTGTAATCGAACAGCCCATTCAGGCCGACCAGAAGCGCAAGAAATACAACGATAGAGATCGCGAACTCGCGCTTCACCCCCGAAGCATGCCGGCTTCGTCCCTAAAATGCAAGGCCCCGCATCCATCGCGTTCTGAAGAGAGGTACGCTCGCAGAATTCGGTCGTATCGGCATTCGGCCCGATTCAATCGAAATGGGAACCGGCATTGCGTTCGGGCCCGTTGTTCACGCCAACAATGACTGCACTGGGCCTGCATTGGCCGGTGTCCCGTTGCTGGTCAAGTGGACGGCGTCGCGTGGCACGGATGAATCCGGTGGGCGACGTTTGCTTCAGCCAGCGATACACAAACTCCGTCCGGCGGCAGACACTCGACTCGGCACAGTTGGAGAGTTATGGCTTGGAGGCCGGATTGGAGTAGCCTATGAGTCTGAAATGTCAGCAACCTTCACCTCCAATAGCTATATCGTGGCCGAATTGGAAACGACCGGCACAGGAGTTTACGGGACCGGCAGCCGACTTACTCCCATGCTCCGACTGCACGGCACACTGAAGCTTTCCGCACCGAACGGCGCCAATCGGGCGCTCGTCTTCGCCGATCTCACTGCCAAACTGGCTTTCCAAGGGCAGGAACAAACCAGTATCGCGTCGCTGCCCTGCCGGCTGAATGTGCGGCGCGACCCAGAGCACCCAGGTCCGACGCCCCACAGTTTCTCGCTGGATTTTCCGATCAACATGGCGCTCTTCGGCCAGATCGAAAACATCCGAGCTGGCACCGACCTAGTCCTAAAACTCACGCCGGAGATTTCCGCCTTCCGCTACGCATACGCTCCGGTCGCCAACGCCGGGTTCGATGCCCCGCTTGGTGGCCTCCTTGCCCTCGAAACCCTGCGGACTTCGATGGCGATTGAAGTGAAGGTCTTCAAGAGCCACTGGATCGAGCATGTGCTCCCGGCATTCGGTTTCGGGTCGGTGACCGTCGTTGAATTTCCCGCGGTCCCGGTCGAAGCCTGCGCCGCCTTCGCGGATTCACTGACGGCACTCAAACATGCCCAACGGTTCCACGCCGAGGGACACTATAACCAAGCTGTGGCGCAATGCCGACTCGCTCTGGAACCGATTCTTGAGGCCAACGACGAGGGCAAGGGCAAGCGCCTGAAAAAGTCCTGGGAGATCCGGCTCGGCGCCTCCACCTATGCTTGGCTGAAGACCGCGGTGCACGCGGTCAACGACCGCACGAACAAGCCGCACCACTCGAACCAACGCTTCGATCAACTGGAATCGCAGATGCTGCTCGCAGTCACCACGGCCTTTGTCGCGTACATCGCTCGGTTGGAGCGCGATCCCGGCTACGCGTAAAGCTTCTTCTCCTATGATGCAGAAGCAGGTTGGCCGGGCTCATTTCGAGGACTCCAATTGCAGACAATTCGAGCACGTGGTGTCTAAATACCACCGAATCTGATGCCTTTCGAATTATGGATCGAGCGTTGGAGCACGGTATCAATTTTTGGGACACGGCAAACATATATGGCTCACCTAGGGGCAAGGGGATTACCGAACAGATAATAGGGCGCTATTTCGCGCAAGGTGGCGGTCGTCGCGAAAAGGTCGTGTTGGCAACTAAGGTATATAACAACATGGGAGAATGGCCTAACAGTTCGCGACTATCCGCACTCCATATCCGACAGGCCTGCGAAGACAGTCTGCGCCGCCTCCAAGTAGACTACATTGACCTATACCAGATGCATCACATCTGGCGTGAGGCACCATGGGAAGAAATTTGGCAGGCGATGGAATTGCTCGTCCAACAAGGTAAAGTGATTTACATCGGTTCTTCAAATTTCGCGGGTTGGCATGTTGTTCAAGCGAACGAGGCTGCACGACGGCGCAACTTTCTGGGTCTTGTCTCCGAACAGAGCCTTTACAATTTGAGCGCAAGGGCAGTAGAGCGCGACTTAATCCCAGCATGTGAGTGCTATGGTCTGGGTCTGATACCATGGAGTCCATTGGGTGGCGGATTGCTTGGTGGTGTGCTGGGCAAGCCTTCGGTGGGCCGGCGAGCAGAGCTTCAAAGAATGATCGAGAAACATCGTTCGCAGCTTGAGCCTTGGGAGGCCTTGTGCCGAGCGCTTGATGAAGAACCCGCAAATGTCGCTTTGGCGTGGTTGCTGAACAACCCGATTGTAACGGCGCCCATCATTGGACCACGCACTCTTGAACAACTAGACGGTTCAATGCGTGCGATTGACGTTAAGCTAACCAATGAGACTCTTAAAGCACTCGATGGTATTTTTCCCGGTAACCTGCCTTCCCCGGAAGGTTACGCTTGGTAGTCTGTGTTGCCAGTTGACCCGTGGTGTCTCAAAATTCGAACGAGAAATATCAGCTGAAGAAACTTGCCGGGTAGGGGACAGCGAAGAGGGTGTGAGGATGAGGTTACTTCGCGTGCTCCCACATCTGTTTCTTGGCATACTTGCTGGTTGGCTCAATCGGCATCAGCAAGCCGTCATCGATTATCTGAAAACAGAGAACGATATCCTGAAACGGCATCTAAATGAGTATTTGGCGCATTACCAGGCGGATGGTTATGCCGTCGACCCTCGATGAAAGGTTATATTCCGAGCTTCTTGCGCAATTGATCCTCGGCTACGCGACGCTTGGCCGCATCCATCTTGCGCAGATTGTAGAGTTTCCACTGTGGTCCTGGCAGGCGCTCGACTCCCGGTAACCCGAGCAACTCCCATTTGGGTTCCAGTCGCTTCATCGAGAGCAGGAACTCACGCTCGGCGGCGGTGAGGTCCGCGTTGATCCGTTCGATCAGCCGCTCGCGGGTGTCCTCCAGCACCGCGAGCGGCACCGGATCGAGCGTCATGCCCTCGAATTGATCGGCGAAAACCCGCCTCAAATCCTTCCGATTCGGGTTGAGCAGCTCGCTCATCGGCCGGTCATGGCTCGCCAGGAACACCACGAAGGCGCGCCGGATTTCATCGGTAATTCCTTCGGCCTGAAATAGTCCATGCACGTCGAATAGGTCGCGCGGATGCTGGCGGTCGAGTGCGGCGCAGAGCTTGCCTCCGAACAAATCCGGCAGCGACACGACGCGCATCGTAGCCGAGCGGCCGAACATCTCGACGGCTCGGGGCGACAGGTTGAGGTCCGCGGTCGGATGCAGCGTGCCCCGGAGAACCGTGTTGGGCTCGATCTTCACCTCGGTGCCGTCCGATGCGCGCACGGTCAGCTTGACAAGGAATTTGTCGCTGACGGTGTGATGCTCCCGGACCTGCACGCCCGGCATGGCCCGGCGGATCTTCGCCGTGATGCGGTGGAGGGCGGCGTCGATTCCCCGCAACGTGGTCGGGCGATCCTCAAGCGGCAGGTAGACCAAATCGATGTCCACCGACAGGCGCGGGAAATCGCGCACGAAAAAGTTGATCGCGGTGCCGCCCTTGAGCGCGAAGCAGGCCTCGGCGTTCACGAAGGGCACGACCTGCACAAGCAGGTCGGCCTGCCTGAAGAACGGGGTTGCTCTCATGGGGCGTCGGAAGGGGTTTCGACCGCCGCCGGGACGGTGATCAGGTATTTGGGATCGAGGCGTCCGCCGGGGATGAGCACGCGCTTGCCGCTGCCGAGCGAAACCTTCGTCAGATCCAATTGCTTGAACCATGGGTATGCTTGTTTCTCGGCCAAGTGGAGGAAGAGTCGCTTCACCTTGATCGACGCGCAGGCCTCCAGAAGCGATTTGACCAAACCCGGGCGTAGCGTGCCGAGCCCTTCGAAAACAAGGTTGGCATGTTCGTAGCCGGCATCGTCCAGCGTCAGATGTTGGAGAAACTCGAATGCGGCCCGCTCGGGCGCGGAGACCGTCACGGTGAGTGCTCCTTCGCGGTGTTCGCGCAGCCCGAGTTCCTGGGGCAGGAAGTTCGTGCTGACATGGCGGACGCGACTGAACCAAGGCAGCCCCTTGAACCAGGCGGGAAGCCGGTCACCGGAGCGGCTGAAAAGATAGACGGGATGGGCATCTCCCAAGGGCAGAAAATGGGCGAGGCCGGAGAGTTCCAACGCGGTGCGCCCGCCGGGATGAAACGACTTCGATTTCTGCTGGAGCCCGAATACCGCTCCTAACCAGGCCGGAGCCTCGGGTTGAACGGTGAAGGCTCCGTCTCCGACGCGGTGCAACCAGCCGGAGCTGGCGTAGTAGTCGGCCAGCCGACTGGATATGCCTTGGCCCTTGAGCCAAGCCGAGGTGAGCACCGCACCGGCTGGTGCGGCGTTCAGCCTCTGGTTTAGTTTCTGTCGTTTTGAACCTGTATTCCTAGTCATATCTGCAACGAATCAAACCGAAATGTTCAATCGGTTACAGTTAAAACAAGTAATACTTGTCTTAATTGCAATACAATAAACCGCCCACTGGGACTTCGGAGTGTTACGTTATCCGCTCTATCTTCGACCAGTGGGATGAAAACGTAACTCACTTCCACTGAATGCCGCGCGCTCACTTGGGGTGAAAAATACCGCCCCGGTGGCCTCGGGGCGGCTGGCCCGTGTGGCAAAAACCGTTGGGTGAAATAAGTCGAAGTCAACGCATGGTCCACCTGCGGTATCGCAGGCGTTGACCGCCCAAAGGGCATCACAAGATGCCCGCAGCGCGGAAGGAATAGTGACCGACGCTATCGGGATTGCCACGAATGCTCGATGACGCATCCTCCGGGTCAGGCGCATCCGTAGCTCCCTGCCCGAAGGGCAACGGTTATGGTGACTTCAAGCGCACGCTCGATAATGCGCGTTAAGGTAGTCGTGAAGGGTTAAAATGGCTGCAATTCGGCGCGCATTTTGTGTGAATGTCTGAGCTTCGTCGCTGCTCAGCGGGCGGCCTAGCAAGGCGGACTCGCGGTAACTGAGCCATTTCTTGAGCACTTGGTAGCCGCCGAGTGTGTAATTCCAGACAGGCTCAGGAATATCCTTCCACCGCGTGGTGCCGTTGAGATGAATGTCTAGAAACCCTTCGCCTCTGGTGCCGCTGGTTACCTGGCCTGGTCCTGGCATGACGACCCCACCTTGGCCCGCGTAACCCCAACGCGCAGCGATGGCGAGGTTAGGATCGGCCTTACTCTTGCCAGCGGCGGCCGTGACCGCGAGTTCACCAAGACCTTTCAAGTCGGCTCTCACCTTCAGATCGGTAATGCCTGGGACGGGAAGTTCAGGATCGAGTAAGGCGGCAAGTTGCCGGCCAAGTGCGGCACCAGCGCGGAGAGTCTTTGCGTTTTCCGGCAACGGCACACGTGGCCAATCTTGCCGCAGTGCTCCGATATTTTCCTCACTGTAAAGCGGCGCGTGTAGCACAGCCACTAGATGAAAGAACAGATCCTCAGGTCCGCACTTCAGGTCCGCAAGGTATTGCCTAGAAAGCTCGGTCAGATTAGGCTGCGGACCGCTGGGATTGGTCGAGCTAAAGAGGTCGGGTTGTGCCATATCCGCCGCACTTTCCTGGTGTAGATAGAGCGGAAAATAGTTGGCGCCTCGCTCGATAAGGTGGTGCGACGGGAAAGAGCTGACCACTAGAGGTTCGGTATAGCCTTTACGATTCTGCCTCACAGCTGTGAGTCGTCAGGACGTTGTCCCCCAGGTAGAGGCGGGAGACGGGTGGTTTGCGTTGTAATGAACGGTGAGGTCGGTGCCAGTTATATCGTTGCAGCCAAGTGGTGAGCGCGGCGGTGCGTTCGGCGGAGTGGCGGTAAGGTCGGACGTAGGCCCATTCCCGCAGGGTGGTCTTGATCAGCCGCTCGGCCTTGCCGTTGGTCTTTGGGGTGTAGGGTCGGGTGAAGAGGTGTTTGATCCCCAGCCGGTCACAGGCCTTGCGGAAGGCCGCGGAGCGATAGCAGGCGCCATTGTCGGTCATGATCCGCCGCACGGTGATACCCAAGGCTCGGTAGTGGGCCACGACTTGTTGAAGGAAGTCGGTGGCAGTATGCTTGCGCTCGTCAGGCCGGATCGCGGCGTGACTGAAGCGGGAGTGATCGTCGATGCAGACGTGCAAGAACTCCCAACCGGCTCCGCGGACATGGTCCCGCCGATCACCGGTGATCCGATGCCCCACCGCCTCAATGCGGCCGAGCTTCTTGGTGTCGAAGTGGAGCAGCTCCCCGGGATGCTCCCGCTCGTAGCGCACCACCGGTGCCGGCGGCGGTCCGGGCCGGTAGCCGCGCAGGATCCGGCTGAGGGTGGCTTCCGCGAGCCCCGTGTGCTGGGCGATCTCGGCGTAGGTCAGGCCCTGCTCCCGCCACCGCCACACCTCCTGGCGCTTAGCGGCGGCAGTCCGCTGGGGACTGTGCTTGGGCCGCGAAGAGCGGTTCTGCAGCCCCACCGCACCCTCCGCCCTAAAACGCGCCACCCACTTGCGCACGGTCTTCGGACAGACGCTGAAGGCGGCAGCTGCCGCCTTCAGCGTCTGTCCCTCCTGCAAGACCATCCGCGCGATGTCCTCTCGACTCCAAAGAGTCGTCCGTGCTCTCTTGTGCATGTCCTTCTGGTGCCTCCTGAGTTGGATGTTATTGTTTCCAACCCATCTCTCTCAGCTTCGCACCAGAGGGACAACCTCCTGAAAGTTCACGACAGCTAGCAGTCGATTACCCTCGAATATGTGAGGTCGGAATTCGGCACGCCGTTCCTCCACAAGCTTGGTCTCAGGTTGCCAATACAGCCAGCGCACGTCGAATGGCCGGTAATTCAGCCGCACGATTTCTCCGGACTCAAATCCCTTCGTCAGCAGATAATCACGCGTGGCTTTAGCCTCGAATCGACCGGTATCACGCATCAAGGCCGGAGCCCGCCGAGATATTTCCCGATCAGAAACGGATTTATCGAAGTAAGTCTTCATTCTCTCCGCGAGAGGCTCGCGGTCGATACTAACGAGTGCCTCGTCGCGATTTGTCAGAAAGCCATACGACGAATAGGCAAATAGGTCGGCGACGGCCGACCATTTTCCATAATCGGCACGCACACCAAGCGGCACAAACGGCAGGCCAAAAGTCATGGCCGGTATGATTTTCTGCCACGCCTTTGGTTTTTCCAATGAAGCCTCCAGTTCCACCCGTTTGTTTTTCCCCCACCAATGGCGGAAGTGCAATTCGGCGCGCGGGGTATAGGTAGTTGCATCGGCCGGCTTGAATTTTGTTTTCACCTTCTTCTCCGGTCGCCGCTCCATGAGCGCGATGGCGGTGCCGACTTTGATGCCCTCGCGATTCTTTTCGGTAGAAAAGACGCTGGGGTCCGGCTTTCCATCCGGAGTCTTCTTCCCTGTCTCCCGACTGTCGCCATTGAGGCAATCTATGCTGATCGAATCGAAGACTTCCATGAAGCGCTCACGCATTCCCGGGTGCGAGCTGCCCTCCAGCCATCTGAAATTAGAGATATAGCAGATGATCCCTTTCGCATCATCGCGCGGCGGGCCGGGCTTGATGTCATCGGACTGCGGGACCCCTTCCGCGATTCGACGCTCGGCCATACACGGCCTGTGTTGCGTGGAACCTTCGTCAAGGTCTCGGAGAAATCCGGCTACCTGTGGACCAGCGGATTCAAGGAACGCATTCGCACCTACGATGGCATGGAGGTGCCGGTCCCGATGAAGATCGATGTCCTGCACGGTGAGGCCGATGTGGAAGGAGTCGCGCGGGACGTCCTGAGTCTGACCAAACTGAACTACAATGCCTGCAAGCTGGGCGACAGCCTCCCGGTGACGGTGCACTTCTCCGATGCGGTCGGTGAAATCCTAGTCAACAACCCCAAGACACAAACTCCGCGCCCCAATTTCAAGTATTACATCTGAGGGAGAATCTGGACAGGAATTGCAGCCCGCACCTTGCATCCACCATCAGATTACTCAATCAATCATCCGCTGGCCGCGCTGATGCGTCATCCTCTCCGCGATACTCTGGTTCTGATTCAAATGCCTGCGGGCCTTGGCGTTCTTCAGCAAAGCTTCGGCCGTAGTGAGATCGCCTGACTCCACGAACAACTTTACCTCATGTTTTGTGCGGATGTGGTCGGCCGGCCCCAGGAGCTTCTGCGCCCGGACGGAATCCAGACCGCATTCGGTATCCAGACGTCCGATCTTCCACGACTCGTCCTTGCCCTTCTCGCGGATGATCGCGTTGGCCCGCTTCATCCTTTCCTGCTGACGCTTCGCCGCCGTAATCCGCGCCTCCAGGATATCCACCGCTGCGGCCTGATCCGAACGGATGACCTGCGACGGACCGTGCCGGCGCAGCCGGTGGGCCAATGCGGCCCGCGCATTGTTAAATTCCTCGTAGGCCAGGCCCATCATCCGGTGCGCGCGATCGGGGTTCGCATGTTCGGCATACCGTGCCGGCCCGACCACCGACCATGGGGGAGCAATCTCACGGCTGCGCACAGCGGTCACGAAGACCTGATAACGTGCCCGGCGCAGCCGTTCCAAGGCGCGCGCCACATCATCGGGTATGACCGTCTTCCCGTATGGCTTCAGCGTCTCCTCGGCGCGTGTCCGTTCCTCGTGCGTAAGCGCCGCGAACGCCCGGTTTTCCTTATCCCGGTCCTTGGGGAAATGCGTGAAGCGGTTGAACCGCGCGATATCTTCGGCCGTGTAGGGAGCGTCCGTGTTGTAAGGTGGGAGATTCATGGGGCGAGCCGCGCCATGCGCCGTTGCACGATCCGCCGCTGCGCGGCCACGGACTGATAGGCCGGTTGGCCCGGTTTCAAAACGGGTGATTCAACCGTGAGTTTCTCCTTCACCCAATCCCGCGCCTCTCTCACCCGGGCCAGCGCCGTGCGCACGGATTCGTGCGCCGGCGTGCCAGTCAGGCAGTCGAAGTTCGCCGCGATTTTCAGCGCGAGCTCCGCCTGGCCCAGGTGGTCGTCGAGGTGACGACGGGTGGACGCGGTGACCGCCATCGTCAGGCGGCAACCTTGGTTCCGGCCGCCGGTGCCGTCGTCTGCGCCGGGCTGGCGAATTCCCTGCGGGTCTGGCGGTCCTTCTCGCGGAAGACGGCCTGCACGAACGCCCGGTCTTTGTAGTAGGGGCTGGTGTTCGCGATCTCGCCGTCGATCCGCGCCTTCGCCTCCGGCGACTGCGCGCCGTAGAAGGCCTGCGCCTGCGGGAGCTGCTTGGCGATCAGCTTCATGTCGGCCTCGTGCTTCTGCACGCGGGTGAGGATGAACGTGTCGATCGCCCGGTCCGGGTGTTCCTTGACGAGCCGCGTGTAATACACGTGGTCGTCCGGGTTCGCCTTCTTGTATTCCTCGATCTTCTCCTTCACCTCCGGGTTGTCCCGGAAGACGAGCGGTTTGGGCTTTTCAGCCTTGGGTTCTTTATTGGTTTTTTGGTCGATGGCCATATGCGTGTGGGTATCAGGCAGCCTCTTTGGATTGTGCGGGCTGCGTCGGCACCGGGCGGTGTTCCCGCCCGAAGGTTTCACTGAGCACCGGGTTGAACGGCGGTTCGTCCGGCCCCTGGACCAGCCGCAAGGCGAGGTCGAACTGGGCGCAGAGGTCGGCACATTCGTGTCGCGCGAGCGCGAAGGCCATGAGGCTCTTGGCCTCGATTTTCGGGCTCGCGCCGGTGAACCGCCGGTTCAGCTCCTCGGCCGCGGCAAAGAATTCCGCGGCGACGGGCTCGGGCAGTTGGATGGTGAGGGTGATCATGGGGATGCTTTCGGTTCAGGGTTGTTTTGGCAGTGAAGTCCCGGCCCGGGACCCCGGGGGGTCGGGCCGGAACGAAGCGGAGCCGCACCGGCCGCCGGAGGCTCGGCGAAGGTGGCGGGAAGGCGGAGCGCAGATCCGGAGCCGACCTGCCGGGGCATGGCCGGTCCCAACGCCGCTGCGACGGGGTGCGCGCCGAGGCTGGGGGAGGAGCGCTCGCCGTCACCCATCGTTGCCATCGGCACGAGAAATCGCAGCGTAAGGCCGACGTCGGCCAACTGCCGAAGTGCGCCCGCACCTTCGGCATGCGCCGCAAAGGATTCAACCACCACGCCGGGCCGTTCACCCAGTGCCGTGACCAGAGTGACGTAGTCACGCCAGCGGGAGAGTTGCGGTTCCGCCGCACGCACCCGGACGCGATCGTTCGCCTCCGGATGCCACTGCCAGTCGGCGCCCAGCTCTTGGCGCAGTGAGGAGATCGCCGCAACGGACCACACGCGCTCCTGCACGGCAGAGCTGCGTTGCCGCCAGGAGGCCAGCACCTCGTCGGTATATTCGCGGAGCGCCTCATGTTCGGCGAGCAGGGCGACGTATTCCGGGGTGGGTGCGGGCAACATCGGGCGATGGTATGCGCGGATGAACCACGCGGCTCCGGCCAGCACCGCTCCAATGAGCAGCAGCCGCCAGCCGGCTTGCGAATGTTTCTCGCGCGCCCTCATCGACGAAAAACTCCCGTGGCAGCAAAGGTGCCTTCTGCACCCGCCTTGGCTGTAATCGCCCAGGGCGCGTCGTTCGGTGCGATTCGCGAAGCCCAGGTTTCGATCGTTCCGGCCGCTGCGGTCGGCGCGACCCAGCCGGCAATTGCGATGCGTTGATCACGCCACTGGACGGAGCCCAGCACCAGGTCGGGCGGCAGGGTTGCGGACAGTTGCTCCAGAAAAAGTCCGACCGGCGGCCCGGCGGCTCCACCCTCGACCAGGCTGCGCAGGCCGGCGATTTCCGCGGCATTGGACCGCAGCTGGACAACTTCGCTTTGCAGCGACGCGAGACGTGTTTCGCTCGCTTCATCTGCGGCGCGAGCGGCGAGCCAGTCTCGCCCCTGCTCGAATCCGGCCCAGGCGGCCACGAGCAACAGGGCGAAACCCGCGGCCAGCGCCAACCGCTCCGTCATCACCCAGGGATCGCGCGGCAGTAGCTGCGCGGGGTGATACCGTGGCAGGACGGCCGGTCGCGTGAGCGCCGCTGCGAGCCGGAGCCATTCCAGTCCGGGCCGGTCCTCGCCCAGCCAGGATTCCAATTGGGCTCGGGTATCGTCGTCGGTCGTGACCACCGTCACCGGTTCGTTCGGATCCGTGGCGAGGATGTCGGCGAGCCACCGGCCGATCTCGGCCAGCGCGTTCCCGCTGTTCCAGGTTTGGATCAACCGGCCGGCCCCGGCCGGATGCCGATAGGCGACGCCCCGCCCGGCCTGCACCGCGACGACCGTGCTGCCGCCGGATTCGGTCCACTCGGTCGGCAGCGCGTGCAGGTAGGTGGCGAGCGGCCAGGCGGACTCCACCGTCAATCCCAGATGGGCGAGTCTTGTCGCAAGGGTATAGAGCGCGGGTTCGTTCTCAAAATGCAGCACCGTGGTGCCGCCGTGCTCATCGGGCAGCACCGGCTCGTGGCCCCAGGCCCGATCGGGACTGTCCAGTGCGGGATATTCTGCGGCGAGCGCCGCCGCCAGCACGCGCCGGTTGCCCCGCGGACACGAAACACCGACCGACGTGAAGGCGTCCGGCTGGTAGACGAGCCGGATCCGGACCGGCTTCGGTTCGGCGGACCAGTGGCCTGCCAGTGCGTCCGCCGCCTGTTCAGGCCGGTCGAAGGGCACAGGTTCATCGGTGGCGGGCAGCCACCATCGGTCGCCCCACAGGAGCACGGTGCGCGGGTCAGATGGCCGTGACATAGATGTAAACGTCCGTGACGCCATTGGCCGGGACCGCATACGCGACCACACCGGTGTCGCAGGCGAGACCCTCGGCGGGGGTGAGTTGCGCACCGTTCATCGCGAGCGCCAGTTCATGCGCGTCCTTCGCCGGGCAGGCGGGGATCACGAGATACGCGACGACGGAGTTCACACTGAGGTTGGTGATCCCGTCCAAACGGAAGTTGGCGCCCAGGGCCGCCGAGGGAGCGAGCGCGGGATTCGCCGAACGCGCTTCCAGCCGGGTGACGGCAGACCAGTTGCGCAGCGGGGCCGCATCCGGTGTCATCGTGAATGCCTGCACCGCCTGGTTCCAGAGCATCTCGTTGCCCGTGCCGCTCGGGGCGTAGACCTGCGTGCCCATGCGCAACGATAGCGGTCGTTCCAATTTGCCGGTGGCCAGCAGCACGGCGTCGAGCCGCGCGCCATTGCCCTTGGCGATATCGGTCGCGCCGGTCAGCGCCGCACCGGAACACGGGATGCCGGCGCCCTCGGTCCGCGGGATGCTGCCATTGCCGCCCGGTGTGGCGATAAACGACGTGACCGCAGTCTTGAGAGTTTCCACGGTCTTTTCGACCTGTTGCACGCGGGCCGCGCGGAGGGCGTCAAAGCCCTTGGGCAACAGCAGGCCGACGAGGACGCTCACGATGGCGAGCACGAGCACGAGTTCGAGCAGGGAGTAACCCTGCGAAAGGTTGGTGGGAGTTCGGTATTTTTTCATTTGGATTCGGGGTTGTGGGCACGGGGCCCGGTTGACTGACGGAAAAATTCAGAGGACGCGGGCGACCTGCTCCAAGGTGGTGAGGCCCCGCGCGGCGGCCTGCAGGCCGTGCTGCCAGAGCGTGAGATGGCCCTCGCGGTCGCGGAGCGCGGCGAGATCGGCGAGCGGCGCATCGGCCGCTACGAGTGCGGTCAGTTTCGCGGCCGGGATCACCTCATGGATCGCGAGCCGCCCGCGATAACCACGGCCCTGGCAGGCCGGGCAGCCGACCGCCCGCATGAACCGCCCATCCGGCACCCGGTGGCGCTCGCACAGTTGCGCATTGTCCGGATGCGGCTCCTTGCACTCGGCGCAGAGCCGGCGGACGAGCCGTTGCGCGGCCACGAGCCGCAACGACGCGGCCAGCAAAAAACTCTCGACGCCAAGGTCCCGCAGCCGCGGGATCGCCGCCAGCGCGTCGTTCGTGTGCAGCGTCGAAAGCACGAGATGCCCGGTGAGGGCCGCGCGGATCGCGAGCTGCGCCGTCTCGGCGTCGCGGGTTTCGCCGACCAGGAGAACATCCGGGTTCTGGCGGAGCACCGCCCGCAGCGAAGTGGCGAAGGTGAGGCCGATCTTTTCGCGGATCTCCGTCTGCCGGATGCCGGGAAATTCATATTCGACCGGGTCCTCCAGCGTGTGGATGACCCGCGACTCGTGATCGAGCGCATGCAGCGCGGCATGCAGCGTGGTGGTCTTGCCAGAACCGGTCGGCCCGGTGAGATAGATCAGGCCCGCCGGCCCCGCGAGCGCCTCTCGCAAGGCCGCGGCCTGCGGCGGCACTAGCCCCAATTCCACGAGATCCTGCCCCGGCATCGTCTGGTCCAGCAGCCGGATCACCAGGCTTTCGCCGTGCACGGTTGGCAGGGTGGAGAGCCGCAGGTGATAGCGCCGGTCCTTCAACCGGAGCACGGCGCGTCCGTCCTGCGGCAGACGTTTTTCAGTGATGTCCAAGCCGCCGTAGATCTTGCCGCGCGCGAGCAGGACTTCGCGCTGCGCCACCGGCAGCCGCGCAAACTCGCGCATTTCCCCGTCGAGGCGGAAGCGCACCACCAGGCCGTCCTCCTTGGGTTCAAGATGCACGTCGCTCGCGCCCTCAGCGGTCGCGGCCTGCAGGATGCGGTCGAGTGTCCGCGTCGCATCGACACCGATCTCAGCGGCCGCCCTCGGCGCATGATTTCGCGCCCGAAAACTGGGGATCAATTCGAGCATGGTCAGGGGACGAGCCGCGGGGTGAGGAAAATCACGAGCTCGGTGCGCGCGCGGAGCTTCGCCTTGCTCCGGAAGGCCCCACCCAATCCCGGCACGCTGCCCAGCACCGGCACGGCGCGGACCGTTTCGCCGGATTCCTCGGAGATGAGCCCGCCGATCACCGCGGTCTCGCCGTCGCGCAAACGGACAATGGTCGAAGCCTGCTTCACATCGGTGAGCGGCGCGGTCTGCCGTCCGTCGGGACTCATCACGATGGCCTGGAGCCGCGTGATGGCCGGCAGCACGTCGAGGGTGATGACGCCCTCGCCATCGATCTGCGGGGTCACGGCGAGGATGGTCCCGATCGTGATGGTCGAGACCGAGAACTGTTCCTGGGTCTGGTTGACGGGCACGGTGGTGCCGCCCTGCTGGAAGGTGGTGCTTTGCTGAAGCCGGAAGAACGGCCGGTCCTCGCCGACCTTGATGAAGGCTGTCTGGTTGTTCAGCGCCCGCAGCCGCGGCTGCGCCACGGTGCGCACGTCGCCCTGCTGCTGAAGCGCATGGATGAGCGCGGTCGCGCGCCCGAAGCCGAGCCTGGCTGCAAAGCTGTTCGCCGCGAACACGCTGCCGCCGACGCCCGCCACCTCCAGCGGGGAGCCGGCGCTCTGGACCGCCTCACCGACCGCGCCCGCCGCCAGTTCCCAGTCGATGCCGAGCTTCCGTTCGTCGCGCAAAGTCACCTCGACCAGCCGCGCTTCAATTTCCACCTGCCGCGTGATGCGCCGGTTCACGAGTTGCAGGAAAGCCCGGACGGCCTCGTGGCGCGTCAGCGGCGCAGTCACCTGTGCAACGCCGGAGAAGCGGTTCAGCACGAGGCGGTCGCCGTCCTCCAGCATCGCGCGCAATTCCGTCTCCAAGTTGCTCCAGAAGGTGTTGGGGTTCTCCTGGCTGATCGAGACCTGGGTGGCATCCGGCGCACTTCCGGTCGGCACACCGGGTCCCCCGGAGATCGGCAGCGTTTCGCCGCTGCCGGTGTTCGCCCCGCCCAAGGTGACCGACGCACTGCCCGAGCCGGTGCGGGTGAGCTGCGGGTAGTCGATCGTGTAGAGGACGGTCTTGAGCCGGCGGACCAGGATCCCCGCCGGGGTCAGCTCGTAGTGCAGCGCCAGTGGCGTCGTCAGGGAGGCGAGCGCCTCGTGCAGGGTGCCGCCCCGGAAATCGAGTGTGATCTCACCAGTCACGTCCGGGTCGGCAAGGATGGTCGTATCGCAGGCCCGGCCCAGGGCGCGCAGGGCGGCGGGCAGGGGCGTCTGTTCGAGTCGCAGGCTGGCGACTGGTCGTTCCAGCACGGCGGGTTCGTTGCCAAGCAGGGCAACGGCAATCAATGGCAGACAGAAAAGCGTTTTCATCGGCGGTCAGGGGGTTTCGAGCAGGTGGTGGGTGGTACTGCCCGTGGCATGGTCCTGGAGCAGCGTGCGTCCGGCCCCGTGGTATTGCAGGACGAGCGGGGCGACGGAATTGAACGAGTGGGTGACGGGTGCGGCCGCCAGGTAGAACCCGTCACCGGGATGGCTGGCCTGCACGGTGACTAGGCCGGGACCGGTGATCTGGAGCTGATTACCGACGAGGACCGCAGGCCCATCCAGCACGGCGAAGACGACCGGTAGTCCGGCGGAAGATGTCGCATCCAGGGGAAACGGCGGTGAACCGCTCGGCCGGTCTCCGGGGTGGGGGAAGATAATCGTCTGCGCCGATTTCGGCTCGAACAGGGCGTGGACGCTGCGCGGTCCGACCATCAGGATGGCGGTGACCAGGTCGCTGCCGCCGGCATCGCCGGCCCAGCCGATGAACCGCGACACCGCATCGGGGCTTGCCGTCAGCGTGATCACGGTGCCGTGGGGATAAGTGCCGCCGGGAGTCACGCTGCCGCCGCCGCTGGCACCCGTGACGAGGGCAAACTGCTTCAGCACGAAATTCGCCTGCACCGTCCGGTGGCCGTCCATGAGCACGCCAATGGGATTGGCCAGTCCGGTGGCCCCGCCGCTCCAGCCGGCAAAGTCGTAGGCGGATTCCGGCATGGCCGTGACCATGGTCGTGGTGCCGGCTGCGATCATACCGCCCGGCGACACACTGCCGCCGGTGCCGGCGAGTGTGGTCAGCTGGAAAAACGCCGGCGGCGGCGCGCCGATCGTCACCGTGTGGCTGATGATCGCGGAAGCCGCGCCGACCGCGTCGAAGGCCTGCGCCGTGAAGGTGATGCTCTGCGGGCCGGGGTCGCCGGACCAGTTGCCGGCGTCGCCCTGGGTTCCGTCGCCGCCGCCAGCGGAGGCAAACGGCTGGCCGTTTTTCCAGACCTGCACCTGGGTCAGGTTGCCGTCGGGATCGTGGCCGCGGGCGGCGACGTAGAAACCTTGCCCGTGGTCTGCGCTGGCGGGAGCGGAAATCCACGCGATGCTCGGCGCGGTGTTAGAAATTGCCGTTGGCGCCTCCAGCCAGAGCACCACCGAATAGGCGCTCCCCGGGATGTGCCATGGTCCGACGATGTATTCGAAATCATGGAAGATCGTCATCGTCCCGGACGCCGCGCCGGCCGTGTGCGTGAAGACGCCAAACGTACCGGGCAGGGCGGCGATCCCCGTCAGTTCGTAAACGACCTGGAGGGCGTCATTGCGGTGGACGGCGATCAGGTTGGGGCTGGCGTTTATCTCGGCGATGAGGTCGTTGATCCAACCCGTCGTGAAGTCGCGCTCGCCCGATCCGGCGATCTGGGCGCCGTGCCCGGAGCCCGAAAAATACTCGGTTGCGCCGACGCTGAGCGCGCCGCCCAGCAGCAAAATTGAGAGTAGAAATATTTTCATTGGAGGGTGACGGCGTCGTTGGCCCAGACGTGGAGGCGCAGCGCCTCCACACCCGGCCAGCTTGGGCCGCGGTTGAGGGTGAGGAGCCGGCCGCCGAGAATTTCCGGCGTGACGTTGGCCCCGGAATTGGCCGGCGCGGTGAACGCCTGGGCCGTGTTGTTGAACGACAGCCACGCCGTTTCGGTCGGGTGGTTGTTGTTCACCGTGATCGTGAACTTGGGCAGCGTGATTCGCCGGACCACGAGCCGGTGGAGTTGCGTCGTGCCCCCGCCGCCCTGGGTCCAGGCCGCGGCCTGACCGGCTGTGAGCCGGGCCGTCCAGTAAGCGGGCAGGCCCGCGCTGTGGTTTTCCCAGTCATGGTTCCAGATGGCGTCGAACCACGCGGCATTGGCCTCGTAGGCCGGCAGCACAAACTGGCCCGCCGGTGCGGTGAGGCTCATCATGAGGAATCGCTGCCGTCCCGGCTCGGCAGGTGCGGCGAAGAGCAGTCGCGGCTGGCCGACCGCGTTGAACGCGATCTTTGCCAGCTCCGGCTGCACCGTGGCGCTCGGCGGACTGCCCGGTTGCGGCGTGAGGCCGCGCAAACGTCCGACCTTCGCAAACCAATCATGGGTCGCGGTGGTCGGGTAGGCCGCGCTGGTAGAGTCCGAGAAACGTGTCGGCGTGTCGCCGGCCCCGATGGTGCCCGGCAGGGCTGCAATGTTGATCTGCGTGAGATCGGTCGCCTGAAAGGACGCCGTGATCGTGCGCACGAGTTCGTCGAGCGCCCGGACCTCGGCCTGACGCCGTCCTTGGATAATGACGTCATGGACGGAAGGCGTGAGCGCCGCGGCCAATATGCCGAAAACAAAAAGCACGAGCACGACTTCCAGCAGCGAGAAGGCGGCACCTGGCCGCGCCACGTGTGGCCGCGACCGCGCCATGCATGAAAGTGAACGGAAGGATGGCATGGTCAGCGCGCGTTGACTCCGGCGAGGAGGGAGAAAAGCGGGAGGAAGAAGGAGAGGGCCATGAGGCCCACGATGCCGGTGAGGCCGGCGAGGAGGATGGGCTCCAGCCAGGCGAGGGCCGTGGCCAACTGATCCCGGGCGCGGCTGGCGGCGTATTCCTCGATGTGTTTCAGGGCTGCACCCAGCTGGCCGGTGGTTTCCCCGGACTTGAGGGCGGGCACCAGGAAACCTGGGAAGGCATGCGGCTTCGGCAGGGCCGCATAGAGCGGTTCGCCGAGGACCACGCGCTCGCGTGCCGCGAGCAACTGCCGCTCCAGGACCGCATTCCCCGTCAGTTCCGCGCCGGTGCGCAGGGCGTCCAGCAACGGAATTCCCGCCTCGTGGAGCAGCCGGCAATGGGCGGCAAACCGTGCCGTGGCGAGATGCCGCACGATGTCGCCGAGGAGCGGCATGCGCAGCAACCCCCGGTCGCGCCACCCGTGCAGCCGCCGGGCACGCAGGAGCACGGTCAGCAGGACGCCGCCAATCCCGAGCGCACCGAGCAAGGCCGGCCATTGGGTGCGGATGAGATCACTGGTTGCGATGAGCGCGACCGTGAGCGCCGGCAGGGGGAGGTGGAGGGAACGGAAGATCCCGGCGAACTGCGGCACCACGCCGCCCAACAGGAAGAAGATGAGCGCGACGGTCGCACCCAGCACCGCGACCGGATAGATGAGCGCGCGCCGCGCGGTCCGCCGGAGTTCCGCTCCGCCCGCTGCGTGGGCCGCCAGGGCGCGAATGGATTCCGGCAACTGGGCGGCCGCCTCGCCGGCGGCGATCACCGCCGCCACATGCGGCGGAAACTGTTTTTCAAAGAACCGGCAGGCGACATGGATCGGCGTGCCCCGGGCGACCTCGGCGTGGATGTGCTCCAAGAGAGTGCGCACGGGTCCAGCCGGTGCATCCGTCGCCAGTTGCCCGATGGCGGCGTCCGCATTCACGCCGGCCCGCAGTTGCAGTTCCAACTGGTGCAGCAGCGCGATGAAGTCCGCCGTCGGCAGCGTGAGGCGGCGCAGTTTCCGCGCCGCGACCGGCGTGATCCGTACGGGCCAGAGCGACCGCGCCCGCAAGGTCGCGCGCAATGCGGGCTCGTCCGGCGCTGCAGCCCGGAAGGACTGGCGGTGACCGAGATGGTCAATGGTCGTGACGGCAAAGGCGGGCATGTCAAAGGGGCAGCCGGATGCGCACCGGGTGTTCGGCAACGGGCAGCCGGAGGCGGTGCCCGCCGTGTCGGAGGAGGACGACGTCGGCCTCAACGGCCTCGACGGTCAGCGACCCGATGGTTTCGCCGGCTTGGATGAGCCTATCGTTGATGACGGCGCAGGCCACCGGCCCCGCGACAATGCCGTGCACCCGCAGCGTCACTTCCTTCGCCGCGTCGGCGCTTGCGGTCCGCACGGCGAAGGGGTTCGCGGCTTCGCCGGATTTGGCCGTGAGTGCCGCGGTGACCACATCGATCACGCCGTCGGCATTCGGGACCAGAACGGAAGATTCCGCTGGCCTGGCCGGGACTGATCGATCCGGCTCCGGGCTCACGTAAGCCGGTGGCAATAGCTCGGGTGTCGCGACGCTGGGAACCGGCGCATTCAGCTTCGCCGTCAGCGCCTCGTTCTGGCTGAGGAGGGCCTCGATGAACTGGGCCTGCTGGCGGATCTTTCGATCCAGCACCTGGGTGGCCACGGCATGCGGCGGTGCAAGGTTAACCGGCAGTTCGACCGGTGGCGGGAGCACCGGCGCGGGGTTGACCGCCGGCCGGTTTTGGCAGCCGGCCAAGACACAGAGGATGAGTGGAAGGATCAGTTTCATGGTGCGGTGAGAGCCGGCGCCGGCACACGGGCCTGGGCTCGATCGAGGGTTTGGGTGACGTAAAGGTAGAAGGATTTTCCGGCCGGAACCCGGATGTAGAAACCGTCGCGTGCGATGGCCTCGCGGAGTTCCTGCGCGTGGTCGCGGAGCACCGCACCGGTCCCGGCGAGCACGGCATTGCGCGCGGTCGCCGCCGGCACGGACGCCTCGCCAAGGAGGCCGGTCGTGAGCCGCTGGTCCTGCAACGCGGCCGTGGCGCTGGCGAGAAACGTCGCCGCGAAAAGTTTCAGTTCCCGCGCGCTGGCCGTGCGCACGACCAGGCCCCGCAGTCCGGCGGAGCCGTCGGGTTCGCCCCACGCGCCTGTCGTGGCGTCGTAGTCCCGATCCAGCGCGAGTCCACTGACCGGCAGTTCCATCCCGTTGTCAGCATCGTCGGTCCGCCAGACGATCCGCCAGTGGCCTTGGGCGGCGAGGCGTTCCCGCGCCGGGTCGAGCTGCGCCCGGCCATGCACCTCGGCCCCGGCGGGAATCACCCGCCGTCCGTCGTGCCAGACGTCCTCGGTCACGACGCCGATGATCGGCGTCTCCAGCCGGTTCGATTCGAGTGCGAACACCGTCCGGCACGAAATGAGCCGGCCGTAGGGCGCGAACGGCGCCGGTTCCGCCACCGGCATTTCATCGGGACCCGTGAACAGCATGAGCGGCAAAATAGGCGACTTCGCTTCAGCCTTGGGTGCAGAATCCGTCGGCACCGTCACCGTGGCGGACTCGGGAGTCGCCACCGGCGTTGGCACTGCAAATCGTGCGCCCTCGCGCGTGACCGTCTTCGGCAGCACACGGGTTGGAGCCGCCTTGACGGCCGGCGACTCGCTTTCCGTTGCGGCGGGCTGCTGCCAGCGCATGACCAGGACACCGAGCAGCAGCACGGCGGCCACCAGCACAACCTGGCCCGTGGGGGAGGTGAGGAACTCGCCGGTGAATTTCATGGGTGGGGGATGATGACGTGGTAGTGGCCGCGCACGGGCAGGTTGGCGCGCCCGCCGTCCGGCGAACCGGTGATGACGAGATAAACGAGTCCCGTGCCTTGCGCGGGAATCGCGCCGGAGGCCTCCACCAGTGCCGCCGGGAAAAACTCCCGGTCCAGCCGCACGGCGAGTCCCGCCGGGTCGTAGGGCACGGCCCGGTCCATGGGATTTTCGAGCCGGATCCGGAAGACCAGCGCATCCTCCGCCTCGAACCGCACGATCAGCTCGATGGTCGCGGTGAAATTCCGATACAGCGTGACCGTGTCGGGCTTGGCGCTCTCCAGCGCCGGGCTCATTCCCGCGCGTGCGGCCACCTCCCTGCCCTGCTGCTTCGTGCGCTCCAGCAGGGCTTGGAGCGTACCCGGTTCCGGCACCCGGGTCCGCCCGTCAGCGAGAGGTTCATCCAGGAAGATGACCGCACGGTCGGGCTCGTCCGCCGCGACAAAAGCCAGCGCATACACCTTGCCCCGCAGCATCACGTTGAGGGCACCGTTCGCACCGTCCTTCAAGCGGCGCAGCGAGAAATATTCCGTGCCCGGCGCATGCGAAAGCAGGATGCCGGGATCGTCATCCACGCTCGCCGACACGTTCGCGCCGACAATCGCCTTGAGCGGTGCGGGGAAGGCGCATGTGGTCGGTTCCTCGCGACCCAGACGGATTGTATAAACCGACCGTTCATCGAGCGGATAGACGCGAATGTCCGCGGCGCGGACGCCGAGCATCAGGAGCGCCTGCAAAACGATCATTGCGATTGGACGTAGGACCATACTGCGAGGGGATATCGGCCATTGGCCGCCAGGTTGGGATTGCGCGCGAAACGGAATCGCACGTTGAAAGGGGTGGCCTCGCCGAAGACCTGGCCGCCGACCCGGCCGGTGCGCACGAGCTGGCCCTCGGCCTGCACGAGCACGACGTGCTCGCGGGTTTCGAGGACGGTGAGTTTCAGCACCTCGGGTTTCTGGTGCAGGGCCTTCTGGGCAAATTCCTCCGCGTCCGTCGCCACGGCCTCGCGGGCCTGCCGCGCGGCGTCCGGCAGGAACAGCCGGTCCAGCAGCTCCGGAAAATCGAGGCCCGTCGGGTTGCGCTGGAAGAGCGCGAGGCAGGCCTGCAGGGCGCATTCCTCGTGCAGCCTGGCCGCCTCCTCGAATTCCAGCAGCGGACCGACATGAAAGGTCCCGCTGGGATCGAGCACGATCACCCGTTCGCGCTCACGATAGGCGCGGATCACCAGGAACGGCTGCACGGCGCTGAAGCCGACCGCCACAAGGGCGACCACGCACCATAGCCGCGCGGCCAGCGCATGGTCGGCCAGCAGCAGCAGGGGATTCCACGGTCGGCGCGGCCGGCGGGCCGGATCGGGCCGCACCTGCGGGGCGGGAGTTTCGCGAAGGGTCGTCATGGCGTTTACAGCGACCGCTGCGGTCCGGGCAATTGTGTGAGGGCGAGCGCCTGCGCGGCGCGCGCGTCACCCGAGGGATCAGCCGGCGCCGGTGCGGCCGGCGATGTGGAAGGTGGTGGGGGCATCGGCGGTGGGAGGCCGGATCCGCCGCCGCCTTGGCTGTTACCCTTGGCCAGCGCGGCGGCCAGCACCGGCGCGGCGGCACCGCCCGTCTTCAGCGTCTTCACCAGCCACGCGAGTTGCTGTACCGCGTAGATCTGCTGGAGCGCGGTGGAGCCTCCGCCGGACACGGGCGAGCCCTGGCAGATGAGCGCCTGCATCAGGAACGGCGTCGCCACCGTGCCGAGAATCAACCACAGGGCGCCCAACAAACCTCCCAGCAGGCTGCCGAACGAAGCGGCATCAATGTCGCCGGGCGTCAGCTCATAGGCCGCCGCGAGGTTGTGTGCATAGGCGGTGAGGAGGTGATAGGCGACCAGCTCGGTGAGCGCGAAACCCACCGGCCACGCCAGCACCGCCAGCGTCTGCTGCACATACCGCGTGGCGAGCCGCGCCTGCGACGGCACCATGAAGAATGCCAGCGCCACCGGCAGGAAAAGATAGCACAGCAGCTTCAGGATGAACTGGAGCGCGAGGAAGGGCACCTGCAGGATGCTGGCGACCAAGACCACGAACTTTGTCGTGGCGTGGAGAAACGCCTGATACATCGACTCGCCGATCCGGCGCAGGCTGAACTCGCTCGCACTGCCGCCGACGGTGTCGCGCAACTTGGCCGCCGCGCGCATGGGCTGTTCCGTGTAGCCTTGGTGCAGCGTGTCGGCCACCGAGAGGAACACCCGCTCGGTGAACCTGAACCAGTGCGGCAGCGTGGCGACGAGGCCCACGACGATGATGGCCCGTACAACCGGTCGCGCGAGTCCCTCGATGTCCGTCCGCGCCTGCTGCACCTGCATGATCAGCCCGACGACGCAGACAAAATAAACGACGATCCGGAGACCCTCGGTGAGACCGAGCACGCTTTCGCGGAGACCTGGAGCAAAGTTTTCCATCAGTTCCTTCCCTCCTGCGGGCGTTGCCGCGCCTCGTCCCGCCGGAGCCGGGCCAGCAGCTTCCTTGCGGCGTCCGGCGACCGCGGTCGCGCGGATTTCCGCGCCGGGCGACGGCGCATGCCCGTTCCCTGTGGCCGGACCAGCAGGACGCAACAGGTCATTAGTGCGGCCAGTGCGGCCGCGATGCAGCACGGTGAATTCATCGGCGGGTGTAGTCCGTGGCCCTGATTTTCAGGCGGCCCTGCCAGTCGCCCACGATGGCGAGGCTCTGCGCCTCCTCGACGAGCTGAAGTTCCAAAAAATCCTGCCGCTCCTTCGCGGCCTGATTCTCATTCAGGAGCTGCTGCGTCCAGAGTTTCTCGGCTTCGTCCCGGCGGCGGGCCGCGATATGCGCGAGCTGGCCGTTGAGCGCCGCGATCTTGGCCGAGAGCTTGTCCACCTCGGCCTGCGTTCCTGCTCCCTGCAACTGCGCGAGCGTCGCCGCGAGCTCGGACTGCAACGCTGCCAGCCGCGACTCGGTCTGGTCCTGCACGCCGGCCAGGCTGTCCGCCTGCTGCTCCACCGCCGCAAAGCGCCGGTAGATCGCCTCATTCCGGACAAAGCCCCGGCCCAACACCGTGCGATCATCAAGCTGCCGGTAAATCCCGTCGGAGGTCCGCCGCAATGAATCAATGGCATGCGAGAGCCGCCGGACGGCCGCCAGCGTATCGCCATAGCTGCGGGCGAGATCCTGCATTCCGAGATCCCGCAGCACCAGACCCACCCCCGCCGCCGTCGGATCACCCAGCACGTCGCGAATGCGGCGCTGGACGGCGAGCTGGTCCTCGAGCTGGCGCAGCTGCCGGTTGAGTTTCTCCAACTGTTCGGCCCACTGCCGCATGATCGCAAGGTGATGGGTCGCCTGGCCCACGCGCATCGCGGTGTTGACGGCGGTATTGCCGGGATCGTGGACCAGCCACTGGGCGCACACGGGCGCAGTCAGGAGAATTATGAGAAGCAGGTGTTTCATGGGCTCGGGGTAGAGGACTGGCGCTGCCGCTCCTGCAGCTGCCAGTAGTGTTCTTTCA
The DNA here is from genome assembly GCA_002344205.1 of Opitutaceae bacterium UBA2377. Classification (GTDB taxonomy): domain Bacteria; phylum Verrucomicrobiota; class Verrucomicrobiia; order Opitutales; family Opitutaceae; genus UBA2377. Next base: position 75,224 of record DDSZ01000046.1, read on the forward strand.
CGGCCTGCCGGATGCCGCGCTCGTGAGCGCGGGCCTCGGTGTCGGTTGCGCGTTGCGCGGGGGTCGCACAACCGGCCAGAACCAGCAGCCAGAGGATGGTCAGGCAGCGCATGGTGCCTCCTGGAAATGCCGCAACGTGCCGCACTGCGGCGGCTGCGCCGTCGGTAAAAAATAGCATAGCGAGGAATGCCGCGTGGTCTCCGGCAACTGCTCGGGCAGGGGATAGCGCTGGATGGCGTCGAGCGCAGTTTCCGGCAGCGGGAGATCCCGCGCCATGTCGGCAAGGTCCGCACGGTCCGCCTGCCGCATGAAGAAAAACTGCTTGGCGTTGCCGATCACCGCGCTGCGCACCCGGGAATCCCGGAACCGCGCATACTGCTGGATGACCGAGGCGCACCAGCAGTTGTGCTTGCGCAGCTGTGCATAGCCCTCGGCGACGATCTGCTCGCCGCCGGGAATGTCCAGGAACCGCGCGAGTTCCTCGAAGAGGATGCGCTTCCGCTCCGTGCGGGGCAGCGACAAAATATGCTGCCGGCCCAGACCGCTGATGAGGAGCCCGGCGGCCGCCTTCATGGCCACGGCCTGCTCCGGGATGAGACCCAGTTCGATGAGGACAAAGCGCCGACGGAATGAAACATTGGTCGGCCCATCGAAGAGCCGGCCGTATTGCCCCGCGGCGGTCCAGGCGCGCAACAGCGTGGCGAGCCGGTCCGTTTCCGCCCGGTCGTGTTCCGGTAGCCGGGCGTAGGCGAGCAGCTCCACGAGCGCGGCATGCGTCGGGAATTCCTCCGGCGCGTAGAAAGCGCAGGCGGTCTGCGCGACGAACCGCTCGGTCGCCGGCTCCTGGGCGAAGCGTGTCACTGCCGCCTCGCCGAGGCCGGCGATGAACGCCAGCGCCCGGTCCTCCTTGGCGGCCAGCCGGTCGCGCAAATCCACGAATGCATCGAGCAGCGTCGCCCCGGCCGGTTGCAGTGCTTTCCAGCCTTGCACTGCACACGCGAAACGCCGGACCTCTTCGGCCCGCTCCGGCTGGCAACGCAGCCAGTCGGTGAACGTGTCCCGGTATAGCAGGTGGAGGTATTCCGTGAGCTGGGCCTGGCGCAGGGCGAGGCGTTCCGCATCATCCGGCGTGCCCACCATGCGCGCGAGCAGCGCGACCGCGGTGGCGAGGTGCAGCTGTGAAAGTGGCAGGCCCTGCGTGTCGAGGTAGTTGAGAGTGAGCCCCGCGTCAGGATGAATGGCGATAGCCTTCTCGCCCAGCGACGCCGCGACCTTCCGGTAGGACTCGCCCTCCTCGACGACCAGCGTGTGCGCAAAGCCGCCCGCGGTCTGGAGTAACAGATCCTCAATGAAGGCCGATTTCCCCGCGCCCGTCATGCCGAACACCACGGCGTGCTGCGGGGAGCCCGCCGCCGCCGTGCTCACGCCGACCAGGTTACCCTGACTGCCGTCGTAAAGTGCCTCGGCCTCGGCCAGCGCGCCCGTGAATGTGGACGAGAAGGGGAGGACATCGGCCAGATAGGTGTCCTCCGCATAAAGCTCGCGGTGATGATAAGCCGAGTGGGTCCAGCCCGGCCACGACGCGAAGAAGAGTTTCTTGGCTGTGGTCGGCAGGGCGCACTCGAAGCACTGCGCCCCGTCCATCGCGTTGACCGCCGCCTGCACGGCCGCGACCTTTTCCCGCAACGCCTCCGGCGTCGCCGCCCACACCCGCACCATGTAGGTGACATGAAACGGCCGCGCGAACCCGCCGGCGAGCGCCTCGACCTTTCGCTCCTTCTTTCGCAGCGCCACGAGCAGCGAGGCCCGCGGCCGGTCGGCGTATTCGCCACGCAAGCGTTCAGCGGCCTTTTCCTCCTGTCGGATCTCCCGCTGCCCGGTGCCGGGCGTGATGTTCACCGTCAGGCAGTAGTCGAGAAACGGCAGTCCCGTCAGGTGGGTGACAATGCCCGGCCGCGTGCGCTGCGGCCAGCGCGACAGCGCGAGCACAGCATGATAGTGGCCGTCGAGCACAAACCCGCCGCCCGCCTGGCCCACGCCCTCGGCGTGCCAGCAGTTTTCCTGGATCGACCGCTCCGGGTCGAAGATCGCCGCTGGATCATCCTCGTTCCGCCGGCCGAGTCCCGGGTTCAGGAACCGGCGGATGAGTGCGAAGTGCTCCACATCGCCCAGGGGGTGCACGGGGGTTTCCGGGCCGAAGACTGCCCGCATCGCCAGCGCGAATTCCTCGAACTGCGCGGCCAGTTCCGCCAGGACGGCGCCATAGTGGTCTGCGAATCCCTGGCGGCTGCGCGCCAATCCGGCCGATGCCGTGATCTCGATCGAGAGAAAGATCACCAGATGTTCGCGACGCAGTCCGCCGGCCTTCATCCGCCGCCAGTAGCGCGTAAAGCGCTCGTTGCGCACCGCGCGAATCGCGGGTTCCGGCACTTCCTGCGTGCGGGCATGGTAATCAAGCAGCGCCTGACGGTAGTCCGCATCAGCCCACCACTGCACCTGGAGCCGGCGACCCGGCGAGACCAGTGCCAGCAGCGCCCGCACCTGATCCTGAAACGCATTGAGCCGCTCATGGGACGCTCCGCGCAAATCCGGTCGTTCCAGCCGGAAACCCTTGGCGACCACGCCGCCGGCTTCCGGGGACCCAAACAGCAGCAGGTTGTGGATGAAACGGCCGTCTGGTGAGGACGTATGGGATTTAACAAATCCACCTCCAGCTCCCTCGGGGGTGAAGTTCGAACGACCCAGCACCGCCTCCAGCTTGTCCCGGTCGTAGCCCGGCGGTTTGCCATGCCGGAACAGGCCGAGCCAAATCACGGTCAACCCCGCGGGCAGGCTGCCGACGGCGGCGGACCATCCCAATCCCATGCCGAGGACGGTCCCACCCGCAATAATCGCGATGGACGCCACCAAGGCCAGCACGACGGGCAGGTATAGATTCCCATCCAACCCGAAAACCCGGCCGGCCGAATCATCGCCCGCATTGGTGTCTGTGAAACGCAAGTCGCTCATAGTCAAAAGCGAGGGGTCAGGATTGCGTCCTGCAACCCGAAGATCATGAAGAGGGCACCCATGATGGCTGCGGCGGCGGCGATGATGATGCCTGCCAGGATGCCGCCCTTGCCCTCTGAATCGCCCTTTGAGATCGCATTGGCCCCGCCCCAGATCTTCAGGATGCCCCAGAAGAAGCCCACCATGAAGACCAGCACGAGGGCCGCGCCGAAGCCGTCACGCAGGGTCTGGAGCTGGGCGATCATCAAACCGGACACGGCGGAAGGGGCGAGGGGAGGAAGCGTCATTTTCTAAAACCCATACGAAAAAGCGCGCTTGTCAAACCATAACGTATGGCTTTTAGTAATTCCATGAACGAACCGGCGCTGATCAAGGTGAGCTTTTCCTTCTATCCGCAGGACATGGCGGTCCTCACGGACCGCGTGGCCAGCCTGAGTGCAGCCGGTCTCAAGGTGCGTGAAGCGACCCTGCTGCGCGCGCTGATCCACGGCATCTCCCCGCCGGAGATGTTCGCGCATGCGGTGCTGCTGGCGGCGGCCAACGCCCGGAAACCCGGACCGCGAGAGGAAACCTATGTGGCAGGTCGGCCCACGGTCGATCTGCCGACCGACCACGTGAAGAAGCTCGACAACGTTGCCGACGAACTGGCGCAGAAGGAGGTCTTCCTCGCCAACCGGGCCTTTGTTGTCCGGGCGATTCTGCGGGCAAGCCCGTCCGGCAAGGAACTGGCGCCGCTAGTGCGGGAGTTTCTAGAAGCATACCCCTACAAACCCCGCGGGGTTTCCAAGCTTCGATTGGAGCGAAAGGCCAGCTCAGGTGGACCAAGCTGACAGCATCGCTCATCTGCGCGGGCTCGAGTCCCACCTCCGCGCCCGAATCCGCGGCCAGGATCACATCCTCCCGCGCTTGGCCGCCGCCTTCTGCCGCGGGGCGCTCAACCTGACCGTGCCGGACCGGCCCTTGGCCTCGCTACTTCTCGTCGGTCCGACCGGCACCGGCAAGTCCGAAGCCTTCGCCTGTGCAACGGAGTATGTTTTCGGTTCGGAGCATCTGCTGATCTTCGATCTGTCCGAATACCAGGACATTTCCGCCGTGAACAAATTGCTCGGCGAAGACCGCCGCGATCCCGGTCTATTGGGCCGCGCACTGGAGCGGTTTCCAGTCGGCGGCCTGCTCTTCGACGAAATCGAAAAGGCCCATCCCCTCGTGATGGATCTCTTCCTCCAGATCCTTTGGCGGGGCTGCATCACCGTGGCCACCGGCCGGACCTTCGCCTTCGGCCGACACATCGTCGGCTTCACTTCAAATCTCGGCGCAGCCGATGCCATTCGCATGGAGCATTCCCGGTTCGCCAGCATCGAGCAGGCGACTTTGCGGCGGGTCGAGCAGCACCTGCGGCCGGAGCTTGTAGGACGCCTCGATGAGAAGTTCGTCTTCGCCCGGCTCGGCCCCGACGTGCAGCGCGAAATCTGCGACTTGGAAGTCCGGCGCGAGACCGAGCGACTGCGCGGACTCGGTTACGACCTGGAAGTCTCCCGCGAGGCACTGGAGTTTTTGATGCGGGAGGGCTTTCATCCGCAGCTCGGTGCGCGGCCCCTGCGCAAGACCGTCGAGCGGCAACTGCAGGATGCTGTGATGCGCGAACTGTTTACGCGGGGTAGCGCCTCGGGGTCTCTTGGTGTGGAGCAGAAAAGCCGAAGGCTCTTCTTTGTCCACCAAAGTCGAGACTTCGTGTCGGCTTGACGGCCGGACGGATGTAAGCATTATCATTTGGAAAGTAATCATAAACATGACAAAAACACTACAAGTCAGGATGGAGGAGGACCTTCGTTCCGAGGCCGACGGCGTTCTCCGCGAGATTGGTTTGGATGTGCCTTCGGCGGTCCGACTATTCCTCACGAAGGTCGTCCAAACCCGTAGCATTCCCTTCGCACTGACGGCCACCTCTCGCATTGCCGAAGTCGGCGTCGATGCGGCCACGCAGCTCAAAATGGACGAAATTGGCGCTCTCTGGAGCAAAAGAAAGTTCCGGAGCGTCTGAACGTGGGTCTCTTCATAGCCGAGCGCATCCGCAAGCGGGAGTTTGGTAAATTGATCCCGGCCGTGGACCGGGAGGCATTGATCGAGGGTGCCCGCCTCTGCCTTACCGATATTATCGCCGGTGACGGACTACCCAAGGGCACCCGGCTTCTCAAGGCCTACGCCACGACGAAGCAGGGCCCGCGTCGCATCCTCTATCTGCTGGTGGTTGCCGAGGGCGACCTGTTCGTTCTCCTTTATCGCAACAAGAAGGACAAGGCGGGCGCAAATATGAGTCCAAAGAACGCGGCGTTCAATGCTGTCCTAGCCAAGCATCTCGACTTGCTGCGCGAGGACATTGCGTCCGACCGTATCGAGGAAATCACGACGGTTCCGGAGCCGGACACAGGCGTGGACTGAAGCCCCAAACAAACCGGAGACGAAATTGATTCCTCCGTATAGCGTAACTCTTCACGCGCGCATAAAACAGTTCGACAACTCCAAAACTTGGCGCACAGGTTGCTCTTGGCCTACCCCAGCCGTGAGCAATTCATCCCTAGATCAAGCTTCCACTACGCCTGCGCCGCCGTGCGTAGGGCCGGTGCCGGCATCCGATCCGAATGAGTGGTTTGCGCAGGAAGTCCACGCGCATGACGGCCAGCTGAAGGCTTACTTGCGCGGGCAGTTTCCTACTGTGCGTGATGTCGAGGATGTGGTGCAGGAGTCCTATCTGAAAATATGGAAGGCGCGGGCGGTGCATCCGATCGAGTGTGCGCGGGCCTTCCTCTTCAAGGTAGCACGCCATCTCGCCCTTGATGTGGTGAGGCGAGAGCGCCGCGCGCCGGTGGATTTCCAGAGTAGTCCGGACGATTCGCTCGTCTTGGATAGTAGGCCCAATGCCGTTGAAACCCTCCTTACCCATGAGACCTTGGAAATCCTCGCTCATTCCATCGCCTGCCTCCCCGCCAAAGAGCGTGCGGTCATCCTGTTGCATAAGGTAAACGGTCGCACTCAGAAGGAAACTGCTGCCGAGCTAGACCTGCCTGTCCGCACCGTTGAAAAATATACGCTCCAAGGCCTCAAACGCTGCCAAGCCTACCTCGTCCGGTATGGCATCGAGCGGTTCTTTGACTGACATGAAGACGCGAACACAATTTCCGGCGGACGCGGTCACCCGTGGCACACTCTTTGACCACGCTCGCACCCAAGGCTTGGCGCAAGATTTAGCAGACAGGGTCGAGCTCGCTGTAAAGCGGAAGGAGGCGAAGAGGCGGACTTTGCACCGCAGTATCGGTGCCTTGATCTTGATCTTGGGCTTTAGTTTGTGGGGAGTGCCGTATTTCCGTTCGACCGGCACGGTCGTCACGCAGGTTGCCAACCGCCAGACGCTGGCCCTCAGCGACGGTTCCTTTGCCGACCTTAACGCGCAGACGCAACTCAGGGCGGATTTCCGCTACGGTCGCCGTGCTGTCAAACTCTCCACCGGTGAGGCCTTCTTCACCGTCGTTGAGGATTCGGAACATCCTTTTATGGTCGAGACACCTTCCGGCATCGTCCGCGTCACTGGCACCCGGTTCAACGTCCGCATATTGGAAAATCAACAGATCGAAGTTACGCTTGTGGATGGCACAGTCGAAGTGAAGGCCGCCTTGCCTAAGGCTGCTCCCGGTGAGCCCGATATCGCGCGCCTTTCCCCGGGCCAGCAGTTCACGTCGAATGATGGCCGTATCCACACCCTGACTGCTTGCCATGTGGAGAATGTCACTGCTTGGCGGGAAGGTAGGTTAGTACTCGATGAAATGACTGTTTCCGATGCGGTGACTCGAATCGCCCGCTACCATGGCAAGCAAATGGAAGTCGCTCCGGAAATTGCCTCCATTCGCCTAGGTGGCAGTTGTTCCCTCGACGACCTGCCTGCCTTTCTGCAATCCCTTCGGGCGACGCAGGCTATCGATATCGTGCTCGCAGGTGACGGTTCCTACCGCATCCGCGCCGTCCGCCCGTGAACCGGAGTTTGGCTACTGGCAGTTAGGCGCCCGCGGCTTGGGTCGTGTAGCGCATTACTAAAAGTTTTCCAAAATGTTCAGCGTAGTTTTCAGGAGATGTTCGTCGCAATAGGCATGACCACCACTCATTCCTGCCGAGTTCACCGTATCCTGGCTTTGATCGTCCTTGTGTTGATGGCAGCGGTCACGCGCGCTGCGGTCCCCGTCGACTTCGATATTCCCGCGCAGCCGGCTCCGGCTGCAATCAAGATATTCACCAAACAGTCTGGCGCTCAGGTCGTCTATCTTCACGAGGATCTCAATGCGGTGACTACGCAACCAGTGAAAGGCGAGTTCATCCCTGCCGATGCACTAGCCATACTTTTTGAGGGCAGCGGGCTGTCCATTGCGGCGACGGGCAACGGTAACTTTGCGCTGTCCCGCCCGTCTGTGCGGGCCGGGACAGTGGAGGGGTTCGTGCGCAGCGCCGAATCCGGCCGGCCCGTGGCTGGGGCGAGCGTGGCCGTTGCGGAGACCGGGCAATCGGTCGTCACGGACCGGCGCGGCCGGTTTACACTGGGCGACGTGCCGCCCGGTGAGCATGAACTGCGAGTAACGGCCGACGGGATGCAAAGCACAAGAGTGGTAGATGTCACTGTGCGCGGTGGGCATCGGCTCACGCTCAGCCCGATCGGTATCCCTCAGCGGAAGGAAGGCGTCACGCAATTGGAAGAGTTTGTCGTCAGCGCAAAAAAAAATGACGGCGTGGTCGAACTCGACCCTTACGATGTCGAAAGTCGGCGGGAGAAACCGTTCGTAGCGAACGTGGACATCCCCCGCACGATCAACGATCCGCAGCCATATTATATTTTCGAAGCCAAAACCATCGACCAGTCGGGGGCGCTCAATGTCGAAGACTTTTTAAAGACGCGGCTGACCATGAACACAGCCGCTCAGAGCAGCGCACAAAATCCTGGGGCGCTAACCAGCCCGAACACGTCAGGGAACACGAGCAACATCAATTTGCGTGGCCTTGGAACGGATAGTACCTTGATTCTGATTAATGGCCGCCGAGTAGCCGGTGTCGGCACGAACGGGTTGTCGTTGCAGCAACCGGATCTTAACGGCATCCCTCTGGGCGCAATTGAGCGAATTGAGGTCTTGCCCTCCTCGGCGTCCGGCATTTACGGCGGCAGCGCAATCGGAGGCGTGGTGAATGTTATTCTTAAAAAGAATTACACCGGTGGAGAAATTCGTGCGAGTTATGACAATACGTGGGATACAGATGCACCGCGCCGCAGCGCCGGCCTGAGCTATGGGGCCGCTCTGGAGGATGGAAAAACATACTTGAACCTTTCGGTGGCGTGGTCGGACAGCAAAGATCTCCTCCTGCAGGATCGCCGGGAGTTAATTGATCGAGGCGTTGCCTCAATTTTCACCAATTCGCCCAGTTTCCTATATTCAAACACAAACCCGTTTCTCGGCGCGCTTCCGAACATCACGGCAGGCACGACAGCGGCAACGACGCTCACCTTAAAGAGTGGTGCGGTCATCGCGTCTCGACGGACTTTTATTCCGGCAGGAACTTCACCGAGCACGTCGTCTTCGGAGCTGGAAGCCGGTCTCATCTCCAATGCGGGCCTCTGGAATTTTGATCTGCCTGCATCAACGCAGCCTAACACCGGCCTGTTGCGTCCGCTTGGCGTAAGTCCCCAGACCAAATCCTTCACTGGCGGAGTACGCCGTCAATTTGGACCGAGAGTCGAACTTTTCGCCGATTACACCTATAACGAGAATCGCTCGGCCTCAGTCTATAATCCAAACAATAGCTTTCTGATTGTGCCTGCTACTTCACCGGTCAATCCGTTTACCTCGGCCGTTCGCGTTCGCATAACAGATCCTGCCCAATTCCCACTGACGACAGAATCGACATCCAAATCTTTAACCATCGGCGCGATTGCCAGATTACCATGGAATTGGAACGCGGAATTCGATTATACCCGGTCGGAAAGCAAATTTAGCAGCATTAATTATTTGACTGATGGAGGAGCACTGAGTGCCGACCTCGCTTCTGGCATCCTGAATCCATTCGTCGATACCTTGATGTTCCCGCTGGCCCTGGAGAAATACACGGTGCCAAACGTCTACACTGGGTCGTCTAAGTTGGATGATTTTGCAATACGAGGTTCAGGCCCGCTGCCGTCGCTGCCCTGGGGCATACCGAATTTGACGCTTGGTCTAGGGCATCGGATCGCCTCAACGCCGGAGAATCACCTGGATCGGCCCTACCCGATCTCGAAGACACTCAGTTATCGCTATGTTTTTTTTGACCGAGAGGATGTCACAAACAGCGCTTATGGAGAGGTAACGTTGCCTTTGGTGAAATCTGGGCACATTCCGATGGTTCACGCCTTGGAGTTGCAAACTGCTGGGCGCACCGAGCACTACACGGCGGACACCGGCAGTTCCTATTCGCTAACTTACTTTGATCGCACTCCGGTGCAGATCATCTACGGAGCGCCGACACTCAATGGACTCCCGTATCGGACCCGAACGCGCTACGTGTCAACCAACGCCACGGTGGGACTGAAGTATCAACCTGTCGCGGATGTAACCATCAGGTCTTCGTATGCGACAGCGTTTCTCCCGCCCTATCCTTCACAGCTGGTGCGGAATCCGTTGCCTGATCTGTTCCCGAGCACGGTTATAGACCCACGGACGGGAGCCATGGTTGACGTCGAAACAATCTCCGGCGGTAACCCGGACCTCAAGCCACAGAATTCGAAAAGCTGGAATGTCGGACTGATTTGGGAGCCTGCCGTTGCGCTCAAAGGCCTGCGCGTCAACGCGGAGTATTATCGGATAGAACAATTTGATGCGGTGGGATACCTGAGCGCACAACAGATTGTGGATCAAGAGGAGGCCTTTCCTGGGCGCGTGACGCGGGATGGCTCAGGCACGATCACTGGCGTGGATATCACCAACGTTAATGTCTATCGGCTCGAAACCGAAGGTTGGGATTTTAGCGTCCATTATCGCAGGCCGACCTCGTGGGGAACATTTACAGCCCAACTGACTGGCTCGGTCCTCCTCCACCTCAAAACCCAATATTCCTTGACGGAGCCAGAATATGATGGCGCCGGTTATCCGGCTGACGGCGGTGCCGCAAAGCTGAAGAGCAATGGAATCCTTTTCTGGGAGCGAGGCAATTGGGCTGCTGGTTGGTCGGTTCAGCATTACGGCAAATATAGGCAATACGGTGCAGCCGGTGGACCGCTTTCGATGCAGTATACCGGCGGCGCAGTCTTTAGCACCGTGGTGGCAGCCCAGGGCAGTGAGACCATTCCTTCACAAACTTATCACGACATTTTTGCCAGTTATGCCTTCGGAAAAAAGGCAACCAACGACGGGCAATGGGCTCGACCGGCGTCAATCCTGGCGGGAATGACCATTCAAGTGGGAGTGAGAAACGTATTCGGCAAACTGCCTCCGTATGATGCTGGATATAGTTTTTACACCAGTCCGTATGGAGATATTCGTCTGCGGAGCTACTCGCTCAGCGTGCGGAAGAGTTTTTGATCAGGGAGGATTCTTGTCATCATGCAGCAATCTACTCTCGTGATTCACTCGCAGCATCCTTCCAGCCCGTGGCGAATTCTTGGCGTATTGCTCGCGATATCCGTCCCGGTCGCGACCATAGCTGAACCAAGCAACTTTGTCGTCCGCACTCGGATGGGCAACATGGCCATACCGATTCCCCGGCTTGCCGACAAAGCCCCTGCCGATTCCGCGTGGGAAGAGGTTGCTGCTCTGATCGCACTAATACCGCAGGTGAATGTTGCCCCTCCATTCCAAGAAAAGGACGCCGACTGGCGCGGCTACATTTATTGGCAGGAATTTTCTAATCGTTTGTTGCGTGAAGTCGGCGCGGATTTCTATGCGCAGTACCCGGATGATCCCCGTTGTTGGACATGGCTTCAGGCCACCCTCAAGCGCGAGCCTCAGTATCTCAATCTTAACCAAGGTTGGCTCGCTCAGCGGGACCCTACCATTCGGCCACCAATAGATGATGATCAGCGGTCGGCTTGGTTGAGAAATTATGCCGAACTTAGCGATGCCTGCATTGCGGCTGATTCCGCACCTGAGAAGTTTCGCGTGGAGCTTTGGACGCGCAAACTTCAGAGGATGATCGAAGTCGAGGCGTGGGCTCGCGCGCAAAACAAACCGTTTGATTTTGCTCGGGTAGATTTCGACCAGGTTGGTGCCGGTTTGGATGAACTTGGGAGGAAGTTTCCCGCAAGTGGTAATGAGCACATCCGGATCGCCACTAAGTATTTCTTCCGGTACGCGCTTGAATACGCTCCTGAGGTCGGCGCCAAGTGGCGCACTATTTTGCTAGGCAATGACAATGGTTTGATTCGTGAAATCGCCGCGAGCATCGACCACGTGGCGCGACTTAAGACGAACCCCATGGTGCTTCGCTTCACTGCGGTCGACGGCCGCGAGGTGGATCTGGAGAAGTTGCGCGGGAAGGTGGTCTTGATCGACTTTTGGGCCGCCACCTGGTGTGGTGCGTGTAAAGTTCAGAAGCCGCTTATGAAGGATGTGTATGGCAAATATCACGCACAAGGGTTCGAGATTATTGGCATCGCGTGCGAGATGAAGGAAAGTGATCGTCAGTACCTTCTCGACTACGTAAACGCGAACGGCATGCCATGGCCGCAGTTTTTTGACGGCAAGAGCATGCGCAATGAATATACCTTGCGCTATGGATTTACCGGCATCCCGCAGTATTTCCTGTTAGATCAGCGAGGCCTGCTTGCAGCACATACGAGCAGCAGCCAAGGTCTGCGGAACCTCGAAGCGGTCGTTCGTCGGCACCTTGGTTTGGCACCGCTACATCCTGGAGACGAGTACAAGCAGCTAGGGATTAAAGCAGATCAGCCGGACTGATGGTCTGTGGGTTCGCACAAATCGGGCATGCAAGATTAGGCCGATCAATTGCGCATACGGGCTTGTATGATCGTAGATGTCCAAATGATTGAGCGAGAGTATCTGGTCGCGCGCTGGCGCGGCCGACCCGAAGCACTGGTGGATGCCATCGACTACTGCCGTCGGGCGCATGGGGTAATCGTAATTCGGGAACCGGGCAGCATTATGATCGAACTCCGGGACACACCCGCGCAACTTGATGCGGCGGCGGCGACGATGCCGCAGGAGGGATTGGTGCATGCGCGCCGGGAGCGTCGGCACCGTGTTCCGCACTTTTTCGGCTTGGAGTGCAAGCGTGGAAGTGCCCGTGCGAGCTCATGCCGATGAAACCCACTTTGGTCGCTGTGTTGTGTTGGTCTGCCGACGCACGGGTGCCGGCGGATGCGCAGTTACCATTCCCACCGCTGCCGGGTATCAGTTCCCGGCAGCGGTCTGATTTTCCGAAGCGGTTTGCAGGAAGCATTCGCTTGATTTGCCCTCGGATGTGCGGAGGAGAAATGATATGAACCGGCGCAAGTCGGCTCGCACATCCGTCCGAAACATCGCTGCATTTATCCAAGTCCGGTAGGCTGACCTTCGCATAGACTCTTCCCGGAAAAGTCCGCGCCCGGGCCAGCGCGGGCTTTTTCGATGATGCCAAACCCCGCACCACCCCACGAAGCTCAACCCGACGGCGTCAGCGGATTCTCCGTGCCACTGGTCAATTCCGGTCTCGCCCGCTCGCTTGTTGTTGGTCGCGGGGTGAGCGTTTACTACGACCAACAGGCACCCTACTTCTGGCATGAGCATCGACATGGTAAGCTACAAATCGTGATCTCGCTCGATCCTGTGGATGGGGTGGCCACGTGGTTGGTTGGCGGCGAGCAGCACCGCCATGGCATTGCCGGTGAATTCGCCTGGCTCGTGCCGGCCAACGCGCCCCATGCCTTTGACTGGCAGGGCACCGCCGGGATGGTGGTGTTGTATGTGGAGTCCGAATTTGTGCGGGATGTATGCGGCCGTGACCTCACCGCCGGGGCGATCGCGGATTTCTCGACGCTAGCGCGTTACGATCTGCTCGCTTGGCGACTCGCGGCCGAATTCCGGAGCCTCTGTCGCCGTCAGATGGTCTTCACGCCAGCGTTGGTGGAGTCGATGGGCACACTGCTCGCCGCGAATGTGCTGAGACATTTCGCCCGGTTGGAGGACGCAAGCGCGCCCAGCCTGCCACTCCCATTGCTGCGCGAAGTGCTCGACCACATTGAGGCCAATCTTAGCGAGACCATATCCCGCACAACACTGGCGCGGCTCGCCCGTTTGGACGTATACAGCTTCGCCCGGCAGTTTAAATTCCGTACAGGCATGACGCCGCGGGACTACATCCGTCGCCGGCGAACAGTCCGGGCGCTGGAGCTGATCGCCGAGGGCAAACTCAAGCTGGCCGCCATCGCCGGGGAGGTCGGATTTTATGACCAGAGCCATCTGAAACGGCAGCTCCAGCGTCTCCGGATGGAGGAGGCCGATACCGCCCGGACGGCCCTGTCGGCCGACGAAGTTTTAGCGCTACCGGCGGATCCTCAATAGCCGGCGCGGCGCAGCAGCTCGCCGCCGGAAAGGCCCAAACCGCGGGCGAGGCGCACCACGGTTTCAATCGACGCTAGTTTTTCCCCGCGCTCAATGTTGCCGACATAGTTGAAATTCAGGTCGGCCTTTTCGGCCAGGGCAATCTGGCTCAGCCCGGCGGCCAGCCGCAGCTGGCGCACAGTCTGGCCAAAGGCGTGAGGCAGTTTGCGGAGGTCGGAGGGCACGCCGATAGACTACCTGCTATAGACCGCAGCCTCTAACTGCTATAGACGGTATTGCCTTGTCCGGTTCCCTACGGCGTGGCGTAATCCCCTGTGCTGCGTTCCATGAAAAATCCCGTCGCCCTTGCCACCCGCCATGTCCGGGTTCCCGGTGCCTCGGCCACGGCTTGGGGACTCGAACTCGTGCTGCAACTACACCGCCCGCAGGGCAGGGGCAGACAGCTTTTTCAGCGCTGTGGATTCGAAGGCACCGACGAATTTTTCCCCCGGTTTATATCGGTCCTCCGTGCACACGGGATCACCACCGAGACAGTGTCCTACGGGTCGGACTTCGCGCGTTTCGAGTCGGACCTCGCTCGCCAATGGCGGGAACCAAACGGGTGCCGTTTCCCGCTGGTCCGCTTGCCCGCCACGGCGGAGACGGCCTGGAGCGATACGGGCCTCCATATCAATTCGTGCACTCTGATCGCGGCCGGAACCCGCGCCCGGCCGGTCTTTCTCCTGAGGCCGGCCGACGACGCCGGATTGGTGACCATCAGCCTCGCCCAGCTGCGCAGCCTGCACACCGCTTGGGCGAGCTGGCCCGTGATGCTGCCGAGCGCTCTCCTGACCGTCCTTTGGCATTGGTCCGACAGAATCCTGCCTGCAACCTCTGAGCCCGGCCGGGGCTGCACAATCGTCCAAAACTGATGCTCGCCGGTCCTAGCCGGTGACGTCGTTCGGCTGATAGGATGGTGCGAAACCAATGCCGCGGACGTGCCGGCACATCCGCGTTTCCCCAACCCCGGGGCCGTGAACTGTCGTTCCGGCCTGACCAACGAAACCCCCATCCCATGCACCATGTCCAGCCGTCCTCCGATCCTCGTAACTGTCACACTGACCCCGTCCGAATACCGCCCTTTCGTTTGCGCGGCCCATAGGCTGCGTCGCATCCTTGGCACCCGGGCGCCGAAGGCCTGCACCCTGATCCAAGCCAACCTGCGCGGCCGCGACGCGCGCGGCCTGGCGGAGGATTACCTCGATGTGATCGGTTTGCCGCCCGCCCAACGGCGCCCAAAGCGGACTTTGCCGCACGGCCATGCCAAGTTTGGGAGAGCGGTTCGTCCACCGGTTGATCCGAGCCGCAACTAGGTTTCGGAAGACGATTTTGCGCCGCGTAGTTGTGTGCGCGACGCAAAGGTGACTCCGGATAATCACCGCCCGGGTCGGGAGCGGCCCCGTTCAGGCCTGCTCCCGGCCCGGGCAATCGCGTTGGCCGCTGGGTTCAAGCGTTGGGCTGGGTGAAGACCGTGTGGGCCAGCTTTCGCAGCAAGGGTCTTCCGGTTCGTCGGGGATGTTTGATCACTGCACGGCCGTCCGGCAATGCGAGGAACGCAGCCGGCTTGAACCATGGTTCGTCGGCCGCCTGCCAGTTCCGCGAGGTGCGTCCCCCGCTCACGCTCCCGGAATATTTCCTCACCTCCCGGGCGCCCATCTTTTCGGCGAGGGTCTTCGCACCCTTTTCATCCGCCGCGCGGAAATGGATCTGCGTGCGCAGGTTGGCCATGAATACATCGGCTTTAGTCGGAGTCTCAAACGACGCATACAGTGACAGCGGCGTCTGGGTGGCGGAGATCAGGCAAACCCCCGCCTCCCGCAGCTCGTCCACCGTCTGGTGATCCGAAAACCCGTCCTCGGAAACGAGCGTCGTCTTCTGCCCCTCGTCGAGCACAAGCACGATGACATTGCGCCGGCGCATCTCCTCCGGCGGCAGGTCGAACCGCCGGAACGCGTGCAGGAAAAACAACTGCTTGAAAAGGAGGTTCAGGTAACGCCGTTCCACCTGGTAGGTCTGCGGGACGGACAGGCAGATCAGTCGCCCGGCATCGACCTCGGCCAGCGTGAAGTTCGGCTCGATGGCGCACACGACCTCACGGATGTCCGGCGGCGTGTAAGGCCGGAGGAAATTGGCGACCGTGAAGACAGTGCCGCTCTTTTGTTCCGGCGGCTGCTCCGCGAAGTCTTTGAAATACTGGCGTTCCGCCGCTGCCGCAGGATGCGCGGATTCGCCAAGCTGCGTGAGCAGGAGAGCTGTCTGGGTGGAGATGCAGATCGCATCGTGCACATTGGCCAAGGTCACCGGCAGGTCCGCCGCCTCCAGCGCGTGCATGGCATGGGTGATGACATCGCGCGCCGTCTCCTTGAAGAACGACTGTCCGCCCCGTTGGCCGGCCGCCGTGGCGGTATCCACGATGATCTTTGCGTAAGTGCTCCACGGCACTGCGGGATCGCCGAGAAGATTCAGGCGCAGGGGAGGGGTCCAAGCCTCGGGCGCAACCCCCGTCGGCCGCACGCGGATCAGCCGCAACGTGTCCGTCTGCCCCAGCGCCCGCGCCATCGCCTCCAGCGGTTTCCACAAGGCACCCTTTGAATCGACCGCCAGGATGCCGGTCTCCGGCAGGGTGGAGCGCAAGCCGTGCACAATCGGCACGACGGCCCGCGCGGTCTTGCCCGTGCCGGTGGCCCCGGTGATGAAAAAATGGCAGCAAGCCTCGTCGCGGGTCCACTCCAGCCCCCACAATTTCAAAACAGCGGCACGACGGCCGGTTCGCGGAGTGACGAGTGCGCGATAGGTAAGCCATACGGCCAGTCCCCCACACAGTAGCGCGAGAGCATAGGCGACCTTCGTTGGCGTCTGATTGCGAAACCATCCGGCGCCCATCAGGCACAAGGCAACCAAGGCCATCGTCGGGATCTTCATGCAACCAACACGCTCACGGCGAGCAACACTCCCAGCGTAACGCCGATGAGCAGGGTGGCGAGCAACTGACGGCGCTGGCTGGTGTGGAAGGCCGGCGCAATTGCCCCGAGGGATTTTTCAACGGCCTGCACCTGCGCGACTACTTTGGCGACCGGGCCGGCCAGTTCGGCTTGGAGGTGGGCGGAGATCTCCGCCGGTTTTTCCTCGATCGCAGCCTGCAAGCCGGCGAGCGCTTCGTTGACACCGACCACCGTTTCGGCGGCCGCCGTCAGCGCTTCGATCCGTCCATCGAGAGCCGCGCGGAGCTCCAGTGCCGCCGTCCGCAGACTGTCCTCCGATTGCTGTAAACGTTGCCAGTGCCAGGCGAGCAGCAAATAAACGGGGTCGCTCGGATTCAGCCGGTAATGCGCCGGAATCCACCGGAGGTCGTCGGGGAACGACTCCGGATCGAGCCATTCCGGCGGCACGTTCTCCCTCTGGCCCGGGCTCATGGATGCAGTAAATCCCGCGCCCGCCCGAATTCCTCGGCCATATTCTCGTGAAAACGGACACAGCGTGAGCGGTCCAGCAGGTGGAGCGCTTCAGCTTGGCGCCCCCGGCCCACGGTGAGATTGGCGGACTGCAACCGGTTGCGGGTGACTTCCGCAAGACACGGCACGGTGATCTCGATGGCGTGCAGTTCGGCCAGCCGCCGGCGGGCCTGGCTCTGGTCGAACATCTCCAGACGATCGCCGTCTCGCAGGTTGCGGACGACCAGCCAGCGCACGCGCCCCCCGTGTGAATCGAGCAGTTCCGCGATCTGGGAATTAGCATCCTTGTCGTCCGTGGCAATGACGACGAAGACGAGGGCGCAGTCGAAGTCCTCCTGCAGGTCCGGCAGCCGGGTCTCGTCCAGGTAGGCCAGTACCTTGCCACCGCCGGAGGCGCGGTTGTCCACCAGCACGACATCGGATTCGGGCAGGACATGCACGAGACGGTCGAGCACGCCTAGCTTGTCCGCGTCCACGTCCGTATTGATAAACTCAGTGCAGGGAACAAGACGGTAAAACGTGGAATTGGCGTGGTCCAGGTCGAAGGCCTTCACCCGCACACCGGCGTCGACCAGGTGGTCATGCATCAGGGTCGCGACAAAGCTTTTGCCGATGCCGCCCTTGTCCTGGGGAAAGAGAATGAGTCGCTTGGCAGGCATGGCTCAGTAGTGATCGCGAGCGACCTTGGGGCCGCGCTGGCCACCGGTGGCGTTTGGAGCCTTGCCGGAAACAGCCCGGACCGGTTCGGCCGGTCGCCGCTCCGCCGGGGCGAGTTCTTTCCGGGTCCGTTCGATTTCCACCTTCGTGAGCGTCCGGCGGCAAAACACGCCCACGCCGGCAGGCGAAACCTTCAACCCGTGCTGTGTCAGTGCCGCCGCGATCTGTTCGTAACTCATGAACTTTGCCCGCCAGAGCAGCAGCACATCTCGGTAGGGTGCGAGCAGGCTGCGGTGGTGCGCGGCCGGATCGTAGCTGCGGGCGTGGGCCAGCAGGCGGGCGTGAAGTTCGGGGGATTCCGGCATCGGGAGCAGTTCTAATTCGTATGGGATTTAAGTAAAACAAAAAGTAAGTCCGGCCCGCGCTTCCATTAGTGGTGGCCTGGTAGTGGTCGAGTAGTGGCGGAGTGGTGGTATCACCACCTTTTCCTAGCGGAAGCTAGGGGTGGCGTGTTCCGACTGGTATGGTGAGAAAGAGCGGCGGCTGCCGATTAATTAGGTTGATTGAACAGCTAGATAGCAGGGGGTATCCGGCGGGATTAGTTGTCGTTGGATTACGGCTTTCTTGGGCATGGCAGGATGCTTTAGTGATCTTAAAACTCGCAAAACGTATGGTTTTAAGGCACGGTGAGATTATGGTAAGATTCGATAAACCCTGTGTCGTAGTGGCCGGAGCCGTGGAGTATTTCCGCGAGCACATGGCCATTGGCGATTACCTGGCCGAGGATGGCGCCGCCGAACTGACGTGGGTGGGCCTGGGCTCGGCAAGGTTGGGACTCACCGGACGGTGTCAGTTGGAGCATTTCGAGCGCGTCTGCCGTGGCCTCCATCCTGCAACCGGGGCAAAACTCATGGTCCGGGACAAGGGTGTCCACCGCCGGGTTTGTTTCTTCGGACAGATCTCTGCGCCCAAGGATGTGTCACTCCTCATGCTCGTCGGAGGAGACCAGCGGATCGCCGGCTGGTGGCAGGAGGCCGTGGCGGAGACCCTCCAAGAGGTCGAAGCCATTACGGCCACGCGAGTCCGGCGGAGCGGGGCGAACGAGGACCGTGCGACCGGCAACATGGTTGCAGCGATGGTCACGCATGACGCCAGTCGTTCGCTCGACCCGCAACTGCACACGCATGTGTGCATCATGAATCTTACCTACGATGGGGCAGAGGAACGGTGGAAGAGCGTCCAGCCGTCGGGTTTTTATCGGCATCAGGGTTACCTGCGGGAGGTGTGCTACAACAAGCTGGCCGGACGCCTGATGGCGGCGGGCTACGTATTGGAGCCTTTGCGCGGATTGGGTTTCAATGTGCGTGGGGTTCCCGCGGAGTTGCGTGAAAAATTCAGCAAGCGTCGCCGCGCCATCCTTGCCCGGGCCAAGGAACTTGGGGTGGCGACCCAGGACGCTTTGCAGGCCATCGCGAGCGACAGCCGGGCCGACAAGACCGTCACCACCGTCGCGGCCCTGCGCAGCCGATGGGAGCAAGAGGCTGGCGCGGCGCTGGTGGCGCTGGAAGAGACCATAGCCCAAGCAGACGCGCGTCCAAAAGAGACGACACCCGTATCACCGCGTGACACGGTCCGGTCGGCAGAGGCGCACGTGTTTGAACGGCGATCCGTCGTGGAAGATCGGGTGTTACTGCGCGAGGCCCTTATTGCTGGTCGTGGCCGGGTGTCGTTGTCGGCGCTGAAGCGAGCAATGGCCGGAAGCGAACGCACCGGCGGCCTGTTGCGGATGGGCGATGAGATCGCCTCGCGCGAGGCGCTGGAATCCGAACGAGAATTTGTCAGTTGGGCCTCAGCCCAGCTGAAGGGGCGGACTGCCTTGGGCAATGCATCCTTCATGGCCAATCTCGGACCAGATCAGAAATCGGCCGCCCGAGGCGTGCTTGGTTCAACGGCCGGGGTAATGATTCTCCAAGGGGATGCCGGCACCGGCAAGACGACCTGTCTGAGTGCCATTGTTGCCGGCATCGAACGGGCCGGCGGGCGTGTGTTCGGCTGTGCCCCGTCGTCGGGTGCGGCAGAAGTCCTGCGCCACGGATTGACGGCGGACGCTGCAACCCTGCAGCGACTGCTGGTGGATGAGGAAATGCAACGCCAGGCGCGCGACCGGGTATTGATCGTGGACGAGGCCGGTCTGGTTTCCACCCGCGAGATGCGCGACCTTTGCCGTCTCGCCGCAAGAAACGGAAACCGCCTCCTGCTCGTGGGTGACATCAAGCAGCATTATTCAGTCGAGGCCGGTGACGCCCTGCGCTGTCTGCAGGAATTCGCGCGGGTGCCGGTCTTTCGTCTCACCGAAATACGGCGACAACTGGATCCGGCCTACCGTCAGGCGGTAGCCTGCCTCGCCCGCGGCGATGCGTACGGTGCCTTCAAACGGTTCGAACGTCTCGGTGCGGTACAAGAGGAGAAATCGCCTGCGGCCCTGTTTGCCGCGGTCGCGGCGGATTACGTTCGCACCGTGCGCGCCGGCAAGTCGTGCCTGGCAATTTCGCCGGTGTGGGCGGAAATCCATCAGTTTACCCACGAAGTCCGACGGCAGTTGCGTGGAGTGAACTTGCTGGGAAGGGTGGAGTGGTCACGCGTCACGGTAGATTCGCTAAAGTGGACGCGCGAGGAGTGCCGTCGAATCGCAAACTACCAACCCGGCGACGTGCTGACCTTCCACCGTGACTATGGTGCTTTCGCGAAACACGATTCAGCAACGGTTGTTTCTCGTGACCGCGATGCCTTGATTGTCCGCCGTCCGAACGGTCGCGAGCACTCGCTCGATCCACGGCGTGCGACCGGATACTCGGTAGGACTGGCTCGGGAGATCCCGGTGGCGGTTGGGGACCGGTTGCTGATCCGCGCCAACTGCAAACCTGCTGACTTGCGCAATGGCGAAATAGTCGAGGTGACCGGCGTTGATCCGCACGGAGCGATCCGACTCAAGGACGGGCGTACTCTGCCCGAATGGTTTCAGGAGTACAGCCACGGTTACGCGGCTACTTCCCATGCAGCCCAGGGTAAGACCGTGGATCGTGGACTCTTGATTATGGCGGATGACGGCATTGCCGCCGGCAACCTCAAACAGGCTTACGTCTCAAACTCCCGCTCCCGCGAGAGCCAGATGATCTACACCACTGACAGGGAGGCGGCACGCGATGCCATGATGCGACCGTCCGACCGGAAGCTGGCGCTTGAAATGTCTTCATCGGAGGCGGAGGCCGCTGGGTCCCGCCGCATCTGGCGCGCTCGCTGGACGGCGCTTGCGACTCAATCTGCTCGTCTTGCGGCCGCCTGAACATGGATGTGCATTCACGGATCAGGCCCCTCCTTGCGAGGCCGGTGCTTTCTTGGGGCGAATTGGCGGAAGACGGCAAGGAGGCGTTCGTTGTCCGGTTTGTCCTCGTGGACCGCGTGGTCACGTATCACACGACTCAGCTCAAGCGGTGGGAGCATGTATTCGGTGTCCCGGAAATGCTGCTGATTCGCGCCGACCGGGATGAAATCGTAATTGAGGGCAGGGACCTCAACGAGATCAGAGCTGCCCTCGACCTCGGACGGTTGTGCGAGCTACGGCTCAATTACCCCGCAAAGGCCGGTGTCCGCCCGGGGCCGCAGGTCCGTCGGATTATCGTGGAAGGGCAATGACCCATGTCGGCGAACTCCCTTTCGAGTGATCAGTCAGGCGTCCTCGCATCGTTATCCGAAGAGCGGGTGCCCGGCGCATGGCACAGCAAATCTCGGTTGGCCAGCGACGAGCGGATCCGACTGATCGGCGAGTTATTGTGCAAAGGCATCCTCTCGTCGCCTGAATTGTGCCGCGAGCCTCACGCGGTTCCGTCTGTGGCAATGGGCCAACCTACACCGGAATCGCGAATTTTGGATTACTTACAGCGCCATGAATGGGCCTCCCCGGCGGAATTGCGAGCGGTGCTGCGGCTTTCGCGCACCGGCACGCACCGCGCGCTGCAACGGCTGGTGCTCGCGAACCGGATCGTCGGTAACGGAGGCAAAACCACAGCGGCAGCCTACCGTCTGAACCGGTTCGATCCGTCTCGTAACTGATGGCTGACGAAAGCGAGGTTCTCGCCCAGGCCGGGTCGGTGGTGCCGGTCGCGATCTACACCCGTGTCTCGACGGACAACCAGGTGGGCGGACGTTTTGATTCCTGCGAAAGCCAGCTTGGTATCTGTCGGGAGTTCATTCGACGGAACGCAAGTGCAGGGTGGGTGGAAGCGGCGCACTATTCCGACCCGGCGGTATCGGGCAGTTCGATGAACCGTCCGGGACTCCGTGAACTCATGCGTCACATCGAACGGGGTGGGGTGAAGGTGATCCTCATCTTCAAGCTGGAGCGCATGTCCCGGAACATCGACGAATTCGGCCCGTTCCGCAGCTTTCTCAGAAAACACGGGTGCCGGATGGAGAGCGCCACCGAGGACATTTCGGAATCCACCCCGTCCGGCCGGCTCAAAAACAACATCATCCTGAGCATCTCGCAGTATGATAAGGAAAACACGGCGGAGAAGACCCGCATCAAGATGCACGAGCAGGCCAAGCGCGGCTACTGGAACGGCGGAGCCGTCCCGTACGGCTATGCGTATGACAAAAACACGCAAAAATTGTTGCCGCATCCAGACGAGGCGCCGGTGGTGCGCCGGGTGTTCGATCAGGCAGCCAAGCTCGTGTCACTGGAGGAAGTTGCCCAAGATTTGAACAGTGAAGGGCTGCGCACGCGGGAACGACTCTTTCGGAGCACCGCCGGGACGGAGCGATTGACGGGAATGAAACGGTTCCGTTCCGACAGCCTGCGCCTGATGATCACCAACCCGATTTATCGCGGAGCGATCCGGTATGCTGGCAAGGAGTATCCGGGCCGGCATGAGCCGCTGGTGCTTCCCGAATTGTGGGATGAGGCAAATGCGGCGGTCGCGAAGCTTCAGCGCCCGGTGGCTAAGCTCAAACTCGAGCAAGACAAACACTTTCACCTGCTCAAGGGTCTGGTGCATTGCGGCTGCTGCCAGAGGGCCTTGGTGCCCCATGCCAGCGGCAACCGGCAACCCTCCGGGGCCTACTATCGCTACTACTATTGCAGTGCCCTCGTGAAGGAGCGCGCCGATACGCGATGCACGGTGCGCCGCATCGCCGCCGGTTCGCTTGAAAATGTCGTTGTCCAATTCCTCGGTGAATTGGGGAAGCATCCCGATGTCGTCGGTGCGGCCGTTGGCAGTTCACAGACCCGCCGTAGGAGCCGCATCGACGAGCTGAAGAAACAACTAGCCAGCCTGGACCGCGAAATGAAAGTCTCGTCCTCCAGAATCCGCAATTGCGTCGAAGCCATCGCGGCGGGCGGCAAACACATTGCCGAGGAACTCGCAGAGCAGGTTGCATCGCTCAAGGACAAGCAGCAGCTGCAGACCGTGGAGCGCCAGCGGATGAGTCAAGAGCTGGCGGCGTGCGAAGGCGAAGTGCTCGATGCTCAGCGTGTCTTGCAAGCGATGGGAAAGTTCGGGCTGATCCTGAACGGATTGTCACGGGACGAACAAAAGACACTGGTCGGGCTGTTTGTGGAACGCATTGAGGTGCGTCCAGGCAAGGGTGATTCGGGCGCAGATGGCAACGTGTCGGTGCGGCGATTGCAACTGCGCCTGAAATTGAATCTGCCACGCCTTGTCGAGGGACTTGACGCTCAAGCGAAGACTCAAACGGTGGGGCGACCGTCATTGGCTACGGGAATTACGATCACCGCAGAAGTTGCGCTCGGTCAGCAGCGCCGGTCGAATGAAGCGCTGGTGCTCTCGCCTTTTCGCTGCGGGAATGAGCAGACACTGGAGCCAGATCCGGCCCGGGAAGGGGAACGCACCAAGGCCACTAAAGTTGTCCAAAATCCGCTTTTGCGGGCCAGACGTTGGCAACAAATGCTCGCAGTCGGCAACGGTCTGAGTCTGAGGCAGCTTGCTGCCAAGGAGGAAGTTTTCGCCCCGACCATTGTGCAGCACCTGAAACTGCTGAAACTTGCGCCCGCGATCCAAGCAGCAGTTGCCGGTGCGAGCCCGCAAGCCCTACGCTTCCTGAGCCTGCGACGCTTGATGAGTCTGGCCGATCTGCCAGTTGTGGAGCAATCGCGCATATTCTCAAATTGGAAATACGAGTCCTTGATGAATCCACCCGATTCAGCCTCCAGGCAAAGAACATCACAAAGTAGCATTCACGCGCGCGCCAGAATACGTCCGTATTGAAGATTCGCGAACGTAACCCGAGACGCTTTTGGTGAAACCAAAGCACCCGCGACGGGATCGAAACTCGAACCCTCAAGTGTTAATCACTTAATGCCGAAATCCGCATGAAAACGGCCGCCGTGCGGTATGGGCTATGTCCAAATCCGAAAGATCGCCGCGAGTGATTAACACTCCGATACTCTAAACAGCTGGTGGTCGGGATCATCCGAAAAGTGTTAATCACTGCCATTTTTGGTTCGGATTTGAAAATAAATGGCTGCCCGGGCTGGGATCGAACCAGCGACCAAGTGATTAACAGTCACCTGCTCTGCCACTGAGCTACCGGGCAACGTGGCTTGCATGGCCATCACCATGCGAAAGGAGTGACGAAAAACAGAGCGCTGCGGGGGGTTGTCAATGCTCGTTTTGCCACGACTGCGCGAAAACGTGGTTCGTGGCAAAGTTTTGGTTGCTTTCATAATGCCGGCTCCTATCAACTGACCCTCTTTTCCATTACGCCTGCCCTCAATTCCGGGGTCACAGGGGGAACGAAACCATGAAGCAACAATTCATTCTTAACGTCGCCACGCGCGCCCAAACCGGCCGCAGTGCCTCACGTCGCCTTCGCAAGGCCAACAGCATTCCCGCCATCCTTTACGGGAAGCACACGAGCCCTGAAAAACTCGCGGTGGATACGCCGGAGTTCGTCCGCCTGCTCAAATCCGTGGCCGGCCGTGCCGTCCTCGTGGAACTGCACCGCACAGACAAGAGCGAGAAGGCGCTTTCCTTTCTGCAAGAAATCCAGCGCGACCCGTTGACCGACAAATACCTGCACATCGATTTGCAGGAGGTCAAAGCCGACGAGAAGATGGAGATTCGCGTGCCTCTGCTCGTGGTGGGCGAATCCTTCGGCGTTAAAAACCAGAGCGGCGTGTTGGAAATCGCTTCCCATGCCCTGCGGATCCGCTGCTTGCCGAAGGATCTGCCTTCGGTGATCGAGGTCGATGTCACCGAACTCAAGGTCGGTGAGACCATCAAAGTGGCTGAAATCAAGCCGATCGCCGGCGTCGAGCTGCTCGATCTGAAGGGCCAGCCAGTCGTCTCCTGCGTGGAGCCCGTGGCCGAAATCGTCCAAGAAACCGTGGCCGCTACGCCTGCCGCCGGTGCCGCTGCGCCTGCCGCCGGTGCTACACCTGCCGCCGGTGCCGCTGCGCCTGCTGCGGCTGGCGACGCCAAGGCCGCGGCCCCGGCCGCCGGGGACAAAAAGGCCGCTGCTGCGCCCGCCGCCAAGAAGTAAGTTTTCATGCGGCGGGTCGCTTGACCGCTACCCGCCGCATCATTGTTCTTTGAGTCATGTCCATTTCGCTCGTTGCCGGTCTCGGCAATCCGGGCCGCGAATACGCATCCACCCGCCACAATGTCGGTTGGATCGTGATCGAGGCCCTGGCCCGTCGGCACGGGTTGGTTTGGAAGCACCAAGCCAAATTCGATGCTGAAACCGCGCGCTGGGACCGACCCGGCATGCCGGTCTGTCACCTCATCAAGCCGCTTACATTCATGAATGAAAGCGGTCGGGCGGTGGCGGCGTTGGCCCGTTACCACAAGCTTCAACCGGAATCCGTGGTGGCGGTTTACGACGACCTCAATATCGATCTCGGTTTGGTGAAGGTCACCACGAGCGGCAGTGCGGGAGGTCACAACGGTGTCGCCAGCCTGCTCTCCGACCTTGGCGATGGCTTTGCCCGCTACCGGGTGGGTATCGGCCCGAAGCAACCGCCCCAGATGGATCTCAAAGACTTTGTGCTCAGCAAATTTTCACCCGACCAGTTCACTCAAATCCAAGACAATCTTCCCAAATACATCGATGGCCTCGAACTCCTGCTGAAAAGCGGGACCGAAAAGGCCATGAACCAGCTTAACCGCAGAACCAAAAATGAACCCTAACAAACGCAATTATCGCGCCACCTTCATCCTCGACAACCGGGGCAAGGAAGAGTCCGTCGAGCAGATCATCGAGGGCGTGAAGCAGGAAATCGCCGCATTGCAGGGCGAAGTCTCGGCTGTCGAGAACCTCGGCAAGCGCGACTTCGTCCGCGTGACTGATGTCAAATTCCCCGGCGCCTCCTATGTGCAGATCTCTTTCAGCGCCCCGGGCGAAGGTCCGGGCCAGCTCAAGGAGCGCCTGCGCCTCAACAACAGCGTCTATCGCACCTTTATCCAGACGGTTTGACCGCGGATAGAAACCTCCAGCCCCTCGCGCACCCATGGCCAACTTCAACAAAGTCTATCTTATTGGCAACTTGACGCGCGATCCGGAACTGCGGGTCACGCCCAAAGGCACGGCCATCTGTCAGTTCGGCCTGGCGGTCAACCGTCAGTTCAAGGACGAGTCGGGCGCGATGCGGGATGAGACGACATTTGTGGACATCGAGGCTTGGGGCAAGCAGGGCGAGACGATCGCCAAATACTGCACGAAAGGACGTCCGCTTTTTGTCGAAGGCCGTCTCAAGTTCGACCAGTGGGAAGACAAGACCAGTGGCCAGAAGCGCAGCAAACTGAAGGTAGTCCTCGAAGGCTTCCAGTTCCTCGGCGGCCGTGGCGAAGGCGGAGCGGCTCCCGGTGGCGGTGGTGACGACCATGAATCATCCAGCCCTGAAAGGCACGCTCCGCCCGCTCGCGGTGGTGCTTCATCCCGTCCGGCGCCCGCGCAGGAAGCCGCCGACGAAGACGTTCCATTCTAATCCCGAATATCCTTAAGCTAATTTAACCAAATCCTCCCATGGCATACAGTGAAGTCCTCCTCGTAAAACCCGTCGACGGCCTCGGCGGCGAAGGCGATCAAGTCAAAGTTCGCGCCGGCTACGCGCGCAATTTCCTCCTGCCGCGCAAAATCGCGGTGCCGCTCACCACGGCCAATCGCAAACAGGTCGAGTCGCTCCAGAAGCGTCGCGCCCTCCGCGAGGCGGAAGAGCTTTCCGGCGCGCAACAGCTAGCCAAGCAGCTTGAGAAGGCCTCGCTGGCCTTTGCGGTGAAGACGGGCGAGGGCGGCAAGATGTTCGGCGCCATCACCTCGGCCGATATCCACGACAAGCTTACGGCTGCCGGCATCACGGTGGACCGCAAGCGCATCCACCTCCACACGCCGGTGAAGACCCTGGGCCAGCACTCCGTCAAGGTGAAGCTGCACGCCGAGGTCACGGTGGAGCTCAATTTCGACGTGGTTTCGGAAAACCCGATCGAGGCCCCGGTGGCTGAGGAAAAGAAGTAAGCCCACTCGCTCTTTTGTTGCCGGAAGCCGCGCCTGCAAAGACGCGGCTTCCGTGTTTTTCACCGGGCGCGGTGCAAAATAGCTTTGCGGCAAGACCCGGCTGTCCCACTTACTAAGTGTCCTTCATGTCTGAGACCACCGACAAGCCTGCCGCCCGCCAGCGTGGTGCCGGTCCTTCCCCGGCCGCGGGCTCCCTTTTCGGTCGCGACCTGCCGCACAGCCTCGATGCGGAGGAGTATCTTCTGTCGTGCTGTTTCATCGATGGCACCGAGACCGTGGGGCGCTGCTTGGAGGAGAAATTGTCGGCGAAAGCATTTTTCGCTCCGTCCAACCAGGTTATCTACGACAAGCTGTTGGATCTGTATCAAAGGAATCTGCCCATCGACGTGGCCGTTGTGGCTGAGGAACTGAAGGCCGCGGGCCAATTGGATGTGGTGGGCGGCTACGCTTACTTGGCGCAGGTCAGTTCACGTATTCCCACCACGGCGCAGGCGACTTACTTCATTGAGCGGGTCCGTGACCTGCATGTGTTGCGCGAGATCATCCGGGCTGCCGGTGGCATCGTGGAGCGTTCCTTCCAACTGGACGGCAGTGTGGATGAATTCGTTGATCAGGTAGAGAAGGACATATTTGCGGTCACACAAGAGCGGGTGTCGGACACGATTCAGCACATGAAGGAGCCGACGCGCGAAGCCTTCAAGGTGATCGACAAGATGCTGCACCATCGCGGCGAACTGACCGGCGTGCCCTCCGGCTTCAAGGACCTGGACCAG
The DNA here is from genome assembly GCA_002344205.1 of Opitutaceae bacterium UBA2377. Taxonomy (GTDB): domain Bacteria; phylum Verrucomicrobiota; class Verrucomicrobiia; order Opitutales; family Opitutaceae; genus UBA2377. The sequence goes on from DDSZ01000046.1 coordinate 103,244, forward strand.
CTCACTTTCGGATTCCAGAAACAGGAAATGATTATCTTGGCCGCGCGGCCTTCGATGGGGAAGACCTCCTTCGCCCTGAATATCGCGGAGGCCGCGGCGATGCCCAAAAAAGGGGCAGTGACCCCGGTGCTGATTTTTTCGCTCGAAATGAGTGCGGCCCAGTTGGCGTTGCGCATGCTGTGCTCCCGGGCCCGGGTGAACATGAAGCTCCTGCGCGAAGGCTTTGTGCGGCAAAACGGCGAGGAGATGAAGTCGTTGCTGGCGACGGCCGACGAATTTTCAAAATCGGCCATCTATATCGACGATTCCAGTGCGCTTTCCATCATGCAGTTGCGTGCGAAGGCGCGTCGGATCCACGCGCAACTGAAGGACAAGGGCGGACTGGGTTTTATCGTGGTGGACTATCTCCAGTTGCTCAGCCCGACCGATCCGAGGGTCCCGCGTGAACAACAGGTCGCCGAAGCCTCCCGGGGATTAAAATCGTTGGCGAAGGAACTGAATGTCCCCGTGCTTGTATTAAGTCAGCTCAACCGCTCGTCCGAAAAGGAGAACCGCACCCCGAAACTCGCGGATTTGCGCGAATCCGGATCGATCGAGCAGGATGCCGACGTTGTCCTCATGCTTGCCCGTCCCAAAGAAGCCGATGAAAAATTCCAAGTCGCCGCCGACTCGGCCGAGTTAATCGTTGCCAAGCAACGAAACGGACCGGTAGGAGAATTGAAGCTCACTTTCCTCAGAGATATCACCCGCTTTGAAAACTTTACCCAGTAACCCTCGCCACAGGGTCGCCTGCCTTGTATTCGCCTTTTTTATGATGCTCGCCGCCGGCGGGCCTTGGATGCATGCCCAACAGGGTCTGCCTCCGGCCAGAGTTGGCACTGTCGCGGTCAAGTTTGTGGGCACATCTGTGGTCAGCGAGGACGTGGTGCGGGCCAATATCCAGATCAGGTCAGGAAGCGAATTGGACGATGGCATGATCGACCGTGATATTCGCGCACTTTATCGGACGGGTCTGTTTGAATTCATCGAAGTCAAGCGCGAGACGGTTTCAGAAAGTCTTTTCAATCTGGTATTTGAGATTACGCCCAAGTTCCGGGTGCTCGCCGTGCGTTACGAGGGCAATGCCCGCGTGAAATCCTCGCGTCTAGACAAACAGATCAAAACCAAGCCCAACACCGCGCTTGATGAGCGCCAAGTGAAAGAGGACGGAGAAAAAATCCGGGAGCATTACCAGAAGGCCGGCTACAATCAGGTTTCTGTTAACTACGCCATTGAGCGGGACCGCGGAACGGGATTTGGCACCGTCGTTTTCAGGATTCGTGAAGGTCCCAAGGTTAAAATCGCCCAGATCCGTTTTGAGGGCAATTCGGCCGTCAAAGCCCGCGTCCTGCGCAAGGAAATGGAAACCAAGAAATACTGGTGGCTTTCTTGGCTCACCGGCAAGGGCCGGTTTAAGGATGATGAATTTGACGACGATTTGGAAAAGCTCCGCGATTACTACCGTCAGGAGGGATTCCTCGATGTGCATATCCCGCAGGATCAGATCACTTTTGACTACCCGAAGCCCAATGAATTGGTCCTGACCATACGGGTGACCGAGGGTCGGCGCTATCGCATCGGCGACATCACGGTGACGGGCAGCAAGCTGCATGAACCGGCCCTGCTAAAGCGGGTGGTGCGCGAAAAGAGCGGCATGGTGTTCCGCCCGGCCAAGCTCGACAAGGACGTCGAGCGGTTGGAAGACTTTTATGGCTCCGGCGGCTACCTCGAAACCCGCGTGCGCATGGTGCGCAAACCCAACATTGCTACCGGCAACATCGACATTGAATACCAAATCAACGAGAGTGAGCGATATAACGTCGAATCCATCCTCATTGAAGGCAATACCAAGACCAAAAGCACGGTGATCCTGCGAGAGCTCGTCCTTGGTCCCGGCGATGTGTTCGATTCCGTGCGGATGAAGATCAGCAAGCTTCGCTTGGAAAACACTCGGTTCTTCGAGGATGTCACCGTGGCACCGCAGGAAACGAACATTCCCAACCGCCGCGATCTTCGGGTCGCCGTGCGTGAAGGCCGCACCGGCAACCTGACTTTTGGCGCCGGGTTTAGCTCTTTGGAGCGTGTGACAGTTTTTGCCGAGCTGAGTCAGGCCAATTTCGATCTCTTCAATCACCGGTCCTTTTTCCAAGGCGATGGCCAGAAGTTTCGCCTCCGTCTGCAGCTTGGATCAAGGTCCAGCGAGGCCGTCATTTCGTTCGAGGAACCTTGGCTTTTCCAGCGTGCCCTGGCCTTGGGCTTTTCCATCTACCGGCAATCTTCGGATTTCAACAGCCAGTTCTATACCCAAGTTGCGACCGGTGCAGAGGTTTACCTGCGCAAGCGCCTGTTCGAACTCGTGGAAGGCCGGCTGTCTTACACGTATGAAGTGATTTCCATTGAGGATGTGGATCCAGCCTATGCTGGCGTCATCAGTGCAGGCAAAGACTCCATTTCCCGGATTGGTTTCCAATTGCTGCGCGATACCCGTGACAAGATCATCAGCACGACCACAGGCAATCGAGTTGAGATTAATACCGAGATAGCCGGTGGTTTTTTGGGCGGCGACAACAGCTACTACAAAATGGAGTTCCGGGGCTCGCAATTTTACCCTGTCTTTGAATGGCAAAATCAGGTGGTTTCGGTCATCGCGCGAGCCGGTGTGGTCGAGAATTTTGGCGACAGCACCGATGTGCCGTATTATTATAAATACTACTTGGGCGGACCGTATGACTTGCGCGGTTATGAATACCGCGACATCGCCCCGCGCAGCCCCGAAGGGTTTTTGCTTGGTGGCAAGTCATACTCCATGATCAGTTTGGAGTATTCCATGGATATCGTGAGCCCCATGCGGTTTTTCCTCTTCTATGATGGCGGTTTTGTGAATGCCAAGGCTTACGACTTCAATCCGGCGAACTACCACGACAACGTTGGCTTTGGCATCGGTTTGTTCGTGGCCGGCACGCCTTTGCGATTGGATTATGGTATCCCGTTGACCAGTGAGTCCCGTAACAACAAGGGCAACCAGTTCAACTTTTCCTTTGGCACCCGCTTCTGATTCGTATCCAATCTCGGCTCTCTCACTGCTCACCCTATTATGAATAAACCATTCAAATACCTGCTCGCGCTTGTGGCCTGCAGCGCCCTTGCCCTTGTTGCTCAGGCCCAGCCCGCCCCACGAATTCTCGTGGTTGACATGGCGGCGTTGCTTGATGGCCACCACAAAACCTTGGAGCAAAATGAAAAGCTCCGCGCCGACGGGCAAAAGGCCCAGGAAGAATTCGACCGCCTGAACAAGGAAGGCAATGTTCTGGTCGAGCAATACAAGGAGTTGGTGGAACAAGCCAACAATCCGACGGCCAGCGATGCCAGCAAGGCCAGGGTCCAGGCTGATGCGCAGCGCAAGATGGAAGAGATCCAACGCAAGCAAGGTGAGCTGCAAGCTTTTCAGCAAAATACGCAGCGGGCCTTGCAAGGCCGCATTCGCACCTTCCGTGATCTGATGTTCGAAGAGATCGGCAAGATTGCCACCGACATCGCCCGGCGCAAGGGTGCCACCCTGTTGCTGGACAAGTCCGGCCTCAGTCTGATTGGCATCACCAACATCGTTTATTCCGATCCGGCGCTCGACATCACCGAGGAAGTGATGCGCGAGATCAACAAAGACCGTCCGGCCAACCTGCCGAGCCCCGCGCCTGCGGCCAACCCGGCTGCGGATTCACCCCGCGTCAGTCTCCCGCTGGGTGGCAGGAACTAAGGTTCAGCCTCACTGTATTTCAGCCCCGCCGCAAGGCGGGGCTTTTTTGTGGCATTGCACCGCGGCGCACATGCATCACAAACTGCCAGCATGCAGGTCTCGTTCACGTCCGCAGAAATTCTCGATTTGGTTCGCCCTCAGGAAACCCGCGGAGCGACGGATGCGTTGATTGTCGGGATTGGTGCGTTGGCATCCGCGGGTCCGGGAGAGCTGTCATTTCTGGGCAATCCCAAGTTTCGGGCCGAAGCGGCCGCTTCCCGGGCATCCGTTTTGCTGCTGCCCTTGGATTATGTCGGCGAACCGGCGGCGGGACAGTTGCATCTGCTGGTAGCGGATCCCTCGGCCGCGCTGGACCGGATTTGCCAGCGCATTGAGCAGATGCTCTGGCCGCAGCCATTGGCGGGCAATCATCCGTCGGCGGTGGTTGATGCTTCAGCGAAATTGGGCGAAGGAGTGACGATTGGCCCGCTTTGCATAGTGGAAGCGGGGGCGGAAATCGGTCCGCGCACTCATTTGCAGGCCCAGGTTTTTGTCGGACGCAACGCACGGCTGGGCGAGGGTTGCTGGCTGATGCCCGGCGCGGTGGTGACCGCCGAATGTGTGCTTGGAAACCGGGTGCGGCTCCATCCCGGTGTGGTGGTGGGTTCAGATGGGTTTGGTTACACCTTCGTTCAGGGGCGGCATGAAAAAGTGCCGCAGGTCGGTGACGTGATCATCGAGGATGATGTCGAGGTGGGCGCTAACACCACGATTGACCGCGCTCGTTTTAGCCGGACGCGCATCGGTGCGGGCACGAAAATAGACAATCAGGTGCAAATTGCGCACAACGTTGTCATCGGGAAGCACTGCATTCTCTGCGCCCAAGTGGGCATCTCCGGCAGCACCCAACTGGAAGATTATGTGATCCTCGGCGGGCAGGCTGGTGTCGCCGGACACCTGACGATTGGCAAAGGCGCCAAGTCGGGCGGGGCCGCTGCCATCACTTCCAGCGTGCCGGCGGGAACGTTCGTCAACGGAAGCCCGGCCCGGACCTACATGCTCGAGCGGCGCTTGCAGGTGCTTTTTCAGCGCTTGCCGGAGCTGTTTAAGCGGGTAGGGGAGCTGGAGGAGCAGATAAAATTGTCTTCCGCCTGAGCAGAGCGGGGACAAGGATGCGACGCATGAGTTCGTCGCGGCTGAAGATTCTTTCCGGAAATTCCAATCGCCCTCTGGCCGAGGAGATTTGCAAGGCCATCGGTGAGCCGCTCGGTGAGGCCACCGTGACGAGTTTTCCTGACGGTGAGTCCTTCGTTAAGATCAATGAAAACATCCGCGGACAGGATGTTTTTATCATCCAATCAACCTGTCCGCCCACGAACCATCATCTGATGGAACTGTTGATCATGATTGATGCTGCCCGGCGGGCTTCGGCCCAGCGGATCACGGCAGTGTTGCCTTTCTATGGTTACGCGCGACAGGACCGGAAGGATCAGCCCCGCGTGCCGATCACGGCCAAGCTGGTGGCCAACCTGCTGGTGGCGGCGGGCGCCACCCGGATCCTTACGATGGACCTCCACAGCCAGCAGATTCAGGGATTTTTCGACATCCCGGTGGACCATCTCTATGCGTCGCCTGTGTTTTTTGAGCACTTGGCCCGCAGGAAAAGCACCAATCCCCTGGTCGTCTGTTCCCCGGATGTAGGGGGCATGAAAATGGCGGCGGCCTATGCCGACACCATGGGTGCGGCCCTCGCATTCGTGGCCAAGAAGCGGAAAAACGCCACCACGGTTGAGGCTATGAGCATCGTCGGTGATGTAGCGGGCTGCGATGTCCTGCTGGTGGACGACATCACAGAGACCGCAGGCACCCTGACGGCTGCGGCCAAAATGCTGCGCCAGCATGGAGCGGTGAGCGTGAGCGCCGCGGTTAGCCATTGCATCTTGAACGACGTGGCAGTGGAGCGGCTCAAGAGCGGGCTTATCGACGAACTGATCACGACCAACTCCACGCCGGTGGCGACCCAAGGCCTGCCAATCACCGTGCTCAGCATCGCCAAGCTTTTGGGTGAGGCGATTGTCCGAATTACGAGCAACGAAAGCGTGACCGGATTGTTCAAGATCAAGGGATTCTGAATCTCGTCGGACGGAGTTGCGCAGGGAACATTACCTTGTATGTCTCTGTCCCCTCGCTGCCCATGAAACTCAAATCCATCCTCAGTCTTGCGCTGATGTTTGTTGCTGTAGCCCTCCTGCTGTTCAATTTGCAGGCACGGGACGCGACTACGACCACTAATACGATGCCGGTCGTTCGAGTGGATACCTCGGCCTTGACTGGTAGCTCCAGCGGTCCGGTTGTCAGCTATGCCGACGTGATCGAGCCGGTTCAGCAGGCCGTGGTTTCGGTGTATTCTACCAAGATTGTGGCACAGCGCATCCCTGCCAACCCGCTGTTAAGGCAGTTTTTCGGTGATGTGCCGGACCAAGTCCGTGAGCGCAAGGAGGAGGGCATGGGTTCTGGTGTGATCGTTTCCAGCGACGGTTACATTATCACCAATAACCATGTGATTGACGGGGCTGATGAATTGAGCGTGCAACTGCCCGATGAACGGGAGTTCAAGGCCCGGCTGATCGGCAAGGATCCCAAGACCGATGTCGCCATCATCAAAATTGAGGCCGAAAACCTTCCCACCGTCATCTTGGCCGACAGCGACAACGTGAGGGTGGGGGACGTGGTTTTTGCGGTCGGCAATCCTCTCGGGGTCGGCCAGACCGTGACGATGGGTATTGTGTCCGCGCGCGGACGCAAAAATCTTGGACTGCTCGACAGCGTCCAAGGCTATGAAGATTTCATCCAGACGGACGCGGCGATCAACATGGGCAATTCCGGCGGTGCGTTGGTGGATGCGAAAGGTCGCTTGGTGGGCATCAACAGCGCGATCATTTCCACCACCCGGGGCAATATCGGCATCGGCTTTGCCATTCCCGTGAATCTGGCGGCATCCATCATGCGCAGTCTGATCGAAACCGGATCGGTGACGCGGGGCTTCCTTGGTGTCTCCACGGAAGCCGTGACGCCCGAACTGGCGGAAGCCTTGGGCTTGCCAAAAGGCTCGCGGGGTCTGGTCATTGCCGAGATCACTCCCGACAGCCCGGCGGAAAAGGCCGGCCTGCAGCGCACCGATGTGATTCTTGCCGTCAACGGCCGGGCTACTACCTCGTTGGAGGACCTGCGTTTGGTCATCGCCCAAACTTCACCTGGATCGAAGGTGGGCTTGCGGGTGTTTCGCGACGGCAAAGAGCTTGCCGTGGACGTGGTGCTCGGTGTGCTTGCCGAGCGGCCCAACGAGTTTCTGCCGGGCATCGAAGCGACTCCGTTGACAGATGATATTCGACGCCGGCTTGGCATCGATGCCCGCGCTACCGGACTGATCATCACCAAGGTGGAGGAACGCTCGCCTTACGCCGGCCGGCTCGCGGCGAACATGGTGATTGTTGAAATCAACCGCTCCCCGGCCACCGATGTGGCTGGCGCCAAAGCCTTGTTGCGCGAGGGCCGCAATCTGCTGCTCGTCAATTTTCGCGGAGCGTTTGGCTACGTCGCCATCACCGTGAGGTGATGGCTCGGCTCGTGGATCAACTGCCGGGCTTTTGCACCGGCAGTGCAGAGAGTTCGGGCGGCAGTTTGTCTGCCTCGTAGGTGGGGAAGCTGAGCTCCAGCAGGGCAATGGTGGGGACATCGAACCGCACGCTGCCGGCGCTGCGGTCCACCAGCATGGCCACGGCTACGGGGGTGCCACCGGCTTGGCGGATGATATTCAAGCACTCGATGACCCGGCCGCCCCGCGTGACGACATCCTCGACCACGAGCACCCTTTCCCCGGGGGCGAATTTGAAACCGCGCCGAAGGACGAGAGTGTTGTTCTCCTTCTCTGCAAAAACATACCGCGACTTCGTTTGGCGCGCGACTTCCTGTCCGATGACCAATCCACCCATCGCCGGGGCCAGCACGGTGTCAAATTTATGTTCCCGCAGTTTCGGCAGCAACAAGGTGGTCAGTCGCTCCATGGCGTCCATGTGTTGGCAGACCTGCGCGCACTGGAAATAGTGGCCGCTGTGCAGTCCGGAGCGGAGCACAAAGTGTCCGCGGAGCAGGGCGCCTGTCCGGGTGAAAATATCCAGAACCTCTTGCTGGTTGGTATCCATGCCGCAGGGTGCAACTAGGGGCGCGAAAAAGACAAAAACATTTTGCGGTCTGTGCGAAACAGGATCACACCGGCGAGGTGCAGGCGCACGGCATACTTTTGGAAGACGAGTTGGGCGATGTCCTCGAAAAGGGGATGCGATGCGCGGGCCTGTCGGTGGACGAATTGAGCCGGCTGGCGGAGGTGCCTGCAGGCCGTTTGTGCGACGCACTAGATTACCGAAGCGATCTGGACGCTGCTGAACTGGGTCGTGTGGCCCGGGTTTTGGGATTGAATGAAGTCGGGGTGGGCGCGCTGGCCAGCGCAAGCTACCCCCTGCCGGAGATCGGCCCGCTGCCGTTTTGTGTTAACGTGTTGTCCATGCGGCACGGCATTGGCACGGCCAACGCCTACCTCATTACGGAATGTGGTGCCGATCACGGGATGCTGTTTGATGCGGGCGGAGGGTTGTCCGAGTTGATGGCGGTGTGGCCCCGGTCTGTTACAAAATTGGATGCCATCTTCCTGACCCATGCTGAACCAGAGCATAGCGGAGGCTTCACGGATGTCATGCGGCACTTTGCGCCGCAGCGGGCACATTTCCCTGTCGGGATGGAACTGAGGGGCGGCACCCCTTTGGCTGAACCCGCGGTCGTTGCCGTGGGGGCGTTCGATGTTGGGGTGCTGAGCACGCCGGGACATGCCTTGGCGCACAATTGCTACCTGGTCGGCATGCGGTCTGCTCCGCAGGGCACCGGATTATTGGTGGCGGGTGATCTGGTTTTTGCAGGCTCGGCCGGTGGAGGCTATCACTGCCCGACCCAAACCCAAGGCCATCTCCGCCGGGTGATGCGGTCCTTGCCCGGCACCACCGTGATTGCTCCGGGGCATGGTCCCATGACGACCGTTGCTCATGAGTGCCGCTACAATCCATTCCTACCCTGAAGAGGCCGGGCGGCCCCTGCGGTGAGATCGACTTCGGAGCGGTTTTGGCCCACCTGCTAAATGGAAGTTGACAAGCCCGATGCGATAATGAGCTTTTTTCCCTTCTGTTTGGCTTCCTAGCTCAATGGTAGAGCAGTTGACTCTTAATCAATTGGTTCGGGGTTCGAGTCCCCGGGGAGCCACCAATTTCGTCCAAGGCGGATTTGGAGTTTGGCGAGAGGTTCTTTAACAACATCATCGGCGGCACTCTGTTTCCCTCTGTGCCGGCGTAGCTCAATGGTAGAGCACCTGTTTTGTAAACAGGCGGTTGCGGGTTCGAATCCCATCGCCGGCTCCAAATTTATCCCTCGCTCTCCTCAGGTGCAGCCGTCATCTGCCGGCAGATGCCCCGCCGATTTTTTACCACTGCCTGGTGGTGTAATGGTAGCACGAACGACTCTGACTCGTTCTGTCTAGGTTCGAATCCTAGCCGGGCAGCCACTTTCAGCACGCTACCGGTGAAGTTTTCGTGTTATGTGGATTGACAGGGCAGATGCGTTGGCCCTTTTTTCACGGTCTTTTCCGATTTCCCCTTGATTTTGCAACGTCACACCCACCTCGAAACGGCCGGATTCGGGCCGGCAAAAAATGCCGGCCGACCCAAGAAAAATACCCTCTCCAGATTGAACTGGACGGCATTCTGCTAGTCATTCCCTGCTGAGATAGTCGCCAGCTGGAATTTAGCCAGCGCCCAACGACCAACCGAACATTTTACCGTCACCCTTCATCCTCTCCACCCAATCACCCATCATACTATGATTACTCAAATGCCGACGTTCGCTTTCCTCATGAACATGTCTCCGATGGAGCTTTTCATCGCTGGTGAATACATCATGTGGCCGATCTTGCTGACGTCTTTCATCGCCATCACGGTTATTGCCGAGCGCATTATCTTCATCGTTACGGAAAACGCCAACCGTGATGCCGAGCTCGTTGAGTCCCTCCTTCAGAAAGTGGAAAACCGCGATTTCGACGGCGCCATCGCTCTCGGCAAGAACAGCAAGGACTTCGTTGCCCGCGTCTTGGTCTATGCCTTGGAGCACCGCCAGCACTCCTTTGCCAACGCTTTGGTTCGCGCCTCCAATCGCGAGTTGACCCGTTTCCAGCAGGGTCTGCCGACACTCGATGCCGTCATTCCGATCGCCCAGCTTCTCGGTCTGTTGGGCACCGTGACCGGCATGATGCGCGTGTTCGGAGCCCTCGGTGAGGGCGACATCGCTGCCAACGCCGGCCAAATCACGGGTGGTGTGGCTGAGGCGCTTATCGCTGTGGCTGCCGGTCTGGCCATCGCCATCGTGGCGATGCTGCCCTTCAATTTCCTCACGACCCGCGCCGAGTTGGCCAAGCAGGAGCTGGCCGATGCCTCGACCGCGCTTGAGATGATTCTGCACTCCCAAGGCGAGACGGTTGCCAAGTAACCGCCGCGTCCTTAATCCTCTGCACCCAAAACCATGACCGGTGGCAGCCAAGGCGGTGGCCCGAAGAAAGCGCGCATTGAGATCATTCCTCTCATTGACGTCATTTTCTTCCTGCTCGCCACTTTCATTCTCTTCACGCTCTCGCTCAACACCACGGGCGGCCTGCGGGTTTCCCTGCCGCGCACCGAGACGGCCAAGGCGCGTGATCCTTCCGCCTCGGTGACGATCAGTGTCACCGCGGAGGGGACCATTGCTTGGAACAAAGATCCGGTGACTTTGGATGAGTTCTTGCTCCGGCTTCAGACTTACAAGGCCAGCGAGCCCAATCCCAAGGTCCTCATCAACGGGGACGAAAACGCCTACTTCAGCCAAGCCATCTACGTCTTTGACGAAGTTCGCAAATCCGGAATCAGCAAGATATTGATCGAGACGCGCTTGAAGCAGAATTGAGCCGCGACTTCTCCAACCGAAAATTCTCCATGTCAGGAAAAAAACACCAAGATAAAGCGCCCCGCAAGCAGGCGCGTATTGAGATTATTCCTCTCATTGACGTCATCTTCTTCCTGCTGGCGACCTTCATTCTGTTCACGCTTTCGTTGGACAAGATCAATTCGATCGAGGTGCAATTGCCGCAGGCGGTTCCGCCGCAAGGCGGGCCTCCGCCTGATGAAGCTGAGATGGTCACGATTCAAGTTTCCGACCAAGACACAGCCTTTTGGAATCGTGAACTCATCAGTTTGTCCGAAGTGACGCCTCGTTTGCAGAATCACAAAAATCAGTATCCTAATGCCAGGGTCCTGATCGCCACCGATGACCGCGCCCGCTATGCTGCCGGCATCGAGGTTCTCGACAAGGTTCGCAAGGAAGGCATCACCGCGGTTTCGGTTGAAACCCGGGTCAGGCCCACCGGTCGCTAATTTACAACCCATACAGCACCTTTTATAAATGAGCAGGGATCTCATCATCGGTATTATCGTATCGGCCCTCTTGCACGGCGGCTTCTTCGCGAGTTCCTACATCAACCTTAAGAAGGAGGTTGCCGTTGTTATTGAAGAGGAGACAACGATCGAGCTCATGCCGATGCCGGAACTGGATGTGGAAGAGCCGGAAATCATCAATCCTGAGGATCAGGAGCCAGCCGAAGTGATCGAATTTGCCCCGCCCACGCAGGCGGATGTGCCGCAGATTCCCACTCCGGATTCTTTTGTCCAGCCGCTGCAGCCCCCGCCACCCGAGAACCTCAAACCCGTGGCTGGTGTGATCTCAATTCCGCAGAGCCGTGTTCAAGGCTTGGGCCAAGGGATTGAGGTTTTTGATATCAGCACGCTTGATCAGCGGCCGACTCCCCGGGTGCAAATCCAGCCGCAATATCCGTTTGAAATGCGTCGTGCCGGCATCGAGGGCGAAGTCGTTGTGGAGTTCATTGTCGATACCAATGGTGATGTTCGTAATCCATTTGTTGTCCGTTCCTCACAGCGCGAATTTGAGGCCGCTGCCATCCAAGCCGTGAGCAAATGGAAATTCCGCCCCGGTCGTCGTGGAGGCCGCGCGGTCAATACCAGCCGGGTCCAACAGCTCTTCAGCTTCAAAATTAACGAGTAAGAAATGACTCAATTTTCATCAGTTTCCTACCATTTCAGGCCAGTTTTGTTGCGCGTGTTGGGTGTGATTATCGTGGCAGTGCTGCTTTTGGGCACGCCCATTGCCGCCCTTGCCCAACGCGATCGGCCATTCGAACTCTCCGAGCGCGTCAGTGGCGAGTTATCAAAGATCCAGCCATTGCTGGATGCCAAAAATTATGACGGAGCTATCCGCCTCGTTACACCGTTGATCGCTGCGGCTGCGCCCAACAGTTACGACCAAGCAGTCCTGAACGATATCTTGGCCAAAATCCACCTCCAGAAAGGGGACTACGCCAGCGCCATCAACCCGATGGAGACGGCGCTGCGGTTGTCGGACAGCTTCGGTTTCTTCGAGGGCCGGGCCCTTGAGATGATGTTGGATTTCCTTTCCAAACTTTACTACTCGCAAGGAGTCGAAAGCAAATCGCCTGCCCAGCAGCAGCAATATCTCGCCAAGGCTACCCAATACATCAAACGACTGATCGAGCTTAGCCCTACGCCCAGTGCCGATAACGTGCTATTTTACACCACGCTCCTCTACAACCGCGCGGTGCTTAACCCTGAGAAGATTGACCAACAGTTGTTAACCCAAGCACGGCAGGAAGCTGAAAAAGCGCTCCTGATGAGTGTTCGCCCCAGGGAAAACTTTTATCTCATCCTGCTTTCTACACTTCAGCACCAAGCCAACTACAAGGAAGCAAGCGAATACTACGAGTTGTTGGTCCGCCAGTATCCTTCCAATCGCGCCTACTGGCAGCAACTCGCTGCGATGTATAGTTCCCTCGCGCAGGAGACCAAGAATGAGCAAGAGGCCCTGTCCTACAATCTGCGCGGCATCTTGGCGATGGAGCGTGCGCAGGCTCTCGGCCTGCTGAACACCCCGCGGGATAATTTCAATCTGATTGGCATGTATTTCAACATCGGTCAGTTTGGGCGTGCTACGGAATTGCTATATGCCGGGCTGAAAAACGGCGGGGTAGAGTCTACTCAGAAAAACTGGGAGCTGCTTGCCTACTCCTACCAGCAGATCAACCGCGAGAATCAGGCTGTGGAAGTCCTGCTTGAAGCCACCAAACTCTATCCTGAGTCCGGCCAGCTGGAGTTCCAGATTGCACAGATCTACTATTCCTTGGAGCGCTCGAACGATGCCTATCGTCACTTCAAGTTAGCCGTGGCCAAGGGCAATCTTGACCGACCCTTGGCAGTTTATTCCTTCTTGGCCTATCTTTGTTACGAGCTGGGCAAGCTCGAGGAAGCCCTTGGGGTTATCAATGATGCCCTCAAACTTCCCGCTGCCGAAGAGGACAGCCAAATGATGCGTCTCAAGCAGGCGATTCAAGATGCCTTGGGCGAGCGTGAGGCGGCCAAGGCTGCCAACAAGAACAGCTAAACAAACCGAAACACTTACCCTTCTCACTTATGAAGAAAGCCTACGTTATTTTCCCCGCGGTCGCGTTGATAGTCTTTTTCGGCTTCTGGTGGAATTATAATTCTCAATATCAAGCCCGCAAGGCGGAGAAAGCCCAGCAAGCCAAGCTTGAGCTTGAGGCCAAGCGGTTGCAGGAAGCCCGCGATCGCGAGGTCGCCATCAAAGACGCTTTGGAGGCGCAGGAACGCCGCCGCGCCGAGCGTGCCATCAAAGAGGCCAAGGAACTTGCGGACCGTGAGGCTCGTCAAGCTGCCATCGAGAATCAAAACAAGGCCGCGCGTGAAAAGGATCGCTTCGCCAAGCAGGTGGAGCGCCTCAATGCCGACATCAAGGTTGAGCGTGAAGCTATTGCCGCGCTCGAGGAGCAATCGCGCAAGGCGCTGTTGGAACTTGGCATCCTGCGCGAGGCGGTTCGTCTGACCCAAGCCAACGAAAAAAGCCTTTCCGCCGTGCTTGACCGGATTGCCGCCGCCGACACTGCCCGTGCTGCTGCCGAAGCCGCCGCTGCTGCCGGGGCCAAACGAAACTGATCATCCTGAAATTCACCTACTCACATGAAAAAGTGGATCTATTTAATCGCTCCGGCCATTCTGCTGGTCATTTTTCTGTTCTTCTTTTTCGCGCACCGTGAAGAGGCGCGAGAAAAACAAATCGCCTTGAAGGCTGAGCAAGCCATTCGCGAAAAAGAAGAGGCCGACCGCAAGGCAGAGGTTGAGCGCAAGGCGCGTGAAGATGCCGAACGTCGTGCCGCTGAACGCTTGGCCGCCGAACAGCAGAAAGAAGCCGATCGCATTGCCCGTTGGGAAGAGCAAGGCCGCCAGATCAAAGAAGCGACTGACCGCAGCAATGCCGAGGCAGATGTGCTGGCCAAGAAAGCTTCTGAGTTGGAAATTGAGCTCGATGCTCTGCGTCAGGCCAAGGCCAAACTCAATGCCCAGGTTCTCGGCCAACTCAAGGACTTGGAGACTGCTTTGATCGAGCGACGCACCGCTGAGCTGCAGACCCAGCGGATGGTTCAGATGATCGCCAACCGTGCGGCCGAAAGCTCCTTGGTGCGAGCACCTGCACCGGCTCCTGCCGGCCGCTGATTCAACTCGACACCGATAACTTCACAAATCCGGCCATACTTGGCCGGATTTTTTATGGTGCCACGGCTAGGTTATTTATTGGGTCCATGCACATTTTGTTTGCGCAAGGGAAGTCGCCCGCTTTGGCTGCGCGTCCCTTGGTTTCAAGGGCACTTTGCAAAGATATCGGGGCGTAGCTTAGCCTGGTAGAGCGCTACGTTCGGGACGTAGAGGTCGTCAGTTCGAATCTGACCGCCCCGACCATTTTGGAGTGTAAATGCTGCCGGTGCCGCTTGCGGCTCGATTTTGAGCGGAGATGATGGTGTGGCCAACTTTCCCCTTGCCAAGGCAGGACCTAAGCTCTGTTTTCAACGACTCCATCCATGCAAAAGACCAAAAAGTCCGTTGCCAAGCGCTTCAAGCTGACCGCCTCCGGCAAGCTGTTGCACCGTTCGCCCGGGACCCGGCACATCGCCAACACCAAGTCCTCCAAGCAGAAACGGCGCCTCGGCAAGGCCAAGACGCTGTCGGAAACGCATACGCCGCCCCTCAAGCGGTGCCTGCCTTTCGGCCTCTGATCAGCCTCGCGCAAAAATTATAAACTCGTCAGGCGGGTGAAAACCCAAGCCGGCCCGCCGACGATCAACCAAAAGGAATAACACAACATGGCTCGTGCAACCAACTCCCCCGCGTCGCGCAAGCGCCGCAAGAAAGTGCTGAAATACGCCAAAGGCTATTTCGGCAACAAATCCAAGCTCTTCCGCTACGCGAAAGAAGCCGTCCAGCATGCCTGGCAATATGCCTACGCCGCCCGGCGCAAGAAGAAGGGCGACCGTCGCTCGCTTTGGATCATCCGCCTGAATGCCGCCTGCCGTAATGCCGGTATCAGCTACAGCCGCTTCATGGAGGGCCTCAAGGCCGCCAATATCGGGCTCGATCGCAAGATCCTCGCCGATATCGCCGTTCGCGACGAGGTGGCCTTTAATGCGCTGGTCAAACAAGCCCAGGACGCGTTGAAGACCAAGGCCGCCAAGCAGGCCTGACCTCTCCCAAACGCGAGCCGGGTTCAGGCTCGCCTCCCTGTCGGACTCTCCGGAGGACGGGCCTCATACCGAGGTGCCGTCCTTTCGTTTTTCTTCGCTTCATCACCGCCCGCTGCTTCAGGATTTTTCCCCATGCAAGACACCTTGAACGCCATGGTAGCCAAGGCTTCGGCCGAACTTGCGCTCATCGGAGCCCGCCCCGGCTTTGAGGCCGCCAAAGCGCGCTACGTTGGTCCCAATGGTGAACTCACGGCCGTGATGAAGCAGATGGGCTCCGTGCCCAAGGAGCAGCGTCCTGCTGCCGGCCGGCTGATCAATGAGGCCAAGGCGGCTTTGCAGCAGTTGCTCGATGCGGCCCTTGGCCGGATTGAGGCCGCCGAACTGCAGGCCCAGCTCGGCCCGGCCATTGATCCCACGTTGCCATCTCCGGACGCCGGCCCGGGCACTTTCCATCCCCTGACTTTGGTGCGGGAGGAGATGTGCCACATTCTCCGCAAAGTTGGTTTCACGGTGGCCGACGGACCGGAGGTTGAGACAGAGTTCTACTGCTTCGATGCACTGTGCACACCGGCGGATCACCCGGCCCGCGATGCCCAGGATACATTTTATCTGCCGGAATCCGCCCGCTTCGCCAATGTCAGCAAGAAGACCCCCGGCGAGAAATACCTGCTGCGCACACACACGTCCTCCGTGCAGATCCGCACGATGCTCAAGGGGGCACCGCCAATCCGCATTGTCTCGCCCGGCCGTGTCTATCGCCGCGATACTACCGACGCCACGCACTCGGCCAATTTTCACCAGTTGGAATGTCTCTACGTGGACAAGGGTGTAACGGTGCGCGATCTCAAGGCGCTGCTCGATTACATTTTCGAGTCCCTGCTCGGCAAGGACACCAAGACCCGCTTCCGTCCGCATTATTTTGGTTACACGGAGCCCAGCTTCGAGGTGGATCTTAGCGCCCGGCACCTGCCCAAGGTGAACAAGGAGTGGATCGAGATCGGCGGTTGCGGCATGGTGGATCCGGCGGTTTTCAGCGCGGTGGGCTATGATCCCGAGGTCTGGTCGGGCTACGCATTTGGCATGGGGTTGGAGCGGCTCGCCATGCTGCTCTACGGCGTCGATGACATCCGCTATTTTTATCAAAACGATCTGCGTTTCCTGAAGCAGTTCGCCTGAGGACTTAACGATGAAGATTTCGCTGAACTGGCTGAAGGACTATGTGCGGCTCGATGCTCCGGTGGAGGAAATCTGCCGGGCCATCACGTTTCTTGGCTTCGAGGTCGAGCAGGTCATCCGCACGGGTGCGCCGCAATTGGCGCACGTGGTCGTGGGCGAGGTGCTCGTGCGCGACAAACACCCCAATGCCGATAAACTATCCGTTTGTCAGGTGGACATCGGGCCGGCCGGCGGCGTGAAGACCATCGTGTGCGGCGCCCAGAATTACAAAGTGGGCGACCGCGTCCCGGTGGCCTTGCCTGGCGCAGTGTTGCCCGGTGACTTCGTCATCAAGCAATCCAAAATCCGCGGCCAGTTGTCCGACGGCATGCTGTGCTCCGCCAAGGAACTCGGCGTGGCCGAGGATGCCGCCGGCCTGCTGATTCTCCCCGGCCGGCCGGAGTTGGGTCAACCGATCAATGCGGTGCTGCCGCCCGGCGATGTGGTTTTTGACATCGAGATCACGCCGAACCGACCTGATTGCCTGTCGCACTTGGGGATCGCCCGTGAGTTGGCGGCCTGGTTCAGACTGGAGCTGGTTTATCCGCAGGAGAAGTTCAACGGCGACACCGGGACGCAGGTGCGCAAGGATCTGCTGGGCGAGGTCGTGGTCGAGGCACCCGAGGATTGTCCGTTGTATACGGCGCACGTCATTGCCGGTGTGAAGATTGGCCCGAGCCCGGCGTGGATACAGGAGCGTCTGAATGCGGTTGGCCTGCGGCCGATCAACAACATCGTCGATGTGGGCAACTACGTGATGCTGGAATACGGCCAGCCAATGCATGCGTTTGACGCCCGGAAAATCGGCGGGGGCCGCATCGTGGTGCGAAGGGCGGAGGATGGGGAAAAGATCACCACCCTCGATGGCAAGGAGCGGGTGCTCAACAGCAGTATGCTGGTCATCGCCGATGCCGCCAAACCGCTGGTCATCGCGGGCATCATGGGCGGGGCAGATTCCGGCGTTGGCGACGACACCACGGACCTTGTGCTGGAAGTGGCCCATTTCAAGCGTCAGTCGGTCCGTCGGACTTCCAAGCGGCTGGGCCTCGGCTCGGATTCATCCTACCGTTACGAGCGGGGTGTTGATCCGCACACGGCTTTGGAAGCCGCTTATCGCGCCATTGATTTGATTCTTGAGACGGCTGGCGGCCAGGTGGTCGGCCCGGCCTGCAAGGTCGGGGGCGATGTGCCCTGGCAGCGCGAAATCGTGGTTACACACAGCTTCATTTGCGAAAAGCTTGGGTTTGAGATTCCCGAGGCCGTGATGGAGGCATCATTCCGGGCGTTGGAACTGACCATCAGCCGCGAAGAGCCGACCGAGTCCCGTGGCACGGCCTGGACCGTGGCGATACCGAGCTGGCGTGATGATCTCGACCGGCCGATTGACCTGGTGGAGGAAGTCCTGCGCCTGCACGGCACGGAAAAAATACCTGCGGCGACGGTCACCGTGTCTGGTCTGGTGGGCGACGATGACCCGGCGGTGCGTTTCAACCGGCGCGTGACGGATTATCTGGTCGGGCATGACTTCCACGAGTGCGTCAACTACACCCTGAGGCCGGCAAAGGAACTTGCCGGCTGGGTTTCACAGACCGCGGCCGCGGAGCTCGCGCTCGCGAATCCTTTTGTCGAGGACCAGTCCCACCTGCGCCCGACCCTCATCATGGGTCTGCTCGATACGCTTAAGCTCAATCAGTCGCGCGGCGTGGCGGTTTCCCGGCTGTGCGAGACCGGTCGGGTCTTTATCGAATCGAACGGCCAAAATCTTGAATGCGCCGCGGTTGGCTTCGTGGTCGGGGAGGATGCATCCCGGCAGTGGCGCAAGCGTGAGCCGATGGATTTTTACGCCGTGAAACACCATGTTGCCGCCTTGGCGGCGGCGGCGGGGATCGATCTCACGCGCCAGCCCATCGTGCCGGTAACCGGCTCCTACTTTGGATGGCAGGAAGGTCACTCGGCTGCGGCCGGCGAAATGGCTCACGGATGGGGTGCGCGGTTTGGTTTGCTCAATCTGGCGATGGTCAAGGCTCTGGGAATCGTCGGCAAAGTGTATGCCGGCATTTTCTTAATTCTGCCCGAAAAGATTCCTGCCGGGAGCGGCCGGAAGCGCTACACCGACTTCAGCCTGCAGCCGGCGGCTTGGCGCGACTTGGCGCTGGTGGTTGATGCCACTGTGACAGCGGAAGAGGTTCGCAAAAATCTGGCAAAGATTGCCCGTGAGGCTGTCGGCAATGCCTTTGCGGTGGAAGCCGTCGGCATCTTCGATGTTTATCAGGGGCAAGGCCTGCCCGAGGGCAAGAAGAGTCTCGCCTTCAATCTCGTGTTTCGAGCGGGCCAGCGCACGCTGACCGATGAAGAGGTGAACCCGGTCTTTCAGGAAATACAGGACCGGCTGGCCGGCGTCACCGGCTACACGATTCGCAAGTAAGCAACCTGATTTCCCCAATATGCCCGGCGCCGACGAACTCGATATTGATCACGTGGCGGCGCTTGCCCGGCTGGCGTTGACGCCTGAGGAGAAGAGCAATTTTTCCCGGCAATTGGGCGGGGTGCTCCAGCACATCGAGCAGTTGCGAAAAGTGGATGTCACCGGAGTCGAGCCGACCGCGCATGCATTTCCCGTGGTGAATGTCTGGGCGGATGATGTGGCCCGGCCCGGACTCACCACGGCTGCGGCGCTGCGCAACGCGCCGGCACAGCGGCAAAATCTGGTGGTGGTGCCCAAGGTTGTGGAATGAGCGCTGCGATGGCTGCCGAGATCCATTACCAAACGATTGCGACCCTGGCGGCGCGGCTGGCTGCCGGTGAATTGTCAGCGGTCGAATTGATGCAGGCGGTCATTGATCGCACCCGCGCCGTCGATGATCGGGTTCGGGCGTTCAATTCGCGGGATGAAGCCGATGCGCTGGCGCAGGCGGCGGCCTCGGATGCGCGGCGGTCGGCAGGGGAGGCAATGGGGCCGCTCGACGGTATTCCGGTTGCCCTCAAGGATGTGATTGCGGTGGAAGGCCAGCCGCTCACGGCCTCCAGCCGCATGCTGGCGGATTTTGTTTCCCCCTATGATGCCACCGTCGTCAAAAAACTGCGGCAGGCCGGTGCGGTGTTGTGGGGCCGGTTGAACCTGGATGAGTTCGCGATGGGTTCGTCCACGGAAAACTCGGCTTTTGGCGCGACCCATAATCCCTGGGATTTGTCGCGCGTGCCGGGCGGGTCTTCGGGTGGCAGCGCGGCCGCGCTGGCGGCCGGCGAAGCCATCGCCACCCTGGGTTCCGATACCGGCGGCTCCATCCGCCAGCCGGCGGCCTTTTGCGGCGTGGTCGGACTGAAGCCGAGCTACGGTTTGGTTTCGCGTTATGGGTTGATCGCCTTTGCCTCTTCGCTGGATCAGGTCGGGCCTTTCACCCGCACGGTGGAAGATGCGGCCATGCTGCTGCAGGTGCTGGCGGGGCACGATCCGCTGGACTCGACTTCCTTTACCGCGGAGATCCCGGATTATCGGGCAGCGGTTTGTGCCGGCCCGCGATCGCGCCGGCTGGGCATCCCGAAGGAATACTTTGGCGCCGGGCTCGATCCCGAGGTGGCCGCCGCGGTGCGGGCCGCGATCGCATTTTACGCCGCCCAAGGTTGGGAGATCCAAGAGGTCTCGTTGCCTCACACCGAGTTCTGTCTCGACACCTATTACATCATCGCAACGGCCGAGGCCTCTTCAAATTTGGCCCGCTACGACGGCATCCGTTACGGCCATCGCAGCCAGTCGGCCGGGGATGTGACGGAGCTTTATGAAAAATCTCGTGCCGAGGGCTTCGGTGCCGAGGTCAAACGCCGGATCATCCTCGGCACCTACGTGCTGTCTAGCGGCTACTACGATGCGTATTATCGGCGGGCCCAGCAGGTCCGCACCCTGATCCGCAGTGATTTTCTCCGGGCCTACGAACAGGTGGATGCACTGCTCACGCCGACCTCGCCCATGCCGGCGTTTCGGCACGGCGAGAAAGCGGATCCGTTGGCGATGTATCTCTGCGACATTTATACCATTGGCGTGAATCTGGCCGGCCTGCCGGCCATCAGCATCCCGGGCGGTTTCACGCAGGCGGGTTTGCCCATCGGTTTGCAGCTCATCGGCCGGCCTTTCCGGGAGGCTGAGCTGCTGGCCACGGCCCGGAATTATGAGCAGGCCCACGACTGGCACCAACGGCGGCCCAACCTCTGATGAACTACGAAGCCGTCATCGGACTGGAAGTCCACGTCCAGATCAAAACCCGCTCGAAGATGTTCACGCGCGTGGCGTCAGGCTATGGGCATGAGCCCAATACCCTGACCGACCCCGTGGTGCTGGCTTTGCCCGGGGTTCTTCCGGTCATGAACAAGGCCGCGCTGGATGCGGTCATCAAAGCCGGGCTGATGCTGGGTTGTGAAATTGCCCCGGTGTGCAAATGGGACCGCAAGCAGTATTTCTACCCGGATTCGCCGAAAAATTATCAGATCTCGCAATACGACCAGCCGATATGCCTTGGCGGTGCGGTGGAGATCGAGCTGCCGGGATCGGCCCGCAATGTGATGGGCGAGCACAAATCCATTCCGTTGACGCGCATTCACCTCGAGGAAGACGTGGGCAAGCTGAACCACGGCGCCACGGATTCGCTCATTGATTTCAACCGGGCCGGCACACCTTTGATGGAGATTGTGTCCGAGCCGGCGCTGCGTTCGGCCGACGAGGCATTTGCCTATTTGACAGCGCTCCGGGCGATCATGGTGCAGGGTGGCATCTCCGATTGCGACATGGAAAAAGGCCAGCTCCGGTGCGATGCCAATATCTCCATCCGCCCGGTGGGCCAGACTACGCTCGGGACAAAGGTGGAGTTGAAAAACCTCAACTCCATCTCCTTT
Source organism: Opitutaceae bacterium UBA2377 (assembly GCA_002344205.1). Taxonomy (GTDB): domain Bacteria; phylum Verrucomicrobiota; class Verrucomicrobiia; order Opitutales; family Opitutaceae; genus UBA2377. Next base: position 124,858 of record DDSZ01000046.1, read on the forward strand.
GTGCGGGACGGGATCGCGCATGAAATCAAGCGCCAGATGGCGGTGTTGGCGCGTGGCGGGACGATTGTGCAGGAGACCCGCGACTACGACGGGCAGACCGGAGCGTCGCAATCGCTGCGTTCAAAGGAGATGGCCCACGATTACCGTTATTTTCCCGATCCCGACCTGATGCCGGTGCAGGTGGATCAGGCTTGGAAGGAGCGTCTCCGCGCGGGGTGTCCCGAGTTGCCGTTCGACCGGCAACGGCGGTATTTCACGGATTTCCAACTGCCCTACACCCTCACCTCCGTCTTGGTGTGGGACCGGGCTCTGGCGGAGTATTTCGAGGCGGCGGCCTGCGCTGCCGGGAACGACAAAGCCCAGGCTGTAGGCAACTGGATCGTGAACGATTTGCTCCGCGAGCTGGGGCAAGCCGGACTGGCGCTGGCCGACAGCAAAGTCAGGCCGGAACAGTTGGCGGAGCTTGTCCGCTTGGTGGACACCGGTGTGTTGCTGACCGGGGCGGCGAAGGAAGTTTTTGTCGAAATGTTTGCGACGGGCGAGGCCCCGGCGGCGGTGGCGCGGCGGCGCGGGTTGGAAGCCGCGCCGACTGATGCCGGCGCGCTTGAACAATGGTGCCGCGAGGCCATCGCGGGCAATGACAAGGCGCGGGCCGAGTTCAAGTCCGGCAAGGACAGCGCGATCAATGCTTTCAAGGGTCCGGTCATGAAGGCGGCGAAAGGCAAAGCCGACCCGAAGGCGGTTGATGCTACTTTGCGTCGCCTCCTCGCTGGCGATTGAACGACTCCGTCGCGAATTACGCGGCGGGAAGTTGTCCCGTGACTTGCGGGGGTGAATTTTGCTTTTACGCTCTGGCCATGCAATCATCGCAACCAATCTCACGCCGTTCTCTTCTCAAAACCTTGGGTGCCGGCGCGTTTATGCTTGGGTTGGGGTTGAGAGCGGGGCCGGGCGGCGGTGAGAGCAGGAGGTCCGGCACGTCCCAGCCGTTTGTGCTGCCGGACATGGACTATGCCTACGATGCCTTGGAGCCGCGTTTCGATGCGTTGACGATGGAGATCCATCACACCCGGCATCACCGCGCCTACATCGACAATGCCAACCGGGCCTTGGCAGCCCACCCGGAATTACGACAGCTCACGGCCGAGGAAATCGTGCGCGACCTTGCGGCCATGCCTGCGGCTATCAGGGAGACGTTGCGTAACAATGTCGGCGGCCACCTTAACCATGCGTTGTTTTGGCAGGTAATTGCACCCCGTGCGGGTGGCGAGCCGGATGGCGAACTCGGCGCGGCCATCACCGATGCCTTCGGCTCTTTTGGCGAATTCAAAACCCGGTTTACCCAGGCGGCGATGCAGCGCTTTGGCAGCGGTTGGGCTTGGCTGAGTCTGCATGACGGCGCCCTGCGCGTGCATTCCACCGCCAATCAGGACTCACCGCTGATGGAGGGCGCGGTGCCGCTGCTCGGTTTGGATGTCTGGGAGCATGCCTATTATTTGGGCTACCAGAACCGCCGGGCGGACTATGTCGGCGCATTTTGGTCGATCGTGAACTGGCCGCAGGTCGCGGTGATTTTTGCCGCAGCCAAGAGGGCGTAAAAAAAAGCGCGGACCCGAAGGTCCGCGCCGCAAATTCGAAAAACCAAACTTCAGCGTTTGATCGCAGGGAGGTTTACGGCGCTGCGGGCAGCGGCCGGCGCCACGCCGAAGAATTCGACGACGTGGCTCACGTTTTCATAGCCGCGGGCTCGGAGGGTTTCCTCGACCTTTCCCATCACTTGCTGCAGTTCGGCGGCCGTTTCCGCATCAACCTCATCCACGCGGTTGGTGGCTTTGCAGACGATGTGGTAGCGTTTGGCCTCGCCCAAGCTCAGCTCATAAAGGCTGGTGCCGTTGTGAAAGAAGGAGCGCCGGACCAGGCCGATTTCCTCGAAGGCGGCAAGGCACCGGTAAACCGTCACCAAATCGCAGGAGCCGGATGCGAGCTCGGCATGGATCTGCTCGATGCTCGTGGGGTGCGCGCGCTCAAGCATGGCCGTGAGAATGGCGATGCGTGGTTGCGTGATGCGCAATCCGGCAGATTTCAGCTTGGCGCATGCCAGTTCGAGCAAGTTCACACCGTTGGTGGAATCGGCCAAAGGATGATTCGTTTGAGTGGAAGCTATCATGATTTTGTCACGATGGTGTAAACGCCCCATTTCTTTGCGAGGGAATAGTCGCGATTTGGTGGCAATTTGCAGGTAGGTATGAATCTACCTAGCAGCTCGTAAGACGCGAAAATTTGAGAAGTTGCGGACGGGAAAATGCTGTGCTACCGAGAGCGTCTTACCCATGGAAGATCCCGATTTTGACGCAGTTGTCACCCTCATCATCAAAGAAGATCCCCGTTTCGACAAGCGGGCCTATAACTTCCTGAGGCTGGCGCTCGACCAAACGGTCAAAGAACTAAGAAAGAAGGACGCCGGCCGGGCCGGTAAATCGTTCCATGTCACTGGGCCGGAGCTGCTTGAAGGGCTTCGCGTCTATGCCTTGGAGCAATACGGCCCACTGGCAAAAACGGTGCTTAACGAGTGGGGGCTGAAGCGTTGCCGGGATTTTGGAGACATGGTCTTCAACCTGATCGACCACGGCATTTTCAGCAAATCCAGCAGTGACCAGCGGGAGGATTTTTCGGATATCTATACATTCGAAGAGGCGTTTGTTCGGCCCTTCCAGCCCAAGCGTCGACAGCAGCAGGGGCCGGCGGCCGCCGGCTCGCTGAGTCCGGCCTGAGTCACGTTCACCAAACCGCCTCTTCATTCATGGCCAATCGCAGCTCGTCCCGGGCCGATCTGAAACTGCTCGAAAACTTCTGGCGCGAACCGGTCCTGCGCTCGGTTCTGCCCAACGGATTGACCGTGCTGCTCAAGCCCGATGCCGGTGCGCCGGTCGCCTCGGTGCAGGTGTGGGTCAAGACCGGCAGCATCCATGAAGGCGAGCATCTGGGTGCAGGGCTTTCGCATTACCTTGAGCATCTCCTGTTCAAGGGCACGACCACGCGGGCGGGGCGCGAGATAGCCGCCACCGTGCAGGCGCACGGCGGCGACATCAACGCCTACACGACCTTTGACCGCACGGTGTATTATATCGACCTGCCCGCCAAGGCCGTGGATGTCGCCATCGAGTTGCTCGCCGACATGGTGTTGCGCTCGACCCTGCCGGGCGAGGAGGTAATCCGGGAGAAGGATGTGATCCTACGCGAGATCGCGATGGGGCAGGACGACCCGGACCAGCGGTTGGGCGAAGCCCTGTTCGAGACGGCTTTTCGCAACCATCCCTATCGTTATCCGATCATTGGTCACCGCGAAGTGTTTGCCGCGACCACCCGGGAGGAGTTGCTGGCGTATTACCGGCAACGCTACGCTCCGAACAATCTGGTGGTCGTGGTTGCGGGGGACATTAATCCCGCGGCGACGGATGCTGTCATCCGGCGGCATTTTGGCGAAGAGCCCCGGCGGCGCTTGGCTCCGGTGCTGGTGCCGGCCGAATCGAGCCAATTGGCCGCGCGTGCCTTGCACCGTCACGAGGAGGTCGAGGTTTCCCGGGTCGGACTGGCTTGGCCGATTCCGGGGCTGACGCATGCCGATGCCCCCGCTCTGGACGTATTGGCCACCGTGCTGGGGGCGGGGGACAGTTCGCTCTTGTGGCAGGAGATTCGCGAACGCTGCGGCTTGGTGCATTCGATTGATGCCACCAGCTGGAATCCCGGTGACCTGGGGTTGTTCTACATTTCGTTAACGTGCGAACCGGCCAAGCGCGAAGCAGCCACGGAGGCGGTGCTTGCCGCGCTCCAGCGCTGGTCCCGTCGCGGGCTGACCCCGGCAATGCTGCGCAAGGCGATGCGTCAGCTTATGGTGGGCGAAATCAATTCGCGCCGCACGATGTCAGGCCAAGCCTCACGGCTGGGTTTGGCCGAGGTGGTGGTGGGTGACCTGGATTATGGCCGGGCCTATTTCCGTCAGTTGACCGATTTGACGACCGCGGACCTGCGTCGCGCCATCACCGCATATTTGGTTCCGGATCGGCTCACCACGGTATCGCTCAATCCCAAACAAACCACTGCCGCAGGCCCGGTGCGCGCGGAAACAACCGGCAAGCTGGCGGATTTCGAGGAGATCCTCCTACCCAACGGTGCGCGTATCCTGCTCCAGCCCCATCGCCGGCTGCCCAACCTTCACCTGCGCATCTCCTGCCTCGGTGGGGCGTTGCATGAATCGCCCGGCCGGCGCGGTGCCACGGCTCTGCTGGCCACGATGCTGACGAAGGATACCCGGCGGCGCTCCGCCGCGGCCGTTGCCCGGTTCATCGAGGAAGTGGGCGGCACGTTTTCCGCCTTCGCCGGCAACAACAGCTTTGGCCTCGCCACCGAGGTGTTGTCGTCGGAAGCAGACCGCGCCCTGACGGTGTTGGCCGATGCCGTGCTCGAACCGGCTTTCCGCGCCGGCACTTTCAAAATCGAGCGTGAGGCCCAGCTTGCCGCCCTGCGGCTCGACAATGACGAAGTGGTCACGCGCGGCCGGAGGCTTTTGCGCCAAAAATTTTTCGGCCGGCATCCGCTGGCCGTCGAACCCCAAGGCGATGAAGCCGGGGTCGCCGCGCTGACCATTGCGGACCTCAAGGCGATGCACGCCCGCCTGCTGGTGCCGGGCAACATTGTGCTCAGCGTGGCCGGAGATTTCGACCGGGCGAAACTGTTGCCCCGGTTGCGCGCTTTCCTTGGGCGGCTGCCGCGCGGAGGTGAGGTCGGCTCCACGGTTCGGTTCGAGCCGCCCCCGGCGGAAGATTTTCTTGAGATTCAGCCGAAGCAGCAGGCGGTGGTTTACGAAGCTTATCCGGCCCCGGCCCTGCGGGCGCCTGATTTTTATGTCGGCGAGGTGGCCGACGAACTGTTCAGCGGCATGTCCTCGCGGCTGTTCGAGCGGGTGCGGGAAGAGAAGGGGCTCGCCTATTTTGTGCGTTCGGCGCGCGTCATCGGCACCGATGCCGGGATGTTCTATTTTCTCGCGGGCACGGCGCCAGGCAGCGAAGGGGCGGTGCAGGCGGAGATCACCGCGGAGATTGCGCGGTTGGCGGCCGGTCAGGTGGAGCCGGCCGAATTGCAGCGTTGTCAGGTGCGCCTGAAGGCGGGGCGCTTGATGAGCCTGCAGACCAACGCCGCCCGGGCTGCGCAAGCCGGCTTGAATGCGATCTACGGTCTTCCCCGGGACGAGTGGCAGAACTACGGCGCGCGCGTTGATGCGGTTACCGTGGCCGACTTGGCGCGATTTGCGCGTGAATACCTCCGGCCCGACCGGCGGGTGCGTTTGGTGGTCAGGCCGTGAACACGCTCGACGCACTGTTCCCGGCGGAAGATTTCCGTTTTCAACTCGGGTTGCAGCGCGGGGATCCGGCGGAGTTTTTCAGGCCCAAGGACGATTCGGGCCGGCTGCTTGGTGAGCGCCGCCGCTGGTTGGCCGAAGCGCCGGAGCGCTACGCCGCGCTGCGACCGGGGCATGCGCGACTGCTTGATGCTACCGGGGACTTGCTGACCGCCAGGGGTCTATCCGGGCCAAAGCCGCCGCGGACGCTTTCGGGATTGGGTGCCGCCATCGAACCGGATTTGTTGTGGCTGGCCGCAGACGAGAGCGGAGTCTTCCGGCTGGTTGGCGGCGTGCTTTGTTTTCCCACGGGCTGGGCGCTGGAGGAGAAGATCGGCCAACCGATGGAGTTTATCCATGGGCCGGTGCCGGGCCTCAATGCGGGGCTGGGCTCGCAGATCGGGCAGTTTCTCGCCCGGATGAAACCTGACGCTGCCTATTTGCGACACAACTGGGGTTTGGCGGCCACGGCCGAGTTGAATCTTCATCCTTCCCTCTGCCGACCGCGGCCATCGCTGCCGCTGGACCCGGCCTGCCTGTGGTTGCGGGTGGAGCATCAGCTCCTTTTGGCCCTGCCGGGCGGTGGGGTGCTGTTTGCCATTCGCATCGAGCTAATGGAAATCGCTGCGGTTCATAATCATGCCACGGCAGCCCACGGGCTGAGCCGGGCTTTGCGCAGTATGCCGGAGGCGGTGGCGGCTTACAAAGGCATTGCCGAAATCCGGTTGGAACTGGCCGATTGGCTGGTGGCGTGACGGCCGGTTGCTCTTGCCCGGCCCGCGGGCAGCGGTCAGAATCGTCACGTTATGAAAAAGTTAACCCTAAAACTGATAGGCATGCTGGCGGCCCTCTCGCTGGCATTTGTTGTCACCGGTTACAGTGGTGAATCCAGCGACTCCAAGGCTCCTTCCAAGGAGGCGCTGAAGAAGTATGACAAAGATGGCGACGGCAAGTTGAGCGAAGAAGAGCAGGCAGCGCGGAAGGCCGACATTGCGGCCAAAGCGGCTGCAACCCGCAAAGCCAACGTGGACAAGTATGATACGGATGGCGACGGCAAGCTCAGCAAGGAGGAGCGCGAGGCCAAGAAAGCGGCTGAAGCCGCCGAAAAGGCCGAGAAGAAAGCCGAACGGGAAGCCAAGAAGGCGGAAAAGAAGTCCAAGTAGACTAGCCGCCGGTCTTGTTACAAATGAACCCCGGTCAACCACCACCGGGGTTTTTTCATGCCCGGTTTTTGGGCGACTCGACGGCGGCTCCGCTCCACTTGAGCTTGGTGCGCACCACGGCGAAGTGCGAGTAGTCCGGTCGCTGCACCAGGGGCAGCGTGCGCTTGGAGATGGAGATTTCGATGGGCGAGCCCACGCCGACCTTGAGGTTGCGCTGTCCGTCCATGGCGACGAGCAGTTGCGAGCCTTCCGAGCGGTTGCAGACCCGCAGCCGGGTGCCTTGGCGGAAGATGATGGATCGGTTGCTCAGCGTGTGCGGGCAGATGGGGGTCATCGCGATGACCTCCGCGCCGGGATGGATCAGCGGGCCCCCGGCGGAAAGATTATAGGCGGTGGAGCCCGTGGGGGTGGAGAAAATCAAGCCGTCGCAATAGTATTCCGTGACCAGTTCGTCGTCGGCGAAAACCTCCAAACGGACGAGACGGGAATTCACCGCATCCTTGATCAGCACGTCGTTGAGGGCGAGGTCGTGGGAGCCGGGGCCCGTCGAGCAATCGAGCATGGAGCGGTGGGCAATCCGATATTCGCCCTGCAGCAATTCCGCGAAATGGGCCCGGGCTTCTTCCGCCGAAAAGGTGGTGAGGAAGCCGAGGCTGCCCCGGTTGATACCGATGATCGGCACCTGGGAGCGGACGGATTCGCGCGCGACGCCGAGCAGCGTGCCATCGCCGCCGATGACGCAGCAGGCATCGCAGCCCCGCAGGTAGCCGGCGGGGAGCGGGAAGCGGCTGGTGGATTTCACGCCGAGGCCGCCGCGGCGGGCGGTGGCCATGAGTTCGCGGGCCAGCGCGGCGGCGCCGGCCTTCTCTTCGTTGATGACGAAGGCGAGTTTGCGGAGTGGCTTCATGCGGTGGGGAAGGTCGCCCGAAACGCCGGTTTCCGCCAGTTCATTCTGCCTTGGCCAAGACCAGCAGGAACTCGCGGTTGCCATCCGCGCCGGTGATGGGCGAATCCATGTGCCCGACCAGCCGGGCGCCGCGCAGCCCGGTGAGGGCGAAATCACGCACACCGGCGAGCGTTGCCTCCTGCACGGCGGCATCACGGATGACGCCGCGTCCTTTGTCCGCCTCGGTCTTGCCGGCTTCGAATTGCGGCTTCACCAGCGCGATGAGCCTGCCGCCGGTGCGCAACAGCGGCCAGACGGCCGGCAGCACGGACTTCAGGGAGATGAAGGAAAGATCCATGACGATCACATCGAAATCGGGCCGGGGCAGCGCGGCGGCGTTGAGGTGGCGGGCGTTGATCTTTTCCAGATTGGTCACGCGGGGATCGGCCCGGAGCTTCGCGTGAAGCTGGGCGCGACCGACATCCACGCAAACCACGTCCGCGGCACCGGCCTGCAGGGCGCAGTCGGTGAAGCCACCGGTCGAGGCGCCGACGTCGAGCACGTGTGCGCCGCGCAGGTCGAGGGCGAAGCGTTCCAGCGCGGCGGTCAGTTTTTCACCGCCGCGGCTGACGAAACGCGGCGGTTGCTCAACGGTGAGCTCGAGGTCGGAGGGGAACTCGCGGCCGGGCTTGTCGAGCCGGGCGGTGCCGTGCAGGACGCGGCCGGACATGATGAGCGCCTTGGCCTGGGCGCGGCTGTCCGCGAGTCCGCGGGCCACCAGCAGCTCGTCGAGGCGGAGTTTGGCGACCGACATGGGCGGGTCAGATCTGCGCCCCGACGGCCTGCATGAAGGCCCGGGCGATGACGGCGTGGCCGATGATGTTGGGGTGCACGCGGTCCCAAGCGATGGCGTTGGCGTGCAGATGTTGCAGCACGGGCTCGAAAGCGGCCTGGGTGTCGATGAACAGTGCGTCGTGGCGGGCGGCGACTTTTTTGACGAGGGCGCCGTATTCATCCATCCGGGCGCGCATCGCATCGGCGCGGTTGGGCTCGATGTAGAACGGTGCCATCATGATCAATCCCTTGAGCTTGGGGCGGGTTTTGCGCGCGAGTTCGTTGAGCGTCTTTTCATAGACCGCCGGTGAAACGTGAATCTCGGTCTGCCGCGGGAGATCGAACTGCCGCCACACGTCGTTGACGCCGATCATGATCGCGAGCCAGTCGGGCTTGAGGTCGAGCACATCGGTTTGCCAGCGGGCCTTGAGGTCGAGCACGGTGTTGCCCGAGGTGCCCATGTTGACGAGCCGCAGGCCGTGCCCGGGATAAGCGGCCGTGAAAAATCCCTCAAGGAGCGACACGTAGCTTTTGCCGACCGCGCCAAACAGGCCTTCGCCGACGGGGCGGGCGCGTTCGCAATCGGTGATCGAGTCGCCGATGAAGACGAGTTTGCTGTGCGGGGCGATTTTCATACGCCCGGCAGCGTAGGGATGGGCGCCGGCTTGGCCAGCCGATCGTTGCCGGATCAGTTTGCGACCAGCGGAAACAGCTCACCGTCGAGTTTTTGCCCGGGCGAGAGTTTGAGCGGGTCGGTGACGGGGTGCGGCGCCGGCGCGTAGGTCGTGCCGTCGGGCATGTAGATGATGGCGATGGCCTCGCGCATGCCGTCGGAGCGGTTGGGGCCGGCGTAGTGGAAGGTCATGCCGTTGTGGACGGTGCAGGAGCCGGCCTTGAGTTCACAGGTGACGGGCTTGATGCCCTTGGTCTGCGGGGCCACGGCGTAAAGATCCTGCGGGTCGGCGAGGTTAACCGGCGCGATGTCCAGATGCTTCTGCGTGCCGGGTAGGAAGGACATGCAGCCGTTGTGGATGGTGGCATCACGCAGCGCGATCCAGATGGTGAGCTGGTGCATCTTCTGTTGGTGCGGCCAGTATGGCGTGTCCTGATGCCACGGGGTCTTGGCCCCGGTGTGCGGCTCTTTGAAGAGGGCATGGTCGTGCCACAACCGCACGCTGAGACCGCTCAGGCGGGCGGCGATGCGGCCCAGGCGCGGGTCGAGCACAAAGGGTTTCACGGCCGGGTGACGGGGCCAGAGGTTTACACACTGGATGAAAATCTGCTCGTAGCTGCTCTTTTGCCGGTTGGGGTCCTGCGTGGCGGTGTCCTGTTTCACGGCGTCATTCACGGCGTTGCGAAAGGCCTCGAGTTGGTCGCCGGTGATGACGTCGTTGAGCTGTATGTAACCGTCGCGTTGGTAGGCGGCGATCTGCTGCGGGGTGAGGGGGTAATCGTCCTGCATGAAAGTTTGGGTGGAGCTGAACAAGTGAACTTAAGCGGGAAGACGTCAAAGTTTTTGCCGTCCGGGCGACCAGCAGGTGGTGCGTCCGCCGATCTCCTCGCGTATGAGCGGGGCACGCGTGCGCGGGCAGCGTCCACCGTCCTCCCAGCGATGGTTGAAGAGCCAGGAATCTGGAATGTGGACATTCAGGTCGGGCGGCAGCTTGCCGCCGACACCCGCGATGGTGCGGAGCGCGAGCCGGCAGACCTGGCGGCATTCGCGCCAGAGGGTGCGTGTTTCCGGCGGCGAGAGCGAACCGGCGGCGCGGCGGGGATGGATGGCCGCGCGCCACAGGATTTCATCGGCCATCCAGTTGCCGATGCCGGGGAAGCGCTCCTGCATCAGCAACACGGCCTTGATGGGGGCGCGGGCGCGGCGCTGCAGGAAGACGGCGACGGCCCCGGTGGTGAACTCCAGCGAAAGGACGGCCGGGGCGATCTGCGTCCACCAGTCCGGTGCGGTTTTGCCGAGGTGAAACTGGATGCGGCCAAACATGCGTGGATCGGTGAAGACCAGGGTGTGCCGGCGGGTGTGCAGCGCGAGGTGGTCGTGTTTTTGCGGCAGATAGTCGGCCGGTTGCACCGACAACTCGCCGCTCATGCCGAGATGGATGCCGAGCCAGACATCGCCGCTGAAGCGGAAAAGCATTTGCTTGGCGGCGGCTTCTGAGCTGAGGAATTTGGCGCCGGTCAGGGCGCGTTTGAATACCGGCGCCGGGATGCCGCGGAAGAGTTTTTTGCCGTCGTGGGCGTGGGTTGCCGTGATGGTCTGTCCCTTGGCGGCAAGGTGCCAGCGTTTGCGGTAGAATTCAGCCTCGGCGAGTTCGGGCATTGGTCAGAGGGTCGCAACAAAGGCCGAGAAATCGGCAAACACCGGCACGCGGTTGGCAGCCACCTCGGGCAGGGTGAAGGGATCGATTTTGCCAGTGCGGACGGCCGCGACGTTGATGTTGGCGGCGAGCCCGGCGCCGATGTCGGCCGCAGAGTCACCGACCATCCAGCATTGTGCGGGATCGAGGCCGTGGCGGGCACGCATTTCGAGGATGAAGCGAGGGGAGGGTTTCCGATAGACGGCGGGTTGGTCGGGCGCTTCGGGGGCAATGCACACGGCTTCGAACAGCGGCGAGCCCAAACCGATGAGCTCCTCCATGCGGGCGTTGACGCGTTGGGTGTCCTCCAGCGAGTGGTAGCCCCGGCCGATGCCGGATTGGTTGGTGAAGAGGAAAAGTTTGTAGCCGAGTGCGCGCGCACGACGCAGGGCGGCGGTCGTGCTGGGAATGAGTTCCACTCCGGCCGGGTCGGCGAGGTAGACCTTGTCCACGATCAACGTGCCGTCGCGGTCGAGAAAGAGGGCGCGGCTCATGACTCGTGCGCAACGTAGGCGAGCAGCTCTTCCGGCGTGACGGTGGCGGTGCCGAGCTTGCCGACGACGACACCGGAGGCGGCATTGGAAAAATGGGCCGCCTGCTCCAGGCTGGCGCCGGCGGCGAGGGCGAGCACCAGCCCGGCGAGCGCAGTGTCGCCCGCGCCGGAGACATCAAAGACCTCGCGGGCGGCGGTGGGGATGGTCTTCACGACTTTGCCCCGTGAGCTGAGCAGCATGCCCTCCTCGCCGAGGGTGATGACGAGGTTGCGGGTGCGGTAGCGCCGGTGCAGCCGCGCGCAGACCTCCGCCGCGGGGAAGGGCAGGTGGGGGGCGGGCTCCATGCCGGCCAGTTGCAGGGCCTCGCGCTTGTTCGGCGTGATGAGATCAAGGTCGCGGAAGGCGAGCGGATGCTTGGGCTTGGGGTCGAGGGCGATGAGTTTGCCGGCGGCGCGTGCGATCCGGGTGACGCCGGCGACCAAAGCGTCGGACAAAATGCCCTTGGCGTAATCGGAGAGAATCACGGCGTCGGCGGCGCGAATGGCGGCGGTAAACAGGCTCCTGGCCTGGGCGGCGGTGACGGCGTAGTGGGGTTGCGGTGACTCACGGTCGAGCCGGCAGAGCTGCTGGTTTTGCACGAGCACCCGGGTTTTGACGATGGTGGCGCCGGTGCCGGGCGTGGTGACGGTGACGATGCCTTTTTCGTGCAGGAGTCGCTTGAGCCGAATGCCGGCCTCGTCGTCACCGATGAAGCCGGCGACGGTGCACTGCGCCCCGAGCGAGGCGAGGTTGAGCGCGACATTGGCGGCGCCGCCGGCGGTCCAGGTGTCGCGGGCGATCTCGACGACGGGCACGGGGGCCTCGGGCGAGATGCGGGTGGCGTCGCCCCAGATGTAATGGTCGAGCATCACATCGCCGATGACGAGGATGCGCAGCTTGGCGATTTTGCGGAGCAGGGCGGGCAGTTGCTTCATCGGATTTCCCAGTCGTAGGGATGCCGGGAGAGCATTTTGACGCCGGAGGCGGTGACCTGCACGACGTCCTCGACGCGGCAGCCGCCCAGACCGGGATAATAGAGCCCGGGCTCGATGGTGACGACCGCGCCTTTTTTGAGTGGCATCGAGACGCGGGCCGACAGGCTGGGTGCTTCGTGAACCGCCAGCCCCAGCCCGTGGCCGGTGCCATGGAAGAAACCGGTGGAGCCGTTTTTGCCGTGCGTGGTTTTGTAGCCGGCGGCGTCGAAAGTGGCGACGACTTCCTGGTGCACGGCTCGGCCATCCACGCCGGCGCGCACGGCATTGATCGCGCGACCGTGGGCCGCCTTGACTGTGGCGCAGAGCTGGCGCTGTGCCTCCGAGGCCCGGCCCTTGAGATAGGTGCGGGTCATGTCGCCGAAATAGCCCGTGGCCACCACGCGCGGGAAAATGTCGATGATGATGAGCTGGTGCGGCCGCAGCGGACCGAAGCCGCGTTCGTGCGGGTCGCAGGCCTGGTCGCCGCCGGCCACGATCGTGTCGTCGGGGCGGCCCCCTTCGGCGAGAATGGCTGACTCGATGGCAAAGCGCAGGCGCTCGGAGGTGAGCGGTTTGCCCTGATAGACGAGAGAGCGGCCCTTGATGCGCGCGGTGCGGAGAATTTTTTCCGCGACGGTGAAGCCCACGGCGCTCAAGCGGTTGCCTTCGCGGATGGCGGCGGCTTCGGTGGCGGTTTTGATCTCCCGCTCGGGAAACATCGGCCCGTCGGCCACCTCGACCCGCAGGCCGAGCGCGCGCAGCTTGAGCAGCAAGCCGGCGGGAAACTCATCCGGCACACGGAAGCCCCGCAGCCGGTGGGCGCGGGCGAGCTCGGCGATGATCTCGGCCACGCCGACCTTGGTGGCGGGGTGGCGGCGCTGGGCGCGCTCGCGCCACTCCTCCAGCGGCAGCACGGCGTCGAAAGTGCGGGCCTTTTTCACGCGGCCGAACTCGAGCGCGCTCTGGACGGTCAACCGCTTCCGGCCGGCGCCGAAGGCGATGAAGGGGTCGTGCACGCCGACGCGGCTGAAATAGATCTGATCGGCACTGCGGCCGGTGTCGGCGTAGAGGAGCGGGGCGAGGGAGGAGCGGGCCACGGGATGGAAGAGAGGTTGAATTATCCGGCGCGATGATTAGCCACGGAGTCCGTGAAAAACGCAAATCCGGTTTCGTGGGCATGGCGCGGCTGGCTGGTGCTGATCATCGCGCTGGGCCTGGCAGGCTGCGCCCGCAGCGAGGCGAACAAGCCGGCGCCCTCCAAGACGGTCGCGGACTGGTTTGTGATCAAGGTGGACGGTCATCCTGTGCGCATGCAACTGGCGGTGCTGGAGGCCGAGATGCAGCGCGGGTTGATGGGCCGGCGGGAACTGGGCCGGGACGACGGCATGCTCTTTGTTTACCTGCGGCCCACGCGGCTGAGTTTTTGGATGCGCAACACGCCGCTGCCGCTCGACATCGGCTACTTCACGCCGGCGGGAGTGCTGGCGGAGATCTACGCGTTGCATCCCTTTGACGAGACCCCGGTGGCTGCCCGCAGCGCGGGCCTGCAGTTTGCCTTGGAAATGAACCAAGGCTGGTTTCACGCCAACGAGGTGCGGCCCGGCGCCCGGCTCGACCTGGCTGCGCTGGCCGCCGCGCTCAAGGAGCGCGGTTTCAACCCGAAGGATTTCGGGCTACCATAACATTTGCTCCAAGCGGCCGCCGCTGGCGGCTTCACTCCTCGTCGTCGAGACGGCCGCCTTTGACGACCTTGAGGTTGTCCTTGGGAATTTCGTTGTCGGTGCGGACTACGAGGACGGGGGTCTTGGTTTTCACCCAACACTCGGCTTCCTTGAAGAACTTTGCCGGCACGTTTTCCAGCGTGTCGCCCACGGTCTTGGCGGGGAGCATCCGGCCTTTCTTGCTGGCGTTGAATTCGTAGGCGGCGCGGTGCACGCGCTCCAGCGTGCTGGCCACGCTCTTGTCCTCGGGGATCTGCAGCACCCAGGCGACAAAGTCCTCCTCGGGCAGGATGCCCTTGGGGTCCGACGCGAGGACGACGAACTGCTTTTTCACCGCCGGTGGTTTCTCCTCTTCGCCGGGGTCGGGTTGCGCGGCGAGGTTCATCTCCTCGATCACGCGCCGCAGCAAGGCCGGGTCCAATTGGTTCTTTTTCAAAATCTCGGCGACCTTGTTGACGTCAATTTTCGGCATGGTGTTTGGCGGTGAAAAGCCATGAATGGACACGAATGGATGCGAATGTAAAGGCCGGGGCGGGCGAAGAATGGTTTGATGTGGTGGATGCGCGGGATGAGGTCGTCGGCCGCGAGCGCCGGGCGGTGGTGCATGCCCGCGGGCTCTGGCACCGGGCCGTGCATGTGCTGGTCTTCAATCCCGCCGGGGAGGTGTTTCTGCAAAAGCGCTCGCTGACCAAGGATATGTCGCCGGGTTTGTGGGATTCGTCGTGCTCGGGCCATCTGGATGCGGGCGAGAATTACGATGCCGCGGCGCAGCGCGAACTGGGCGAAGAGCTGGGTCTGCGGCTGCCCGCGCCGCCGGGGCGCTGGTTCCGCGTGGAGGCGTGCCATGAGACCGGCTGGGAGTTTTGCTGGGTTTACCGGTTGGAGCATGCGGGGCCGTTTGTGCTGCATCCGGAGGAAATCGAGCGCGGGGAATGGCGCTCCCCGGCCGCAGTGACGGCGGCTTTGGCACGGCGCCCGGAGGATTATTGCTCGGCGTTTCGGCTCATCTGGAGCCGGGGCGGCCATGGTCCGCTCGGAGGGCGGACCCTGCCGGCGCTACCGCGCCGCAGTGCAACGACTACATAATAATTAGACTCGTCTAACGCGTGGGACCGGGGCGGCGGGTGCGGCCGCTGATCGCGCCGGGGCCGGACTGGGCGCTGAGGCGTTTGATCTCATCGAACTGCTTTTGGGTGATGAGGCGGCGGGGCAGGCGTTTTCCCGCTTCGTAAATGAGGCGCATGCGGTCGTCGTCATCGGGCGCATGCGGCTCCCATGGGGTGTGGTGCCCTTGGTGGCGTGTCCACTGGATGTTGCCGCCGTGCACGACGGCGCTGACCTCGTATTTACGGCCGTCGGCGTCCTTGTTCCACCAGCCGAATTCGATGCTCATGAAATCCGTATGACGCGAACCTCAGGCGGTGGCCAAGGCAAATTCCGTCAAGGTGCCGGCGGGGCGAAGCCAGCAATCATGAATTGCCGGGGGGCTTGTCGCCACCGCGCGCTTCTGTCCAAGTCCGGCCCGTGCGAATGTTTATCATTATTTTTGCGCTGGCGCTGGCCGGGCCGGGATTGCGGGCGGACCGGGCCGATATGATCGCGCGCATCCATGTCGAGGCGATCGGCGGGCCCATGCGGATCAATCTGCTGAACACACTGGAGGCCACCGGCCGCGTGGACCTCGACGGCCGGGAGATGCGTTTCCGGTTGTTGGCCGAGCGGCCGAACCGTCTGCGCATGGAAACCACGCTGGCCGGCCGCCGGCTGGTGCAGGGCACGGATGGGGTGGAGGTGCCTTGGCAGTATGCGGCGGGCGAAACCGGCGGCGTCAGCCGGCTCAGCGGGCAGACGGCACGGGATTTTGCCGCGGATGCGGAGTTTGACGACCCGCTGGTGGATTACGCGGCGCGCGGCTACGTGCTCGATTACGCCGGGGAGATGACGATAGACGGCCGCAAGCAGTTCAAGCTGCTGGTGACGCGCCGGCTGGTGGATTCGTATTTTCTGCTGGTGGACGCGGAGACCTATTTTATCACGCGGCGGGTATCGACCCAGGTGCGCGGGGGCCTGGAGACGGTGCGGGAGACGGTCTATGAGGATTTTCGACCCGTCGGGGGCGTCATCATGCCGCACCGGATAACCGTGAATATCGACGGGCGCCGGCTGCACGAGACCGTGATGGAGACGGTGACGCCGAACGTCCGCGTGCCGCCGGGCAGCTTTACGCCGCCGCAGGAATAAAAAACGGCGCCCGCCATGGGCGCCGTGAAAGGGCGAGGAACCGGTGACGGGATCAGCGGTTCATCCCGGGCAGGCCTTGGAGGCCCTGCATAAGGCCGCCCATGTCGAATTTTTTGTAGCCTGCGGGCGGGGCGAAGAACGAGTCGGCGAGAGCTTTGCGCTCCACGGCTGTGGCCTCCATGCGGAAGGTCTGTTTGTTCTTGGTCGTGGTGGTGACACGCAGCGGGAAGAAGTTTTGGCCGGCAATGGCGCGTTCCCAGCCGGGGGTGGGCGCGGTTTTGCCCATGCCGCCACCCATGCCGCCGCCGAGCCCGCGGAAGGAGCCCAGCTCCTCGGTGGCCCAGATTTCGGTGACGCCGTCCTTCGAGGTGGCGAGATACTTGGTGCAGGCATAGCCGATGATGGTCTCGGTGACGCCGGTCTTCTCCAGTTTGACGTCGTCGGGCTTGTGGCCGGAGGCAGCCTCGGCGGCCTGCTCCAGCGGCATGACCATATACATCGGCTGGCCGGGCATGAGCATGATCATCTCCATTTTCTTGAAATCAAGGATGGCGGTGGCGTTCATGCCGCCGGTCTGGATGTCGGTGCGGATCTGATGGCCCTTGATGCTGTAGGCGAGCGGCATGGCCTTGTTGCGGCCGTCCGTCATGGTCATTTGGATGGTGCCTTCGAAGTCCTTGGCGTGCAGGCCGGCGGGAGCCGTGCAGGCGAGGAGCAATAGAACGGGGACGAGGAGTTTTTTCATGCGGTGTCAGCACAGACCGGCCGCAAGCGCGGCGCAAGCCAGAGGTTTTACGCTCTTGCCAGCCGTCCGGCGGCGGCGTGGATTGCGGCATGGCCATCTTTGGAACCCTCGCCACCGTCCGCGCGCAATGCGCCGGGCTGCGACAATTTGAGCCCGCCTTCGCCTACATTGCCGACGTGATGCGGCCCGGCGCGGCCGCGACCCGCCTCGGGGCGCTGGCGGCGGGCGAGAGCCACCGGGTGGAACTCGCGGACGGCATGTTTGCCATCGAGCAGGTTTATCTCACCAAGCCGCGGGACGGCGCGCTGTTTGAGTCGCACCGGCGCTTCATCGACATTCAGGTCGTGATCGCGGGAACGGAGATGATGGCGGTGACGGATATCGCGCAGCTCACGGTCACGATGCCCTACAACGGGGAGAAAGACGCGGCCCTTTATGCGGACCTGGCCGGGGCCTCGAAGCTGTTTTTCCAAGCCGGCGAGGCGGCGGTGTTTTTCCCCGCGGACGGCCACATGCCCTCGCTGAGCACGGGAAGCGCGCCGGTGCTGGTGCGCAAGACGGTGGTGAAGGTGCCGGTCTGAGATGAACTACCGGCACCAGTTTCACGCCGGCAACTTTGCCGACGTGATGAAACACCTGCTGCTGGTGCAACTGGTGCGGGCGATGCAGCGGAAGGACAAGGGCTTTCTCTATCTCGACACGCACGCCGGCCGGGGCAGCTACGATCTGGCCGTGGCGGCGCAGGGTGACACCCGCCAGCGCGAACCGGAGTGGCCCGCGGGCATCGGCCGGCTGTGGGCGGCGACGGAGCTGCCTAGGCCGCTGGGTGATTATCTGGCGCTGGTGCGTGAGTTCGACCGGCAGCGTGGCAACCGGGACAGTGCTCCCCGGCATTACCCGGGCTCGCCGGCCTTGGTCGCGGCCCTCGCCCGGGAGCAGGACCGGCTCGTCCTTTGTGAACGGCATCCCGAGGAGGCCGCGGTCCTGTTGAATGAGCTGAGCTATGCGCGCCGGACTTCCGTCCAGGCGATGGACGGCTACATCGCGCCGCGCGCCCTGCTGCCGCCGCCGGAAAAGCGCGCCTTGGTGCTCATCGACCCGCCTTTTGAAGCGCAGGATGAATTCGCGCGTATCGTGCATGCGGTGGAGGAAGGGCTGGGACGTCTGCCGGGCGGGGTCTTTGCCATCTGGTATCCGTTGACCGAGCGGGCGCGCGTGGACCGGTTTGCGACGGAACTGGGCGCACTGAAGCTGCCGCCGACGGCGGTCTTTGAGCTGACGATCGCGGGCGAAGCCACGGCGCTGAAACTCCGTGGCTGCGGGCTCGTGGTCATCAATCCGCCCTGGAAGTTTGAAGCGGAGGTGATGCCGACGCTCGCACGGCTGGCCGGATATTTGCAGCAGGAGCCGGGCGGAGCCGCCCGCTGCCACTGGCTGGTGCCGGAGAGCTGAACGGATCAGCTTTCGTCGGCCGGCCTCGCGGGCTGCGTGATGCGGACGGCGGTGAAGGGCAGCGGATCGAAGATGATGCGCGGGTTCGGCAGCTCGGGCGCCTTGAACACGGGCCGACCCCAGAGGATGTCGCGCTGCAGGCGCCGTGAAGGCTTCACGGCGGCGGAGCGATCGGCGGGGCGATCGGCGGGGCGGGAGGGAAAATGGATGGGAGCAGACATTTGGGTGCGGGGGTATTCACGGTTACGGTGGTCAACGGGTGGAGTGCTGGCCGGCAGAAATTGTTCCTCAAATCGAAAAAATTTCCGCCGGATCCGGATCAGGATCAGGCGACATGGCGCCAGCGCGCCGCGGTCGCCTCACGCTTGGGCAGCAGCAGCGTGAGGACGCCTTCGTGCAGCTCGGCGGTGAGGGCGGCGTAGTCGAGGCCGGCGCCCAGCCGCAGCCGCAATTGATAGTCGCGCTGCGAGGCCTCCAGATGGAGCGCCTGCCAGTTGACGCGCACGACCTGCTGCTTGCGCGCGGTCACGATGAGGTCGGGCCCGCGCGCCTCGATGGCGACGCTGCTGGCGTCAACGCCCGGGACATACACCACGAGTTTGACGGCATCCGGCAGTTCGCGGCAGTCGTAGCTCGGCTGGCGGAAATGCGCGGATGCGGGCGTTTCCACGGAGCGGTGGCGTTGGCTGGTCGGCTGGGGATGGATGATCGTGTGCATGGGTAAAAAATGAGGAGGTCCCTCGGGGCTTGGGGCCTCGGGCTTCAGGTTTTCTAAACGTGTTTCCGTTAAACGGAGGTTTAGGCCTGCAAGCCCGGGCCGCGCTGATGTTTGTTCCAGTAAATGGCGACCGGAGACATCTGGGCGCGGCAAAGGCGGACGGCCTTCGTAAACGAAGTGCCGGCGCAGCCGCGGAGATGTTTTTGGGAAACGGTCATTGGAACGTGGGACACCATGCACAAAGCAGGGAGCGCGCCAAGTGCATTTTGAATTTTGCGCGTCAAGATTGCGTTACGGCGACCGTGTCATGCGGTGCTTTTGCCCTCGTGCCGCGCCGCGAAACCGGCTGGGGTGGCACCTGCCCCAACCCCATGGCCTGCTCCGAAAATTTCGTTCGAGTCCGCGGCCAGTGCCGGTCCGCCTTGCGCGCATGAACCGGCTGCTGGCGCTTCTGACCAATGCGTTTCCCGTCTGGGTGCTCGGGGGCGGCGTGCTCGCGCTGTTCCAGCCGGCATGGTTCACCTGGTTCAGCGGGCCTTGGATCGTCTGGGGTTTGGCGGTCATCATGCTGGGCATGGGCATGACCCTCACGCTCGACGATTTTCGGCGCGTGTTGACCATGCCGAAGCCGGTGGCGCTCGGGTTTGTGGCGCAGTTCAGCGTCATGCCGCTGCTGGGCTGGGGTATCGGTCTCTTGCTGGGACTCGACACACCATTTGCGGTGGGGCTGATCCTCGTCGCCTGCTGCCCCGGCGGCACGGCTTCCAACATCGTGACTTTTCTGGCGCGGGCGGATGTCGCGCTTTCGGTCGTGATGACCGCCGTCTCGACACTGGCGGCCGTGATCATGACGCCGTTTCTCACGCAGCTTCTCGCCGGTTCGCGGGTTCCGGTGGATGCGCTCGGGCTGCTGTGGAGCACGCTGCAGGTGGTGATTCTGCCGGTGCTGGCGGGCGTGGCCATTAACCGCTTTTTCCCGCGGGTGGTGCGGCCGGTGCTGCCCGTGGCACCGCTGGTGTCGGCGCTGACGGTCGCCCTGATCTGCGCGAGCATCATCGGGCAGAGCGCCACAGCCATCCGCGCCAGCGCCGGGGTGTTGCTGCTCGCGGTGTTTATGCTGCACGCGGGCGGCTTTGGCCTCGGCTACGGGTTGGCGCGGCTGCTGGGCTTCGGTTGTAGCGTGGCCCGGACGGTTTCGATCGAGGTGGGAATGCAGAACTCGGGACTCGGGGTCGTGCTCGCGCGCCGGCATTTTGCGGATCCGTTGACGGCCGTGCCCTGCGCGATTTCCAGCGTGTTTCACTCGGTCATCGGCAGCGTGCTGGCCGGCTGGTGGCGCTTGCGCGACCGGAAGTGATTGTCGCCGGCGGGCCGCGCGGCCATGGTCGGCGGCATGAATCCGATGAGCGACGGTGTTACCACGACCGGTGAACTCAAGGCCCGCGTCTTGGCCTTTGTGCGCGAGCGCGACTGGGAGCAGTTTCACGCGCCGAAGAACCTCAGCATGGCGCTGGCCGCCGAGGCGGGCGAGCTGATGGAGCATTTCCTCTGGAGCACGCCGGAGCAATCACGGACGGTGACGGCGGACCCCCTCAAGCGGACCAAGATCGAGGAAGAGTTGGCGGATGTGGTGATTTACGCGCTGGAGTTTGCCAACATCACCGGCATTGACGTGGCCGCCGCGATTGAGCGGAAACTGGCCCTCAACGCGCAGAAATACCCGGTGGAGAAGTCCCGGGGGCGTTCGGACAAATACACCGACCTGTAGAACTTTCGCTTTGGGCCGGCGACCGGGTGGTATTCGAAAATCGAGAATCCAAAATCGAAAATTCAGAACACGTCGCCCTTCCAGCCCCACATGCCGCGGTTGACATCGATGAACTTCACGTAAACGCGCTCGGGCACGATGCCGAGGTGCTCCTCGATCAGCGCGCAGAGGGCTTGGCTCAATTTCTTGGTCTTCTTGCCGGGCAGGCCGACGCTCTTCAGTTCGAGGAAGGCGACCGGGTCGTCGCTGCCGGCGAAGAGCATGGCGGTGTCGGGCTGGAGCGCGACCATCACGAAGGATTCGGGCTTGTCGAGTTCGCCGGCCACGAGCGCGGAGGCCTCCTTGAGGATGGTGCGCTCGGCTTTCCGGGTGAGAGGCAGATTGGTCTGGATTTTGAGGTAGGGCATGACGGGGTGGGGTTGATGTCAGTCAGCTTGCATGCCTTTTCGCCGGGTGCAATCCGGCGTGAAGCAGTCTGGCTTCATTGTGGCGAAGTTTCGTCGATAACGAAACTCATGGTGATTCTGACGCGGGCGTTGGCGGGTTTTCCCTGATGGGTGCCGGGAGTGAACTTCCATTGCTGGACGGCGTGGAGCGCGGCGGCTTGGAGCTGCGGATGGGCAAGCATTTCAACCGCATAGGGACTGCGAACATCGCCGCCGCGATCCACGACAAAGTCCACCAACACCTCGCCGGAGATGCCCAGTTTCCGCAAATTCTCGGGATACACCGGCTGGACCTGATGCAACGGCCGAGGTTGGGTGTCCAAGACGGGAAAACTGTAGGCGGCCCGTTCACGGGCAATGGCGGTCGGCACGTCGAGGGGAGAAGTGATGGTATCGGTGTGCGCAGGCACAGGCAAAGGCGCAGACGGCGGGACGATTCGCCGCGGGGCTTGGCGGGGCAAAACCGGGTGGTCTCCATTGGGATCAATCAGCCGGACGCGCTCATCCGTGCCCGGATGGGTGCTCAAATAGCTGATGTTATGCCCGTGGGCGGGGGAGGTGGACTCGAGCTTGCGCAGGACGGACGCAAGATGGCGCGGGGGAATACCGTGCTCGGCCAGCAGGACTCCAGCGAAGACATCGGCTTCGCGCTCAAATTCGCGCGAATAGCCGTTTTGCAGGATCAGGAAGGGCAGGGTGCCGGCGAAAGTCGTGAGCGTCGACAAATCGCCCGTCAGTGTGCTCACGACGAGCAGTGCGAACGAACTGCGCAGCAGGGATTGCAGGCCGTGACGAAGCTCGACGTGGGCAATTTCGTGGGCGAGGACCGCGGTGATTTCTTCATCGATGTCCGTCAGCCGCACCAGTTCGTCGGAAACGATAATGATGCCGCCAGGGAGGGCGAAGGCGTTGGCCTGGCCTCCGCTCATCGCGCGAAACTCCAGACGCATCGGCAGGCGCAGCCTGTCGCCATGCGTCAGGAGCAGCAGCTGGCGGGTGACGCGCTGGCGTTCAGTCCGGGACAAGGTGGACGGCCCAAGCAAACCGCCGATCGAGGCGAGGGCGGCGTCCCCGGCTTTTATTTCCAGTTCAACGGGCACCTGGGCGGCGGTCCGCCGGGCCAACAGCGGCAGGCCGAAATGAAACCCGGCCGCGACGATGGCGACCAGCACGAGCGTGGATACGAGCGCGACGGCGCTGTGCTTCTCCAGCCAGTGAATCCATGAGGTGGAAGGCCGTTTGCGGGAGGCGATGAGAGCGGCATCAATCCCGTCATTGTCGTGGGATTCGACCGTGATGCCTCCGGGCAGATAGATGAAGCGTGGGAGCGAGCCCAATCGGTCGCTGAACCGGATATCCCGGAGCAGATGACCGGCCGGCTGTGCCATGCCTTGCAGGGTGACTTGCCCGTCGGAAGAAAACTCCAGCACCACATGATGGGGGCGGAGAAAATTTCCGTCAAAACCGGTGCCGTGAACCGTGGTCATAGGCCGAAATCAAGTCCGATGAATTCCGCGGCGGATTCACCCACCGCACTACCGGCGCGGCCGCCGAGCCGCTCGATGTTTTCGATGGGGCTGGCGGGGCAGAAGGTGAGGCTTTCCGCGGTGCGCCGCGCGGTCCGGATGACCGCCCAAGGGTAGAGCAATCCGCAGGAAAGCACCACGGCGGCGATATTGACATACTGCATGCCGACCCAACGGGTGATATTCATGTTGGCCGCGAACCGGTGCCGGCCTAGCGTCGTGTGGTTCCAGACGTGGTTAAACAGCGTGGCGTGGATGTAGTGCTTGGCCGTGAACAGGGCCAGGCCGTAGAGCAGGAAAAATGGAATCAGTTGGGCCGGGGAAAGCTGGGCTCCTTCCCGGCCGGTGAACACGACGGTAAGAGCCATACCGCCGGCGGCCGCGGATATAATCAGCATGCTCGAGAGAATGTAGGCGAGATACAGCGGGCCGCTGCCGCCGGTGAAGTTGAAGTAAGCATCGCCCAGCCGGTGAAAGCTGATGACGTAGTGCCGCCGCGCCCGCACCCAAGCGGGATAATAGCAGCCGAGGGTGAGCGGGATCAGCAACGGCTTGATGAGATAGACCATGATAGCCGGGCTGAGCGGCTGGTGAAACCGAAAGCGCATCCCGCGATAGACGGTGTTGTTGGCGTTGAATGCCAGCGAGCGGACGATGATCCACGGAAGCAAAAGCAGGGCGATGACGATGGTGCCGATACGCACTGTCGGGTAAACAGCCCCAAAAAGGGAATAGGCCAAGAACAGGATAACCACGAGGACGTTGCCAATCAGGATCCGTCGCGGGTCGGCCAGGTAATCAAAGCGATGCCCCATCAGCTCGATGCAGCCGCGCAGGTAGCGTCGTCTGCGCACCTTGGCCCACGCCGCGAATACGCCCAAGCTCAGCAACGTCAAAAGCAGGTTTGTGATCCAGATGCGGAAAAACTCCCGCGCGTTGCCATGGAAACGGAATGGTTGGGGCTCCCGTTCGGGCAGTAGCGGCGGTGCCGGTGGCGAAACCGGTGTCACGGCGGGTTCTGCGCCGAGTTCCTCGCCGGCCGGCACCACCGCCGGCGAGGCGGGCGGTGGCTCGGGCATGGAAGAAGAAGGGTGGGGTAAATCGCCGGAGCGCTGCATGCCTCTGGAACTGATGTAAACTGGCCGCGCGCTGCATGGGAATCACGAATTACACGGCGGCCTGCGGCCGCATGCGCGGTTCAAGCCGGCAGGTGGGCAGCGAAATCAGTGGCAAACTCCGCGAAGATGTCTGCGGGGCGGCGACCTTGTTCGCGCAGGGAGCGCAGGCTCAGGGCGTCGTGGCGCTTGGCCAGGCGTTGGCCGGTGTGGTCGTGCAGGAGCGGGCAATGGAAATAGCCCGGCGCGGGATGGCCCAGGACGCGGAGCAGCAGCAGTTGGCGAAAGGTGGACCGTATGAGATCGTCGCCGCGCACGACTTCGGTGATGCCCATGAGCGCGTCATCCACGGCGCAGGCCAGTTGGTAGCTGGGCACGTCGTCCTTCCGCCAGACCAGAAAATCGCCGAAGTCGCGGCCCGCGACGGCGCTTTGCGGGCCGGCGCAGCCATCGGTGAAGCGAATGGTTTCGCCGTCGGGCACGCGGAAACGCCAGTTGACCGTGATGACATCGCCCAAGGGCGGAAGCACGTCGCCGGGCGCCGGGCGGAAATGCGGCGGGTAGACCGGCTCATCGTTTTCGCCGCCTTCGTGTGGCGCGGCGGCGGCTTCCTCCACGTCGCGCCGGGAGCGGGTGCAGGGAAAAATGAGGCCCGCGGCGTGAAGTTTTTCCAAGGCGGCGCGATACAGGTGGCGGCGATTGTTTTGAGAAATCACCGGCTCTTCCCATTGAAAACCGAGCCAGCGCAGATCCTCGATCATCGCCGCCACGAAATCGAGCCGGAAGCGGACGGCGTCTAGATCATCGTTGCGGAGGAGGAGTTTTCCGCCCGTGCGCCGGGCGCGTTCGGCGGCCACCCAAAAGGTGCGGGCATGGCCGAGATGCAGGAGCCCGGTGGGGGAGGGAGCCAGTCGGCCGCGATAGGATGAAGGTTTTTCAACCACAGGTGGACACAAATAGACACGGATGAAGGAAACTGACCAAGGGGATTTTGAGGTTTAATCTGTGCCCGTCCCGGTTCATCTGTGGTTTCCCATGAAGCTTCTCTGCGTCTATTGCGCCTCCAGCGACCGGCTCGATCCGAAGTATTACGCCGTGGCGGAGGAACTGGGGCGGCAGCTAGTGGCCCGGGGGTGGGGGCTGGTCTATGGCGGCGGCAAGACCGGCCTGATGGGGGCGGTGGCGCGCGGCACGAAGTCGGCCGGCGGCCGGGTGGTCGGCGTCATCCCCGAGTTCATGAAAGCCCGCGAACTCGCCTTCGACGAAGCCGACGAACTGGTGACGGTCGTGACGATGCGCGAGCGCAAGCTCCTGATGGAGACGCGGGCCGATGCCTTTGTCGCGTTGCCCGGCGGCTTCGGCACGCTGGAGGAGATCATGGAGATCCTCACTCTCCGGCAGATCAACGTGGTGCACAAACCCTGCGTCTTTCTCAACCAAGACGGATTTTACGACGATCTCCTGCGATTCTTCGACCGGATGCTGGCGGAAAAATTTTTCAAGCCATCAAACCTGGGGCTCTTCCGGGTGGCGAGGGATGTGCCGGACATTTTCGCGCAGATTGACGCGGCGGCCACGGCACCGGCGGAAACGAAGTGGTTTGACACCCGCTGAGCCGATGAACCTCGCCCCGGTTCTGAGCCTGCTGCGCGCCCACGCGGAGCGAAAACGGGAAGCGCACGAGGCGGAGATGACGGTCGAGACGATTCGCTTCGTGGAAACACATGCCGACTGCCTGCTGCGCTCGCAGTTGAGCGGGCATCTGACCGGCTCGGCGTGGGTGGTGGATGCCGCGAGAACGCGCACGTTGCTGACGCATCACCGCAAGCTCGACAAGTGGCTGCAACTCGGTGGGCACGCCGACGGCGATCCCGATCTGCTGGCGGTGGCGTTGCGGGAAGCGCAGGAGGAGAGCGGCCTCACCCGGTTGCGGCCGGTGGGCCGGGCGCTCTTCGATCTCGACCGCCACTGGATCCCGGAGCATCGGGGCGTGCCCGCGCACTGGCATTTCGACCTGCGCTTCATGATCGAGGCCGATCCGGCCGAGCCGCTGGTGGTGACCAGCGAGTCGAAGGATCTCGCGTGGGTGGAACTCGGCGCGGTGGCGGGATTGAACCCCGAGGAGTCAATGGCCCGGATGGTGCGGAAGACGGTGGGCCAAGGAGCCTCTGCTTGACCGCGGCAAGCTGTCATATATTGTCTTACAGCATGAGAGCGACCATGACCATCAGCCTGCCGCGCAGGCTTCGCCTGCAACTGGCCAAGGCCTCAAAGCGCGACAACCTTACTCAGAGTGAATTCGTGCGCAAAGCCGTGCAGGACAAACTCTGGGAAGATGCGATTGATGAATCTCGTCGCCGGCTTGCGCCCAAGGCACGAGCGCTGGGCGTCTACACCGACGAGGATGTGTTCAAGCTGGTTTCATGAGGCTGGTGCTCGACACCAATGTCCTGCTGGCGGCGGTCTTTGCCGACGGATTATGCCGGGACTTGGTGCGCAAACGCGTAACCAGCCATGAGCTTTGTGCTTCGCCGGAGCTGCTGGCGGAATTGGCGGCGAAGTTGAGGGACAAATTCGGCGTCGATCCGGCTGAAGTGCCGCTTTACGGCGCCTACCGGGAACGGGTGAAGCTGGTGCACTCTCCGCGTTTGGCCAAGCCGGTATGCCGCGATCCGGACGATGATCAGGTGCTCGCGGCGGCGATGGCAGCGGAGGCCGAAATTATCGTCACCGGCGATCAGGATTTGTTGGTGCTCAAGCAGCACGCAGGGATACGGATTCTCTCGCCCCGGCAATTTTTGGAGCTCTTGGATAAACTGTAGAAAGCGCCAGGGAGAAATTCACTGCCACAGCGGCACGAGGGCTTCCTGGCGGACCCAGCCGGTCTGGCCGTTGGGGAAGGCGAGTCGTTTCCAGCCGAGGAAGGCGTGGTCGGCGATGGCGATGGAGCCGGCGGGCAGGGCGGTGGTTTGCTGGGCCGTCTCGGCTTCGGTGGGGATGGAGTGAAGCGTGGTGTTGCGCCAGACGATCACGGCCTGCGGGTGCGCGGTGAGGCCGTAGGTGCTGCGGCTCAACAGCGCGGCGGCACCGGCCACCGTGGCCAGTGCGAAGGCGGTGCAGGCAGCAAAACGGGTCCAACGCGTCTGGCCGTGGTAGGCGGCAAAGAGCAGCCAGCCCAGCGCCAAAGCGCCGACGGCCGAAGCAAGGATCAACCGGCGTTCCCAAGCGGCGGGCGAGGCTTGCTGGGCGAGGATTTCGCGCGGTCCGGGATGAAGAAACGGGGCGAGCGGGGCGGGGGTGTAGCCGGCCCGCTCGTAAGCGAGGGCGAGGTTCCAGCGGTTGGCCTCGATGCCGGGTTGCTGCACAAAGGCGGCGGTGGCGTGCGCGGCGGCTTCGGGCCAGCGGCTTTGTTGCGCGAGCGCAAGGGCGAGGTTGTGGCGGGCGGCCCAGTCGGTGGGTTCCTTGGCCACGGCTTCGCGCCAGCCTTTTTCCGCGGCGGCGTAGTTGCCGGCGCGATAATCTTCAGCGGGTCCGGCGGGGAGCGGGGTGACGAGCAGGCAGAGCAGGAAGAGAAACGGGAGGAGGTTGCGGGGTTGCAGTGTGCGCCAGGCCGCGAAGCCCGGAGCTTTTTTTCGTGCGAGGGCGTCGGTTGCACGGGCGTGCCAGTCGGCCGGCAGATTTTCGGCGGGGCCATAGAGCGCGGCTTCGGCTTCCTGCCAGAGTTGGCGCCAAGCGGCATCGGGCAGGCTGGCGGCGGGGGGGGCGGCGTGCGGGATATCCCAGAGCACGGCGGTGTCGTGTTGCCAGGCGAGCAGCAGGGCGCGGCGGACGGTGGCGGCGGGCAGGCTGCGCAGCGTGGCGGCAAGGCGGGCGCGGGCTTCGCGGCGGGCGCGACCGGGATCGGTCAACTGCGCCCGGCGGAGGGCGAGCCCGAGCCAAAACATGAGCAATGCGCCGGCCGGAGCCAGGGTGGCCGCGGTCAAGGTGAAAACGGAAGCGAAGGGCTTGGGCGCGCCGTCGCCGCCTTTCAGCGGATCGAGCGGGATGGCCGCAGGCATGGCCGGGGGCGCGGGCGGCTCCGGCAGGCGAGCGGCGGAAGTGGCGGGGGCGGGCTCGGCGGCCGGGGTCACGTTGAAGGGTGACACGGCCGGGGCTTTCACGGTGACGGTGGCGCGCGGCGTGGTGAGGGTTTTGTATTCGCCGACCTTGGGATCGAAATACGTGAAGGTGACCGGTGCGAGCGGGTAGGTGCCCGGCCGGGTGGGCACGAGGACGACATCCTCGGCCAGCGTGGCCTCGAAGAGTTTGCCCGCCGCCGGGGTGCGTTTGGCCTGCGGCTGGATGACTTGAAAATCCTTGGAGACTTCACGCGCCGGCAGGCCGGTGATGTCGGGCCAATTGCCCGTGCCGGTGAGCTCCAGCGTCCAGGTGACCGGTTCGCCCACGGTGGCGTCGGCGGGCACGACCTTGGATTCGAGCCGGAACTGGCCCACGGCGCCGGTGAAACCGGCGGGCGCGGGCGGCAACGGGCGCACGGTGAGTTTGGGCTGGTTGGAAGTGACGGCGACCTGGTCGAGGCGCGGCTGCTGGAAGAGGCCGAAGCCAACGGTGCCGGTGGTGATGTTCACCAACTGCTGGGCGGCGCCCAGCGTGACGGTGCCGGGCGTCTTGGCGTAGGCGCGGGTCTTGTAGATGATGTTGAGCCGGGCTTCGCCGTTGGCGGTAAATTCGGCGGGCTCGGGTTTGGACCAATCCTCGATGATGAGCGGCGCGGGATCCCACTCCGGCGCGCTGCCGAGCGCGTTGAACGTGCGGCGGCCGACGTCGAGCGTGTAGCTCAGCGGAAAGATCTCGCCGGCCCAGACGGTGGAATTGCCGGGCAGCAGGCGGGCATGAATGTTGACATCCGCGGCCTGGCGCACGGCTCCGGTGGTGTAGGCCGGCACGCGCAATTCACCCTGGTCGGTCTTCACCGTGAAGGCGGGAATCTGCACGCTGCCGCCGGTCCGGGACCGCAGGCGGTAGTTCAGAATGACGGAGCGGGTGACCTTGAAATTGATGATGGAGGTCTGCTCCGAGCGACCGGTCGGGGAGAAGGTGGCGTCGGCCAGCGTGGGGAGCACGGGGCTGCCCTCGGGCACGCAGTTGTCAAACACGAGCTGGAGGTCGGCGGGATCCCCTGAATCGGCGGTCAGCCATTGCACGGACTGCGCAAGGCCGGCCGCGGCGAGGGCGAGAAAACAGAGGAGGATTCGGAACAGGCGCATGAAAATCACCAATTTCTGCCCCCTTTGGCGGGAGCGGGTTTCTGTTCACCCTGCAGCAACTGGAACAGGCGGCCGGGTGAATCCTGATTGCGAAGCTGGTCGAGTTTTTGGAGCGGCACGGCGAGTGCGGGATCGGTCTCGGCGGGGTCGCCCGGCTTTGGCTCGGGGGCGCCGCCGACCTTTTGGGTTTCGGATGAGGGCGGGGGCGGAGGGGAATCCTGCTGCATGTCGCCGAAAGCAGACTCGCGCGGCTGTGAGTCGCCCGACCCGGACTTGCTGTCCTGCCCGTCCTGCGGATCGGAGGAGGTATCCTGGGGTTGCGACGACTTGTCTTGGTTTTGCTGGTCCTGATTTTGCTCCTGCTGCTGTCGGTCCTGATTCTGCTGATCCTGCTTGGGTTGGTTTTGATTTTCGGGCGGCTGTTCCGGCGGTTCCTCGGAGGATCGCAGCAGGGCCTCAAGTTCCTCGCGGAGCTTGGGCCAGTCGGCGGCCCGGGCATCCAAGGCGGCACCGAGGTTGACGGCGGCGAGGGCATCGTTGACGGGGCCGGCCGGCACGGGCTTTTGCCCGGACTGTAGCCGCTGGCCCCAGAACACGGTTTCGCGCGCAAACTCGGCCCAGTCGCGGCCGGTGGAGGAGGACTGGCCGGCGAGGCGGCCGACGATT
The DNA here is from genome assembly GCA_002344205.1 of Opitutaceae bacterium UBA2377. GTDB lineage: Bacteria > Verrucomicrobiota > Verrucomicrobiia > Opitutales > Opitutaceae > UBA2377. The sequence goes on from DDSZ01000046.1 coordinate 154,677, forward strand.
TTGCCGAGCGTCGAAAGCTCGGGCTCCTCGGCCCGGGCGGTGGGCTGGAGGGTGACGGTCGCGAGCGTGGCGAACAGCGCGGCCAGCGCGACGGGCACGGCCGGCGGCTTTGCGGAAAGCTTGAGATCGCGCGGCGTGGGACGGACAGGGAATTCGCGCCAGAAGCTCAGCAGCAGCAGGACGAAGGCGGGGCCGAGCGCCCATTGGAAGCGATCCACCAGACGCAGGGTTTTCGTCTCTTCAAACTCACCCTTGCGGCCGGCCTCGACGGTTTCGCGCAGCAGGCCGGCCAGATCGAGCCAGCTGCTGGCGTCGCGATACACGCCGTCGGTTTCGCGGGCGAGTTCGCGCAGGGTGGCGCTTTCCAGGCGGGAGAGCACGACGGCGCCGCGTTCATCCTTGATGAAACCGCCCGCGCCGTCGGGCAGCATTGCGCCGGCCTCGGTGCCGAGCCCGAGGCCGATGGCGCGGATGGATTTTTTGCGCAATTCCGGAAGGAGCGGTTTCCAGTCTTCGCCGGTGGCTTCGCCGTCGCTGAGCACGATGAGAAACCGGTCGGCGGCCGAGCCGGCGACAAAGGCTTCGAGACTGGTCTCAAGCAGCGCGCGGTAATCGGTGCCGCCCTCGGGCAGGTAGTCCGGGCCGAGCAGAGGTAGGAATTCGCGGAGAATTTCGTAATCGGCGCTCAACGGGCTTTGCAGGAATGCGGTGCCGGAGAAAACGACCAGGCCGACGCGTTCGCCCGCGAGCCTTTCGAGCAAGGACTGGATGAGGAGCTTGGCGCGCTCCAGCCGCGAGGGACGGATATCGGCGGCGAGCATCGAGCGTGAGAGATCCACGGCGATGATGATCTCGCGCGACTGGTCGAACACCCGTTCCTCGATGCGGCCCCACTGCGGCCGGGCGAGCGCGAGACAGGCAAACGCGAGGCCGAGGGCGAGCAGCCAGCGCGGCCGATGGGAGACGGAACGGGGCTCGGTCGTCAGCGCGAGATGGCGCGAGCCGGCGACGGCGCGCAGGATTTTCGGGCGGTCACCGGTGGCCAGCCGGCGGCCGCGCAAGAGATCGAAGGCCAGCAGGACCGCGGGCACGAGCAGCAGCCAAAGGAGGTGGGGCCAGGCGAAGTTCATGGGGAAGCCTCCCGCCGCCAGGGAGGGCGGATGAGAATGGCGCCCAGCGCGAGGGCGAACAGACCGGGCGCGGCGGGCCAGTGAAACAGCTCCGTCGTGACGAGGTAGCTCTTGGCCTGAAACTCGATTTTCTTGGCCGAATCAATCGCGCGAAAAGCCCCCGCCACGGTGTTGGCATCGTCGGCCCGGAAATACTGGCCGCCGGTTGTGGCGGCGATTTCGCGGAGTGTGCCTTCGTCAAGGTCGGAGAGCACGCGGCGGTAACCGAGCACCCGGCCGGTCTGCTGGTCTTTGACGGGAAAGGGCACGAAGCCGTCGCGCCCGGCGCCAATGGTATAAACGGGCACGCCGCGGGACTGGGCGATGGCGGCGGCCTGCGCAGGCTGGAGCGAGCCACGGTTGTTGGAGCCGTCGGTGAGCAAGACGACGAAAGCGCCCTGGCGCCGGCCTTCATGGTCGTGGCGGGATTGTTCGAGCCGCGTGAGGGCGACGCCGAGGCCGTCGCCGATGGCGGTGCCGTCCTCAATCAGCCCTATCTCGAGCCGCTCGGTCTGGCGCGCGAGCCAGGCGTGGTCGAAGGTGAGAGGAGCGAGCGTGTAGGCCTTGCCGGCGAAGACGACGATGCCGATGCGGTCGGTCGGCCGGTTGGTGATGAAGGCCTGGATGACGGGCTTGATGGCCTGGAGCCGGTTGATGCGTTCGCTGCCGCGCTCGTAGTCCTCGGCCAGCATCGAGCCGGAAAGGTCGATCGCGAGCATGATGTCGTAGCCCTCGGTGCGGACCTCGCGTTTGTCCTCCACGCGTTGCGGCCGGGCCAGCGCGACGGTGACAAGGATCAAGCCGACCGTGACCAACCAGGCGGGCCAGCGCGCAGCCGAGGCAAGGGAAGGCCGGTGCCACGCCGCCGCGAAAGGCACGAGCATCACCGGCACCCGGCGGCGGCCACGCAGGATCAGAATCGCGGGCACCAGGAGCAGCGCGAACAACCAGAGCGGACTTGCCAGCTGGAAATCCCCAAAGCCGAAGTTCCAAGCACCGAAGAAAACGGGCGGAAAAGAAGCGAAATCCAAAAAAGACGGCGTCATTTTTATTTTTGGGATTTGGCGGTTTGGCGTTTGGGATTTGCCACGCGTCACCGCGCGGCGCCGGCGCGCATGCGGGCGTGGAAAAAGCGCACGAGCGCTTCCAGGCGGTTTTCGGTGGTGTCCACGACGAGGCGGCTCAGCGGGTCGGGAAACATCCGCCGCCAGGATTCTTCGCGGGCGGCACGCCAATCCGCGTGCGCGGCGCGTTCGGCGGCGGAACCTTCCAAGGTGACAAGCCGGCCGGCCGCGGGATCGTAGGCCGCGAACATGTCCTGCGGCGGGAGTTCACGCTCCCAGGGATCATCCACGCGGAAGCCCATCGTCTGGTAACGGCGTTGCAGCACGGGCCAGCCTTCGGGCTCGGCCCGCGGGGGAAAATCGCCGAGCCAGAGGAGAATGCTGTGACGGGGCGCGGCGTGGGCAAGCAAGCGCCACGGCAGCACGGGGGCGTGAGCGGTGACGGCGGGCGCGGGCCGGGAGAGCAGGCTGGCGGCAAGATGCAGGATGCGGCCGCGCCCGCGCACGGGTTCGCGGAACAGGTTGCCGTCGGGCCCGGCGTAAACAAAGCCGACGCGGTCGCGGTTGACCGCGCCGAGCAGCATCACGAGGCCGGCGAGCTCCAGCAGGGCCTCGCGCTTGGACTGTGCGGCGGAGCCGAAATTCAGGCTCGGGGAATCCTCGAAGACGAGCAGCAGGGTGACCTCGCGCTCCTCGACGAATTTTTTGCGGTAGGGTTCGCCGAGCCGGGCGGTGACATTCCAGTCGATGTCGCGCACATCGTCGCCGAACTCGTATTTCACCACCTGGTCGAACTCCATGCCGCGGCCGCGGAAGGCGGAGCGGTATTCGCCGCTCAGAACGTTTTCGACCGCATGACGCACGCGCCACTCCAGCCGGCGCAGCAACGCCAGTGGATTTTCGATTTTCGATTTTTGATTTTCGATTGGCATCGACAGGAATCGCTCTCGTTCCACGTTCTTTTGATCGTTCTCGATTCGCAGCGAAGAGGAGAACGGGAATGATAACGATCAGTTCTAGGCCGGCACGGGTGTCTGCGCGACGACCTGGGCGACGATCTTGTCGGGTGTGATTTCCTCGGCTTCGGCCTCGTAGGTCAGGCCGATGCGGTGCCGCAGGACGTCGGGTGCGAGCTCTTGGATCAGGGCGGGGGTGACAAATTCCTGGCCGCGCAGCCAGGCGAGCGCGCGACCGGCCTGGAAGAGCGCGAGCGAGGCGCGGGGCGAGGCGCCGAAGCTGAGGTAGCGCGTGGTGGTGCCGCCCGGCTCGGCGAGGGCCCGCGTGCCGCGGACGAGGGCGAGGATGTAGCCCTGCACGGCCGGGGCGACATGGACGCGGTCCACTTCGGTGCGAAGCGCGAGGAGTTCCTCGCCGCTGGAGGCGGCCCGCAGCGCGGGCTGCTGGGTGACCTGGCCCCAGCGTTGCATCATCGAGGCCTCTTCCGCGGCGGTGGGATAATCCACGATGAGCTTGAAGAGGAAGCGGTCCGTCTGGGCCTCGGGCAGCGGGTAGGTGCCTTCCTGTTCGACCGGGTTCTGCGTGGCCATCACGAAGAACGGCTTGGGCAGCGGGTGGGTTTGCCCGCCAATGGTCACCTGGCGTTCCTGCATGGCCTCCAGCAGGGCGGACTGCACCTTGGCGGGCGCGCGGTTGATTTCGTCGGCGAGGACGAGGTTGGCGAAGATGGGACCGCGATGGGCGCTGAAGGCGCCGTCCTTCGGGGAAAACACCATCGTGCCGACGACATCGCTGGGCAGCAGGTCGGGCGTGAACTGGATGCGCTCGAACTGCACGCCGAGGGCGGTGCCGAGGGATTTGACGAGCAGCGTCTTGGCGAGACCGGGCATGCCCTCGAGGAGCACATGGCCGTTGGCGAGGAGGGCGACGAGCAGGCGCTCGATGGCCGCATCCTGGCCGATGACGGCCTGGCCGATTTCTTCGCGCAGTTTCTGGGACCAGACGGGACCGGTGATCATGGTTAAAAGGCAGGGTTGGAGTTGGAGCCGGGTTTGACTCCCGGCGAATGAAATGGTTTCATCCAGAAAAGAGTCACCGCCATGCCTTTACCACCCCAAATCGACCGACGGCTGGCAGCCCTTGGCCTGCGGGCGGAGGACGTGGAAGAACGGTTCATCCGCGGGGCCGGCCCGGGCGGGCAGAAAATCAACAAAACCTCGTCCACCGTCGTGCTGCGGCACCGGCCGAGCGGGACCGAGGTGCGCTGCCAGGCGGAGCGCACCCAGGCTGCCAACCGCGAGGCAGCCTGGGTGCTGCTTTGCGAGAAACTGGAGCGCACGCAGGCGGCGGACCGGCTCGCGCGCGAACAGGTGCGGGAGGCAGAACGCCGGCGCACGCGGCAAAAGTCGCGCGGCCAGAAGGTGCGGATGATCGAGGCCAAGAAGCACCGGGCGAAACACAAGGCCCGGCGCGGCCGGGTGAGCGACGCGGGTTGGTGACGTTGAGACGCCGGCTCAACCGGCCACAATGCCATCACCCACGCGCAGCGTGCCTTGAGGGGCTTCGGCAATCAGATTGAGCCCGAAATACACCTGCGATGGCTCCTGCGGGTTGCGGCGGTAGGTGGCGAGGGTGCGGAGCGGTTCCTTGCTTGGGCGTTCGCCGGTGCGCTGGTCCGTGGTGGTCATGATGCAGCGTTCGCTCCGGCCGGCGGGGCGGAAGGAGAGGCCGCCGATGCGGAGGCGCGTCCAATTGTCCTCGGCGTAGGGCGGCGCGCCGGCAATGACGAGATTGGGCCGGAAGCGGTCCATCGGGATGGGCTCTTCGCCATGGGCGTTGATGCGGTCGTTGAGATCGGCCAGCGAAGCTTCGCCGGCGAGCAGGAGCGGAGCGCCGTCCGCAAAGTTGAACTCGTCGCCGGGGCGGGCCGCCGGCTTGTGAACGGGCCGGTGAGAACGCGCGCCCATGCGCACGAGCCGGCAGGGTTGGCGGAGGAAATCGGACAGCCAGACCGCGAGCTCGACGCCGCAGTCCACGGCTTCGACGGTGTCGCGCCAGATCTGCACCGTGACGGACGCGCCGGGTTCATCGAGGCCGATGGCGGCCGAGCCGTGGTGGGGATTGCGGAGGATGAGGCAGCCGCCAGTCAATTCCGTGTCGATCTGCGCCATGCGGGGCGTGGTGCGTTGGGTGAGGAACCGGCCCTGCTCGTCCACGACCAGAAAGCGCCGGTCGCCGACGAGGCCGAAGGCATCCAGGGCGGCGGAACTGACCGCGAAGCCGCGGAGCGATTTGACGGGGTAGAGATAAAGGCCCGAGAGATGCATGAGATTCAGGGGCGCGGCCGCCGTTTGATGAGCGTGACCGCGATCACAACGAGGCCGGCGGCGCCGAGGCCGATGATCGGACCGGGCTGGGTTTCAAAACGCGAGAGCTCGCGGAAGAACAGTTTGAGGGTGGCATTGGCGGCGCCGTAGAAAAACAGGAAGGAGATGAATCCGAGGGCACAGACCAGCTTCCAGCTCATCGCATCGGCCAGATGGCAGATCAGTTTCCAGAGCGAACTCGGATCGTCGGGCGGCTCGGACATGGTCAGGGTTTGCGGCGGTAGGTGACGAGGTAGTGCGGCGTGCCGGCCTGCGTGCTGAATGCTTCCGGCAGGTTGGCATCGAAGCCGTAGCAGATGCGGAGCCGGTCGCCGGCGAGCTGGTAGATGCACGGAATCTTGCGGCCGGCATTCGGGCCGGTGGCGCCCACGAGCAGCAGCCCGGGATGGCCGGGGGAGTCAACCGACGTGTAGCTGCCCGCATCTGAAACCTCGCCGCCGAAGCGGACGGTGTAGCGGCCGGCGCGGAAGGTGAGTTCGGTGCGTTCCAACACCATGGCCGGCGCGGCTTCGCCGGCCATTTCGGCCTTGAGCGGCACCCAGAGGCCTTCGAGGGCGGCGGGAGCGATCATGGTCAGGTGCGCTTGATCACGTCGCGCGGGGTCGCCTCGATGGCGGCGGGCGGCGCAAGATCCTTCGCGCCCTTGGCGCCGAGTTCGTTGAATTTGCGCGCGCCGGGGAGAAGCGTCTGCTCAAAAGAACCGACGGCGGCGTTGTAGGCCTTGTTGGCCGTCTCCAGTCCCCGGCCGACCTTGTCGAGGTTGTCGGCGAAATTCGCGATGCGGTCGTAAACGGTGCGGCCGAGGTCGGCGATGACCTGGGCGTTTTTGGAGACATCTTCCTGCCGCCAGCCGTAAGCGGCGGCCTTGAGTAGGGCGATGAGCGTGGCGGGAGTCGCGAGCAGGACTTTTTTGGCGATGGCGCGGTCGATGAGCGACGGGTCGCCCTGCAGCGCGCCGGAGAGGAACTGGTCGCCCGGCAGAAACAGCACGACGAACTCGGGCGAAGGCTGGAACTGTTCCCAGTAATTCTTGGCGCCGAGGGCATCGATGTGACCGCGCACCTTGGCGGCGTGCTCGGCGAGCCGGGCGGTGCGCACCTGTTCGTCCGACGCGTTGGCGGCCTCGCGGTAGGCGTCGTTGGGGGCCTTGGCGTCGATGACGATCTGCTGGCCGCCGGGCAGGCGGACAATGAGATCGGGACGGAAACCGCCGGCCGCCTGTTGTTCAACGAAGTCGCAATAGGAGCTCATGCCCGACATCTCGACGACGCGGCGCAACTGCAGCTCCCCCCAGGTGCCGGCGGTGGTGGTGGAGCGCAGCGCGGTGGTGAGCTTGGAGGCCTCGGCCTGCAGGGAGACCTGGGCGGTGCCGAGCGACTTCAACTGTTCGGAAAGCTGGCCGTAGGCGTTGGCGCGGACTTTTTCCATCTCGCCGATCTTGGCGTCCACTTTCTCCAGCGATTCCTTGAGCGGCTTCACCAGGGAATCGATGGCCTGCTGGCGTTTGCCGAGTTCGTCGGCCGACTGCTGGTGGAGTTTGCCGAAGGATTCGCGCGCGAGCTTGAGGAACTCATCGCTGTTCCTGCTCAGCGCCTCGGCGGAGAGGGCCTTGAACTCGTTCTTCAAACGCTCGTGGGCGGCGGTCAACGCGGTGATTTTTTCGGCCGAGGCGGCACGTTCCGCGGCGAGATCGTTCTCGATTTTCGATTTGAGGCCCTCGGTTTCGGCCAGGCGGGTGCGGGCGGCGGCGAGGTCGGCCTCGAGCAGACGCGCGCGCTCAGCGGTTGCCGCATGGCGGCTTTGCAGGAAAAACCAGACGAGGGCGGCGGCCGTGAGCGCGGCGAGGCCAATGACGGTGAGGTTGGTAATGGTAAAAATCACGTAAAGGGAGACCGGGAGGGTTTAGTGCAAATCGTTTCCGGATGCGTTCCTTGACAGAAGGTTGCGTAAACTGCAAACACGCGCATGCCCTGTGCGACGATTTTGCAGGCCGTTTTCGCCCCATCATGGTAACCGACCAGCCTGAGACCAAAGCCGCAGTTAACGAGAAACCCCGCGTGCTGGTGGTGGATGATGAGTATGGCCCGCGGGAGTCCATCGCCTTTACCTTGGCCACGGAGTTTCAGGTCGAGACGGCCGACCGCGCGGCCGAGGCCTTGGCCCGGCTGAAAACACAATCATATGCGGTGGTGGTGATGGATATCCGTATGCCCGAGATGGACGGCATCCGCGCGCTGGAGGAGCTGCGCAAAATCGATCCGCATGTGTCGGTCATCATGCTGACGGGTTACGGCACGCTGCACACGGCCCAGCAGGCGATGGTCGGCGGGGCCAACCAATATCTGCGGAAGCCGCCCGACGTGGCGGAACTCGTGGCCGCCGTGCGCAAGCAGGCCGATGCCTCGCGGCTGCGCCGGCAGCAGGCCGAGATGGTCCGACGCACCGAGGAGATGAACCGGGCGCTGAAAAGCGAGATCGAGCAAAACGAACCGCACATCTGGCAAGGGCGGGCCTCGGTGGAGCTGGTGCACGATCTGAACAATCCTCTTACCGTGGTCATCGGTTACGCGGCCTTGTTGGCGGAAGAAGCGCGGGCCGTGGCAGCGCAAGATCCCGGTCGCGGCCGGAAGATGCAGGAATATGCCGCATTGGTGGAGAAGGCGGCGGAATACTGCCACCACCTCTCCGAAAACTGGCGGCAGGGCGCCCGCAAGCCGGCCGAGTATCAGCAACTCGACTTGGTCCGGGTGATCCAGGACGTGAAGCAGGTCATCTTCTTCAACAATCTCGCGATCCGCGTGAGCGGCAGTCCCGAGGCGCAGATCCGCGGCTCGGCGTTTGAACTGATGCGGATTTTTCAGAACCTGTTCAAAAACGCCCTCGAGGCCGGCGCGCAGCGGCTCGACCTCACGGTCAGCCGCGACGGCGGGACGCACCTCGTGACGTTGAAGGATGACGGCGCGGGCATGACGGCGGATGCCCTGAAGCGTGCGCTGCGCGGCGGATTCACGAGCAAGGCGACCGGCACCGGGCTTGGTCTCAACATCTGCCGCCACTTGCTGGGGGCGCATGGCGCGAGCCTGGAAATCGAGTCGGCGCCGGGGCAGGGCACCACGATCCGCATGGTCTTCCCCGCGGTCCGGGAATAAACCCGGACCACGCAATGAAACGGCGGCGCGTCAAAATCACCGGCCTCGGCCCGGTCACGCCCGCCGGCATCGGCCGTGCGGCCTTTGCGGCCGGGATCAACGAGCCGGTGAGCCGGGTGCACGAATACAAGGGCTTCGCCCGGCAGGGCGCGGGCGCCTTTGTGGCGGCCGAGGTCGAGTCGCTGGACCTGGAAGCATTGGGCCTGGGTAGTGCGAAGCGGCTGCCGCGGCACACGCAGTTTGCGCTGGCGGGCGCGGCCTTGGCCGTGGCCGATGCCGGGCTGAGGCTGGAGGAGCTGCGCGACGTTTCGCCGCTCATCACCGTGGGCGCCTCGCTGATGGATTTCGGGGTCATGAACCGGATCATGGAAACGATCCTGCGCAAGGGGCCGGCATTTGGCCTGCCGAGCGCGGTTTTCAGCTCGTCCGTGAGCGCCATCTCGGGCGCGGTGGCCGAGGTGGTGGGCGGCGGCACGCGCACGCTGGCGTTGCAAAGCGCGTGTTGCTCCGGACTCGATGCCATCGGCCATGCGGCCAACGCCATCGCCACCGGCGAAGCGGAGCTGGCGGTCTGCGGCGGCACCGAGGCGCCGCTGTATTTTCACCCGATGATCGAGCTGAAGATGGCGGGATTGACGCCGGACACGGCGGAGATGCCGGAGCGCATCTGCCGGCCCTTTGACTGCTGGCGCACGACGGGCGTGATCAGCGAGGGGGCGTGTCTGCTGGTGCTGGAGCCGGAGGAGAGCCCGCGGCCGGCTTATGCATTGGTGGACGGCTATGCGTATGCCACCGATCCGGCTGAACAGCCGGTGGCGGGGCTCGCGGAGGCGATCCGGCTGACGCTGGGCAATGCCGGCCGTCGCCAGCACGAGGTGGACTGCATCAACGCCTGGGGCCCGGGACACAAGCTGGTGGACCGCGCCGAGGCGCAGGTGTTGAAGGCAATCTTCGGCGCGCGGCTGGCGGAAATTCCCACGGTATCGATCAAGGGGGCGATCGGCAATCCGCTCGGCGCCGGCGGGGCGATCCAGGTGGCGTCGGCGGCGCTGGCGTTGCGCTCGGGCGTGATTCCGCCCACGGTCAATTGGCAGTATCCCGATCCGGATTGTCCGTTGAACCTCTCCGCCGCAGCCCGCCATGTCGCCCACGGCGTCACCCTGATCAATTCGCACGGCCTCTCCGGCACAAACGCATGCCTGCTCTTGAGCAACTGATCTTCAACCCGGCCGTCCTCGCCGCGCTCGCGGCGGTCGCGATGGGCAGCTTTGCGCTCTGGGCCAACCCCGGGCGGATGATCAACCGCGTTTTCTTCTCGGGCTCGCTGCATGTGGCCGCGTGGCTGATGTGCCTCGAGATGGCGTTGTTCGGGGACGACGGGCTCTACTGGGTGCGCATGGCGTCGGCGGTTGGGGCCTTCTTGCCGGCGCACCTTTGGGTCGTGAAGGAAATGGTGCGCCGGAGCCCGGATTCCTGGCATCCCCGCCGCTGGTGGCCGTGGGCGGTGGTCGGCGGGTTGCTGGCCTGGCTGGCCTTCACCTACTGGTTCGTGCCCGCGCACTCGACCCCGGAGGTCCGCGTGTATGGCTGGGGATACTTCGCCTACATGGGCGGGGTCATCACGCTCTACGTGATCCTGTTGCTGCAGACGCTGCTGCAGGCGCGCCACACCGCCGGGGTGGAGCGGTTGGAGCTGCAGGTGCTCCTGTTGGGTGGCACCACGGCCTGTGTGACGGTCATCGGTCTGATGGTGGCCAATGCGATCACGCACAATTCCGCCTACATCTTCATGCAGCCCGTGATCGTGCTCATTTTCTACGGCGGCACGGCGTGGGTGATGCTGACGGCGCGGGTGTTCGATGCCCGGCACATGCTCTTCCTCGGGCTGCAGAAATTGTTTCTGGCGCTCGCGGCTGCGTTGTTCATCTGGTCGGCCAACGAGTTGATCGTGATGCTGGTGCCGCAGCCGCTGGCCTTCCTGATCGCGGTCGGCCTCGGGCTGTGGTTTGCGGCGGAAGCGGGGCCGTGGTTCCAACAGGTCTTTGATCTCAACCTGCAGGGCGAGGATGCGCGGCGGGCGGCCTTTGAGGCGGCGCGCCGCGAATCCAAACCCGAGCGGCTGGAGCAGTCCTTTGTGCTGCTGCTGCGGAGCTGGGCGAAGGCGGAGCGCGCCTACGTCCTCACCGGGGCGGAAGGCCAGTTGCGGGGCGGTGGCCTGACGTTGCCGGCCGATGGCTCCGTGGTGCAGGCGCTGGGCCGGCTGCGCTGGGTGACGCCGGAACGGCTGGCGCGGCAGCGGCAGGAATCGCACGAACGCGAGCTGCAGTTGTTCATGGAGCGGGAGCAACTGGGCGTGATGGTGGCCTGCGGCGGGCAGAGCCTCAGCGTGGTGCTGGCCGTCGGTGTGCCGCTGACCCGGCGGCCGTTCACCTATCCGCAGGTCGCGCAACTGGTGGAGCTGGCCTCCATCATCGAAAGCGCGCTGGAGCGCTCGCACTACTCGGTGAAGGCGCAGCGCGCGGAGCAACTGGCGACGGTCGGCCTGCTGGGGGCCAGCCTTGCGCACGAGATCCGCAACCCGCTCGTCACGATCAAGACCTTCGTGCAACTGCTGCCGCAGCACTACCAAGACCCGGTCTTCCGGGAAAAATTTTTCCGGCTCATCGGCGAGGAAGTGGCGCGCATTGACCGGCTGACGGAGCAGCTCCTCGATCTCGCGACCCCGCGGGCCTACCTGGCGGACAATCTCGAGCTGCACCCGGTGCTGCGCGCCAGTCTGGAGTTGGTCGAGGCCAAGGCCGAGGACCGGCAGATCCGGGTGCTCACCGATTTCCGGGCGGCGCCCGACCGGGTGCAGACCGATGCGACCGCGGTGAAGCAGGTCATCCTCAATCTGTGCTTCAACGCGCTGCAGGCGGTCGAGGCCCTCCCGGGTTCGCATTGGGTCAGGGTATCCACGCGCAATCTGCCCGGCGGAGTGGAAGTGGCGATTGAGGACAGCGGCCACGGCATCGCTCCGGACATGGTGCCGCGGCTTTTCCAGCCGTTCCAATCCACCAAGTCCACGGGGTTTGGACTTGGATTGGCGATATGCAGCGACATTCTGACCGGGCTCAAGGCGACCATCACCGTGGATCCTCCCGTGGCCGGTCGCGGAGCCACCTTTCGCGTCACCTTTCCATGCCCAGCCTGATAATCCTCGCCACCGCCGATGATGAGCTGGCCGCCGCCTGGGAGCGGCAATTGCCGGTGGGCCGGGCGGCGGTGCGCCTGACGCCGCAGAGTTTCCCGGGCGGCACGCAGCCGGGATTTGCGGCGGTGGTGGTATTGGATGCCGCGATGGAGCCGGCCTTGCCGGCCTCGCTGGCGAAGAGCCCGACGATCTTTGTCGGCGAGCCGCGCAGCCTGCCCTTTGAACAGGCCAAGCTCGCGGGCCGGGGCCGCGCCTATCTTTCGTATGCCGACAGCGCGACCCGCCTGCGCGACATCCTGCCGCTGGTGGAAGAGGTGGCGGAGAAGCAGTCGATGGTCGAACTCATGCTGGAGAAGGGACGCCGGACCGAGCCGGCGCGGCCGCTGCCGCGGATGCCGGCGGGCAGCGACAGCGTGGAGCTGTGGGATTTCATTGAGGGTGCAGTCGAGAACCTCGACACGCGCGACCGACTCATCGCGGAATTTCGCCGGGCCTCGCGCTTCCTGCTGCGCGCCTCGCATGCGGTGTTTTTCCTGCGCGAGGGCGATGGGTTTCGGGCGGACCGCGGCACTTCGTTCTTCGGGGCGGATGACGCGCTGGTCGGCCTGCTCGAGCGGCATCCGGCGGTGATTGACGGCACGACTTGGGACAGTCCCTCGGACCCTGTGGCGGAGCTGGCCGTGCGCAACCGGCTGGCGATGTGGGGCGCGCGGCTGCTCGTGCCCGTGCACGACAACGGCCGGCTCCTCGGCTTGATCGCGCTCGGGGTGAGGGATGACGGCCAGCCCTACGATGAATCAGACCGGACGCGCGCGGTGTTCTTTGCCCGGCTCCTGCGGCATTTTCTGGCCAAGTCCGCGCAGCTTGGCCGGTTGCAGCAATTTTCCGAGCAAGCCGGGCTGGGCGCGAGGTATCTCCCGAGCACCCTGGTGCTGGCGGCGGGCGAGCCCGTGCCGCGGCAGGTGCCGCTGGTGGTGCGCGATCTCATGGGCCGGGCGCGCCGGACCCGGGAGGTTTGCCGGGTTGCGCCGGCGGCCGGTCAGCCTTTTCGCGCCAGCGCGGGTCTGGTGGCCGAGACCGGCGGGGTGTGGGCTTTCTGGGAAGAGGCCAGCGCGGAGGTGCATGATGCCGCGGGCCGGGCCCGGCAGGAGCGGAAGAACCTGCTGCGCGAGCTGGCGCTCACGCTCAGCCATGAACTGGGCAACGCCCTCGTCTCGCTCGCGACTTTCCGGCAGGCCCCGCCCGGCAAATCCGCCGCCGCTCTGATGGACACCTTGAAGGCGGACATTGCCCGGCTGGAGGCGTTGAACCGCCGGCTCGGCTTGATGCAGACGCTGGACGAAGCGGAGCCCAAGCCGGTGGATTTACGGGAACTCGTCAAGACGCTCGGCGCGGCCTCGAACCTGGAGGTTGAGGTCGGGCCGGATCCCGTCCGCCTGCATGCCGCCGCGCCGTTGATCGAATTCGCGCTGTGTTCGCTGGTGGAGACGCTCGCCGAGAACCGGCCGGGGCAGGGGATGCAGGAGCTGACGCTGCAATTGCGCGCGACGGGCGAGGCTCACGAACTCACGGCCCTGATTTCCATCAAGGGCCGGCACTTGGAGCTGGAAGGCATCCTGCCGGAGCCGGTGGACGGGGCGGTGCCGAACCAAGGGCGGCTGGCGGTTTTTCTGGCGAAGGAAATCATCCGGCTGCACCACGGGGAAATCCACGCCGGCCCCGGAATGCAGGGCACGGAGATCCTAGTCTCGCTCCGCAGCCTGTGAGCCATGGGTGATCCCGCGCAAAGTCTGGCGGCTTGGGCGGCGCAGTCCGCCGCGATCAAGGCGGCGGTGCTCATCGGTTCGCGCGCGCGGTCGGGAGACGATCGGTTGTGGCAGCCGGACGCGGCTTCGGACTGGGATTTTCACGTCATCACCTCACGGCCGGAAATTTTTGCGCAGGCGGGATGGACCGCGGCGGCCGGTTTGGGCGCACCGCTGGCCTATGTGGACCGGCTTGGCGTGCTGGGCAGAGCGCGCAAAGTATCGGCGGTCTTTCCGACGATGGAGATGGACTTGGTGGTCCTGCCGGCCGCGCGGTTGCAACTTGCGCAGGTGGCTATGTCGCTCGGGCTGCATCGGCAGTCGGCGGTGCTGCGCCGGGCCTTGGGGGACCTGGCGATTGTGATTCGGCCGGGCTGGCGTTTTCTGCACGGTGCGGCGGGTTGGGAGCCGTTCTATAGAAAAGTCGTGGCTGAGGTGCCCGACCCACGGCTCGGCGACGAGGAAATCGTGCGCTTGGCGAACGGCTTCGTGTGCGACTACGTGTGGTTGCGGCGCAAGGCGGAGCGGGGTGAACTCGTCGCCGCCCGGCGGATGCTGCACCGTGGTCTGGCGGAGGTGAACCTGAGGCTGGCGCATGAACTCCGGCTGCGCCGCGGCGAGCGCAGTTTTCCGGATGGCCGGAGATTGGAGCAGATTTTGCCGCCGGCCGAGGCCGCGCGGTTCAACGTGTCATCGGCCGACACGGCCGGGGCGATCATCGCGGCGGCGGAGCAGGGGGCCGGATTGCTCAGGGAGCTGGTGCCCGGCTTGATCGGCCCGAGCTGGCGCTGGCCGCTCTGAGCCGGACCCAGACTGCCATACGGTTAAACCAAATGATACCGGGTGGGCGGCCCGCTTGCGGAGCTTTCCCGGAGCGCGCGCAAGCACGCTGGCCTACCTTCGATGCATGAGTCCGGCCGAGCCGAACCTGGAGCGGATCAGGCCTGGGCGTTGAACAGTTCCGCAATCACGTCCTCGAGTGGGACTTCCTCAATGGTGATGTCGGCCACGGGGCCGGCGGTGAGGATTTCCTGCGACACGGCGACGACTTTCTCTCCGGGCACACGGACGGTGAATTTTCCGTCGTCGGTGCGATGGGTTTCGCCGTGGGCGGAGACCCAGGCGGCGGGAAAGGCATCGGCGTTGCCGGGCAGGAAGGTGATGATGCGCTTGCGGGCGCCGCCGGCATGTTCCAGGCGGTCCAGCGCACCGTCGTAGATTTTCTCGCCCTTGTGGATGACGATGACGCGTTCGCAGAGTTCCTGGATGTCAGCCATGTAGTGGCTGGTGAGCAGGATGGTCACGCGGTGTTTGCGGTTGTAGTCGCGGAGGAACTGGCGGACGGATTTTTGCGAGATGACGTCGAGCCCGATGGTGGGTTCGTCGAGAAACAGCACCCGCGGGCGGTGCAGGAGGGCGGCGATGAGTTCCATCTTCATGCGCTCGCCGAGCGAGAGTTCGCGCACCATGACGTTGAGTTTCTCCCGGACCGTGAGCAGGTCCACGAGCTCATCAAGGGTGGCCTGCCACTCGTCTTTCGGCCGGCCGTAGATGGCGCGCAGGAGGTTGAAGGACTCGATGGCGGGGAGGTCCCACCACAACTGGTTCTTCTGGCCGAGCACGAGGGCGAAGATGCGCCGGTAGGCGTTTTCGCGGCGCGTGGGGTCGAAACCCGCGACCCGTGCCGTGCCGCCCGTGGGGTAGATCAGGCCCGAGAGCATCTTGAGCGTGGTGGTCTTGCCGGCGCCGTTGGGGCCGAGGAAGCCGACAAACTCACCCTCTGCTATGTCGAAGGAGATGTCCTTGGCGGCGGCGGTTTCCTCGAAGTCGCGTCGGAAGAGCCCTTTCACTCCGCCCCAAAAACCGGGCTGCTTCTTGTAGGTGCGGAAGACGCGGGTGAGGTTGCGGACTTCGATCATAAGGAGGCGCGAAAGAAAGCACAAAGGCCGGGCAAGGCAAAGGCAGATGTGTGCGCGGGAAATTTGACCTGCGAGCGGACTTGCGCTGCGGGGGACAGTTCGCCATGCCTTGCCCGTCCCGGGATCACCCCGCCAGCTCCCGCTCCGACCACCATGCCCCGACTTGCCGAAGCCTTTCTTCTCTTTGACCAGAAAACCGCCCCGGAACTGGCCGACCATCATTTTGAGCCCGAGTGGTGGAACCGGCAGGCGGCGATCGTGGATGTGGCCCAAGGCCGGGGCACGGTGTTTTTTGCACAGATGGGCGCGCGGGTCTGGGCGCTGCGGCGCTACCTGCGGGGCGGCTGGATGGGGCGGATCAACCGGGAGCGGTATTTCTGGCCGGGGCTGCACAACAGCAGGCCGTGGCGCGAGTGGCATCTGCTCACCGAACTGCGGGAGCGCGGACTGCCGGTGCCGCGGCCGATTGCCGCCCGGGTCAAGCGCACCGGGTTGATCTACCGCGGTGATCTCATCACGGAGCGCATCGAAGCGACCACTCCGCTTTGCCAGCTCATCCGTGCAGGGGAAGTGACGGCTGACGACTGGAGTCGCATTGGTGCGCTGCTGGCGCGTTTTCACGGCCACGGGGTGCGGCATGATGATATCAACGTCAGCAATGTGCTGCGCGATGCACACGGGACCTTTCACCTGATTGATTTCGACAAGGCATGCATCGTGCCCGCCGGAGGCTGGCTGGCAGCCAACCTCGCGCGGTTCCGCCGGTCCATCGACAAACTGTTGCAAGCTTCCGGCACCAGCCTCGATCCGAAGCACTGGGCCAACTTCCTGGATGGCTATGGAGCTGAGGATGCCATGCGCGAGGAGATCGAGCAGCGGTTGCTCCGGCGGCGGCGATCTTGGTGGCAGCCGGCCCTGGCCTGCGTGGGTTGTGATGTGATGCTGGGCCTGACGATTGATCTCGGGTTGTTTGCCACGATGGTGGATCTGGTGCCATGATGCGTGCCCCCGTGGGCGGCATCCGGCATGAATTTCGCTACCTTGGTGCCATGAGGTTAATTTTTAGAACTTTCTGCTTCCTGCTCCTGTTGGGTGTGGGCACGGTCCGCGGAGTCATCGTGAACCTCGCCGGGCCGATTGAGGCGGTGGGAGTCGGCGCCGAGGTGGGTGTCGAGTTGGTCTTGCTGAATCCGGCGGCGGAGACCGTTGCGCTCACCTTGCCGGGCAGCCTGTCCGGCCGGCTTTCCGCGGATCACTACCGGCAATGGCCGGTGCAGTTGCAGGCGGTGCTGCGCGAAACCGAGCCGGTGACGGTGGCGGCGCGTGGTTTTGCCGTGCGCGACTACGTGCTGCGATTGCCGGCGGAGGCCCGCGGCCGGCTGGTGCTGGAGCTGCCGCCGCCCTTTGCCGGAAAACTGGCCTTGGAGGTGCATGCTGCGATGAGTGAAGCCAAGCCGGTGCGCGCCCCTCTTAGTAATCTGGTGCCGCCGCGCACGGTGGAGGCGGCGGTGCAGCGGACCTTCGCCCGGCGCTTTAGCGCGCATGAGCCGATCTATTTCATCTACGGTAACGAAGCGCAGGCGGCGAAGTTCCAGTTCAGCTTTCGTTACCGGATTGCCGGGGCCGAACCGGCGCCCGGCGAAGAGGTGGCGGCGGTGCATCGCTGGTTCTTTGGCTTCACGCAGCGGTCGCTGTGGGATATCACGGCCTACTCCAGCCCGTTTTACGACACCAGTTACATGCCGGAGCTGTTTTTCGAGTCCCAGGCGGTAATGAATGAGAGCGGCGGTTTCAAGTGGCTTGGCTATCAGGCCGGCGCCCGGCATGAGTCCAATGGGCGGACCGGCTTCGGTTCGCGCAGCCTTAATACCGTCTATTTCCGTCCCGGCATGGCCTTCGGCCGGCTCGATGGCTGGAATCTCATCGTGGCGCCGCGGATCCATGCCTACGTGTCCGATTTGTCCGACAACGACAACATCCGCGACTACCGCGGCAACGTTGACCTGTTGCTGGCGTTTGGGAAAAACGACCGGTTGGCCGTGACCGTGGCCGGCCGGCTGGGGCGCGGCGGCCATAGGGGCAGCGTGGAGAGCAGCCTGACGATCCCCGTGAAATTTGCGGCGCCGTTCGATTTCGCGACCTACTTCATGCTGCAATATTGGAGCGGCTACGGCGAGAGCCTGTTGGACTACAACGTGCGGTCCACGGCCCTGCGGGCGGGCTTTTCGCTGGTAAGATGAACCGGCGGCAGCGGCTCAGTCGTGACCGAGCCGGCGGTAGTCGAGCACGGTGTGGCTGATGGCACCTTGTTCGAGGCATTTTATGTCGGTGAGCGGCTCGGCAGGGGAGACGTCGTGGATCTTGCCCCAGAGCAACCGGTGCGAGCCGTCGTCGGCCGCCGGGCTGAAAAGCCCCGGCACCTGCACCTGTGCAGGCACGGTGCGTCGGACCGGTGAATCGGGCGCGCACGGGCAGGGGCTGTTGATATTATGAACGGTAAAACTGTTGGCCGGGGTGGCGGGAAATATCTCCGCGACGAGCCGGGCGGCGTGGGCGGCGGTATTTTTTAGGGTCGTGAGCAGTTCGCCCTCCGGGGCGCCGCCGCGCTCCTTGAGGTGGTTGTAAACCTCCTCGGAAACATCCTGCGAGACGGCGAGGGCGGGCAGGCCGTGCAGCGCGCCTTCCCAGGCCCCGGCCACGGTGCCGCTGGCGAGGACAAAGCCGAGCGAGCAATTGAAGCCGACGTTGATACCGCTCACCACGCCGTCGAGCCGGAGTGGCGCGCCGGCCAAGGTGGGCAGCAGGTGGGCGATGGCGATGTTGACACAGTCAGACGGCGTGCCGTCCACGATCCAGGTGGGGCAGCCGAAGCCGCGGTCCACGGCGGCGGATTTGACGGGGCGGTGGCGGGTCTTGGATGCACCGGTCCAGCTTTGCTCGGTCACGGGAGCGATGACGTAGAGTTCGTGGCCGGCGGCCTTGAGCGCGAAGATGAGCTCGTGCAGGAAAAGGGAGCCGATGCCGTCGTCGTTGGTGACCAAAAGTCGCATGGCAAAAGCTGATAGCAATATGCGCTAAGCGGTAAGCCCAAACTTGGGGAATCTTAACGCCGCGTTGCCTAGTGCCGTTGATATTTGTCTGGGTAGCGGCGAAAGGTAGGGTCTGACCTCCGGGCAGGCCGGTAAACGATACGCTGCCTGCCGGTCCGCTCGGAGAGCGGACCCTACCGGCGCTGCCGCGCCTGGGTGCGACGCTCAGGGCTTATATTAACCCGGTCCAGATCACCATGGTCAGGCCGGCGGATGCGAAGAGGCGCAAAAAAGCCGCGACCCGGAGGTCGCGGCTTGAAGGGTTAGCTGTCCCGCCCTGCCTTACGATTGCGCGGGGGCTTCGGCGGCGGGGGCGGCTGCGCCACCCTGCTGCTTCTGCGCCTCAAGATCCTTCAACGCGGCCTTGCGGCTGAGGCGGACCTTGCCGGAGCGTTCGTCGATGCCGATGCACTTCACCGTGATGGAGTCGCCTTCCTTGACGACGTCCTCGGTGCGGCGCACGCGGAAGTCGGCGAGCTCGCTGATGTGGCAGAGGCCTTCCTTGCCGGGCGTGCACTCGACGAAGCAGCCGAACTCCTTCACGCCGGTCACGCGGCCGGTGTAGATCTTGCCGATCTCGATGGGTTCGCCACCGCCACCGCCACCAGCACCGCCGCCACAGAGGCCGTCGATTTCCTTGATGGCGCGGGCCATGGCCTCGCCGTTGTTGGAGTAGATGAAGACCTTGCCGGAATCATCCTCGGCGATGTCGATCTGCGCGCCCGTGGTCTCGGTAATACGGCGGATGGTCTTGCCGCCGGGGCCGATGAGGAGGCCGATCTTCTCGGGGTTGATCTGGATGGTCTGGATGCGCGGGGCATACTGGCTGAGGTCGGCGCGGGGCGCGGGCAGCGAGGCGAGCATGACCTTGAGGATCTCGATGCGGGCCTCGCGGCACTGATGCACGGCGGCTTTGACGATTTCGAAGGGCAGGCCGTTGATCTTCAGGTCGAGCTGGAAGCCCGTGATGCCCTTGGTCGTGCCGGCGATCTTGAAGTCCATGTCGCCGAAGTGGTCTTCCTCACCGAGGATGTCGGTGATCGTGACCCACTTCTTGATGGCGCCGGAGGCGTCCATCTCGGTCATGAGGCCGCAGGAGATGCCGGCGACCGGCGCGGTGATGGGCACGCCGGCGTCCATGAGGGCGAGGCAGCCGCCGCAGATCGAGGCCATCGAGGTCGAGCCGTTGGAGGCCATGATCTCGGAGACGACGCGAATGGAGTAGGGGAACACGTCCTCGGGCGGGAGCACCGGCACGAGCGAGCGCTCGGCGAGGGCGCCGTGGCCGATTTCGCGGCGGCCGGGGCCGATGAAGCGGCCGGCTTCGCCGACGGAGAACGGCGGGAAGTTGTAGTGGAGGATGAACGACTTGGAGGTCGCACCGCCGGTGAGGCCGTCCATGTCCTGCGCTTCCTTCGTCGGCCCGAGGGTGACGAGGGCGATGTTCTGGGTGTCGCCGCGTTGGAACGTGGCGGAACCGTGGACGCGCGGGAGGACGCCGACCTCGGCGTGGAGCGGGCGGAGGGACTTGGCATCGCGCTTGTCGGAGCGCACGCCCTGGGCGAGCACGGTGGCGCGGTAGGCCTTGTATTGGAGGTCCTCGAACACGACGTTGAGATCAACATCGGTGAACTTGTCGGCACCGAGCTCGGCGGTGAGGGCGGCCTTGGCCTCTTCCTTGAGCGCCTTCACGTTGGCGGAGCGGACGTTCTTCTCGTAGCCAAAGATGGCGGCGGAGACGCGCTCGGCGGGGACGACGCGCTCGATGATGGCGCGGGCTTCGGGCGTGGCGCCGACGAGCTTGAAGACGGCCTTCGGTTTGCCGGCGAGCTGCTGGAGCTCACGGATCGCGGCGATGATCGGCTGGATGGACTTGTGGCCGAATTCCAGTGCCTCGATGAATTTCTCCTCGGGGATCTGGTCGGCGGAGCCCTCGATCATCAGCATGTCCTTTTCGTTGCCGACGTAGATGAGGTCGAGCGACGAGGAATACATCTGCTCGATGGTCGGGTTGGCGACGAACTGGTCCTCGATCAAGGCGACGCGCACGCAGCCGATCGGCCCGTTCCACGGAATGTCGGAGATGGCGAGGGCGGCGCTGGCGCCGTTGACCATCGCGATGTCGGAGTCGTTGACGAGGTCGGCCGAGAAGAGCTGGCCGATGATCTGCACCTCGTTGAGGAAGCCCTCGGGGAAGAGCGGGCGGCAGGGACGGTCGCAGAGACGGGAGATGAGGATCTCGCGCTCGGAGGGGCGGCCCTCGCGCTTGAAGTAGCCGCCGGGGAAGCGGCCGGCCGCGGCGTATTTGTCGCGGTAATCGACGGTGAGCGGGAAGAAGTCCTGCCCGGGGCGCATGGTCTGCGCGGCGCAGGCGGTGACGAAGACGTTGGTCTCGCCGACGTTGACGTTGACGGCCCCGCCCGCGAGCTGGGCGTAGGTGCCGGTGGAGAACGTGAGCCCGAGGCCGGGCACGGTGACGCTATGTTTCTGTTTCATTTTCGGTTTTCGGATAAAGTGTCTCGGATAAGGCGAATGCGGTCAGCGACACGGGACTGAACGGACTCGTTGGCCTCCTGAGCGGAGGCGGCGAACGCCGGAGGGCGGTCGCGTGGTTGGGGTTGCACGAACCCGCTTGGTCTCCTCGGGCTTGACCCGAGAGATTTCCATCAGGCGCCGGTCTGGGGCGGCGCCTGATGGAAATGTCCCGGTCGGGGCGACGAGTGTCGGAAAGACAACGGGCGACCCGCGGATCGGGTCGCCCGTGTGACAAAGTTGGTTAGCGGCGAAGGCTCAGCTTTTGCAGGAGCTCGGTATACTTGGGAAGATCGTGCTTCTTGAGGTAATCGAGCAGCTTGCGGCGGCGGGAAGCCATCTGGAGGAGGCCGCGGCGCGAGTGGAAGTCCTTGCGATGCGTGCGGAGGTGCTCGGTCAGGTGATTGATCCGGGCGGACAACAGCGCGATCTGGACTTCGGACGAACCGGTATCCTTCTCGTGGGTTTTGTAGGCGGCGATGATTTCGGGTTTAACGACTGGAGTTGACATGGTTTAGTTGTTGATTTGCACGACTGTAGGGAACCCGGGAGGGTTCCGTGCCGCCCGCCGCGGCCCTTGTAATCGGGCTCTGGCCGGCGTCACCGTTCCAACCCCGGCGAACCGGGGCCAGTCATGGTGGTCCCCCGCAACCGGCGGGTTTCCACTGACGCAAGGGCGGAGAATCCGAAACCGCCAAGGCCGGCGCAAGCGAAAACTTGCTGGTGCTGGCGGCACCCGCCGCATGGCCGGCAAGGCGGTCATAACAGCCAACAAACCACGCCTGGCCCCGGGTTGATCGTCCACGGGTAATTGCCATCGCAGCTTGCGGGTCATGCCATCGATTCGGCCAGTCGCGAGTTATGCGTAAATCTTAATACTTAAAACCTGACCCCCTTTGGCTCCTTTGGCTCTTTTTGGCTCCCCGGCATGTTGGCTTTCGGGTTCGGGTTATCGGTTAACCCGCCCTCTGCCAACCCTCTCCAAATGTGCGAAACATGCCGGACGTTACCTTTGATTGGCCTGTGGGGTTCACTTTTTTAAGGCCCGGTATATACCACGCGTAAGCAAAATCGAAAATGTTTCCTGTGTGGCAGGACTGTTAGACATTGATTCATACCATCGGATATTAGCATGCTCGCTAAGTTCTCCTGAAGAAAGAACTCTACTGCCTTTCGGGCTTAACATAATCTCTACTCTGACAACAAATATTTCAAACCCCGTGTTTGGCAAGGTATCGTATCGTATCTCGACAGAATCGATTACATCCCAGTCACTATGAATTTTAGAATCATCAATTCTAACAAGGCCAAATTCTTCTAAAATACTCTCTACATCAGCTACCAGCTTTACACGATTAGACTGCGCGGCTTGAAATGCCACATAGTTCACCGATAAAGGGCTTTTATAATAATATCTATTAAGCTCTCCATCTGCCTGTTCGATTTTAGCCGTTTTAATATCTAATCCTGCATTGACAACTAAAGGAGTATTAGCGCACCCAGAGATAAGAAACACTGCGAGCATGCTTATTATAATATAACGTTCTCTATTCTTCATATAGGAAAGGGGGCAGAAAGGGAGAAAGGGGGTCAGGTTTTAATGTTTTCATTCAGTGCATGCTGGAACTGGGTCGAGGGGCTGGGTTGTCGTAGGGGGCTGACTCAGAGGCTTTTTATTTTGGGCATTGGTATCAGCGGCGCAGGGGGCCTCAGCCGGCGCGGATGTTCAGGTGGCGGACTTCCTGGCAGCCGGGGAGCTGGCGGATTTTTTCCGCCAGCTGGTCGCGGTGCATGAAGAGCTCGTTGCGCACCACGGAATGGGAGGCGTGGACGGTGAGCCGGCCGCGTTCGAGGGTGACGACGTGGGAATAGGCGGCGTTGGCGGCACCGACCAGTTGCGTCCAGTGGTCGCGGATGGTGTGCTCGGGGGCGTCGCGGCCAATACGGTGTTTTTGCAGCAGGTCCTCGACGAGCGCGGCGAGGGGCTTGGTCGCGCGCTTGACCTGCCGGCGCGGCTCCTCGGTCGGCACTTGCCGCAGGTCGCTGATAAGTTCCTCGGCCAGCTTGCTGAACTGGTGGGGCTGGTCAGGCATCGGGAGGGCGTTGGTGCTCCTGTTCGTAGAGCCGGCTGTAGCGGACGAAGGCGCCGAAGGCGGTGGCCCAGGCGATGTAGAAACCGGGGTAACCGTCGAGGAAGCCCAGCTTGATGAAATAGGCGCGGAAGAAACGCCAGCCGGGGCGGAAGACAGCGGCGAAGACGGAAAACTTTCCGCTCTTGGCCTGCTGCTGTTGCAGGAAGAGATCGGCGAAGGGGTTGATCTTGGCCACGTGGCTGGAAAGCGTGGGGAAGGAGTAGTGGTGCAGGTCGCCGGTGAGCGTGGCGACCGGGCCGTCGCAGACCATTTTCTCATGCACGAAAGCATCGCCGCCCCAGCGGGCGGCGGCGCGACGGATCAGGCGCAGACTCAGATCGGGATACCAATCGCCGTGCCTGATCCAACGGTCGATGAACCAGACCTTGCGCGGAAACCTTGCGCCGGCGAACGCGTCCCGGTCCGCTCGGTCGAGGAACGCCGTGATGGCGGCGCGGAGGGCCGGCGAGACTTCCTCGTCCGCATCGAGGCAGAGCGCCCATGGGTGGGTGGCGCGGGCGTTGGCCCAGTTCTTCGTGTCACGGTAGCCGCGCCACTCCGTGTGGTGCACGGTGGCGCCGAAACCCCGCGCGATCTTTTCGCTTTCGTCGGTGGTGGCGTTGAGCACGACGACGATCTCCGCCACCCAGCCGGACACGCTGGCGAGACAGCGCGGCAGGTTGGACGCCTCGTTGCGGGCGACGATCACGACGGAAATGGGCAGCGGAACGGTATGGGACATCGGGTGGGAGCGAGCTTGCTCGCGATCGGCAGGCCTAGCCAGACCAACGGAGTTTGGAATCGCCTGCAAGCAGGCTCCTACACCTTGCCAAACAGCGAGCGCGGGATTTGCCAAAGGTAGCCGCAGGACCGCCAGGCGCGGACGAGGGCTTTTTTCGCGGAGTCCGGACGGACTACGATAAAGTTGAGCAGCGCGAGCACGGTGAAGCCGAGGGCCTTGAGGAGGTTGACGAAAAAGCGCGACAGCAGGTAGCGCGCGGCCCCGGGCCGGCTGGCGCGATCGGCGACACGGGAGCGGGCGGAGTCGAAAGCGTGCCGTGCCGCGTAGCGGAAGGTCGTGCGGCTGGCGGGCATCTGGTGGAGCACCTTGGCGGCGGGCGCGAACCACACTTCGTAGCCGGCGGCACGCACCCGGCGGACGATCTCGCCATCGCCGCCGCCAAAGAGGCTGGCACCCTTGCGATCCAAGCCGGCGGCGAAGGGGCCGATTTTATCGAAGACCCGCCGCGGGAAGGCAAAATTTGCTCCCATCGGGCTGTCGCGGGGCGGGACCGGTCCGGCATCCGGTCGGAAGGCGAGCGGCGCATGCCATTCGCGAATCCAGTCCGGCAGCCCGTCGGGGAAGACCGGCACCACTTCGCCGCCGACACAACCGATGCGGCCGGCGGAATCCGCGATGAACGGCGCGGCCATCTGGCGCACCCAATCCGATTCCACCACGATGTCGTCGTCGGCGAAAAGCAGGATGTCGCCGCGCGCCTCGGCGAGGCCGCGGTTGCGGGCGTGGTCGAGTCCCTGCGCGGTCTCCAGCACATGGCGCGGGGCATGGGGGGCGCCGGCAAACTCCGCCACGATGGACGGCGTGGCGTCGCGCGAGTTGTTGTCGATCACCAGCACTTCCAGCGCATCGGCCGGATAGTCCTGTTGCGCCGCCCCGGCCAAGGTCTGGCGCAGCAGGTCTGCCCGGTTATAGGTGCAGATGATGACGGTGACCCGGGGCGTTGACATGAGCTGGCAGACGACAGCAGCCCCGGCGCACGGTCGCAAAGAAAAAGCTTTGCCGGTCCCAGCGGCCGGCCATCTTGACCGCATGGCTTTCAAACACTGGCCGGGGGTGCGGGATGCGCGGTTTGCGCTGAAGATCAGCCGCTATCTGCGCGGAGCGCGGAAGCGCCGGCCCGACCTCGACTGGGACGAGTTCCTGCGCGTGGCGCGGCAGTTCAAGTCGGACGACATGGGCAGTTTCCCGGAGCGCGGATTTTTGTATCAACTCGCCGCCGAGGCGCCGGTGGACGCGCAGGTGGTCGAGATCGGCTCATGGATGGGGGCCTCGACCTGTTTTCTCGCGGCGGGGCTCAAGGGGCCGGCTGCGAAGGTTTACGCCGTGGACAATTTCCAGGGGCTCTCGATGTGCGGCGAGGACGTGACCTGGTATCAACGTCATTTCCGCAAGCTGGGCACGAATAGCACGCTGGAGATATTCCAGACCAACTTTGCCGCGCTGGGCTTGACCCCGCGCGCCGAGCCGGTGGTGAGTGATTCCGCGGCGGCGGCCCAGGCGTTGGCTGCGAAGCGCGGGACCATCGACCTGATTTTCATCGACGGCGACCATTCCTACGAAGGCTGCAAGGCCGACATCACGGCATGGCTGCCGTTTGTGCGGCCAGGCGGGGTGATGGCCTTCCATGATTTCGGCAGCCGGGCGAGCGGCGTCACCCAGGCGATTTTCGAAACCATCAAGGCGGGCCGCTTTGCTGAGATCGTGGGCGTGGCCAACACCATCATTGCCTTCCGGCTTTGAGCCGGGCGGCCACGGCGTCGAACACCTGCTCCACCGTGAGCTGCCGCACGCAGTAGCTGCGATAGGAGTCGGTCTTCACGCAAGGGGCGGGCGTGTCCGGCAGGCAGGGGCAGGGCAGGGCGGTTTGCAGGACGGTGTGGTTGTCGCCCACGGGCCGCCAGATGACGGCGTTCTGCGAACCGTAGAGCGCGACCACGGGCGTGCCCACGCCGGCAGCGATGTGCATGGGGCCGCTGTCGTGGCAGAGGAACAGATCGAACCGGGAGACGAGCGCGGCGAAGCGGCCGACGGTGAACCGGGGCTCCAGTGCGACGACATGACTGCGGGCGGCAGCGCGGATTTTTTCCAGCTCGGCCCGGTCGCCGGGCCCGCCCGTCAGGAAAACCTGCACGCCGAGTTCGTCCTGCAGGCGGTCGCACACGGCGGCAAAACGCTCCGCCGGCCACACGCGCATGGGGCTGCGGCTGCCCGGATGCACGAGGATCCGGCGGCCCGGACCGGCAGAGAGCGGCGCGACGGCAGCGAGATCGGCGGCGGACGGCACGAGCCGGATTTCACGCGTGGCCAGCGGCACGCCGAGCGGCGCGAGCAGGGCGAGATAGGTCTCGGTGATGTGGTGGGAGTCGTAAAAGGCGTTGGTGACGGGCACCGCGTGGGTGTAGCAGCGCGGGTGCCGGTGCTTCACCAGCTCGCGCCGGTAGGTGAGTCGGAGCAGGGCGCCCGTCCAGCGGGTGAGCAGGGCGGTCTTGTCGGTGTTGTCAAAATCGAGGACGTGGGTGAAACGCTCCCGCCGCAGGCGGCGCAGGAAGCCGGGCCAGGCGAGCAGGGAGCGCGGGAGAACCAGCGTGGCATCGACATCGGGGTGCAGCGGCGTGAGGGCGGCGCAGCCGGGCTCGACCAGGAGGGCGAGGTGGGCGGCGGGCCAGTGGAGGCGGAGGTTGCGAAACACGCTGCCGAGCAGGACGATGTCGCCGAGGTAGCGGCGGCGGATGACGAGGATGCGCGGGGCCGGGGACATGCGCTCAGGCGGCGGAGTTCTGGCGGTCGTAGAGCGAGCGGTAGAGTGGGTTGCCGGCGTAGAGTTCGGCGTGGTTGCCCTGCGCCACGATGCGGCCGCGGTCGAAGACAAGGATCAGCGTGGCGTCGCGGATGGTGCTGAAGCGGTGCGCGATCACGAGCACGGTCTTGCCGACGACGAGCTTGCGCAGCGCGTCCTGCACGGCGGCCTCGCTGTCGCTGTCGAGGGCGCTGGTGGCTTCGTCGAGGATGAGGATGGGGGCGTTGCGCAGGAAGGCCCGGGCAAGGGCGACCCGTTGTTTCTGGCCGCCGGAGAGCAGGGCGCCGCGTTCTCCCACCACGGTGTCGTAGCCCTGCGGCAGTGTGCGGATGAATTCGTCGGCGTGCGCATCCACGGCGGCGGCCATGACCTCGTCGCGCCCGGCCTCGGGCCGGCCGAGGAGGAGATTGTTATAGATGGTGTCGTTGAAGAGCACGGGCTCCTGGGAGACGAGCGCGATGTTGCGGCGCAGGTCGGCGAGCCGCATGGTGCGGACGTCGGTGTCATCGAGACGCACGCTGCCGGCGGCGGCTTCGTAGAAACGCGGCACGAGATTGGCGAAGGTGGTTTTGCCTGCGCCGCTGGGACCGACGAGGGCGCAGACCGTCCCGGCAGGAATGCGCGCCGTCACTCCGCTCAGCGCGGGCTGGTCACCGTAGGCAAACGAGACGTCCTCGAAACCGAGGTCGCCGCGCAGCCGGGCGACGGACACCGGCGCGGCGGGGTCGGCGATGGTGACCGGGGCCTGCAGCACCTGCTCCAGCCGCGCGAGCGAGGCTTCGCCCCGCTTGAGCTCGTTGTTGAGCGCACCGATTTTCTTGATAGGTTCGTAGCAAAGGTAGAGCGCGGTGACGACCGCGAGAAAGGCATCGCGGTCGATGCCGGCGTGGTAGGCGTAGAGGAAGGTGCCAGCAATGCCGAGGGAGGAAACGACCTCGATGGTGGGGCTGAGGGCCTGCGCGTATTTTGCGATCTTGAGCTGCAGGGTGAGCAGCGTGCGGCTGTTCCCGGCGAAGCGGCCGGTCTCCCGCGTCTCGAGCCCGAAGGCGCGGACCTCACGGGCGGCCGCCAGGTTTTCGCTGAACTGGCCGGTGAGCGAGCCGAGCTGTGCCTGCAACTGCTCGGCGCGGCGCAGGACTTTGCGGCCGACATAACGGATGGGAAACACCGTCAGAGGCACAATGCCCAGGCAAAGGAGAAGCATGCCGACGCCCTCGGCCCGGACCGAGGCCAGTGCCAGCCAGCCCAGGGCGAAGAGCAGGGTGCCGGGCTGTTTCATGCCGTCGTTGGCCAGCAGGGTGAGGCTTTGTTGGAGCTGCGCGGTGTCGGCCAGCCCGCGGGAGAGGAGGTCGCCGGTTTGCCGTTGTTGCACGAAGGACAACGGCAGCACCTGCAGCTTGGCGAAATAATCCACCCGTAGGGCCTCCAGGATGCGGGTGCCGGCCACCTGGATGTAATAGCCGTTGAGGTAGGCAAAGATGCCGCGCACGACGAAAATCAGCGGGATGTAGGCGGCGATGAGCGCCACGGTGGACAGCGGCAGATTGCGCTCCCCGCCGTCGAAGATGGCCGGGAAGACGTAGTTGATCATGCTCGGCAGGCCCGCGCCGGTGGCCGCGCCGTAGAGCAGGCCGGCCGTGATGGCCACGATCAACGGGCCACGCACCGGCCGCAGGTAGGCGAGATAGGGACGGAAGCGGCGCAGGGTCATGGAGCAGGGACAGAAGACAGGGGTCGGAGTTCTGTGGCCAGACGGAAAAACGGCGCTTGCGGCCGGGATGGTGCGCCCGCGACCCGGCGAGGCGGCTCAGTCCTTGGCCGCCCGCACGTCCAGGGCGTCGCGGAGGCCGTCGCCGAGGAAGTTGAGCGAGAAGAGCGTGAGCGAGAAAATCGTGCCGGGGAAGAGCAGGAGCCAGGGATACTCCTCCATCTTTTCCGCGCCGTCCTTGATCAACGTGCCCCACGAACTCATCGGCGGTTGCACGCCGAGGCCGAGGAAGCTCAGGAAAGCCTCCAGCAGCATGATGGCGGGGATGGTGAGGGTGGTGTAAACGATGATGGGCCCGAGGATGTTGGGGATCATGTGCCGGAAGATGATGCGGCGCCGGCCGAGGCCGAGGGAGCGCGCGGCCTCGATGAACTCCATTTTCTTGATCGACATGATCTGCCCGCGGACGATGCGGGCCATCGTGAGCCACTCCACGGCGCCGATGGCGAAGAAAAGCAGCCAGATGTGCCGCCCGAAGAAAACCATCAGCAGGATCACGAAAATCGTGAAAGGCAGCGCATACATGATGTCCACGATGCGCATCATGATCGAGTCGGTCTTGCCGCCGAAAAAGCCCGCGACCGCGCCGTAGATCACGCCGATGGTGAGGGCGACCGAGGTGGCGATGAGGCCGACCATGATCGAGATGCGGCCGCCGACCATGAGGCGCACAAGGAGGTCGCGGCCGAGCTGATCGGTGCCGAGCCAGTGCTCGGCGCCGGGCGGGGCGAAGGTGTTGTTGAGGTTCTGCTCCTCATAGCCGTAGGCGCTGAACCACGGGCCGACGATGCAGATGGCGGCGAGCACGAGGAGCGTGACGCCGCCGAAGACGGCGAGCTTGTTCTTGGCGAGCCGGTGCCAGGCGTCGCGCCAGAGGGAGGAGCCGGATTCGAGGTCGGCCGGGTTGACGGCGGCCGAGGGCAACTGCGCGGGCGAAAGGTTGGCGGCCATCGGTTACTCGAACTTCAGCTTCGGGTTGAGCCACACCTGCACCACGTCCACGACGAGGTTGAGGAAGATGATGAGGGTGGCGTAGAGGATGACCGTGCCGAGGACGAGGGTGTAGTCGCGGTTGAAGGCGGACTGCACGAACTCGCGGCCGAGGCCGGGGATCTGGAAAATGGTCTCGATGACGAACGAGCCGGTGAGGATGCCGGCGATGGCCGGGCCGAGGAAGGAGACGACCGGCAGCAGGCCGCCGCGCAGGGCGTGCTTGAAGATGACGCGCAGCTCGGAGGCGCCCTTGGAACGGGCGGTGCGGATGTAGTCCTGATTGAGCACCTCCAGCATGCCGCCGCGGGTGAGCCGGGCGACATAGGCCGCGTAAACAAAGCCGAGCGTGAGCGCGGGTAGGATGCGGTCGGCCGGGCCATACCAGCCGGAGACATTGACCCATTGCAGGTGGATGCCGAAGAGCAGGGCGAGCAGCGGACCCATCACGAAGGTGGGGATGCAAATGCCGACCATGCCGAAGCCGCTGCACAGGTAATCGAGGAAGGAGTTGCGCTTGATGGCGGCGATGGTGCCGAGCGGCAGGCCGAGGCAGAGGGCGACGAGGAGCGACCACGCGCCGAGCTCCAAGGAAACGGGCAGCTTGTCGAAGATGATCTCGTTGACCGTGCGGTTGGCGTATTTGAACGACGGGCCGAGGTCGCCGCGCAGGAGGTCGCCGAGATAGTTGAAGTATTGCCGGTGGAGCGGTTGATCGAGGCCGTAGTGGGCCTCGAGGTTGCGCAGGATCTCGGGCGTGACGGCTTTCTCCGCGGTGAACGGTCCGCCCGGCACGAAGCGGATCATGAAGAACGTCGCCGTGATGATCACGAGGAGGACCGGGATGGTCTCCAGCAGGCGGCGGGCGATGAAGCGAAACATGACAGATTAGTCCCTCACCGGTGAAGCGCGGGCGGCTTTGCGGCGATATTTTTCGGTGAGGGAAATCCCAAACGCCAAAGGGCGGATACGCCTGCGGCACGCTGTTCTTTGTGATTTGGCATTTTGGACTTTTGAGATTTCCGGCTCCACCGGGCCGGACCTAGGCGATGCCGAAGCCAGGCGGGGTTGCCAAACCTTTTTGCGCAACCCGCCGGGCCGGCGCGGCTCAGTCCGCGAGGTCGATGTATTTCCAGGAGCGGTTGTCGAGGGGGTTTTGCACCCAGTTCAGCACCTTGGGGCTGATGGCATAAACGCGCGTGTAGAAGTAGATCGGGATGACGGGCAGTTCTTCCATCAGGAGTTTTTCCATCTGCTGGTAGATGGCGAAGCGTTCCTCGTCGCTGTTGGTTTCCATCGAGACGCGCACGAGGCGGTCGTATTCGGCGCTCGACCAGCCGGTGTCGTTGTTGCCGCCGCCGGTCACCCACATGTCCTTGAAGGTGTTGGGGTCGGTGTAGTCGGCGATCCAGCCGGCGCGGCAGATGTCGTAGTTCAGCTCGTCCTGCGAATCGAGATACACTTTCCACTCCTCGTTGCGCAGGCCGATGTCCACGCCGAGGTTGCGGCGCCACATCTGCTGGATGGCCTCGGCGATCACGCGGTGGTTTTCGGAGGTGTTGTAGAGCAGTTCGATCTTCGGGAAACCGCGGCCTTCGGGGAAACCGGCTTCGGCGAGGAGGCGGCGGGCCTCGGCGACGTCCATGGTAATGCGGGCCGCGGGCGTGTATTCCGGCGAAGGCGGCGTGAAGTGGTAGGCGGGCTGCTGGCCGCCGCGGGTGACCTGGGCGACGAGCTGTTCGCGGTCGATGCTGAGGGCGAGGGCCCGGCGGACGCGCACGTCGTTGAGCGGCGGGCGCGTGACGTTGAGGCGGTAGAAATAGCTGCCGTAGTAAAGGTCCTGCCGGTAGTTTTCCGGGTAATCGCGCTTGTAGGCGTCGATCTTCGAGATGGGCAGTTCGTTGGTCTTGTGGAGCTGGCCGGTGCGGAACATGCGTTCCTCGGTATCCATGCTCTCGATCGGGTAGAAGTGGATCTGGTCGAGCTTCACGTTGTCGCGGTCCCAGTAGGTGGGGGAGCGGGTGACGACGATTTTCTGGTTGGGGCGCCAGTCGCGGAGGACGAAGGCGCCGTTGCCGACCATGTTTTCGGCGCGGGTCCAGCGGGAGCCTTTGCGGTCGAGCCCGCCGTGTTTCTCAATCGTGGGAATGTGCACGGGGAACCACGAGTAGTGCTTCATCGCCTCGAGCAGGAACGGCGCGCGGTGCTTGAGCGTGATCTGCAGGGTGCGGTCGTCGGGAGCTTTGAAGCCGACCTGGGAGAAATCGGTGAGCTCGCCCTTGTTGTAGGCCTCGGCACCGACGACATGGTGGAGTTTGTAGGCGTATTCGGCGGCGAGGCTGGGCGTGAGGATGCGCCGGTAGGAGCGCACGAAATCGTGGGCCGTGAGCGGGTCGCCGTTGGACCAGCGGGCGTCGGCGCGCAGGTGGAAGGTCCACACGAGGCCGTCGGCCGAGGTCTCCCAGCGCTCGGCCACGCCGGGGGCGGTGTCGATGCCGTTGGGTCCCTCGATGACGAGGCCCTCGAAGATGGCGTTGATGACCTTGTTCTCGGGCACGCCGGTGACGACCTGCGGATCGAGGTCCTGCACCTCGGTGCCGTTGCCGATGTGGAGGATCTTGGCGCCGGCGTCTGCGGTGGCGGCCTTTTTGCCGCAGCCGGCGACGAGGACCGTGGCGAGGATCAGGGGGAAGAGACGAAGGAACGTTTGAAGCATGGCGACCAGCGTAGGCCACGGCCGGAAGCCCGCAAGCCCGGCCGGGCACAAAAAACCTGCTTCACGGCCGCCGGCCTAGGGCCGCGCGAGCATGGCGTCGCGCCGGGCCTTGAATTCGTTGCCCGGTTTCCACTCCGGCCAGGTGTCGCCGTCGGCGATGGTGCGGCCGAGTTCGAAGTAGAGCTGCGCGTCGAGGGCGGCACCGGTGAAGTCCCAGTCGTCGCCGATCTCGTCGCTCACCTTGTGGTAGTGGCGCGAGGTGTATTCGTCGTTGATCGCCCGGCCGTAGCCCTCCGGGCGGCCGATGATCTCGACGCCGCGCTTGGCGTAAAAAGCGGGCACGCCCTGCTTGGCGAATTCGAAATGGTCCGAGCGGTAATAGGAACCGACCTCGGGGCGGGTGTCGGGCGTGAGCACGCGGCCGTCACGTTCCAGGAGCGTGCGAGCGAGGTCCTCGATGGTCGAGGCGCCGTAGCCGACGACCTCGAGGTCGCGCGACGGACCGAAGACCTGGGCGCAATCCATGTTGAGGTTGGCGAGCGTTTGGGTGAGCGGGTAAAGCGGGTTCTCGGCGTAGTGCCGCGCGCCGAGCAGGCCGCGCTCCTCGGCGGTCACGGCGAGGAAGAGCACGCTGCGCCGGGGCCGGACTTCCGCGGGGAGCGCGGCGTAGGCCCGGGCCAGCTCGATGAGCACCGCGGTGCCCGAGGCGTTGTCGAGTGCGCCGTTATAGATCTGGTCGCCCTCCAGCCGTTCGTCGCGGCCGAGGTGATCCCAGTGCGCGGTGTGGATGATGTGCTCGGCGGCGACGGCGGAGTCGCGCCCCGGCAGGCGGGCGATGACGTTGCGCGACGCGACGTCACGGAAAGTGTTGGTCGCGGCAAAGTCCGCGCGGAGGTCGAGGCTCACCGGCCGGAAATCGCGGCGGGCCGCCGCCTGCTTCAGCGTTGCAAAGTCGTGGCCGCCGGCGGCGATCAACCCGGAACCGACGTCGCGCGTGATCCAGCCCTCGAAGGGCACGCGGCCGGCGTTGCCGTCGGGCGTGCGCAGGTCGAAGGCCTCGCGGCCGGCAGTGGAGCCGACCACGGCAAACGGATACCCGGCCGGGCCGGTTTCGTGGATGATGAGGCAGGCGGCGGCGCCTTTCTCGGAGGCGATTTCGTATTTGTAGGTCCAGCGGCCGTAGTAGGTCATGGCGCGCCCGCCGAAGATCTTGTCGTCGAGCCGGGTGGGATCGTCGGCGAGCGTGACGGGCGGGTCGTTGATGAGCATGAGCACCGTCTTGCCGCGCACATCCACGTCCTTGTAGTCGTCCCAGCCATACTCCGGCGCGACGACGCCGTAGCCGACGAAGACGACCTCGGTGTCTGCGACGGCGATCTCCGGCACGTTGCGGCGCGACAACGCGGAAACCTCGGTCACCGGCGTGAGTTCGCGCGGGCCGGCGGCGGAGGTGAAGCGCACGGTGGTCTGCGAGGTGATGCCGACCAGCGGCACGTCCTGCACGTAGGTGCCGTCGGGGTTGCCCGGGGCGAGGCCGCCTTTTTGAAATTCTTCCACGAGGTAGGCCACGGTCTTGTCCTCGCCCGGCGTGCCGGGGGATCGGCCCTCGAACTCATCCGAGGAAAGGATGGCGGTGTGGGTCTTGATGCGCTCGGCCGAAAACTCGGTCGCGGCGGCGGGGAGGTTGACGAGGGCGGCGTAGAAAACACCGCAAACGCACAGGGGTTTAAGGTTCATGGAGGGAGACGTTTTTGTAGAAGCGTGTCCAAAGGGCGTCCGCCTGCCAACCGCGAACCCGCGGGGCCACGAGGAAGGTCTGGCGGTTGAAATAGAGCGGGGCGACCGGGGCCTCGTGCAACAGCCGGGCTTCGGCGGCGACGAGTGCCCGCGTTCGGTCCTCGGCTTTTGCGGCCCGGTCCGCCGCAGCGAGCAGCGCGTCGAAGTCCGCGTCGCTCCATTGCGGGTAGTTGGCAGGGGCGCCGGTGCGGAAATCCTTCAGCAGGTCGGCGGCGTCGGCGACATCCGGGATTGCGGTCATGAAACCGATGTCGAAGCCGCCGGTAGTGAGCGCGGTCTGGTGGACCTTGGCCTCGCGCAGTTGGATGCGGGTGTCGATGCCCAGGTGGGTTTTCCACATCGCCTGGATCGCCTCGAGCACGGGCGTCTGCGTCCACCCGTCGAGTTCGAGCACGGGAAAACCGCGGCCCCCGGGATAACCGGCCGCGGCCAGCAGCGCACGGGCGGCCTCCGCATCGAAGACGTCCGGCGTCGCGAGATCGGGATAACCGCCCAGCCCCGGCGGCACATGGCGGGCGGTGGCGGTCTGGCTGCCTTGGAGCACTTGGGTGACGAGGGCGCGGCGGTCCACGGCGAGCGAGAGGGCCCGGCGCACGCGCGCGTCGGCCAGCGGGCCGCGCTGCGTGTTGAAGGCGAGATAACGCGTTTCGTGCAGCGGCACCTGCCGCAGCCGGGTGGGGCGTTCGGCCGCGTAGGCGGCGAGTTTGCTCTGCGGCACGGCCATCGTCACATCGAGCTGACCGGCCCGGAAGGCCCGCTCCTCGGCGTCGCCGTGGTCGAAGGCGATGAAGTGGATCGCGTTCACTTTGACGGCGGCGGCGTCCCAGTAATCGGCGCGGCGCGTGACGACGATGCGCTGGCTGGGCCGCCATTCGGTGAGGGTGAAAGGACCGTTGCCCACATGCTGGCCCGGTTGCGTCCAGCGCCGGTCGTGACGCTCCACCGTGGCCGAGTGGACGGGAATCCACGGACCGCTGGCGGCGAGCGCGAGGAAATGCGGGGCGGGGCGGGCGAGGGTGACGACCAGCGTGCGGTCATCCGCGGCGCGGAAACCCACGTCCGCGAAATCCGCTGTGCGGCCGTGATTAAAGTCCTCCGCGCCGCGCACGGCGAAAAACAGCGCGGCCTTCGGGGCGGCGGTCGCGGGGCGCAGCAACCGGCGGTAGGACGCAACGAAATCGCGCGCGGTGACCGGGTCGCCGTTCGACCACGTGGCGCCGGTCCGCAGGTGGAAGGTCCACGTGAGACCGTCGTGGGAAGTTTCCCAGCGTTCGGCCGCGGCGGGCAACGGTGCGCCGTCGGTGGGGTTGGGCGTGACCAGTCCCTCGCCCAGCGCGCGGATGACAAAAAACTCGTCCGGCAACGTGGCCCGCGCCGGATCGAGGTCGGCCGGCTCATTGCGCTGGGCGATGCGGAGCGTGGAGTCGGTGGGTGCCGCCGACCGCGGGGTGCATCCGATGAGCAACCACCCGCCCAGCCAGCAACCGACGGCCAGAGCCGCCCGCCCGAAAACACGGCGGAACGAGACGGAGCGGGAGGTGGAGCGGCTCATGGGCACGCCCAACATGCCGATAGCCGCCGCCGATTCAACCGCTGTCTGTGTGCGGGGAAGAGACGGAAGACAGGCGCGCGGGATTTAGTTGCGCCGATTAACTGTTACCCGGGATGGGGTCTTGGGCTCAGAGCTTGGGGGGCTCGGAGGAGACGGGGGTGGCGACGACGTCGATCACGTCGGTCCGGCCGGCGGGAGATCGCGGTGAGGAACGCGGCGAGGCGGCGGTTGCCGTCGAAGATGGCCGGCGGAAAAACTGGGCGACCAAACCAACCAGCCCCGTGAAGACCACCAGCAGGGCGGCAAAGAGGGTGGCGAAGACGGCGGCGAGGGCAACCAAGCCGGCCAGGATGAGACGCAGGATGCTCACAGCCGGAAATACACCGCCAGTATCCGGAAGTTGCAACTCTCCGGGCGACTATGGGGCGGAGAGCATGGCACTGAGGTGCGGCAGCGCCGGTAACCAAATAGTGCTAGGGTCTGGCTCCCTGTGGTTCGCGAATACGATGGATCGCGTGCTCGTGGCTGGGCGGTTGCCCAATCACCTCTTTCGTTTCGGACATAGGCCGAGACCGTTGAGGGCAACGGCCCCTGCCGCAAGTTTGGTGGCTGTTGCGACGATTCGTGATCGCGAGCGAAATGGCGGTGCTGGGAAATTCCGAGCCTGCGGTTGGAGTTCACGGCTGGCGGGCGGGGAAATTCGGGGAAATTTCTCCGGCGCGGGCGGCGTTCAGTCCTGCTCGGGAGGTGGCACGGCCTTGAAGGCGATGGTTTGGAAGACGAGCACCGGCACGCGTTCGTTGCCGACGAGCGCCGGTTGGAATTCCCAATGGATGTAGGCGAGGGCGGCGTTGACCGCAAATTCCCGGCGCGTGGCACCGGCGACGTGGACGGCCTCCACGTTGCCCTCGGCCCCGATGAGCCCGATGAGGTAGGCCTCGCCCGGGATGTTCTGGCTGCGCAGTTCCTCGGGATAATCGGGGGGCAGGAGGTTGAGCGGCCGGGCGGGGCTTTGGTCGTCGGGAAACGCGAACAGCTCGACGGTGCCGAGCCGCCGCAGCCGGGCGAGGGCCCGGTTGTATTCCGGCCGGGCGACTTCCTCGGGGCTGGCGTTGATCAGCACGATCTTCGGCAGAGCGGCGGCGAAGCGCGGCAGGTCGTGGATCAGTGCGGCAAACTGCCGGAGTTCCTCGGCGGCCTCGGCGTCTTGGTCGGCCCGCAGCGCGGGCGCAGCGAGGGTCAACAGCGCCAGCAGGGCCGGCAGGAGGCGCGAAAATTTTTTCATGTGCGGAGCCAAGCGTTCCGGCCGGGCGGGCGCAAGCGCGCAGGGGCGGCGGGTGTTTCCGGCGTTGCGGCGCGGGGAGCGGGACTCATGCTGGCCCGACCTTGAAGCCAGCGTCCCCGGTCATCGCCTATTTTTTCACGACGTTTCCGAAATCCACGGAGACCTTCCTGCAGCGCGAGGTCATTGCCATGAAAGCGCACGGCGTGCGGCTGCGGCTGTATTCGCTGTGGGGCGGCGGCGGGACCTTTCGCGGCCTGCCGGTGGCACGGTTTCCGAAATGGAAGCTCCTCACGCTGTTTTGGATGATCCCGTATGAATCGTGGCGGCGGCCGGAGGTGCTGAAGCAGGTGCTGCACGGACTCTTCACCCGCAAGCCGCCCTCGTGGCTGAATTTCTGGGAAAACATGCTCGGGGCGGGTTTTGCCTGTTTGTATGCGGGGGCTTTTCGCCGGAATCCGCCGACGCACATCCACGCGGCGTGGGGTGGCGCGCCGGCGACGGCGGCTTGGCTGCTTTGGCGGCTCGACGGCCACCGCTACAGCGCGGCCGCCCACGCCTACGACCTCTACGAACATGGCGGCGACTGGTGGTTGCGGGACAAGCTCGAGCATGCGGGCTTCATCCACACCTCGACCGAGATGGGCCGGCTGGCGCTGATCGAGCGCGGCCTGCCGGCCGAAAACATCCACTGCATCCGTCGCGGGCTGGACCAGTTTCCCGCGCTGAAGCCCCTGCGGCCGCTGCGGGAGCCGCTGCGGCTGGTCTGCGTGGCGCGGCTGGTGGAGAAGAAAGGCCTGCAACAGCAGTTGCAGATCTACGCGGCCCTGCAGGCGGCGGGCGTGGCCTTTGAGGCGCGCATCGTGGGCGAGGGGCCGCTGCGCCCCGAGCTGGAGCGGCTGGCGGGGACGCTCGGTATCGCGGGGCAGGTGGTGTTCACCGGCCACGCGGCGCACACCGAGGTGTGGAACCAACTGGCCTGGGCCGATGTGCTCCTGCACACGGGCATCATCGCAGTGAGCGGCGACCGGGATGGGCTGCCCAACGTGATTCCGGAGGCGATGGCGATCGGCACACTCGTCGTCACTTCCCCGACCGCGGCGACGACGGAGGCGGTGACCGACATGCTGTCGGGCCTCGTGGCGCCGGTGACCTCGCCGCAGGCGTGGGTCGAAGGTCTGCGCCGGCTGGCGCGCGACGACGCGCTGGCAGAGCAACTGCGCGCGGCCGCGCGGCGCTGGGTGGAGGAGAATTTCAACGCGCACACCAACGCCGAGCGGTTGTTGGCGGAGTTCGACCGGGTGATCACGCCATGATTTATTTCGATGTCACCAAGGCCGGCGACAGCGGGCATCACTCGGGCCTGATGCGGGTTAGCCGGCGACTGCGCGCGGAGCTGGGCGCGGTGACGCCCGTCGTGTGGGCGGACGGCGGTTGGCGCGGGGCGACGGGCGGGGCGGGCATCGAGCCCGGGGCAAACGACTGGCTGCTGACGGCGGAGTTGTTTGCGGAGACGGAGCGACCGGGGTTGACGGCGTGGGCCGAGCGGCGGACCTGCCGGTGGGCGGCGATCTTTCACGACGCGATCCCGCTGCGCTGGCCGCAGATCACCTGGCCGCAGAGCGTGGCGCGGCATCCGGGCTACCTGAAGCTGCTCGCGCAGTGCGACCGGGTGTGGGCGGTGTCGGCCGCCAGCCGGGAGGAACTCACGGGTTATTGGCAATGGCTCGGGCTCGAGCGCACGCCGACGGTGGACGTGCTGGCCTTGGGCGCGGATTTCGACGGTGGCCCGCGGCGGCCGGCCAACCCGGCGCCCGCGCCGGTGCTGCTCTGCGTGGGCATCCTCGAGCCGCGCAAGAACCAGGATTTCCTGCTCGATGTGGTGGAAGCGCTCTGGCGCGAGGGCCGGCAATTTGAGCTGCACCTGGTCGGCCGGGTGAACCCGCATTTCGGCGGGCCGGTGGCGGCGCGCGTGGGCCGGCTGCGGCGGGAGTTTCCCGGCCTGCACCATCACGGCGCGGCGGACGACGCGACACTGGCGGGATGGTTTGCGCGGGCACGGGCTACGGTTTTTCCGACGAAGGCGGAGGGCTGCGGGCTGCCGCTCATCGAATCGCTGTGGCGCGGCGTGCCGTGCGTGGCGAGCGACCTGCCGGTGCTGCGGGAGAATGCCGGCGGCGGCTGCGTGCTGGTGACGCCGGAGGACCGGGAGGCGTGGCAGGCGGCGCTCGCCAAAATCCTGACGGACGACGCGCACCGGCGGGAACTCGCGGAGCAAGCTGCGACGCGGGAGCTGCCGACGTGGGCCGGGGCGGCGGCGGCGTTGCGCGCCGGGCTGGGGTGAACGGCTTCAGCCGGTCTTCTTGACGGCGTAGGCCATCGCGTCGGCGATCTTTTCCAACTGCTCGTCGGTGTGGAGGGCGGAGACGGCGGTGCGGATGAGATCCTTGCCGGCGGGCACTGCGGGCGCGATGGACATGACGGTGAAGACGCCTTTCTCGAGCAGGGCGCGCCAGAACGGATAAACGCGCTCCTTTGAGCCGAGGACGATGGGCACCGCCGGCGTCTCGCTTTCCCAGGTATCGAGGCCGAGGCGTTTCAGGATGGCGCGGTATTTCTTGGTGTTGGCCCACAGCCGCTCGTGGTGCTCGGGCTCGGTCTGCATGATCTCGAGCGCGGTGCGGGCGACGGCGGTTTGGCTGGGGCTGAGCGCGGCGCTGAAGATCGTCTGCTTCGAATGGGTGCGCAGATAATCGATGACTTCCTGCGAGGCGGCGACGAAACCACCGGTGCTGGCGAGCGACTTGGAAAGGCTGCCGCAGACGACGTCCACCTTGTCGTTGAGCCCGAAGTGATCCACGGTGCCGCGGCCCTGGCGGCCCAGCACGCCGAAGCCGTGCGCGTCGTCGAGCACGGTGAAACAGTTGTATTCCTCGCCGATGGCGGTGAGCTCGGGCAGGCGGCAAATGTGGCCTTCCATCGAGTAAACGCCCTCGACCACGAGGTGCTTGGGGGCGTCGGGGTTGGCGCTGGCCGCGATTTCGCGAAGATCGGCGGGGCTGTTGTGGGAGAAGCGCTCGACGGTCGCCATGGAGAGGCGGATGCCGTCCCAGAGGCAGGAGTGGAGGTTCTTGTCGGCGAAGATGACGTCGCCCTTCGTGGCGAAGGAGGCGATGCTCGACATGCACGAGAGGTAACCGGCGGCGTGCACGTGACAGGCCTCACGGCCGAGGAACTCGGCGAGTTTTTCCTCCAGCTCGACGTGGTAGGCACGGGAGCCGTTGGAAGTGCGGGCGCCGGTGGAGCTGGTGCCCCACTTCAGCAGCGCGTTGCGGCCGGCCTCGATGACCTTGGGGTGGAAAGAGAGCCCAAGGTAGTCGTTGCTCGACAGCATGATGAGGTCGCGTCCATCGAGCCGGATATTGGTCCCATGCTGGGACTCCATGGCGTGGTAGTAGGGCGCGTATTTCAACCGCATCTTGGTCGCATAGTCGTCGCGACAACGGTTGAGGACAGCCTTCCGGTTCTTGGAAAAAAGAGTGAGCGCCATGGAAGCGGGGAAAGTGGGCCGGAGTAACGGGGCTGGCAAACCGAAAGCCGCTAGGTCCGGCGCAGGGTTTGCAGCCAGCCGGTAAGGTCGGCCGCGTAGTCGGTCCAGGTGCGAAAGCGGCGGGCGCGGGCGGCGGCGGCAAGTTGCGCGGTCTCGGCCGGCGTGGTGAGCAGGCGGCGCAGAGCGGCGGTGAGGGCGGCGGCATCCACGTTGTCGAGGGCGAGGCAGCCACCGTTGCGGGTGGTTTCGCCGAGTGCGCCGCGGCCCGAGCAGATGCAGGGCCGGCCGCGGGCGAGACTTTCAAGCACCGGCAGGCCGAAGCCTTCCATGAGCGAGGGATAAACCGTGAAGGAGCAGCGGCGGTAGGCGGCCTCGAGCGCGGTTTGGTCCACCGGTCCGTCGTAGCGCAACGGATGACCCTCGGCCTGCAGCGTGCGGATACGCGTGAGGGCGGCGCGGCCGGTCTCGGCCTGCGCGAGGCCGACGAGGTGCAGTTCGAAGCGCAGGCCTTCCTGCCAGAGCGAGGCGGCGGCGGCGAGCAGCGCGAGATGGTTTTTCCGGCCTTCAATCGTGCCCACGCAAAGCACGACCGGGAGACCGGCCGGTGGCTGCTCGGGGGCCGCCGGGGCCGGGGCGAGCCCCAAGGGGATGGCGATGACCGGCGGCGGGTTTTTCACGCCGATCCATCGCCAGTAGTCGAGCAGGGTGTCGCGCGAATCGGCGGAGACGGCGGCGATGCCGTCGAAGGCGAGCAGTTCCTGCAGGTAGGCGGGGAAGCGCGCGACGGTCCGCGCCGGCGAGTGTTCGGGCAGCCGCAGCGCGATGGCGTCGTGAAAGAGGGCGACCTTCGGGCCGCGCACGGCGCGGAAGAGGGCGGGGAAGGCGGCGGCGGTGGCGGGGGAGAAGAGCTCGGGCACCACGAGTGCGTCGGCCGGCGGCAGCACCGGGGTGGCGCCGGTTATTTTTCGCCAGGCACCGTGCAGACGGGCGGACCACGGCCAATATGCGCCCCGGCGTCCGCCGGCTTCCCTCGCGGCGAGATTGGCGTGCTCCCAAGGATCGAGCGGGCGCCATTGTCCGGCGTGGAGATCCCAAGTGATGCCGGCGGGTTCCGGCAGGGCAACGTGCAGCGCGCGCGCCACCTGCTGGATGCCGGTTTGCGCCCGGGTGTGGCTGGTGTGGGTGAGATCGAGCAGGAGCATGCGCTACGGACCGGCGCGGAGGTTCGGACTAGTCGAGCGCGGTGTCGAGCGCTTCGAAGAAGCCCCAGGCCTGCTGCTCGAGCGCGATCTCGGTGAGCACCACCACGACGGCGTCGAACTCGGCCAGATAACTTTCCCACTCGATATCCGTGATGGCTCCATCCTGCCGGTGCAGGCCGGGCAGGCTGTAGATGTTTTGGAAATAGTAGAGCGAGTGGGTCGGCTGCATCGCGTTGGCGCGGTAGAGCGTGTCGATCAGCCCGAGGCCGAAGCTGTCGTTGACCCACAGGAGCCGCGGCAAATCCTCCGCGGGCACCTCATCCTGCGCCTGGATGACGGGGAAGGGCTGGATCGGCTCGTGGAAAGGCGGCAGCAGGAGGTTGAGCACGCGGTGCAGGTCGGTGTCCGTGCGCTGGGGCTGCTCGTAGTCGAGGCTGGTGAGCCCGAGCCCGGGCAAGGGCCGGCGGAGGTGCGGGTTCAGTTTTTCCCGGAGTTCTTCCAGCACATGGTAGATCGCGTAGTAGCTCCAGTGCGTGCCGGTGCGCGCGAAGAGGCTGCCGT
The DNA here is from genome assembly GCA_002344205.1 of Opitutaceae bacterium UBA2377. GTDB lineage: Bacteria > Verrucomicrobiota > Verrucomicrobiia > Opitutales > Opitutaceae > UBA2377. The sequence goes on from DDSZ01000046.1 coordinate 197,090, forward strand.
GACCGGCGGCTTTCCAGGCGGCGAAACGCTCCGGCCCGTCATAAAACTCCACGCCGGCCTCATGCAGCAGCGGGCGGAGCCGTTCGTAGCTGGTGAGGATGGCGGCGGGGTCACGGCCGGCAAAATGGGCGGGCGGCACGTGTTCGGGGTAGAGCTCGACCTTGCTCGGGGCGACGACGAGCAGCAGGCGGGTTCCGCGTCGTTCGAGCTTGGTCTGCACCCGCTGGATGCGCGCGGCCATGTCCGCCAGTTCATCGGCGGACAGCTTGCTCGGGGTGATGGCGGCGGTGATGTAAACGTGCTCGAAGAGCCAGTCGCCGGGGCTCACGACGACGCGCGTGCCGGTTTCGCGGACGGGTGACTCGCGGAGGAGGGTGTAGGAGACCTGGTTGTCGAGCCGCACCCAAAGATTGTGCAGGCCCACGTGGGAGGAGAACCAGTTTTCCGCGGCGCGGAAGGAGGAGCCGTCCAGCACGCCCTGCAGCGACCATGCCGGCGCGGCGGGTTTTTCGATCACCCCGCGGAGCGCGCCGCCGATCTGCAGTCCCGGCAGGAAGGTCAGGATGCCGATCAGCCAGAGCCAGCCGAAGAACCCGCAGGTGAGCAGAACTGGAAGGCGGCGGGACATGTCAGAAGCGGAAATAGATGAAAGGATTGTAGCTCTGGCCGGCGAGCGAGGCACAGGCGAGCAGCAGGCAGAGTGCGGCGAAACCGACCCGCAGGGCGGCCTGCCCCCGGGTGACGGGCAATGCTTCATCCCAGCCGTGCCGCCTCCACCAGGGCTCGGTGATGAAACTGAAGCCCGCGGCGAGCGCGAGCACGGCGAGCGTGCGCCGGCTGATCACATCGGGCCAGAGCAGGGCGGGATTGGTCCATGCCGCGGACCAAGAATCCCAGGCGGTCAGCCGGCTGAGATAGACCAGCGCATCCGGCAGGGTTTCCGTGCGGAAAATGAGCCAGCCGAGCGTGACGAGGGAGAAGGTTAACGCGACGCCAATGAAGGCGGGCAGCCGCTCCAGCCGCGCGACGCCGATGAGCCGCTCGAGGGTAAGCAGGGTGCCGTGATAGGCGCCCCAGAAAACAAAGCTCCAACTGGCGCCATGCCAAAACCCGGAGACGAGAAACACGAACCAGAGGTTGAAGCCGGTGCGGGCGGGACCGGCCCGGTTCCCCCCGAGCGGGATGTAGAGATAGTCCCGCATGAAGCTGGAGAGCGACATGTGCCAGCGGCGCCAGAACTCGGTGACGGTGCGCGCGGTGTAGGGCCGGTTGAAATTCTCCGCAAACTCGAAGCCCATCATGCGGCCGAGGCCGATGGCCATGTCCGAATAGCCGGCGAAGTCGTGGTAGATTTGGAAGGCGTAGCAGAGGAGCCCGATCCAGGCATAGGGCACGGGCAGGGTGGAAAGGTCCTGCGCAAAGATGCGGTCGGCGGCCGCGCCGAGCGGGTTGGCGAGGAGCACCTTGCGGCCGAGGCCGAGGCTGAAACGCCACACGCCGGAGAGGAAACGGTCGTGGTTGTGCTCGCGGGCGGCGATCTGCGCGGCGACATCGTGGTAGCGGATGATCGGCCCGGCGATGAGCTGGGGAAAGAGGGCGACGTAAAGCAGGTAGTCAAAAACGCTGCGCGCGGGCGGGGAAGTGCCGCGATAGACGTCCACCAGGTAGCTGATTTTTTGAAAGGTGAAGAACGAGATGCCGAGGGGCAGCGCCACCGCCGTCCAGACCACGCTGCCCTGCGCGAGCCAGGCGAGGGCGCCGTTGAGCTGGTCCACGAAAAAATTGCTGTATTTGAAGTATGCGAGCACCGCGAGGTGCCCGGTGACGCCGAGCCCGAGCAGAGTCCGCCGGGCCGCCTGACCCCGGGCGCGAACGAGCAGGCGGCTCAGGCCGTAGCCAAACAGCCCCGAAAGCACCAGAATGCCGGCGAAGCGCGGTTCGCCCCAAGTGTAGAAGACGAGACTGCCGAGCAGCGCCACGCCGTTGCGGGCCTTCGGTGGCGCCCAGTAGTAGAGCGTCAGGAAAACCGGCAGGAATGCGTAGATAAAGATGAGGGAGCTGAATACCATGAACTACGGGCCAACCGGCCCGGACCGGTCCACCAAACGAAGCGGCGAGCGTCCTGCAATTTTGCCGGGAGGTGCGAGAAAAAACCTTGGCCGGCCGGCGGCGGGTTTGCGTTTGACTTGACCGGGGTGGGTTTTGTCATCCGCCAGCGCCGATGTCCCACACCCCGCCCAATCCACAAGACCGCGTCGCCGCGCCATGCTGAGCCAGCCGACACCCGCCGGCGGCCCTTGGCGGCGGAGCCCGTGGTTTTGGGCGGCCCTGCTGGTGATGGCCCTTTTTGCCGGACTGATCGTCCGCTACCACCATCCCGGCACCGGTTGGACGAGCCTGATCTCCATCGGGTCGAAAATGGAAAAGCACCGGGTGGACGCGCTCGTGCAGACCGGGCCGCACATCGTGGAGGGTTCGCACGGCTACGACGGACAGTTTTACGTCCAGCTCGCCCTGCATCCCCTGCTGCGGTCCGCGGAGCTGGAGTTGGCGATTGATGATCCGGCCTACCGGGCGCGCCGCATAATGATGCCCTGGGCCGCGTGGCTGCTGGGCGCGGGGCAGCCGGCGTGGATTGTGCAGGCCTACGCCTTGTTGAACCCGTTGTGCTGGCTGCTGATGGGCGTCCTGTTGTGGCGCTGGCTGCCGCCGGTGAATGCGGATAATTTCCTGCGCTGGGCCGGCGTGCTCGGCTCCCACGGCGTCTGCATGAGCGTGCGGCACTCGCTGACCGATGCGCCGAGCCTGCTGTTGCTGGCGGTTGCGATATACTGGTGGGAAAAGCAACGGAGCAAATCGGCGGTGGCGGCGTTGGCGGCGGCGGCCCTGACGAAAGAGACGGCGGTGCTGGCCGGCGTGTTGTGGGCGGAGCCGCCGTTGCGCGGGTGGCGGCAGTGGGGCCGGCTGGCCCTGATCGGTGGGCTCATCATCGCGCCGCTGGCGTTGTGGCTGGGTTACGTGCGCTGGCGCTTCGGCGCGAATCCCGGCGAAGAAGGATTGAACAACTTCACGCTGCCGCTGGCCGGGCTGGCCGGGAAATGGGCCGAAACCCTCGGCGAGATCCGCAGCGAAGGCTGGTCGCGCTATAATTTTCCGACGTTGCTCACCGTGGCGGCGCTGTCGGTGCAACTGGCGTTTTTCCTGTGCCGGTGGCGCTGGCGCGAGGCATGGTGGCGGGTGGGCGGCATTTTTGCGGTGCTGGGGCTGTTGGTCTCGCAGCCGGTGTGGGAAGGTCATCCCGGCGCGGCCACGCGGGTGCTGCTGCCAATGATGCTAGCCTTCAACCTGCTGGTGCCACGCGGCCGCCGCTGGCTGCCGGTGCTGCTCGCGGGCAACCTGTCGCTGGTCGCCGGGGTGCTGGAGTTTCACCCGCCGCGGGCCAATCTCGTTTATTTCCACGGAGAGCCTGCGCTGGCCGGCCGGCAGACTTTCGCGGTGGGGGAAGGCTGGTATCTGCCGGAGCTGAAAGGCTGGCAGACGCGCCGGTGGGCGCGCCAATCGGCCGGGCTCGAACTGCACAACCACGCGGACGCGCCGGTAACGGTGCAGCTCAAGGCGCGTCTCTCCGCCCTGAGCGCAAGGCAACTGAAGCTGCAGTTGAACGGCGCGCCGGTGTGGGCCGCCGGGCTCACCGAGAAAGCGGAGTGGTTGGAGTCGCCGCCGCTGGTGCTGCAGCCCGGGGTGAACCGGCTGGAGTTTGTGACCGACAGCCCGGCGGAAAAGCCGGCGCAGGGCGATGAACGCGAACTCAGCTTCTGCGTGTGGGAACTGGCGGTGCACGTGCGGCCGGCGGCCGCGGATTTACCAGCTCGCGACTGATTCCAGCCGCCGCCGGTAGCGGGCGCCGATGACGGCCGGGGCGAAGCGTTGGGCAATCGTGGCGCGGGCGGCGGCGCCGAGCCGGTCGCCCAACCCACGGTCGGCGCAGAGCCGGCGCATCCAATCGGCGGCGTGATCGACGTCCGCCTCGGCCCAGAACTGGCCCTTGCCGTAGGGGCCGAAGTTTTGCTCCAAGGGCTTCACCGTGCAGCGCACCGGGCAGCCGTTTTCAGCCGTCACAAATTCCGCGGTCGCGGACCAATCGGTTGAGATGACCGGTTTGCCGAGATGCATGCATTCGGCCACCGCGAGGCCAAAGCCTTCCGAGCGGTGCAGCGAGACGTAGCAATCGCACGCGGCCTGCAGGCCGTAGATGTCCGCACGCGAAAGGGTCTCGGTGATGAGCACGGTGCCGGGCAGGTCGGCGGTGGCGGCCTGCAGGCGGGCGAGATCCTCCTCGTTGCCGCGCACGCTGTGGACCTTGAGGACGAGCACGGCATCCCGGCCGGCGAGCCCGGAGCGGCGGAAGGCCTCGATGGCGGCCTGCGGGTTTTTGCGCGCGGAGTAGGAGTTGAGATCGTAAAGGACGAGGAAGAGGAATTTGTCCGCGGGCAGCTTGAATCGCGCCCGCTGGTCGCCGGCGGGCGGCGTGAAGCCGATCGCATGCGGCATGGTGAAGACCGGCAGCGGCACCTTCGGCGTGATGGCCTCGCGCACGAAATCGCTCGGGCACCAGACCTCGTCAAAGCAGGCGCAGGCGGGCACCCACGAGTCGGGAAACTCCGGCAGCTCCCAGGCCCAGTAGGCGATGTTGTATTTGCCGGCGCGGAAACCCGGGTGGTGGTGATCGAGGTCGAACGACGCCGGCGGGTCGAGGTGCACGACATTGACGGCGTAGGGATTGGTCGCCTGCACGCGGCTGGCATAGGTGCGGTCCTGCTGCCGGTTTTTGCAGTGGAGCTTCAACTGGATGAGCGCGGCGCCGAGGCCGGCTTCATCGGCGGCGCGGACCATGCAGCGGGCGGATTCGCCCACGCCGAGCTCGGCGTCGAGGAAGCCGGCAATGTTCAGGCCGAGGCGGGCGTGGCGGCGGGCAAAAGCGGCGGAGTAGGGGCCGTTGCGGAGGGAGAAATCAAAGATGACCTCGCCAGCCGCGGTCTCGATTGTGGCGATGCGCATCTGCCGGTTTTTGTGCTGGGTGCGGAAGCGTTGCAAGGGCGGCAGGTCGGTGATGCGGCCGAGCCAGGCCAAAAAATTGGTGAAGCCCACGCCGCCGAGGATGAACGTGAGCAGCGGGCCGCGATCGGTCTGTGCCGCCGGCAGGGAGAAACGGAGGGAGAAGGGGCCGGGTGCGGGCTGGTCGAGCCGGGCTACTGTCCGGCCGTCGAGCCGGCATTCCAGCGTGGGCAAGCCGGTTTCCACGCCGCGGCCAGCGGGGTGGGGCCGGCATTCACCGCGGATGACCAGTTCAACCGCTTCCGGCAGGGCCGGCAGGCGAACCCAGCCGGAATCACGCAACCAGGCCGAGTCGGTGGCAAAGCCGTCGAAGAACAATCCCGCCGTGCGGGCGGTGAAGCGGTTGCGGGCCGCCGGCGGATGTTCAGGGGGTGCGGATGACATGCAGGAGCGGATGCAGCGTTAGCGTCCGCGCGTAACGGGCCAAGCCTTAACCCGGATTTTTAACATCCGGCCGGTGTGAGGCATCACGCTGACGGGCCGCTTGGTCTGGGCTACAGGTAGCAGGCTTGCCAAGGCCGGGCGGATGGGCATCAAAGGCGTCCTCTTGGAATCAACCCCCGTCCAAGCAAGCCGCGGATCGTCAGCCTGGCGGCGGCATTGCGTGCTCTGGCTTTTGCCGGTGGCGGTGACGTTGCTGTTTTGTTGGGTGCATGAACGTTGGACTCTGGAGCAGTGGCGGATTCCCGTGCACTATGACGGTGACTCGTTGGAGGTGCTCGCGCGCCTCAAGGCGGCAGGCGAAGGGGATTTGGCGCCACTCCGTTCGCAGACCGTTTCGCGGCTGGGTGCGCCGGGAGCGGCGGACTGGAACGAATATCCCGGTTCCGATGCCTGGGCCAATTATGCACTGGGGTGGGTGGCAAAAACTTGCGGTCTTGGCTTTGCGGCCAACTTTGCGCTCTGGTTGGCCCACCTCAGCGCGGCGCTGGCTTTTTACGGCTGGGTGCGGCTGCTGGGGTATCGGCGCGAATGGGCGTTGGCCGGCGCGCTGCTGTTCGCTTTTTCCTATTTCAGCCTCAACCGGGGGCTGCCGCATCTCTGGTTGGTGTTCACCTGGCAGGTGCCGTTGATCCTGCTGAGCGCGTGGCTGGTGGGCGGCGGCGGGCGGGTGCTGCAACGCCCATGGGTGCGCCGGCTTTGCGTGGGGGGTGCGATCGCCCTCGGGGCGAGCAATCCCTACAATCTCTTTCTCTACCTGCAACTGATGGTGTGGGCCTTGCTTGCGGCCTGGCGGCGGCCGGAGGGCGGGTTGAACCGCCGGGTGGGTTTCCTCTGCGTGGGCGCGGCGCTGGGGGTGTTTGCGCTCAGCCATCTGCCGGTCTGGTTGCACGCGCAGGATGAAGGCGGCCAGCCGCTGCTGACGCGGAACTACGCTGGCACCGAGATTTACGGGTTGAAGCCAATCGAGCTGGTGCTGCCGCCGGGTGACCACCGCGCAGGGATGCTGGCTTCGTTTGGGTCGCGTTACCTGCGGTGGACGGATTGGCGGGGGGAAACGTTTTCGCCCTACCTTGGTTTGATCGGGGCGGCAGGCCTGTGCTGGTTGTTCGCGGAAATGGCGTTGCGGCTCACGCACCGGCGCGGTCCGCGGCCCGGCGCACCGGGCTTGCAGGCGCTCTGGGTGTTGTTGTTTTCCTCGATCGGCGGCCTCAACAGCATCCTGGCGTTTTATTTCGGGCTGCAGGTTTTCCGGGCCACCAACCGTTACAGCATTTTTCTGCTGGCCCTGGCGCTGTATTTTGTGGTCACGCGGCTCTCCCGGTTGACGCGCCCCTGGCCGGTCGCGGTGCGCTGGGTCGCGGCGGGTGCGGTTCTGGCGGTGGGTTTGTGGGACCAAATACCGGTCCGGCCGTCGGCAGAAACGCGGAGCGCGTGGGCGCAGGACTATGCGGCGGACCAACGCATGGGGGCCGTGGTTGAGGAGCAGTTCGGTGCAGGGGCCGCGATCTTCCAGTTGCCGGTCGTGGATTTTCCCGAGGGCAATCCGCGGCACCGGCTCAAAGCCTACGATCACTTCCGGCCCTATCTGGGTTCGGAGACCGCCCGCTTCAGTTTTGGCACATTAAAAGGCCGGGCCAGCGGGCGCTGGCAGAAGGACTATGAGCGGATGCAGCCGGCCGACTTGCTGACCGCTCTGGAGGCGAGCGGCTTTGACGGGCTGCTGATCGATCAAGCGGGCTACGCCAAGCCAAGCGAATGGGCGAAGATGATCGCGGTCCTGACCGAACGGACGACGGAGATGGCGATGGGCGGGGAAGACACGCGGCGGCTCTTTCGTTTGCAGCCGTCGGCCGCACCCCGCTTCCCGCTGGCCCGCGACCCCACCTTCGGGCAGGGCTGGCACCCGCGCATGGCGCCGAGGGAAGGCGGCGCGCCGCCCCGCTTCTGGCGGCCGCCGCCACGGAGCCCGCTGCGGGAAGGCTGGGGCGACCGGTTGGCGCGCACGCGCTGGGCGCACGGCGATGCGGTGTTGATGTATCACAATCCGCTGGACCGGCCGCTGCCGGTCCGGGTCGAACTGTGGCTGAGTGCACCCGACCAGCGGGCCTTGGTGCTGCGGCACAACGGCGTGCCGGTGGCGAACGTGGGATTGGACGAAGATCCGGTGTTGCTGGAGACCGAGCTGCTGCTGCGGCCCGGACCCAACCGGCTGGATTTTGTCACTGACCGTCCGGCGAAGCGCGTGAGTGAGCAACGGTGGAGCCTGCGCGCCTTCGCCCTGCACGAGCTGGTATGGATAGTCGGCGAGATCGAGCCCATGGAGCTGGACGACGAAGAGGACTAGAAGAGCGGCAGATTGACCCTTGGCTATGCGCCAAGGAGTCGAAACTCACTGCGGTCCGCTCGGCCTGTCCGTCATAGCCTAGGCGACGGTGGAAGAGCGGAGCCTACCGGCGCTGTCGCACCTTGGTGTTGCGGTCGCAGTATTACTAGGACCGCCCTGGTTTGCTTCAGCGGACGAATTCGAGCGCGAGGTCGGTGGCTTGGAAGCCCAATTCGCGCGGGTCGCCGCGGGCGCGGGTCAGCCGGCCGTCGAAGCGCAACTCCAGCAAGGAGGGACCGGCGGGCAGCGGCAGTTCCCGGTCGCCCAGTTCGACGGACTCGCCACGGGGCAGATCGTAACGGCGAATTTCTCGGCCGTTGAGCCGGAGCATGAGTTGGCCGGCGGAGACAGCGTGGACGCGTCCTGAAAGGACAACCGTGCAGGGTGCGTCGGTTTCGTTGGCGATGCCCAGGGTTGCGTGGCTCCCGGCCCAGCGCCACCGGTGCCCGTTGCCGACCTCCGGGGTGAACCAACCGGCGAGTGCATGAAGGGAAACGGCGCCGGGAGTCCCCGCAGGATCCCAGAGGGGCCGGATCGCCATGCGGGTGAGATCGGGCAGTGCGGGTTGAGCCGAGGGGTGGAGCCGGATGAGACAGAGCTCCGGACGGCCGGGGAGGGCAGCGGCCGGATAGCCGGCGGACTGCAATCCGCGGATGAGGTCGGCGGCGTCCTGCGGGTAGGCGCGGCGGTCGATGAGCAGCGCGGCAAAACCGGCCCCTTCGAGTTCCTCGATCAGGGCTGGGCTTGGAAGCGTTGCTGCATGAGCGGTCCAAAACTGGGCGGTGGACCCGGCCAAGGCACCGTGGGCGAAACGCAGCGTGGAGGTGCCCAGGAACAGGCGCAGGTGTTCGTAGTCGCTCATGCCGCCGCGCGGGCCGGCTTCCGGGAAAACGGTGGCCGGGAGTTGGAAAATTTGCGCGCCCGGCGGCAATTGGGCTTCCAAGTAATTGCCCGCGGTCCGGTCGGCGATCGCCGCCGCGTGCAGGGCGGCGCGCGTGACGGCGGAGGGGCGCTTGGGCATTTGGTCCCAGAGACCGAGCAGCACGAGCGGCAGCACCAACGCGCAGACGCGGGCGGTCGGCCAAGGGCGGGTGATGCGACTGGCCCAGCCGCCGGCGAAAAACAGGGCGAGGGCGAGCAGATGGATGCTGTAGCGGTTGCCGGCGCGGAAGTGGTCGAGTCCACCAAAAGCGAACAGGCTGTTGAGTCCGCCGACCATCGCAAAGCCGATGATCCAGAGGCCGAGCGGTGCGTGGGCAGTACGCAGGCCGGCTTGCCCGCGCAACAGGCGGCCGGCAAAGGCGCCGAACATAAGGATCAGCGCACCGATGCCAATGATGCCTTGGTAGGGAGCGGAAATTTCTCCCGGGAGCTGGGTGAAGCTGCCGTAGGTGCGGCCCAAGTCGGCGGCGACGCCCCAGCGGTGGGTGTCGGGCGGGAGGAGCAGCTCGATCGGCTTCAGGCCGTAAACCTCGGTGCCGGCGTAGTTGCGGGCGAGCGCCGCCGGTTGGGTGGAGGTGAGGGCGGCGTGCAGCGAAGCGGCGTTGAAGAGCGCAAAGACGGCGAGGCAGATGACGAAGGCGGTCGCGCCGGCGAGGAGGTTGTTCCGCCGCCTCGCCGTGAACCATTGATAAGCGAGGGCGAGCGCCAGCAGTTGGAAAAAGAAGAAGACAAAATACGGGCTGGCGGCGCCAATCACGGCGGCGATGCCCCCGGTCGCGATCCAATAGCTGCGCTTGGTCCAGAGCTGGCGACCGCCGCCGATCCACCAGGCCACCAGCAGGGCCGGCGGCACGCTGAAGGCCAGGGCGAAGGAATGATGGGAAAGGCCGCGGTGGAAGATTGAGTGGCAGAATCCGAAGATCAGGGCCGCGCCAATGGCGATGACCGGCCGGTGCCGCAAGGCGCGGGCGCAGAGATAGAAGGCCAGCACGGCGCACACATGCGCGAGGAGGAGCATCACATTGCTCGCCGGGATCAGGCCGAGCAGGTTCACGAGCCGGCCGGCCAGCCAATACCACGGGGCATCCGGCAGCGGATAGGCCGACCAGTCGGCCGCCCACGGGGCGCCGAGCCGCCCGATCTCAGGCGACCAGATCAACCCGGCGCCCTGCTCGGCGGAGACTTGGAAGCGCGCCAGTGTTTCCAAGGCATCCACGTTGTAGGCCGCCGGCGTGGCCCAATCCGTGGCGGTCCAGCGATTGGCCGCGGTCATCCAGATCAGGGCCGCGGCGGCGGCGAGCAGGATAACGCGCAAACCTTCACGACGAAAAATGGCCGGAGACATGACGGGCAACAGCTAGGCGCGGCGGAGCGAAGCTGCCGAATCAATTCCGCTGACGGCGGGCACGGCAAAGATCGCCAGGCCGCCGAGCAAGCTCCAGCCGGTGGTCACGGCCCAGAAGGCGAGCGCCAGCAGCAGGACCAAACCGGGCGCCCCGGCACCGACTCCCAGCCAGCCCAACACGATGACCAGCGAACCCTCCCGCACCCCGTGGCCGCCGATGCTGATCGGCAGGCTGGCGACCACATAGGCGGCGGCGGCGGCCACGGTCATCTCCAACGGGCCGACGGCCAGACCCACGCCTTTCGCCAACAGCCAGAGGGCGACAAAATCCAGCAGCCAGACCGCCACGCTCAAGCTGATCACCGCCAGCAAGGTGGTGCGTTGGGCGCCGACGGCCGCAAAGGCTGCGCCCAGCGCGGCGGTGCGATCGGCACCCAGCCAGCGGCCGACCCACGCCTGCCAAAGGGCCGGTCGCGTCATGACCAGAGCCAGCACCAGCAAAAGCATCAGGCCGAGCAGGCTGACGTAAAACAAAGAGCGCAGTTCGCTGCCGCCATCGTTGAGACCCAGATGAAGGCCGAGTGCCGCGGCGGCCAGCACGAGCAACGCGGCGAAGCCGAGCAGGCGGTCGGCGACAATACTGGCGGCGGCCCCGGCTTTCCGGTCGGGGGCCATGCGCCAGGTGTGATGGAGGCGCACGCCGTCGCCGGCGATGCCGCCCGGGAGAAACGAGTTGTAGAAATTGCCGATCCAGAAAACGGCCTGCACCCAGCGGCCGGTCGGCCGGATGTCCTGGGCGGCAAGGAGTTTTTGCCAGCGGCAGGCCTGCAGCGGATAGGCGAGCCCCGCGAGGAGGACTGCCGGCAGGGCGAAGCGCCAATCGAGCCCGCGGAGGTTGCCGAAGTCGCGCCACTCGACCTGCCAGGCGATCCAGCCGAGCACCGCCAGGGAAACGGCATAACGCAGGCCGGTGCGGATGCGGCGGGGGGTGGTGGCGGACACGCCTGCTGTGATGGCAGACGCGCCGGCGGTGGCAAGCGCGGCGCTTTTTTGTCGCCAGCCTGCCGGCGCCGCGGGCATCCACATTCCGGATGCAACTGGACGAATACCGCAAGCTGGCCGAGGTGGAGGACCGGATGTGGTATTTCCGCGCGCTCAACCGCCGGGTGAGCCGCTGGCTGGCGCGGGGGTTGCCGGCCGGCCCGGTGCGGATCCTCGATGCCGGCTGCGGGACCGGCGGGTTGATCAAGCATCTGCGGCAGGCCCGGCCGGACTGGCGGTTGACGGGATTGGATTTCTCGGCGCGCGCTTGCGAGCTCGCCCGACTGCGAACCGAGGCCGAGATCGTGCAGGGCTCGATCACGGCGTTGCCATTCGCCGATGAAAGCTTCGATGCGGTGGTGTCGGCCGACGTGGTTTGCCAGGTCGAGGACGGGGCGCGGGCGCTGCAGGAATTTGCCCGAGTGTTGCGTCCGGGCGGGCTGGCGTTGGTCAACGTGCCGGCCTTCCGCTGGCTCTGGTCGTATCACGACGACACCTGCGAGACGAAGCACCGCTATACGCGGCCGGAGCTGACGGCGCTCATGCAGGGCGCGGGGTTGCGAGTGACGTTTGCCAGTTACGCGAACGGCTTGTCGCTGCCCTTGGTGGTGCTGCGGCGGAAGCTTTTCCGGCCGGCGAATCCGACGAGCGATGTCCGCTTGTATCCTGCGCCGGTGGAGGCCATTTTCGGCGGCATGGCGTGGTTGGAATACAAGTGGATGAACCTTGGCGGACGTGTGCCGGCAGGCAGCTCGGTCTTTGCTGTCGCCTCAAAACCACACCGCGCGTGATGAGCCCGACGTCTCAATTCAAACGACATTTCTTAAACCGGCAGGTGCTCATCACGGGCGGCCTGGGATTTATTGGTTCGAATCTGGCCCGGCGGCTGGTGGCGCTTGGGGCCAAGGTCACCATCCTCGACAGCCTCATCCCCGAATACGGCGGCAACCGGCGCAACCTGGCCGGGATCGGGCGCAAGGTGGCCGTGCATCTCTCCGATGTGCGCGACCGGCACAGCCTGCCGGCCTTCGTGCGGGGGCAGGATTTTCTCTTCAACCTCGCGGGGCAGACGAGCCACATGGACTCGATGACCGATCCCGAGACCGACTTGGAGATCAACTGCCGTGCGCAGCTTTCGATTTTGGAAACCTGCCGCCAGCACAACCCCGGCATCCGGGTGGTCTTTGCGAGCACGCGGCAAATCTACGGCCGGCCGGACTATCTGCCGGTGGACGAAAAACACCCGCTGCGTCCGGTGGACGTGAACGGCATCAACAAGCTGGCGGGCGAGGAATACCACCTGCTCTACAGCGAGGTGCACGGCATCCGCAGCACGGTGCTGCGGCTCACCAACACCATCGGGCCGCGCATGCGCATCAAGGATGCCCGGCAGACCTTTGTCGGCGTGTGGGTGCGCCGCATTTTGGAGGGGCGTCCGTTCGAGGTATGGGGCGGTGCACAGCTGCGCGATTTCACCTACGTGGACGATGCGGTGGAGGCTTTGCTGCTGGCCGCCACGCGGCCGGAGGCGGAGGGCCAGGTTTTCAACCTGGGCGGGCCGCCACCGGTGACGTTGCAGCAACTGGCGGACCTGCTCGTGGAGGTGAACGGCGGCGGGCGGTTTGTGGTGAAACGGTTTCCCGTGACGCGGAAGAAAATCGATATCGGCGACTTTTATGCGGATCACGGCCTGATTACGGCGAAGCTGGGCTGGCGGCCGCGGACTTCGTTGCGCACGGCGCTCGGCCGCACCGTGGGCTATTACCGGAAGGAACTGCGGCACTATGTCTGAAAAACTCCTGCTCACCGCGGATCCGAAGGCCGGCTACCTCGCGCACAAGGCGGAGATTGACGAGGCCATCGCGCGCGTGTTGGCGAGCGGGCACTACATTCTCGGGCCCGAGGTCGAGGCGTTCGAGCGGGAGTTCGCCGCTTACCACGGCGGCGGCTCGGTCGTGGGCGTGGCCAATGGCACCGAGGCACTGGAGCTGGCGCTCCGGGCGGTCGGCGTGCAGGCGGGGGACCGGGTGGCCACCGTCGCGAATACCGTTTCGGCCACGGCCACGGCCATCCAGCAGATCGGGGCGCAGCCGGTGTTCGTGGAGATTGATGCGGCGACCCTGGTGATGTCGGCGGTGGCGCTTGAGGCGGCACTTGGGCAGGCGAAGGGAGCGATCAAGGCGGTCGTGCCGGTGCATCTTTACGGGCATCCGGCGGACATGCCGGCGATCATGGCGGCGGCGCGCCGGCACGGTGCCAAGGTGGTCGAGGATTGCGCCCAATCCCACGGCGCGATGATCGGCGGACGCAAGGCCGGCACTTGGGGCGAGGCGGCGGCCTACAGTTTTTATCCGACGAAAAATCTCGGCGCTCTGGGAGACGGCGGTGCGGTTTATAGCGGCGACGAGGCGCTGGCCGGGCAGGTGCGGTTGCTGCGTCAGTATGGCTGGCGCCGGCGATATCTCAGCGAGGTGGCCGGGCGAAACAGCCGGTTGGACGAAATTCAAGCTGCGGTGCTGCGGGTGATGCTGCGGCAGTTGGATGCCGGCAATGCCCGGCGCCGGGCGCTGGCCGACCGTTACCAAACGGCCTTGGCGACGGCGGGCGTGCGACGGCCGGCGGTGGCCGACGGAGTCGTTCCGGTGTGGCACCAGTATGCGATCCGCACACCGCGGCGGGACAGTTTGCTGGCCCACCTGGAAGCGCAGGCCATCCGGGCGGGGGTGCTCTATCCGGTCCCGCTGCACGAGCAGCCGGCCTATGCGCAACCGGGATGCCGGCTGCCACACACCGAGCAGGCCTGTGCGGAGGTCCTTTGCCTGCCGGTCCACCCGGGGCTGGACCTCGCGGACGTTGACAGGGTTGCCCGGGAAGTCATTCGCTGGGGAGCCACATGAGCCACCCCCCGGCCTGCGCCCTGAGCTTTGTCATTCCGCTCTACAACAGCGCCCAGACCATTCGTCCGTTGGTGCAAGCCATCGAGACGCTGGCGATCGAGGGCGGCCACGAGGTCATCCTCGTAAACGACGGCAGCCGCGATGAAACGGCGGCGCTGTGCCACGAAATCGTGCGCACGGCGAAGGTGCCGGTGACATTCGTCAACCACGCGCGCAATTACGGGGAGCACAACGCGGTGTTGAGCGGCTACCGGCACGCGCGTGGGGCGCATGTGGTGAACCTGGACGATGACGGGCAGAATCCGCCGGCGGAGGCGGTGCGCCTGTGGCGGCATGCGCTGACCACGGGCCTCGATGTGATTTTCGGACATTATCGGGTGAAGCAGCACTCACTTTGGCGGAACTTCGGCAGTTGGTTTACCAACCGGGTGACCGACCTCGCCCTCGAAAAACCGCCGGGCTTCTACCTTTCGAGCTTCCGCTGCGTCTCGGCGATGGTGGCCCGGGAAGTGGCGGCCAACCAAGGGCCTTTTCCCTACGTGGACGGGCTCATCCTGCAGGTGACGCAAAATGTCGGTTCGCTCGAAGTGGAGCACGCGGCCCGGCAGGCCGGTCGGAGCGGCTACACCCTGCGCCGGCTGATGCGGCTTTGGGTGAGCGCGTGGGTTAATTTTTCCGTGCTGCCGCTGCGCATCGCGACGCTGCTGGGGCTGCTCACCGCGGCGGCCGGTTTGGTCGGCGTCGGCGTGGTGGTGTGGTTGAAGTTCAGCAACGCAGGGCCGGCCTTCGGCTGGGGTTCCCTGATGGCGGGCCTGCTGGTTTTTTCCGGCGTGCAACTCGTGATGCTGGGCCTGCTCGGAGAATATCTCGGCCGGATGTTTCTGACCATCAACCGGCGGCCACAGTCGGTGGTGCGGGAAGTGGTGCGGAACGGTTAGGGTGCCGCGACACCCTGTCCGGCCAAGATGCTTTGGGCCGCGGCAGGTTTCAGCCGAACAGACGTTCCCAGCGGGCAATTTCCTGCGCCAAGGCGTGATCCACGCCTTCGCGGACCAAGGCCGGCGGGGTCTTGCTCCATCCCGCCCAGTAAGCGAGCACGCCGAGTGAACCAACATGACCGGGAGCGGTTTCCAAGTGATGCTGGCTCCAGGCCCGGGCCGAGAGGGCGGCGATTTCCCGGCGCCAGCGAAGAGTGAGGCGGCGGCTGTTGGCTTCGTCATGCTGACGGCGGCCGGGCGATGCACTCACATGGTGCAGCACCGTGCTGCGGAGAGCGACGGCGTTGCTCCGGCCGGCCGCGCGGGCGCGCAGGCAAAGGTCGATGTCTTCACCGCCGTTGCGGTAGCCCTCGTCGAATCCGCCCAGTTCGCGCCAGAGGGCGGTGGAAAGCAGGGCGCAGGCGCCGGTGACGGCGGCCGCCGGACGATGGCCCGGGTGGATCGCGAGGTGCAGCGGCAGGCTGGTGTCGTGCGCCGGCTTGCCTTTGCGATCGAAGACGATGCCGGTGTGATCCAAGAGACCGGAGGCGGCGTTGCGCTGAACGTTGCCGATCACGCCCGGATGCGGCAGCCGGTGGTGAACCGCCAGCATCGGCTCGAGCCAGCCGGGGGCGAAAAGCAGATCATTGTTGAGCAGGACGAGGAGCTCGCCGCGGGCGAGGGCGGCGCCGCGGTTGTTGGCGGCAGCGTAGCCGAGGTTGCGGTCGTTCAACACCACGCGATGGGATGGCGACAGGGTTTGCAGCCATTCCCGCGTGCCATCGGTGCTGCCGTCGTCCACGAGGATGATTTCGTGCGCCAGCGCGGCCGGCAGCGAACTGGCGAGCGTGCGCAGCGCCTCCCGCGTGTGGGCGAGGCAGTTGTAGAGAGGGATGATGAAGGAAACGGTCATGGACGGTCTGGCGACGTGATGCGCAGCCGAAGAAAGATGGCGGCCAAGGCACGTGGGTCCCTGGCGGTCACGAGGCTCTGGCTGTAGTGCAGGCTGAGCAGGTTGCGCCCCGGGTGGAGTGTCAGCGGCAGTGAAACGCGCTCGCGCTGGTTGGTGCGGGAAAAGTCCAACCGGTGCAGATGGGTGGCGTTCAGTTCAAAAGCGACGGTTTGGTTTTCGCAATAAGTCAGCAAGTCGGCGTCGAGCCGGGCGGCTCCGCCGTCTGGGGCGTCAAAAGTCAGCACGGTGGCCGGGGCGTAACCCCAGTGGAAAGGAGGCAGGAACGCTTCGGGGACAGGACCTTCAAGCGCACCCCAGCCTGATACGGCGGTAAAGCCAGCGAAGTTTTCACCGTGCTGCCGGACTGACAGTCCGCTTGGGGCGACGGCGGAAATTTCCTTGATCGGGTGATCGGCCGGCGGCGGAGGGAGGGTGACGCTTGCAGCATCGACCAAGCGGCCGTGACTGCCGGCCAGTTGCTCAAGATACGGCAACAGGGCGCGGGCAACCCGGGCCCATTCCTGCCGGGGGGTGTATTGCAGCGCGCCGCCATCGTAGCGGATCGGCTGGAGTCGCAGCGATGAGGCCGGCGGGGTCAGGGTGGCGAAAAACAACTCCGGGTCGTCGGCCAGCAACTGGTAGCCGAAACGGTAGTGAACATCGAGGCCGGCAGCGGCTTGCCCCCGGCTCAGCTTTTGCAGTTCGGCCAGCACGACGCGCAGCACTTGGTGTTGGGGTGAGCGCAAAGCAAGGTGCGAGAGAACCCAGCCGGGAGGCAGGGGTGAGTCAGGCAGGGCTTCGTTGCCGTGATAGAGCGCATGACTGCCTTTCCCCACGGACAAAGCAGGGTCAAGTGCGAGGGTGCGAGGCACAAAAATCTTGCGGGTGACGGATGGAGACGGCCGGCTGTAACGCAGGCGCAGCGCGGGATTGATCTCGGCGGGGTCGTCATCCCGGGTGGCGCAGTAATCGAGCAAAGGAAGACTGACTGCCTGGCTATGGCCCGCCTGCTGCAGGGCATTTTCCAGCTCCGCCCGGTCGTGGCCGGTGATAAATTCGTCGGCATCCAAGGGCAGGATCCAGTCGGCCCCATGATTTTGAATGGCCAAACGGACCAGGTGATTGCTGCGGGCTTGTTGCAGATTGGCCAGCCGGCCGTCGGCGTAGAGCGTTACGGGCAGTCCTTCTGCCTGCAGTGCTTGCAGGATTTCCCGCGTGCCGTCGGTGCTGTCGTGGTCGAAAATGAGGTGGTGGTCGGCCCAAGCGCGGGTGTGGCGGACAAAAGCCTCAATGATATCGGCCTCGTTTTTGACAACAGAAACTGCGACCAGACGCATGATCCCAGTGTGTGTATCCCGAAGCGAAAGCGGAGCAAAAACTATCCGCAGGATGCGCCGCTTGCTCAGGCCAGCAGGCGCTTGAGGTATTCGCCGTAGGAGGACTTGCCGAGCTGCTTGATGTTGGCTTCGAGGCCGGCGCGGTCGATCCAGCCGGCCTTGTAGGCGATCTCCTCGAGGCAGGCGATCTTCAGGCCGGTGCGGTTCTCCAGCACGTGGACAAAGGTGGCGGCTTCGACGAGCGAGTCGTGCGTGCCGGTGTCGAGCCAGGCGGTGCCGCGGCCGAAGAGTTCGACGTGCAGGTTGCCCTTCTCGAGGTAGAGACGGTTCAGGTCGGTGATCTCCAGTTCGCCGCGCTTGGAGGGCTTCAAGCTTTTTGCCATCGGCACGACGTCCTTGTCGTAGAAGTAGAGGCCGGGGACGGCGTAGTTGGACTTGGGCTGGGCGGGCTTCTCCTCGAGGGAGAGCACCTTGCCGTCCGGGGCGAACTCCACGACGCCGTAGGCCGTGGGGTTGGCGACATGGTAGCCGAAGATCGTGGCGCCGGTGGTGCGTTTGCCCGCGTCGGTGACTGACTTCACGAACTCGGAGCCGTAGAACAGATTGTCGCCGAGCACGAGGGCCGAGGGTTCGTTGCCGGTGAGGAAACCCGTGTCGCCGGAGATGTGAAAGGCTTGGGCGAGGCCGTCGGGGCTCGGTTGTTCGGCGTAGCTGAACTTCACGCCGAGGTTGGCGCCGTCGCCGAGGAGCTTGCGGAAAAGCGGCAGGTCGGTCGGCGTGGAGATGATCAGGATCTCGCGAATGCCGGCGAGCATCAGCACCGACAGCGGGTAGTAGATCATCGGCTTGTCGTAAACCGGCATGAGCTGCTTGGAGACCGCGATGGTAAGCGGATAAAGACGCGTGCCGGAGCCGCCGGCGAGGATGATGCCTTTGCGATTCATGGGAGATCAGGCCTTGGTGCCGAGGCGTTCGAGTTTGTAGGAGCCGTCGAGGATGCCTTTCCACCAGACTTCGTTGTCGAGATACCACTGGACGGTCTTGCGGAAGCCGGAGGTGTGATCCTGTTTGGGCGTCCAGCCGAGCTCGCGCTTGATTTTCGAGGCGTCGATGGCGTAACGCAGGTCGTGGCCGGGGCGGTCGGTGACAAAGGTGATCTGGTCGGCGTATTTCTTACCGTCGGTGCGCGGGCGCAGTTCGTCGAGCAGGCCGCAGAGCAGACGCACGAGGTCGATGTTCTGGCGCTCGTTGTTGCCGCCGATGTTGTAGGTCTGGCCCAAGCGGCCCTTGGCGATGACGGTGTGCAGGGCCTCGGCGTGGTCCACGACATAGAGCCAGTCGCGGATGTTCTCACCTTTGCCGTAAACAGGGATCGGGTCGCCGCGCAGGGCCTTGAGGATGACGACGGGGATGAGTTTTTCGGGGAACTGGTAGGGACCGTAGTTGTTCGAGCAGTT
>DDSZ01000040.1:0-4503 GCA_002344205.1 Opitutaceae bacterium UBA2377
CGGCGGCAAGTGCATCACCGAGGATCTCGGCCTCAAGCTCGAGAACCTCACCGCCTCCGACCTCGGCCGCGCCAAGCGCATCGTCGTGGACAAGGAGAACACCACCATCGTCGAGGGCTCCGGCAAGTCGTCCGACATCCAGGGCCGCGTGAAGCAGATCCGCCGCCAGATCGACGAGACCACCTCCGACTACGACCGCGAGAAGCTCCAGGAGCGCCTCGCCAAGCTGGCCGGTGGCGTGGCCGTCATCAACGTCGGCGCCGCGACCGAGTCCGAGATGAAGGAGAAGAAGCAACGCGTCGAAGACGCCCTCCATGCGACCCGCGCGGCCGTTGAGGAAGGCATCGTTTCCGGCGGCGGCGTGGCGCTCCTGCGCACCGCCAAGGCCGTGGACGCCGCTATCGCTTCGCTCGAGGGCGACGAGAAGCTCGGCGCCCAGATCATCCGCCGCGCCGTCGAGTCGCCGCTGAAGCAGCTCTGCTTCAACGCCGGCGTCGAAGGCGCCGTCGTGGTGCAGGCCGTGCTCGCCGCCAAGGGCGCCAACGGCTACAACGTCGCCACCGGCGAATACGAGGACCTCGTGAAGGCCGGCNNCCCGACGAAGGTCACCCGCACCGCCCTGCAGAACGCGGCCTCCATCGCCGGCCTGCTCCTCACCACGGAGTGCATCATTACCGATGCCCCCGAGAAGGACAAGGCCCCCGCGGCCCCCGCCGGCGGCCCCGGCATGGGCGGCATGGACTACTGATCCTCCTTCGCTCCTTGCGGAGCTTCGGAGGACACGGTTCTCACCCGACACACTTCAAGGCGCGCTCTCCGGAGCGCGCCTTTTTCTTACATTGGCCCAGTTTGCCGTCGGCGGGTAGGGGAGATGGAAACGATTGCACCGTTGCCAGACGCAAATCACCGGTCCATCCATTCTGCCATGAAGCACCCGATGAAAATCAGTGCAGGTGGATAACGCTGTTCGATTAACGAATGATTAAGAATAGAGCAGAAATCGCTAGGGATATTATCCAAAGTCTCGAATCTCGACTGGTCGGATCATCGCTCTACCTCCGGGGAAGCCTCGCTGAGGGTCGTGCCGATGAAATGTCTGACATCGATATCGGGATCCGAAATCGTCACCTTACGAACCGGGAGTTGGCTGAGGCGGTGGTTTCTGTCATGGAACACTCTTACAGGATTCTCTTCTATGATTGGGCTAAGAGTCTTCTTCCAGAGGAATGCGTCATCAGTTTTTTCGTCGTGGACCTGCCCATTTTCTGGAGCATTGATTTTGAGATCATCGTTGATTCCGAGAAGCGCGTGCTTTCCCCGGATACCGTCACCAATTCGAAAACGGGGCATTTTCTGAAACTGTGGATCGCCACGGCAAAGCACCACGCTCGACACCATGAGAACGCTACTCAGGAGATTGAACGCCTTTACCGAAAGATGTTTGGCACCCAAGGTGGAAAAGGCGGTTCGACAGGCCGGCTCCGGAGCATCCTCGAAGTGATCGGTCAGGACGCTCCCAAGGAATATTCAAGCTTGCTTGAGGAGTGCGAGCGATTCCAGCGGAAGATCGAACAAGCTGGTGGCCCTTGATATAGTCGGCGCGTCGGCTCGGTTGAAGCCGAAGCCAGAATAGGGTCAGGTTGCGGAAATTGGTGTGAGTGCCTGACGGAGCCAGCAAAACGGGTCGGATTTAAACATGGAGCAATGTTTCAAATATCCGGTAAGTGGGAGGCGTGATTTTGCTTGGCGTGGATGACGCGGAAAATGACCACGCGTTCTCCGATCACTTGGTAGAAAATCTTGTAGGGAAATCGCCGCAGCAGCACGCGCCGAAAATTCCGGTAGTAGAGGCGGGACGTTTGCGGGTCGCGCTCCAAGTCGCGCAGGGCGAAGGCGACCTCATCGAGAAACTCATCACCCAAGCCGCCGCGTTTTTCATCATACCAATCCCGCGCCGATTCGAGGTCGCGCTCGGCCTGCGGGCGGACGAGCAGCAGCCAGATCATGAGCGTTGGCGGAGCCGCGCATGAACCTCAGCCCAAGGCGAGCCGGCGTCGGGGTTGGCGTCATAGTCCGCCTGAGCCTCGTCGAGCAGGGCTTTCTCGCGGGGCGTCGGCCCCACGGCTTCTTCCAGTCGCCAGAGCTGTTCGAGAATCTCACCCCGCTCCTGTGGGGAAAGTCGCGGCAGTTCAGCGAGGATTTCGGCTTTGCTCATTGGGAAAACGCTACCACGCCCACCCCTTATCGCAAGCCCCGGTTTTACTCCGGCTGGGTGGTAGGAGGACTGAAACGGAGTCAGATTGCGGATGTTGATGGCCCATACGCCATCACTTGATCGCGGCGCTCAGCGCCGGCCAGGCGCGGACTTCGGCGAAGCGGGGCTCGGTGTGGTCGTAGATCTCGCGCAGGCGGACATATTCCTGGTAGTCGATCACGCGTTCCGGGTGTTTCCTGCTCTGCACGACGATGTCAGCGTCGGGTGGGTAGCAGGCGACGTTGACCTTTTCGTAGAAATCGGGGTCGGCCCGGCCGGCGGCGTCCACGTGCGCAGGCTCGAGGCCGACATTGTTGGGCACGTCGGCGGCCTTGTAGCGCAGGTCCACGCTCCAGCGGATGTGGTCGGAGACATTGGGCGTGGAGCAGTGCGGAGTGCGGTTGGTCATGAAGACCGCACCGCCCCGCGGGCACGCGGCGGTGATGGCGCCGCGCGGATCAACGGGGAGGTCGCGGTCCTCGATCACGAGGAAGTCGGCGTTGCCGCCGGCATGGTGCTGATACACGCGGTCGCGATGCGTGCGCGGCAGGATTTCCATGCAGCCGTTTTCCCGGGTGGCGTCCACGAAGGGCACCCAGCAGGTGATGATGNNGTCCTGGTGCCACGGCACGACGCCGCGGCCGAAATGGGGCAGCTTGGGCCGGATGCGGTAGGCGGAGGCGATGACTTCCTCCGAGCCGAGCAGCGAGCTGATCTTGGCGAGGAGCTGACGGTTCACCAGCAGCCCGAACATCTCCGGCGAGTAATAGCCGCCGCCGCGCACGCCCATCAGGTGCCGCACGATGGCATCGCCGGCCTCCTTCGAGTCCCGGTAGATGAGGCTGAGCTGACGGTCGAAGCCGGCTTCCGCGTGAAGGTGCGGCAGCCGGCCGGCAGCGTGCAGCTCCCGGGCCTTGCGGTTGATTTCGCCGTGGATCTCGCGGCGCAGCGGTTCGAGCGCGGCCGGATCAAAAACATCGGGCACGATGAGGTAACCCTCCTCGTGAAAGAAACTGACCTGCTGCGGGGCAAGCGGCGTGGGGTCGGCCATGGGTCGGCAGCATGGATTGCCGCCCAGGGCGAAGCAAGCCGGCGGCGGCCGCTCCTTGGGCGCAGGGCCCGGTGGCTTGACCCCGACGGCGGAAGCTGGCATCTGCATGGGGATGATTCGGCCCCTCGAATCAACCCTGGCCCGAGCGAAGCGCATGGCGTTCCGCGGGCGGTGGATCGGGCGCGGTTTGCTGGTGGCGGGCCTGCTGCTGTGGGCCGGTGCGGCGGCGGCCGCGGAGGCGTCCGACCCCGCGCAGGCGCGCGAACGCATCCTGCATCTGCGCGCGGAAATCGCCCGGCATGACGAACTCTACTTCAAGCACGCGGCCCCGGAAATCAGCGACGCGGCCTATGATCTCCTGAAGCGGGAGCTGCTGGCACTGGAGGCGGCGAATCCCGGCCTGCTGGACGGCACCGCCCCGGCCGGGCTGGGCGACGACCGCACCGGGCGGTTTCCGGTTTACCGGCACCGCGTGCCAATGACGGGGCTGGACAAGAGCTATCTGGAGGCGGAACTGCGGGCGTTTCATTCCCGGGTTTCCCGGCGAACGGCCGGAGTGGAGGAGCCGGAATTCACGGTGGAGCCAAAATACGACGGCCTCGCGCTCAGCGTGACCTACGAAAACGGGCGGCTGGTGCGCGCCGTGACGCGGGGCAACGGCGAGGAGGGCGACGACGTGACGGCCAACGCCCTCACGATCGCCGCGCTGCCGCGCGAGCTGCACCCGGCCGGGACGCGGCCGTGGCCCGAGGTGCTGGAGGTGCGCGGGGAAGTTTACCTGACCTACAGCGAACTTGCGCGGATCAACGCGGAGCGCGAGCAGGCGGGCGAGCCGCCGCTGGCGCATCCGCGGAATGTCGCGGCGGGCACGCTCAAAATGTCCGATCCCGCGGCGGTGGCGGCCCGCCGGCTCTCCGTGGTGTTTTACGGTCTCGGTGCCTGTGAACCGGAGGCGGTGCGGCCGGCCGCGCAGGGCGAATTGCTGGCGGCGCTCGCCGCGTGGGGGCTGCCGGTGCCGGAGGAAACCCGCACGGTGCGCGGCTGGAACGGGCTGCGGAAGGCGGTGGAAAGATTCGGCCGGGAGCGCGGCACGCTGGATTTTCCCACGGACGGAGTGGTGGTGAAGGTGAACGAACGGCGTTGGCAGCAGGCCTTGGGGGAGAGTCCGCAGGCCCCGCGCTGGGCGATCGCGCACAAG
>DDSZ01000040.1:4519-5699 GCA_002344205.1 Opitutaceae bacterium UBA2377
CTGGAGCCGGTCGAGATCGCCGGCGCGACGATCACGCGCGCCTCGCTGCACAACCGGGCGGAGATTGCGCGGCACGACCTCCGGGTGGGCGATGTCGTGCAGGTGGAGAAGGCCGGCGAGATCATCCCGGTGATCGTGGGCGTGAACCTGGCGCTACGCCCGGAGGCGGCGGTGCCGTATCGTTTTCCCGCGGCCTGTCCGGCCTGCGGCACGGCGGTCGTCGGTGCCGGGGAGGCGGCCGCAGTGCGCTGTCCCCATGCGGACTGCCCCGCGCAGGTGCGCCGGCGGCTGGAGCATTTCGCCTCCAAGGCCGGCGTGGACATCCACGGGCTGGGTCCCGCCTGGGTGGAGGCGCTGGTCGCCCACGGCCTGGTGCGAACGCCGGCTGATTTTTACCGCCTGCAACGCGCCGACCTGCTCGCACTCGGCAAAGACACCGGGCCGGTGAGCGACCGTCTGCTGGCCGCCATCGAGCGGAGCCGCGAGGCGGAGCTGTGGCGTTTCATCCACGGGCTCGGCATTCCCCGGATCGGAGAAACCGGGGCCCGGCGGCTGGCCGGCCGCTTCGCCAGCCTTGAAGCCTTGGCCGGAGCGGCACCGGACGAATGGGCGGAGGCGGACCTCGGCCCTACGGCCGTGGCGGCGCTGGCCGGGTATTTCGGGACACCGGCGAACCGTGCGCTCGTCGTGGAGCTGCAGGCGGCGGGCATCCGGCCGCGGGTGGACGCCGCCCCTGGTGCCGGTCCGCTGGCAGGCAAGGTCTTCGTGCTCACGGGCAGCCTGCCGGCGTGGACGCGCGCGCAGGCGGCGGAGAAAATCCGCGCGGCCGGCGGAGTGGTGCGCGAGGCGGTGAGCGGCCGCACGGATTATGTCGTGGCCGGAAAGGGTGCCGGCGAAAAGCTGGCCGAGGCCCGCCGGCTCGGCGTGCCCGTGCTGGACGAGGCGGGATTGCGGGCCCTGCTGGGCGAATCCCCGGCACCGTGATCCCGAAGCGCGGAGGGTGCGGCCTTGAAAGTCCGCGGGATGGATGTCCTGCATGTGGCCTCGGCGCTGGCCTTGAAGGCCGGCTGGTTTGCTACCTTCGACGACCGGCAGCGGGAACTGGCGCGGGCGGCTGGTTTGGACACGAACCATTGAGGTTTGCCGAAGTAAACTGCCCCGGAGCAAGTTTACCCGCCTC
>DDSZ01000040.1:5748-6581 GCA_002344205.1 Opitutaceae bacterium UBA2377
TGCGCCGGAGGCGCACAGGGGCTTCCTCGCCTCCGGCGAGTCGTCCCTCCAATCCAAGCCGAAGCATGCTTCGGGATATCGGACCCAATGCGAACGAAGCGACATGGGCTCCTGCCTCGCTCCCGTGGTTTCCCATCTTTTGGCCATCCTCACCAAATGGCCGGAGTGCAGACCGGAGCCCGCGGATGCCCTGCCTTTCGCCTTTAGTTTCGCGGGTTTGGTGTGTTTCGTGGTGACACCTTATGGAAGTGATTTTTCTCGGCTCGGGGACATCGCAGGGNNCCGATCCGCGCAACCACCGCACGCGGGCCTCCATCCATGTGGTGATGGACGGGCTGCACGTGCAGGTGGACGCCGCGCCGGAGTTTCGGCTCCAGTGCCTGCGCGAAAAGATCGGCCGCATGGATTTCTTCATCCTCACACACGGGCATGCGGACCATGTCACGGGTATGGACGACCTGCGCCGGTTTTGCGACCTGAAGGGCGGGGAGGCGCTGACCGTCTATTCGACCGACGAAGGCATCGGCCGGGTGCTGGCAATTTTCCCCTACGCCATCGCGGAGCGGCCGATCGCGAAGGGCTACGCGGCCTTCAAGCTGGAGCTGATGCCGCCGGTGCTGGAGCTGCCGCAGGGCACGATCCAGGCCACGTTGCTGCCGCACGGCGGGCTGAACACGCTCGGGCTGGTTTTCACGGAAAAGAGCTCGGGGCGGCGCTTCGCCTACTACACCGACAACAAGCGCTTGACGCAGGAGGCGGTGGCGCTGGCGCGGGGCGCGGATGCGGTGGTGCTGGACGGCCTGCGGCCAAACCCGCATCCCACGCACATGAGC
>DDSZ01000049.1:0-36844 GCA_002344205.1 Opitutaceae bacterium UBA2377
CGCTCGGAGATCGGCCCCTACCGCAAAACTTCACCCATCCTCCCCATGGCCACGACCACCACCGCCCCCACGACTGCCTCCGGCCGCATGGCCGCGGTCAACGAGATGACCCGCCTCCTCCGCCTCCTCTTCGAGGTTGAGCGCGAGTTTCTCCGCACCGTCACCACGCTCGTCTATCGCGTGGGCGAGCCCGAGCTCAAATACCTCGTCTGCCAGCATGCCTGGGAATCCGCCGGCCATGCCCGCTTCATCCGTGAGCGCGGCCGCGAGCTGAGCGGCTTCGGCACCGGTGAGACCGTGCGCGACTCCGTGCGCCGCATTTTTGTCGAGGCCGTCGGCCATGCCAAATCCGACCCGCTCGTGCTCACCGCCGGCTTCTACGAGGTGCTCAAGCCCGCGCTGCTCGACGCCTACCGCCATTACCTCAAGGTAACCGATCACCTCGCCGACTGGCCCTCGAAGAAACTCGTCGAGGAATTCATCGCCGACGAGGAGCGCCACCTGCGCGAGGTCGCGCCCTTCCTCAAGGGCGTGGACGCGCGCGAATGGAAGCTCCACCTCACCCAGGCGCTGGACGACCTTGGCGGCTGGCTCGGCCAGGAAACCCGCCTGCCCCTCGCCGCCGGCTACGTCTGGCAGCAGGACAAGACGCCCTACGCGCATCCCTCCACCTGCAACCGCGGCAAGTATCCCGTTTGCTCGAGCATTTTTGGCTTCGATCCCACCGAGGATCCCATCGTGCGCCCCTGGCTCACCGATCCCAAGACCGACGCCCGCGTGATCCGGATGATGGTCTATGTGTGGCTGATGATGGAGATGGACGCGATCGACTACCTCGCCACCGCCTTCATCGACACGCCCAACGCCCCCTTCGACCTGCATCACGACCTCGCCCGCCACCTTTGGGACGAATCGCGCCACAGCCAGTTCGGTTTCCGCCAGCTCCCGAAGCTCGGCGTGGACCTGATGACGGTCGAGCACTCGCTCGAGCTCTACAACATCCTCGTTCACATGCCGGCGCACGAGCGCTACGCGATGATGACGATGGAATTTGAGGCCGGCAGCTTCCCGACCAAGGCCCACGTGATGGACCGCGTGCGCGAACTCAGCGACTTCGAGGCCGACACGCTCCTCGCCTTCGATCGCAACGATGAGCAGAACCACGTCCGTTTCGGCCACCGCTGGCTGCCCGAGATGATGACCCAGTTCGGCGAGACCCGGCCCGTCGAGGAATTCGTCAAGGCCACGCAGGAAAAATTCAAGCAGATGGCCAAGACCTACGGCAACCTGACGCCGCACTCGCTGCCCAAGGAAAAACGGCTCACCGGCGAAAAAATCCTCAAGCTCGCCACGGCCGGCTGATTCGCCTCCGGCTCACTCTCACGCCGCACTCTCCGTGCGGCGTTTTTTATTTTCCGTGCGTCACGTTATGATTATTCGTGAAATAGGCCTTGAATCTCACATCACCCCATCCTGAATCTGCCCCCAATGCCCCTATCTTTTCGGCGCGGTTGCGCCCTGTTGCTCCTTACCTTGGCTTGCTTCGCGCCGGCCCTCCGCGCCGAGAGCCTCGTCAATCTAAAGACGGAAACCTTGGCCGAGACCCAGGTCGCGGCGCTGCCCGCTCCCGCCGCGATTGAGCTGCCGGCACTCACGGGTGATGCCGCCGGCCTGCAACCGGTCGCCCATGCCAGCCACAATAACTCGCTCTGGCTCCTCGCCCGCGACACCGCGGGTAGCTTGCGCTGGCTCAGCCACACTTCCGCCGCCGGTTGGCAGGAAAGGCCCGCGCCTCCGGCCGGCTTGAAACCGGTCCTCCAGCCCGGCGGACAGGCGCATCTCCTCGCGCTCTCCATGGATGCCGACGGCCGAGCGCACATCCACTCCTACCACACCATCACCCATGCTTGGGCTGATGTCGGTTCCGCTCCGTTGGCCGGTGCTGTGAGCAACGTCCGCCCGGTGCGCGGCGGTTTCGTCGTCACCACGGCGGATGCCACCGGCGCATCCACCCACACCCAGATCACCATCGCACTCTCCAAGCGCCTCCTGAAGCCCATCGACTGGGTTTTGATCGCCGTTTACCTGGGTTTCACCGCCGCCATCGGCTATTACTACTACCGCAAGGACAAGCTCAGCAAAGACACCACCGACTTCTTCCTCGGCGGCCGCAATATCCCGTGGTGGGCCGCGGGCGTCAGCCTCTACGCCACCGGGACGAGCGCCATCAGTTACATCGCCACCCCCGCCAAATCCTTCGCCGAAAACTGGCTCTACCTCGCCAACAACGTCATCGGCATGGTCGGCACCATTTTCGTCGCCATCTGGATCGTGCCGTTGATCCGCCGGCTGAGCCTGATGTCGGTTTATCATTATCTCGAGATGCGGTTTCACCCGCACATCCGGGTGCTCGCCTCGGCGCTCGCCATCGTGCTGCAGCTCGGCGGCCGCATGAGCATCGTGCTGTTCCTGCCCTCGCTGGCCATGTCCGCCGTGACCGGGATCAGCGTCACTGCGGCCATCCTCATCATGGGCGTGGTCACCATTCTCTACACCGTGATGGGCGGAATGAAGGCCGTCATCTGGACCGACTTCATCCAGGTGATTGTGATGCTCGGCGGCGCGTTCGTCGCCATCGGCTTCATCCTCACCAACGTGGACGGCGGTGTAAGCGAGTTCTTCCGCATCGCGATCGGTGACGGCAAGATGCAGACCTTCGACTGGAGCTTCAACCTCACCCAGGCCACGGTCTGGGGTTTCATCATGCTCAACATCCTCGGCGTCCTCGTCTATCCGCAGGACCAGGTGATGATGCAGCGCGTGCTCTCCACCAAGTCCGACAAGGAGGCCGGCTGGTCGGTTTGGACCCTCGCGGCCATCGTCGTGCCGGGCAACCTCACCTTCTTCGGCATCGGGACCGCGCTCTACGTCTACTACAAGCAGCATCCGGCCAACCTGAACCCGATGCTGAACGTGGACTCAACCTTCCCGCAGTTCATCGCCGCCGAGCTGCCCGCGGGCGTCACCGGCCTCATCATCGCCGGCATCTTTGCCGCCTCGATGTCCACCCTTTCCAGCAGTATCAACAGCGTGGCAACGCTGGTCTCGGTCGATTTCTACGAACGTTACGCGAAGCGGGCCACGCCGGAAAAGAGCCGGCGGCTCGCGGAGTTCAGCACCGTCGGCGCCGGCCTTATCGGCATCGGCACGGCGCTTCTGCTTGCCGCCGCCGACATCAAGTCCGCGCTCGACACCTCCTTCATTCTGATGGGGCTGCTGGGCGGCGGCTTCGCCGGTTGCTACGCCCTGGGCATGTTCACGAAACGCGCCAACTGGCAGGGCGCTTTCATCGGCGTCGGCGCCAGCCTCGTGCTCACGCTCACTGCCTGGACCCAGAGCCTCGTGCATCCCTTCTTCTACATTTTCATCGCGAATTTCACCACCATCAGCGTCGGCTACGCCGCCAGCTATTTCTTCCCCGCGCCGACCCAGTCGCTGCTCGGCCTCACCGTTTACACCCCGCGGCAGACCCCGATCGTGCTGGGCGCCAAGTAATCCGCTTCCATGAAAACCTACCGCGCCGTCATCGTCGGCACCGGCGGCATTTCCGATGCCCACGTCCGCGCCACCGAGGCCACCTCGGGCCGCGTGCAACTGGTCGCCGCCTGCGACATCGACGCCACCCGGGCCCGCACCTTCTGTGAGCGTTTCAAAATTCCCGCCGCCCACACGGACTACGCCACGATGCTCCGCGAGGAGCGGCCCGACATCGTGCTCATCGCCGCGCCGCCCGGCCTGCATGCCGACATGAGCATCGCCGCGATGGAAGCCGGCGCGTGGGTGCTCTGCGAAAAGCCGCTCTGTGCCTCGCTGGCCGAATTCGACCGCATCGCGGCCGCCGAGCAGCGCACCGGCCGCCGCACCGCCTGCGTGTTCCAGATGCGCTTCGCCTCGTCGAATGTCCACGTGCGCTCGCTCCTGCAGCAGGGCGCCTTCGGCCGGCCGCTCGTCGCCGTGTGTCACACCCTCTGGTATCGCGACGAAGCCTACTACGCCGTGCCGTGGCGCGGCAAATGGAAGACCGAGCTGGGCGGCCCCACCATGAGCCAGGGCATTCACAGCATGGACCATCTGCTCCACCTGCTCGGCGACTGGACGGAAGTCCGCGCCGTCGCCGAGACGCTCCACCATGCGATCGAGGTCGAGGACGTCTCCATGGCCCACGTGAAATTCGCCAACGGCGCCCGCGCCTCTATCATCAACAGCACGCTCTGCCCGCGGCAGGAGACCTACCTGCGCATCGACTGCGAGCAGGCCACCGTGGAGCTGACCCATCTCTACGCCTACCAGAAGGAAAATTGGCGGCTGACCCCCGCCGTGCCCGGCACCGCCGAGACGATGCAGACCGCCTGGAACAACTTCCCGCCCGACGTCGGCTCGACCCACGGTGCGCAGCTCAACGCCCTCGTCGCCGACATGGATGCCGGTGCCGTGCCGCTCACCAGCGGTGCCGAGGCCCGCCGCACGCTCGAATTTCTCGCCGCGCTCTACAAGTCGGCCTTCACGGGCACGGCCGTCACGCGGGGCAGCATTCGCCCCGGCGACCCGTTCTACGCCGTGATGCACGGGGGCCAGGCGCCCGCCCGCACGAAAAAGTAAGCGCGCCGGGCTTTCCGGCGCGCCGCCTGCTTAGCTTCCCCGCCAGCCATGTCCGTTCCCGCGAATCCACTCGATCAACCCGGGTTGCTCTCCTACCTGTGGTCGGCCCGCCGTCCTTTCCGCGGCGGCGTCATCCTCGCCCTCCTGCGCAGTCTCGCGGCGGCACCGTGCACCTTCCTCATCCAGCAGATCGTGGACAAGCCGCTCAAGGAGGGCAGCATCGAGGGCGTCCTGCACTTCAGCCTGTGGTTTGTGCTCTGCCTCGCGCTGCATTTCGCCTTTTCCGTCTGGGGCGCGCATTCGATCGCCAAGACCATGGCCGGGCTGATGGTCGAGATGCGCAGCCGCATTTTCTTCCGGATGCAGTTCCTGAGCTTCAGTTACCTCGACGGCCAGAAGACCGGCCGGCTGCTCTCGAAATACGCCTTCGACACCCAGAAGATCGAGGGTCTCCTCTTCGCCGTCCTCAACCAGTTGCTGCCCAATCTGCTCATGGGCGTCTGCATCATCGCGATCCTCGCCTGGATGAACTGGTTCCTCCTCCTCGTCCTCCTGCTCGCCATCCCGGTTTACGCCTCCGCCAAGTGGTTTTTCTTCAACCGCATCCAGCGGGAGAACAACGCCAACCGCCTCGCGCAGGAGCGCCTCACCGGCACGGCCTCCGAATACATGTCCGCCCTGCGCCTCGTGCGCAGCTTCGGCGAGGAAGACCAGGCCGAGCGCGAACTCGACCGCAGCAGCGAATCCTTCGCGCGCAGCCGCATCTCGCAGTCCTACGTCAACGCCCTCTTCGGCACCTACGTGCACGTCGGCATGCAGTTCCTCTCGCTGATCGTCATCGCCGGCGGCGCCATCATGGCGATCAAGGGCGGCATCACCATCGGCACGCTCTTCGCCTTCATGGCCGGTTTCGGCTATATCCTCGGCCCGGTGCACATGTTCATCGGCCTGAGCGAACCCTACTTCGCCGCCAAGGAAGGCTACACCAGCATCAAGGAACTCATTGACTCGCGTTACGTGGAGACCTGGCACGGCACCCGGCGCGAAGACCGCATCCATGGCGACATCGTTTACGAGGGCGTCTCCTTCCACTACCCCTCCGCACCGGAAAAGACCGTCATCCAACACCTCAACCTCGCCATCCGGCCCGGCGAGCACGTGGCCTTCGTCGGCCCCTCCGGCTCGGGCAAGAGCACCCTCGCCAACCTTCTGCTCGGCCTCTACGCGCCGACCGCCGGCCGCATCCTGATCGACGGCGTGCCCCAGTCGGAATGGAACATGCGCTGGATTCGCCGCCAGCTCGCGGTCGTCATGCAGGACAGCATCCTCCTCTCCGGCTCCATCGGCGACAACATCCGCTTCGCCAAGCCCGACGCCACCCCGGCCGAGATCCAGCAAGCCGCCCGCCTCGCCAACGCCGAGGAGTTCATCCTCAAGATGCCCCAAGGCTACGACACCGCGGTGGGCGAGCGCGGCGTCGCCCTCTCCGGCGGCCAGCGCCAGCGCATCGCCATCGCGCGCGCCATCCTGCGCAACCCGCCCGTCCTCATCCTCGACGAAGCCACCTCCGCCCTCGACTACGAGAGCGAACGCCTCATCCAGGAAGCCCTCGACCGCCTGTCCGTCGGCCGCACGGTCATCACCATCGCCCATCGGCTCAGCACCATCAAGAATGCCGACCGCATCGTCGTCCTGCGCCAGGGCGTCATCATCGAGGAGGGCAATTTCAAGGAACTCAACGCCCGCGGGGGCGTCTTCTCCCAGTTGATCGCCGCCCAGTCCGCCGGCTCGGAGTTCCTCGAGACCTGACCCGCCTCGGGACTTGCGGTCCGGTTGCCCCGCTCCAACCTGTTTACCCTAACCCTAGCCACCCATGCACCGCTTCTTCTTCGCCCTGCTTTTTACGACCGCCGTCGCCAGTGCCCAAAGCACCGCCTTCCCCGGCATCAAGGCCCTGATGACCCCTGAGGAACAGCGCAATTCCGGCGTCGCCGAGCTCACCGCCGACCAGCTCGCGCTCATCGACATCGCCATCGTCCGCCACTTCGCCACGGCCGTGCGCGCCGAGGTCAATCACCAGACGGCCATCATCGCCCGGCAGATGCGCGAGGAGGAAGAAAAAAACCTGCTCAGCCGCTTTGGCCTGCCCAATCCCTTTGACGATTCCTGGAAGGATGCGCCGGGCATCAAAGCCCGGGTGACCGGCTGGGTGGGCGGCAACAGCTTCCGGCTCGACAACGGCCAAGTCTGGCGGGGCCTCACTCCCATTGCCGGCGAAATCGCCGGTCGCGAAATCGAGATCCAGCCCCGGCGCGGCGGGCACTTCATGCTCGTGGTCGAGGGCCGCAGCACCGCCGTGCACGTCGTCCGGGAGAAGTAAACCCGCGCGCCGCCCGCGGCCCATGCTGACGCTCGCCAGCAATTCCCTCCGGGCGGAAGTCCTCGATCCCGCCGACGCGGCCGACCGCGCCCGCCTCGGCACCCGCTATTGCTGGGGCGGCTACGTGTGGCAGGTGCACGACCCCGCCGCCGGCCCGCTCCTCACCGGCCCCGAGTGGCCCGTGGACCGGCCCACCCCTTTCAACGGCCAGGGTCTCCCCGAATCCTTCCGGCATGCCGAGTTCGGCACCGGCCGGCCGCTGATCCTTGAGGAACGCCGCGGTTTCATCATCGGCATCGGCGAAGTCGGCCCCAACATGGCCGGCGAACTCGCCGTCACGACTCCCTGCACCTGGAGCGTCACCCGCACGCCCGATACACTGGAGTTCTGCACCGCCCAGGCGGGCAACGGCTACGCCTGTCAGCTTACGCGCCACCTCGCCCTGCGCGACCGCACGCTCGTTTCCGCCACCCGCATCACCAACACTGGCGGCCGCCCGCTACCGCTGCACTGGTTCGCCCACCCTTTCTTTGCACTGACCGACCGGCTCCTCACCTGCGACCTGCCCGCCGGCTGGGGCATGGCCGAAAACGTCGGCTACGCGCTGGACGCAACCAACCGCCTGAGCTTCAAACGCCGCTTTCTCCACCGCGACGACGGCCACTTCGAGCAACTCCAGATCGGTGCCTCTCCGCTGCATTGCACTCTCTCGCACCCAACGCTCACCGGGGTGGTTTTCTCGACGGATTTTGTGCCCGACCTGTGTCCCATCTGGGGCAACAGCAACACCTGGTCCATCGAGCCCTACATCCAGAGCGAACTCACCCCCGGTGCCACCCGCAGTTGGGCGCTGACCTACGGGTTCGGCGCGTGAAGGGCAGAAGGTTATCCGTAGCCGCTCCTCAAGGCCAGCGTCTGCGCATAGCCAATAAATTCCAGCGTCTGCTCAAC
This sequence comes from Opitutaceae bacterium UBA2377, assembly GCA_002344205.1. GTDB lineage: Bacteria > Verrucomicrobiota > Verrucomicrobiia > Opitutales > Opitutaceae > UBA2377. Next base: position 7,991 of record DDSZ01000049.1, read on the forward strand.
CTCACCCGCAGCCGGCGGCAACCGGATTTTTCGGCTGGGATCAGGGCGCTCTTTCCACGCCCGCTGGATCAAACCCGCCCAGCGCGGTTCCAGCTCGGCCTGCGCCCAGTGCACCCCGGTTTTCTTTGAGTGAATCTCCCCGGTGCGCAGCGTCTGCAGCATCCGGCAGAAACTGATCACCGCAAACGACTGATACCACACGCTGCTGATCATGGCCGGATCTTTGCGCATGTCCCCGCCCCAATTTTTCATGACCGCAAGCACTTCCCGGCGCAAACGGTCCGCCGGCACCGGGCCAAACAGCGTCTTGGCCTCCGGTCCGGCCACCGTGATTCCGTAGCGATGCAGGATCCAAAACACGACCCACGAGTTATCATGCACGCTTTGGGTCAGCTCACGCCAACCGTTGTCCAGATACCACAGCGGCGTCACGCCCACCGCTTCCGGCTGCTCCAGCAATGCCTTCGGCAGATAGGAGCCCTCCAGATGCTGTGCCCAGGGTGCCTCGAAATCATGCAACCGATCGTGCATCGCCTGCAACCCCGCCACCTCGGCCTCCGCCAGGGGCTCGCCCACGACCACCAGAAAATCCAAGTCGCTGTCCCGTTCATCAAAATCTCCCACGGCCAGCGAACCGTGCAGATAGACGCCCACGAGATTCTTTCCCAACACCCGCCCCGCCCGCGCCACCAGCTCGTGCAGCACTCGGTTCACGCCAGGATAAGGTGTCGGCTGCATCATGGTATTCCTCCTCTTCCCCGGACTGCTTGTAGTCTATCAGACTACAAACTCCGCAGGCAATCGGCCGGATTGATGCGTTTGAGCCGGAACAGGCTCGGCACGCAAGCCAGCACCGCCACCAGCAGGATGCCAAGCGCTACGCTGCCATAGGTTCCCACATGGTAGGGGCTGACGCCATGGAGCAGCGCGCTGATGGTCCGCACGGCAAATCCCGCCCCAATCAATCCCAGCAACACGCCGATCAGCACCGTGATGAAGTGTCCGCGGGTGAAATCCCGCCATAAACGCCCCGGCTCCGCGCCCAGCGCCATGCGCACCCCAAAGTCCCGCGACGATTGGATCACCTGCGTCACCGTGATACTGTAGATGCCGATCGCCCCGAGCAACAGCGCCGCCATCGCGAATATGGCCGTCAGATCCGTGGTCATGCGCACAGAGCTGAGCATAAGGTCGATCTGGCCCTTGATCGTCGAAGGGAAGAATAGGGCGACACGGGGATCAGCCCGGTGGACTGCATCATTGAGCGACTTGAATGTCGGCACCCCTTGGTGATCGCGGGCAAAGAGGAAGGCCATGGCCACGTTGCCGCTCCGGGGATTGAAGGGCGTGAATATGGCATTGTTCGTTTTGGCAGTGGGGCCATTCGCCTGAAAATCCCCCACCACTCCATGCACCCGCAACTGCCGTGGAGGCTCCTCCACACTCATCCAACTATAGCGGACATAGAACGCCCTCTGCAGTGGATCTTCACCCGGCCATAACGTCTTTGCCAGTGATTCGTTGATGATGGCGTAATTGGGCGAATCATCCTGGATCAGTTTAGGAAACCTGTTTCCCGCCACGAACGGCACGGTCATGAGATCAAAATAGTCCTCCGTCACGCGTGAGTAAAAAGCCTCCCCCTGTCCTTGGCCTGCACTGAATTGCCCCGGATCGAGCGCATAGTGGCAATAGGGACCGTTGCTGTAGCCCGGTGGATTATCCGCCAGCGCTGCGAAGGCCGTTTCGGGTCTCGCCTGCACCTGCTCCATCACCTTGCGGTTCATCTGGTTTCGCAACTGGTTGCGCTGCTCGGCCGGAAACTCGATGGAAGTATTACTGATTTTTCCCATGAAAATGCGCTCGGCCGGATAACCCCAGTGACTGCGCCCAACATTCCGGCTGGAATGCACCAACAGACCCGCCACCACCGCCAGTATCGTGAGTATGGCCACCTGGCCGGTTAAGACGATGCGGCGCCACCAGTTTCGGCCGGTGCCCCGACTCGCATAGGCATGATCGCGAATGATTTTATCGGGATTCACCAACAGCAGATAACAAACCGGCAGGATGACCGTCATCAGGGCCGCCACCCCCGCCAGACCAAATGCCAGCCCCGCATAATGCCACCGGAACCCATAGACCAACCAATAGGGGGCATTGAGAAACTGAACCCTTTCATAAAGCAGTGGTCCGACCACAGGCAACAAACCAACGCTAATGACGGCCGCTGCCGCCGCCACCAAGCCCGCTTGAAGACATACCCCCCGGATCGCTGCCCGGCGCGGTATGCCCAAGGCGAGGGTCGCCGCCACCTCGGGCCGCCGGCCCAGAAAATCCACCAGCATGAGATTGGTCGCATTGGCACAGCTTAGCAAAATAAAGAGCAGTGACAGGGAAAACAGGATGGTGGCGCTCACCCTGATTTCAGGCAGCAGATAAAAATCGCGCAGCGGGATCAGGGCGGGCTTCAGCCCGTTTTTCTTCGCCAAACTTTCTGGTCCGCGCTGTTCCAAGATCACGGCCAGATCCCGCTCGGCCCGCTCCTTGGTTACTCCAGGTTTCAGCTTCACCAGCGCGTCCCGTAGGGGCACAAACGGGTGATTGGGGGTGGCGCCATAGGAGATCCAGAGGGCCTGATCGTTCGGGAACCTGAATGCCGCCGGCATCACCCCGACGATGCTCACCTGCTCACCGGTTACCAACATGGTCCGGCCCACTATGTCGGGGTCGCTCCCATAATTGTTCTCCCACAGGCGCTGGCTGAGCAAGGCCGTCGGCGTCGATCCCCGCACGTCGTCTTCCGGGGAAAACAGCCGGCCCAGCAGCGGTTTGGCACCGAGTATCTGCATCGCCCGGGAAGAAAGATAGGCGGCCTGAAAACGCTCTTCGCCCGCAGGGGTGAAGACAAAAACCGAATTATAGAAACCAACTTCGGCCATGTCCTCAAAAACCTGTTGGCCCGCTTTGTATGCCTCCATGTCATCGTAGGAAGAGTGCCGCTGAAACATCACCGCCGTGGTGTCCGCATACGACATCACATGATACTCCCCCTTCGGGTCGAACTCCGGCTGGCTCAGAAAGACCGTGTGGAAAAGCGTCCAGCTCAGCAGCGACAGCGCCACCGACACCGTGAAGGTCACCAGCAGCAGCCCGTTTTGCGCGCGCCGCCGGAAGAGCCGGCGCAAGGCAAGGGCGAATTCAAACCGAAGCACGCGCATGGGTGTAAGTGGTTGGGTTGCGATGTTCTCAGGACGACCTGCCTCCTACAAACTCCGCAGGCAATCGGCCGGATTGATGCGTTTGAGCCGGAACAGGCTCGGCACGCAAGCCAGCACTGCCACGGCCAGGATCGCCAGCGCCACGCCCGTGTAGGTGACTACACTATGGGGATTCACTCCGTGGAGCAGCGCGCCCAGCACCCGCACCGCCTGCGCCGCGCCTGCCAGCCCCAGCGCCACCCCGATAAGCACCGTCAGCAAGTGCCCCCGCGTGAAGTTCGTCCATAACCGCCGCGGCTCCGCGCCCAATGCCATGCGGATGCCAAAGTCCCGCGACGACTGCAGCACCTGCGCCACCGTCAGGCTGTAGATCCCGATCGCGCCCAGCAGCAACGCCGCCATGGCAAAGACGGTCGTCAAATCCGTGGTCATGCGCATGGAGCTCAGCAGGAGGTCGATCTGCCCCTTGATCGTTGACGGGAAATACAGCGCCACCCGTGGCTCCGCCCGGTGCACCGCATCGTTAAGCGACTTGAAGGTTGGCAACCCGGCCCGGTCGCGCACGTAGAGCGAGACCGCAGAACCCGCACCCGCCTTGGTGGTGAACGCCGTGAACACTGCGTTGTTTGTTTTAGCGCGTGGCCCGCACGCCTGAAAATCCCGCACTACACCGCGCACGACCAGTTGCTGGGGCGGGTCCGTCTCCTTCATCCACGGATAGCGCACGTAGAGCGCGCGCTGCAGCGGATCTTCACCCGGCCAGAGCCTGCGCGCCAGCGATTCGTTGAGGATGGCATGTGGCAGCCCTTCATCCGGCGACTCCTCCGGGAAATCCTCTCCGGCTAAAAAGGGCACCGCTAGCGTGTCGAAATAGCCCTCCGAAAGCCGGGAGAAAAACGCCTCGCCCATTTCTCCGCCGTCATCGAATGCCCCGGGATCAAGCGCATAACGGCAGTAGGGTCCGCCGCTGTAGCCCGGCGGGTTTTCCGCGAATGCCGCCGCCATCGTTTCCGGCCGACGCCTGACCTCTGCCAGCACCTGACGATGTGTTGCCAGCCGCCCCACCGATGTCTGGCCTTGGGGGTATTGGATGGAGAGCGCGCTGATTTTTCCATCGAAGACCCGCCCCGCATCATAACCCCAGTTCGACTCGCCGATGTTCCGGCTCGATTGCACCAGCAGGCCCGCGCTCACGCCCAGCATCGTGAGCAGCGCGATCTGGCCGGTCAGCAACACTCGCCGCCACACCGCCCGTCCTGTCCCGCGGCTGGCGTAGGCGTGGTCGCGGATGACCTTGTCGGGGTTCACCAGCAGCAGATACACGATCGGGGCGATCACCGTCACGATTGCGGAAACCCCGGCCAGCAGGAACGCCATGCCGGCATCGCGCCATGCAAACTGATAGGCCAGCCAGTAAGGCGCGTTGATGATCTTGATCCGCTCATAGAGCAAAGGTCCGGCCCAAGGCAGCAGCGCCAGACTCAGGACCGCCGCGCCCAGCGCGATGATCCCAACCTCATGACACACGCTCCTGACCGCGGCACGTCGCGGAATCCCGAGAGCAAGCATCGCAGCCACTTCGGGCCGACGTCCGAGAAAATCGATAATCATCAAGTTCGCCGCATTCGCGCAGCTCACCGCGAGGAACAGCATTCCCAGTGCGAACAATATCAATGCGCTCATCCGGGTGTCTGGCAGCAGGTGAAAGTCCCGGTAAGCGGTCAGCACCGGCGTGGCCTCGCGTTCTCGCGCCGGGGTGTTCGGCGGCAGGTTGGAAAGGATGGTCTGCAGGTCCCGCTCTGCCCGCTCTTTCGTCAGGCCCGGCTTCAATTTCACGATAGCCGTGCGCAACGGCCATCGCGAGTGATCGTAACAGGCGCCGAGCGAAATCCAGATATCCTGATCGTTGGGAAACCTGAAGCCGGACGGCATCACACCCACAATGGTCGCCGTCTCGCGATTGATATCGATGGGCTTGCCAAGGACACCGGGATCGCGGCCATAGCTGTTGGTCCACACCTTTTCGCTGAGCAGCACCACACCCGGCGCACCGTGCTTGTCGTCTTCCGGGGTGAACAGCCGGCCCAACAGCGGCTGCGCCCCCACCAGTTGCAACGCACGCGAGGAAGGGTGTGCTGCCAGCACCCGCTCCGCCCCATCCGGGGTTTTCACAAACGTTGAAACATAGAAAGCCATGATCGCCACATCCTCGAAAATAGCCCGTGACGCCGTGAAGGCCTCCATCTCATCCAATGTCATTTGACTCGACGACGACGGTCCTGCTCCAGCATAGCTCATCACATAATACTCCCCCTTCGGATCGAAGTCCGGCTGGCTCAGGAAAACCGTGTGAAAGAGTGTCCAGCTCAATAGCGACAGGGCGACCGACACCGTGAAGGTCACCAGTAACAAACCGCTCTGCGCCCGGCGGCGGGCCAGCCGACGCAGGGCGAGCAGGAATTCAAACCAAAGCACGCGCATGGCCGGCGGGGGTTTGGCGGTTGGAGGCATCCATGGGTTTAACGGCACTTTGCGGCAAATCCGCAACCCGTGGACGGGGCGGGCGGACAGCGGCGGCGGGGTGCGCCCAAGAAAACGCCGCCGCACCGGATGACGAACCAAAAATCAGCCGGCCAGTTCCAGCCCCGACGCCGTCTCCCGCGCGGGCAGCAGGCGCACCCGCTCGTGGCCCGGGCGGTTGGGTGAATGCAGAGTCATGATGAGCCGCCCGTCGAAGGCGCGGAAGAGCATCGGGTGGCCGCCATCGCGCGCGAACAGCGGTTCCGGCGCCTGCGCCCACGGACCGGTGATCGCACCGCTCTCGCTGCGGGCCACGCCGGTCACGTAACCGCCGCGGCCGAAACTCGACCACAGCATCAGCAGCGTCCCGGCCGCGGTGCGATGCAGCCAAGGCCCGTCGGTGACACGGTAGCCGTCGCCGTATTCGCTGTGCTGCGCGAGGCTCCACGGCGCTTCGCTGGCGCGGAAAAGCAGTTGCGGCGGGCCGGCCGGCTGGCGCAGGTCGGCGCTGAGCGGCATCGCATGCATCTCGCCGTCGAGGGTCTGCGTCCACTCGCGCACAAAGATGACCCACGGCCGGCCATCCGGTTCAAAATGCAGCGTGCCGTCGATACTGCGCCAGCCCAGCGGGGTGACCGGTCCCTGCGAATGCGGCGCAAACGGGCCTTCGGGCGTAGCGGCCGCATAGACGGTGGTGTAGTGGGCCTGAGGATGCACCACGTTCATGCCCACGCCGAACGAGGCGAACAGATACCAGCGCCGACCGTGGCAGTGCACCTCCGGCGCCCAGTAAAAATCCGCCTTCGCCGGACCGATGTTGCGCGGCAGCACCGGGCGCGGCTCGCTCCAGTTCACCAAATCGCGGCTGAGGCGCACGCTGAAGCCATCCGGCGCTTCCATCGGGCCACCGAGGGCCGTCGTGCCATAAAGCCGGTAAATCCCGGCCGCAGGATCGGGCAGGATGAAGGGATCGCGCAGTTGGATTTCGGCGAGCTTAGGCACGGTAACTCACCAGCGACGAAAGCTCCCCGACCTCGCCCAACGCCAGCTCGCGGCTACCGCCCTGTTGATAAAGAAACGCCGCTTGGAGCGAAATCTCGACCCGCGTGGCGTGGAGGCGGGCGATCGCGGCGTTGCCCAGGCCGAGCACGGTTTCGCCGGGGTTGGCCCGCAGGTAGCTGCGGATCTTGTGCGAGCGGCCGCCGAAATCCGGCTCGTCCGTCCGCGGATGGTGCGGGTTGATCACGGCGGGGAAAACCCCGAGCGCCGCGCGCGAGGGCACGTCCACCACCGGGAAATCATTGGTGCACCCGATGTGTGGCCCGGCGATGTTGGCCCCGGCGCTGGTGCCGTGGAACGGCGTGCCGCCCAGCACCGCCGCGCGCAACGGGCGGAGCTGGCGCTCCTCCAGCAGCGTGCGCAGCAGCAGGAAGGTTTCGCCGCCGCCGACAAAGATCGCCTCGGCGGTCTCGATTCGCCGCCGCGCGGCGCCGTCGCTCAGGTGGTGCAGCGAGTAGGCGTCAAAACCGTCCGCCGCAAACATGGCCTGCAGGCGCTGCTCCATCCGGTCGCGGTCCGCCGGCAGCGAGGCATGCAAAATGAGCAGGATGCGCTTGCGGCCGGCATAGTGCCGTTTCTGGACCTCGGACACCGCGGGCAGGAAACGCTCGTCGCGGGTGATGCTTCCGCCGCTGATCATGACGCTGGCACCCGGCGTGTTGTGGAAATTGGGCCGGGCCGGGAAGAGACCGTCCGCCGGCGGCGGCGCCGCCAGCAGCGGCGTGGCGGCGGCCAGGCCGGCGGCGGCTCCGGTTTTTAGAAAAGTGCGGCGGGTGATGTGGGTCATGACTTCAAGGGTTGTCCGCGGTGTAATCGAAAGGCCACAGACCCACGCCGCGCATGCGCGGTTCCAAACCGGCGCGGGTGAATATCTCCTTCATCTCGGCCGGGGAATAACGGCGCACGGGCAGCTCCTCCACGTTCGCGAGGAAATACGTGAGCGCGGCGATCGTCGCGGAGGACTCGGGGATCATGCGGGGGTCCACCTTGTCGATGGTGTCGGCGAGGTCGTGGTAGTAGCGCACCTTGTCGGGCTCGATGTGCGCGCCGAAGGTGATCGAGGGAATACCTTCGAGCTGGTAGGGCGTGTGGTCGCTGCCGAACCAGTTCACATTGGCCACGCCCTGCTTCAGCCGGCGCGCGCCCAGCGAAGCGTCGAACTGCTCCAGCACCGGCACGAGCGCGTCGAAGCCGAGCGCGTTCACCGACAGCGGGAAGCCCACCATGTCGAGGTTCACCATCGCGGCCACGGGCCGGTCCTTGAGCGTCGGCGCGTGGACACGGGCACCCCAGAGGCCCTGCTCCTCGCCGTTGAACCACACGAGCTCCACGGTGCGGAGGTTTTGCGGCGCATGCGCCTGCAACTGCTTCGCGACCGCGTAGAGCTGCGCCACGCCGAGTCCGTTGTCGGTGGCGCCCTGCCCGAGGTCCCACGAGTCGAAGTGCCCGCCGATCACGACGGTGTCGGCCGTGCGGCCAGGAAAGGTGACGACGATGTTGGCCGTATCGACCTCCGTGCAATACGAGCGCGTGTGCATCCGCAGGCGCACCGTCTGCCCGCGTTGGAGCAGGCGGAGCATCCAGTTGCCCTCCTCCTGTGTGACGCTGTAAACCGGGATCTTAAGCGGCTCGCCGTTGAAGGAGCCGGTGCGCGCCAGCAACTGGCCGCCGTCCACGCGGTTGATCCAGAGGATGCCGCGCATGCCGGCTTTCAGGGCCGCCGCTTCATACTGGCCGCGCGGCACGCTCGTGTGTGGGGCGAGCAGGCCGATCTTGCCTTGTGGTGAGTCGAGCGCGGCGATGTCCTCCGCCCGGCCCTGGCCGATGTCCACGACCTCGGCCTCGAACGGCTCGTGCGGCTGGACATAGCTGAGCGCCGCCACCCGCAGTTGCCGGTGCAACGGCGCGAGCATCGTCACCTCGTCCTGCCCGCGCACCCAGCCGGGCATCTTGAAACGCTCCAGGCGCGCCTCAACCCCGAGCGCCTTCAGCTCCTCGATCGTGCGGTGCAACGCGCCTTCGTTGCCGGGCGCACCGGTCAGACGCCCGCCGAAATCGTCGCACAGCCGCGTGAGAAAATCATGCGCCGACGAATCGGCCAGCGCATCCGCCATGATGGCATCCTGCACGGCTTGATCGGGTCGGGCGCCCAGCGGTGCCACCAGCAGGAGCCCCGCGGCAAAGTAACCCAATAGGTTACTTTGGGCGCGACGCACCAAGGTGGCTGACACCTGCAGGATGTAACCCAATAGGTTACTTTGGGTGGGGTTGGTGGATTTCATGATTCACGGAGCCAGACGCGCATCTCGCCTTCGCCCCGGTTGGCCCACAGGCCGTAGGGGATGGCGCGCAGCGTCACCGGCGTGGTGGCCGGTGGTGCGGTCTGGTAAAGATCGGCGGTGATTTGGTCGCGGGTGCCCGGTCCCTCGATGACGACACAGCCGCCGAGCAGAGCGGGATCGTGACGGGCCGTGAGCGGCGCGGCGCGCGGGAGCGTCAAGGCGGAAAGCGTGGCGCCGTTGTCGGCTTCCTCGAAGCAGTAAACGACCGGACCGCGCTGCAACGCGACGCGGCCGGCCACGGTAGCGACGCGCGGATCCGCGTGGATGCGCTCGACCGGCATGGGGAGCGTCAGCACCAACTTGTCCCCGGGCTGCCAGGTGCGGGTCAGCGCCACGTAGCCGTTGACCGGCGCGAGCGGCTGGGACTGGCCGTTGAGCGTCAGCCGCGCACCGCGGCACCAGCCCGGGATACGCAGATGCAGGGTGAACTCCGCCGCGGCCGCCGGCCTGACCTCGATCGCAATGTCCTCGGTCCACGGGTAATCCGTGCGCACGGCCAGCCGCACCTCGCGGCCCGCGACGGTGAAGCGCAGGTCGCCATCCGCATAGAGGTGCAACGCGAGGCCGTCGGTCCGCTGCGAGGCCACGTATTCGCCGAGCGAGGCGAAGAGCCGGGCGACGTTGGGCGGACAGCAGGCGCAGCCGAACCAGCCGACCCGCTGGGTCTTGAACAGGTGGCACTCATAGCGCCGCTTGGTGACGGCAGGGATGACCTCCAGCGGATTGACGTAGAAAAACTTCGTGCCGTCCACCGACATGCCGCTCTGCACGTTGTTGTAGAGGGCGCGCTCCATCACGTCGGCATACTCGCCGCGCAACTCCACATCGAGCAGCCGGCGGGCGAAGAAAATGACGCCGATGGCGGCACAGGTCTCGGAGTAGGCGCGGTCGGGCGGCAGGTCGAAGGGCTCGGCGAACTTCTCGCCGTAGGGCTCGCTGCCCACGCCGCCCGTGAGGTAGAGATGGCGGCGCACAATGGCGGTCCAAAGCGTGCGGCACGACTGCAGCAGCGAATCGTCCCCGGTCTCGACCGCGAGGTCGGCCATCGCGGCGAGCATATACATCTGGCGCACAGCGTGACCGACGGGCTCGGTGAGTTCGCGCACGGGCTTCACCGCCTGCAGGGTGCCGAGGCCGTCGAAATGCATGTGCCACGGCAGCGTCTCACCGCGGCGTTTCAGCTCCTCGAGTAAATAGTTCGGCTCCTGCCCGCGCTGGTTGATGAAATAGGCGGCGAGCCGGGTGTAGCGTTTCTCCCCTGTCGCGCGCGCAAGCTTCACGAGCGCCAGCTCAACCTCCTGATGGCCGCAGTAGCCGGGGATCTGCCCGGGACCGAGCCCGAAGGTGCGGTCGATCATGTCGGCCAGCTTGCACACCACATCGAGCAGCGTGCGCTTGCCGGTGGCGCGGAAGTGCGCGACGCCGGCCTCGATCATGTGCCCGGCGACGTAGAGTTCATGGCAGTCACGGAGGTTGGCCCAGCGGTTCTGCGGCTCGACGAGCTGGAAGTAGGTGTTGAGGTAGCCGTCCGCGGCCTGCGCCTTCGCGACGGTGGCGATGAGCCGGTCGAGCTCGGCTTCCAGCGCCGGATCGGGGTGCGTGGCCAGCCGGTAGGAAGCGGCCTCGATCCACTTGGCGAGATCGGAGTCCTGCCAGAACAGGCCGTGGAATTTCCCCGCCTTCTCACCGGCGGCCACCTGGAAGTTGTGGACGCAGCCGCTGGGCTCGGCCCCGGGCACGCGGTCGTTGAGGGCCTCCCACTGGTAGGGAATGACGACCTCGCGGACGAGCCGGGCGCGGCCGGCGAGAAAGCCGCGCTGGAAGCGGACGTGATCGAGCGGCAGGGCGGAAACGTAGTTCATGCGAAATGCAGCGAGGCCACGGAGCCGGGCGGGAGGGTGAGCGCGACTTCCCCGTTTTTCACCTGCACGCCGTCGAGGTTGCGGGTGTCAATCGTGCGCGGCCGGTCAAAGGTGTTACAGGCCGTGAGCTCGGGCGCAACGATGACCTTGGCGGCGCGCAGCGAGGCGGCGCGGCCCGCCAGCGTGAGCGCGATGGCGGCAGGGGCGGTGCCATCCGTGTTGCAAAGGGTGACCGTCACGGAACCGTCGGCCGCCAGCGAGGCGGTGGCCGACACCACCGGATAGGACAATCCGTCGTGCTGGCGCAGGGCGGCGTCGCTGTGCACGGGCAGGCGGCGGGCGTCGTAGTGCGGCAGGTAGAGCCCGAAGACGTCGAAGGTCGGCGTGAGCACGAGCCGGCCGCCGCCTTCCTCGGTCAGGGCGACCGCCTGGAGCACGTTCACCGTTTGCGCGAGATTGGCGATGCGCACGCGTTCGCAGTGGTTGATGAAGATGTTGAGCGTGAGCGCGGCGAGCACGGCGTCGCGCACCGTCTGCTGCTGGTAGAGGAAACCGGGATTGGTGCCGGGCTCGACCTCATACCACGCACCCCACTCGTCCACGACCATCCCCACGTTGCCGGCCGGATCGTAGCGGTCCATGACGGCGCGGTGGCCGCGGATGATGGCATCCATTTTCCAGCCGAGGGCCATCACGCTCTTCCAGCCGCTTTCGTCGAAAGGCGTGGCGGGATGCTTCTTCGCCCAGGTGCCGGGCAGCGTGTAGTAATGGAGTGAAAGGCCCTGCATGAGGGCGTGACCGAAGGTGTTTTTCGCGCCGTCGCGCATGACGACATCGGTCCAGCGGAAATCGTCGGCATTGGCGCCGCAGCCCACGCGGAGCAGCGGGGCGCCGGGAAAATCGCGGGTGTAGGTGGAGAAGCGGCGGAGTTCCGCGGCGTATTGCTCGGGGGTCATGTTGCCGCCGCAGCCCCAGTTTTCGTTGCCGATGCCCCAGAGCCGCACCTTCCACGGCTCGCGCCGGCCGTTCGCCGCGCGCTCCTCCGCCAGCATGCCGGCGTCGGCATTGCAATACTCCACCCACTCGCGCAGCTCGCGCGGCGTGCCGCTGCCGACGTTGCCCGCAAGGTAGGGTTCGCAGCCGAGCTGTTCGCACAGGTCGAGGAACTCGTGCGTGCCGACGGCGTTGCTCTCGACCACGCCGCCCCAGTGCGCGTTGACGCGACGCGGGCGCTTTTCGCGCGGGCCGATGCCGTCACGCCAGTGGTAGTCGTCGGCATAGCAGCCGCCCGGCCAGCGGAGGTTGGGGATGCGGATCTGCTTCAGGGCGGCGACGAGGTCGCTGCGCCAGCCGCGCACGTTGGGGACCTTCGAATCCTCGCCGACCCAGAGGCCGTCGTAGATGCAACGGCCGAGGTGCTCGGCAAAATGGCCGAAGATATGGCGGTCAATGACGGGGCCGGGTTCGGCCGCGTGGACGGTGAGGCGGGTGGAGATCATGGGGAACTGGGAAGCGTTCAGGACAAGGGTTGGGCGTGAAGACCCGTCCTGCGCGGGTTATTCACGCACGCTGTCCTTGACGGTCAGGGTGTTGAAATCGAGCACGCGCTGCAAACGGCCGTGGGTGACAGTCAGCTTGCGGCCGCCAACCTCGGCGTTGAGGTAGGGCCCCTCGAAGAGCTTCCACTTGGAATAGTCCACCGGCACGCCGTCCACGACGGGCGCTTCGCCATAAGTGAAGGCCACGTTTTTGCCGCGCAGGGTGGTAAACCGGACCGACGGCACCGGCTCCAGCGTGAACTCCAGCGGCAGGGCGCGCATCGCCGCCTTGAAGGCCTCGAAACTCTCGAACTCATCCGCGCCCGCCGCCTGCACGATGGTGCCGTTCTTCAGGTGCGGGCTGGTGAGCACGCGGCCGCCGAGGTCGTCGCGCACCGTGGCCCAGCCGCCGTTGTAGTGGAGGTAGGGAATCCAGTGGTAAGGGGCAAGCGGCCGGTAGGCGAGAAAGGCGTTGCCGCCGCGGGCGAAGATCCAGCCGGAGGCATCCTCCGTCACGTCGCGCAGGTCCTTGGAGAAAAATCCGTTGATGTGTTCGAAGCGCTCGCCGGGCGCGATGTCGTAGAGTGCGATGACGGTGTCGAGGTCCTGAAAGACCTTTTCATACGGCGAGCCGCCGAGGACCTTGTCGGGCGAGTCATAGGAGGGCTTGCCCTCAAAGGTCACGCCGACCGGCATCGGCTCGGGATACGTGGCGAACTGCGCCTGCATCATGCGGCCGGAGGAATGGGGGTGCAGCGAGAACATCGTGGGATGCTTGCCGCGCGGATCCTCCTCGCGCCAGGTGACGTCCCACACGTGGGCTTGGATGACATCGTTGACAATGCCCTGGGTGGAGCCGACCGCGTAGTCGTGGCGGAGGTAGTTGGTCTTGTAAACCGGCGGGGAGAGCACGTCGCTGTAGCGCCAGAAACGGCGCGTGCGCGCACGGTCGCGCTGCACGTAGTCGCCATCGCGCTCAACCGCGATGCGGTGGATCACCTCGGGCAGCACGTAGTTCTTCGCCACCGGCGCGAAGTAAAGGCCCCAGCCGCCGTAACCGGACGGCGGCGGCGTGTTGCCGAACAGCAGCCAGGAAAAATACGAGGCGAGCGCGTTCCAGCGCTCGATGACGGAGCCTTCGTCGGAACGGGCGTTGGGCCCGCGCAGGACGCCGTTGAGGCTGACGGTGGCGAGCTCGGCGAACATCCAGTCGAGCATCATCCGGCCGCGCAGCTTCATCGCCGGGTCTTTGGCCCAAGTGGCCATGAACAGCATCGGGATGGCGTATTCGCCGATGTAGTGGGTGGTGTTGAACTCGCCCTGCCCCACCGTGGTGGTCGTGTCCATCCAGTGGATGAGCCATTCGCGCGCCTCGGCGAGGTTCTCCTCCGAGCTGCGCCCGGTATACCAGGTCTCGGCCGGCTCGTTGGGATAAAGTTCCGACATCAGGTAGAGCGAGGCATAATACATCACCCAGTGGTTCTCGGTGTCGCCGCGCAGTTGCCGCGTCGTGCGCCAGGCCTCGCGGATGGAGGCCCGCGCCTCGGGTGACAGCAGTTCCCGGCCGGTGAAGGCCACGCAAACCGCGGGAAACATCCAGAACGGACCGGTGCCGGGCTCCGCCATCATCTGGAGCACGCGCTCGTTGCAGGCCTCGATGTCACGACCGAGGGTCAACAGAATGGAAATGGAAGCCATGTCCATCGTGCCGGGGATGTCGTTGAGATCCACGCGGCCGGCGCGCCACTGCAGCACTTCGTCCACGCGGGCGTGATAGGCCGCGAGGCGCTGATCCTCGGCGGGCACGCTCGTGACGACGGGTGCCGGGCCCTCGAAGGAAGGCTGGGCGGAAAGGGTGACGGCCAGCAACAGGGCCGGGGCGGAGCGGAAAAATTGGGAGGCTTTCATGGGACAATCAGTTGGCGGCTTTGGGCAGCGTGAAGAAGTAATTGACGAGCGAGCCGGCGAGATCGTTGGGGTGCCAGGTGCGGCCGAAATCGTCGGAGTGGAACAGCGTCTCCTGAAACACGCTCGCGTAGAGCCGGCCCGCCGGATCCACGCCCACGCGCCAGACGCGCGGGTTCTCGGGCAGGCCGGCATTGCGCGACGTCCACGTCTTGCCGCCGTCCTCCGTCGCGAGCACGCCGTGCGCCCAACTGCCGATGGCCAGACGGTCCGGATTGGTGACGTCAAAGGTCACGTTGTAGAGCGCACGCTCGGTGGGGACGCCGGCGAACCGATCCCAGGTGATCCCGCCGTCGCGCGAGATGAGCGCACCGGCGCTCTGCGTCGCCGCCACCCAGATCTTCGGATCGTGGGGCGACTGCTGGAGATCGTTGACCGTGTCCGTCGTCACGTGGACACGGCGCCAGTTTGCCGCGCCATCCTCGGTCAGGAAGATGCCGACCTCGCAGCCGGCCAGCACGCGGCCGGCGCGGGTGCGGTCCACCTTGATGGTCTGCGTGAACTTGCCGCGCTCGGGCAGGCCGTTTTCCCGGCGCACGAGCGTCTGCGCCCGGTCGGTGGAGACGGCGATGCCGTCGGTGAAGGCCACGTAAACATGGTCGGGGGCGTTGGGATCCACGGCCACCTCGCGGCCCTCGGTCATGTCCCAGCTGTTGCAGATGCGCCAGGTGGCGCCGCCGTCGAGGCTGCGCCACAGGCCGTTGAGCGCCGTCGTGTAGATGACGTTGCGGTCGCGGGGGTCAAAGGCCACCGCGGTGATGCTGGTGTCATTGTAACCGAAGTGCCGCCAACCGCCCTCATCGGTGCGTTGGAAAATGCCGTTGGTCGTGACGATCTTCGAGCCGATGACATAGTTGCGGTTGATGTTGGCACAGATGTAGAAGTCGTAGGCCGGCGCCGCGGTGACGGTGGTGGCGGCCAGCAGGCCGAAAAGGGGGAGCAGGAGGCGGGGCAGTTTCATGGTGTGACGTAATCGGAGATGGTGACGGTGTTGAAATCCAGCACGCGGTGCTGGCGGCCATGCGAGATGGTGATTTTGCGGGAGCCAAGTTCGGCATTGAGGTGCGGCCCCTCGAAAAGCTTCCAGCGGGCGTAATCCACCGCCTGCCCGTTCACGACCGGCGCCTCGCCGTAGGTGAAGGCCACTTTTTTGCCGCGCAGGGTCGTGAACTTCACCGCGGGCCGCGGCTCCAGCGTGAATTCCAGCGGCAGCGCGCGCATGGCCGCCTGGAAAGACTCGAAGCTCTCGAACTCATCCGCGGACGCCGCCTGCACAATGGTGCCGTTGTTGGCGTGCGGGCTGACCAAAATCCGGTCCACCGGCCCCTCGGGGCGGAAGCGTTCCCAGACGTAGCCGCTGTTGCCGCGGGGCAACTGGCGGTAGCCCAGCAGCTCGTCCCACGTGTAGGGTGCGAGCGGCCGGTAGGCGAGGTAGGTGTTGCCACCGCGTGCGAAGATCCAGCCGGAGGCGTCCTCGGTCACGTCGCGCAGGTTTCGCGAAAAGAATCCGTTCACCCGCTGGAAGTTTTCGCCGGGCGCGATGGCGTAGAGCGCGATGACCGTGTCGAGATCCTGGAAGACCTGTTCGTAGGGCGAGCAACCGAGGATCTTGTCCGGCACGCCGTAGGAGGGCTTTCCCTGGCTCGCGAGCAGGTCGATCATCCAGTCCGGATATTCCGTGAAATACATCTGCAGCACGCGGGCCGAGGCGTGGGGGTGGACGGAAAACATCGTGTTGTGCACGCCGCGCGGGTCGTCCTCGTGCCACGTGACATCCCACACATGGGCCTGGATCGGGTCGGTGACCCCGCCCTGATAGGAGCCGACCGCGTAGTCGCGGCGGATGTAGCCCGTCTTGTAAACCGGCATCATCTCCACGTCGCTGTAGCGCCAGCGGCGGCGCGAACGCTTGTGGTCGTGCTGCTCGCGATCGAATTCGCGGTCGGTGGCGATGAGGTGAAACAGCGGCGGCGGTTCGTAGTGATGGGCGGCGATGGCAAAATAGATGCCCCAGCCGCCGTAACCGGACGGCGGCGGCGTGTGGCCATACATCGTCCAACTGAAGTAGGTGGCGAGCGCGTTCCAGCGCTCGAGGACGGAGGTGTCGTCGGTGCGGGCGTTGGGCCCGCGCAGCACGCCGTGCAGGCTGTTGTCGGCCAGCTCGGCCATGAGCAGGTCGAGCATCATCCGGCCGCGCTGGCGCATCGCCGGATCCTCGGCCCAGGCGGCGAGGTAGAGCATCGGGATCGCGTATTCGCCGATGTAGTGGGTGGGGTTGAACTCCCCCTGCCCGATCGTCGTCGCGAGATCCATCCAGTGCAGGAGAAAGCCCTTCGCCTCGGCGTGGTTTTCCTCGGAACTCTTGCCGTTGAACCAGGTTTCGCCCGGATCGTCGGGATAGAGTTCGGTCATCAGGAAGAGCGAGGCATAATACATCACCCAGTGGTTCTCGGTGTCGCCCCGCATCGGGAAATAGGTGCGCCAGGCATCGCGGATGGCGGCACGGGCTTCGGGTGAAAGCTGGTCGCGGCCGGTGAAGGCGATGGCCGTCCACGGAAACATCCAGAACATGTCGCCGGATTGCGGCTCCGCCAGCAGCTCGAGGATGCGCCGTGAAACCGCCGCGGCATCCTGGCCACGGACGAGTTTCACCAACGCCTGCTCGCGGGTGAGCGGCCCGGCCGGATCGATGGCGTGGAGATACCAGTCGAGGGTTTCGTCCACGCGGGCCTGGTAGGCCCGGCGCAGGGTGTCGGGCCGCAGGTCGGCCGGCGGCGCGGGCATCGGGCCCGTGAAGGAAGGCTGGGCGGAAACGAGCGCCGCCAGCAGCAGGAAGGGAGTGATCAGCTTCTTCATGGCGGGAACTCCTCAGCGCCGGGCGCGCGGGACAAACACGAGGTTCTGGATGCGCGAGTCTTCCATGCCGAGCGATTGCCAGGTGCGGCCGAAGTCGTCGGACCCAAACAGCGCGCCGCTGTCGATGGCGGCGTAAAGCCGGCCGTTGTCGGGATCCACGGCCGTGCGCCACACCTGATGTTTTTCCGGCAGACCTTCGTTGCGGAAAGCCCAGGTGGCACCGTCGTCCTCGCTCGTCAGCAGCCCGAGGCTCCAGCTCGCGATCGCGATGCGACCGGCCCGCGTGGGATCAAAGGCCACGCTGTAGAGCGCCCGCCGGCCGGTGATACCGGCGATCGGCGCCCAGGTGAGTCCACCGTCGCGCGACTCCAATGCGCCGGCGCTCTGGCTGACAGCGAGCCAATGTTTGGGATCGTGCGGCGACTGGCGGATGTCGGTCACCGTGTCCACGACGGGGAAAACCCGCCGCCAGTTCTGCGCCGCATCCTCAGTGAGATAAATGCCGGTTTCGCTGCCGGCGAAAACCCGGCCGGCCGCCGTGCGGTCCACGGTGACGACCTGCGTGTATTTGCCGCGCGCCGGCAGGCCGTTTTCCCGTCGCGACCACGAATGGCCGCGATCCGTCGAGACGCCGAGCCCGTCGGGCAGCGCGGCGTAAACCATATCGGGCGCATTCGGATCGACCGCGACCGCCTTCGGCTCGGTCATGTCCCAACTCGTGCCGATGCGCCACGTAAGGCCGCCGTCGGCCGTCGTCAGCACCCCGCAGATGGCGGCAACATGGAAGACCCGCGCATCCCGCGGATCGAAAGCCCCGCCGAGCATCGCGGGATAATTGATGCCGCGGTGGGTGAAACCGCCTTCCGCCGTGCGAACATAGACCCCGTTCTTCGCCACATCGCGCGAACCGATGACGCGGCCCGTGATGTTCACGGCGCCAAAAAGATAGAGATCGTGCGCCGGGGCCGCGCCGGCGGGCAGAGCGCCGAGCAGGAGCAGCGGTAACAGGGTTCGTGAAAGGGTTTTCATCATGCAGATCGTTTTGTCTCCGGCGTTGCCAGCGGGCGGAACGCGGTTTTCAAGAAGACATGCACCTCCGCCGTCTGCTCCCCACCCTTCTGCTGTTTTCCTGCGCCGGATTGCACTCCGCCGCGGCCGAAACCCCCGAGGCCCGTCTGGCCGGGCTGGGGATCGAGCTGCCGGAAGTCCCCGCGGCCATCGCGAACTACGTGCCGGCTGTGCGCAGCGGCAACCTCGTGTTCCTCGCCGGCCAGATCGCCAAGGGCCCGGATGGAAAATTCCTCACCGGCAAGGTCGGCGCCGACCTCACCGTCGAGCAGGGTGCGGAGGCCGCGCGGATCTGTGCGATCCAGCTCATCGCGGCGTTGAAGGCCGAGATCGGCGATCTCTCCAAGGTGAAGCGCATCGTGCGCGTGGGCGGCTTCGTGGCCTGCACCGATGACTTCACGGCCCAGCCGCGCGTGGTCAACGGCGCCTCCGACCTGCTGGTCGCCGTCTTCGGCGACGCCGGCCGCCATGCGCGCGCCGCCGTCGGCGTGAACGCGCTGCCCGCCGGTGCGCCCGTGGAGGTCGAGCTCGTCGCGGAAGTGACGGATTGAGCGGACAAACATCGCTACAGATCCCGCACGGAGGCTCGCACCGCGGCAATGATGCGCTCGCACTCGGCGGGTGAGTTGAAGAGGTGCGTGGAGATCCGCAGGGCCTCAAGCCCCTGCTCGCTGACCATGCGGCAGCGCAGGCCGTGCTTTTCCGCGAGATAGCCGGACAATTGGCCGCCGCCCGCGCGGGCATGCCGGATGGTGGTCATCGAGCCGCGCATCGCCGCGGGCCGCGGCGTGAGGATGGTGATGCCGTCGATGTCCGCAAAGGCCGCCAACAGCATCTCGGCCAGCTCGCGGCCGCGGGCCGCGATCCGTTCTTTGCCAACGTGCTCCTGAAAACGCACCGCCTCGGCGAGCCCGAGCACCTGCGCGGCGTTGCGGGTGCCGTATTCGTGTCGCGAGGCCGCCGCAAAGAGCCGGATCGGTTCCGCAAAATCGGGCCACTCGCCGGAATAGGCGCCGGTGCCGGTGGTCGCCACGGCATCGAGCCGGTCCCGGCGGATGAAAAGCCCGCCGGTTTCGTGCGGGCCGCCGAGCCACTTGTGGCCGCAGAAGGCGTATGAATCGCAACCGATGGCCTGCAGGTCCACCGGGATCATCCCGACGGTTTGCGCGCCGTCGATATGGAACCAGATGTCGCGCTCGCGGGCGAATTCCGCGATCTCCCTCGCCGGAAAAATCAGGCCGGTCGTGCAGGTGGCGTGGCTGACCTGGATGACTTTCGTGCGCGGGGAGACCAGTTCGCGGATGCGGGCGAGGTTGCCTTCGGCGCTGTCATGGTCCGGCTCGAAGACAAGGACCTTGATGCCGCGCTGCTTCACCTGGTTGCCCCAAGGGAAGGACCCGCCGGGATGTGCATGCGATTCAAAGATCACCTCGTCGCCCGGGCGCAGGTCCAGCCCCGCCGCAATGATCGAGTTGCCCTCGGTGGCGTTGCGCGTGAAGCACAGCTCGTCGGGCGTGATGCCGAGGAAGGCCGCCACCGTCGCGCGGGAGCGGGAAAACGAGGGCTCATGCTCATGCTCCGCGTGCTCCTGCAACCGGAGCGTGGTGGAGGTCACCTCATCGAGCACCGGCTGGGCGATCGGCCCCACCCCGCCTGTGTTGAGGTAGATGGGATCGGTGCGCAGCCGGTATTGCGCGCGGACGGAGCGCCAGAACGCCTCCGGCTCCACGCGGCCGAAGGCCGGCACCGGCGCGGGGCGTGCGCCGGCAGAGGTAGTGCAACCGGCCAGCGCGGCAAAGGCGCCGGCGCCGAGGCCCTGCAGGAAACTGCGGCGGTCAAGACTCATGGGGCGGACGTGAAGGTGAGGCTGTGGTCGAATTCGAGCGTGCCGCCGGCCGGCACTTCAAGGTTTTGATCAAACTGCACGGGAAACGCGGCCAGCGGGTAGTTACGGCGGACGAACCAGTGCAGGGGACCGGTGTGGTTTTCAAAGCGGATGATAACGCGGTGCAACGTTTCATCAAGCTGGCCGTGCCATTCCATCCAGCGCGCCGCCACGCCGTGCACCGCCGGGATGCCCTCAAGCCCGCCCTCGGCCACCACCTTGATCGCGGGATCCAGGTGGTCGTCAAGCAGCTCGCGCGCGCCGCGAAACTGCAGGCCGGTGTAATGCGAGCCGGCGAGTCCGCCTTGCGAATGCGGATTGCCCAGTGAAAGCACACGGCCGCTGACGTTGGTCAGCCGGCTGCGCCAGCGCAGCGCCCAAGAGCGGGCCGCGGTGTTCACGGTGATTTCGAGCGACCGTGTTTCCTCAAAGATAGTCTCATCCAGCCGGCGCCAAGCGAGCGTGTGGGCCAAGGTAGCGGTGTCGCCCGCAGTCTCTAGCTTTTGCCACGCGACGTGGTGCTGCGCGCCGTGGTCGTCGCGCCACTTGTAACCGTCCTCGCGCAGACAGGTGGGACCGCCCCAGAAGTTGGCGCCGGAAACGTTGTTCAACGTGAAACTGAGCGCGTGGTGCCACGGGTGGTCGTTGGGGCGGAAATTCGTAAGCGTATCGCCCGCCAGCGAATTCACCGGGTGGAAATATGGCTTGGGCGATTCCTTCGCCTCGGTTTCCGGGGCATAGACGTAGCGGCACAGTAGGCCGTCGCCGGCAAACAGCGTGACAGCGCGGCCCGTGTCGTGTTGCAGGCGCAAAGTGCTCATGTGAGATCGAAACTTGCCTCGAAGCGGGTGCCGGCAAATTCGCGGGGCGCCCCGCCGGGCGGGTTGATGGTGGCGGCGATGGCCGCGGGTTTGCTGGCGGTGAGATGGAGTTTTCCCTCCGCCACGCGCCAGGCGACCTCCACCATGCCGTGCGGCGTGCAGACGCTGCCCGCGGCATGCGTGAGCCCGCAAAGATGCGGCTCGATCCGGATGCGGGCAAAGCCCGGCTCCGTCGGCGTGACGCCGAGGATGCGCTGCTGAAACTCCAGCACCGGATGAGCGGACCACGCGTGGCAGAGCGAGCGCCAGTAGCTGTTTTCCTCGACGAAGGTGGAGAGCCCGTAGTTGACAGAGTCGTGCCACGGGCCGAGGCAGGCACGCATCTCGTCGTAACGGCCGGCCCGCTTGAGCGCGGTGAAGCCGGTGTGCATCCAGAAATAGGAACCGGGCGCGAGCTTCGGGTCGTGCGGGAAGCGTTTCATGATGATCGCGCGCTCACGTTCGCCGGCGAGACCGGCGACGATGGCCCAGGCATTGCCATACTGGCTGATCTCGGGGCCGCCGGGCCGGTCGAAGTAAAGGCCCTCGGACTCGGACCAGAAAAGCTCGTGCGCTTTTTTCCGCAGCTTGGCGGCCTCGCCGGTCAGCGCGGCGGCCTCGTCGGCGTGACCGCAGTGGCCGAGCATCCAGGCGGCCTCGTCGAGGGCGTTGATGTATTGGGCGGCGTGGATGCAGGTCGGGCCCGTGTCGGCGCCGGGCACGACACCGCGCGGCCACCACGGGCACCAGTCGGTGATGTTCCAGTAGGGCATCTTCGCGGGCAGGCCGGTTTCATCCGTGTGCCGGCGATACCAGGCGAGCACCGCGCGCACGCCGGGCAGCAGGTCCGCCACGGTGGCGCGGTCGCCGGTGCAGTAGAAGTAATCCTTGATGTTGGTGATCCAGTGGATGCTCCACGCCGGGATGATCTGCACGAGCCGCGAAGGGAAACGGGCCTGCGTGAGTCCGTCGGAGAGGCGCGACCAGTCGAAGTGATACAAGGCCTGGCGGCTCAGCCGGTAGTCGCCGGTGGTGAACATCGCCAGCTTCGAGGTGATCATGGTGTCGCCGGCATACTGCATCTGCTCGTAGTGCGGGCAGTCCTCGAAGGTCTCGTGCGAACACATGCGCATCGTGTGCAGGCCGACGGTCCAGATCTTGTTCAGCGCGGCGTCGGAAGATTTGAATTTCGCCTTCACCTTGTAGGGGTAGGCGGTGAAACGCTGCCGCACGGCGCGCAGCGTGAGCGGCTTCCTGCCGACCTTGATCTGCAGGCCGACGTAGCGGAAGGCACGCCAGTGCAGCGGCTCAAACACCTCGGCGCCGCCGGACGGCTCCCAGACGTCGCACCAGCCGGTGACCTTGCCGCGGCGGTCGAAGGTCCAGCCGGTGCTTTCGTCGGCGAAGTGCGAGGCAAGGTTGGCCAGCGATTGCTTCTTGCCGAGGAGCTGCGCGCCGGGCGTTTCCCATGGCAGCCGCAGGGCCTCGGCGTAGGTGAGACGGATGACGCTGCCCGCACCGCCCTTGACGGCGAGCTGCGGGAACGCAGTCGTGAGCGCGCCCATGTCGAGCACGAGGTTGATTTTTTCGCCGGGCTTGAGCGTGAGCGGAGCGTCTTCGGCAAGCAGCCGCTTCCACGCGGGCGAGATATCGCCGCCGCCGTTGACGTAGGCGTCGGGGAAACGGGCGGGCTCCCCTTCCTCCAGCATGGGGATCATGCGCGGGATCAGGCCGTAGGGGCTCGCCGGGTCGCGGCGGTTCTCCAGCAGCTCGGCCTTGAAAAGCACGTGCGCGGGCGACCAGGCGGAGTCGTCAAACTTCACGGTGTTCCAGCCGGCCGGAATGAGCGCGGAGAGGCGGTGCTCGAAATAGCCGAGGTAGCCCTCGAAGGTCGTGCTCTCGTTTTGGAAACGGTGCGCCTTGTCCACGGCGACGCGCCAGGCGGTGTCGGTGCGGAGATCCTCGATCGTTTTGCCGCGGACGGTGAGCGCGCCCTCCAGCACCCAGCCGCCGGTGTAGGTCATCACCGAGCACGGCGGCCCGAGGAGCGCCGGACGATGCGCGACGCGCGACATGTCGAGCACGAGGGCGGCAAGGACGTTGCGGCCCTTGCGCAGGTGCGGTGTGAGGTTGAAGGTGTCGTAGAAGTGGTGGTTGACGTCTCCCTTCGCCGGACCGCGGCCGATGAAGACGCCGTTGCACCAGAAAAGATAACGGCTGTCGGCGGAGAGATGGACGGTGAGCTTCGCCGCGGCGGGATTCGCCACGGTGAAATTGCGGCGGAAATAACGCACCTGATAGTGCGACGGCGTGGCGTCCTTCGGGGCGGGAGCGCTGTGGGAGCCCTCGGCGGACCAGATCCACGAGGCGGAGTTGACGAAAGGTTGGGTCGGCACGGTGAAAACTGGAGTGAGTGGCGTTGAAGATCAGCGACGGACCGGTGGGACAAAGACGTAGTCGAACCCGTAGGCGCCATGGAGGCCGCCGTCCAGCCAAGTCAGACCGAGATCGTCGGAATAAAAGGAGCCTTCCTCAAACACCGAAGCCCACAGGCGGCCTTTCACCTCGGGATCGAAGGCGAGGACAAACACATGCTTCACCGGCAACCCGGCCGTGCGGTCCGCCCAGGTCGCCCCGCCGTCGGTGGAGATGCGCACGCCGGTGTCCCAACCGCCGACGGCCATGACGGCCGAGTCGTGCGGATTGAGCGCCGCCGCATAAAGGTTGGCGGTCGCGGAACCGGGATCCGTCTGCGCCCAGGTCGCCCCACCGTCACGCGAAAGCCACGCCCCGCGATGCTGTGTGCCGGCCAGCAGCAGCCGCGCTTCCACGCCGCTTTGCACGAGCCGCAGGATCGTAGTCTCCGGCGAAGAATCCACCCGTTGCCAGGAATGGGCGGCATCGGTGGACACATAAATGCCGTCTTCCGCGCCGATCAGCGCGCGGCCGGATTGGGCGCGATCCGCAATCACGGTCTGCGTGTAAAGTTTGGCGAGCCCCTGCTGGGCAAGTTGCCAGGTGGCACCGGCGTCCGCCGAACGCAGTGGACCCCACTGGGTGGCCGCGTAGGCTTGCCGCGGGTTCAGCGGATCGAAGGCGATGGCCCGCACGTCAACGACCTCCCAACCCGTGGTCTTGCGCCAGGTGCGGCCGCCGTCGGTGCTGCGGATGACGCCGTCCGCGCTGGCGATGAGCAGGTGCTCCGGATTGCCCGGCTCGGCCGCGATGCTGCCAATACCGAGGATGCGCGGTCCGAAATGTCGCCACTCGCCGGAGTCCGCCCGGTAGTAAATGCCGGAGTCGGTCGGCACCGAGGAGTTTTGCTGCGCCTTGGTCATGGCCACCGCCGCATAGAAACGCGCCGGCTCGGTGGCGCACGCCGTCAGGGCGCCGGTGGCGAGGAGAACGGCCAGAAGACGCGGGATCATGGCTGGGCGAAGGTCTGCATGATGACGTTGTTTTCGAAATCGAGCCGGTAGCGTTCGGCGCCATGGCGGATTTCCAGCCGGCGGCTGCCGCGGTCGGCCACGCCAAACGGGCTCTCGAACAGCGGCCAGCCGGCGTAGTCCAAGGGCTCGCCGTTGACCGAGGGGACTTCGCCGTAGCGTGCCCGCAGCACGCTGCCGTCGAGCGCTGTGAAGGTCACCTCCGCGACCGTCGCCGTGGAAAACGTCAGCGGCAGCGCGCGCACCGCCGCCTGGAACGCCGCGTAGGAATCAAAATCGCGCGCCGGCGCGACCTGCACGACGTAGCCGTTGTGCCGCGCGGTGCTGACATAGCAGCGATGACCGGAGCCCCATTCGAGAAATCCGGTGCTGATCCAGCCGCCGGCCCCGCCGCCGAGCAGGCCGGTCCAGTCGTTCGGTTTCCACTCGCCCGGCACCAAGGGCCGGTAGGCAAAGTAAACCGGACCGCCGCGCGCGAAGATCCAGCCGGACTCGTCCTCCACCAAATCCTCGGTGTCGCGCGAGAAGAGCGTGGTCACATGCGGGAAGCGCGTGTCCGCCGGGATGTCGTAAAGCCCGATGAGCGCGGGGCCGTGCTGGAAGACCTGCTCGTGGGGCGAGCCGCTGGCGAGCTTGTCGGGCGAATCATAGTCCGTCTTGGAGCGGGCGATCAGGTCGGTGACGGTGTCCCAGTCCGCCCCAAAATACATGGTGCCCTCGTGCGGCGAGGAATAGGGCTGCACGGCAAAGAAGGTGTTGGACGCATCGAGCGGCTCGTCCACGCGCCAGCGGAGGTTCCACGTCTGCTGCTGGATCGGCTGCAGCAATCCGCCTTGGGAGGACCCGAGCACGAAGTCGCGGTCCACATGGCTGTATTTATATACCGGCAGGGTGCGCTTGTCGCCGACTACCATGGAGTCTGCACCGGCATGCCGCATCCGCCAGCGCGTGCGCTTGAACTCGCGGTTCACGTAGGGGCGGGCCGAGGTATCGCGGGCGATGCGTTCCAAGATCGGCGGCGGCGCATAACCGCTGAGGGCGAGCAGCAGCGACTGGGCGTTTTGCTGGTAATCACCCAACCCGAAAAGCAGCCAGCCCAGCGCCGAGGCGGTGACCCGGGCGGGCTGCAGGAGCTGCCGCGGATACACCCGGCTGTGCGCCCCGGCATACTGGCCGTTGAGCTGCTCCACCACGTAGTCGAAGAAAATATAATCCAGCATCATGCGGGCCTTTTGCCGCAAGGCCGCGTCTTCCGCCCAACCCACCAGCAGCGCCAGCGGCACGACATATTCGCCGATATAACCCGGCGAATCGTATTCCCCTTGGCCGACGGTGGTGGTGACTTGCATCCAATGTTCGAGGTAACCGCGCGCCTCCGTCAGGTTCTCTGCCGCGGACTGCCCGTTGAACCAATGCTCCGGTCCCGTGCCGGCATAGTGCTGGGCCGCGAGGTAGAGACTGGCGTAATACATCACCCAGTGGTTTTCCGTGTCGCCCCTGCTCGGCCAGTAGTGCCGCCACCAATGCGCCAGTCGCGCCCGGTTCCCGGCGTCGAGGTGGGCTTCGCCGTTCAGCAGCACGGCCATGACGGGATACATCCAGAACATGTTGCCCGTGGGCCGCGGCTCGTTGAGCACATTCAGCCGGGCCTGCGCGGCGGCAAGGTTCTCGCCGCGTTGCAAGGCTGCCGCCACGTCCAGAAAGGTGCCTTGCGTCGCGTCCGCCGGCTCAAAAATGGCGATCGCGGTCTGGATCAGCTTTTCCCGCCTTTCCTGAAAATGCCGGGCAATCTCGGCATCAGCCGGGGCAGCCGCCAGCGCCGGACCGATCCACCCGCCGGCCGCCAAGACAAACAGGATGCTTGGCACGGCGCGGAGCTTGGTGGGCCGGGGAATCATTGCAGGGGGTAACGGGTTTGCGGAAAAGCGCAGCATGCAGCGCTTGGTTTTGCCATTACAACCCGCATCTTCGGTGAAAAATCAATTTTATGACCCGAGCCTTCCTGAGCTGGTAATGGTATATCGTCAGACAGGCATTTCAGGCCTCGGCCTCAAGTCATTTCGAAGCAATCGCTTAAATCATATAGCATTACACCGCTGCATTATAGGTAATAATATAAACCATTCCAGCCGGCATCACAACTTCATCTGCCATGTCGGTATCAGCAGAACGCGGCCTACCCGATATGACCTTTAATACCCTTGACCGACTGACTGCTGTTCATTTCTGATTTCTGAAATATTCACGGCTACCCCGCCCCATGCTCATTGCCGAAATCGCCCAGAAGGCCAAGGTGTCCCCCGCCACCGTGTCCCGCGTCATCAATCAGCCGCACTTGGTCGCGCCCGACCGTTTGGCGCGCGTGCAGGCGGTGATGGCGGCGGTCAACTACGCGCCCACCCCGCTCCATCGCCGCCGCGGACCGAAATCCCGCCTCGCCGCCCCCAAGGAAATCGCCGTCTGGTTCGTCGGCGCCCGCAAGAATCCCAGCCTGAACTGGTTTCAAGACCAGTTGCTGCAGGTGCAATCCACCAGCGAGCGCCAGAAGATCGACCTTTCCGTGCTCTATTCCGAATCCCCCGACGAGCTGCCGCGCGCCTTGGCCGAGCGGTTGGTGGACGGGGTCGTCATCCAAGGCATGGAGCCCTCCCCCGCGTGCATGCAGAAGCTCGCCGACCTGCCCCACGTCTGGTTCATGACGCGGCGCAGCGCCGGCTACCCCGGTGACTACGTGGAGCCCGACAATGAGAGCAACGGCCGGATGGCGGCCGACTATCTCCAACGCCGCGGCCACAAGAACGTCGCCATCATCTCCACCGACCCCTCCTACAGCGCGATCGCCTGGCGCGTGCGCGCCTTCGCCGAACGCGCCCAGGAGCTCGGGCTCACCCTGCATCATATTTTGGGCAAGGCCAAGCCCGGCACCAGTTACCTCACCCACTCGCCGACCCACGAGGAAAGCGACCAACTGGCCCGTCGCCTCCAACAGACCTCGCCCCGGCCCACCGGGCTTTACATCCCGGTGGATCACTTTTGCGGTTCCTTCTTCCGGGCCATGCGGCAGGCCGGCCTGAAGGCCGAGCGGGACTACGAGGTCATCCTCGGCAACTACAACCCCGTCATCTACCACAACCTCGACCACCTGCCGGCGGCGCTCGATATCAACCTCCCCACCTTGGTGCGCAAGGTCGTGGACCACTTGGTCTGGCGCTGTGAAAACCCCCAAGCCACCGGGCGGATCGGCATCAGTGTTTCCCCTTCCCTCATCGCCACCTCCGCCGCCCGCCCCACATTTTGATGAATATACAGAAATTCTAGGGCTTGCTTTCATCTACCAGCCAATCATAAGACCAGACCTGCAAACCGGGCGGTTTCTCAGAGCCGGCCCGTTTTAACCTGACTACCCCACCCTATCCGCCTGATGACCACCCCCTTGTTCCCCGTCCTGCCCGCCTGCACGGGAACATTTCGCCCCTTTTAGTTCTTTCCACGGACGGTTCGCGTGGCTGCACGGCAGCCCACCCCCGTCCACCCTTGCTTGAGTGCCCCCGCACTTGAGTTCCAAGAAACAATTTTTGCCCGGCTCCGGCCGGACAAAAGCCCGGCCTTAAAACCGGGAACTACAAACCACCCCCCACACAAAAATAATGAAATCAGAAACCAGCTACCCAGCTCCGGTGACCAAGCGCAGCTTGGCCGCCTGTTTGGCCGCTTTGGTCGCGATGTCCGGCGCCCCCCTGTGGGCGCAGACCCTCACGACCGACGCCGCTGAAGACGAAGAGGTGGTCAAGTTGTCTCCGTTCCAAGTCGCAGGCGACAAGGACTACGGCTACATCAAGACCAACTCGGTTACCGCCACCCGCATCGGTGCCCGCATCATGGACACCCCGCTGCAGGTGCAGGTCCTCTCCGAGGACTTCATCCGCGACACCGGCCTGGACAACATCAACGATGTCCTGCGCTATGCCGCGACCTCCGCCGGTGACACCATGATGGGCATCCTGCAGCCGGCCACCGGCTTCACCCCCTCGGGCAACTTCACCACCCGCGGCTTCCCGATCAACGCCCGCCTCAAGAACTCCGTGCGCCGCTACACCGTTTACTCGCTCGACAACATCGAGCGCGTGGAACTGATCCGCGGTCCGGCCTCCGTGTTCTTCGGCCAGGCCTTCCCCGGCGGTGTGATCAACTACATCTCCAAGCAGGCCGAGTTCCGCAACCTGCCCACCGAG
>DDSZ01000049.1:36976-37117 GCA_002344205.1 Opitutaceae bacterium UBA2377
CCGCGGCTGGCTGTGGGCCGACGGTTGGTTCGATGCTTACAAGAACCCCTCCGAGGCTCTCATGAACGCGGCCGGTATCAACCCCGCGCTCACCACCGCCGAACGCCAGGCTCTCTACCGCACCCGCATCGCGGGCGTGGC
>DDSZ01000022.1:0-171 GCA_002344205.1 Opitutaceae bacterium UBA2377
GGCCAGCGGCGCGTAGCGCACGAGCCCCGAGAAGACGGCCTTGTCGCCGATGGCGTCGGTGAGCACGAAGGCCGGCCGTTGGTTGATCCGGTGCGCGAAGAACTCCGCGGTGCTCGCGGCGACGCGGGCGCGCACCGCCTGCGACTCCGCGGCGGCGCGCAGTTTTTTCGC
>DDSZ01000022.1:177-77583 GCA_002344205.1 Opitutaceae bacterium UBA2377
CGGCGCGGGCGAGGGCGAGGCGGATGCGGTCGTCGTTCACGCCGAAATCGCGGCCGGCCTCGGCGACGAGGTTGGGCGCCTCGTAGCGGCCGCGGCGCGCGGGCTCAAACCAGCCGGAGCTGAGCATGGTCGGCTGTTGCATGACCGTGCCGCCGCTGCGGCGGTAGAACCAGTCGCACTGGGCGCGGGAGGCGGGGAAGTCCTCCGGCCGCATCAGCGCGATTTTCCACTCAAACTCCACGCGGCCGGCATAGTGCGCCTTCAGGTCCGCCCAGACGGGTTCGGCGTAGTGGCACCAGGAGGAGAAGATCTCCACGTAGTAGGTGATTTTCATCGGGCAGGGCAGGGGCGCGCTCACTTGCCGCCGCCGAAGAGCTTCTTGATGCCGTCGCCGGCCTTCTTCGCCGCGTCGCCGGCAGCCTCGGCTGCGGCCGCGCCGGTGGTGGAGCCGACCTGGAGGGCGGCCTTGGCGGTGGCGCCAACGATGTCGTTGAGCACCGCGCCCATGACCGCGGTGGCGAGCTGGTCGGGCGTGATGCCGCCCTCCTTCACGCCGAGGTTGTCGATTGAGATCGGGGGCAGCGGCACAGGCACGGCGGTCGGGCCCACGCCGAGCCGGGCCTGGCCGTTGGTCAGGCGGAATTTTTTCACGACAAACTTGATCGGCTTGCCGTCCTTCGCCGCGGCATCCTTCCCCCCGCCGGTGAACTGCTCGATGTTCTTGAGGAGGTCCTTGATGTTGCTGGAGACGAACCGCGTCTCGTAGAGGAACACCGGCTCGTCGATGATGATTTCGTTGATCACGATGTGGTCGCCGAAGATCGAGAACGGCTCCACGTCCACATGGACCTTGCCGAGGGAAAAGGCGTTGGCGTCGCTCCAGCCCTGCGGGTTGCCCACGGTGAAGCCCCGGAGCGTGCCGGAACCGGTGAGCGGCGAGATGGTGGCGCCGGCGAGCTCGACTTTCGTCTGCGTGAGCTTGGGGCCGAAGCTGTTGACGCCGGCCTTCACGATCGAGCCCATGAAGTAGGTGAGGCCGACATAGAGGCTCACGAGGAGGACGACGGCGAGGAGGACGGAGAGTTTGAGGAATTTTTTCATGGGGCGAAGGGTGGTTCCGGGCAACCTATCCGCCGGCCGCGGCGCCGCAAGCCGCATGGCGCGGGAATTTCGCTTGTCAGGCCCGCCGCCCGGCAGACGCTCTCCGCCATGGCCCAAGCCTACACCGAAGCCAGCATCAAGACCCTCAGCTCGCTCGAGCACATCCGCCTCCGCCCGGGCATGTATATCGGGCGCCTCGGCAACGGCGCCCACGCCGAGGACGGCATCTACGTCCTGCTCAAGGAGACCATCGACAACTCCATCGACGAATTCACCATGGGCGCCGGCCGCAAGATCGAGGTCGAGCTCGACGAGGCCGCCCGCTCCGTCCGCGTGCGCGACTACGGCCGCGGCATCCCGCTCGGCAAGCTCGTGGACTGCGTGTCCATCATCAACACCGGCGCGAAATACGACTCCGAGACCTTCCAAAAGGCCGTCGGTCTCAATGGCGTCGGCCAGAAGGCCGTCAACGCCCTCTCGCTCAGCTACCGCGCGCAGGCGATCCGCGAGGGCGAGACCAAGGTCGTCGAGTTCGAGCAGGGCAGGCTCAAGTCCCAGTCGCGCGTCACCAAGACCGCCGACCGCAACGGCACGCTCATCGAGTTCACGCCCGACACGAAGCTCTTCGGCGCCGACTTCCGCTTCCGCACCGAGTTCATCGAGGACATGCTGTGGAACTACGCCTTCCTCAACCGCGGCCTCACGCTCACGCTCAACGGCAAGCCCTTCCGCTCCGAGCACGGCCTGAAGGATCTCCTCACCAAGGAGCTCTCCGGCGAGCCGCTTTACCCGATCATCCACCTCGAGGGCGAGGACATCGAGGTCGCCTTCACCCACGGCAACCACTACGGCGAGGAATACTGGTCCTTCGTCAACGGCCAGCACACCACCATGGGTGGCACCCACCTCTCCGCCTTCCGCGAGGCGCTGGTGATGACCGTCCGCAACCACTTCAAGAAAGACTTCGACGCCGCCGACATCCGCCAGTCCATCGACGCCGCGGTCGCCGTGCGCGTGCAGGAGCCCGTCTTCGAGTCGCAGACCAAGACCAAGCTCGGCTCCGCCGACATGGGCCCGAAGGGGCCCTCGCTGAAGGAATTCGTCGGCAAGTTCATGCAGCAGGCGCTCGACGTCTATCTGCACAAGAACCGCGAGACCGCCGAGACCATCCGCAAAAAAATCGAGGAAAACGAACACGAGCGGAAGGAGCTCGCCGGCATCCGCAACATCGCCCGCGAGCGCGCCAAGAAGGCCTCGCTGCACAACAAGAAGCTCCGCGACTGCCGCCTCCACCTCGGCGACCGCAACGAGCGCGCCGAGGAGAGCACGCTCTTCATCGTCGAGGGCGACTCCGCCGCCGGCTCCCTCACCGCCACGCGCGACGTGCAGACGCAGGCCGTCTTCGCCCTCAAGGGCAAGCCGCTCAACACCTACGGCCTCACCAAGAAGGTCATCTACGAAAACGAGGAATTCCACCTCCTCCAGTCCGCGCTCAACATCGAGGAGGGCATGGACGGCCTGCGCTACAACCGCATCGTCATCGCCACCGACGCCGACGTGGACGGCATGCACATCCGCCTGCTGCTGATTTCGTTTTTCCTGCAGTTCTTCCCCGACCTCATCCGCAACGGCCACCTCTTCATCCTGCAGACGCCGCTCTTCCGCGTGCGCAACAAGAAGCAGACCCTCTACTGCTACGACGAGTCGGAGAAGCGCGCCGCGCAGGAGCAGCTCGGCGCCAGCCATGAGATCACGCGCTTCAAGGGCCTCGGCGAGATTTCCGCCGGCGAGTTCAAGGACTTCATCGGCGAGAACATCCGTCTCGACCCCGTGAACCTCCACCACCTCTACAGCTCCGACGAACTCCTGAGCTTCTTCATGGGCAAGAACACCCCCGAGCGCCAGGACTTCATCATCGGCAATTTGCGGGTGGAGAAAGATCTGGTCGAGGTCTGATGCTTATGAGGTCACGCCACGCGCCGATCATGAACGCACGCAGAGACGCTGAGAACGCAGAGCTCAAACTCCTGAAAATCCCTTTATATTCTTTTTCGCGACTTTGCGCCTCGGCGTGAGCCCATTATGAAAGACCTGAACGACATTTCCGGCCAGATCGTGGATGCGGCCATGCATGTTCACCTGAGATTGGGGCCGGGCCTGCTGGAATCGGTTTATGCTCGGATCCTGGCCCATGAGCTGGAAAGACGAGGATTGTCAGTCGAACGCGAAGTTCCCGTGCCGGTGATCTATGATGATATCCGATTCGAGGAAGGGTTCCGGGCCGATCTGATTGTTGAGAAATCGATCATCGTTGAACTGAAATCCGTCGAAACCCTGGCCCCCGTGCACGGGAAGCAACTGCTGACCTACCTCAAGCTCATGGATTACCGCCTCGGCCTGCTGATCAATTTCGGTGCTCCTCTGCTCAAAGACGGAATAAAACGCATCGCCAACAACCTCTAAATCTCTCCGCGTCTCTGCGCCTCTGCGTGAGACCAATTCTTCCTTCCATGGCCAAACGCAAGAAGCCCAATAGTGAGCAACCCGAGCTGCCGTTCGACGGCGCGGACGCACCGCAAACGCCAAACGCCAAAGGCCAAACGCCAGACGATGCGCCCGAATCAGCCGGTGCCCGCGTCCCCGCAATCGAAAATCCAGAATCGAAAATCGAAAATCAGGAGCCCCAGGCTCCGAAGCGCCCCAAGGGCCAGAAGGTTCAGGACGAGGCCGCTCCGCTCGCCAAGGCCTACCGCGACTGGTTTCTCGACTACGCTTCCTACGTCATCCTCGACCGCGCGGTCCCGCACCTTGACGACGGCCTGAAGCCCGTGCAGCGCCGCGTGCTCCACACGCTGTGGGACATGGACGACGGCCGCTTCCACAAGGTCGCCAACGTCGTCGGCGCCACGATGAAGCTCCACCCGCACGGCGACGCCTCCATCGGCGCCGCGCTCGTGTCCATCGCCCAGCGCGGCTGGCTCATCGAGCCGCAGGGCAATTTCGGCAACCTCCTCACCGGCGACGATGCCGCCGCGCCACGTTACATCGAGGCGCGCCTCACGCCGTTTGCCCGCGACGTCCTCTTCAACCCGAAGACGACCACCTGGCAGGCCAGCTACGACGGCCGCACCAAGGAGCCCGTCACTCTTCCCGCCAAGTTCCCGGTCGTGCTCCTCGAGGGCGCCGACGGCATCGCGGTCGGTCTCTCCACCAAGATCCTCCCGCACAACTTCAACGACCTCTGCCGCGCGGCCATCAACCACCTCCAGGGAAAAACCTTCCGCATCCTCCCCGACTTTCCCACCGGCGGCACCGCCGATTTTTCGGAATACAACGACGGCGAGCGCGGCGGCAAGGTGAAGGTCCGCGCCAAGATCGAGGAACGCTCCAAGTATCTCCTCGCCGTCACCGAGCTGCCCTACGGCGTCACCACCGAGTCGCTCATCGAGTCCATCCTCGCGGCCAACGCCAAGGGGAAGATCAAGATCAAGCACGTCGACGACAACACCGCCGACAAGGTCGAGATCCTCATCCACCTCCCGTCGGGCGCCGAGGCCGACAAGGTCATCCAGCAGCTCTACGTCTTCACCAGCTGCCAGGTGCAGCTCAACCCCGCCGCCTGCGTCATCGTCCGCGATCCGAACACCGGCGACGACAAGCCCGTCTTCACCGGCGTGCGCGACATCCTCAAGGCCAGCGCCGACGCCACGCGCGAACTGCTCAAGCGCGAACTCGAGATCAAGCTCGGCGAACTCGAGCAACAGTGGCATTGGGATTCGCTGGAGCGCATCTTCATCGAGGAGCGCATCTACCGGAACATCGAGAAATCCAAGACCTGGGAATCCGTCCTCGCCGAGATCCGCGCCGGCCTGAAGCCCTTCCTCAAGCAGCTCCGCCGCGAGGTGACCGACGAAGACATCGTCCGCCTCACCGAGATCCGCATCAAGCGCATCTCCGCCTACAACCGCTTCCAGGCGGACGAGGCCATGAAGAAGATCGAGGAAGGCATCAAGGAAACCAAGGGCCACCTCAAGAAACTCACCGAGTATGCCGTCGCGTGGTTCGAGCTACTGCAGGAGAAATACGGCAAGGGTGTGAAGCGGAAGACCAGCTACGACGAGATCGAGCAGATCGACGCCAGCGCCGTCGTCTCCGCCAACCAGCGCCTCTACGTCAACCGCGAGGACGGCTTCATCGGCCTCAACTGGCGCCAGCACGAGTTTGTCACCGAGTGCACCATCCTCGACAGCGTGCTCACCCTCATGGGCGACTGCTCGCTCAAGGTCTCGAAGGTGGCCGACAAGATTTTCATGGGCCGCGACATCCGGCACGTCGCCATCTGGCCGAAGGAAGGCGACACCAAGTTCTACACCATGGTGTATCGCGACGGCCCCGACGGGAAGTGCTACGCCAAGAAGTTCCAGATCGGCGGCCTCAGCCGCGACAAGCTCTACCCCCTCGCCAAGACCGAGGGCTCCAAGCTCGTCTGGCTCCACGTTGCCGACAAGGAGAAGGACATGCCCAAGAGCATCCACGTCTCCCTCGACGGCCGCTCGGGTGCCCGCGTGCGCGAGCTGGATTTTGACCTCACCCCCGTCTCGGTTTCCACGAGAACCTCGAAGGGCCTCCTCGTCACCAAGTGGGCCATCAAGGAAGTGACGGTCAACGACCTCGCGCTGAAGTGATCCATCTCACGCAGAGGCGCAGAGACGCAAAGTTGCAGGGCGAGATCGCTGATCCCGCCTTCTTTGGAGCGCCCGCGTCCCTGCGGGCCGTGGGTAGGGCGCTGATTTATTAACCGCACAGCCCACAAAGAGACGGAGAAATATTGGCCGCAAAAAGGCTCAGAAGTCGCAAAACTGATTCAGGTGTAGGCAGCCCGCTGGCGGGCGCGGATTGGGAAAGCGCAGAATCCACAACGTGGCGTAGATGCTCATCCTGGGCTCCCTTCCTTGTTGCCGCGAAAGTGCCTCTCCAGCACTTCGATGAGGCGTGGCAGATCGGCCTCCGTCGTTCGCCACACCAGATCCAAGTCCACTTCGCCATAGTCGTGCGCGATGATGTTCCTCATGCCGCGCATCGCCCGGAAAGGAATACCCGGAAACAACGCCTGAGCCTCGGGCGAGACCCGGTTGGCTGCCTCGCCGATGATCTCGAACCGCCGCAGCACGGCATCCTGTTTTTCCGAATCAGCCATAAAGGCGTTCCGGTCCACCGACTCCAGATAAGTCCGGATCAGTAGCGCTGAATCCAGCATGTCCCGCAGGAGTCCCGACTGGCGGTCATCGAACATAGAGCGTGACCGGCCGGGTCAGGATTGAACGGCGGCGATACGCATTGCGGCTTTTCTCGACCGCCCGCCGGCTCAGCAGATCCACCTTGCGCCTGAGCGCCTGCTCAAGTTCGTCCTGCAACGCGCCCATCTCCAGCAGCCCCGGCTTGGAGCCGGGCAGAAATTCCACCAGTAGATCAACGTCGCTGTCCGGCCGCATCCGGCCACCAGCCAACGACCCGAAAAGCTCCAGCCGCGCGACCGCGTGCCGCCCACAAACGGCCCCTGCCACCGACTTGAGCTCGGCCAGGGAAACAGGTGCTGTGACT
Source organism: Opitutaceae bacterium UBA2377 (assembly GCA_002344205.1). Lineage (GTDB taxonomy): Bacteria > Verrucomicrobiota > Verrucomicrobiia > Opitutales > Opitutaceae > UBA2377. The sequence goes on from DDSZ01000022.1 coordinate 6,880, forward strand.
GCCGCTTTCATGCCTGCCACCCTAGGCAGGAGCGCTCCGCTCGCAAGATTCGTTTCTGACGGACCTTTTGCAGAGCCGTCGCTTGTCGGACGCGCCGGGCTTTACCTGCATCCTCCTCCCCTGACGCTGAGCGTCCGGACGAGCCGCGGCATAGCTCGCCTCGCGAGTGACGACGGGCCGTTTCGGCGCCCCGCGCACAAATTGTGACTCATCGTCCGTGGTATCATAGTCGTCATTCGGCTAAGGTCGGCGGGTGCCTGTCAAAGACCCGACCCTCAGAAAATTTGGAGACAATGTCCGTGCCCGCCGTGAGGCGCTGGACCTCTCCCAGGAGCAACTAGCCGAGCGAGCCGAACTCGACCGCACTTACATCAGCGGGGTCGAGCGTGGCGTGCGAAATCTCAGTCTCAACAGCGTTGTTCGCATTGCGAAGGCGCTCAAAACCTCCGCGTCGGAGCTCTGTGAGGGGATTAGCTAATGGGCATTCGATCGAAGAGGAAACTTCACGAAGTTGGTGAAGAGCAACAAGCCCCATACGGGAGTAACGGGAATTCAGGCCACGCGACACAGCAATTAACCTGCATAGACCTGTTCGCAGGATGCGGTGGATTATCACTCGGACTGGAGCAAGCCGGCTTCCGGCCGCTTTTGTTTAGCGAGCTTAATATCTCTGCAGCCGAGACCTACATGATGAATCGCCTTGGCCAGAATATCATTCCGGTCGGCGACGTTTACTCCTTAACGAACGCAAACCTAGCCTTGCTAAAGGTCTATTGGAAACAGCAGGGCATTGAGGACGTCGATTTGGTCTGTGGCGGTCCGCCTTGTCAGGGCTATTCAGGGATAGGGCATCGCCGCACATTCAAGCTGGATAAGGAGGAAATTCCATCAAACCACCTTTACGAAGAGATGGTCAGGGTAATTCGCTCGGTAAATCCAAAGGTTTTTCTTTTCGAAAATGTCCGTGGTTTGCTTAGCGCCAAATGGGACAAGAATGGAAAGAATGGCGAAATCTTCCGCGATGTCCTGAAGGCGTTCCGCACTCTGGATGGATATCATATCCGCTGGGAGCTGGTGCATGCGAAAGACTATGGCGTTCCCCAAAATCGTCCTCGGGTGCTGATGGTCGGAGTCCGACATGATGTCCTTTATCCTGAACGCCAAACCATGCTCTTTGAGGATCCGCCTCTGCTCTACGATGCTCCAAGTGCCGTGAGGGATGGCTTTCTGCCCAAGCCCGTTGGTGGTGCACCTACTCTGCCGGAATTGCTCTCAGATCTGGAGGACCCTGGTTTCCTCAAAAAACAGTCAACTGACCGATACCTCAAACCTGCTCTGACTGCAATCCAGCGAGAACTCAGAACATATCAGGGTAAAGTGCTCCGCGAGGGCCAAGTGCTGACGGAGCACGAATATAGTGATCATGCGCCGTATATCCGTGAGAAGTTCGAGCACATGATCGCGAATGACGGCGAGATTCCTGAGAAATATCGGACTAAGAAATTTGCTCAGCGTGTCTTTCCGCGTGTGTGGGGCGAAGGTGGACCAAGCATAACCGCAACCTCACTTCCCGATGATTACGTTCACTATTCGCAGCCTAGGTCACCAACCGTTCGCGAGTGGGCTCGCATCCAGACATTCCCTGATTGGTATCAATTTGCTGGTCCGAGGACTACTGGCGGCAGGAGGCGTGCCGGTGATCCGAGCAAAGGCGATTGGTCACGAGATGTGCCGAAATACACTCAGATCGGAAACGCGGTCCCTGTGAAACTTGCCAACGAGATAGGAAAGCATCTCGCAGGTATCATCCGAGGCCAACAACCTCAGCACGCTTGAATTCCCGCCCTCTAACGGAACGAGAGTCCGAAAACCTTGCCTGTGTTAATCGGGCAGGACTCACCAGTATCTTGCTGTTCATCACAGAAACAGGGCTTCGGAAAAGTATTTTTGACGCCACGGAGCCCATGCGTGCCTTACTACGTTCGAGCGGCGTGCATGATTATGTGGCCCAAGGACAAGGCGAGGAAAGCAAGCGTGTGCTTGAGGGATTCATACATGGCGAAAATGGAGCTGAGCCCGTATCCATTTCGCTTTATCGACCAAAAACAAAGCAGGGTGACCCACGAATCTGGTTTTCGCGCTTTCGGGATCACGCCATGCCGGATGAAGTCTGTGCGGTCTTTGTTCATGGTGGGCAGGTGCACGCACTGAATTTGACGCGATCCGCTTTGGCTAAAGTCATGGCAACTCGCACGGACTCACCCTTGAGCCGGTTTTTCATTGCCCTCACGCAAGCCTCCTCTGCGGTTGCCGAGGAATTACTCGGCAAACTTCGGAAACTTGCGGCGAACGGTCCGCTGGAGGCGGTTTGCGAAGGTTCAACCGCAATAGGCCGTTCGGTGGAGACTGCCCTCAATATCAAAATCAATTCTGTGAAGGGCCCTGATTACCGCGGAATAATTGAGCTTAAATCCGGACGCGCACCAATCATTGGCTCCGGAACGCGTGCAACGCTATTCGCCTGCGTGCCTGATTGGACTCTGAGCCGCTGTAAGAGCAGTAAAGCCATTCTCGATGAGTTCGGCTATGCTCGAGGCGGGGAGTTCAAACTCTACTGCACTGTATCTACCCAACGTGCAAATTCGCAAGGGTTGATGTTTGAGATCGAAGAAGCCAATCGCTGGCTTCGCGAAAAATGCGCACACGAGCCCGTTAGGGATGTGGCTGTTTGGCGCATTCCGACACTTGAAGCGAGTTTGGCGGATAAGCACCGAGAGACTTTTTGGATCACGGCTGATGCTAAGACCCAAAAGGGGAGAGAGTTCTTTTTGCTGAAGTCAGTGATCCATACAAAGCATCCCAATTTGCCTCAGTTGGAGCGAATGCTCGGTGATGGCTCTGTAACCATGGATCACCTCATAAAGCGCAAGGCTTCCGGTGGGGCTCAGGAAAAAGGACCGTTGTTTAAAGTCACTCGGCCGCGCTTGCAGGAGCTGTTTTTAGGCGAGCCTAAGCGCTACAGTTTAACCTGATGCCCCAAGCTCGGCTTTTCTCAGGCCTTACTCGTAGTCAGCTAATGTCCCGAATTCGAGGGACTGGAAATAAGCAGACCGAGCTGCGGTTGATTCAGATCTTCCGAATTTATCACATCATCGGTTGGCGGCGTGGCTCCAAACTCCCGGGGAAACCGGATTTCATTTTTCCGAAGTGGCGCGTCGCCATCTTCGTGGACGGTTGTTTCTGGCACGGTTGTCCGAAACACGCCACCTGGCCCAAGACCCGGGCGGCCTTCTGGAAGAAAAAGATCGAGGGCAACCGGGCCCGCGACCGCCGCGTCAACCGCGAGCTGCGTGCACGCGGCTGGAAGGTCGTTCGTGTTTGGGAACACGAACTCCGCCGTCGGGATGAAGCAAAACTGACCCGACGGCTCTCGAATTTGTGTCCTCGCCGCCCCTAGGGCACCCGCTGCGTCCACCCTTCCGCTTCGCTTCAGGACCAGCCCTTGACGCAAACCGCGGGTTGACCATCTCAGCGCTGCCGCGCTCCGTGGTAGCACGAGTTGGTCAAGAGGTGTCAGCCACGCCTGCTCCGGCGCCTTGTCTCAATTCAGGTTTAGTGCCGATGAGCGTTCATCAGCGGTCATAAATGGCTCCATGTTTCTGCAGCTTGGAACCGGCTTGAGGCCCCATTCGGGTCACTTCGTGGCCATTTGTGGTTCAAGGCGCAGTCCGCTTGCCCGGCGGCGCGATTTTTGCCTGAGTGCCGTTGCCCCGGTTTGAGGCTTTCCCTCCGACCTCCGACTTCTGCCTTCCGACGTCTTGCTTATGTCCCAACCCGCTCCGCTCAGCAGTTTCCGTGTCCGGCCGCGTTTCGAGGAGAATTTTGCCGCGCCGCCGGCGGTCGTGCACGCCGCGCTGTTGCGCGGACTGGCGGCGCAGGCTCCGACGCTGGAGATCCATCCGGGGGCGGGGTTCATCGGGATGCATTTTCCCGATGCGGAGCGCCGTTACTGGTCGCCGCGGCTGATGCTCGGCGTGGAGCCCGCGCCGGGCGGCGGCACGCGGGTCGCCGGCATCTACGGGCCGGAGATCGAGGTGTGGTCGGTCTTTCTCTACGGCTACATCGGGTCGGGCATGCTCGGGATGTTTGCCGGGATCTTTGGCTTCGTGCAGTGGCGGCTGGGGCAGACGGCCTGGGGCCTGTGGATCTGCGGGACGATGGCGGTGGCGGCGCTGCTGCTCTACCTGTTTGCGCAGCTCGGACAAAAGCTCGGCGCGCACCAGACTTTTCAATTGCACCAGGCCTACACCGCGGCGGCGGGGGGAGTGGAGGCGCGCGAAGCGGTAAGCGATAAGCTTTAAGCGGTAAGCGGCAGAGGGGACGGAGGTCAGAGGCTAGAGATCAGAGGACAGAAGTCAGAGGGCGGATGATTGCTGAGAGCGGTAAGTTTATCCGCCTACGGCGGGCTGTAAGCGGCGGAGGGATGCAGAGCTAGAGGCTAGAGGTCAGAGGGCAGAATTCAGAAAGCTTAAGGCTTAATGCTGAGCGCTTACAGTCCACCGCCGCTCATCGCTCCCGTTTCCCGCCGAAGCCGGGGAGCGAGCGGACCCAGTCGCCGATCCATTCGCGGACGAGGCGGCGTTGCTCGGCGAGCACGGCTTCCTGTTCGGCCTTGGCGCGGGCGCGTTCCTCGGCCGTGCAGCGGTCCTCGAAGGGCAGGCCGGTGCGCGCGGCGAGCCAATGACCGAGCCGGCGCGGTTCGGTGGGATCGTGCGCGACGGCGCAGAGCTTGCGCGGTTTGTCCGCCGCATCGAGCGCGTCGAGCTGAAACCAGGGGTCGCCGTCGCTATCGCGGCTCTCGGTCAGCCGCAGGCGGGTGCCGGTGAATTGTTCGCGGCGGCGCTGGCCGGTGCGCTTTTGGGCGACGAGTTGGTTTTGCTCCAACCGCCATTCGTCCCGCGTCCAGGTGAGCCGGACGGCGCCCCACAGGGCGAAGCCCGCGACGGCCGCAAGGATGGCCGCGGCCGCCCCGAGGTTGAGGTTGCTCCAGGCCTCGCGCACCAAGGTGAGGGCGGCCCACGTGAGCGGCAGGGCGATGAGCCACATGACGCGCGCGGCGGTTCGGCGGGGCGCGGGGTTTTTCACCAGCACCGGGTCGCCTTCCGGCGAGCGCACCTCGCGCCAGTCGGCCGGCAGCAGCGGCGGCAGGCGGGCTGGATCGGGCAGGCGGAGTTCTGCGGTCAGGGTCGCGATGAGCTGGTCCTTCTCCGCCGGGGTGCCGTTGCGGGTCAGCTCGACGAGACCGGCGTCCGTCTCGGCCTGCACCGCCGGTTGCGTTTCAACGCGGAAAAACCGGCGGAGGGTTTCGCGCGGCAGCCAGCGCCGGGAGGTGAAGGGGCCGATGCGGTTGACGACTTCGAGGCCGTCGGTCCGCGCGAGCAGGCGGTCGCCGCTCCACACGAGCCGGAAGAATTCGTGCCAGGCCATGAGTCCGCCGAGAGTCCAGAAGGCCAGCCACGCGAGCATGAACACGCCGGCGAAGAGGGAGGGTCCGACTGCGAGCGGTTCGCGGCCGGGGCCGGGCGGCTCGCCGGTGATGAGCGACCAGCCGCCGGCGAGGAGAATCCACCCGACGAGCACCTCGCCGAGCATCCAGAAGCACAGCCACAGGCCGAGAAAGGCGGCGCCGCCCCAGCGACCGGATCCGTGAGGAGTCAGCCGCGCTTCCAACCCCGCCAGGGTGTGCTCCAGTTTCACGGCGGGGATGCTGAGAGGAGCGGCGAGCGGCAGGCAAGCGCGGGGAGTGGTAAGGGGTAAGCGATAAGCGGTATGCGCTAAGCGATAAGCTTTAAGCGGCGACAGGGGGCGGTCCGCTGGATGCGCCGGAGGCGCACAAGGACTTGCGCGCCTCTGGTGAGTCGGACCCTGCCGGCTGAGGGCGATATGCGGGCAGAGGGCAGTTCCGGGTTGAATCTGTGCGGTGCTTGGGTAGTTTGCCCGCATGAGCACCGTGCAGGAAATCGAGTCAGCGCTCAGCCGTCTCTCGCCCGAAGAAATGCGGCAGGTGCGTGACTGGCTCGAACAGCAGCTTGAGGATCGGCTGGAAATGACCGCAGCCTTTGAGGCCGGCATCGTGCGCTCCGAGACCGAGATGGGCGCCGGGTTGCGTCCACGCACCCGCCCCTGACAAAGGCCCATGAGCCGGGCGCTGCAGATCTACTATTCAGCGTTCGATGAGGTTTTTCTCAAACTGCCGGATGATCTGCGCCAACGGATCGAGGCGCAGCTGGATGAGATGGGAGGTCGGCTTGGAACGTTTCCTCACTACCGCATGGCCGGAGGCAATCGCTTTCGTCTGCGTGTAGGCGACTGGCGGATCATTTATACGTTCGATGTCGCGAGGAACGAAATTCATCTCCTCGCCTTGGGGCATCGGCGCGAAATTTACCGGTGAGCAGCGATTTTTGGGGTGATCCCGTGTGACCGCGATTCGTAGTGGATTTCCCAATTTGGTTTTTACACCAAGATCGCGGGCGGCGGAAGTCAAAGAGCGGATTGCAGAGGGCAGAAAGCGGTATGCGATAAGCAATAAGCGGTAAGTTTATCCGCCTACGGCGGGCTGTAAGCGACGGAAGCGGGTCAGAGGCCAGCAGCAGAAGTCAGAGGGCTTATGGCGGAGGGCAGTTCCGGGTTGAATCTGTGCGGTGCCCGGGTAGCTTGTCTGCATGAGCACCGTGCAGGAAATCGAGCAGGCCATTGAGCGTCTCGGCGACGAAGAGGTGGCCGAACTGCGGGCTTGGCTGTTTGACCGCGACATCGCCCGCGATGCGGCCGGCGGCAAGCTGGACTCGCTGGCCGACGAAGCCCTTCGCGAGGTTCGCGCCGGTCGCACCAGGCCGCTGTGAAGCACCGGGCGACCAGTCGCTTCTGGGCTGCCTACGACAAGCTGAGCCCGGAATTGCAGGCCCAGGCCGACAAGCAGTTTAAGCTGCTGAAAGCAGATCCCCATCATCCTTCGCTGCATTTTAAGCAGACCGGTCGGGTGTGGTCAGCCCGCGTGAACCGTGGCATCCGCGCGCTGGCGGTGCAGGACGACGAAGGTTTCGTGTGGTTTTGGATCGGTGACCATCGCGACTACGAGCGCCTGCTCCGTGATTTCTCTTAAGCCCAAACTCAGGCGGAAGTCGGGAGACAGAGGGCGGTCCGATCGGTCTGTCCGCCATAGCCTTGGCGACGGCGGAAGAGCGGACCCTACCGGCGCTGCCGCGCCACCGGGCTGCGGCGGCGGGCTTATCGCTTAAAGCTTATAGCTTACCGCTTCTAATCCCGCACCGTCTTCATCCCGAGGCGGGTGATGCGGTCGATGAGCTGGGGATAGGCGATGCCGGCCTTGAGCGCGGACTGGGCGAAGTCCTCGTCGGGCGCGAGGGCGGGGTTGGGGTTGGCCTCGATGAAGTAGAGCTCGTTCTGCGCGTTGAGGCGGAGGTCGATGCGGGCGTAGCCGTCGATGGTGAGCAGGTGGTAGATGCGTTTGCAGACATTCTCGATGTGGCGCACGAGGGCGGGATCGAGATTCTCGGCGAACCGGTTCTCCAGGCCCCAGCGCTGGCGGTAGGCCTCGTCCCACTTGGCCTTGTAGGTAGCGATCTTCGGCTCGTCGGGCGGGACCTCGCGGAAGACGAGCTCGCGGATGGGAAACACCTGGAGGCGGTGGTTGCCGATAAGGCTGACGTAGAGCTCGCGGCCCTCGATGTATTCCTCGGCGATGACGTCGTTGCCGCCGTTGCTCTCGTGGAGGAAGGCGACGCGTTCGCGGAACTGGTCGTCGGTCTCGACGAAGGAGGCCTGCGAGATGCCGTAGGAGGCCTCCTCCTTGAGCGGTTTCACGAGGAGGGGGAAGTGCAGGTGCTTCGGGCGGGCGATGCGGCGGCCGCGAGGGATGATCACGAAGCGCGGCGTGTGGATGCGGTGGTAGCTGAGGATTTTCTTGGAGATGCCCTTGTGCTTGCAGAGGGTGAGCCCGGTGGAGCCGCAGCCGGTGAAGGGGATGTCGTGCATCGCGAGGAACGCGACGATGTGCTGGTCGAAGGCGCGGTTGTTGCGGAACTGGTCGGCGAGGTTGAAGATGACGTCGGGCGTGAAGGTCTGCAGTTTCTGGCGCAGGAGGTCGAGGTCGTCGAAGAGCGCGAGCTGCTCGTGCTGGTGGCCGAGTGTGTCGAGCGCGGCAAGCACGGCGGCCTCGGTCTTCCAGTCGGCGGTTTTGAGTTCGGGCGAGAGGTCCTGGTCGAGCGTCACGGGACGCACGGCGTCGAAGAGGGCGAGGACCTTGAGTTTTTTCGGCATGGCTTACTTGGTGCGTTTGAATTTGCCGGTGAACAGGTAGTTCATCACGAGCGTGGTGAGGTAGGCGGCGACCGGCATGTCGGGCGCGGGCTGGGCGGGGACGAGGTGCAGGTCGAGCGCGTCGCAGCGGTCGATGAGGCGGGCGAGGAGCTTGTGGACGCGGTATTTTTTCTCGTTGGTGGCCTCGCACACGGCGTCCATGAGCGTGCGCCGGCGGGTGCGCAGCCAGGTGGAGGCTTTGAGCGCGGGGCCGGCCTCGGGCGGGCCGGCGAAGAGCTGGCGGAGGTCGCGGTCGTAGAAGTCGGGGTAGGTGTCCTCGTGCTGCTTCCGCTTCCGGGCGTAGTAGGTCTTCAGCTTTTGGTTGAGGCAGTTGAAGTCTTTCTCGCGGTAGCCGGGCTGGTAGGGCGGCGGGCGGCCGGCGAGGGAGCGCATGAGCTCGTCCACGTATTCGAGTTTTTGCAGGGCCTTCCAGCCGGCGTAGCGCGTGCGCCAGTCGAGGCCGGGCGTGAGCCAGACGGCGAAGGTCTCGGCAAAATCCTCGTCGGGGTGGCTCTGCGCATACCAGTCGTCGAGGTGCACGACGTAGGAGTGGCTGTAGGGCCGCGGCCGGTAGAACTGCGGGGTGTCGTCGGCGGAGGTCTTGCCGAAGAGCCGCTGCCATTTCTGCTTGCGCGGAAGCTGGTAGGCGTAGGCGTAGGCGTGCGCCGCCTCGTGCCGGATGAGCCGCATGAACCACTCCGGGCTCTCGCCCTCGACCTCGAGCATCAGCGTGCGCTCCAGCCGGCGCAGCCGCTCGTGCACGAGAAAGAACGGCACGAAGATGGCGGGGATGCCGACCGGCACGAACCATTCGTCGCCGACATGGCAGGGCGGGTGGAACGTGAGGCCCTTGGCGGAAAGCTCGGCGTGGAGCTGCTGCACCAGCGGCTCCAGCGGGGTGCCCGGCAACTGCAGGCCGAGGCTGGAAATCTTCCGGTCCAGCAGCAGCTCGTCGGGGAGATCGTGCCAGGCGGGGGTTTCCATGCCGGCCACGGTAGGCGGCCCCGGCCCGCGCTTGAATCAAATTCTGCGGACACCTTCACCGCCGCCCGCCCCGCATCCGCGACGGATGCGGCGGGGCGGCGCCCGGACCGGGGTTTATTGGTTGAGGGTGAAGGTGAACACTTGTTGGACCCGCCGGGTGCTGACCGCGCGGCCTTCCAGCCGGCCGGGGTTGAAGCGCCATTGGGCGATGGCTTGGAGCGCGGGGGCCTCGAAGCTGCGGTGGGTGGAGCGCACGACGAAGGCGTTTTGCACGCGGCCGTCGGCATCCACGATGAACTCGACAACGACCTCGCCCTCGATGCCGGCCTGTCGCAGGTCGAACGGGTGGCGGGGCGCCACCTGGATGCGGGGCGCGGGCTTTTGCTTGAGTTCCCCCACGTCGAAGATCTTCGCGCCGCGGGGAATTTCCCCGATGGGGCCGGTCGGGATGTGGGTGAGGTTGCGCATGTCGAAGTCGCCCGCCGGGGACGGCCGTTGGGCCTCCTGGGTGAAGCGGTGCGGTTCAGGCGCCTCCGGCCGGTCCGGTGTCCGGGGCGGCAGGACGGGCGGGGGATCGTCGGGCGCAGTCGCATCGGGATCGACCACGGGCTCCGGATCGAGCGGTTCGACGATGATTTGATCCGGGCGGATCGGATCGGTCGGCGCGACCGGCAGGGTGTCGGAGGTGGTGGCTTTGCGGCCGAGCAGGGAGGTGCCGAACAGACCCGCGTGAACGAGGGCCGAGATGACGATACCGGTGACCAGACGTGTTTTCATGGCAACGGGAGGGGTTGAGGCTGGGAAAGCCCGGCGCGGCAAACGCCGGAGGGGCGGATTCGGCAAACAGAGCCCGGCACAGGCCGGGGACGCAAAAGTCGGGCGTCGGGGACCGCGGCCGCGGCGGGCCGGGCGCAAAAAAACCGCCCGGGCGTTTGGAGGTTTCCAGCGCGAGGGCGGGTATTCATGGGACTCCTTTCAGCGGGGTGGCGGCAGGATGTTGCATCCTGAGACCGCGCGAGCGGATGCGGGGTTCCGGAAAATTCCGGATGGGATTCATTTTAGTTCTTGCTTAATTAAGTTTATACTTAATTAATGGCCGCATGCTGAGTCTGGAAGCCCTCGCCGATCCCACCCGCCGCCGCATCGTCGAACTGCTGGCGCAGCGCGAGCGCACGACCGGCGAGCTGGTGGAGGAGTTCGACGTGAGCGCGCCGGCGATCTCGCAGCACCTGAACGTGCTCCGCGAGGCCGGGCTCGTGGTGACCCGGGCCGAGGGCCAGTCGCGCATCCAATCGCTCAACCCCGCCGGCCTCGATGCGATCGGGGCGTGGCTGGAGAAAACCCGCGCCTTCTGGTCGCGCCGGCTCGACGCGCTGGAGCGCGAGCTGCGGGCCGAGGACGCCCGCGCCAAAAAATCCAAACCATGAAGCAAAACAACAACGAGCACGGCAAACTGATCGCGCCCGGCGAGGTCCGCCTGGTGCGCCTTCTGCCCGGCCCCATCGAGCGGGTGTGGGATTATCTCACCGACCCCGCCAAACGCGCCCGCTGGATCTGCGGCGGCAGCGTGGAGCAGCGCGCGGGCGGCCGCATCGAGTTCAAGATGCACCACAAGAACCTCGCGCCGCACGAGACGCCGCCGGACGAATACAAGCACGTGCATGATCCGGGGGTGGACTTCGAGGGCGTCGTGCTCCGCTGTGAACCGCCGCGCCTGCTGGTGCACACCTTCGGCGGGCCGGACTCGGAGGTGACGATCGAGCTCACGCCGGAAGGCGACCAGGTGCGGCTCGTGCTGACGCACCGCGCCAAGGGCGAGGACCTGCCGGATCTCCACAGCTTTGCCTCGGGCTGGCACATCCACACCGACCACCTCATCGCGCTGCTCAGCGGCGCACCGCAGCCGCCGCTGTGGTCGGTGATGAGCCGGCTCAAGGCCGACTACGCGAAGATCGTCCACGGTAAAGCCAATCCCTGATCATCACCATGCCTGCCAAATCACCAACCAAACCCCGCACCGCCACGCCCGCGGCGTGGCTCACGGCCCGCCGCCAACTGCTCCGCGCGGAAAAAGCCCACCAACGCCGCGGCGACGCCCTCGCCGCCCGCCGGCGCGAATTGCCCTGGGTGAAGATCGGGAAGGACTACGTCTTCGATTCGCCGAAGGGCCGCGTGTCGCTTGCCGGGCTCTTTGCCGGCCGCAGCCAGCTGGTCGTGCAGCACTTCATGCTCGGCGCGGGCTGGGAGGAAGGCTGCAAGAGCTGCTCCTACATGCTGGACCACCTCAGCGCGACGCCGGTGCACCTGGCCGCGCGGGACGTGAGCTTTGCCGTCGTCTCCCGCGCGCCGCTGGCCGAGATTCTGCCTTTCAAAAAGCGCATGGGTTGGGACGTGAACTGGGTTTCCGCGGCGGGCACCGGCTTCAACGAGGATTTCCATGTGTCCTTCGATCCCGCGGCGGTGGCGCAGGGACCGGTGCGCTACAACTACGCGCTGCGGCCGTTTCCCTACGAGGAGGCGCCGGGCATCAGCGTATTTGCCCGCGACGAGACCGGCGCGGTTTACCATACCTATTCGACGTATGGCCGCGGCGTGGAGGTCGCGATGGGCACCTATCACCTGCTCGACCTCGTGCCCAAGGGCCGGGATGAGGCAAAATTCGACTACGGCATGGAGTGGGTGCGCCACCACGACCGCTACCGCCATGCCCGCCGCCGGAGCTGATTGGCGCCGGCGGCTGCCCGCGGCACTGGCGTTGTTCGCCGCGCCGAAGTGCTTGGGGTGCTTCTGGGCGTGGACGGGGCTCGGGGTGGCGCTGGCCGGCCCGGAGTGGTGCGGCGCGGTGGACTCCCCGGGGTGGACGTGGCTGCCGTATGCCGCCGGCCTCGGGCTGGCGCTCGGGCATCTGTGCCGCCGCCGGAGCGTGTGACCTCAGGTGCTGCGGAAGTCGCCCTCGCGCATCGGGAAGATGGGGCGGCCCAGCCGCTCCGAGCTCACGCGCTCCAGCTCCAGGGCGACGGAGTAGTTGTGGGCGACGAAGCGCAGGAACTCGCGGCGCTGGATGGCGAGCACCCGCGTGCCGGCGTTGGCGATCACGGAGGCGGTCGCGTTGCTGTTCTGCAGCAGGCCGATCTCGCCGAAGAACGCTCCGCCCGACACTTTGCCGACGGGCCGGCCCTGGCGGTGGATGCGGGCGTCGCCTTCAAACACGATGAAGAAGTTTTCGTTGAAGCTGCCCTCGAGGAGCATCGTGTCGTCGGCCTGGTAGCTGTGGACGGTCGAAAGCTCGGCGAAGCGCTGGATGGCCTGCACGTGCCAGTTTTGGCAGAGGCTGATGCGGCTGAGGAAGGGCAGCTTGTGGACGAGGGTGGAGAGCCGGCTGTTGGCCACGCGCCGGACGATGAGGGCCTCGGCCTGCGCCCAGTCGAGCCGCAGGAGCACGACGGGCGTGAGCGTGCGGTAGAGGAAGCGCGGGAACTGCGGATCGGCGGCGGCGTGCAGGCCCACCAGGTCATCCTCGCACAGGGTCTGCACGAGCGTGCGGCGACCGGAGGGAAGCTGCCGGTAAACGCCAACCTTGCCGGAGAGAATGAGCGACACGTGGGAGACCGGCGCCCCGAAATCATGCAGCACGCGCCACGGGCCCGCGGTGTGCGGCTCGAGCAGCGCGGCGAGGGCGGCCTGCTCGGGCGGCGGGAACTGGCGCAGCAGCGGCGAACGCAGGACGGCGCGCAGCCGGTCGTCCGCGGCGGGCGCGGCCGGGCGGCGAAACCAACGGCGGTGCCACTCGCGCAGCGTGTTGTGGCGGGCGATGGCGCGCTCGCGCAGGTAGAGGCCCGCCTCGGAGCCGAGGTAAGCCACGCCGAGCAGGCAGAGCGCGCCGAGCACGGCGAGGAAGAGCCAGGGGCCGCGGGTTGCCCAGAAGGTGAGCGTCCACGGCGGCTCGTCGGTGAGCACGCCGACGAAGTGGCCGAGCGCGAGGGTCCAGACGAAGCCGTAGCCGATTTCCTTCCAGGTCGCGCGGTGGCGCAGGCCGAATTTCAGGAGCCGCCAGCGTTCGCGCGGCGTGCGGTTCAGCGGGAAAATGAAATCGTGGGCCACGTCGCTGAGCCGGGGCGAGGCGCCGCACCAGATCATCCGGCTGATCGGGCCGCGGAAAATCGGCCGCAGTGACACGAGCAGGCCGATGAGGGGGAAGAGGCTCCACTCGGCCCGGTGCCAGGCGAGGAAACCGGTGACGGCGGCCAGCAACGCGATCGGGGCGGCGAGCACGACGCGTTGTTCCCGCGGCGTCAGCAGGATGAGATCGGAGGTGTCCGGCTGCCAGTAGCGGCCGAGGTAAACTTCACCACCGGCGCCGCGGACGAGCGAGGCGGCGAGGGCGCCGCCGGCGACGAGCGTGATCGCCAGCAGCGCGAGGCTGAGCACCGCATCGAACCAGGACGGCGGCAGCTCGGGGTGCAGCGCGAGCGTGAGGCCGAGGCCGAGGGCCAGCAGCGTGCCGAGGGCATGGCGCAGCTTGGCGGGCCGCAGGGTGAAGCCCCAGTTGACCGCCGGCATCGCGGCGGGGACGTGCCCGGGCTCCACCAGGATGCGGGCGCGCACGGCTTTCAGCACGAGTTCGTAAAGTTCGCCGAGGGCGGGGCAGAGGCGCTGGTCGAGCAGGGTCTCGAGCAGGTGCGGCACCGTCTGCGTTTCCCGGAAAAACTGCAGCACGCGCCATTGGCGGGACGTCACCTGCAGGTAGGTGCGTTCGCTGATGTTCTTCACCGTGAGCACGCCGCCCGCCTCGCCGCCGAGGTTGAGCTGCGGGGCGAGGCGCAGCGGCTTCGCCGTCAGCAGGAGATTGATCTCCATGTTCATCGGGTGGCGGGGTAGTTGAGCAGCGCTTCCTCGACGAGGAGCCGGAGGCTGGCCAGCGCGAACGGTTTTGGCAGGAAGGCGAGCTCGCGGAGGTCGGTCGGCCACCAGGAGGTGTCCGCCAGATGGCCGCTCATGAGCACGATCCGGCCGTGGCGGAGCCGCTCATGCAGCCGGCGGGCGAACGTGAGCCCGTCCATCCCCGGCATGACCACATCGGCCAGCACCAGCAGGGGCTCCGTCGGCCGCGAGGCGATGATTTCCAAACCGGCCTCGGCCGTCGCCGCCGCCAGCACTTCGCATTCGAAATGGCCCAGCGCCTCGGTGAGGAGCGTGCGCACGGGAGCCTCGTCGTCCACGACCAAGACCCAATGATCCCGTCCGGGCGAAGGAGTGTCAGGCGTGGGTGATGACGGTGGCATGGCGCTTGGGAGTATCAGTTGGCGGAAGCTATAAAGTAAAAATTAGGGTTAATTACCTATCAAAGGGACGACTGTTCCGTTTCATGTCCATAAATAAGAGAGTATTACGTAAATACACTTACTGGGTATCCGGATCTCGAACGGTAGGCCTGATTGGAGAGATGACGCCGCTTGGAGCCGGCAGGTGAAGCTGACCGACACAGAGGTAGGGCGTTCCGTGCGCACGGAACGGACGGTGCCCATACCGGTGCAAACCGGTTGAGTTTTTCCCGATGGCTCGCATGGTCGTTCCCCATGATGAAACGCACTTTACCCCGGGTGTTGCTGTTGGGTCTGGCCTTGCTGGTCGCGACCCCGGTCTGGTCAGCACCCGAGCCGACCAATCTCTCAACCGCCAAGCGCGAGGTTTTGGCCTATGTGGAATCCGGGGCCTATGGCCGCGAGATTGTGAAGGTGGCGCTGGAGGCCAACCGGCACATCATCCGGCGGGCGGCGCGGGGGGCCAAGGAGGGCACGAAGCTGGCGGTGGTGTTCGACATCGATGAGACCGCGCTCACCAATCTGGCGCACATGCAGGCGATGGACTTTGGCTACGTGCCCAATCTTTGGGACGAGTGGGTGGCGACGGGACAGGCCAAAGCCATCATCCCGGTGCAGACGGTTTACGACACGGCGGTGCGGCTGGGTCTGGAGATCATCTTCATCACCGGCCGCAAGCCCTCGGATGCGCCCGGCACCGAGCGCAACCTCCGCGAGGTGGGTTACGAGACGTGGGCGCAGATCCACTACAAGCCTGCCGACCACCGCGGCACGGCGCGCGATTTCAAGGTCGGCGTGCGCAAGCGGCTGACCCAGGAGGGCTACGTGATCATCGCCAACCTCGGTGACCAGCAGAGCGATCTGCTGGGCGGTTACGCGGAGAAAACCTTCAAGTTGCCGAATCCGTTTTATCACATCCGCTGAGCGCGGACTCCCGCCGGCGGGCATAAAAAACGCCGCACCCGGGAGTGCGGCGTGAAAGGGGCGGAGCAAACTCAGCGGGTGGGCTGCTGGGCTTGGATCTCGGCGAGGCGCTTTTCGATTTCGGTCATCTTGTCCACCAGCTCCTGGGCGATCTTGTCCTTGTCGCGTTTTTCCACGATGCTGAGGCTGGCGACGTCGCGGACCACGTTGGCGGGCAGGGTGAGCAGCCGCGTGAGCAGGCCCTGGTCCTTGAGGGTGCTGAGATAAAGCGCGGTCGTCTCGTGCGAGATCTTGAGCGCGTCCTGGGCGACGGCCTGGGTGGCCTGCAGATTGTTGTTCAACTGCTGGTTCTTGGCGAGTTCCGAGGTCAGCACGATGCCGAGCTGGTCGGAAATCTTCTGGCTGTAGGCGGCGATGGATTCGCGGGTGAGATTCTGGTCCTGGGACATCTCGGCGAGGATCGGTTGGATGCGCTGGGCCATGCGCTCGGAGACTTTGTCCACCTGCTCATTTTGCATGGCCTCGGCCTCCTCGGGCGTGGTGGGCAGAGTGTTGAAAGGCTGGACGCGGCGGGCGATGGCCTCGGCCAGCTGGTTGACCCTCTCCTCGTTGAGCTTGGCGATCTCCTCGTCGGTCATGAACACGTCGGCGGAGCGCTTGGTGATGGCGTCCTTGAGGAGGCGGTCCATGGCCTCGATCTGACGGCGGTTGTCCTCGGAGGCGGCGCGCAGCGCCTCGTTCTGCACGCGCAGCGGGTCAAGCTGGGACTGCTGCTTGGCCGCCATGTCCACCACCGTCTTGGTGTGGATCCAGTAGGCGGCGGCCACGATGAGGATCGCGGTCAGGATGATGGTGGGAATCTGTTCTTTGAGTTTTTGCCACATGGGAATCGCGGGGGTTGAGGCTGGGTTGCGGAGCGAGAGTAACACCGGACGGCGAAAAAATGCAATGTCAGGGTGGCCGGCCCGGTTTTGCCATTGAGGCGATGCGCGCGGCCGGCAGCATCCCGGCCGGATGAGCCTCAACCGCGCCGAGCAAATGATTTTCGACTATCTCCGGCAGCATCCGGACGAGAGACAGCACTGGGAGACCAAGGTTCGCGCGGCCGCGAAAAGCGCCCCGGACGACCAGGTGGCGGCGGCCGGGCTGCAGGGGGAGTTGTGGCGGTATTATCTGGAGCGGAGCGAGGTCGTGGCGGCTTTCCGCGAGGCGGTGCAGCGCGAGGGCCGGCAACGCACCAGTATGCGCAACCTCGCCGAATACCTCATCCGCCTCTGGACCCCGCCCCGGCCGAAGCGAAAACCGGCCAATGGCGGGGTTGCGGACGCGGGGCCGCAGATTCTATGAAACTTTTGGGGCCGGGCCGCGTCTGACCCCGGCAGATTGCTTCGCCTCCGCCTAGCGGGGGATTTTGGGGTAACCAGAAAGCAAAGGCGGGTCGCCCAGGGGTGGGCGGCCCGCCACATTTTCAACCCGCCGCCTTGGGCGCCGATGCGTGACAGCCACGAAACTTTTTCCGGATGATTTAACTCCATTATCGACAACAGGCACGGAATGTGCAGGGTTGTTCACAAGATACTCACCGATGGAAAACCTGCGCGGGGTCACAGCCCCAGTCTCGCGGATACGAACTTCGGCCAAGGTGAAAACCTTCGTGCTCGACACGAATGTTTTGCTCCACGATCCGCAATCAATCTACAAGTTCGAGGAGAACAATCTCGCGATTCCGGTCGAGGTCCTCGAGGAGCTGGACGCCATCAAGGGCGAGCAGTCCACCGAGCGGGGCCGCAGCGCCCGTCGGGTTCACCGCATCCTGCAGGAGCTGCTGCCCGACTCCCACGCCATGCACGAAGGCGTCGAGCTGCCCAACGGCGGCACGCTCTCCATCATTATCAACCCCTATCTCGTTGACCCGGCGCGCACCTCCCCTGCGATGGTCCGGCTGCGGGCCATCCTGCCCGACCTCGGCAAGAAGGACAACCGCATCATCGCCGCCGCGCTCTTTGTGCAGGAGCAGTTTCCGCCGCCGACGATCTTGGTGACGAAGGACGTGAACGTGCAGCTCAAGGCCCGCGCCGTCGGTCTGGAGAGCGAGGACTACCTCAACGACAAGGTGCCCGAGGTGGACGAGGAGGCGAGCTACCGCGAGATTCCGCTGAGCATCTACGAGTTGCAACGGTTCTGCTCCGAGGGCGCCTACGAGCTTGATGAGGCCGTCGCCAAGCCGCTTTACCTCAACGAATACGTCCTGCTGCGCTCCGACGAAGGCAAGACGATGCCCGCCCGCCATTACGGGGACGGGGTGGTGCGCCGGTTGAAGCTGCCCGATTTCGTGAAAGCCCCCGGCGGCATTCCCGTGCGGGCACGCAACCTCGAGCAGCAGTTCCTGATGGATGCACTCCTTGACGACAGCATCCAGATGCTCACGTGTTTCGGCAAAGCGGGCACGGGCAAGACGCTGCTCTCCATCGGCTGCGCGCTGCACCAGACGCAGGACGACCACTCGCGCTACGACGGCGTGTCCATCTCCCGCCCGGTGATGGCGCTGGGCAAGGACATCGGCTTCCTGCCCGGCACGCTGGAGGAAAAGATGAAGCCGTGGCTCCAGCCCTACTACGATGCGCTGGAGGTGCTCATCCCCTCGAAGCCGCTGAAGGAGCCGCAGTTTGCCGCGAAGAAAGTCTCGAAGAAGAAAAACAAGCAGCGCGACGACCAGTTCATCGCGCAGATGACCGCGCCGCAACCCAGCCATGCCGGGCACAGCGGCGGTGGCCATGGCAGCGGCGTGCCCGTCAAGCCCTACGAACGGCTCCTGCGCAGCGGGCTCGTGGAGATCGAGGCGCTGGCCTTCATCCGCGGCCGCTCGATCGCGCGCCGTTTCTTCATCCTCGACGAGGCGCAGCAGCTCACGCCGCACGAAGTGAAGACCGTGCTCACTCGCATTTCCGAAGGCTCAAAGATCGTGCTCATCGGCGACCCGGCGCAGATCGACAACCCCTACGTGGACTCGCGCAGCAACGGGCTCGTTTATGCGCACAACCGCATGAAGGGCCAGGGCCTCGCGGCGCACGTGAAACTCACCAAGGGCGAGCGCTCCAAGCTCGCCGAACTCGCGGCCGACCTGCTCTGAGGTCGCGCCCGCTTTTCAGGCCCGCGCGGGCTGGAGGAGGCTGGGCTGCTGCCGGCGCAGGGCGGCGTATTCCATCGTCAACGCAAAGAGACCGGTGAACAGCAGGTCGCTCACGAGCGAGTTGCGAAAGAACACCAGCGTGGGCGGAAACTGCGGGTGGCCCACGGTCAGCGCCTGCCACCAGCCGGCGGCGGTTTTCGCATAAAGCGCGTCGCCCGCCCAGGAAGCGGTGTTGGTGACGAGGTAGAAAAGCAGCGCGCCGCCGAGGGCACCGGAGAAGAGGTTGAGCCAGTTCTTGCGTTGCGCCACCAACCAGCCGAGCCCGAGCGCCGCGGCAAAGCAGGCGGTGCGCACCAGCGCGCCTCCTGCCGTCCATTCATAACCGAACTGCGTCGCGTAGTAGTGGTTCAGATACAGGTCGGACAGCGTGAGCGCGGCGAAGGGCACGAGCCACAGCGCGCGGCTGCGAAAATAAACGGCGCCGCAGAAGGCGAGGGCCATGAGCGGCGAAAAGTTCACGAGCGACGGCTCCCAGGCGGCGAAGATCCGGTAGGCGGCGGCGAGCAGGATGAGCACGAGGGCGGTGACCATGCCGGTAATATAGGCTGCCAACGCACAAATGCACGGGATTTTTAATCTCTGGGGCGGTCATGAAAAAGCCGCACCCGGATGGGTGCGGCTGGAAACTGCATCGGGGGAGTTCCCGCTCTGTGAATTACAGCCCGAGATACTTGTCGCGGCCGGCGACGAGCGCCTCGATCTTGCGGTCGGAGACCGAGCGCTTGAGCATCCAGAAGCCGCAGTCGGGGTGGACCCAGCGCACGCGGCCTTCGCCGACCTTCTTCTCGACCGCCTCGATGCGGGCGGCGATTTCGTCGGCGGTCTCGATGTGGTTCACCTTGATGTCCACCACGCCGATGCCGAGGGTGATCTTCTTGTCGATGTGCTTGAGGGCATCGAGGTCGCTCTTCGGGCGGTGGGCGAGCTCGAGGACGAGGTGGTCGCAGTGCAGCGCGTTGAGGAAATCGACGAGCTTCTGCCAGTTGCCCTTCTGGATGGTCTGGCCGCCGTAGTTGCCGAAGCAGAAGTGGACGGCGCGCTCGCCCTCAATCTGGTCGAGGACAACGTTCATGGAGGCGGCGGCGAGCGGGGCATCCTCGGGGTTGCCGGGGATGTTGGCCTCGTCCACCTGGATGCAGGGGGCGGGCAGGCCGGGCATCTGGGCGGCGAGCACCTCGGCGAGGGCCATCGTGAGCTTGTCGAAACTGCCGTAGTGGTGGTCGAGCAGCGTGCGGGCCAGCATGTAGGGGCTGGTGACGGTGAACTTGAACGGGCCGCCGGCCACGGCCGCGGCGCGCTGGCAGTCGGCGAGCAGGTTGAGCGAACCCTCGCCGAGCTTGCCGGTGACAACGCCGGCGGGTTTGCGGCGGAAACCCATCGGATGGTGGCGCGAGAACTCCTCGGTGATCGAACGGCCCACGACGGAGGAGATGCCGGCCATCGGGCGGATGAAATACTCGATCATGCCGTTCGTGTCGGGATGGTTGACGTCGAAGCGGTAGAGTTCGCCGTCGGTCGGCAGGTCGATGCCGGCCTGGCGCTGGATGTCGAAAACGACGCGGGTCGCGTCAATCACGGCCTGCTCGCTCGGCAGGGCGGCCAGCCAGTCGGGCACCGGGTAGGAGCCGACGGTGGTGGTGAGGATGCGCGGTTTGGAGGGAATTTTCTTGGCCATGGAGCGGAGAACCAAAGGGATGCCGCCGGCTTTAACGAGCAGAAATTATCCCGACCCGGTTCAATCCAGCCGCCAGCGGAGAACGCCCACATGGTAGCGGGCGTGGGCGGGCACGCCTTTGGAGTAGTAGGCGGTAACCAGCGTGCCGTCGGCCAGTTGCACGGTGGTAGGATAACCGCCGTCAGGGTAGGTCGGGCCGGAGGCATGGGGTGGATTTGAGCCTTCCAAGTTGACCAACACCCGCGGTTCGCTCCACGTGCGGCCGCCGTCGCGGGACAACCGGGCGCCGATACCGTAGAGCGGTTCGGTGCGGATGCCATAGGTCAGCAGCACGGCACCGTCGTGCAGGAGGGTGAGGGCGGCGGGGTGTTCGTTGCGGCCGGTGAGGGTTTGCTCGAAGGCCCACGTGCGCCCGGCGTCGGCGGAGGCATAGAGTTCGAGGCGTTGCTGATGCTCGCCGGTGGTGCGGGCGGCGGCCAGCAGCCGGCCGTCGGGCAGGGGCAGCCAGGTGGTTTCGTTGAGCCGGTCAAGGTCACCGAAGGTTGAGCGGTGGGTCCACGAGCGTCCGCCGTCGGTGCTCACGTAGAAATGCACGCGGCTGGTGTAGAACAGCGTGCCGATCAATCCGTCGCCCAGCGGCCAGATGTCGCCGAAGGGCACGAGGCCGGGACCGCCGGTCGTGTCGCAAAACCGCGGGCCTTCGCTGTAGCGCGAGCCCACATCGCCGGCCGGTGCCGCCGGGGGCGAAAATTGCGCCCAAGTGCGGCCGCCGTCGGTGGAGCGGGCGGGCACGGATTCCAGCATGGCCTGCCCGGCGTGTTGGGCGGGCGTGCCCCGCGGCGGCCGGCCGGCCCAGCCGGACACGAGGGCGACCAGCGCACCGTCCGCCGCGAGTCCGGCGGAGAGATTCATCCGGTTGGTGCCGGGAGCGTGCGGCACGGGCACGCCGCGTTTTTTCCAAGTGCGGCCGCCGTCGGTGTTGGTCCAGCATTCGGCGGCGCCTTCCCAGAGGCCGTGGCAGGGCTCGGGCCAGATCAGGGTGGCAAGAGTGCCGTCCGGCAGGAGGGTGAGGTTGGGCCAGCCGCAGGCGTGGTCGATGGCGATGAACCTTTCCAAGGGGCGCGGGGTGAAGGGGATCATGGGCGTCTCTCCCTTGCTGCGGCCGCGCCGGGAGTCGAACCCAAAGCCGGCGGATTGTATTTTCCCCGCGTTCTGCTGCGCTGGGTGCCGCATGGACCGCCCGACCTTCGCCACCCGCACGCTCTATGCGCCCGGCCATTTCGGCAACAGCTACGAATCCATGGGCGACAACGAGTTTCGCGCCCGGCTCACGGAGTGGCGCGACTGGGGGTTCAACGAATACGCCGACTGGTTCGACCCGGCGAACTGCGGCGATCCGTATGTAAAGCCGTATTACGATCTCGGGTGGGTGCTGCGCGACGCGAAGAAGCGGCACTTCGTCATCGCCCAGTCGCTCGGGCTGCCTTGTGTGCTCGTGCTTACACCAAACACTGTGTTTCAGGAACAATGCCTGCCCGACGTGCAGGCGACGAAGTCGGAGCGCATTTTCGGGCAGTTGGTGTGCCCATCGGTGCCGCGCGGCCGCGATGTCATCCTGCGCAACCATGAGAACTGGTTCAGGGACCTGGCCCAGACGGGCGTGAAGCTCCGAGCGCTGGCGGCTTGCCCCTATGATTTCGGCGGGTGCGCCTGCGAAAAGTGCAACCCGTGGATCCTCACGTTCGCACGACTCTGCCGCGAGATCCACGTGATCGCGGAGCGTTACCATCCGGGCGTGGAGATGCGCATGATCGGCTGGTGGTGGTCGGCGGAGGAGCACCGGCTCTTTGCCGACTGGGCCGACGCCGAGGCGCCGGGCTGGGTGAAGAGCCTCACGCAGCACATCCCCTACACCGAGAGCGACGTGGCCGACGTGCCGCTGCCGCGCGGTTGCGAGCGGCAGGCTTTTTTCCACATCGGCTACGCCGAAGGCACGGAGCCGCGGGATTTATATGGCCATCTTGGGCCGGTGATCGCGGCCGCGCGCATCGAGCGCACGCTGCAGGCCCTCAAGCAACGCGGCTGCACCGGCTGGATGGCTTATTCCGAAGGCGTGTTTGACGATGTGAACAAGGCGCTGCTCGCCCAGCTCTCGGCCGGTTTGCAGCCGACCCCGGATGCGGTCCTGCAGGCGTATGCGCGCAACTATCTGGGCGCGGATAGGGCCCGGGCGCCGGCGTGGGCCGCGTGGCTGCGTGCGTGGGGCTTCCCCTACGATGCGGATGTCGCGCGGCTGGAGCGGGAGTTTGACGCATTGTTGCCTGTTTCGGACCCGACGAACTGGCGGTTCCGGCAATGGGAGTCGAAACTGCGGATGATGCGGCAGCACTTTGCCGTGCTGGCCGCACCGGAGGGCTCGGCCGCGCGCCGCGCCGCTGCGGAGGTTTTTTGGGCCGAGCACGAAAAACTGACCCGCGAGGTTTACGGCCTCGGCCTGCAGCGGCACATCTTCTCCCGTGATTTCTCCCCGATGAAATGGCAGCACGCGCTGGAGAAAGAACGCTGGACGCTGACGGAAGCGTGAGAGGTGGGTGGTCGCTGTCAGAGGCGAACGAGCGATGCTGCCGCCGGCGCACCAGTTGTGTGGCTTAGAAAAAGTGTCGTTTGGCGAAGGTTCGGCCGGAGCCGCTTTTCAGATACTGCTCGAAGGCGAGGGCCTTGGCTGCATCGGGGAAGGCGAGATATGCGGCGAGGGGAACTTACCGCAGGCGTTTGTTCGCGAACGCGTGTCCGGATCCTGACTTCAGGTAGCGCTCGAATGCGAGCGCCTGAGCCTTGTTTGAAAACGCCAGATAGGTTTTTAACTGCCAAGGGCGATGGGGTGCAGTGCTCACATTTTTACCGGAGTTGTGGTCCTTGATTCGCTGACGCAAGTCGTCGGTATAGCCGATATACCGCTTTTCTGCTCCGGCGGTGCTCTCCATCAGGTAAACGTAGTGCATGGAGCAAAAATGATGTTACGGGCTCATTGCGCCGGAGTTCCATGGGCTCATGTCATGTGTTTGCCCTGCTTTGCCAAGGCTTCGCAGGGCACCCTTCGCCGCGAACGATGGAGTGGCAAGCGAACATCGTGCCTGCCCGAAGGATGGCAGTGCCACCGTAACCGAGCGTAATGTTTGAAATGGGTCTGTAGCGTGCGCTAAATGGGTAGCTAGCGCCCGACAGGCTGTAATGACTCCAGCGCAGCCACGCGGGCGTCGAGGGCGTCGAGGCGGCGGCTCTCCTGCTGCGCGTAGTCGAGGAGCAGTGGCACGAGTTTAGAGAAGTCCACCTGCCACTGGTCGAAGTCCTGCTCCTCGTCCTCGGGGTGGGTTTCGAGGATGGGCTCGGGTGGCGGCGGGGGTAACTTTAATACCACGGTCTTCGCAAGACTGTAAGTCACGGGGACGACTTGTGCACCAACAGGCGAAGTCTCGACGGCCTCTTCGTTGGCGGCGCGGATGGACTGCACTTCGAGACCGTGGGCCTCCAGCGCAGTCTTGTGCGCGGCGAGCTTCTCGGCGTTGCGGTCAGCGCGGGCATCTACGCGGGCTTTGCGGGCGCGCCACGCGGCGTAGTCCACGGCTTGGTTGTCGCCTGGAGTGACGACGCCGAGCTTGACGAGCATGGGATGGGTGGCGGCGAGTTCTTGGGCGATGGGGCCGATGCCGGCCGCGCCGGTGGCCCGCCAGTCGTAGTCGCGGATGGCGATAGCTTCGATGATGGCGCGGACTTGAGCATGGTCCACCTCGCGGATGTTGGTCTTGAGCCGCTCGTCGCTGGCCGTGTTGTAGGCCGTCGCGGTTGTGGTGACGGAGATAGAGCCGACCTGCGTAGTGTCGCGGTAGAAGGCCATCGAGTTGCCGTCGGAAGTGCGGCGGCGGACAAAAACAGAGCCGGCGTTGCGCGAAAAGTGAAAGGTGCTGTCGGCCGAATAGAAGGTAAAGCCGTCGGCACTGCCGGTGGTGACATCGACGTTGCTCGACTGACCCCACACGTTGCCGGTGGCACCCAGCGCCGCCGTCACCGAGAGGCCGGTGGTGGTGAGGAGCATTCCATTTAACGGAGTTCCATATCCACGCAGTCGAAATAGTATGCTCGATGACGGGTTGTCCCATAAATCCTCGATGACTGTTCCTCCCGAGCTCGCTCCGTCAGCCATCACGCGGGTGCCGGCGGCATCACCACCAAGCCGGATTTCACCGTTTTCGGAGTTTGCGCCCGACTTTGAGTTCCAGCCGGTGAATAACCCTTGACTGGTGGTGGATGAGATCGATGCTACCCTCCCGTTGACGCTGAGGCCGGAGGCGGTGACCGTGGTTCGGTCTGCGCCCGCGATTCTTGTATAGAGCCCGGCCCCTTCAAAAAATATATAGTTATCAAAGTCTGATGCGTTAAATACAATAATGCCACGGTTCGCATCCCCTCCGTAGCCCGTGAGGCGGATTCTATTCGCGCCAATCCCAGCAGGACCATTGACGATCAGGCCGGCCGCAAGAGCGAGGTCGTTGAAGACCGGGGAGTCGCCCGTGCCGAGGCCGATGTCGGTGCGGAAGTCGGAGTCGCTGCGGGCGGTGACGGTGTTGTCGGCGTTAACGCGGATGAATCGGACGGCCGAGGGGTTGGCGAGGGTGAAAAGGTTGCCGCCCACCGTGGTCGCGCCGAGCGTGGTGCGAGCCGCGACAGCGTCGGCATCGTCGAGGAGGCTGCGGCCGAAGGCGGTGATGCTGTCGCTGGCGAAGGTGCCGGTGTCGGTGGTGTAGAGGTAGCGGTCGGCGGCGAGGGCGGAGTTATCGAGGCCGGTGCCGCCTTGAGCAGAAGTGACGGGCGTGTTGTCGGTGAGGATGGTGCTGGCGGCGTTGGGGAGCGTGAAGGTTTTCACGGTGCCGGCGGGACCGGTGAACTGCACAAAGTCGGAGCCGGCAGCGAGGGCCGTCAGCGCGGCGTCGAGCGGTTGGTAAGTCGAAGCCGCGGCAGACGTAGTCAGATAATTCGCGGCCGTCTCGTAAGCCATCGTCCCAAGCGAGCCCGGCTGAACCGCGGAGTCGGCCAAAGCCAAGCTCGCAATCGCGCCGCTGCTCAGAGCAATGGTCCGGTTGGCGGACAGGTCGCCAATCGTGGCAATGCCAGTGCCGGCCGTGAGCGTGCGGTTGCTGGCAACGGCATCCGTGATCTCGTAGCCGCCGAGGGTTGTAGGCGTGCCCCCAAGCTGGCCCCAAGTCAGACCTGTCAGGCCGGAGCCGTTGCCGTCTGTGTCGAGCTTGTCATCAAGCGCCGCCTGTAGGTCAAGCTGGTCGGTCAGGTCGCCACCGATTGCGCCCCAATCTACGCCTTCGCCGGCTGCTGCCGCAATCGTGATGCTGTCGCTGCCGGCGTTGGTGGTGATCGTGATGTTTGAGCCGGCTAAAAGGGTCAGGGTGTCGGCCGTGGAGTCGGCAACCACGTTGTCCTGTCCGCTCACGGAGATAGTTGAAAACGTGTTGGGCAGCGTTGGTGTCCCGCTTAGGTCAGAATAGGCCCCCGATGTCGCAACTACGGCCAAAGTAGGCTTGTCCAGCAGGTCGTCGTATCTCCCCGAGAATGCTACGTCTGCCAGATCGCCCGGCTGAACCGCGGAGTCGGCAAGCGTGCCCTGCGCGGACGTGGCGAAGTCAGTAGTCGCGGCGGCTGCCGCGCTCCCGAGTGTTGGCGTGCCAGACAGGTCTGAATACTGACCAGACGTGGCCACCGCAGCCAAACCGGAGACGTTTGCCGCTGGGACCGAGCCCGTTGTGATGTTGCCGAGAGTGGTAATTGACGAAGATCCGGCCCACGTCGAAAGGGCGACATCTTCGACATTGCCCAGACCAACCTTGGACTTGCCGAGCGTCACAATCCACGCCGGGTCGTTGTAGCTGCCGGTCAGGGAGACGTAGCCGGAGCCGATCTGTGCAGCAGTCAGGTAGCTGAGCGGATTGACCAGAGCCCAAGCGTCCAGATCCGCATCCCATGCCTGAACATTCGTCCCCGGAACCAAGCCCAAGGTAGTGTGCATGATGGCCTGCGTCGTATTGGACAGCAGGTTTCGACCGAGGCTGGTAATGGTCGAGACGGTCGCATTTCCTGAACCGTCGAAGTAGGGGAACACATTCGAGAAACTTCCGGCCAGCGCGACGAGCTTTCTGCCGTTGGCGGTAAACACCGCGAGATCCGCCATCCCGCTTCCGGCAAAATATGGAAGCCGGTCGGCTGCCGACGTGAGCCCGGCGAATGCGGTGAGGTTGGTGTTAAGCGGCTGGAAAGTGTCGGCGAAAAGTTCGGCCGGCAGCAGCAAGGTGGCCGCGGTGACATCGAGCGTGGCACCAGCCTCGAAGGTGATGGTGCGGGCGGAGGGGACGCGGAACCCGGCGGTAAGCTCGCCGGCGTCGCCACTGGCCTTGGTCTTGGTGACGGCCTCGGTGGCGGCCGTGGGCAACACCTGGGCGAACGCGGGCCGGGCGCAGCCGTAGAGCGCGAGGGCGACCCAGAGCAGGAGCCCGGTGAGAGATTTGTGGGAGGTTTTCATGGCGGAGATTCAGGGGACATCCTCGGCGGGGCCGACCTGCAGGACGCCGGCGGCGAGCCAGATCGTGCGCCAGCCGCCGGCAGCATCCTTAAGCTGGAAGTGCTGGCCGTCGCCGGTGGTCTTGATGCGGTAGGTGCCGTTATCGGGGGCGCGGAGAGCGAGGGCTGCGGGCAACGGGTAGCCAATCTCGGCGGGGGCGGGATCGGCCTCGCCGCCGTAAAGGCCGGGCTGGATCTTGGCGAGGAACTGACGGCGACGGGTGCGGGTGGCGTCGGCCGACTGCACGAGAACCTCGACGGCGATGAAGATGCTGCGCTCCTGGCCGAGGGCGGCGGTGAGCTCGGCCGTGGTGAGGGCGAGCACGGCCTCGTAGTGATCCTCGACGGCGGCGAAGTCGTGTGCGGAGAAGAGCAGCGTGTTGCCGAGGCTGCGGGGCTTGGCGGTGACGAGGATGGTGTCGCCGACCGGGAGCGAGAGGATCTCGCCCCCGTCGTGGAGCCAGAGGCGCAGGAGGGCGACTTCGCCGCTGTGCCAGGTGGGCGGGCCAACCAAGGGCTGGGCATCGCCCGCGCCGCGGAGGAGGGCGTATTCCGGCAGTGGGCCGAAATTGAGGTGCAGGTCGATGGCGCGGGTCCAGGCGGGCATGGGCTGGGCAGAGAGTGCCGGAAACGGTGCGGCCCCTGCGACGGGGCGCGGGGCCGCTGGGGAGCTTGGCGCGACTATTCGTCGTAGGTGAAAAAGCCGGGGGTGAACTCAGTGACATCGAGCGAGCCGCCGGAGACGTATTCTCCGTGGAACACATCGCGGTGCAAAAAGTAAGGCCAGACGTTGAAGCTGCCGCCCAGGAGCGGGACCGAGACCGGATCGCCGATGCGGGCGCTGTAGCTGCCGGGATCTCCCTCCCCGACGAGCCCCTGGTCGTAAATCAGCCCGCCGCCGCCGAGGGCGAGCCGGCCACTGAGGCCGGAGTTGGCGTCCAACCCGGAGCCGCCGGCGCGCAGCGCGAAGGCAAAGACATGGTCGCCGCCGGCATCCTTGAAAATGGCATTGGCCAGGGCGGGATAGCCTTCGGGCGGACCCTCGACGACACCAATCCCAAAGGTGCGGGCGAGGGCAAACCCCGCGACCGCATCATAGGCATTGGGCGGATCCTCCGGGATGGGCTCCCATTCCGGCTCGAGGCCGAGCAGGTGCGCTCCCGAAGCAAACGTGGTGGCGCAGCCGCGCCGGCGCGGCGAGGTGACGGTGCCGGCGAGCGCCACGGCGGGAAACGAGCAGGAAAGGCTGTAAGGGTCGCCGGATGACACGATATTCACCCCGCTGATGGAAAAACCGAGGGTGAGACTCTCCCAGTTGTAGTAGAGGTGCATGGCCTCCTCAAGGGAGAGGCCGCGCACAAAAAACGTCTCACTCTCCAGGTGCTCCGCGCCGAGGGCATCGAGATCGATGGTCTCGATGCAGAAAGGCAGCGGCTGCAGGCGGAGGAAGGCCTCGGCGGTGCTCATACCGGCAGCGGTGCGCCCCAGGGCAGCGGCTGGCGGATGGGGCGGCCGTTGTGACAGAGATCGAAGATGCGGAGGTGCGTGTGCACCGCCTGGTGCAGCCAGAGCGGAGTGTCGTCGATCGTGATGGCGAAGCCAGGCGCGGGTGTGGCGGG
Source organism: Opitutaceae bacterium UBA2377 (assembly GCA_002344205.1). GTDB lineage: Bacteria > Verrucomicrobiota > Verrucomicrobiia > Opitutales > Opitutaceae > UBA2377. Next base: position 35,596 of record DDSZ01000022.1, read on the forward strand.
AAGGGCGCCGACGTAGCCGAGCAGGATATACCATGCGGTCTGCACCGGGGGCGAGCTGCTGTCCTCGCTGAAGAGCGCGGGCCAGTCTTCCCACTCTTCGAGGGCGGCGAGCGATTCGGCAAAGACCTCGTAGCTGCTGCCCCCGCCCCACTTCAGAAAGACGATGCTGTCGGCCACGACCTCGAGATCTGTGTCGAGGCCGGCGATGGTGGCGGTGCTGGCGGTGGTGGCGCCGAGCGCACCGGGCAGAAAGACACGGCCCGGGCGGACCTGCACCTGGGCGGGGTCACCATCCGCCACCTTGACGATCTGGAAGGGATGTAGCGCGGGCTCGGCCGCGGCCGAGCCGCCGGGCTGCGGGCGTGCGAGGGGCTCGAAATAGGTGCCGCCGGGCGTCGTGCTCACGCGGACCTGGGCGGAGCTGCGCGGGGTGATCGCGCGGAGGTAGCGGATGATGGAGGCGCCCCAGGCGGCATCGATCGGCGTGCGGTGGCGGGGTTCGTGCGGCAGTTGCATCAGGGTGCGGCGGGATAGAGGTCGGTGTCCCACACATCGGCGCCGGTGCACTCCTGGACACGTTCCCACTTGCCGGCCGGGCCCTGGCGTTGGGCACGGTCGGCGGTCTTGAGCCAAACATAGCCGTTGGGCGCGGCGTCGAAAGGCTTGGCGGCCAGGCGGACGCCGATGCCGCCCACCGTGGGCTTGTTGTAGCTGCGGGTCGTGATGCGCGTAACCGGCGCGGCGACGATGTAGCTCTCGACGCCGCGCTGCAGCTTGGCCGTGAAATGCTTCGCGTTGTCGGTCATCGCGCCGTAGATCGCGGCCCGGGCGGCGGCCGTGGGCGCGGCGCGCCATTCGGCGATGGCATCGAGGTCGGAGGGTTCCAGCTCCTTTGAGCCGCCGGGCTGATAGATGGGGTGGCTTTCGAGCTTTTTCTCCAGGCCGCCGGCCTCGATCTCCTCGATGACTTCGGCGACCGTGCTGGTGAGCACGGGCGGGGTCTCGATGGTGAGGACGATGCGGGTGGTGCCCGGGCCATCGACACCGGCGCCGTCCGGGAAGGTCTCGACACTTTCGACGACGTAGCCGGTGTAGCCGGTCATGGTTTCCCCAGGATCGGGTTCGGCGGCGATGAGGTCGCCGTAAGGGCCGCGGAGGGTCCGGATGATCTTGTCCTCGGTGGCATTGCGCCGCCGGTGCGGGCTGCCCGGGGCCTCGTGGATGCTGTCGGATCCTCTCCAGGTAGGCGTAGGCATGGCGGTCAGGCGAAGGCGGTGCCGTCGCCCCAGACGGCGGTGGGAGTGGCGCCGGTGAGGCGGTCGGCGAGCCGGCGAATGCCATCGACGAGCTTGCCGGTGTTGTCGGCCGTGCGGCGGGCGTAGTCGNNGCGTAGTCGCGCTCGGGGCCGCCGGCTCCGCCGATGAAGCCGCCGATGCGCTCCAGGCGGTCGCCGGTGTTGTCCAGGCGGGCGGCGGCGGCACGGCGGGTGGCATCGTCGCCGGTGGCGTTGAGGCCTTCGGCAAGATTTTGCGCGGCCTCGAGGGAAGCGGCGGCGGCCTGCTCACCCTCGCCCCAGACCTGCTTGAGTTTTTCGGCGAGATCGAGGCCGGTCTTGAACGCTGCCTTGATGTCGGCCGCTCCCTCCTTCATGCGGGCTGCGCTGCTCTCGAGGCCGGCTTTGCCGATGTCGGACAGCAGGAATCCGTTTTTCTGACGGTCGGCGAGGAGGTCGGAGAACGAGTCGGCCTTGAAGCCCGCCAAGCCGGTGGCTTTGCCGATACCGCGCATGCTGCCGATCTGCTCGGCGTATTTCTGGAATATCCAATCGACGCCGGCCTGCAGGTAGCTGAGCGGCGTGGTGAAGATGCGGAGCAGGCCGCTGCCGATGCCCTCGAAGGCGGCGAGGGCCAGCTTGGCAATGCCGCTCCAAAAACTTTCCTGCGCGAGGCTGGTGAAGCCGGCCTCGACGGCGGCGCCGAGCAGCTCGCCGAGGCGGCCGTCCTTCACGAGCTCCATGAGCGGCGCGATGGCCTTGCCGACGCGCTGGCCGAACCCGGTGAGGTCGGCCTGATTGAAACGTTCGAGAGGGCCAAGCAGCGAGGCGCTGAGGGACTCGGCGGCGCCGACAAAGAAGCCGCGCAGCTTCACGGGGGCGTTGCCCAGGATGTCGCTGGCGCGGTCGAACTGGCCGGCATTGCGGGCCAGCACATCGGCCTGGCGGCCGAGCACGACCGCGGCATCGCCGAGGGCGCCGCCATCGGCAAAGAGGGCGAGCAGGCGCGTGCCCGACTCGCCGAATATCTGCATCGCGGCGTTGGCGCGGGCGGCAGGACTCTCAAGCCGCATGAGGCGGTCGCCGATGGCCTGCAGTTGCTCCAGCGGGCTCTTTTTCTTGAGCGCCTCGAGGTCGAAGCCGAGCTGCTGGAAGATGGCCTTGGTGGGCTGGCCCGCGGCATTGACGCCGGCCAGGGCGCGCTGCATCTGGCCGATGGACGGTCCCACCTGGTCGGCGCCCACGCCGGCATCGGCGAAGGCCTGGCGCAGGAGCGCGAGATCCCGCACGGCGAGGCCGGTGCGGGCGGAGAGGTCGGCCAGCTCGCCGCCGAGATCAAGGGCGTTCTTGAAGCCGAGGATGGCGCCGGCCGCGGTGAGCGTGACGCCGGCGAAGGCCGCGAGCTGGCCCAGGGCGCCGCCGAGCTGGTTTTGGATGCCAGCCAGCGGCCCGGCGAAGCCGGAGCCGTCGAGGGTCATCTTGGCGGCGAGATTCATGCCTGGGCGGCCTGGAGGGCATCCAGGATTTCACGGTCGAGATAGGTAGGGCCCGCGGGCTTGTTGCCGTAGCGGGCCGCGATGGCAGCGTAGAGGGCGAAGGCCACCGGGAGGCGGACTTGCCAAAGCGTGTAATCGATCAGCCAGCCATACTCGTGCATCAGGGTGTCGGTGAGGGTCAGGATCCAGCCGAGCCCGTTGTTTTCGGCGGGCATGGCGGGGGAACTGCCGGAGCCGACGCCGTTTTTTTTTCGACGCCGGCCCCGGTGTCTTCACCCGAGGACGCGGGGGAAATCACGGTCGCGAAGGTGGCGCGCATGTGCGCGCCGAGCTGCAAGCCAAAGGCCTCCATGCTGGCCATCGGGATGCGGTGGGCGAACTCAAATACGGCGAGTTTGCGCTCGTCGGGCGACATATTGGTCAGGGCGACGCCGGCCTCGATCGGGGAAGTGAGGACATAGCCGGCCAGGGCGGCGTCGTAGTTGTCTGCTGCCTTCCGCTCGGCTTCATCGCCGACGAGGCGGCAGCCGCACTTCTGCAGGATCATGAAGATGCCCAGGGTCATGGGCTGCAGCGGCAGGCCGTCCAGCTTGAGCGGCTGAGGCAGGAAGGCATCGAGCACAACCTTGGGGGTGCGGAGTCCGGGCTCGGCGGCGCGTTGGATGGCGGCGGCCTCGGCGGGAGTGAAGTGGCCGGGGCCGCGTTGGACGCGGCGGGCCTTGGCGTGCTTCCTCTGCATGCGTGTGTCCTCGGGCGGGCGGAGCGTGATTACGCCGGCTCGTCGATGGCCTGGTATTTGATGGCGGTGACGCGCAGCCGGCGCGTATCCTTCTGCGTCCAGACCTCGGTGACGTTTTCCACGAGGCAATCGGCCACACCGCAGAGCAGGATGAAATCGCCGATGTCGAGCGCCGGCGCGGCGGTCTTCACGATCATCTCAAACTCACACTGGCGCTTGTGGTTGAAATAAATGACGGCGACGGTGAACCCGTCTTCGTCGGCCACTTCGATCTTGTCGGCGCTGAGCGCCTTGCTGCCGGAGACGACGATGCCGGTGCCGGCATAGACGCCGGAGGTGCCCCAGAGGACGGTGTTGTCGCCGACGATGGTGGGAGAGTTGGGCATGGGATCTCAGGTGAGGAGGTTGCGGTATTCGGCGGGCGGGAGGGCGATGATCAGCTCGAAGTTGAGCCGGTAGGCGGCGAGCGGCATGGCGGGCTCGGGCAGGATCACGGGCTCGCAGCCGGTGTAGAGGGTGAAGCGGTTGGTGATGCCCTCGGGCCAGACGTAGCCGCGCACGCGCTCGCGCAGCCCTGCCAGGAGGACGAGCAGCGCGGGCCGGCTGGCGGTGGCCTTGACGAGGGCTTGGTCCGGGGCGGCGGTGAGCCCGAGATTGGCGGTGAGGCCGATGCTCAGCCGCTGTGGGGCGAAGATTCCGGCCTGCTCTTCGGTGGCAGGATTGGTTTCGCCGTCCCAGTGGAGGACGGCGCGCCAGCCGGCGGGAGACTCGGCGAGCAGCTCGAGGAAGTGGAAGGGATCGCGCGCGATGGAGAGGGCGCCCTTCTGGGCCCGCACCCAGGGTGCGAGCTCATCCTGGAGCTCGTTGAGCAGGCGGTCCGGGGTGTAGTATTCGGCGGACATGGGCTGGCTCGCGAGGGCGAGAATCAGGAGGATGGAGCGGATCCAGCTCATACCGCGGTGCGGCCGGCCTTGGAGTGCGTCTTGGCCGGCGAGGTGATGACGGAGGCGCTGGGGCGCTTGCGGCCCAGATCGGGGGTGAGCGGTTTGCTGCCCGCGGCCACTTCGCCCAGGAGCGTGCGGATGGCCTTGGCCCGCACGGCCCAGGGGTTCTTGTCCTCCGCGAAGCCGCGGCGGGCGTAAAGGGCCTCGGCTGTGAGCTTGAGGGCGGCGTCGGCGACGAGTGCGGGCACCGGGTTGGCGAAGGGCGTGCTGTAGCGGGCACCCAGCACACCGTCGATCTCCACCTGCACGCTGGCTACGACCTCATCGAAGACGCCGGGATCGGCGACGCCGTCCTTGTCGTCGTCGAGGGCCTCCACCAGGAACTGCGGAGGAAGCACGGCGTTGATGCGGGCTAGCGTGGTGTAGGCGGGCATGGGTGGTGAGTCGGGTGGGTTTTATGGAGCCCTCCGGGCCAAAGGCGCGAAGGGCTCTAAAAACACACGCCTGGGGATCAGGCGGCGGTGGTGCCGTCGCTGCCGTAGGCGAGCTCGGGCAGGCCGTAGCCGACGTTGCCGCGGCGGTAGGCCTGGTGGAGATACTCCTTCTTCTTGAAGACGTGGTCGTCGCGCGGGTTGTCGAGCGAGGTGAACTCCGTCTCGACCTCCACCTGGTTGATGAAGGGCTTCACCGGGTGTCCCACATCGATGAGGAACCAGGCCTCGGCGTCGGCGGCGAGGCGCGGCCAGACCTCGAGGGTGGCGGTGCCCTTGTTCACGTTGGTGCCGCCGCCCGCAAGCGAATCTGCGATGATGATCTGGCGGCCGAGGCTCTCGTTCTTCGGGGAGACGACCAGGCGCAGATCGAGGCCGAGGTCCATCGGCTCGCCCTCGGGATTGAGCCGGCTCTTGATGTTCTCGCGCGCGGTCTCGAAATTCGCCGCGCTCAGCTTCTTGGTGCCGACGTTGGAGAACTTCACCTTGCCCTTCACGGGTTCGTGGTTGCTGTCGAAAAAGTTTTTCCCGGTGTAGCACTTGCGGTCGAAGCCGTTGAGCAGGGCATCGGCGAGGAGCTGGTCGGGGTGCGCGCGGGCGGCGAGGCCCATGGCGGTGAAGAGCGGCGAGTAAACCCCGAGATTGTCGCGCTCGATCTTCGCGCGCTTCACGGCGATCGTGCGCTCCCACTCCTTGTTCTTGATGCCGTAGGCGTGCTCGACGAGGTTGGCGATCTGGATCTCGTCCACCAGCTCGCGCAGGCCCGGCAGCGCGCCGAGCCAGCCGTAGATTTCCTCCTCGCTGGTGGAGCTGGAGAGCATGGCGAAGACATCGACCTTGGGGGCCGTGCCGCCGTGGTAGGCTTCAAGGAAGAGGCTCTTGAAGCCCTTGTTGATGGCCTCGAGGGCCGCGGTGGTGATGATCATGGGAGGATGGGAGGGTGCTGGGTTGCGGGCGATTACTTGACGAGGTTGCCGGCCTGCAGGATGGCCAGGACCGCATTGCGGAACGCCTCGACTTCGGGGCCGGTGGCGCCGCCGCCGGTGAAGTTGAGGGCGGTGAGCGTGTCGGCGCTGGGCACATCGCCCGTGTCGCGGGTATCGACCCACACGCCGCGCTCCTCGACATCGACGATGCGGCCGGCCTTGACCTTGTGGTCGGAGTCGCTGGCGACCGTCTCATCGTCCTCGACGAAGGCGTAGCCGCCGACGTGGGCCGCGGTGATGGGCTCGTCGTCGCTGTTGGCGAAGAGGAAGACGCCGCGCTTCGCGTTGACCGCGAGCGCGCCGGCTTCGCCGTCGCTGTTGTCCACGGTTTGTTCGGCACGGCCGATGACCTTGAGGCCGGCGGCATCGGCGGCCGGGACGGCGCGGCCGTCGCCATTGCGGGCGGTGAGGCCGCCCTGGAAGACGACGGTGTCAGCCGCCAGGGGGATGTGCTGGATCTCCCCCGGGCGTTCTTCAGTGTTGCGGGAAGCGGTGAGTGGCATGGTGGGCTGGGTTGCGGTTGCGGGACTGGGTGAGTGTCGGCGTCAGCGCGGTGCGCTCAGGCGGCGTTGTGCTTCTGCCAGGTCTCGGGCTTGATGCGCAGTTGGCGCTGCACTTCCTGCTCGTAGCTGTTGGCGGCCGGGGTCGTGCTGGCGGCGGCGAAGGTCTTCACGCCCTCGACGGTGCGCTTGTCCATCGGCACGACGTTGGCCGGCAGCTCGTCCACGATCTTCTTGAACTGGTCGATCGGGAGTTCGCTGGCGCTGTGCGGGATGACCTTGCCCTGGCTGATGGCGCGCAGGGTGATGTTCTCGCGCTCGGCGGAGTCGAGGCGCTTGTTCTGGCCCTCGATGAGGGTTTTGAGCGACTGGATGTCGGCGGCGAGGGTCTTGACTTCGGCGGCCGGCTGGTCGCCGGTGGCGGCCTTGGTTTTCGCCTTGGCGGCGGCCGTGATGGCTTCGTCGGTGGCGGTGGCCGGGTCGAGACCCAGCAGGAGGCAGAGCAGTTTTTTATGGTCCATGGGAGTGGTTTTGTTTCCCGCCAGCTCGGCGGTGAAAGTGGCGACGGCCTGCTTGAGGCGCGCAGGATCATCCGCGCCGTAAACGTGGAGGCCGTCGATGGCACCCTGGCGGCACACGGCGCAGGAGTGGCAGAAGATGACGACGCCGCTCTCGGCATCGTTCTCGAATTTCACGGCCGGGCTGATGTCGGGATAATGGCCGTTTTTGACGGCCTCCTCACCTTCCGGCGTCCAGCGGGCGACGTTGAAATAAATGCCTTCACCGGGCACGACCTCCGGGGAGCCGAAGGCGGCGACCTTGCGCGGCTCGCGCTCGGCCTTGAAAGCGGGGCTGCCCTCCACGGTGTTGTGCTGGAAATCGAGCGCGATCTCCTGGTAACCGGCGAGGGCCTGCAGGCGCGGCACGGCGCGGGCGGTGAGCTCGTTGACGATCACCGGCCCCTTCACGCTCTCGTTGCGGCCCCACTTCGCCATGAGCAGCCGTTTCGGCAGCTCGGTGCCGGCGTCGATGCTGGTGGGGGCGCGGAAGATGCAGATCATCGGGCGGGAAGGAAAGCCCGCAAGATGCCCGAATCGGCGCGCGCCTCCTAATGACCGTGGGGCGCGTGGGGAGCTTGGCGCAGGTTATTGCGGCTGCGTCAGCGAGCGGATTTTCGCGAGGGCGACGCCGGCGATCTTGCGCTGCGCCGAATCTGTCATGCGGTCGCCGAGGAAAGGGAAGAACGGCCGCGCCGGGATGACGACGCGGCGGGCGAAGACCGTCGCACCGCCGATCGTGAAGCGCAGCGCCTTGTTGCCAGGCTTGGGGCGGATCTCGCCGCCGCGCTGGTGGATGGCCGCATAGGCACGGTCGCTCGACACGGTGACGCTGTTCTGGGTGACGGCGGGCGGCCGGCGCAGCGACTGGTGCAGGGCCTGGTTGCGGCGCAGCGTGGCGGGCGTGCCGTCGCGTTTGTCGGGCCAGGGCGCGGGCCGGAGCGCCGGCTCGTTGAACGCGCGGAGCGCGAGCGACTGGAGCTGGAGCCCCATGGCCTCGAGGATCGGCCGCTTGTCCTGCACGCCCTTGGCGAGGCGGCGAATCGGCGGCGAGAGATTGTCTTTCAGCGTGAGGCTCATTTCCAGCGCCAGGCTTTGTATTTGTAGGCGGTGACGAGGCACTCGGTGCGGTGGTCGTAAACGACGACCATCACCAGACCGCGCCACTTCACGCGCCACACGCTGCGGCGGTCCGCATTTGTCTGCAGGAAGACGACGCCGGGCTTGTCCTCCTTGATGCGGTGCAGCAGGTCGGCGTAATCCTCATCGGTGAGCTCACGGCGGAAGCGCTGCCGCACGCGTTTCTTGAAATGCCAGAGCTGGTTGAGGCGGTGGCGATCGAGGTCTGCTGGCGGGCGACGCGGCATGCCACATGAAACCAGAGACGGCCCCCGCGCCGCCAAGCCGGGCGGCGCGGCTGGGGAGCTTGGCGCAAAAACGCGCCGGCCGGTGAACCTGCGTTCACCGGCCGGAAGAAAAGGCCGAACTTCCGTTAGAGCCGACGCCTGCGGCGCGGCTCAACCTGGGTTGTTCGAGCCACCGGCTTTCGCGGCCTTCTTGATTCTCGCGTTGAGAATCTTCCACCAGCTTTTGCGGTAGGCTTCGGTCTTTCCATTGGCGAACTCATAGCCCGCTTCCTCAATGCTGCCGCTCTCGAAAGGCCACAAGAAGTTGGCTCGGTAGTTTGCAGGGTAGCGCACCTGCGGGCGATTTGATGGTGGGGGTCTCATAGGTGTTTGTGAGTAAGGCTCGAACAAGCGATCAGAGCACAACGCGGGTGCGGCTCAGGGAGAATACGGACGCGCCTTCCCGCGTGGCTCATCCGCGACGTTCTGCCGCTGTAGGCGGTCGATTTCTGCGGCGATCAGAGCGCCGGCTTTCACGAGTTCGCGGATGCGATCCTCGCTCGGTTTCCACCAGCGGATTTCCCACGGCCAGATTTTTGCGTGGAGCGTGTGAGTCGCCTCGATGCAGATCGGACGCACATGGAGATTTCTCAGCCAGCCGGGCATCGCGTAGCTTGCAGCGGCGCGAGCCAGTTCAGAATCGCTGTGTGCGTCGTCGTGCTCGGGCGTCCAGCCCTCCACGGAGATTTGCCGAGCACGTTCCTCGGCGATGAGTTCGATTGCGTTTTTCATGTTGTCGTCGATGTCGCCCGGCTCCACAGAGCCAACGCCCGGCTGCACCCTGCCGTGTCCGATCGCGGTATTCGCCCTATGTGGCCCACTCGCTACTACGGCGGTGTCCAGAAAGCGATGAGGCGCAAGTTCTGTGCTCAGCTCGATCGCGTAGAGTTTTCCACTCATCGAGATGACAGGAATTTCCGCGCCGGGTTGGTTTGTGTCCGTGACGATCCAAATTCCCTCGTTGTCCACCATGCGCTGGATGTCTTCCCGCACGGTTGAGATCGCTTCTGCTGTTCCGATCAGTATGGGATTCATAAAATCAGGCGCCCTCCTCCTGCAGGTGGTGGAGCTCGGCCCACAGGCAGCCGTAGGCGTGGGCCTTCTCCCGCTGGTCGGGGCGCGCATGGATCCGCGCCTTGAAGTTGGTGTAGTCGATGGCGCTGCCCAGCACGGCGAAGATCACCGCGCGGTCGGCCTCGTGCACGATGATGCGCCAGCGGTAGTCCGCCGGCTGGGTGCGGTGGATCGTCCAGCGCAAGGCGCGGCGATAGCCGCGGCCGAAGACCAGGTCGCGCAGGTTCACGAGATCCTGGCGCCGGCGGGCGCGGACGTGGAAGGCGCCGTCCGCCTTGCGCACGATCGAGTAGAAGCCGTGCTGGGTGCAGAGCCACATGTCAGTTGCCCTCCGCCAGCAGCGCGAGCTGCTCGTTGATGAACTCCTGCATGCGGGCGCGCTCGCCCTGCCAGGCAGCGAACTGCGCGCGGAGCTCGGCCTCGTTGGGCAGCTCGCTCTCGGCGATCGTGGTGAGGTAGCCGACGAGCCGGCCCTCGCGGTAGAACTCCACGGCGTGCAGGTGGGGAATGCGGCGCTCATCATGCTCGAGCAGGTGCGCCGCGCTCTGGTCGGTGCCGCCGGCGGCAAACCAGAAGCTGCGGCGGGCGTCCACCGGTTGCCAGTGGCCGACGAGGAAGTTGAGCGGCTCCTCGCCGGGCAGCATGAGGATGGCGCCCTGCTCCACGAGTGCGAGGGCGTGCAGGTCGGCCGCGGTGGGCATGACAGGGTCTTTCATCAGGTTCCTTTCAGTTTGACGATGGTCTCGATCTTGCGGCCGTCCGGCAGGGCCGACCAGCCGTGCTGCTTGAAGACGGCGATGATCTTCTTCCGCTCGGCCGCGCTGCCGGCGACGATGAAATCGAGCTCGTCGAGCAGCGGGATGCCCCACTTGAAGATCGTCTCGTTGCCGCCGCGGGCGGCGGCGGCCTGGAGCGCATCGAGCGTGGTCTTGCGCTCCGTGTAGGCGGCGGCGGTCCTGACATTGCCGTAGCGGTCCTTGTCGAAGGAAAAGGCGTCCTGCCGCGCGAGGTTGCCCACCTTGAAGTGCACGCCGCGCACCTGGGCGGCGCGCTCGGGCCGAAAGATGCGCGTGAAGAGGTAGTTGGCCCCGCCGGTGTTGAGATCCTGCATGGGCGACATGCCGGCGGAGATCGCCAGGCCCTTGCGCAGCCGCTCGGTGGTGGCGGTGAAATCGCCGCCGCCCTCCAGGATGGAATCGACGAGATCCGGCAGCGGCGTGCTGGAGCTGTGGCCGAGCGTCCAGCCGGGCATGGCGCGCTCGATCTCGGCGCGCGGGAGATCCCAGCGTTCGGTGTGCTCCCAGCCTTCGCCGAAGGTGTTGCCCTTCGCGCGCCAGTCGTAGCCGGGCTGCGGGGTGTCGGGCAGGTCGAGGCCCATGGTCTTTTTGACCATGGCCTTGAGCTTGGTGATTTTCTCCGGATCGCTGAGCTTGGGATCGGCCAGGATGGAATCGGCGGCGCGGCGCTTCGCCGGGGTGAACACATCGCTGCGGATCTGCATGCCCTTTCTCAGGTAGAGCAGCTCGGCGTAGGCATCGGTGGCGGCGCTGGTGTCGAGGCCGATGTCGGCGAGCTTGCGCGCGATCTGGCCGATGCCGCCGGCACTGGGTGCGCCGGACTGCACGACCTCCAGGTAGCCGCGCAGCGCGTAGGGCGCGGCAAACTCCGTGGCGCCGTCGATCTCCGCGAAGGGCACGAAGCGCACCCGGGTGCCCTCGCCCAGATCGAGCAAGAGCGCCTCGTGCGTGTAGATCGTCTGCTTCATCTCGCGGGCATGGCCGCGGCGGGTGTCCTTGGCCAGATAGTCCACGCGCGTGCGGGCGACGGCAAACTCGTGCGCGCCGGCGGCCGGCTCGGGCTTGAACACCCAGGATTGGAAGAGCGGCGTGGTCTCGCGCGCGGCCTGCGCGGCCTCCAGCCGGGCGATGATTCCGAGGTAGTGCGCCTTCATGCCGGCGGCGTTCTCGCCGGCCGGCTGCAGGGCCAGCAGCTTTTTCTTCGTGGCCGCGAGATTGGCCAGGGTGGCGGCGTTGTAGGCGCCATCCTGCGCGTGTTTGTTGATGGTCTTGGCCGCCGAGACGATCACCGGCCAGAAATCATCGGCCGGGGCGGAGGTGGGCGCGGGCAGGCTGGCGCGCAGGCGCGCCATGATCTTGGCGCTGCCGGCCTCGGTGAGCTTGAGCTTGGCCCGGGTGACGGCCACGCCATCGGCGCCGGTCTCACCCCAGAAGAGCACCTGGGTGTCCTCGATGTCGAGGCGGTCCCACTTCGCCGCCTTGCCGACCACACGGCTCTTGGCCACGGCCTGGGCGAACGCCTCGCCGCCGGCCGGCGCGAGGCGGCCGGCCAGGTTGTCGAGCCGCTGGCCCAGGAGATCGCGCACCTCGGCCGGCACGGCCGCCAGCAGGGCCTCGCGCTTGGCGAGGATCTCCACGATCTGGTGGTTGATCTCGCTGTCGGTGATGCCGGCGAAGATCCGGGCGGTCGCGGGGTTGACCTTGGGATCGAGCAGGGTCTTGAGCTCCACGACCTCGGGGCCGAAGGCGGATTTGAGCGCACCCTGGGCGCGGAAGCGCAGGCTGCCGCCGTTGTCGATGCGCCACACCAGGCCGGCCTGGTCCACGAGGAGATTGTCGAGATCGAGGCCGGCGACATCGTAGTTGCCCAGGAGCGCATCGGCGACGAAATGGCGGCGCACCTGGGCAAGCACTGCGGCCTGCTCGGCCGCGGGGAGCCCGGGCAGCACCTTGCCGAGCTCCTGCCCCTCGATGAACTCGGCCAGCTTCGCCGTCTCGCCGCCGGCGGTGTAGAGCTTGGCGCGCGGCACGTTGGCGCCGAGCACGCGGTAGGCATCGTCGGCGGCGACCTCGCTGGCGACATGCGCCGGGCCGGCGCCGCGCTTCAGGACGAAGAGCCGCTTTTCCGGGTCGCGCATGAGCTGCGCGCCGGTCGAGCCGCCGAGCTTCTTCACCAGGCTGAGGTCGGCGAGGCGGTCCGGCCAAAGATCGTCGGCCGAGCCGCCGAGCCAGGTCCACACCGTGCGGCTGCCGCCGGGCAGCTTCTGCCGTTTCGCCCAGGAGCGGAAGGCGCCGAAGACTTCCGGCTCGTAGCGCTGCTCGATCTCGGCGAGCGGCAGCTTGAGGCTGCCCGGCGTCCAGGTGTAGCCGCCGGGCTCGCGGGCGGGGCTCACGTTGATGACCTTGTTGGGCCCGCGGACCAGGGTGCCGTCCGTGTGCAGGCGCTGGCGCTGCTGCTCGGAGAGGCGCGAACGCATCTCCGGCGGCCGGCCGCTCTCGGCGGCATCGATCTCGGCGGCATCGGCCTCGGTGAGCGGCACGATGCTGCACCGGCAGTTGAAGCCCCAGGGCGGGAAGTGCGTGTCCCAGAAAGGGTCGTTGGCCGGCAGGATCACGCCGTCGAGCGCGGCATGGGTGTCGCGCACGCGGTCATCTTGTGCTGTCTGATAGCGCCAAAAGGGAAACACATCGCGCTGGCGGGCCATGACCTCGTGCTGGCTGGCGGCATAGGCCTGGAAGCCATGCGTGCGCAGAAGCAGCTCCGCGCGGCGGTTGGCGATCTCGAGCGCCTTGGCCTTCGCCTCGGGCGTGTCGTCGGCCGGCGGCATGAAGGGCGACAGGCCGGCGACGACATCGCGTTTGACTTCTCCCCAATCCGCCCCGGCCGGCAGATCGGCGATGCGATCGCGCAGGCGCTGCAGCACCTTGGTGCTCTCGATCCCGGCCACGGTGAAGGCACGGGCCTGCACCTCGGGCAGCATCTGGTCATAGACCGCACGCGTGACGGCGGGTTTGTCCTTGATAAAGCGCACCGCCTGTTTGTGCGGCGCCGGACCGTATAAGACTTCAGGCATGGTCACCCTTCCAAGAAATGATCTCGCCCTTAAATGGCAGACCATAGCGATCGCCGAACCACGCTTTCATAGCTGCGAAGTTGGGGAACCCGTCGGCACGAGCCAACCGGTCAGCCTCGACCCCAGCATAGGGTTTATGGGCGATTTTGAGTCCCTCTTCAGCGACGATACACGGGAAAACCATATCCACCTTCCCGCGCAGGATTACCCGACAGTTCTTCGTGCGGCCGTGGATCGTGGCGGTGAAGTTGTCACCCTTGACGGTCGGACGCTTCCGCGGGCGCCGGATGGTTGTGGTTTTGATCCCCTGGATGATCAGCGGCTCGAACCGGGGTTGGAAGTTATAGGCTGGCATTGTTCAAAATTTCGATTTTGGCAGGTTCAGCCCAGCGCCTGCGGGCCTCGGCAAATCGCGGCAAACGGGCCGGCAAGCTCGGCAAGGGGCATTGTGTCGGTGACGGGGGCGATCACAGGGCCTCCTGGTATTTCTGGCGCGGGGTTTTTCCGTCCGCGCCGGGGGTGTCCCAGAACTCCGGATCGCTGGCCAGGGCGCAGTGCCGCAGCCAGCTTTGGTAGTTGAACTCGTAGCGGCCGGGGCTGGGTTGCCGCACTTCGATCAGGCTGGCGCGGCCGAGCCGGTGCAGGGTGTTCTCGCTGCAGGTGATGCCCAGGCGCTGCAGGCTGAGTTTCTGGAAGCTCATCCACTCGGTGAGAATGCGCGGCACGGCGCGGTAGGTGCCGCCGCCGAGCGGCACCAACTCGGCGATGCAGTAGCGCGGCAGCGGATCGGGATCGCTCAACTGCACCTTCTTGCCGGGGGCAACTTCGACGACGACGCCGACCTTGGCGCCGATGACGGGGATTTTTTCGACGGTAAGCATCAGTAATAGCGGCTCGGGGTTGGGAGGTTGAGGGCGAGAGACTGCTGCACCGGGCGGCCGTGCGCGGCGCCCTGCTGCTCGTGGAAGTGCGCGAGGGCCTCGTCGGCCGTGGCCGAGCGGTAAACCCCGCTGTGGCCCTTGCCCGCGGCCAGGATCACAAAGCCGAGCTGACGCAGCTCGGTCGTGCGCGGGCGCAGCGTGAGGATCGGGATGCCGCTGCGCGCCGCGAGATCCTCCGTCGTGCAAGGCCCGTGCACGCGCCATGCCTCCAGCACGCGCGCACGGTCGCCGGCGATCCGGTCGCGGATCTCGGCGAAGGTGGCGTTGCGGTAGTCGATGGGTTTCATGGGACGAAGTTTTTGCCGCGGATCACACGGATGGACTCGGATGGGGCGGACGAAGCGCGCGGGTATATTGCCGGGCGGCCTTCTCGCGCTTGCGGCGGGCTTTGCCGCTTTCCGTTCGATCCTTGGGTGTGCGGCGAAGCTGCTGGCCGTTTGGCAGCAGGACATGATCAGCGCCGCTGGGATATTTGAGCAGCGTGGGCTTGGCCGGCTTCGGGCCCGTTAAAATCTTGGCGCGGTCGTGGGTGTAGATTTTCACAGGGCTTGCCTCCACACTTGGTGATAAACGATGCGGAAGCCGCTCGCCGCGGCGGCCTGGATGCCGGCGAAGTCCTGGCGGACCTCGCCCTCGTCGCAGCGCAGCGGGGTGCGGTTGAAGTTGCGGCGCAGGATCTGCGCCGGGGTCTGGCCGTGATGGGCCACGGGTGGATTGTGCAGCGCCTGCGGGGTGCGGTGGATCGCGAGATCGGGCGCGAGGGCGTCGAGGATGTTTAGCTTCATGGGGCAAATTGCATCCGTGAGTTAATTTGCTCGCGGCCGGCGAGCGCGGGGTGATCGAGCGCGGGGAACTGTTGCCACGTCAGGCCGTCGAGCACTCGGCCAGCGAGCTTTTTGCCAACGCGCGACATGGACGGCCGGCCATCGTTGGAATAAGCCCAGGCCCACTCGCCCCATTGCTTGAAGAAAAACGCCACGCCGGCCGCTGCGCACTGGTCGCGCAAGCTACGCGCCCAATCCGGGCGCATCGGGCGGGCACCGGGGCCGCTCTCGCCGCCGCAGATGACCCAGTCAACGTGGCGCTCGGGCTCGCCCATACTCGCATCGTTTACGCGCAGGGCATCACGGCCGATGCCGTCCTTGATGATCGTCGTCAGCTTAACTGGCCCCAGCAGCGGCTCGCAGCTCAGGAACCGCACGCGGGCCGGGATGCGCAGCAGGTGCGGGATGCGCTCGTCGGCACGTTGCTGATCCTCGACACTCGTGCCGATCCAGACGTTGCCCGGTGCGCTGCCGATCATCCATGAGTCTGTGAAAGCGTAGATCGCATCATCGCGTGCCGTATCGCCTTTCATTGCCGCGATGCGAACCTCGTAAACGCGCCGGTCCCAATTCTCAGGCCGCTTCGTGAGCAGCAGCCAATCGAGATTCGGCGTCCGGCGGATCAGATCGAGCAGATCGGCCAACCACTCCACCGGCACTTCGTCGTCAAGCCAGTCGGCCAGCGAGGCGCAGAACACGCGGGGGCGGCGGTTGGCGACAAACTCGGCATGCGAAACCATCACCCCTTCTTCCGCGCGGTTCCACTTCAACGGCTGCCGCCAGTTTGCCGCACTCGTGCGCCGACGTGGCTTGCCCTTGCCCCACAGCGTTGCCATGCCGCCGCTGAACCGCGCATTCCGTGCTTCCGCATAGCAATTCGCGCAGCCGGGGCTGACCTTCGTGCAACCCTCCCACGGGTTGAAGGTGTGATCGCACCATTCAATTTTGGAGTTCTCGGCCATTTTATTTTCCTGATTTCCTGAGTTCCACATTCAGAAGGGGTTGCCGTCCGTGCTGACGCTCAGGGCGCCGGCCTTGGCGTGGACGCGTATGCGGCGTGCCTTGAACTGCGGCTGCTTGGCGCGGCGGTTGGTGATGGTGAAGTAGAGATTCCAGAGCTGTTTCTCCGAGGCATCGCCCAGGGCGCACTTGAACTGCCGGCGGCAGATGGCGGCGGCGTAGCTCTCGTCGAGGCCGCGCTCCTGGAGGGCGCGCTGCAGCTTCCACCGGGCCCGGATGCGCGGCTCTTCCTGGTGCCGCAACAGGTCGCGCACGGCCGCGGCGTCCTGGCCGAGGAGAGCGCGGAAGTGGGCGCGCAGCTTGAGAAACTCATCCTGGGTGCAGGCCCGCAGGCTCTGCACGCCGCAGGCCTTCCCCTGCTCGACGTGACGCCAGGCGGCGAAGCATTCCGTGGCCGTGAGGTTGGGGTTGCACCGCTCGAAAGCCTCGCGGCCGTCCCACGCCTCATAGGCCTGGCGCGCCAGCATGGCGATCTCGGCCTTCTGCTGGTTGGTGAGTGTCGTCATGCGGTGTGGCCCTTCTTCGTGCGCTCCAGCCAGGCCGCGATCTGGGCGCGCACGCCTGCGCGGTTGGCCTTTTGCTCGGGACTCATGGGCTTGGCTGCGGACGCGTCGGCCTCCTGCGAAGCGTAGCCCTCCTGCCAGCGACGGCGCATGAGGGCGCCGCGGAACTCGCACCGCACGGTCTCGCCCCGGCCGCGACCGGCGACGAAGGCGGCGTGGCGGCCGCGGTGGTAGGCTTTGGCTTCGCGGCGCGTCATGGGGTGGCTTTCCCGTAGCCGGCGGCGGCGACCGCCGGCAGCTTGGCGCGGAGGTCGGTGAGGATGGCGACCGCGACCTCCAGGCGGATGATCGCGCCGCGCTGGTCGTAGGCCAGGAAGGCCGCATGCGCCTCGTGCAGCTCGCCCTGGGCGTGCAGCAAATCGGCGCGGAGCTGGGCGAGATCGTCAGACATGGGGGTGGTTCTGCGCGATGGCCTGGGCAACCTTCGCCTGGAGGGCGCTGTAGTTGGCGACGAAGCCGAGCTCCGTCTCACAACGGTTGGCGACGGCGCGGCAGGCGTGCAGCACAGTGCCGTGGTCCCTCCGGTGCGCCCGGCCGATCAGCCCGGCCGTGTAGCCCGTCTCATCACGGCAGATTGCCATCGAGATCTGGCGGGGACCGGTGATCTCATTGCGCCGGGTCGCCCCCAGCATCTGCGGCACCGTGAGGCCATAGTGCGCGGCCACCACGGCCTGAATCGTGCGCACGGCAGGTGGCGTCGGACTGTCGGCGGGCTGGCCGGCCTCGGCACGGATCTCCGCGCGCACAGCCTCGGCCGCCGCCGTGAAGGCGGCGTAGGCGCGCTCGAGATTGGCCAGGGCGGTGCTCATGACTGGCCGCTCTCCCGATCCTTGGGCTCGACGAAGAAGGTCTCGGCCTGGGTGATGCGGCAACCCACCGTGGCGAGTTGCTCGGGTGGCAGGCGGTGCAGCGCCTCCTTGTCGGGCTCGCGCTTGGTGCGGATGAGCGCGGCGAGCCCGCGGGCGGTGAGGGCCTCCATGACCTTCTCCCAGCTCCACTGCCGGTTGAGCAGCTTGAGCGTGGGCTGGCCGAGGCGGAAACCGAAGGTGGCCAGCGGCGTCTCGGCGCTCTTGAGCTTGCCGGGTAAGACCTCGTCGCGGTGCTCCCGGGCGTATTTCTCGGTGGCCAGTGCGAGGGCGTCGCGCATCTCGGTGAGGCTCACGATCTCGCCCTCGAACTGCTCGCGCACGTCCTGGATCTTCGCATCGCGCCGGGCCTCGGCGATGCGGAGACTGACTTCGTTGCGGGCCAGGGCGTCGATGGCCGCGTCGAAATCGACGCGGGTGGCGATGGAGGGGGCTTTGATACGCGTGGGTTTGGGCATGGTGAATTACTCCTTCGGGATTTGGTTGTCGGTGCGGAGGACGAGCGCGGGGCCTTGGTCTTCACCCAGCACTCCACCTCCTTGAAGAATTTGGCCGGCACGTTTTCCAGGGCATCGCCCACGGTCTTGGCGGGGAGCATGCGGCCTTTCTTGCTGGCGTTGAAATCGTAGGCGGCCCGGTGCACGCGCTCCAGGGTGCTGAGCGGGCTGTCGCTCTCCGGGATCTGGAGCACCCAGCCGACGAAATCGGTGGTCGCCAGTTTGCCGCTGGGATCGGAGACGAGGATGACGAACTGCTTCTTGACGGCGGGCGGGGTCTCCTCGGCGCCGGGATCGGGCTGGACGGCGAGGTTCATCTCCTCGATCACCCGGCGGAGCACGCCGGGTTCGAGCTGGTTCTTTTTGAGAATTTCAGCGGCTTGATTGATGTCGATTTTGGGCATGGCGGGCGGTGGGTTGTGGGTTGGACTTTTGGCGGGTGATGGACTTGGCTGGCGGCGGTTCGCGGTGGGTCGGTAACTACCCCCATGGCACGCGGATCAGGCCGCGGGGGCAGAGAGGCCGCCCTCGCGGCCACCTGCCGCGGGATCGGCAGGTGGAGACCAGAGGTTGGAGGGCCGCGCGCTGTTGAGCGTGGCGCGGTAAAATGCACTCAGGACCACGCTGTCATCGGGGTGCGATTTGACCTTGAGCGAGGTGCTCTCGCCGAAGGCGAGCAGCGTGTCGCCACCCATGGGACTGAACATCGCGAAGCCCCCGCTCATGGGTCGGCAACCGCGGGCGATAAACGGCTCGGCCAGGAGCGCGTGCGTGAGCGGTGCGAAGCAGAGCACAATCACCGGAATGTCGTCCGGCCCCTGGAGGATAACGTATTTCATGGCTGTGTTTGGTGGTCGTCAGCCAGGCCCGCGGCCTTGAGGACGGCCTCGGCGGCGCGCAGGCAGTGGGCGCAATCGGCGCAGAGGTAACCCTGCAGATCGCGGTCGGGGATGCCGGCGTGCGGCTCCTGGCGGCAGCAGCAGCACGGCGTGGCGGCGCGGACGGGTATGGCACAGGCTGGCTTGCTCATCGGGCGCATGCCTCCTTCGCCGGGAAGCGCGGCGCGTGGCACTCCATGCCGTTGAGCACGCACTTGACCGTCCAGCAATTGTGGCGCACCGCCCGCTCCTCGGCGGCGATGGCGGTGGGGAAATTGCCGGTCGGGCCGGCGCCGTTCATGAGGGTGATGGCCGCCTTGTTCAGCGGCCAGATCGACCAGCCGCCGAACTCATTCGGCGCGATGTAAACCTCGATCTCCTCGCGGGCAGCCTGGCGCTGCGCGGGGGAGCCAAGAAGGTGACACAGGAGCTTGATCATGGGGTGGCGGGGGTTGAGGTGGCGGGACGCAGGAGACGCTGGTATTGCTCGATCGCTTGGCGGGCGGCGCGGCAGTGGCTGCGGGCGAGGCTGATTTCGCCTTCACGGTGGCAGCGGTCGGCCTCCACCAGGTGGCGGGTAACGAGCGCCGCGGGCGGCTGCCCGGGCCCTGGCTGGCTGCCCGCCGCAGTGTCGTCGATCAACGCGAGGGCTTCACGGAGCCGCGGCAGCCAGACATCGAGCGGCAGCGCCGACCAATCCCGCGCCGCCATGCGGCGCCAGGTGCGCGCACTGCCCAAGGAGGGACAGAGGCGCACGAGCGAGGCATCGCTCAGCCGCCGTTCGCGCTGGTGGGCCGCCAGGCGCTCTACGCACAGCTCGGCGTCGGTGAGATCGAGGGCATCGCTCATCACGCACGGTCCTCCGGGCCGCCCGAGCGGCGGAACTTCTCGCGCAAGGCCAGCGCCTTGAAGAAGTGCTCCTCGCCGAAGCGCACGCGGGGATTCTTCTCGCGCTCCTTCTCGGCCATGCGGTTGGCCAGGGCGAAGATCTTCACCATCGTGCGCAGCCGGCCCTTCTGCCGCGCCAGCTTGTTGTTGGCGATCTGCTCGCAGACCTCCATGAGCTTCTTCGTCGGCCGCGGGAAATACTGCACGACGAGCGGCCGGTAATCATCCTCGGCCAGGAGGCCGGGCAGCCGGATCGGGAGGCTGCGGCCGAGCACCTGCTCGTAGATATAGCTGTTCTGCTCCATCTCCTCGTCGAAACGCTGGGTGATGAACATGGCGATCGGCGCGCCCGTGCGGTCGTGGATCTCGCGCACGAACTCCAGCTTGTCCGGCATGATGCGGCGGTCCTTCGGCAACAGCCGCGTGGCCTCGTCGAGGATCAGGATGCGGTCGCGGTTGAAGGCCCGGAAGATGGCGGCGCACATCTGGGTGATGCTCGCGTTTTGGTTGTTGCCCGTCGCCTTGCAGATGGCCGACAGAAACCCGCGCGTGCCGCCGAGCATGGGCACCTCGGTCATCACGCCGCGGCCCTTGGCCCGCGTGCTCAGCCAGGCCTGGCCGCTCACACTCTTGCCGTGGCCGCTCTCGCCTTTCAGGAGCACCATGGAGTTGCTGGAGAGCGCGTAATCCAGGCCCGCCCAGATGAGCTTGGCCGAGGGCGTCAGCACAAAGCTGGCGTTCTTGTTCGCGACCCGCTCCAGCGCGATTTTCTGGTAGTCGCGGATCCGCGCCATCATCTCGTCCCAGTCGCCTTCATAGGTGCCCTTCAACACGGCGAAGAGGTTCTTCCCCGCATCGTGGTCATCGGAGTTGAAACCCAGGGCATTGGCGGCGGCTTCCCAGCCCATGCCCTCGTCGAGCAGGTGTTGGTGAAACCAGCCGAGCAGGTCCTGGTGCTCACCGGGCAGCGCGGTCCAGTTTTGCAGGTTCAACGGCACGTTGATCCGGTTGTGTGCCGAGCTGGCGGCGGCGGCGGTGGAGCGATCCACCGGCAGGTCTATCGTATTGATCATGGGTGTCCTCGGGTTGAAGGGCGGCGTTAATCGCCGCCCAAATAGTCGGTAATTTGTTCCTGGCTGAGCTCGGGCAGGCCGTGGCCGGCGGGCTGCCGGTCGTCGTCGCGCAGCACATCCTCGATCTCCGCATCGCTCAGCGTGGCCCCGGCCGCGCGCACGAGCTCGTGCGTCTGCACGCGCCGCGCGCGCTCGGCGATGGCCGGTGAGACCGGGCGGTCGCCGGCCGGCGTTGTGGCGACGGGCGCGAGCCGCGCGGCGTTGTGCTCGGCGGCGGCCACATTGCCGCGGCCGTCGCGGTGCTCGGTGGCCTTGGCGGCCTGCGCCTGCCCGCGACCAAAGGGCATGATGGCGCGGTATTGCAGCCGGCATTGCTCGCGGTAGCGCTTGCGGCGCTCGAAGCTCGCCCGGTCATCCCACTGGGCAGTGGCGCTGAACTGCGGCACGCGGTCCACCGGCTCGGCCACGCAAATGAGCTGGAAGAAGCGGTAGGGGCGCCCCGGCTGCGCGGTGTCGGGGTCCAGCGCCGCACGCGCGCCCGTCTCCCGGTTGAGGATGGCCGCGCCCAGGTGCGGCTGCGCGGGATCGCAACAGACCGTGACCTTGTAGCCGTCGCCCAGGCGCGCGAAGGCGTCGTGGTAAAAGTAGAAGGTCGCGTCGTGCTCGGCGCTCTTCACGGCGACATGGCCGCCGCGGATGGCGACCTCGCGCTGTTCGGGCATCAGCCGGTAGCTCTCCTCAACGGTCGGTTTCTTCAGCGGGTGGTTGGCGGTGTGCATGGTCCAGATCTCATCGGGCACCCAGGCGCGCCGCCCGTGGAAGCGCTGCGCGTTGCGCGGCCCGTAGATCTCGCCCTCCACCGGCTCGGCGTTGAACGCCACCAGCGCGGCATCCACCCGGGCGGTCCACTCTTCGAGCGAGGGGAATACCGTGCGGGGATCGAGGCGGCCCTCGCGGGCGCGCAGCCACTGCTTGTTCTCGATCTCCTTCACGCCGCGGTGCCGGCCCACGCTCACCCCGCCGAGGGCGAGGTATTTCTGCAGGCTGTTGAAGCGGTTCTCGATGAACTTCGTCTTCGCCGAGGTCGCGCGCATGATGTGGCACACCTGGTGCACGCTATCGAGGGCGTTGATGATGTTGGCATCCCAGGCCCCGTATTCGAGCCGCAGCCGCCGAGGGGCGCCCACGGCGTGGAACAGGTGCGAGAGACTCCAAAGGATGTCGCTCGCCCGGTAGGCATCGTTGTAGCGCAGGACCGTGCTGTAGCTCGCGAACCGCGCGCTGCCCACATCGAGCCAGAAGAGCGTCTGCGGCCGCACGAGTCGCACGCCGAACTTTTTGGCACAAGCGTCGGCCTCGTCATCCCACTCCACCCAGCAGGGCTCGTTGGCCGTCATGTCGTCGGCCTCGAAGAGGTCGCCCGGGTAGATCGGGCGCTCGGCCCCGCCCTCGTCGATGAAGGTGAGGTCGCGCGGGGTGACGATGCCGTGGAGATCGAACGCGCCGGGCCCGGCGTGCAGCAGGCGGCTGCTCTGCGTCACGCGCGCCTGGCGGCGCAGCGTGGGCGTGAGCGTGTGCTTGGAACTCCGGGCCTTCAGGATGGCTTCGGCCAGCTCGGGCCGGCAGGCCTCGCTCCGGGCATAGGCGCGCAGGGCGAAGGAGACGGAGACGCGCTTCGTCTTCTTCGGGTCATGGGGATCGGTCTGCAGCGTGAGCTGCTGCACCTTCCGCTGCTCCTCGGGCGTGAGCGTGACCAGCGGCCGGCGACCGGCATTGGTGGAGTTGGGCCGCAGCGCCTCGTAGCCGCCGAGCTTGTGCAGCGTGAGCCAGCGGCTGAGCGTCGGGGCCGTCACGCCAAGCTCCAGCGCCGCCTGGCTCTGGCTCACGCCCTGTCCCAGCAACGCGAGGGCTGTCTGCACGACCTGGGCGCGCCGGTTTTCCTGGGTGATCTGGTGCTCCGTGCTCATGTCAAAACTGGGGTTTGGCGGGCCGGGTCGCGGCGGCCTGCTCGAGGCTGTCGAGCACGGCCTGGCGCACGTCCTCGGGCCAGGCGGCGGCCTCCTTGGCCATCGTGCGGGTGAATTGCTGCCGGGTCGCCGGTGCCAGGCTCTCCCAGCGCGCGAAACGCTTCTTCAGGTCATCGAGCCCGCGGCGCAGCAGCGTGGGCAGGTCGCGCTTCTCCGGCGTCTTGCCCTCCGTGGCATCCTTGCCGGCCAGCGCCTGGATCACGCCCCCCAGCCCGATCTCGCCGCGCAAAAGCTGCGGCTCAAACCACTCGCGCGCCGTCGCCATGTAGGTCTTGGCGCCTTCGCGCCACTCGCGCTTGGCCTGATTG
Organism: Opitutaceae bacterium UBA2377; assembly: GCA_002344205.1. Classification (GTDB taxonomy): domain Bacteria; phylum Verrucomicrobiota; class Verrucomicrobiia; order Opitutales; family Opitutaceae; genus UBA2377. The sequence continues at coordinate 58,818 of DDSZ01000022.1, forward strand.
GCGAAGAGCTTGCGGACCTTGAGGGCCTGCTCGTAAAGGTCCGCTGAGAAGCCGAGATCCGACGCCAACTGCTCGACGGTTTTCCCGATACCCGATTCAATCGGGTTTCGGGACTTGCCGGCATTGAGATTGGCCAGCCGGCGTTGGCGGCCAACCTCGGCCGCACCGGCCAGCAGCGGCAGGGCAAGGTAAGCCAGAGCGGACTTCGGCAGGTGCCGCCGGTGCAGCAGGGCGCTGAGAATAATCTCCACCGCCTCGCTCGCCGGCCGGCGCACCACCGGCACCGCCCGCCCCAGCAGCGCACAGGCCGCCGTGCGGTTGCGGCCGTCGAGGATTCGATCCTGCTCGTCGATGATGACGGGGTAATCGATGCCGCGGTCGGCGACCGATTGTTTCAGGGACTCGAACTCCGCCGAGGCCTGGTCCATCGCCGGCAGGCCGGCGAGCAGGGGGTGCGGGGTGAGCTTGTTGGGGTCGAGGGTCAGGGACATGGTGAAAATTTCAATCGGTGAGCAATTCGCGGAACTTTAGCTGCTGCTGCTCGGCCATCTGGAGCGTCCACGCCGTGCTGCGCGCGGCTTCGGCCTCTGGTCCCCCGAGGGGCTCGTAAATTTCGGCGATACTCAGCAGCAGTTCGATTTTCTCCGCGGCGCTCAGCTCGCCGTAGCCCCGCAGGGCGCGCTGGGCGATGTGGCGGACCCGCTGATTGCGCAGGGCGGTTGATGCGGTGGGCGTCATGTCAGAGCTTCAGGTAAGTGCGGATGCGTTCGCTCACTTCGGGGAACTCTCCCTGATTGAGCGCACGGCTGACGGTCTCGCGGGTGTAGCCCAGCGCCTCGGCGAGGCCGGTGATCGTGGCGGGCCGGCGGCCGGCGTGGCGGCGGCGGCGCAACTCCACCATGACGCGCTCAGGGAAACTTTGGGCTTGTTCTGGAGTCCGCATCGGCTGTATTCACTTACTTAACATTCGTGATGTTCAGCAAGTCAACACAAATGTTCAGGTTTTGAACAAACTTCCCCCATTCAAAGATCGCCTCAAGAGGCTCCGCCAGCAAAGCGGCCTCTCGCAGGAGAAGTTCGCCAAGAAGCTCTTCATCGGGCGCGTGACCTACAATGGTCTTGAGACAGGGAGGGAAGAGCCGAGCGACTGGATAGTTCACCAGGTAAACATGCTCGAGCAGATGGGTGTTGAGGCTTTGAACACCATCGCCGGGGCCAAGCCGCTTCCCATCGGTGAAGACGGCGCCCCGGAGCAGATCCGCACCGAAAGCCGCCGGTTGCTCGATCAAACGCTAGCCCTTGCCGGCGACGATGTCGGAAAGCTCGGCTGGGTGCGTGAACAGTTGATTCGCCACCTCAGCGCTCCGGAACACTGGGGACTGCATGAGAAAATTCTCAGCGAGGTGCTGGCGGAGGAAAAAAAGGCTGCCGCCGAACGGCCGCGAACTCAATCACCGGCGAAGGAGCGGAATGGATAATGTTTCGGCCTGTCAGTCTCCGCCGGCAAGTCCGCCCGCTTCTCCAGCGTGAGGAGCAGCCGGTAGCAGACGCCCAGGGCCGCGGCCAGCGTCCGGCAGCCGGCGATCTCGCGCCGCCAGGCGGCGGACTCGGTATCAGGAAACCGGGCAATGGCCGCACTCAGTGCGGAGGGCTCTCGCGGCGGCATGACACGGAAGATGTTTGGGGTTCATGCAGCCTTGGGGGCGCTCGGCGGCGGATTGCCGGTCTGGCTGGGGAAGCGAATCACAGTCGCGCGCACAACGTAGGCGGATTGAGGACAGCTCTCGGCCAGTTCACGTTCTCGCTGCGTTCGCCGGACGATCTTGCGGGTGAGGTCGTAGATTCCGTAACCAGTGGGGCGCGTGGTTTTCATGCCTCCACCTTAACACCCGGGGTGGGCCATATCCTGTCCCAGCCTAAAAAAATTTTGCAGATATTTCTGCTGGGGATCGCACTGGCCGCCGCCGCCGCCGCCACGCCGCGCGATTTGACCTTCACCGATGGCACGGTGCTGCCGGGGGCGCGGATCGTCTCCCTGGGCTCGGATCATGTCGAGATTGTGCACGCCGGGGGCGTGGGCTCCTACCCGGTTGCCCTCATCCGCACCGAGGATTTGGTGCAGGCATGGTTTGAAATCCAACGGCGCCCGCCACCCGCGAGACTCGACGAGCGCCCGCCCGAGGCCGCCGCACCAAAGCCCGTGCAACTCAAGCCGGAGGGCAAGGCGGCCGAACCGCCGAAGCCGGCATTGCCGCTGCAGAAGCTCAAAGCCGCTTACCCTGCGGCCGGCAAGGTGCGGGTCACCAAACCATATACCAGACCCAGGCAGGTGTTTGAGATCGACGTGCCTCACCCTGACATCTGGAGCTATTACCGCGGCGCCCTGCTGGCGGCAACTTCTGCCAGTGCCGGCATCACCCTCGACCGGCTGGAGGTCCGGCTGGGTGAGGATTATCGCCGGCTCGAGGGGCTCGCCGCCACTCGCGATGGCGCTAATTTTACCGAGGGCGAGCAGGCTCGTCGCACCCTGCTTTGGATCGATCGCGAGCTGTGGCCGCACCTGCAGGACTGGCGCCAGCACCTGCCATAGCCCAAGCCCGGCGCACCAAGCTCCCCACGCGCCCCACGGCCCTTAGCCGCGGGGCGTTCGCATTTGGCACGCTCACGCGATGCCGCCCTTCACCGTCGCCCAGGCTGCCACCAGCGCGCCGCTCGACCCCAGCAACCCCGTCGTCTTCCTCGGCCTGCTGATCGGCGGCCTCGTGACCCTCGCCGTCCTCGCCAACACCATCGACGCGATGATCCAGCGCCACAAGCGGCGGCCCTCGCTCGACAAGGAACTCAGCGACTTCGCCAAAAAAACGGACCTCGCGCCCATGTTCGCCGGCCTCGCCGATGCCGCCCGCCGCTCCGAGCTGCAAACCCTCGAGCGCAAGGTCGCCGACGAGCTCGCCGCCATGCGCAACTACAACACCAAGACCACCCGCGAGCTTTCCCTGGCCATCGACGCCGGCAACCGCGAAATCCGCGACAAGATGGACCTCCTGCGCACGAGCATCTCGACCGAGTTCCAAACCCTTTATCGCGCCCTCGGCAAGATCGAGGGCGTGACCCTGGAGGATCGCAGCCATGGCGACTGATGCCATCGCCCAGGAGCGCCGGGAGGAGTGTCGCCGGAGCACGCTCGGCTTCCTCGCCGTGCGCCAGGCCACCGCGCACCACCCCAAGACCATCCGCCGCGCCCTCAACGCCGGCCATGAGCACGACTTCACCGACGACGAGGTGACCGCCGCCCTCAGCTTCCTGCTGAGCGCCGGCTTCGTCACCGCCATCCCCGATGGCCTCGGCGCCACTCTCTACTACCGCGCCACCGCCGCCGGCGTGCTCGCGCACGAAAGGGGGCAGTAGTGCTCACCGCCTACATCATCATCAACGGCATCAAGACCGACCCCGGCCAGATCGACGGCTGGACCGACCGGCTCGTCACCGCCATCAACACGCTGAGCCAGCACAAGGCCCAGGCCGCGGAATACTACACCGGCGCCCTCAACCGCCGCGTCGGCCATGCCGAGCGCGTCCGCAAGGTCGCCAAGATGATCGGCTATTACCAGCGCCGCGACTACGCGGTGCACATCGTGGCGCACTCCCACGGCGCCCTCGTCGCGACCGATGCGCTCAGCCTGCGCGACCGCTTCGACGCGGAAGTCTTCGCCGCGCCGGTCGCGTCCCTCCACCTCTTCGCCCCCGCCGTCGATGCCGAGGAAGTGGCTGACGCGTTGGAAGACAGTAATGCGCTGCGCGTGCGCGTCTGCTGGGCCCCGGGCGATCCCGCGCTGAAACTGGGACGCCTGTCCCGGCGGCTCTTCGGCTGGATCAAGGTCAAAGGCCGGCCCCTCGGCTACGGCTCCCTGGGGCTCGACCCGTCGTGGCTCCAGGCCAGGCAGCCCGGCCGCGTGCAGGTCGAGACCTACACCGGCTTCAAGCACAGCACCTGGTTCGAGCCCGCGCACTTCGATGCCACCGTCGAAAAGATTCTCCACCACGACAACCCATGAAAATCGCCAAACTCATCCTCCTCGCGGCGCTCGTCGCCGTCACCTCGGGCTGCCAGATCGCCACCAAAAAGGTCGGCCAGCTCAACACCCTCCTCGTCGAGCTCGACAGGCTCGGCATCGAAGAAGCCCACATCCCCGGCCGCGTGACTTCCACGAAGTATGTGCGCGACGGCGACCGCTCCACGCTCACGCACAACAATCCGCAGCTCAGCGAGCCCATCAAAATCGTGCGCCGGCGGCCCGTCGAAAATTGAAGCCCTTCGCGCTCACGTTCATCGTCGTCTGCGCCGGCACCGTGCTGATGGTGCTGCTCTGTGTGCTCGCCTCCTGCTACGCGCAGGCGATGGACCGCATCGACGCCATGCGTGAGCGCCGCGCGGCCCGGCGGGCCCGGCGCGAGGAACTGCGGCAGATCGTCCACCGCTGATATGCCCGCGCCCGAAACCACCCGTCGCGGGAAAATCGCCCGCTGCCCCCTCCACATCCGCGAGGAGGTCAACCGCCGGCTGCTCGACGGCCAGTCCGGCCCCACCATCCTCAAGTGGCTCAACAGCCAGGAGGCCGTGCTCAAGGTCCTGGACGAGCATTTCAACGAAGAGCCCGTCAGCGCCCAAAATCTCACCGAGTGGCGGCAGGGCGGCTACCTGGACTTCAAACGCCGCCTCGAGCAGATCGAGCGCACCAAGCAGCTCAGCGGTTACGCCGTGAAGCTGGCCGAGCACGGCCAGGCCTACGCCGGCAATGTCGCCATCGTTGGCGGCCAGCTCCTGGAGATCTTCGAGTCGCTCGATGTCGAGGAGCAAAAAACCCTGCTCAAGGAAAAGCCTGCGACCTACATCGCACTGGTCGATGTGCTCGCCCGCCTCGAAAAGAGCCAGGCCGACCGCATCAAGGCCGAGGCCGGGCGCGACATGGTGGAGATCAACAAGCAGCGCGCCGAGCAGGCCGAAGCCAAGCTCAAGCTCGAGCGCGAAAAGCACGAGGTGAAGACCTGCGAGCTGTTCCTCAAATTCTACGCCGACAAAAAGACCCGCGAGATCGCCGAAGGCCGCGGGACCAGGGAAGTCAAAATGGAGCAACTGCGGCTGCACTTCTTCCCGAAGCCGGCCGCCGATGCCGAAGGGGGCTAAGCCATGGCACGACAGGAAAAACCCGAGGACCTCCGGCCGCTCTCGCTGCGGTTCGCCGCCTACCAGCACACAGCCTTTCACTCCGGCCACCGGCAGCAGCGCATGTCGTGGTCGCGCCAGAAGCGCAAAAGCACGACCCTCGCCGCCAAGTCCCTCGACTGGATGATGGCCGTGCCGGGCGATCTCGTCACGTTCATCTCCGCCAGCGTCGTGCTCGGCACCGAGATCGTCGTCAAGGAGGCGAAGATCTGGTCCGAGATGCTGGCCAGTCTCAAGCAGTCGGCCGAGGCCAGCCAGCTCAAGCTCACCAGCAACGCCGATGGCCTGGGCTTTGACGATGTGTGCGAGCTCTTCGAGAAGAGCCGGCTCGAAACCCGGCTCTGGCACTCCAACACCTTGTGCTCCCGCTCGCGCGTCATCGCCCCCAATCCCGACACCGCCGTGGGCTGGACCGGCCACATCGTCGGCGACGAAATCAGCCGCATGCCGGATTATCAGGCGATCCGCGAAGCGGTCGGCCCGTTCATCGACAGCAACCCGCGATTCTGCTGGTGGGAAGCCACCACGCCGCCGCCCGACGACAAGCACTACTCGATGGAGCTGCTCGCGCCGCCGGCCGGCAGCGAGTTCCCCGTCAACCCGCGCGGCAACTGGTATGAGGCGGCCGATGGCGTGCCGGTGCATCGCGTCGATGCCTGGGATGCCCACGACGCCGGCGTCGTGCTCTACCACCCGAAGACGGGCAAGCCGATCACGCCCGACGAACACCGTGCACTCGCCTTCGACAAGAGCGCCTGGGATCGCAACTACGGGCTCAAGTTCCTCACGGGTGGCACCGCCGCCGTCTCCCTGGCCTCCATCGCGCGCGCGATGGAGCAGGGCAAAGGCCAGTGCCTGGCCATCAACGTGACCGAGGAGGTGGTCCTGTGAAGATCTTCCAGCAACGCGAACTTCAGGCCGCTTTCGCCCACGCTGCGGCCGGCGGGCAGGCCCTGCACCTGATGTCGGGCGCCTTCGCCTACCTGCGGCGCGACACGCCTGGCTGTTTCAAAGGCCGTGCCCAGATCGCACACCTCTTTGACCAGGACCGCGCCCGTCTGGTCTCCACTGCCCGCAAGCTCGGTGTCCGGGTGATCAAGGTCGAACGCGACGGCGCGGAAGGTCAGCACATCGACCTCTGCGGCCAGCCGCTCAACCGCGCCCTCGCGATGGCCGGAAAGGAGGGCGCATGACCCTTTGCGCCGAGATGGATCAATGGCTGGCGGAGCGCCAGATGCTGAACAGCGCGACGGTGGGCCGCCGGATGCCTGGCGCTGCCGTCATCACCGACTACGATCTCGACGTGGTGCCACCGTGCCCGCTCACGGCCGCCGAGATCGACTGGCTCTGGCCGCGCTATCAGCGCTGCAATTTTCCGCCGGCCACCTTCGCCAAACGCTTCGCCCAGACCGACCGCTCCAAACTCACCCCGCGCGGCATGAATGCCGCCGCCAGCCTGGCCTACCGCTACCGCCGCCAGATCTTCGGCAAAGCCGCGGTGAAGTGGAGTCTGTCGGATTTCCTCGCCGCCGTGCGCACAGCCGCGCGGCTCGATACCAATCGGCCAGTAGGCCTCGGTGCCGCCGGCGCACAAAACATAGCAAGGCCCTTACCTAGGAGCGGCCAGCCGGCAAAATTTCACCCATGAGCATCCGCGTTGCCGACATTCTCCCGGACGGATGGATCGACTTGTTCGATCGGAACTCGCCGCGCATTGGCATCGGCCTCGACCCGGCGACCACGACAAAAAAGAAGAGCAACCCGTCATCCATCACCGTCACCCAGCAGGTCGGTCTGATTTATTACCCGCGGCTGACGGTGCGCTACAAATCGACCGATCCCGATGTGACGCACAGCCTGCTCGATCAGATCATCGGCGGCCTGCGCGGGATTGGCCTGCGGGTGCGCAAGGTCTGCATCCTCGCCACCAACGAGCGATACTTTGCCGTCGCCGTGCGCAAAAAGCTCGCGACCAAGGCGCCGGTCGAACTCGTCATCGAAAGCGAAAACATCACCTACCTGGCCGAGGAAATGAAGGTCAAAGCCTACCTCGGAAATTTGTTCGTCAACACGATCGACGAAGGCTATTTCGCCCTCGCGCCCGCGGAGTTCATCAAGGTCGATCTGCGGTTGGTGCTGCGCGATCGCGGCACCTTCGATGCGGAGATCGGCAAGGATGGCGGCCACGGCGACACCTTCGACTCCAACGGCGCCAGCCTGCACGCGCTCAAAGGCAAGGGCGGGCCGGCCGAGGCCCGCGCCGCCTCCACGGGCACCTACGCCGCCGCGGCCAAGCCGCGGCGCAAAGTGCTCAACCCCTTCGCCAACCGCTACGGCCGCTCCCGCAGCCGCCGCGCCATCTGAACCATCACCAGGACGCACCCATGAAAATCCAAATCGCCAAAAAGGTCCGCGAGTATCTCGCCTCCCTCATCCCCGTGCGCCGCCGCACGATCTTCGATGTCCGCACGATCCACACCGCCATGGCCGCCAGCCTCAGCGTTGACGATGTGCACGACATGCTCCGCGCCGCCGAGTCTGGCAATACCGACCGTCTGTTCCAGCTCTACATGGAAATCGTCATCAGCGACTCCCACATCCAGGGCCGTTTGGCCGACCGGAAGGAGGCCGTGACCAGCGACACGCTGAGCGTCCAGCCCTACGACAAGAAAAATGCCGACGACGTTCGGGCCGCTGAGCTCGTGAAGCTCGAGCTCACCCAGCACGACGACTGGGATGTCGCCTGCAACCACCTCCTCGATGCCGTGCTCTGGCCGGTGGCGGTGGTCGAAAAGACCTTCAAGCCGAGTCTCGTGCCCGGGCTGCGCTACCAATTGGGCAGCCTCACGATCGTGCCTCAGCAACTGTTGACCTACATGGACGGCCGCCTGCAGTTGAAGGAGACCGACACCCTGGGCCGGCCAAATGCCACCCGCCTCGACCCCGAGGAAACGCGCTACATCATCCACCGCGGCCACCTTCTCTCGGCGGTGCCCGACAACTGGGGCGGTCCCATGCGCTCGATCGTCTTTTGGTGGCTCCTCTCGGCGATGGGCCGCGATTGGTGGGCCCGCTTCCTCGACCGCTACGGCGCGCCGTTCTTGGTCGGCAAGTATGACCAGGCCGACGACGACTCCCGCACGATCATGGAGCGGGCCTTTGCTCTTTGCACCAAGCTCGGCGCCATCGTCGTCAGCAAAGAGACCGATGTCGAAATCAAGCAGGCCGCCGCGTCCGACTCGGGGCAGGCCTACCAGGTCTTCGTCGAGCTCTGCAACCGCGAGAAGTCCAAGCTGATCCTCGGTGAAACCCTGAGCTCGGACGCCCAGGCCACCGGTATGAACAGCGGCACCAGCGCCGCGCAGGGCGAAAAGCGCCAGGACAAGCGGCAGAGTGATGCCCGGCGCCTTGGCGCCTGCCTCCGCACCCAGTTGATCAAGCAGTTCCTGCAGATCAACGGCATCCCTGGCCGCCCCCCGACCTTGGTCTGGGGCGCCATCTCCGCGACCGAGCAGGCCGCCATGGCCCAGACCCTTACCTCCATCGCCGGCGCTGGCCTGGAGATCGCCGACGAGGGCATTCCCGTGATCGGCGAGCGCTTGGGCATCCCCGTGCAGCGCGCCAGCCGGCCGGCCGCCATGCCTGGCCTCGGCGGCATCACACCCTTTTCGGCCGCTGCGACCCTTAATGCCCGCAAAAAAGGCGTGGCCGCGATCGACACCATCTCCGAAGCATCCCGGGCCGATCTGGCTCGGGCCTTTACCGGCGAGCTGGCGCCCATCGCCCGGATCATCCTCGATTCCGTCAGCCCCGAGGAGGCGGTCCGGGATGTCGCCACCTACTGTGCCGAGCACTTCGACCCCTCCAAGGCCGCCCGGGTGATGGAGGAGGCGCTCCTGGCGATCGCCGCCAACGGCGCCGCGACCGCCACAAGGTAGCCATTTCATTCATTTCGCTAAGGAGGTGGCCGACCTCTGCGGCGGAATGTTTGAAATCAACCGCCCGCCGCCCTGGTTTCAGAGGCAATCAGGCTTAATCAGGCCAGATCACGCCCTTTCAAAGATTCCGCTGGGTGTCGCCACCCGAAGCTCGCAGAGCGAAGGGTGGCGGAGAGGGGGGGATTCGAACCCCCGGTAGGCTTTCACCTACACGCGCTTTCCAAGCGCGCGCATTCGACCACTCTGCCACCTCTCCGGGCTGCCCGGCCGGGGCGCTTGGGGCGCCTTGGCCGTCGGGACGAAGGGGCAAAGAAGGGCTGCGGAGCGACCTTGGTCAATGGCAAATCCTTATGCTGCGCACGCGGATGATTATTTCGGAAAATGCCACTTGCGCGACCATGGGCGCTTCATAACGCTGGGGCGGATTTTACCTGTCCGCACCGCACTTATCCACATGGTCTCCACCAACACCGAACTGGCCTACAACAGCAAGATAGAGGGCGAAGTCATCGTCTCCCGGGCCGATGCGGTGATCAATTGGATCCGCACCAACTCCATGTGGCCCATGCCGATGGGTCTGGCCTGCTGCGCCATCGAGCTGATGGGGGTGGGGGCCAGCCGGTTCGACATCGCCCGCTTCGGTGCCGAGGTCATGCGTTTTTCCCCCCGTCAGGCCGACTGCATGATCGTGGCCGGCACGGTGACCTACAAGATGGCCTCCGCCGTCCGCCGCATTTACGACCAGATGTCCGGCCCGAAGTGGGTGATCGCCATGGGCGCCTGCGCCAGCTCCGGCGGCATGTATCGCAGTTACGCGACCCTGCAGGGGGTGGACCGCATCGTGCCGGTGGATGTTTACGTCAGCGGCTGCCCGCCGCGCCCCGAGGCTCTGCTCGACGCCCTCATGAAACTGCAGGACAAGGTCAAACGCGAGCGTTCGGCCAAGAACCTCCTCAGCGCCTAAACGCCTTTCCCGAGCATGTCCGCCACTGTCGATGTCACGACCGCCCTCCGCGAAAAATTTCCGCAAGCCACGCTGCGGGACAGCCTCGATCATCCGGCCGTCAACCTCCCGGCCGCCGATGTGCCCGCGGCGCTCCGTTTCCTGCGCGACGAGCGCGGCTTCGACCTGCTGGCGGACCTGACCGCCGTGGACTGGGCCGAAGGCGCCTCCCCGCGTTTCACGGTGGTGTATCATCTCTTCTCGACCGCCGGGCATGAATACCTCCGCGTGGCTGCGGACTGCGTGAGCGACCTTGAACCGGCCATGCCCAGCGTCACCGCGCTCTGGGCCGGCGCCGACTGGCACGAGCGCGAGTGCTACGACATGTTCGGCATCCGTTTCGAAGGCCATCCCGACCTGCGTCGCATCCTGATGTGGGAGGGCTATCCCTATCACCCCCTGCGCAAGGAGTTCCCGCTGGCCGGCATCGAGACGCCGCTGCCCGACGCCGAGGTCGCCGCCGCGACCGGCACGAAAGTCATCGCCGCGCCGATGGCGGGCGGTCCTTTCGTCGCTTCCCCCGGCGAGATCAACCTCACCGAGGCCGAGCCGCGCGCCAAGGACGAGAGCTGGAACGAGCGCCACGAGAAACCCGAAGCCTGATTTTCCGACCGTAATGTCCACCGAATTTGTCATCCCCGATACCGCGGCGAAAACCGCCGCCGCCCGTCCGGCGCCGGGCGAGAGCGCGGAGTTCCAGACCGAGAAGATGTCGCTCTCGATGGGCCCCTCTCACCCCTCCACGCACGGCGTGCTGCGTCTCCAGCTTGAGCTGGATGGCGAGATCGTGACCAAGTGCGATCCGGTGGTCGGCTACCTGCACCGCGGCGACGAGAAGATCGCCGAGAACATGACCTACAACCAGTTCGTGCCCTACACGGACCGGTTGGACTACCTCGCGCCGCTGGCGAACAACATGGCCTACGCCATTGCGGTCGAGAAGCTCGCCAAGCTCGAGGTGCCCGCCCGCTGCCAGGCCATCCGCGTCATCACCGCGGAGATGGCGCGCATATCCGCCCACCTGCTGGGCCTGGGCGCCTTCGGCATCGATACCGGCGCGTGGTCGGTGTTCATGTATTCGTTCACCGAGCGTGAGAAGCTCTACAAGCTCTTCGAGGAGCTCACCGGCGCGCGCTTCACCACCAGCTACAGCCGCATCGGCGGCGTGGCCCGCGATGTGCCCGAGGGCTGGACCGGCCGCGTGAATGCGTTTTGCGACCAGTTTCTCCCGATCCTGGAGGAAATCCTCGGCCTGCTCACGCGGAACAAGATCTTCATGGACCGCACCGTCGGCGTCGGCGTCATCTCCAAGGAGGACGCGCTCGCCTACGGCCTCACCGGCCCGAACCTCCGCGGCTCCGGCGTGCCGCTCGACCTGCGGAAGGACAAACCCTATTCGGGCTACGAGCAGTATGAGTTCGACGTGCCGGTCGGCACCAAGGGCGACAGCTACGACCGCTACCTCTGCCGCGGCGAGGAGATGCGCCAGTCCGTCCGCATCATCCGGCAGGCCATCGCGAAGTTTCCCGCCGGCAAGTGGTATGCCGAGGAGGCCCGCCGCATCTACGCCCCGCAGAAGGACAAGATCCTCACCAGCATGGAGGAGCTCATCCAGAACTTCATGATCGTGACCGAAGGCCCCCAGATGCCGGCCGGCGAGGTGTATTTCGAGGCCGAGAATCCCAAGGGTGCCCTCGGCTTCTACATCGTGAGCAAGGGCGGCGGCGTGCCCTGGCGCCTCAAGATCCGCGGCCCCTCGTTCTGCAATCTCTCCATCCTCCCCAAGGTCTGCGTCGGCACGCTCGTGTCCGACGTCGTCTCCATCCTCGGCTCGCTCGACTTCGTCATGGGCGAGTGCGACCGGTAATGCTCTGCCCGCGAACCACGCCAATGCCCACGAATCGAAACGTTCCCCTGATCTTGTTCGCGCAAATTCGCGTGATTAGCGGGAGGTCCAGCCGATGAATCTCAAAGCGGAAACCCTTTCCCGGATCGACGAGGTGATCACGCATTACCCGGTGAAGCGCAGCGCCACGCTGCCGCTCCTGCATCTCATCCAGGAAGATGTCGGCCATATCCCCGAGGAAGCGATCACCTGGATTGCGGACAAGCTCGGGTTGGAGCCCATCAACGTCTATGAAGTGGTGACGTTCTACCCGATGTTCCGGCGCAAACCCATCGGCCGCCGCCACATCAAGGTCTGCCGCACGCTCTCCTGCGCGCTGCTCGGCGGCTACAAGACCTGCGCTACCTTTGAGAAAGAGTTCAACACGCATTGCGGCGAGGTCTCGCCCGACGGCGAGGTGACGGTCGAGTTCGTCGAGTGCCTCGCCAGTTGCGGCACCGCCCCCGTCGTGCTCATCGACGACGACCTTCACGAGAAGGTGGACGAGGCCAAGGCGAAGCAGATTTCCGATCAGATCAAGGCGGAGGCCAAAGCGCGGAAGTAAGCGGAGTCCTGAAATCGAAAATCGAGAATCCAAAAGCGAAAATTCTGCCATGCCCGCTCCGCAACAGACCCGCATCATTTTCAAGCACATCGACGAGCCCGGTTACTCGAACGACATCGGCTGCTACGTGCGCCACGGCGGCTATGAGGTCCTGAAAAAGGCCGTCACCCGGCCGCCGCAGGAACTCATCGACGAGGTCAAGAAGTCCGGCCTGCGCGGGCGCGGCGGCGCGGGTTTCCCCTGCGGCGTGAAGTGGGGCCTCGTGGACCGCAAGAGCGGCAAGCCCATCTACCTCATCGTCAACGCCGACGAGTCCGAGCCCGGCACCTTCAAGGACCGCTACATCATCCACCAGGACCCGCACCAGTTGATCGAGGGCACGATGATCTCGTGCTTCGCCAACAACGTCCAGCAGGCCTACATCTACATCCGCGGCGAGTTCCCGCACGGCGCCCGCATCCTGGAAAAGGCCCTCGCCGAGGCGCGCGCGGCCGGCTTCGTGGGGAAGAACATCTGCGGCACGAACTACAGCTGCGACATCTTCGTGCACCGCGGCGCCGGTGCCTACATCTGCGGCGAGGAGACCGGCCTCATCGAGTCACTCGAGGGCAAGCGCGCCAACCCGCGCATCAAACCCCCGTATTTTCCCGCCGTCCTCGGCCTCTACCAGTGCCCGACGATCGTCAACAACGTCGAGACGCTCTGCCACGTGAAATACATCGCGGAGCACGGCGGCGAGGCCTTCGCCAAGATCGGCACGCCCAACAACACCGGCACGCGCGTGTTTTGTGTCTCCGGCCATGTGCAGCGCCCCGGCTACTACGAATTTCCCGCCGGCACGATCACACTGGGCCAGCTCCTCCACGAGATCTGCGGCGGCCCGCTGCCCGGCCGCACGTTCAAGGCCGTCATCCCCGGCGGCTCGTCCGCGAAAATTCTTCGCTTCGGCGAGCGCTTCAAGGGCAAGCGCAAGGTCGGCGCGGACCTGGTGGACTACGACTGGGGCGTCGAGGACGTGCCGATGGATTTCGACTCGCTCGGCATGATCGGCACGATGGGCGGCTCCGGTGGCGTCATCGTGATGGACGACTCCGTCAACATGGTCGAGGCGCTTGCCAACATCAACGCGTTCTACTCCCACGAGAGCTGCGGTCAGTGCACGCCCTGCCGCGAGGGTTCGCTGTGGATGAAGAAGATCACCACCCGCATGGTCCACGGCCAGGCCCGCGCCGAGGACGCCGCCCTGCTCAAGGGCGTGGCCGACCAGATCCCCGGCCGCACCATCTGCGCCTTCGGCGAGGCCTGCTCGTGGCCGACCCAGAGCTTCCTCGCGAAGTTCGGCGACGAGTTCAGGCAGTATCCCGAGACCAAGAAAACCAAAGCCGCCGACAGCCGCGCGCTGGTCTAAAACTTCCCGTTTCAAATGTCCGCTCCCGTTGCCAAACCCGCCGACCTCGTGACCGTCAACATTGACGGCAAGGAGATCGCCGTGCCGAAGGGCACCAACGTCATCGAGGCCGCGCGCCTCGTGAACGTCGATGTGCCGCACTATTGCTACCACCCGAAGCTCTCGGTCGTGGGCAACTGCCGCATGTGCCTCATCGAGATGGGCATGCCCGCCGTCGATCCCGCCACCAAGGCGCCCATCATCGATCCGGCCACCGGCAAGCAGAAGATCAACTGGATCCCGCGTCCGCAGATCGGCTGCGGCACCAACGTTTCGCCCGGCCTCCATGTCAAGACGACCTCGCCCATGGTGAAGGATGCCCGCGAGGGCGTGATGGAGTTCCTCCTCATCAACCACCCGCTCGACTGCCCGATCTGCGACCAGGCCGGCGAGTGCAAGCTTCAGGAGCAGTCCACCGGCTACGGCCGCGGCTACTCGCGGTTTATCGAGCAGAAAAACGTGAAGCCCAAGCGCACCCAGTTGGGGCCGCGCGTCGTGCTCGACGACGAGCGCTGCATCCTCTGCTCGCGCTGCATCCGCTTCTCCAAGGAGGTCGCGAAGGACGACGTCCTCGGTTTCATCGACCGCGGCAGCTACAGCACGCTCACGTGCTACCCCGGCAAGGAGCTGAAGAACAACTACTCGCTCAACACCGTGGACATCTGCCCCGTGGGCGCGCTCACGAGCACGGATTTCCGCTTCAAGATGCGCGTCTGGTTCCTCAAGCAGACGAACAGCATCGACACTGAGACCTCGGTCGGCGCCAACACCGTCGTCTGGTCGCGCGAGGGCGTCATCTACCGCATCACCCCGCGCCGCAACGATGCGGTGAACGACACCTGGATGCCTGACTCCGGCCGCATCCTCTACAAGCAGGTGCAGTCCGCCGACCGCCTTACCGCCGTGCGGATCAACGGCAACGACAGCGCCCTGGACATCGCGGTGAACACCGCCGCCGAATTCTTCAAGGCCGCTCCCGGCGCCGTGGCCGTCGTCGGCTCCGGCCGCAGCTCCGTCGAGGAGCAGTTCCTGACGAAGCAGCTCGCCGCCGCGCTCAAGGCGCCGGCGTCGCTCGTCAGCCGGGTGGGGGAGGGCGACGGCTTGCTCGTCTCCGCCGACCGCAATCCCAACGTCCGCGGCGCGCTCGTCACCGGCCTCATCGCCGCGCTCCCGTCGCCACAGCTCACCGGCCTCGCGGCCGACATTGATGCCGGCAAGGTCCGCGTGGTGGTGGCCATCAACGAAGACCTCGCCGCCGCCGGCCTCACCGCCGCGCAACTGGCCAAGGTCTCCGTCATCTATCTCGGCACGCACAAGAATGCCACGAGCGACGCGGCGAAGGTTGTCATCCCGACGCTCACCGTTTTCGAGAAGTCCGGCACCTTTGTGAACCAGCAGTTCCGCCTGCAGAAGTTTTTGAAAGCCATCCCCGGTGCGGCCGGGGCGACGGATGATCTGGTCGTGCTCGCCCGATTGGTGGCCGCCGCCGGCGGTGCGACCGTCGCCTCTGACCTCGCGGGTGTGTGGAAATCGCTCGCCGCCGCGGTGCCCGCGCTCGGCGCGGTGACCTTTGCCAACCTGCCCGAGACGGGCCTGCTGCTCGATGCCGCCCCGTTTGCCGCGCTGCCTTTCGCCGAAGGCGCAACGCTTCATTACCGTCCGGCTGCCGCGACCACCTGACCGCCATGATCGAATTCTGGTCCAACCTTCATCCTGTCGTCCAGGGCTTCGCCAAGGGGCTCGCGGTCATCCTGGTCATTTTCCCGATTGCCGGGGCCTGCTCGCTGGCCGAGCGCAAGGTGTCGGCTTGGATCCAGGGCCGACCCGGCCCCAACCGCGCCATTGTGCCGTGGGTGGCGTGGATTCCTTTTGTCGGGAAATTCCTGCAACGTCTCGGCGTGTTTCACCTGATGGCCGACGGCGCCAAGTTCCTCTTCAAGGAGGATCCGCTGCCCGGCCACGTGAACAAGTTTTACTTCATGCTGGCGCCGGTCATCGCGCTGGTGCCCGCTTTCACGACCGTCACCGTGGTGCCCTTCGGCGCGTATTTTGACGAACTCGGCGCGCTGGTGCCGCTGGCGCTGGCCAATGTGGATGTCGGCCTGCTCGCGGTCTTCGCCGTGTCCTCGCTCGGCGTTTACTCCATCATCCTCGCCGGCTGGGCCTCGAACTCCAAGTATCCCTTCCTCGGCGGCGTGNNNNGATCAACACGCCCGGCGCCGCCGGCTCGCTGAGCCTCGTGCGGGTGGTCGAGTTCCAGAGCCAGCCCGGCTTCTGGGGCGGGGCGTGGTTCATCTTCACCATGCCGCTCTGCGCGCTGATCTTCCTCATCGCGCTCTTTGCCGAGACCAACCGCCAGCCCTTCGACATGCCGGAGTCCGAGGCCGATCTTGTCGGCGGCTTCCACACCGAATACGGCGCGTTCAAGTGGTCGCTCTTTTTCGTCGCCGAATACGCCCACATGATCATCGGCTCCGGCGTTTTCGCGCTGCTTTTCCTCGGCGGTTGGAATCCGCTGCCCTGGGTCCCGCTCGAAACCTTCGTCACGGCGCTCGGTGTCGCCCACCTGCCGCTGGTCGTGGGCCTGCTCTCCATCGGCATCTTCCTCGGCAAGGTCGTGGCCATGATGTTCCTCTTCATGTGGGTGCGTTGGACGCTGCCGCGCTTCCGCTACGACCAGGTCATGAAACTCGGCTGGCAGCGCCTGCTGCCGCTCGCCATCGCCAACCTCATCGTCTACGCGATCGCCATCGCGTTCATCGAAACCTGAATTTTCCGCCATGGCCGTCATCCCTGTTGAACGCAAACCGCTCTCGCTCGCCGAGCGCACCTACCTGCCGCAGATCGTCAGCGGGCTGAAGACCACGTTCAGCTACATGTTCCGGCCGAAGGTGACGATGGAGTATCCCGAACAGCGCCCGGAGCTGCCCGTCAACTACCGCGGCGTGCCGACCCTCGTGAAAGACCCCAACGGTCGCGAGAAATGCGTCTCGTGCCAGCTCTGCGAGTTCGTCTGCCCGCCGAAGGCCATCCGCATCACCCCGGGCGAGGTGCCCGAGGNNATCTTCCTGCAGAACCAGTATTCGCTGACCGGCTACACCCGCGCGGAGCTGGTCAATGACAAGGCGAAACTCTACGAACTCGGCGGCACGCTGCCCGACCAGCACTTCAAGTGGGACCGCAAGAAGGACGCCGCCGAGCACGGCAACACGCACTGAGCCATGACCGCCGACCTGATGTTCTACATTTTCTCCACGTTCACCGTGGCCTGCGCCCTGGCGGTGGTGTTCAACCGCAACGCCGTCAATGCCGCCATGTGCTTCCTGCTCGCGCTGGTGGGCCTGGCCGGGCTTTTCGTGCTGCTGGAGGCCTACCTGCTCGCGGTGCTGCTGGTCTTTGTGTATGCCGGCGCCGTCGTGGCGCTGTTTCTCTTCATCATCATGCTGCTCGATGTGCGGGGCGGCCACCGGCCCAACTTTACCAAGGCCACCGTCTTCTCCGCCACCGCCGCCGCCGCGCTGCTGGCGGTCGGCCTGCTTTCCCTGCACAGCCGGGGCCGGATCGAGGCTGCGTTGCCGGCGGGGCCTGGTGTGGGCGCCGATCTGAAAAGCTACGCCTACCAGTTGTTCACCCTTTATCTCCTCCCCGTGCAGATCGTGGGGTTCATGCTCCTGATCGCGATGCTCGGGGTCATCGTGCTGAGCAAACGCCATGAGGGCCTGGAGGACGTCAAATGAACATCGGGCTCAACGACTACCTTTTCCTCAGCGCGCTGCTTTTCGCCATCGGCTTCTTCGGCGTGCTGCTGCGCAAGAACACGCTGGTGATCTACATGTGCCTTGAGCTCATGCTCGTCGCCGTGACCCTCGCGCTGGTGGCGTTCTCGCGCTACAACGGCACGATGGACGGCAACGTCTTCGTTTTCTTCATCCTCACGGTGGCCGCGGCCGAGGTCGCGGTCGGCCTCGCCATCATCGTCGCCCTCTTCCGCCGCCGCCAGACGGTGCAGGTGGACGAACTCAATGCCCTGAGGAACTGACGCCATGACGCCCGTCCAAACCGCCCTCGCGCTCCTGCTGCTGCCGCTGGCCACCGCCCTCGCCACCGCGCTCTTCTTCCGCCGGCACGCGGCCGTCGGCCGTGCGCTATCGCTGGCCGCCGCCGCCGGCATCGTGCTGCTGGGCAGCCGGCTCATCTTCTTCACGGAGAATTTCACCGTCACCGCGGAGTGGCTCATCCTTGGTCCGCTGACGATCAAGCTCGGCTTTCTGGTGGATGACCTCACGAAGCTGATGCTGTTCGTCGTCGCGTTCATCGGGTTCCTGATCCACGTCTTCAGCGTCGGCTACATGAAGGGCGAGGCGCATGCGGCGCGGTTCTTCGGCTGCCTGTCGCTGTTCATGTTCTCGATGATCGGCCTCACCCTGGCCGACGACCTGATCATGCTCTTCNNTTCATCTTCTGGGAGCTCGTCGGTCTCAGCTCCTTCCTGCTGATCAATTTCTACTACGACCGGCCCGCCGCCGTCGCCGCCTCCAAAAAGGCCTTCATTGTCAACCGGCTCGGCGACTTCGGCTTCCTCCTCGGCATCATTCTCGCCTACTGGGCCTTTGGCAGCATCACCCTGGCCGACATCGCGGCGCGGCTCGACACCTCGCCCGAGCTGGTCGCCACCTCGATCGCGCTGCTCATCTTCTGCGGCGC
>DDSZ01000008.1 GCA_002344205.1 Opitutaceae bacterium UBA2377
CTGCGGGGCGAGGCGGATGCGGGCACCGTTGGCCCCGCCGCGCATGTCGGACTTGCGGAAGGTTGAGGCCGAGGCCCAGGCGGTGGCGACGAGCTCGGAGATGCCGAGGCCCGTGGCGAGGATCTTGGCCTTGAGCGCGGCGATGTCCTTCGCGTCCACCAGCGGATGGTTCACGGCGGGGATGGGATCCTGCCAGATGAGGTCCTCCTTGGGGACTTCCGGCCCGAGGTAGCGGGACTTCGGACCCATGTCGCGGTGCGTGAGCTTGAACCAGGCGCGGGCAAAGGCGTCGGCAAACTGGTCCGGGTTGGCGAGAAAGCGACGCGAGATCTTTTCGTAGGCCGGGTCAAAGCGCAGCGAGAGGTCGGTCGTCAGCATCGTGGGCTTGTGCTTCTTCTTCGGGTCGAAGGCGTCGGGGATGATGTCCGGCGCATTCTTGGCGACCCACTGGTGTGCCCCCGCGGGGCTCTTCGTGAGCTCCCACTCGAAGCCAAACAGGTTTTCGAAGAAGTTGTTGCTCCACTGGGTGGGCGTCTTCGTCCAGGTGACCTCGAGGCCGCTGGTGATGGCGTCGCCGGCCTTGCCGGAGCGGAAGCTGCTCTTCCAGCCGAAGCCCTGCTCGGCGATGCCGGCGCCCTCAGGCTCGCGCCCGACGTGCGACTCGGGGCCGGCGCCGTGGGTTTTGCCGAAGGTGTGGCCGCCGGCGATGAGCGCGACGGTCTCCTCGTCGTTCATCGCCATGCGCGCGAAGGTCTCGCGGATGTCCTTGGCGGCGGCGACGGGGTCGGGGTTGCCGTTCGGCCCCTGCGGGTTGACGTAGATGAGACCCATCTGCACGGCGGCGAGGGGCTTCGCGAGATCCCGGTCGCCCGAGTAACGCTTGTCGCCGAGCCAATCGGCCTCGGGACCCCAATAAACATCCTCCTCGGGCTCCCACACGTCGGCGCGGCCGCCGGCGAAGCCGAAGGTCTTGAAGCCCATCGACTCGAGGGCGACGTTGCCCGCGAGGATCATGAGATCGGCCCAGGAAATCTTTTTCCCGTATTTCCGCTTGATCGGCCAGAGCAGCCGGCGGGCCTTGTCGAGATTGGCGTTGTCCGGCCAACTGTTGAGCGGGGCGAAACGCTGCTGCCCGGTGCCGCCGCCGCCGCGCCCGTCACCGGTGCGGTAGGTGCCGGCGCTGTGCCAGGTCATGCGGACGAAAAGGCCGCCGTAGTGACCGAAGTCGGCCGGCCACCAGTCCTTCGAATCCGTCATCACGGCACGGAGGTCCTGCTTCAGCGCGGCAAGGTCGAGTTTCTTGAACTCCGCAGCGTAGTTGAAGCCGCCGCCCATCGGGTCGGTCAGGGGCGAGTTCTGGCCCAGAAGCTTCAGGTTGATCTGGTTGGGCCACCAGTCGCGGTTCGACTTGGCCGCGACCATCGGGTGGGCGTGGGCGAAGGGGCATTTGCCGCCGGTTTTCTCGGGATTCGTATCCATGGGTGTCTCCGTTTCGGTGCGATTCTAGGGTTCGGGTTGAGGGATGTTCCGGGTGGAACGTTAAGACTGCTGAAGGGGATGACCGCCGGGGGCGGCGTGAGGCTGGGGATGTCCGGTCATGGGTGATGACAAGGGATACGGATTAAACCATTTCGCGAGCTATTGTTGAAATACTTTGTTCCTCTGGTCACTATAGGTCCCACCTATGGAAATGCACCAACTGCGCTACATGGTCGCGCTGGCCCGCACGGGCAACTTTTCGCGCGCCGCCGAGCAATGCAACGTCGCCCAGCCCTCGCTCAGCCAGCAGATCCAAAAGCTCGAGGACGAGCTCGGGGAGCGGCTCTTCGACCGCCGGAAGCGCCAGGTGCGCCTCACCCCGCACGGCACGGCCTTCCTGCGCCGCGCCCTGCGCATCCTTGAGGAAGTGGAGGCGGCCCGGCGCGAGGCCAATGACGCCCTCGACCTGAAGCAGGGCTCCGTCGCCATCGGCGTCCTGCCGACCATCGCCCCCTACCTGCTGCCGCCGGTGATGGCGAAGTTCTGCGCGCAGTTCGCCGGTGTGGACATCACCGTGCACGAGGACACGACGGCCGAGCTGCTCAAGCTCCTGCACGCCTACGAGATTGATTTCGCCGTGGCCAGCGAACCGATCATCGACGACCGCCTCGTCGTCACGGAACTCTTCACCGAGGAGCTGCTGCTCGCGCTCCCGCCCGGACACCCGCTGGGTGCGAAGCGCACGCTCCGGGCCGCCGACCTGCGCGCCGAAAAACTCATCGTGATGAAGGCCGGCCACTGTCTCGGCGACCAAGTGCTCGGCTTCTGCGAACGGCAGGAGGTGAAGCCGCGCCTCAGCTTCCGCAGCGCCCAGCTTGAGACCGTGCAGGAACTCGTCTGCGCCGGGCTCGGCCTCGCCCTCGTGCCCGCCATGGCGCGGCGCACCCACCGCCGCCGCGCTCCCGACTACCGCTCGCTCGCCGCCCCGCGGCCGGAACGAAAGATCGTGCTCGTTTGGCCCCGCCAACGGCCGCCGGGCCGCGCCGCCGCCGAGCTGGTGAAGCTGTTCACAGCCCAACTGAAGGAGAGAGCAATTTAGATAATCATGTGGTCGTCACCCTGTGGCGCGGTAGCGCCGGTAGGGTCCGCTCTCCGAGCGGACCGCGACCATGGCTGCCGCTACTTCAGCCCGGCCAGCACGGCCTTGAGCTGCGCGCCGTGATCGGCGGTGTCCACCTTCGGCACGACCGCCAGCACCGTGCCGTCGCGGTCCACCACATACGCGGCGCGGGCCGGGCCGGTGAACTTTTTCCCATACATGGATTTCTCCACGAGCGAATCGGTCGCCCGCGCGAAAGCGTCCTCCGGATCGCTCGCCAGCAC
>DDSZ01000031.1:0-250 GCA_002344205.1 Opitutaceae bacterium UBA2377
CTTGAGCAGGTTCTTGATGACCTGTTCCTCGTGGGAGCCGGACGGGGTGTTGACCCAGTCGCTGCCCTCTTCGAGTTCGCAGCCCTTGTGGATGAGGAGGGTCACGTCACCGCCGTCGTCAACGACGAGCTGCGGGCCCTTGCCACCCGGGAAGCTGACGGCGTGCAGGGTGAGATCCCAGTATTCTTCAAGCGTCTCGCCCTTCCAGGCGAAAACGGGGGTGCCGCTGGCGGCGATGGCCGCGGCGGCG
>DDSZ01000031.1:304-429 GCA_002344205.1 Opitutaceae bacterium UBA2377
ATGTGCAGCGAGCCGGTGATGCGGACGCCCTTGAGGGGCTTGCCGGGACCGAACTTTTTGCGGACGGAGACGAGGCCGGGCATCTCGTGCTCAGCGACGGAGATCTCCTTGCGGCCCCAGTCGGC
>DDSZ01000031.1:541-746 GCA_002344205.1 Opitutaceae bacterium UBA2377
CTTGCCGAAGTGGCCGTAGTTGGTCGTCTGGCGGTAGATCGGGTGCAGGAGGTTGAGCTGGTTGACGATGTCGGCCGGCTTGAAGCTGAACACCGCCTGGACGGCGGCCGTGATCTGCTCGTCGGAAATGCCGAGCTTGGCGGTGCCGAAGGTCTCGACGCGCACCGACACGGGCTGCGGGTGGCCGATGGCGTAGGCGAACTGG